>NZ_JAQQCJ010000019.1:0-155081 GCF_046030495.1 Paraburkholderia strydomiana
GCGCGTCGACAACAAGATCATCCGGCCGAGCGCGAATTACACCGGACCGGAGAATTTGAAGTACCTGCCGCTAAATAGGAGAAAATAGCGGTCGCTGTGCGCTTTCTAAGCGCGTGCAGTTCAACCCGCGCGGCCGCCAGGACCGGTAGCCCGCGCAATGTTTAACTGAAATTAGATAGAAAGGTTTTCTCCATGAAAAAGCTGATGATCGCCGCCGTGATTGGCGCCCTGTCCACGACGATGCTGACCGTCGCGACTGACGCCGCCGCGCAAACGGCGACCACCACCAAGCCGGCTGCCAAGGCCGTCGCAAAGCGCCCGCAGCCGCGCCGCCTGATCAAGCGTAAGGAAAACCCCGCCAAGGAAGCGAAGGTCGATCCGGTACCGGACGGCGCGGAAAAGTGGGCGTGCAAGGACGGTCTGGCTTTCGAAATGAAAGGCGACATGAAGCGTGACCAGATCGTCACGGTTCACTGGGCGAACAAAAATTACAATCTGCCGCGCGAAGCGACCACCACGGGCGCAGACCGTTTCCACGATGCCGCCACGGGCATGGATCTGGTTGTGATCCCGACCAAGGCCATGCTGTTCCAGGACAAGGACAGCTCGCGTCTGGCCGACGAATGCAAAACGATGGCAATGATGCAAGGCGCACCGGCTCCGACGCAATCGAACGCGATCAACAAGGCTAACTAATCACCGTCGTCAGGAACAGCTCCCCGATGTCCGCTCCGATCTCCAACGTGCGACCCGACCCGGACCCTGTCCTCGTCGATATCGTCGATTACGTTCTGGATTTTCCGATCGACAGCACGCTCGCGCTGGAAACCGCGCGTCACTGTCTGGTCGATACGCTCGGCTGTGGACTCGAGGCGCTTTCCTACCCGGCCTGCGCCAAGCTGTTGGGACCGATCGTGCCGGGCACGATCGTCCCCAACGGCGCGAAGGTGCCCGGCACGTCGTTCCAGCTGGACCCGGTTCAGGCCGCCTTCAACATCGGCGCGATGATCCGCTGGCTCGACTTCAACGACACGTGGCTTGCCGCCGAATGGGGTCATCCGTCGGATAACCTCGGCGGAATTCTCGCGACGGCCGACTGGCTCTCGCGCACTGCCATCGCAGCCGGCAAAACGCCGCTGACGATGAAAGACGTCTTGATCGCGATGATCAAAGCGCACGAAATTCAAGGCTGTATCGCGCTCGAAAATTCCTTCAACAAGGTCGGGCTCGATCATGTATTGCTGGTGAAGCTGGCGTCGACGGCCGTGGTCGGCCAGTTGCTCCGCCTCACCCGCGACGAACTGATCAACGCGGTGTCGCAGGCGTTCGTCGACGGGCACGCGCTGCGCACCTATCGCCATGCGCCGAACACCGGTTCGCGCAAATCGTGGGCCGCGGGCGATGCAACCTCGCGCGCCGTGCGCCTCGCGCTGATTTCGAAGACCGGCGAGATGGGCTATCCGTCGGTGCTGAGCGCGCCGACGTGGGGCTTTTACGACGTGCTGTTCAAGGGCAAGCCGTTCCGGTTCCAGCGCCCGTACGGCTCGTACGTGATGGAAAACGTGCTGTTCAAGATTTCTTTCCCGGCCGAGTTTCACGCGCAAACCGCAGTGGAAGCCGCGATGAATCTGCACGCGCAACTCGCTGCGTGCGGTAAGCGCGTCGAAGACATTCAGAAAATCACGATCCGCACCCACGAAGCCGCGATCCGCATCATCGATAAAAAAGGCCCGCTGAACAATCCGGCCGACCGTGATCATTGCATCCAGTACATGATCGCCGTGCCGCTGATCCACGGCCGCCTGACGGCCGCGGACTACGAAGATTCGATCGCGCAGGACGCGCGTATCGATGTGCTGCGCGCAAAGATGGCTTGTGTCGAAGACGCGCGGTTCACGAAGGATTACCTCGATCCGGAGAAGCGTTCGATCGCCAATGCACTGACGCTCGAATTCAACGATGGATCGAAGTTCGACGAGGTCGTAGTCGAATACCCCATAGGTCATAAGCGCCGTCGCGAAGATGGCATCCCGTTGCTGGTCGAGAAGTTCAGGACCAACCTCGCGCGGCGCTTTCCGGTCAGGCAACAACTGGCGATTCTCGACGTGTCGCTCGATCAGGCAAGGCTCGAAGCCATGCCGGTCAACGAATACGTCGATCTGTACGTCATCTAGTTCAGTACTGTAGTTCCGCGATCAAACCAAGGAAAACACCATGGCCCACAACCTCCACAAAACGCTCAAGGAATTCGACAGCGGTTCCGGCAAAGGCAAGTTCTACTCCCTGCCGCAACTCGGCAAGGCACTGAACATCAAGATCGACCGCCTGCCGGTTTCGATCCGCCTCGTGCTGGAATCGGTGCTGCGTAACTACGACGGCAAGAAGGTCGCCGAAGAACACATCACGCAACTGGCAAACTGGAAGCCGACCGCAGCGCGCGTCGACGAAATTCCGTTCGTCGTGGCGCGCGTCGTGCTGCAGGACTTCACCGGCGTGCCGCTGCTCGCCGACATCGCCGCAATGCGCGGTGTCGCACAACGCGCCGGCAAGAACCCGAAGTCGATCGAACCGCTGGTCCCGGTCGATCTGGTTGTCGACCACTCGGTGCAGATCGATCACTTCCGTGAGAAGAACGCGCTCGATCTGAACATGAAACTGGAATTCCAGCGCAACAACGAGCGCTACCAGTTCATGAAGTGGGGCATGCAGGCATTCGACACGTTCAAGGTCGTGCCGCCGGGCGTCGGCATCGTTCACCAGGTGAACCTCGAGTACCTCGCACGCGGCGTGCACAAGAAGGCCGACGGCGCGGATACGGTGTACTACCCGGACACACTGGTCGGCACCGACAGCCACACGACGATGATCAACGGTATCGGCGTGGTGGGCTGGGGCGTGGGCGGCATCGAAGCGGAAGCCGGCATGCTCGGCCAGCCGGTGTACTTCCTGACGCCGGACGTGGTCGGCGTGAACCTGAAGGGCAAGCTGCGCGAAGGCGTGACGGCCACCGACCTGGTCCTGACCATCACCGAACTGCTGCGCAAGGAAAAGGTTGTGGGCAAGTTCGTCGAGTTCTTCGGCGAAGGCACGCGCTCGCTGTCGCTGCCGGACCGCGCGACGATCGGCAACATGGCGCCGGAATACGGCGCAACGATGGGCTTCTTCCCGGTCGACGAAAAGACGATCGACTACTTCAAGGGCACCGGCCGCACCGACGCGGAAATCTCGGCGTTCCAGAACTACTTCAAGGCGCAGAACCTGTTCGGCATTCCGAAGGAAGGCGACATCGACTTCACGAAGGTCGTGACGCTGGATCTGGGCACGGTCGCTCCGTCGCTGGCAGGCCCGAAGCGTCCGCAAGACCGGATCGAAATCGGCAATGTGAAGTCGACCTTCAGCGATCTGTTCTCGAAGCCGGTCGCGGAAAACGGCTTTGCGAAGAAGGAAGCCGATCTGGACGCGCAATACACGACGAGCAACGGCGTCGACGTGAAGAACGGCGACATCCTGATCGCCGCGATCACGTCGTGCACGAACACGTCGAACCCGAGCGTGCTGCTGGCCGCCGGCCTGCTGGCGAAGAAGGCTGTCGAAGCCGGCCTGACGGTCGCTCCGCACATCAAGACGTCGCTGGCGCCGGGATCGCGTATCGTCACCGAATATCTGACGAAGACCGACCTGCTGAAGTACCTCGACAAGCTCGGCTTCACGCTGGCTGCTTACGGTTGCACGACCTGTATCGGCAACGCGGGCGACCTGACGCCGGAACTGAACGAAGCGATCACGAAGAACGACATCGTCGCGGCAGCGGTGCTGTCGGGCAACCGTAACTTCGAAGCGCGGATTCACCCGAACATCCGCGCGAACTTCCTGGCCTCGCCGCCGCTGGTGGTCGCTTACGCGATCGCCGGCAACATCACGCGCGACCTGATGACCGAACCGGTCGGCAAGGGCAAGGGCGGCCGCGACATCTACCTGGGCGACATCTGGCCGACCAGCGAAGAAGTCAACGATCTGCTCAAGTTCGCGCTGGACGCGGAAGCGTTCCGCAAGAACTACGCGCAGCTCACCAAGAAGGGCGACCTGTGGAGCAAGATCGAAGGCGAAGAAGGTCAGGTCTACGACTGGCCGAAGTCGACCTACATCGCCGAGCCGCCGTTCTTCGGCAAGGACTTCTCGATGACGCCGGCCGACAGCATCGCCCCGGTCAAGAACGCGCGCGCACTGGGCATCTTCGGTGACTCGGTCACGACCGACCACATCAGCCCGGCAGGCTCGATCAAGGAAGATTCGCCGGCAGGCAAGTGGCTGAAGGAAAACGGCGTGCAGAAGGCCGACTTCAACAGCTACGGCTCGCGCCGCGGCAACCACGACGTGATGATGCGCGGTACGTTCGCGAACGTCCGGATCAAGAACCTGATGATCCCGGCGAAGGCCGACGGCTCGCGCGTCGAAGGCGGCCTGACGATTCACCAGCCGAGCGGCGAACAACAGTCGATCTACGACGCAGCGATGAAGTACATCGACGCCGGCACGCCGACCGTCGTGTTCGCGGGCGAAGAGTACGGCACGGGCTCGTCGCGTGACTGGGCTGCGAAGGGCACGCAACTGCTGGGCGTAAAGGCCGTGGTCGCACGCAGCTTCGAGCGGATTCACCGTTCGAACCTGGTCGGCATGGGCGTTCTGCCGCTGCAGTTCAAGGGCTCGGACAGCGTGCAATCGCTCGGCATCACCGGCGAAGAAACGTACGACATCGAAGGCCTGGGCGCGGACTTCAAGCCGCAACAGGAAGTGACGCTGGTGATTCGTGGCAAGGACGGCAGTGAGAAGCGCGTGCAAGTGCTGCTGCGTATCGACACGCCGATCGAAGTCGACTACTACAAGCACGGCGGGATCCTGCCGTTCGTGCTGCGCTCGCTGCTGGCTGCTTAAGCTCGGCCTGGTTAGCTCTGTAGCCGAAGCAAACGGCTTGGCTGTTTTGCAGGGGCTGCGTCCTGTGGAGGGCGCAGCCGATTTTGAAGCCCGACCTCTGGTCGGGCTTTTTTTATGGCCGGTCAGTATTGAGTGTTGGGTGTGTCGAAGGCGGTTGGATTATCGGTGATTCGGCGTTGGGTCAGGTGGGTGTTCCAGTCGGGCTCGCCGGGAGCAAGGAGGCTGGCGTTGGCGGCGTTGGCGGCGTTGGCGATGTTTGTGTTCGTTCGCGCCGTGACATGCGCGTGCCGCTGCTGCGCGGCCCAATCACGCAATGCGGCCTGTACGGTGACGTCGGCAGCGGGTGAGCGGACTATTTGTTCCGGTTGCGCCAACACGGCGGGCGGTATGGATGGACGTGGGGAGCGGCTCGGCGATTGGTGGTCGTCGGCTAGCGTTTCGATCGGGTAGGCCGCTGGTAGGTGGCTGTCGTGTGGGGTCGTGGCCGCGGCTTTGGTCCTGACGTTCACCTTGGCGGTGTAGCTGCTTGCCGTGTCGTAGGTCGATGCTCGTGCAGCCGGGCGTGGTTCGGCGTGCCGTGCGAAGAGTATCGGCGCGGCCAGCAGTTCCGTTTGCGGCGACGGTTTGGACTCGTTTCGAAGTCCGCCTGCTGATGCGAGCTTGGCTGGCGACGGTGCTATCTGTGCCACGTTCGGCATCAGCTCAGCGACCGGCTGCGCCGATTTGCCCAAGGCTCGTGGCCGGACCGCAACTGGAGCGCCTGGCGTCGTGACGGCCGGCTCCGCTATCGTCACCGCTGCCAACTTACCAGTGTCGCGCGCAGCATTGCTCGACAGCAGCCACGCGAGCACGATACTGCACGCGACGAAGAGCGTCGCCCCCAGCACATGGTCCAAACGGGACGCACGCTCGCGCGCTTTGTCCATCTCGAGGTAATTGCGCGCCTCGGCCAGTTCCGCCTCGAGGCGCGAGGAATAGTCGCGCGGTGGCGGCGACTTGTAGAAAAAGCGAAACTTCCGGCCCGGCGCAAACCAGGTGTGAGGTTCCGGCGGCGACATACGTCGCACGGTGTCCTGACATGCCGGTTGCGGCCGACGCTGTGTTGCCGGGCGCACCGGCTCCCGATACACGCCATAAGGTGGCGGCAAGCCACGGAGCAACCGCGCATTCGGGTGCGCCAGCCTGCCTTGAATCAAAGCCAGCGGTCGGTTCATGGGTGAGTGTTCCGGTGTGCGCGGGGCGGCGCTTCGAACTGCCTGACCAGGTTTCTCGTGCGGTCGATCAGCGCGTCGATCGAGTCGGCACTCTGTTCCAGCGGCGACACGCTCGCGTGGCGCAACGCCTCCATCAGACCAAGCGCGCCGACCAGACCCGTCGCCCCGCTCAACCTGTGCAGCAGGGCGCGCTGACGATCGGGATGGATCTGGAGATGCAGCAAGATGCTGAGGCGCGCGAGGTCGTCGTCCATCGCCCGGCGCCAGCCGTCGAGGAAGGTGGGGAGATCCACTCCTTCGTCGGAAAGCGCGTTCAGATAGCGAGGTTCAAAAGGCTCGGGCAGGATGCTTGCTGGGCTTGAGGATGCCTCTCGAGATTTGGTGACTATCCGGGGACGCCGCGGCGGTGTATCACCTGGCTCGCGTCGCGACAATGGTGCCCACTGCTCGACTTTGAAGGGCGCGTCGAAGCTCGCATGAATGTCCGAAATTGGGCCGTTTGTGATTGAAAGCTCGCCTCGCATACGCTGAGCGAGTATGCGACACAGCGGCAAATAGGCGTCGGCGTCGGCGGCTTCGGCGGTGGCTTCGGCTTCACTGCCATCCGGTACCTTGCTCGTGTCCGTGCTCGGATTGCCGGCGACCAAGCCGAGATGCGGCCGCGGCGTGGCCGGTGTGTTCGTCGCCCCCGTTTCCATCACGCCGATGAGGATGCGCTGCGCTCTCGAATTCAGCGCGCCGATACGCACCACGAGCACGATCTCTCGATGCGCGCCGAGTTGAAGCGTTCGGTTTAACAGATGGAAACAAAGCTGGCCGAGCCGAGCGGGGTCGGCGAGGATCGTATGGGCTAGTTGACGATCGACGCTCGCACTCAGTCGCACGCCTTGTTGCGTCGCGGACGGCGCTAGCAGCGCGATGACGCCATCGATAAGCGCACGCAGGTCTGTGACGCTTTCCTCGATGATCACCGCGCGTGAGTCGAGCGGCGAGCTATCGAGCAGATCGTCGAGCGTTTGGCTCCAAGTGCGCAACGCGGATTGGACCACGGCTGACTGCCGGCGTTGTGCGGGCGTTGCAGGTATTGTGTCAAGCGAGCCGAGCAGGTCAGCGACTGCGGACAACGGCGCTTTCACATACCGGAGCGTTGCGTCGCGAAGCCACAACTGTGCGGCCATCACGTCGGCGTTTGCCTCGCCGCTCGCTGCAATGCGGGCAGCCTGCGCTCCCGCTTCGGCGGCTTCGCAGCGGCGCGCCCATTCGTTCGTGATCTGTTTGTATTGTTCGATTGCTCGTTTGAGCGCTGCACGGGACCGCCACGTGCTGATGAGAGACAGGACTGCGGCAACTGCCAGCGCCAATGCCAGCGCCGGTATCCACGGCTGTCGTGCGCCGGGTGCAGCCTGGGCAGTGCGGGCGTCCGGCGCGCTCTGTGCAGACTGGTCGGTGAGGGCGTCTTTACTGTATTTTGAAGCAGACGTGTGTGGTGTTGTGCCGGGAATGGCGCCTTCGTGCGCCCAGGCGTCACGAGCCGGCGGCGCCTGGCTGGCCGCGGCGTCGTGTTCACCCGGCGCTGATGCCTGGCGCGAACCATTAGCGAGCACCATGCGTGATGCGCTGCCGATCGACGGTGTAGCGTTGGCATAAATCGGAAGCATGCACAGCAGTGCATACGCAAAGAGACAACCCAATAGCGTCGCCAAACGGATCGCCGTTTGCTGTCCACGATGGGCGTGCGAGGGAGAGAAGTTGTCGACGGCGAACGGCGCACGACGATGCACATCCACCAAAGAACCCCTCAGGCTCATGTCGTTCATAGCCCGCAAAACTCAATCGATCAACTTATGCAGCGAAGCAAACTCGATCAGCGCCGCCAACGACCCGAGTCCCAGTTTTTCCTGGATACGGCTCTTGTAGGTGCTCACGGTCTTGTCGCTGAGAAACAGACGGGTCGCGATTTCGCGATTGCTGGCACCACGCGCGAGGTGCTGCAACACCTCCACCTCACGCGTCGACAAGGACTTCAGTCTGCTCCCGACAGCGGGATCGGCCGTATCCGCCGGGAAGCAGTCATAGCCGAATAACACAGTTTTTAGCGCCGTAATCAGCTCGCTGATTTCCCGACCTTTGCTGACATAACCATTGGCTCCGGCATTGCGCGTATAACTCGCCATAACATGTTCTGGCTTGGCGGAGAGAACGAGAATACTGGTTTTCAGATTCTGCGCGCGAATGCGACGGATCAGGGATAAACCGTCTAGCCGCGGCAAATCGAGATCGAGAATGACCAGATCCGGACATTCGGTCAGCACCATTTTCAGCCCGTCTTCCCCGTCGCCGCATTCTCCCACCATGTCCAGCTCGGGATCGGCGTGGATCACGCCGGCTATCGTCCCCCGAATAATTGGGTGGTCGTCGATAATCACAATTCTCTTCATTTATAGCTCGCCTTTGATATTGAATCAATGGGCATAAAACGAATCGAACCAGCCCAAATTTAACCAGAGTTAAATATTAACAACGCTAACGGAAATATTTTTCCGCAACATAAGGTGAATTTTCTGCAATATCGGAAAGATTTTTCCTGCATGAGCGATGGCAATTGCCTAGCTGCAATTTGCCATGACGATGCTTCGATCGATGTCTGAGAAACACCGGCTCACCTCGTGCGGTGGCGGTTTTGGTGAGCAGCAATCTGAGCACTGTTGACTCACAGGTACTCTTGCTCCGAACCCTGTAAGAGAAGAGCGCGAACATCGTTCGCGCTCTTCATGTTGATCTCAAGTACCACCGATAAAGGAAATGGCCGGCCATGCGGGCCCGGCCACTCCTGATTTCACTGGTCTTGCTGACCTTGCAGCAAGCGTCGGGATTGCGTGCGCTGACCCAGCGGCGCAACCGACTCCTGCCCGTTACCACGTGCAAAGTCGAGTTCGACGCGCCGGTTCGGTGCGAGGCAGTCAATCAACGCCTGACGGTTGCGGTCATTACACTGCACCACCGGATCTTCCTTGCCACGGCCACGCGCCATGATCGGTATCTTGACGCCGCCGTTCTGTAAGTACAGCTTGACTGTCTCAGCGCGCTTGGCTGACAACTGACGGTTGTAGCTGTCGCTGCCCAGACGATCCGTAAAGCCTTCGATGCGGATGCTCGTTACGTCGTCGACCCGTTCGAGGTCACGCACCAACTGGTCGAGCTTGACCTTGCCTGTCGGCAACATGCCCGCCAGATCGCCCCGATCGAACTTGAACGACGCGTCAGCTTGCAGCGTCACCTTCGACGGAATGATCGGATCGGTCTTGGCAACCGGCGGCGGTGTGCAGCTCTGGAGCGCGGCGCCGATGCCTGGCAAACCCCTCTCGACGCCATCGACGAGGCGCTGGCTCTCGTCGAAGTTCCGCGTCCACGCTTCGTGACCTGCGTGAATCATCTCGACTTCCGAACAGGCCGTCAGACGCTGTGCTTCCTGGCACTGCGGGAACAACGGCGAGGTCTTCGCAGCGAGAATCTGCTTCCACAGATCCGGCCGGATCATCGCAGCGGTCCGTAAATCCGGATTGTCGACGGAGAGTCCCTGCCCGGTTTCCAGCGCCGCAGTCAGGCGGTTGGCCTCGACCAGCGCCTCCTCGACGAAACCCCAACCGTCGTGCAACGAGCGCTCATCGGCGGCGGCGTCCAGCCAGCACTGCGCCTTGTCGCCGAAATAGTTATTCTTGCGCTCGCCCAGTGCGGTCAGACGCGACTTCACCGAGCGTAACGTGGCACCGTTCTTGACGCCGCTGTAGGTCGCGATCCACTGCGGTGTCACCGCGCCGGAGGCCTGATTCTGCGTCGCGGTGAATCCGGTTTGCAGAACCGTGGGGTCCTGGATCTGCAGCCGATCGCGTGTCGCGGACGACGAACATCCTGCGAGCATCGCGGCAAGCGCGATGGCAATTAATGAATACTTCATGTCTGTCTCTCATGGAAGGGTCGCACGGAAGCTTCCCGTGCGACCCAGACGGCTAACGTCTCAAGCTTCGATTCAAAGCCTTGCGGCCGTTACTTAGTTGCCGAGGACGATGCCGATACCAGCGCGGACGATGGTGCTATTGCCGCCCGAGGTGGACACGCCGAGGTTGTAGTTGATCGAGCCCTTCTCGTTCCAGCGAGACACGCCCAGACCCACAGCCTGGTAGCCACGGTAGTTGGCAATGCCGGCGTTCAACGTGGTGCGACCCGGCAGATACGGCGTGACGATGTTCAGTGCCGATGACGAAGCGATACCCTTGGCCGCGTTGCGATCGATGTTATGAATCGAGTTGTTCATGTTGCCCATGGCACTGTTCAACTGATTCATGTTGACCGCATCGGTACCCTGCGTACCCGCCGCGACGTTGGTGATCTGGCGCTCCGCACCGACCGCTCCCATCGACACCGAGTTGTCGCGATCCGTCGTGGAGCCTGCACCCAGCGCGACCGAGTTGGTGTTCGGAGCCGTCGCGCCGGAACCCAACGCGACCGAACCGTTACCCGCCGTCACTGCGGCCTTGCCGATCGAGATCGACTCCGTGCCGGTTGCCGCAGCACCGCTACCGATCGCGATGGAGTCCGAGCCCGATGCGACCGCAGCGGTACCGCTGTCGCCCGCCCCCGGCGCGCCGACGTTGATGTACGTGCTGCCGCCCGTGCCATCGCCGGCCTGGAGGTTGTTCAACTGGCTTTGGAGACTCGAGAACTGCCCATAGTTGACCGCGTCCGTCGCTGCGGTGCCCTCCGCCACGTTCGTCAGCTTGACCGGTGCGAGAGCCCCCGTGCCGCCTAACGTCACCTGGCTCTTCGAGGAATCGTCGTAGGCAACGGCGTTTGCCGTGCCGCCACCGCCACCGCCATTGGTGTTGACATACGTGGAGACATACGACTGCATCTGCCCGACGTTGACGCCATCAGTCGCGTCCACGCCTGTTGCCACGTTCTTCAACTGGGTCGGTGTGCCGCCCGAGTTAAAGGTCAGCGTAGTCTTGCCGGCGTTGTCATACGTGACGAACGAGTTGGTCACGTTGCCCGACGAGTCGACGCTCAAGCCAGCGTCCTTCATTTGCTTGAGGTTCACGGCCTGGTCGTCTGCCGTAGCTGAGGCCACGTTTGCAATGGTCACCGGCGTCTTGGCGCCTACTCCGCCCAGAGTCAGCATGTCATGCGCTGAGGTGTCGTAGGCCACACCGTCAGCATTGCCACCCGTCTTGATTTTGTCATTCAGGGCGTTTACTACGGAGTCGACGCCACTGTACGAATTACCATCGATCGTGTACACGGGCTTGCTGACCTGGCCGTCCGAGTTCACCGTCGAGCCGCCACCCAACGCGGCGGCTGTACTACTCATCGCGCCGTACAGTTGCGAACCGTTGATTGCCTGCTTGCTGCTCGACGCGACTTGCCCCGCGCCAACGTTCGCCAGCACCACCGGCACGGTTGAACCCGTACCGCCGAGCGTAACCTGTGTCTTGTTTGCATCGTCATACGCGACGAATGCGTTCGACAGGTTGCCGCTGGTATCGAACTTCGCGCCCATCGCCGTCAATTGGCCAACGTTCACGGCATCGTTGTTGGCAACACCTGCCGCCACATTCGACACCGTCACCGCCGCGCCGCCGTTGTTCAACGTAAGCTTGTCATGCGCCGGGGTGTCGTAAATGACAGCATCAGGCGAACCGCCGCCGGCGGCAGCATTGATCGCTGCAGTCATTTGACCCAAGTTTACCGCGTCGGTATTGCTGGTACCCTCTGCCACGTTGATGATCTGGCTTTGCCGGCCGGAGTTACCCACCGAGACAGCATTGGCACGGTCGGCAATCGCGCCGTAGCCGATCGCCACGCCGTTGGCTGCGCTAACCGTCGAGTTCAGACCCAGCGCCATGCCGCCCGTGGCGGCCTGGGCCGCGAACGAACCATAGCCAATCGCAACGGAACCGATACTCGTGGCACTTGCCGTCGTGCCCATTGCCGTTGCGTTCATGCCGCTAGCACGGGCGTTGTAACCGATCGACACCGCGTTGTCCGAGTACGCGCCAACCGATGCACCTTCGCCGATTGCCGTAGCATTGATGGACGCAATTGCAGCGGTCGTGCCGACCGCGGTCGATCCGCTGCTGCCGGCAATCGCGCCCGCGCCGACTGCCAAGGCCCCCTCACCCGTAGCGCTCGCCATCGGGCCAATTGCCATGGCGTTCAAATCGTCCGAAGCTGTCGTGTTGCCGCCCTGGACTACCTTCGAACTCACCGCGATATAACTCAACACTGCAGCCGAGGATTGCATCATCGACTTCACACCACTGGTAGACGCGGCGTTCGCCAGCAGCTGGGTCTGCAGCGCATCCAGTTGGCCCACGGTCGCCGCATCGGTCAGATTGATACCGTCCGCGACATGGGTGATACGCACTTCCTGCCCCTTGGCGCCGACAGACAGCGTGTTTTCCGCATCCGTGATTGCGTTCACGCCAAGCGCCGTCGAATTGGCAAAGGCTGCCGTAGCGCCTGCGCCGATTGCCAACGAATTCGCCTTGGTCGCGAGTGCGTTGCCGCCGATTGCAATCGACTCGGTGCCGCCAGCCTGCGCTGTGCCCGCGCTCGACACGACCTTGACGTATTTCAGATTGGTAGAAAAGTTCGTGTTGATCTGGTCGAGCTGGCCATCGACAGCGGACAGGGCCGAACCAACATCGGCATAGGTCGAGCCAGTAATCACGTACGACGGCTGGGACAGTGTGCCATCCGCTAGAAGGCTTGCCTGGCCGCCGAGCGCCTTGGCGGTCGACTGCGCCACGTTGTAGAGCTGAGCGCCATTCACTGCGTCGCTGCTAGACGCAGCGAGCTGACCTTTGTCGACGTTCGTCAACAGAACCGCATCGGTCGCACCCGCACCGCGGAGCGTGATTGTATTCTTCGTCGCATCGTCGTATGCAACGAAGGTGCTCGTCACCGCACCACTGCTGTCGACGTTCGCGCCCAGCGCTCGCAACTGCGACAGATTCACTGCGTCGGTGTTATTCGTAGCATTCGCCACGTTGATGATCTGGCGCTCCGAACCGGCCGCCCCCACCGACACCGCGTTGGCACGGTCCGCAACCGAGTTTGCGCCCAGCGCCACCGAGTTGGCTGCCGTTGCGCTGGCTGCGCCACCGACCGCGACCGCGTCGACCCCGGTTGCCGAGGAGTCCGCAAGCGTGGAATTCGCGTGGAAATACTTGATGCCCCCACCCTCAACAACGATGTTGTTGAGGACGTCGCCCATGTTCGTCACGTTGCCCGCGACGTTCGCGAGATTGCCGGCCACATTGGCCACGTTCGCGTTCGTTTCGTACAGCTGGCTGCCATTTACCGCTTCCAGGCTCTTGTCCGAGAGCTCGCCCGCCTTCACATTCGCGATTGTCGTGCCATCCGTACCCTTGAGCGTGATCGCGCCGAGTGTCGCATCGTCGTATGCAACGAAGGTGCTCGTCACCGCACCACTGCTGTCGACGTTCGCGCCCAACGCTCGCAACTGCGACAGATTCACTGCGTCGGTGTTATTCGTAGCATTCGCCACGTTGATGATCTGGCGCTCCGAACCGGCCGCCCCCACCGACACCGTGTTGTCACGGTCCGCAACCGAGTTTGCGCCCAGCGCCACCGAGTTGGCTGCCGTTGCGCTGGCTGCGCCACCGATCGCGACCGCGTCGACCCCGGTTGCCGAGGAGTCCGCAAGCGTGGAATTCGCGTGGAAATACTTGATGCCTCCACCCTCAACAACGATGTTGTTGAGGACGTCGCCCATGTTCGCCACGTTACCCGCAACGTTGGCGAGATTGCCGGCCACATTGGCCACGTTCGCGTTCGTTTCGTACAGCTGGCTGCCATTTACCGCTTCCAGGCTCTTGTCCGAGAGCTCGCCCGCTTTCACATTCGCGATTGTCGTGCCATCCGTACCCTTGAGCGTGATCGCGCCGAGTGTCGCATCGTCGTATGCAACGAAGGTGCTCGTCACCGCACCACTGCTGTCGACGTTCGCGCCCAACGCCCGCAACTGCGACAGATTCACTGCGTCGGTGTTATTCGTAGCATTCGCCACGTTGATGATCTGGCGCTCCGAACCGGCCGCCCCCACCGACACCGTGTTGTCACGGTCCGCAACCGAGTTCGCGCCCAGCGCCACCGAGTTGGCTGCCGTTGCGCTGGCTGCGCCACCGATCGCGACCGCGTCGACCCCGGTTGCCGAGGAGTCCGCAAGCGTGGAATTCGCGTGGAAATACTTGATGCCTCCACCCTCAACAACGATGTTGTTGAGGACGTCGCCCATGTTCGCCACGTTACCCGCAACGTTGGCGAGATTGCCGGCCACATTGGCCACGTTCGCGTTCGTTTCGTACAGCTGGCTGCCATTTACCGCTTCCAGGCTCTTGTCCGAGAGCTCGCCCGCTTTCACATTCGCGATTGTCGTGCCATCCGTACCCTTGAGCGTGATCGCGCCGAGCGTCTTATCGTCGTATGCGACAAAGCTATTCGTCAGATTGCCGCTGTCGTCGACGTTCATGCCCAATTGCTTGAGCTGGCCCACGTTGACGGCGTCGCTGTCGCCCACGCCGTTGGCCACGTTCGACAGCGTCACTGCCGGCGCTGAAGCGTCCGTACCGCCCAGCGTCAGTTTGTCGTGCGCCGGCGTATCGTATTGCACCGAGTTGCCTGCCGTAGCCGCGAGGGCCGAGCCGACATCAGCATAGGTCTGTCCGCCGATCGTGAAACTCGGCTTCTGGATCGTGCCATCCGGGTTCACCGTTGCGCCGCCGCCGATCGCAGCAGCCACCCCCGACAGCTGGCTGACGTTCACCGCATCGGTGCTGCTGGTACCCGCCGCCATGTTGACGATCTGGCTCTGCCTGCTGGCGTTACCCACCGACACCACGTTGGCGCGATTCGCGATCGCGCCCGAGCCGATCGCCACGCTGTTCGCAGCACTAACCGTCGCATTGACGCCCAGCGCCAAGCCGCTCGTGGCCGCCTGACTGACGAACGAGTTATAACCGACAGAGACCGAACCGGGACTCGTGGCGCTGGCGTAACTGCCGAGTGCCAATGCGTTGGTCGAACTGGCACGCGTGTTGTAACCGATGGACACAGAGTTGTCCGACAGCGCGCCAACAGTCGCACTCGCACCGATTGCGGTCGAGTTCACCGACAGCGCTCCCGCGCCTGAGCCGATTGCCGTGCTCGAATCACTGCCTGCGGCAGCACCGGCGCCGACGGCCAATGCGTCGACTCCAGTCGCCGCTGCGACCGGACCGATCGCCATGGCGTTCATCACATCCGCAGCGGACGTGGCCGAACCCTGGGTCGTGTACGAACTCACCGCAATGTAGCTCAACACGGAAGCCGAGTTCTGCATCATCGACTTCACGCCACTCGTCGCCGTACCCGTAATCTGAGATTGCAACGCGTCCAACTGCGCCATCGTAACGGCATCGGTTGGATCGATGCCATTGGCGACGTGGGTAATGCGCATTTCCGCGCCTCTACTGCCGACAGACACCGTATAGGATGCGTCCGTGACAGCATTCACGCCGATAGCCGTCGAGTTGTCGAACATTGCCGTCGCGCCAGTACCGATCGCAAGCGTCCGGGCCTTGGTCGCCACAGCGCCACCGCCAATCGCCACCGATTCGGCACCACTTGCCAGTGCAGCGGGCGCCGTCGATACGACTTTGACATACTTCGCAGCGCCAACCAGATCACCCGCTGCTGTGTTGATTGCGGACAGCGCGTCGCCGATATTGTTGTACGTGGTGCCGCTGACCAGGTAGCCCGGCGCAGTGATCGAACCGTCCGAATTGACCGACGCACCGGAACCCAGAGCGGAAGCAAGTCCGCTGGCACTCTTGTACAACTGATCGCCGTTGACTGCGTCAGTGCTGCCCGACGAAACCTGGCCAGCGGCCACGTTCGTCACGAGAACCTGTGGGGCCGTCGTCGCGCCGCCGAGCGTGAGCGTGTCGTGCGTCGCCGAGTCGTAGACGACCGCGTTGGGCGAGCCCGGCCCGGCGCCCAGAGAGGCGATAGCCGCCTTCATCTGCGCCAGGTTGACCGCATCGCTGTCCACCGAACCTGCCGCCACGTTGATGATCTGACGCTCCGCGCCAGCCGCACCCACCGACACGGCATTGGCGCGATCCGCCGTCGAGTTGGAGCCCAGCGCGACCGAATTGGCTGCCGAGGCGAGGGCCGCGCCGCCGATCGCCACCGAGTCCGTTCCGACTGCCGAGGAATCGGCCAGCGTCGAATTAGTATGGAAATACTTGATGCCATTGTCGAAAAGACTCGGCCCCAACGCGCCCACGTTGGCCGCCAGTGTCGCCAGGTTCTGGTTGGTCTGGTACAACTGCCCGCCGTTGACCGCGTCGGTGCTAGACGCGGACGAGATGTCGCCCTCCGCCACGTGGGTGAGCTTGACCTGCGCCGTGTTGCCCGCGCCGCCAAGCGTCACCGTATCGCGAGCGGACGAGTCGTACGCCACCATGAGCGGCGAGCTCGCGAGGCCATTCGCCACGAGGTTGTTGACAATGTTCGTCACGCCAGCAACGTTGTTCGCGACCTCGGCCACATTCTGGTTGGTCCTGAACAGCTGCGAACCGTTCACGGCATCCATACTGCTGGCGCTGGAGATGTCGCCATCCGTCAGGTTCGTGATCTTCGTGCCGGTCGCGCCCTTGAGCGTAATCAGGCTGGCTACGGGAGTGTCGTACGTCACCGGATTGTCGACGGGAATGCCGGTGCCGCCGCTCACGCCGCGGATAGCCGCATCCAGCTGGGCGACGTTGACAGCATCGGTAGACGCCGAGCCTGCAGTCACGTTGGTGATCTGTCTCGTGTAGCTTGTCACGCCGTCCGGCGACAGATAGCCGACCGATACCGTGTCGGCACGGGTAGCCTGCGAGCCTGCGCCCAGGGCAACCGAGCTGGCTGCCAATGCAATAGCGTTCGCGCCGTATGCGCTGGAATCGGTCTGGAGCGCCCTTGCCGATGGTCCGGACGCCACCGAGTTGAGTCCGGTGGCCTGCGCATCAGTCGACGAATCGCTCGATGCGGAATTCGCCTTGAAATAGCGCGTGGCTTGATAAAGCTGCTGGCCGTTCACTGCGTCCGTGCTATCCGACGAGACGTCACCCGCTGCCAGATCGGTGACCTTGTTGCCCGTCATGCTGACGTTATTGAGCATGCTGATGCCGCCCGTGCCCTTGAGCTCGAGGTGGCCATCGTCATAGCCGGTGACGCGGGCGGTGATGTTGTTGGTGTTGAAGCCCCATGCGCCGTTGTCGGTTGCCGCGTTGTTCAACGAAAAGGACATGCCAGCACTATTCTCACCGGTCGAGGAGCAATCCATGACACCGACAGCGCTCGACAGCGGCCCCCATGAGGACCCCACCCCACCTGCGCCGCCCGGGCACAATTCCAGACCGCCGTTGCCTGTTGACGCCTGGGCTACCGCGGTACCCGGCAACATGGCCGCGCCGATGGCCATCGCGATCGGCATGAACGCAGCCTTGAGCGGCACCGCCAGTCGGCTTGCCGTTTCCGTTCGGGACGTGATAGTCCGCGAGGATGCAGTTCCCGTTCCGCAATGTGTCCTGGCAGTCTCGGGTGCAGCCACCCACGTTCCGGAAACGTCATTCCAGACGCTGATATACGACTTATTCATACATTCCTTGAATAAAGGGCAAGCCCCGCTTGCAGTTCGATTTGAGAAATCGTGCGCACACGCCTCCCGCAAAAAAACTGGCCGGCGCTTTTAAGGCTCGACTAAAGTTTTTCACGCGTCGCAAATTTAACTGGCAGCCCTATCCATAAAAATCAGGAAATGCGTAAACTACGCAGGAATTGTCCGTATAAACACGGGAAAAATCGCAATCACTGGCATTAAGCACGCCCAGCTTGAATCCGAGCCGTTTAAACGAATCTAAAAAAATCTTGTTTGCGCGCTCTCTCGTGGCGCCTTTACAACAGCAGCGTGTGGACGACCGATTGAAATCGCGCAAGGTGCCACAGACGAGCGCCGCGGCCACCATCAAGATCGAAGGGGCCGAACGATCGCCTTAGCCGGCAGGGATTTCGGGCCGCTCCCGCTCGCACCGGGAAACGCGCGGCGATGCGCTGCGCCACGCGCACGATGCCGGACGTTAGCCTGTTCACGCTCCGACATCGATGAAATGCTCCGATGTTCATCTGATTTTTTTGACCGCACGTCATGCGAAATTGCGTCATTGAGATTCAGAACTTTCTTCGATTTTCAAGATAAATACATTCCTATACTTCGTCCCGACACGTTGCCTGCGTTTTTAGGGGCATTAATTATTAATTAATTTCACATGTAACGCCAAAAATCGGCGCAAACGTGTTCAGCCGACACCCATTTTTTTAATACAAATCATGAAACTCTCACACACTTGCCGTCGCAACAAACACCTCGGCCAGGGCATGACGGAATACATCATCATCGTCGCCCTGATTGCGGTGTCGGCCATTGCCGTGTATTCGCTGTTCGGTCGGACGCTGCGTGACCAGACCGCTGGCCTTGCAATGGAAATGTCCGGCCAGGATGCGGGGGATAACATTTCGACCGCGAAAACCAATGCGAACACAGCGACGACGAAGGCGGAGACCGCGAAGAACATGGGCACGTATAACGGGAACAACTAAAGCGAACAAAAAGTAACCTCACCGAAATCAGCGATATCCACCATGAACCGCTCTGCCCGCGAGGGCAGGGCCAGGGTCGCCAGCGCTAGCGGGCAGGCGCTGGTCCCTGCACTGCTGTTTCTGCTGGTCGGTTGCATCGGCCTTTATGTGGCGTTCGACTCGCTCCAGATGACCAGCGCCAAAATCAAACTTCAGAACACGGCCGACGCCGCCGCATACAGCGCAGCCGTGCTGCAGGCACGCGACTACAACTTCTCCGCGTACACGAACCGCGCCATGATCGCCAATCAGGTCACGGCCGCGCAGGTGGTCGCATTGAAATCATGGATCGACGAACTCGACGCGACCTACTCGCAGTCGAATCTCGACACGACGGTCACCACGCTGGCGGATCATCCTGCGCAATGGAGTACACCGAAACAGATCGGCAAAGCCGACATCGCGCCGGTGCGTGCCGCGCTCGACGCGCTGCTGCCCACGGTCGCCCGGGACATCGGCGAGCTCAATCGCGCGCTGAGCGTGGCGCAGGCCAACTATCACACCGCCGTCTTCACCGCGGTCCCCGACACGGCCGACGCAATCGCGCAACTCAACCAGCCTGACACGCACGTCACCGCCGGCTACTTCATCAGCGATCGCAACGCGGCGCAACTGGCGGCGTGGTCCTCGTACACGGCCAGCGTCACGCCCGCGGGCAACCTCGGTCAGGATGACTTTGCCGACGTGGTGACGAACCCTGACACCCTCGACGGTTTCGTCAAGAATCGTGACTCGGTGCGCAGCGTCGCGCCGAACTTCCAGCAACTGAACGACAGCGCCAACAAAATATGCGGCGCCAACAGCACGTTCACCATCAACGTGACGCACGACGGCGGCACCCAGCTTCGCAGCGACAAAGCCGGCTGGCAGTCCATCGACGCAAGCACCGCGCTCCTCAGAATCAGCTGTATCGGGCCGATCGAATCCATTGCCGGTCACGGCGGCAGTGCGAACGGCAACATCACCAGCTTCATGACCCACCCGCCGTTCGTGGCGGCGGAGGACTGGGAAGGCTATGGCGGCTACTTCAACTTCGGCTACACCGGCACGTCGGTGCCCGGCCGGGTGCCGAGCTCAATGGCGGAACAGTTCAGCCAGACCCCCGGTCCTTCGCTCGACCCGGTGAACGGCGGCCTGCTGCCTTATCAGGAAGTGCGCGGCACACAGCTCGCCGCCCAGGCGCCACGCATCACGATCGAAGTGACGCGCAACACCGATACGCTGCTCAAGACCACCGGCCTGCAAGGCGGCGGCATCATGAAGGTCGACATCGATGCGCCCAGCGGCGCAATGCGCGCGCTGTCGAGCGACCATGCCTATTTCGTGCGGCCCGATGAAACCTCTTCCGGCGTTTCCATCATCGGCGGCCTGTTGAACGCCGATCAATGGGCGCGCCCTGACCAGAAGACCGAATACCCGAGTCTGTTCAGCCCGTACTGGCAAGCCGCGCTTGCGCCGGTCAGCGCCAGCGAACGCGCCGCGGCTCAGCAAAGCCAGATGTCAGTCGCCTCACAGCCCTGATCCCGAGCTTCATACGCAATGAGACAAGGTCAAACCTACGTAAAAGCCGCCGCGCAATCGGGTCAGGCGATGGCGGAATTCCTCGTGTCCATGGTCATGGTCATGAGCGTGCTGCTGCTCGCGATCGTCATGCTCGGCAAGTTCAACGACGTACGCAACCGCACGCTGATGAGTTCCCGCTACGTCGCATGGGAGCGCACCGTGTGGACGGACAGCGACGGGAAGAAGAACCTCGCCGCCGATCCTGGCACCACGGAAGGTTGGTCGAGCACCTATGGCAGCGCCGCGTTGAGCGTCGCCAAAGCAGACGCCGAACTCAAGGCCGAAGTGATGCAACGCGTGATGGCCGGCGACGCCGCGCCGATCTCCAGCCTCGACCGCCAACAGACCCAGTTGGCCTCGTCCCAGCCAGCCATGTGGAAAGACTACGGCGGGCATCCTCTGCTGGCATCGGTGAATGACGTCGCGGTCGGCACCAGCGAGACAGCCGATCCCGCCAGCGCCCAGAGCGGCGTAGCCCTTGCCCAGTGGTCCGTTCCCACTGCTGCGGGGACACCCTACAGCGCGCACCTGAGCCTGCCGACGAGCACGCTGCAGTCCGGCTCCGTCAGCATTTCCATCGCGCAGAGCAGCGACGTGCTGAAGCGGCTCTGGCCAAAAGACGATCAGTTGCCCGCCTTCAGCGGCCTCACCTTCTCCGACACCAACGTATTGATGAGCAACGCCTGGGTGCCGGACGGCGCCACCAGCAACGAGAAGCTGTTCAGCGAGGCAGTACCGGCCGCGCACGCCACGCTCGTGCCATCGGGCGGTTATTCGGGGCTGCAGAAGTACGCCCCGGAAATTTCGACGCTTGAGTTCGGCCGCATCCGACGAGACGTCGTCCCGCCAGATCGTTTGAATCCATGACGTTCGAGCCGATGAAGCGCATGGCTCGCCTCGTGCGCGGCGCTTGCCTGGCAGGCGCGCTGATCGCCGGCATTCCGGCGGCCGATGCTGCCTGCAACAAGATGCCAGTGCAGCCACAGGGCACGGTGGCCATCGGCCGCGACATGATCGTCAACGGTGTGCCGGCCTCGGTCACAGGGATGCAATTCGCCGGCGCGGTGGACGACGTATCGAACGCATTCCGCGACTTCTGGCGTCGCGAAGACGTGCCGGCGAAAGGCCTGCCGAGTTCATCAGGATGGCTATTGAGCGCACTGGACGGCCAGTGCCTCTACGTGCTGAGCATTGCGCCGCAACAGCCAGGCGAGCGCACACGCGGACTCATGAGCGTGATCCGGCTCGGTGGCGGCCAGTCGGAGCATCGCCTTCCGGATGCCGCCGTGCCACTGCCGGAAGACGGCAAGGTGGTTTCGGATGTCGAGAGCCGCGACCCCGGGCAGACGGGGCGCACGTGGCAGCTCGACATCCTCGGGGACGCGCGCTGGAACGCGCAGCGTTATCGCAACCATCTCGCGACGCGCGGCTGGGTGAGCGTAGGCCACCAGCCGGACTATCGCTCCAGTGGCGCGGCATCCGCGCAAGGCACGGCATTCGCGATGCGACACGGCAGCGATAGCGTGGACGTCAGTTTTTCGGATCGCGACGGCAAGACCGTCGCGGTCGTCAATGCAATAAGGAACCGCTGAGATGCAACAACCGGGACGTTTCCCTCTCTTCGCGACGCGGCGCAGCCGGCAGCGCGGCCAGGCGTACGCGGAATATCTCGTCGTCACCGCCGCGCTGATCGGCATTCTGCTGATGGAGACGGGCGACACCGTCGCACCGTTCACCGCACTCGTCACCGGCTTGAAGTCGTTGTTCGGCGCTTACAGCTTCACCCTATCGCTTCCCTGACCGGCCACGGTCGATTGTCCATGCTCAAGAAAATAAACCTCCGCTCGCTCTTCGCGAATTCCTGGGTACTGCTGTTCCTTGCTGTTCTGGTCGCAGGGGGTCTCACGTTCCTGCTCTACACGTACCTGAACGATCGCGAGACCAAACTCAAAGCGGACATCGCCGCGCAAACCGTGCGCTCGGGCGTGCAGGTCGTCGTGCCGGCGCATGACGTGCCCGTCGGCACACCGTTGTCGAGCAGCGAATTCGTCGCCCGCGAAATTCCGGGCGACATGGTCTACGACGACATGATCCGCCCGGACGACTTCGGCCCATACCGCACGGCGCATCTCGTCAAACCGGTCCGACGTGGTCTGCCGCTGCGTGCCGGCGACATCGACGCGCTGCGCGGCCGCGACTTCTCGGACGCACTGCCGGCGGGACAGCGCGCATTGACAGTCGAAATCGATACGGTCAACTCGACGGCGCTGCTCCTTCGCCCAGGCAACCGGGTCGATCTGTACTGGCTCGGCAAAGTGTTCCGCGAAGACCATGCATCCGACGACAAGAAAGTCGCCCAACTATTGATGGCGAACGTGCTGGTGCTCG
The DNA here is from genome assembly GCF_046030495.1 of Paraburkholderia strydomiana. Classification (GTDB taxonomy): domain Bacteria; phylum Pseudomonadota; class Gammaproteobacteria; order Burkholderiales; family Burkholderiaceae; genus Paraburkholderia; species Paraburkholderia strydomiana_A. The sequence goes on from NZ_JAQQCJ010000019.1 coordinate 22,842, forward strand.
CAACCGGTCAGGACATTCGTCCGCGCGACGCGGGCGAAGCCGCACAGCAAGACCCGGCGAATGCCGGCAACAACGCGATGAGCCGACAGCAAGGCATGGGCTACACGACCGTCACGCTGCAAGTGCCGGTCGACGACGTGCCGCGCGTCGCGCTTGCACAGCGGATCGGCGGCTTGCGCCTGATCCTGCGCAACGCCGACGACAAAGGCAGTGACGGTCCGCCACTGGTGCAGGAAAGCGACGTGTTCATCGACCCCACGCGAGGCGCGCCGACGCCCGGCGGCGGTCCGGCCGCTCAGGTCGTCGAAATGATTTCGGGCGGCGGTTCGAATGGCAGCAGCGTGCTGGTCGGTCCTGGGCCGCAGCCGGCTCCCGCGCAGTCGACTCGCACCGAGGGCGCCGCGGCCGCCGCCCCGCAGAGCGAAACGGCACAGCGCGAGCCCAGCCTCTACGAGCAGGCCAACGCCATCGCGCAACAACTGCAGAAGGCCGTGGCACCCAGCCCGTCCAGGTAGAACTCAAGTACAGAGCCCAGGTTTCACGCCATGAAAGTCAAACACAATGCGGCGCGATTGCGTCATCGGGTCCTGCCGTCCGTCCTCATCGGCATCGTGATGTGCAGAGCCGCTCCGACCGCATTCGCACAAACCGTCTATCCGCCAGCCACTGCTTCGGGCGACGCGTTCGCGAGTACCCGTGTGCTCGAAATGTTCAGCGGCGAAGTGCGGATTCTCCATCTCCCCGGCACGATAAAACGTATCGCGATCGGCAACGGCAGGCTGCTCACCGCGAATGTGGTCGACGGCAGCCTGATGCTTCTCGGCGAACGGGACGGCATCACGTCGCTGGTGGTCTGGAACGAGAAAGGCATCGCGCTGCAAGCCACGGTACGCATCGCCAAAGCGGAAGTGAACGCGTCGGTGCAACAACTGCGCTCGGTGCTGAAGTCGGTGCCGGGACTGCAGATCGACCCCATCGGTTCGAATATCGTCCTGTCCGGTGTCGTGCATCGGGACATGGTGTCGATCGTCAAAGCCGCCACGCAAGACATGAAGAACGTGATCGACACCACCAAGGTCGATGAAGGCGACGCGCTAAAGAAGACGGTCCACTTCAAGGTGCAGATCATGGAAGTGACCCGCAACGGGCAAAGGAACCTCGGCATTGCGTGGGACAGCGCGTTCAACGGCCCGCAGGTCGCCGGCGCCGCGACCTTTGCGACGGGGGCGGCCAAAGCCGTCACCGCGGGCACGAATTATTTCCTCGCGGGCATCGCGTCGAACATCACGTCGCAGATCAACTTCGCCGTCAGCAACGGCGACGCGTACATTCTCGCCGCGCCCGAGCTGAATACGAAGAGCGGCGGAACAGCGAGCTTCCTCGCCGGCGGCCAGGTGCCGATACCGCAATCGGGCGCGTTGGGCACAACCAACGTGCAGTACAAGGACTACGGGATCAAACTGAACATCGTGCCGGTGGTCGACGCGAACAACATTATCTCGGCGCACCTGACCGCCGAGATCAGCCAGATCGATCCCACGGTGACCTACAGCGGCATGCCGGGCTTTCTGACCCGCAACACGAGTTCGGATATTTCGATGCGGGCTGGCGAGACGCTCGCAATTTCCGGTCTGATCAGCGCGGATGTGGCGAACAATTCCACCGGTATGCCGTTTCTCGGCCAATTGCCCATCATCGGCCAGTTGTTCCGCTCGGACGCGTTCCGCGCGAAGAAAAGCGATCTGGTGATTTTCGTGACGCCGCTCATCTCCGATCCGGCGCTCGATCCCAACACGAATCTGCTGGCGCGCGCCGACACCGTGGATCAGGCCTTCCGCAAGGAATACGGCAATCCCGAGCCGCTGGTGGCGGATGAGGAAAAGGCGACGCGCATCGTCGCGCCGCGCCAGCCGATCACGGCCACGCCCGCGTTTTTACCGGCGCCGCTGCGCAGCACGCCGGCGGTGGAGCAGACGCGGATGCCGGTTTCGGAGCAAGCGCCTGATCCGGCTTCCATTTCCGGGCGTGGGTCGTCTCAGACATCTGTCCCGCAACGTGATCCGCGTCGCTCGCCCGCGTCGGTGAGCGGGGCGACGCAGGGGCCTGCATCAACGCTCCCTTCCAACCAGGCATCGAAGGACCTGCCCGCATCGGGCCGTGCCTCGCCGCCATCGACGCAATCGACGCAATCGACGCAATCGACGGCGGCTGCCAGCATGCCGCCAGAGGCCATCGCCGAAACGCTGCGCATGCTGATCGCCGCGCAGCACCCGCCTGCGGCGCCGAGCGCGCCACGCGACCCCGCACAGCCGGTTTTGAACGGCAAGGTTCCGCCGCAACAGGTCGGCGTGCTCGGCAATCCGGCCAACTGATCGGCGCAGTCAAAGAACATCATGCTCAATCTTCAGATTCACACGCGCCATGCGCCGACGCGGACATTGCAGATCGAACAGGGTTGCACGATCGGCAAGAATGCGAGCTGCGACATCGTCGTCAGAGGGATGCTCACGGGCAAGCTGCAGGCACGCATCGTTCGGGAAAACAACGCCTATTACATCGAAGACCAGGGCGGCATCGTGGCGACGCTCGTCAACGGCTCGCCGATCACGCGGTTTGGTCCGCTGACCGAGGCGGACCAGATCGAGGTCGGCATGACGACGATCAGGATTGTTCGTGGCGTGGGCGCGGCGCAGCAGGCGTCGCAGGCTGCACACGCCGCGACGCAAGCCGCCCAGCTCGCGCACTCGGCACAATCAGCGTCGCTATCGCAACCAATCCAGCCGACGCAGTTACCACAAGCTCCCGCATCGACACACGTCGAGCCCTCGCTCACCGCTCGCGCTGCGGCACTCGCCCAAGGCGGCTCGCTGAACCCGGCCGCCGCCGACCGCTCAATCTCCGCCGTCCCCACCGCCCCGGCCACGCAACCATCGCCCGGCGTACCCGGCAACGCAACCACCACCCGCCCCCAGCCCGTCCCTGATACGCGTCTACCTACGCGCACCCCCTACGCCAAACGGACCGCGGCCGCCGCGCTACCCATTGCGCCGATCAACAGTCCGCTCGGCATCGAACTGCGCAAGCAGGCGCACATGAAGGTCATCGCCGCGCTCGACCTGCGGCGTCTGAACGTCGCGCGCATGGAAGAAGACGAACTGCGCGAAACCGTCAGCGCCGCGCTCGACGATATCCTGAATCACGACCGCAGCTTCCACACGGCGGACGTCCCGCTCGCCACGCTGAAGAAAAGCGTGTTCGACGAAATTATCGGGCTCGGTCCGCTCGAAGAACTGATCGCCGATTCGAGCGTGTCGGAAATCATGGTCAACTGCCACAACGAAATTTTCGTCGAGCAGGACGGCCGCCTGACCCGATCGCCCGTCATCTTCACCGACGACCGCGCAGTGCTCGGCGCGATCGAGCGCATCGTCGCGCCAATCGGCCGCCGCATCGACGAAAGCTCGCCGATGGTCGACGCGCGTCTCGCCGACGGCTCGCGCGTCAACGCCGTGATCCCGCCGCTCGCGCTGAAAGGGCCGAGCATCACGATCCGTAAGTTCCTGAAACGCAAGCTGCAAGGCGAAGATCTGATCCAGTTCGGCTCGGTCTCGCCGGACATGCTCGAGTTCCTGCATACCGCCGTCGAGCAGGGCGCCAACATCATCATCTCCGGCGGCACCGGCTCGGGCAAGACAACCTTGCTGAACGTGCTGTCCAACTACATTCCCGACGACGAACGCATCGTCACCGTGGAGGACGCGGTGGAGCTGCAACTATCACAACCGAACCTCGTGTCGCTCGAAGCACGTCCCGCAAACATGGAAGGCAAAGGCGCGATCCCGATCCGCGATCTGGTGAAGAACTGCTTGCGGATGCGGCCCGACCGGATCGTGGTCGGTGAGTGCCGGGGCGGCGAAGCGCTCGACATGCTGCAAGCGATGAACACCGGCCACGACGGTTCGCTGACGACCCTGCACGCCAACACGCCACGCGACTGCATTGCGCGTCTCGAAGTCATGACGCTGATGGCCGGGCTCGACCTGCCGGTGCAGGCGATCCGCGAACAGATCAGCTCGGCGGTCGATCTCATCGTGCAGCAGTCGCGCTTTTCCTGCGGCTCGCGCCGCGTCACGCATGTGACGGAAGTGAGCGGTATGGAGTCGGGCGTGATCACGCTGCAGGACGTGTTCGTGTTCAAGGAAGAAGGCTTCGGTGAGGACGGCAAGATTCGCGGCAAGTTCGTGCCCACGGCGTACATCCCCGATTTCTATCAGGAGCTGATTCGCCGGCGCATTCCCGTGAATACCGACATCTTCACGCGCGTCAACTGAAAGGCCAGCTATGACGCTTTCCTTTATTCTCGCGCTCACGTTCGCCGGCTGCCTTGCGCTAATTTTGCTGGTCGCTCGCACCGGTACGGTCACGCTCAGAGCCGGTACGCGGCAGATGGCAGGCGAAATCGAGTCATCGCTCGCCGACGCCTTCGTGTTCGTGAACCGGCAGAAGGCTGCCGCATGGAGCCTGTTGCTGATGTTCGGCCTGCCGTTCGCGGTGTTTCTGCTGACTCACAGCCTGCTGATTGCCGCAGCCTGCGTGCCGATCGCGCTTGTGCTGCCCAGGCGGTATCTGGCGCGGATGCGTCGCAAGCGCATCGAGGCGCTCGAAAAGCAACTGCCCGACGCGCTGCTGATGATGTCCGGCGCGCTGCGCGCGGGCGCGAGCTTTCCGAGCGCGCTCGAAGCTGTGGTGCACGAGACCACCGCGCCGATCTCGCAGGAGTTCGATCTGCTGATGCGCGAAATCCGCCTCGGCATCGATCTGGACATCGCGATGCGCAACATCGAAAAGCGCATCCCGATCCCCGACCTTCTGATGATGACCGCCGCCGTCACGATCGCGCGTGAAGTCGGCGGCAATCTCGCCGAATCACTGGAGTCTGTCGCGCGCACGTTGCGCGAGAAACTGCAGATGGAAGGCAAGATCAGGGCGCTGACCTCGCAAGGCCGCATGCAAGGCATCGTGATGACCTGTCTGCCGCTCTTTCTGATGCTGGTGCTGCACTTTATGGAACCCACGGCGATGGCGCCGTTGTTCGGCGAACCGGTCGGCTGGGCCACACTCGCAGTGATCGGCGTGATGGAAATACTCGGCTACGCCTCGATCCAAAAAATCACCCACATCGACGTGTGACCTATGCTGCTATTCATTGCTCTTGTCGTCAGTATCGGCGTGATCGTGTTTGTCGGCATCGGCGGCAAATCGATCATCAACCTCATCGGCGCGGTGCCGCTGGAGAATCGCCTGTTTCTCGATCCGCTGCCGAAGTCGCTACGGCCGCTCTGGCCGCTCGTCAATTTCGTGGTCCATCATGTCGGCAGCCGGTTCAGCCCGAAGCTGGTCGAGAGAACCGATCTGCAGTTGCGGCTGACATCGCTCACGTTCCTGATGAACGCACGGCAGTTCATCGCGCTGTCGATCATCGGCGCGGCATTGGCCATGCTCGTCGCGCTGCTGCTGATGCTGCTGCTGGGCATGTGGTCAGTGCTGGCACTGATCGGCGCGGGCCTTCTCGGCTACTTCTACCCGCGCCTCTGGACCCGCGACGTGCGGCGGCGCCGCGTCGCGCAAATCCGCAAGCATCTGCCGCTCTATCTCGACTTCCTGACGCTCGCTGTCGAAGCCGGCCTGAACGTCAACGGCGCGATTCAGAAAGCGGTCGAAAAAGGTCCAACGGGACCATTAAGATGGGAACTGGAACACGTGCTGCGCGACCTCAAATCCGGCCTGAACCGCACGGAAGCGTTGCGCCGCCTGGACGACCGTTTGCGCATCAAGGAAGTGACCAACCTGGTGGGCGCCGTCGTGCAGGCCGAACGAATGGGCTCGGGTCTCGCGAAATCGCTGCGCTTTCAGTCCGAACAGCGCCGCTCGGAGCGCTTTCAGCGCGCGGAAAAGCAGGCGATGGAAGCACCGGTGAAGCTGATCTTCCCACTGCTGATGTTCATCTTTCCGGTCACGTTTATCGTGCTGGGCTTCCCGATCGCGATGAAGTTCGTCCAGGCGGGCTTGCTGTGAAGGCGGCTCGTCTCCACGTTCGCGGACGCGACTCCGGTGTCGAGGTGTCGATCACGGAAACCACCCGGGAACGGCTGCGCGGCCTGCTCAGCCGCGATCACCTTGCCCCCGGCGAAGCGTTGCTGCTCGAACGCTGCGGATCGGTGCATACGTTCGGCATGCGCTTTGCCATCGACGTGGTGTTTGTCGACCGGCATCGGCGCATCGTCGCGATTCATCGCGATGTGCCGAGGTGCCGCGTGCTGTTCAACCTTCGCGCGACCTTAACGCTAGAAATGCCGGCAGGTGGCGCGAGCCAGCATGGATTGTCCGTCGGCGATCCGCTCGTTTTCGAGGCAGTCTCGTGACCCGTCGCCATTTCAAATTCGGGCCACGAGCGTCGCGCCGCGCAGCCTGCGCCCATGGTGCGCGCAGGCTTCGGCAATCGGGTCAATCGATGGTGGAATTCATCGTGATTGCGCCGGCGTTGCTGTTCGTCTGTTTCGGCACGCTGCAGTTCGTGCTGCTGTATCAGGCGAAGTCAACGCTGGATGTCGCCGTGCTCGAAGCCGCCCGCGAAGGCGCGGTCAATCACGGCTCAGTGCAGGCGATGCGCAATGGTCTCGCACGCGGCCTCGCGCCGCTCTACGCGCGCAAGGCGAGCGCCGACGGCGCCGCCGAAGCGCTGGCGAAAGCGCAAACCGACGCCGCCGACTTCAGCGTGATCACGATCCTCAATCCGACGGTGGCGGCCATCAGGGACTATTCGCAGCCACGCTATTACGCAGACGAGGCGGCCACCTACATGGAGGTCCCCAACGATTCGCTCATGTATCGCGATTCGTCGATCCCGGCCGATGCGAAGTCGGGCGTGAATATCCAGGACGCGAACCTGCTGAAAATTCATGTGCACTACTGCTATGACATGTATGTGCCGCTCGCCAACAAGGTGATTTACTACGCGGCCAACGTAATCGGCACCATCGGCACGGGCGGCCTCCTCACGCGCGAGCCGGCTAATCTGAACCAGGACCCGTATGGTTACCCAAAAAACGGCGACGATCTTTGCCGGACCCGACTCAAGGATGGCATCGAGACAGGCCGCTGGCCTCTCTCGCTGGATTCGGAAGCGATCGTACGCATGCAGTCGCCGCTTAGGGCGTCTGCGTTGAATGACTCGCCGAATCCTTCGGGCGATCCTGCCGCCTCCACCGGTAGCCATTCGTCGAATGCTGCGAACAACTGATGGCGAATCGCGTGGAGAAGAAATTGTCCGCGTTACATCGCGTGGTGTCGGGCGCAGCGTTGCGGGAGAAGAGGTCGTGTCGGTTGCCGGGGTCGCTTGAATCGCTGGCGCTCGCCGGCTTGATCGCAGCAAGCTGGTGCGTGCCGGGCTACGCGCTCGCCGCCGATAGCGCATCGGTCCACCTGCGCCGCACGTCGGGCGTGGTCATGATGATCGGCGGCATGACAGACGACAGCGACTCCGCAGCACCTCCCGCCGCAGCGCCACCGGAGGCCTCCTCACTTCCTGACGACACCAGCCCGCACTCCGTGCTACTCCAGCCCGGCGACTCGCGATTGACCGACGCGATGCGGCAAACGTCCGCATCGATCGCCGCCCGCGTGATGGCGCTCTCGCCGATCATCGAGGAAGCCGCGCACGTCGCGGATATCGACAGCGCGCTACTGATGGCCGTGATCGACGTGGAATCCGGTGGCAACCCGCAAGCGGTGTCGTCCAAAGGCGCGACCGGCCTCATGCAGTTGATGCCCGGTACGGGCCAACGGCACGGTGCATCCAATCTGTTCGATCCGCGCCAGAACATCGCTGCGGGTGCGCATTATCTGCGAGAACTCACGCGGCAGTTCGGCGAGCTGCCACTCGCGCTCGCGGCCTACAACGCCGGCGAAGGCGCGGTGCGAAAGTATGGTGGACAGATACCGCCGTACGCGGAAACGATGAGTTATGTGCCCAAGGTTATCGCGCGATACAGGTGGTATCGCGCGGCTCGGGCACCCGCGAGCAGTGCATCGGTACGGGAGGTGGCGGGGGACGTTCGCGGACGCTCGCTGGTGGTCCGCGCCGCAACCGGTAACTGACCGATTGTCTGGCAAGACCGGCGACAGGCGCGCATCGCTCAACTTTGTGCGAAACGGACGTCGCCCACCGCTGCGTCGATCGACAACTTGAGCTTCGCCAACGCGTCGACCAGCAACGGCATGAGCATCCCAACCACCGCTTGCTGCCGCTCACGCGCCGCCGCTTCGATTGCGGCGAGCAATGCAATGAGTTCGCCGCAATCGAGCAGACGCGCCGAACCCGCGATCCGATGCGCGGCGCCAGCCACGGCATCCCACGACGACGCAGCAACACTCTCCTGCAACGACGCGAGCGTCGTTCGATTGGTTTCGGCAATCATTTCGAGCAGACGTGCGGCGACCAGGTGATCGTCACACGCCAGTTCGAGAGCTTTCGCGTGGAGCGCACGCGCGCGGTACGCGGGCGTCGGTAGCATCATCGCGCCGGCGTCCCACGTCATTGCGTCGAAGCAATCCGGCAACGCCGCGCCAGATCGATCAGTTCCACCAACGATTTCGCACCGACCTTCTGCATGATGCGAGTCTTGTGGCTGCTGACCGTCTTGTTGCTGATAAACAGCGCGTCGCCGATCGCCTTGTTCGACATGCCTTTCGAGAGCATCTGCAGGATGACCAGTTCCTTATCCGACAGCAGCCTCACGCGCTCTTCCTCATCGAGGGACGCGCCGTGGGCGGGCGGCAGGCCGCTGGTGGTCGTGACCGGAAACACGGTGTAGCCGGCGAGGACTGCCTCCACGCCCCGCATGATCTCCTTCATCTCCTGCGACTTGCCGACGAAACCATGGACGCCGCAGCGCATCGCACGCGGCGCAAACGTGGCGGGGTCATGGCCCGACAGGACCAACACCCGGATCGACGGATGGACGAGCTTCAGCCGCGGAATCACGTCGAGTCCACTGATGCGCGGAATATCCAGATCCAGGATGGCGAGTTTCGGCGTGTGCTGGCGGGCCAATTCGACGGCGGTCTGTCCGTTGTCGGCCTCGATGACTTCCTCGATACCCAGCACCTGCATGAGTTGCATCTTGATGACCATACGGAACGCCGGATGATCGTCGATAACCAGAATAGTTGACATCTATGAACTCCCCCTCGAAACCTTGTCGACGCTGCTCGTCATCGTCAGCCTGGAAGCTACGTCGAACCGTGCGGTGTACCTGTTTTTTATTAGCGTCGTACAGGTCGGCCTATGAAGCCGCGCCTGCCAGTTCTATCTCGACCCGGCGATTGGGCGCGAGGCATCGCACCCGTTCGTCGCGCTTCGTTTGCCAGCATTCGGCTCGCGGATTCTCACTGCCTCGACCCTGCACGACGATCGGCCACGTCACGCCGCGCGTTCGTTGATACTGCTCGACGGTTCGCGCACGCAGCAACGACGGACGCTGGTTGTAGGCCTCGTCAGCCAGGCGGTCGGTGTAGCCGGTAATTGTCAGTTCGCGCGTGGCGTCGGCCTTCTTCAGATCTAGCGCGATGGCATCGAGACGGAGCTTGCCGCGTGGCAGCATCGCGGCGGCGTCGGCACCGTTGAAGCAGAACAGTGAGTCGCCCCGCAGCGTGATTTTTTGCGGCGCGTGTGCCAGCGCCGGTTCAGGCCGGAGCGCCTCCTTTGGCAGCGCCGTTTCCGCCGACTTGCGCAAGTTCTCCCGCACGTCGGGCAGGCGTTTCCCGGCATTGCCAAAACCGCGCATCCACGCGTCGTGCCCCGCTTGCATCAAGTCGACTTCGGCACACGCGAGCGGCGCCTGCGCTTGCGGACAATGAATCACGGCGGCGTCGGCCTTGATTGCATTGACGATGGTCCAGAGATCGGGGCGCACCATCGACACGGTGCATAGCATGGGATTTGCAGCGGACACCGGCGTGCCGCGTTCGAGGTTCATCGTGATCATCGCCGCCTCGCCGATCGATTCCTCGACGAAACTCCTGTTGTCTTGCGTGTCGCGCGCCTGTCTGGCTGCATCGATCCAGCATTGCGCCTTTGCGTGGAAGTAGTCGGTCTTGCCGCCCGGCGTTTGATCGAGCCGCGCCTGCAATGACACCAGCGCGGCACGGCGGATCTTGATCGAGGCGTAGATGTTGATCCATTGCGCATTGGCCGCGCCCGCGGCTTCGCTCTGAATGGCCCCGATGCCAGTTTTCAGCGCACTCCCCTCTTCGATGCCGAGCCGTTCACGCGCCGCATGGTCCGTGTAGCCGGCCAAGGCCAACGCACCGACCAGCGCCGTTAGCGGGAATTTCATGGTCTATCTCCGCCGAGCGCATTCTTTTTAGAAGGCTCAGAGTATGCAGACCCGCAGCCCCATCGGGAATGGGAGCAATCTTAGAATTGCGTCAGAGAATTCAGAATCGCATCAGAGAAAAATCCGATCGCGATGCCGGACGGGAACCGGCCATCCTCCGTCGGCACCGACACCGCTCACGCCCTGACTGCCCGTGCGGCGTTGCGTCCGCGCAGCCATTCGAGCGCCAGCAGCAGGGACGTCGAGAAGATGATCAGAATCGTCGCGAGCGCGGCAATGGTCGGACTGATGTTCTCGCGGATGCCGGTGAACATTTGCCGCGGCAGCGTGGTTTGATCCGCGCCCGCGAGAAACAGCGTCACGACCACTTCGTCGAATGACGTAGCGAACGCGAACAGCGCGCCCGAAATCACGCCCGGTGCGATCACCGGCAGCGTGATGCGGAAAAACGTCTTCAGCGGATTCGCCCCCAGCGACAAGCTCGCGCGCACCAGGTTGTAGTTGAACCCCTGCAGCGTGGCGGCCACCGTGGTGACGACGAAGGGCACGCCGAGCGACGCATGCGCGAGAATCAGACCGATGTAGGTATTGGCGAGCCCGAGCGGCGCAAAGAACAGATACATGCCGACGCCGACCACCACCACCGGCACGATCATCGGCGAAATCAGAATCGCCATCAGCAGCCCTTTACCGCGAAAGTTCGCCTTGGTCAGCCCGATCGCCGCGAGCGTGCCGAGCACGGTCGCGACCACCGTCGCCGACGGGGCGACGATGAAGCTGTTTTTCGCGGCCATGCGCCACTCGTCGGACGCGACCAGGTTCTGATACCAGCGCAGCGACCAGCCCGGAATCGGATACACCAGAAACGTGCTCGACGAAAACGACAGCGGCACGATCGCCAGCACGGGCAGGATCAGATACAGCAGCGTCAGCACGACGAGCGCGCGCAGCGCGAAATACCACACACGCTCGACCAGTGACGTATGCGGCGCGAACAGGGGCTTGGCAAGTTTCATCGCAATGCGCTCCGTTCAGCCGAGGCTCAATGACGAACGCGTGAAGCGTCCGTAGATCACGTACAGCACGAGCGTCGCCGCCAGCAGCAAGCCGCCGAGCGCGCACGCCATGCCCCAGTTGATCGTCACGTTGGTGAAGTACGCGACGTAGTAGCTGACCATCTGATCGTTCGGACCGCCGAGCAACGCGGGCGTGATGTAGTAGCCGATCGCCAGAATGAACACCAGCAGCGCGCCCGCGCCGACGCCCGGATAAGTTTGCGGCACATACACGCGCCAGAATGCGGCGAACGGATGACTGCCGAGCGAGATCGCGGCGCGCTGGTAGGTGGGCGGAATCGACTTCATCACGCTGTACAGCGGCAGGATCATGAACGGCAGCAGAATGTGCGTCATCGAGATGTAGACGCCGGTGCGATTGAACAACAGTGCGAGCGGATCGTGCAGCAGACCGCTCGCAATCAGCGCCTTGTTCACGAGCCCTTCGCTTTGCAGAATCACGATCCATGCGGCGACGCGCACGAGGATCGACGTCCAGAACGGGATCAGCACGAGAATCATCACCAGATTCGCGCGACGCTCGGACAGCGTCGAAATCCAGTACGCGAGCGGATAGCCGAGCAGCAGCGTGAACAGCGTCACCGCCGCGCCGATCACGAACGTGCGGCTGAACACCTTGAGATAGATCTGCTGATCGGGATCGGTCGGGATGATGCGGCCGAACGCGTCCTGCTTGTGGTCCAGCGAAGCCAGCAAGTAAAACGGCGAGAGCGTGCCGGCGTTTTTCGCAATGGCCTGCCAGTACGCGATGTCGTTCCAGCGTTCGTCCAGTTCGACGAATTTCGCGCGTACCTGCGGGGGTGTCAGATGCAAGGGCTGGCTGTTGTCGTCGACGAACGGCATCGCGTGCGCGGACTTCGCGACCAGCGAGCGAAAGCCCGGAATCTCCACGTTCAGACGCCGCGCGAGCGCGCCCATGCCGTCGCTGTCGGCGACCGCGGCGAGGTCGGTGGCGAGCGCGGCGAATGCGGCATCCGGCGGCGGCGTCTTGCGGTCCCAGCTGCTCAACGCGGTCAGCGTATGCGGCAACGCGTTGGCGACTTCCGGGTTCTGCGCGGCGCGCGTGAGCAGCGCGCCGATCGGCACGACGAAAATGAGCAGCAGGAAGATCGCGAGCGGCGCGATCAGCAGCAGCGCCATCGCGCGCTTTCTGGATTCCGCGGCTTTCAGTTCGCGCTTGAGGCGCCCGGTTGATTCAGGCGTCGAATCGGCGGCGATCGTCATCGTAGTCACACCTGTTCTCCCACGTCGCATCCGAGCGTGCGCGCCCGGTTTCGAATCCGCGCGCACGTTTTCATGTATCGATACGGCGCGGCCCCGCCCATCGCAAAGCCGCGCCCTCCTGCCTCGACCCGCTTACTTCGAAGCCCACGAAGAAAAGCGCTGCTCCAGCTCATCCCCGTGATCGGTCCAGAACGCCAGGTTCTGCAGCACCGCGTTCTTGCCGTTGGCCGGCGAATTCGGCAGATTCGCGAGCGTCTTCGGGTCGAGCGCCTTGATCGCCGCCACGTTCACCGGACCGTAGGCGATGTGCTGCGCGTAGTCCTGCTGCGGTTTCGACGACAGCGTATAAGCGATGTACTTCTCCGCCACCGCCTTGTTCGGCGAGCCCTTCGGAATCGCCCAGTAGTCGAGGTCGTAGATGCTGCCGTTCCACACCACCTTGAGGTTCTTGCCTTCCTTCTGCGCGGCGTCGATGCGGCCGTTATACGCGGTGGACATCACCACGTCGCCCGCGACGAGAAACTGCGGCGGCTGCGCGCCCGCTTCCCACCACTGGATGTTCGGCTTCAGTTCGTCGAGCTTCTTGAAGGCGCGGTCCTGACCTTCCTTCGTAGCGAGCACCTTGTAGACGTCCTTCGGCGGCACGCCGTCGGCCATCAGCGCGAATTCGAGGTTGTAGCGCGCGCCCTTGCGCATCGCGCGCTTGCCGGGGAATTTCTTCACGTCCCAGAAATCGACCCAGCCGTTCGGCGCGGTTTTGAGCTTGTCGGCGTTATACGCGAGCGCCGTCGACCACACGAAGAAGCCGACTCCGCACGTTTGCGGCGCTTCGGGAATCAGATCCGACTTCTTGCCGATTTTCGACCAGTCGAGCTTCTCGTATAGCCCTTCGTCGCAGCCCCGGCCGATGTCGCCCGATTCGACTTCCACCACGTCCCAGTTCACATGCTTGGCTTCGACCATCGCCTTCACTTTGGCCTGCTCGCCGTTGTATTCGACGGCGGTCACCTTGTTGCCGCTTTGCGATTCGAACGGCTGGTTGAAGGCGGCTTTCTGCGCGTCGCCATTCGCGCCGCCGAAGTTGACGACCGTCAGCTCGGCTGCATTGACCTGCGCGGCTCCCAGCGCGAGCGCGACAGCGCCGACAGCGATGGCGCAGCGCGATTTCCCGATCTTGTTCATGGTGTGTTCTCCTTTGGTGGTGTGCATCAAGCTGAGTACAGTGCGACTTGTTATGTGCTGCTTTGCTTTGCCTTGCCTTGCCTTGCCTGCATCGAACCGCTATGCGTTCGACACGTTCACGCCGCCGCGAACACCCGCAGATGCTCGGGCGCAAACTCCAATGCAACGGGTGCGCCGGGCGCGAAGGTGTCGAGCGCGGCCGTGCCGAGCGGCACCTTGACGAAGCACTCGTCCTGCTCGCGCACGCCGCATCGCATGCGCACGTGGTCACCGAAATAGATCAGCCCGCGCGCTTCGCCGCTGAGCGCGTTGGCGCCCGGCCGCGTCGAACCGTTCGCGAGCTTCATGCGCTCGGGCCGGATGCAGGCGATCGCAGGGGCACCCGTACGCGCGTCGCCGATATTGCGCCCGGTCAAACGCGTGCCGTCGCTCAGATGAAACTCGCAATACTCGCCGTCGACATTCGCGATCGTGCCGCGCAGCTTGTTGCTGTCGCCGATGAAGTTCGCGACGAACTCATTGCAGGGCGATTCGTAGAGGCGATCGACGGTATCGAGCTGCTGCACGATGCCTTTGTCGAACACGGCGACGCGGTCGGACATGGTGAGCGCCTCGCCCTGATCGTGCGTGACGTACACGAACGTGACGCCGAGCTTCTCATGCAGCGATTTGAGTTCGTACTGCATGTGTTCACGCAACTGTTTGTCCAGTGCGCCGAGCGGCTCATCCATCAGCACGAGCTTCGGTTCGAACACCAGCGCCCGCGCAAGCGCGATGCGCTGCTGCTGGCCACCGGACAGCTGCGCCGGATAGCGTTTCGCGAAGCTCTCCATGCGCACCATCTTCAGCGCGTTGTGGGTGCGATGCGCGCGCTCTTCCGCGGAATGCTTGCGCACGGTCAACGGATACGCGACGTTCTGCTCGACCGTCAGATGCGGGAACAGCGCGTAGTTCTGAAACACCATGCCGATGTTGCGCTTATGCGGCGGCACCGTATTGAGCAGCGTGCCGTCGAGCCAGATCTCGCCGCCGGTGGGAAATTCGAAGCCCGCCAGCATCATCAGACAGGTGGTCTTGCCTGAGCCGGACGGCCCGAGCAACGTCAGGAACTCGCCCTGATAGATATCCAGATCGAGCTGTTTGACGACCAGCGTTTCGCCGTCGTAGGTCTTGCGTACACCTCGAAAGCTGACGATCACGTCATCGGTTTTCATGCCTTCGTCTCCCATCCCATGCAGTTTCATCGCGGTCGATCGGAGTTAGCGCTTTATCGCTTACTTCCATCCTATGCAGTTCTATCGCGGCCGATGGGAGTAAGTGCTTCAGCGTTTACTCCCATCCCATGCAGTTTCATCGCAGTGCGGTCCGGCAAGCACCTGCTGCATGGCAGCGGGATTGCATCGATTGCGTGGCTCACTATAGACCGTTACGGTTCTACAATATGGAACCATTTCATTATTCCGGATAGAACCACTTGGACACGGTGATCTTGTCGGACTGGCTCGCCGCGCGGCTCGATCGCGGCGCCGCCGAACCGGTCTACAGGCAAACGTTGCGGCTGATGCAGCAGGCCATCCTGACCGGCCAGTTGCCGCCCGGCACCAAGCTGCCCAGCTCGCGCACGCTCGCCGAAGACCTCGGCATCGCGCGCAATACGGTGCTGCACGTCTACGACCAGCTGACCGCCGAAGGCTATGTGATCTCGACCACCGGCAGCGGCACCTATGTCGCCGATACGCGCCCGGACGCAGCCGCGGTGAACACGCGCCGGAAGCCGGCGGTGGCGGAGGCCGGCGCACGCGGAGCATTGCCTGGGGAAATCCCGAAGCCGCCCAAACGCGACTTGAGCGACCTGTCGAATCGCGGACGACGCCTGATCGACCAGGCAGGCGTCTCCGCCAAGCAGTGGGGCGCATTCATGCCGGGCGTGCCGGACGTCGCGGAGTTTCCCGCGCGCACGTGGAGCCGCCTGCAGGCGCGCTTGTGGAAGGAAGCCAATCCCGATCTGCTCACCTATGCGCCCGGCGGCGGCTACCGGCCGTTGCGGCGGGCGCTGTCGGACTATCTGCGGGTCGCGCGCTCGGTGAATTGCACCGCGGACCAGATCATCATCACGACGGGCATTCATCAGTCGATCGACCTCGCGGTGCGTCTGTTGACCGATGTCGGCGATCGCGCGTGGGTCGAGGAGCCGTGCTATTGGGGCGCGCGCAGCGTGCTGCAATCCTCGGGAATCACGCTGGTGCCGGTGCCGGTCGACGACGAAGGCCTCAATCCGCGCGAACAGGATCTGCAACAGCCGCCGCGTCTCGCGCTAGTCACGCCATCGCATCAGTATCCGCTCGGCATGGTGATGAGCCTCGCGCGCCGCCGCACGCTGCTCGAATACGCGCGCCAGCACAACGTGTGGATCATCGAGGACGACTACGACAGCGAGTTCCGCTACGGCAGCCGTCCGCTCGCGTCGCTGCAGGGACTCGACGACGCCGGTCAGGTGATCTACGTGGGCAGCCTCGGCAAGATGCTGTTTCCGGGCTTGCGCATAGGCTACATGATCGCGCCGGAGCATCTGGTGGATACGTTTCGCACCGGCGTCGCGGAGCTGTATCGCGAAGGGCAGTTGATGCAGCAAGCCGTGATGACCGACTTCATCATGGACGGGCATCTCACATCGCACGTGCGGCGCATGCGGGCGCTCTACGGCGAGCGCAGGCAGATTCTGATCGACGCGATCACGGCGCGCTTCGGCAGCGAACTGCCCGTGATGGGCGACGAGGCGGGTCTGCACCTGGTGCTGGGTCTGCCGGACCACGCGAACGATCGCGCGGTGACGGCCGCCGCGTTCGACGCCGGGGTGATCGTGCGGCCGCTTGCGAGCTACTACAGCGTCGATCCGCCGCCACGGCGCGGACTGCTGCTCGGCTATGCGTGCGTGGCGAACGACAAGATCGGCCCCGCGTTCGACACGCTCGCGCGCGTAATCGAGCAGACCGCGTTGAAAGCGCCGACGCGCGCCGCGTAATCGACGAGCGGCGCGTCACGCCACGGCACGCGTGGCGTCGCAAGCCGCTCACACCGCTATTTCAGACCGAAATCCACGCGCGTCGTCGCGCCCTTGTCCTTGATGCCGTCGGCGTTCAGCTTCGGCGCGACGATGAACACCCGGCTGCTGTCGATCTTGCCGTCCAGATACTGCTGCACGCTCTGCGCGCGTTGTTGCGCGAGCTGGCGCAGGCTGGCTTCGTCGATCGGCGCGTTGGCGGCCAGCGCGCTCTTCATGTCGTCGTCCGGCACGCTTTTGGTCAGGCCCACGAAGTTGCGCGGCTTCTTGAAGTCCGCGGCCTTGTAGGCCTTCGTCAGGTATTTGTCGTACTCCTTGGGATCGATCGTGACGGTCGACAGATCGACGCTCTCGCCGTTGCCCACCACGTCCTTGATCTTCTGTTGCTTGACGAGGCGCTCGACGTATTGCGTGCGCAACGCCGGTTCGTCGACGGCCGGATCGACGCGGCCGATCAGATCCATACGCACCGAGGTCTTGTCGGCCAGCGCCTTCACGATCGTGTCGAGCTTTTTGGTGTCGTCATCCGAGAGTTTCGCCGAGCCCGGCTCGAACTCGACATAGCCCAATTCCTCGCCGCTGCCGCCGAATGCGTTGGCGATCAGCGAGAACGGCGCGGTCACCGCTTTCTGCAACAGATTGAGCACCGCATGCCAGATCAGGCCGCCGACGCTGAACTCGGGATTCGACAGCGAGCCCGACACCGGCAGATTCACGTCGATTTCGCCGCGCGAGTTCTTCAGCAACGAAATCGCGAGACGCACCGGCAGTTTGGTCGCCGTGTCGTTGTCGATGTGGTCGCCGAACGTGAGCTGGTCGATGAACAGATGGTTGTCAGCGTTCAGTTGATCGTTGTCGAGTTTGTAGTGCAGATCGACGTTCAGCTTGCCCTTGGTGATCGGATAGCCGGCATATTTCGACGAATACGGCGTGAGGTTGGTCAGTTCGATATCGTGTGCGCTCGCGGTCAGATCGAGTGCCGGTTTGGCAATCAGCGGATTGACAGTGCCGCGAATCGACAACGGCCCGTTGGCCGCCAGTTTCGCGGCGATGTCGACTGGCGCGGGCGTGCTCGATTGCGTGCCGAACGCGCCGACCGTGCCCTGGATGCCGACCAGGTTCGCAGTGAAATTCGGCTTGATGAAGTTGTCCGTGTACGTGACGCGGCCCTGCTGCAGCACCAGTTGACCGAAGTGCAGCTTGACCGGGCTTTGCGGCGGCGTGGCGGCCGTGACCGTGGCGGGCACGGCAGGCGTTGCGGACGAAGCCTGAACCGGCGCGGATGCCGCTGCCACTGCCGATGCCGCGGGCGGCGTCAGGTTCACCGGCTCGGCACCGCTCTTGTCGCGCGTCAGCGATTGCGCGGCGCCGTCTTCATGCGCGACCACGTCGCTCAGATTCAGCTTGCCTTGCGCGTTCAACAGCACGCGTCCATAGAACTTCGTGAACGTCACGCGGCCCGCGTCCACCACCGTGCCGTGTTCGTCGTAGTCGGCCTTCAGGTTGGACAGCGCAAGCGAGCCCCATCCCGCGAACGGGTCCGAGGTCGCCTTGTCGAGCATGCGTACGTCGACGAGCGCCATGTCGCCGTGATAGTTCGCCTTCAACGACTTCTCTTGCGTCAGCGCGAGATCGCCGTTCGCATTGAGCAACGCGCTCGCGATCACCGCGTTCAGCTTGCCGCCGAAGTACGGCTCGAACGCCGCCGCGTCGAGCCGGTTCGCGTTCACCTTGACGGCCACCTTGAGCGGCGTCGCCGTGACGTCGCCCTTCACGCCAAGCGTGCCCTTCTTGTTCAGCGTGGCCTGCAGATCGACCGGCAGCGGACGGCTCAGGTCGTCGCTGATCTGCTGCACTTTCAACTGCAACGGCGTGACGCTCAGCTTCACCGGCTGCGGCGTGGTGTAATCGGTGAAATTGGCGGTCGCGTCTTTCAGCGTCAACTCGCCGATCTTGTAGTGCCACACGGGCCCCTCGGCGTGCGCCTTTTTGGCCGCGTGAACCGCGGTGCGCTGCTGAGCGGTTTCGTGCGGACCGGCAAGCGACGCGAGGTTGATGCTGCCGTCCTTGAGCCGCTGTGCGTCGATCGCGAGGCCGGTCGTGGCGACGCTGGTGACGTCCGCCGTGCGCGCGCTCAGGTCCACCTGCTTGACCACCACACTGCCCTGCGCGAGCGACACCACCGGCTGCTTGTCGCCACGCGCGGCCAGCTTCAGCGATTGCAGGTCCAGTTGCGTATCGGCGACCATCACGGCCGCTGGCGACTTCGACCAGTTCGTGTCGATGTTCGTGGTCACGGACAGCGCGCCGTCCGTCACTTGCGCGGCGGTCGCGGTGTCGAGATAGGGCTGCAACTGCGGCAGTTTCAGCGACTTCAGATCGAGCTTCGCGCTGGCCGTTTTCGCGGCGAGCCCGAGATTGCCCTCGGCGGCGAGCGAACCGGCGCCGGCCTTGAAGTCGGTGTTCAGCGTGTAATGCGCGGGCGCGTTGGCGAGCGTCGAAAAATCGTTCAGCGTCACGGCGAGTTTTTGCAGACCCACGTCAACAGGACGGGAGGCCGCTTCGTCATGCACGTTGACCGTGCCGTCGTTGAGCACGAAGCGTTTGATCGACAGGTCCAGCGGAACGGGTTTTTCGGCGGTGTTCGTGTTTGTCTTCGCGCCGGACGCTGCTGCCGGTGCGCTCGCCGCCGGTTGCTGCGCCACCGCTTCGGTGCCGGACGCGCTCGCGGACGCCGCCGCGTGCGGCGCGGCCGGCGCGGGCGCGAACATCCGCTCGACGCTCAGCACACCGTCCTTGTCACGCGCGAGACTCGCGCTCGGCGCATCGATGCGGATCTCGTCGAAGTGATAGAGGCTCTTCAACGGCTCCAGCGTCGCGGCGGCGACGTGCACCGCGCGCGCCGCGAAAAACGGCGCCTTGCCCTGATCCCGCACGTCCACGTCGTTCATATCGACGGTGCCCGCCACGCGCAGCGAGGGCGCTTCGTTCGACATCACGAAGTTGAGCTTCAGATCGGTGGACAGCTTGCCGGACTGCACGATCACCGGCAGCTTGGTCGGCACATAGGACATCAGGCGCGGCACGTCGAGCCCGTCGAAACGCAGCGACACTTCCGACTCGCGCGACGCCGCAAACGGCTTGGTCTTGCCGTCGATGGCGAGCGGACTGCCGTCGATGCGCGCGCGCAGCAACGGCTCGACGAAGATATCGGTTTTCGAAGGCAGCGTGGCGATGAACGGAATGCCGAGCTTCCATTGATCGATGACGTGCGTCGCGCCGAGCAGCTTGTCGTCGAACGTGATCTGGCCGTTTTCGAGGCGGATGTTCGACACCGAAAAGAGCGTCGGCTTGCTATCGGGCTTGGCCGGCTGGCTCGCGAACTTCTCGATCAGATCGGTGAAATTGAAGCGCTGCGCATCGTAGCGAACGATATGAAAGCGCGGCGAGTCGAGCTGCACTTCGTCGACGATCGGCGCGCCGCGAAACAGCGAACTCCACGACGGCTTGACGATGAGCCGCTCAATATCCACGAAATCGCCCGCGCCGCCCCGCTCGCCGATATGCACGCGATCGGCTTCGAGCCGCAGCGTGTATGGATTGAGCGCGATGCGGCCGATCGTGGCGGGACGATCGAGCTGCTTGCTGAGCTGTTGCTCGGCGACGTGGCGAATCAGCGGCGGCGCCGCGAAAAAGCCGAGCAGACCGAACAATACGAGAAAGATCAGCAGACCTATGAGGACGCGCCGCGTACGGCGTGACTGCGCGACTTCGCGCACGGTCTGTATGGAAGATGCTAGTGATGCTTTATTGAGGCTTGCCATGCTCGGTTTTGGGTAGTGCGGCGGCAAGCCCGCCGCGAAAACGAAAATCCCGCAAGCGGCAGTATAAGGTGTGAACGTGGTGTGGGATAGGAATGTCAGCCGCGGCTTCAGGATTCGGCCGGGTAATTGCGCCGTCTGCCCATCGCGGCACGGCGATGAACAGACGGCGTTCGATGCGTCAGCGGGTGCGTTGCTGTCATCTCGCCGACGAAATGCGCCGGCAGATTTCATCGGCGCGTTTCGTCGGCGCAACTATCTCAATTTCATCAACACAGTTGACCGAAGCATTTCACTGACGCACGACTGCCGGCGGTTGCCAGCTGCCGTCGGTGGCTTGCGGTTTCGGTGCGTAAAGGCGCAGCACCAGTTGCATATCCGTGCGCGGCGCCGGCAGCCAGTTGCCGTTTCTCGCGCGCATGGACGACACGGTCACGTCGAGCGAACCGTCGCGATTGCGGCGCGCGCCGTTGCGGTCGCCGACCGCGAGACGCGCCGGCGCGCTTTCGCCCAATGCGCCGTCCCGCGTGTAGGCGGTGATCGACCAGAAGCCGCGCATCGGCGGCAGCTGGTTCGGCGCGAAGTGAATCACGTAGCGATTCGCGCCGTTCAGCGGATGGCCGTCGCTGTCCTGGGTGACGACCGCGCGCACTTCGTCGTCGCGCGTGCCGATGCCCGGTTGCGCCCTCGCGGCGTAGGCGCGCAACGCGTAGTCGGGACCGTAGTTGCCCACGCCGTCGCCGAACCAGCTCCAGCCATTGCCGGTCAGCACGTTGGAAGGCGGTGTGCCGACGCGCTCGTGGCCGTCGGCGAGACCTGCCTCGACCGCGTCGCGCGCGCGCGGCAGCTTCACCGGATTGCCGGGCGTCACGCCAAGGTCCGCGAGAATTTTTAGCGCGTGGGGATCGGCCGGTGTCGGCGGATTGTCAGGCAACGCGTCCGCGAGACGGCTGAAGAAGCCGTTTGCGTCGAGCGCGGCCACCTGCGCGGCGGGCGTGCCGGCGGCGGCCGGCGCGCTATCGGCGTTGCCGCGCGGCGGCGCGACCGGGGCCGAGCGCGAATCGGCCGCGTAGGCGCTCAGCGGCGCGACGCGAATCGCACGTTGCAGTTTGCGGACCGCCGCCAGATCGCGCGCGCCGCTCGACTGGATGCGCACGCTCACCCATGCGTTGGCGGTCGGCACGTCGACGCGCTTCACACCGTTGGGCAGTTCGCCCTGCCAGCCCGGGCCGACGAACGCGATGGTCTGCGCCTTGATGCCCTTCGCGGTGGTCGCGAACTGCGGGCCGGTCGACCACACCACATTGGTCCACATGTCGAGCACGCGGGCATCGACATAACGGCCGTGCGAGTCGGGCAAGGACATGAGCACCGGCTCGCTGCCGACGTCGAGCCAGCCGGTCGAGTCGAGCGTGTCGACGCCCGGCTGCGGCGGATTGGCCGCGCCGATCGGCGGCAGCGCCTGGGCGTGACGCAGCGTATTGAGAGGCGCCTGGCCCGGATCGGTGCCGACCGCGGCGTCGCGCGCCACCCCCATCAGCACGAGCGGATAGCCGAACACGTACGAATCGGCGACTTCATCCTTGATCCAGCCCGCAGTCTTGGGCGTCGCGGACGGGGTCGACGCGCAACCGGCCAGAAAAGCGAGGCCTGCGAACGATGCGCAGGTCCAGTGAATCGAAAATAGTTCTCGGCGATTTTTTATCATTCGTTCAGGTGGCGGAACGTGCGGTCCTATGGGAGATGCCGGTGCGCAGCGATGCCTGCATGCGTGGTCTCCCAAAGCCCAGCGCAGCCAGACCGCAATTCGCGATGCCGACAACATCGGGTTGTATCGTATCCTTGCTAACCAGGCAAGCGCAAAGGCGGAGATCGCGCTTTATCGCACACTGGAGCGGTCCATTTAAGCTGCGGTTGACGCTTTTATGCAGATTCGGTCCGGCTCGCGGCACCTGCCGCGCTTGCCGAAGCACCGATGTTTTTTGGTCCCCTTTGCGTCTTTTCGCCCTTTCGTATCCGGAGCGCTTCAATGTATATGCCCGCCCATTTCGAAGAGAACCGTCCAGAGGTTCTCCACCGCCTGATCGCCGAGCAGCCGTTCGGCGCGCTGATTACGAACGGTCCGAACGGGCTCGACGCGAATCATTTGCCGTTCGAAGCGCAGCTCGTCCCTACAGGGGACGACGCGTCGGCACCGCAAAGCCGCTACCTCCTGCGCGCCCACGTCGCCCGCGCGAACCCCGTCTGGAAAGAAGCCGTCACGCATCCCGACGCCCTCGTGATCTTCCAGGGCCCCGCCGCTTACATCTCGCCGACGTGGTATCCGAGCAAGCATGAAGCGCATCGCCAGGTGCCGACGTATAACTACATCGTGGTCCATGCGCACGGCCGGATCGTCGTGCGCGACGACGAGCCGTTCGTGCGCGGTCTCGTCGCCCGGCTCACCCGCAAGATGGAAGCCGCAGAAGCGGTGCCGTGGAAAATGGGCGACGCGCCCGCCGATTTCATCACGCAGATGCTCGGCGCGATCGTCGGGATCGAAATCGAGGTCACGCGCCTCGTCGGCAAATGGAAGCTCGGCCAGAACAAGGATGCCGCCGACCGGCGCGGCGCAGCCGACACGCTGCTCGCGCGCGCCAGCGATCAACAGCAGGCCGTCGGCCAGGCGATGCTGGAAGCGCCGCCGGCTTTCTGAGCGAACGGTTGCGACGGCGGATCGGCCGCATCGTCGGTCCTTGACTTTCCCATCATGGGAAGGTCGATACTGGATTCACGACGCGGCCCAATGCCGCCACGAGCTTGCCGACCATGACCGACCTTGCCGATCCGCAGCGCACCGCTGCCACGCCCTCTTCCGCTCCCGTCCAATTCGCCGAACTCGATATCGGCGGGATGACGTGCGCCTCGTGCGCGATGCGCGTCGAGAAAGCGCTCGCCAAAGTGCCGGGCGTCACGCGCGCGTCGGTGAATCTGGCCACTGAGCGGGCACGGGTCGAAGGCGATGCGACCGTCGATGCCGAAGCGCTTGCCAACGCCGTGCGCAAAGCGGGCTATGAAGCCACGCTGTCCGCACGCCCCGACGCGACCCCGGTTGAAACACCGCGAACCACTGAACTGGCGATCGGCGGCATGACCTGCGCATCGTGCGCGACGCGGGTCGAGAAAGCGCTCGCCAAAGTACCGGGTGTCACGCACGCATCGGTGAATCTGGCGACTGAAACCGCCACGGTCAATCTCAGCGGCACGGGCTCCGGCCCGGATGCGCTGATCGCCGCCGTCAAGAAGGCCGGCTACGAAGCGACCCTGATCGCGTCGCCGGAGACCGCGGCGCTCGCCGACTCGACCGGCCAGGCCCCCGCCGTGGCGGATCGCAAGCGCAGCGAGGCTCGCCGCGAACTCGCCGCCGTGCTCGCGTGCGCCGTGCTGACGCTGCCGCTCGTCGTGCCGATGGTCGGCGAATGGTTCGGCGTGCATGCAATGCCGCCGCCGTGGCTGCAATTCGGGCTCGCCTCGATCGTGCAGTTCGTGTTCGGCGCACGCTTCTATCGCGCGGCTTACCGGGCCGTGCGCGCGGGTGCGGGCAACATGGACCTGCTGGTGGCGCTTGGCACGTCGGCGGCGTATGGCATCAGCGTCTACGAACTCGTGTCGCATCCCGGCGACATGATGCATTCGTATTTCGAAGCGTCGGCGGTCGTGATCACGCTGGTGCGCTTCGGCAAATGGCTCGAAGCGCGTGCGAAGCGTCAGACCACCGATGCGATCCGCGCGCTCAACGCGCTGCGCCCCGAGCGCGCGCGCATCCGCGTCGGCGGCGGCGAGCGCGAGGTGCCGCTCGCGCAGGTACAGGTCGGCACGGTGGTGATCGTGCGGCCGGGCGAACGTGTGCCGGTCGACGGCGCGGTGCTCGAAGGCCGCACCCACATCGACGAATCGCTGATCACCGGCGAAAGTCTGCCGGTGCCGAAACAACCTGCTGATACCGTCACGGCCGGTTCGATCAACGGCGAAGGCGCGATTGCCGTGACGACCTCCGCGATCGGCGCCGAAACGACGCTGGCGCGGATCATCCGCCTCGTCGAAAGCGCGCAGGCGGAAAAAGCGCCGATCCAGCGGCTGGTCGACCGCGTCAGCGAAATCTTCGTGCCGGCGATCCTTGCGATCGCGCTGCTCACGCTGATCGGCTGGCTGATCGCCGGCGCAGGCGGCGAAACCGCGATTCTGAACGCGGTTGCCGTGCTGGTGATCGCCTGCCCCTGCGCGCTCGGGCTGGCGACGCCGGCGGCGATCATGGCCGGCACCGGCGTCGCCGCGCGGCACGGTGTGCTGATCAAGGACGCCGAGGCGCTCGAAACCGCGCATCGGGTGAGCATCGTCGCATTCGATAAAACCGGCACGCTGACGCTCGGCCAGCCGTCGGTGACGGCGTTCGAACCGATTGGCGGGATGGGCCGCGACGAAGCGCTGGCGCTGGCCGCCGCCGTGCAACGGCACAGCGATCATCCGTTGGCGCGTGCAGTGGTGAAGGCGTATGAAGCCGCGACGGCGGTTGCTGCGGGTGGGGCAACGGCTGAAGTGGTCGATGCGGCTGAAACCGCTGAGATGCCGCAGACACCCGCGCACGCGACGTCGACAGTGCGGAGCGCAACGGCCCGCTCCGCAACGCCGTTGGCCCATGACCGCCCTGCAACGGCCCCCGCGCTTCACCCACACGTGCCCCAAGCCACCGCCGCACGTGCGGTCGCCGGCCGTGGCGTCGAAGCGGACGTCGGCGGCCGCACGCTCGCGCTCGGCAGCACGCGCTGGCTCGACGAACTCGGCATCGTGTTGCCGCCCACGCTCGCTTCGCGCGCTCACGAACTCGAAGCCGCGGGCAACACGGTCTCGTGGCTCATGCAGCGTGATCGGGAAGCGCCCGTCGCGCTCGCGCTGATCGCGTTCGGCGACACCGTCAAACCGACCGCACGCGCCGCCGTCGAACGGCTGGCGCAGATGGGCATTCACAGCGTGCTCGTCACCGGCGACAACCACGGCAGCGCCGCGAGCGTCGCCCGCGCGCTCGGCATCGACGAATTCCACGCCGGCGTCCTGCCCGACGACAAGGCCCGCGTGGTCCGCGATCTGAAAATCCGTCGCGCGGGCATCGTCGCGATGGCCGGCGACGGCATCAACGACGCCCCCGCGCTCGCCGCCGCCGACATCGGCATTGCGATGGCGACCGGCACCGACGTCGCGATGCACGCCGCCGGCATCACGCTGATGCGCGGCGATCCGGCGCTGGTGGCCGATGCCGTCGACATCTCGCGCAGGACCTGGCGCAAGATCCAGCAAAACCTCTTCTGGGCCTTCGTCTACAACCTGATCGGCATTCCGCTGGCCGCGTTCGGTTTGCTGAATCCGATGCTCGCCGGCGCGGCGATGGCGTTTTCGAGTGTCAGCGTCGTCACCAACGCCTTGCTATTGCGCACCTGGCGCGGCGGGCACAGGCACTCAGGGCGTTAGAAGCATTAGCAGCGCTTCAGGAGCGCATCGAGCACCCGGCGGGCGCCCGCGCCCTTCAAAGGCGCCCCCCCGGCGTCACATGCATTACGAATTACTTTCGACATCCCTAAAGGTAAGCGAAGTCGCAGCCGTAAACCAGACAACGACGCCGGCATGCCTCCCCATGACCGGCGCTCTCGCTTGTCCCCCTTACTCAGCGACTGCCCATGGACTTTCTCTTTTTGCGCCGCGCGAGCGTCGGCGTCCGGCTCGCCGTGCTCTCGTGCGTGCTGGTAGCGTTGCTTTTCGCCGCTTTCGCGTGGGCGCTCACGCGTGCCGCCGGCGGCCAGGTTCGCGATCAGGTGCTCGAACGTATCGCCGAAAAAGACCACTCGATCGCGGCAATGATCACGCTGTTCGACAAGGCGCTGTCCGCTGAAGTCGACCGCTCGATGGCGCTGCTCGCGAGCTTCCTGCCCACCGACTTCGCACTCGACGACACGCAGAAAGTCGACATCGGCGGCATCGCGACGCCGACCTTCAAGGCCGGCGACAAGGTGCTGAACCTGGACTTCACGATCCCTGACCAGTTTCTCGAGCGCAGCGGCGCGGTCGCCACCGTGTTCGCGCGCAGCGGCGACGACTTCGTGCGCGTGACGACCTCGCTGAAGAAACAGGACGGCTCGCGCGCGATCGGCACGCTGCTCGACCGCAAGGGACCGGCCTATGCGCCGCTGCTCGCGAACCGCTCCTATACGGGATTGGCCGCGCTGTTCGGAAAACGTTTGATCACGCAATACCGGCCGATTACCGATGCGAGCGGTCGCGTGATCGGCGCGTTGTTCGTCGGCGTGAACGTGGACAAGGAGATTCGATCGGTCGAGGACGGCATCCGCAATCTGAAGATCGGCGCAAGCGGTTATTACTTCGTGCTCGACGCGTCAATGGGCGCGGATCGCGGCAAGCTGCTCGTGCATCCGGCCGCAGCCGGCCAGAAGGCGGACGACGCGAACGCGCCGTATCAACGCATGCTCGACATGAAGCAAGGCCAGCTCGACTACCGCTCCGCCGACGCGACGCTCGGCGAGCCGGATGCGCGCGACAAATTCGTCTCGTTCGTCACCGTGCCGGAGTGGCAATGGCTGGTGGGCGGCGTCGCGCCGCGCGACGAAGTGCTGGCGGACGTCGTCGCGACGCGCAATCGCTTCGTGCTGCTCGGTCTTGCGCTGGTCGGCGTGTTCGCGATCGTGTTCCTGATCGCGGTGCGGCGCCTCGTCAGCCGTCCGCTCGACGAAGCCGCGAAAGCGTCCGAGCGCTTTGCCTCGGGCGATCTGAGCGTGCGCGTGGCGCGGCACGGCACCGCGCGCGCCGACGAAATCGGCCGCCTGATGCAGTCGATCGACGGGATCGGCGAAGGCCTCGCGCGTATCGTTTCGCAGGTGCGCAATGCATCGGCGGATATGTCGGAGGGCACCGAGAAGATCGCCACCGGCAGCGGCCATATCGCGGCGCGCATCGCCACGCAGGCGAGCAGCCTCGAAGAAACTGCCGCCAGCATGGAGCAGATCACGTCGACCGTGCAGCAGAACGCCGCTCACGCGACGCAAGCCAACACGCTCGTCACGCACGCCGCCGATGCCGCGCTCGAAGGCGGCCGCGCGGTCGAGCGAGTGGTATCGACGATGGGCGAGATCAGCCGCTCGTCGCAGAAGATCGCGGAGATCACGACGGTGATCGAAGGCATCGCGTTCCAGACCAACATCCTCGCGCTGAACGCCGCCGTCGAAGCCGCGCGCGCGGGCGAGCACGGCAAGGGCTTCGCGGTGGTCGCCTCGGAAGTGCGTGCGCTCGCGCAGCGCAGCGCGGCCTCGGTGAAGGAAATCGAAAGCCTGATCGCGAGTTCGACGGCGACGGTCAAAAGCGGTTTCCGGATCGCCGAAGAAGCCAGCTCGACCATGCAAGGCATCGTTCAGCAGGTCGGGCAGGTGCGCGCGATCATGAGCGAAATCAACGTCGCGTCGCGCGAGCAATCGGGCGGCATCGAGCAGGTCAACCTCGCCGTCACGCAGATCGGCGAGGCGACCCAGCAGAACGCGACGCTCGTCGGCGATGCGGAACTCGCGGCCGCCGAATTGCGCGAGCAGGCCGCGCGTCTTGCGCAAGTGGTCAGCGTGTTCAAGCTCGAACGCGGACGCGAGTGACCCGGCGGTCGCGCTGCCTGAAGCGCGGCGCGGTGTTCGTTGCCGCGCCGGCTGTGCTTCCGTTAGTGCGGCCGATGCGCGCGTCGCGTGTT
Organism: Paraburkholderia strydomiana; assembly: GCF_046030495.1. GTDB lineage: Bacteria > Pseudomonadota > Gammaproteobacteria > Burkholderiales > Burkholderiaceae > Paraburkholderia > Paraburkholderia strydomiana_A. The sequence goes on from NZ_JAQQCJ010000019.1 coordinate 51,377, forward strand.
CGCGCTACTACGACGCCGGCTTAAAACTCGACGTCCAGTTCGTCGATTTCTTCGACTTCCTGCTGCGCGTCGGCGATCCACTGCTGCATTTCGGGCAGCGCAATGACACGCTGTCCGTATTCGACGATTTCCGGATCGAGCTTCACGTCGTAAGTCACGAAACGCATCACCACCGGCGCGTACATCGCATCCGCCGCGGTGCGCTCGCCGAACAGAAACGGACCGCCGTACTGCTTCAGGCACTCGCCCCAGATCGTTACGATCCGATCGATATCCGACTGCGCGCGCGCCCACACCTTGAAGCCCGGAAAATGCGCCTTGAGGTTCATCGGCAACGCCGAGCGCAGCGAAGCGAAACCCGAATGCATCTCGCCGCAAATCGAGCGGCAGTGCGCTCGCGCGCGAATGTCCTTCGGCAGCAGCGCGGCTTGCGGTTTCACTTCGTTCAGATATTCGGCGATCGCGAGCGTGTCCCAGATCTCGATGCCATCGTGCACGAGGCACGGCACCAGAATCGACGGCGACAACAACAGCAGTTCGGCACGCGCGGCAGGATCGTCGATCGGCATCACGATCTCGTCGAACGGCAAGCCGCTGAACTTCGTCAACAGCCAGCCGCGCAAGGACCACGACGAATAATTCTTGCTGCTGATTGTGAGCGTGGTATTCGCCATACGTTTCTCCTCCAGATGACGCGCCCGGCCGACGCCTGAGCTCAGGCATGCACGCCGCCGTGCGCGCACGCACCAAAGCGCGGCACTTCCGGCCCGTTCCATCGACTCGCGCAAATGCCATGCCAACGCGAGAACCGCGTCCCGGCCCCAACGGCCAGCATGGCACATGACTTGCCTCTATTCGGGCTCCTTCCTTTCCTGCACTCGTGCGAAGGTTATGAACCTGTTCGCATACTCCGCATTCCAGGCCGGCGCCGACATGATGCTGCCCATACGGCACGGCGCGGCACTGATGAATCATTCGCTCGACGCGTGGCCCGCGTTCGGCGACACGTCGCACGGCCGCTCATTGCGCGCGGCCTGCGAGCTGTTGACGCTCGCCGGACTCACGCCCGTGCGGCCGCCGTTCGGCATCGACAGCGTGGTGACGGAAGGCAGGCAGGTGGCCGTCGTCGAAGAAATCGCCGCGCACACGCCGTTCTGTTCGCTGTTGCATTTCCGTAAGGACACCACGCTGTCTGCGCCGCAGCCGCGCGTGCTGATCCTCGCGCCAATGTCCGGCCACTTTGCGACGCTGCTGCGCGGCACCGTGCGCACCATGCTGGCCGACCACGACGTCTACATCACCGACTGGCACAACCCGCGCGACGTGCCGCTGAGCCAGGGCCGCTTCGGCTTCAACGAATTCGTCCAGCACGTGATCGACTTCACGGAGAAGATCGGGCCCGGCTCGCATCTGCTGGCGGTGTGCCAGCCGACCGTCGCCGCGCTCGCGGCGGTCGCGCTAATGGCCGCCGACGATCATCCCGACCAGCCGGCCAGCATGACACTGATGGCCGGGCCGCTCGATACGCGCATCAATCCGACGCGGGTCAACGAACTGGCGAAGAGCAAACCGATCGAGTGGTTCGAGCGGAATCTGATCAGCGCGGTGCCGTTCGGTTTCGCGGGCGCGCATCGGCGCGTGTATCCGGGCTTCATGCAGTTGAGCGCGTTCATGTCGATGAACCTCGCCCGCCATGCCGACTCGTTCGAGACCATGTATTACGAGCGTGCGAAGGGCGATCCGGCGAAAGCCGACGCGATTCACACGTTCTACGAAGAATACTTCGCGACGATGGACCTGACGGCCGACTTCTATCTGGAAACCGTCGACACGGTCTTTCAGCGGCACGCGCTGCCGTTGCATGCACTCGAAGTGGAAGGGCGGCTGGTGGACCCGTCGAAGATCCGCCGGACTGCGTTGCTCACGGTCGAGGGCGAGAAAGACGATATCTGCGCGGTCGGGCAGACGCTTGCCGCGCAGGACATGTGCGACAAACTGCGGCCATATCTGAAGACGCATCATGTGCAAACCGGTGTCGGGCATTACGGCGTGTTCAACGGCCGCCGCTGGGAGCGGCACATTTATCCGCGCGTGCGGGCCGTGATCTACGACAACGAGCCGCGGGCGGTGCTGGTGAGTTCGCGGGCGCGCACGATCAAGCCTGTGCCGATGCCCGCTGCGACCGCAGCGGAGATGACGGCGGCGGCGCCGGTTGCCGCGGCGGTGGTCGCGGTGGAAGCGGATGCGCAGTTGGCGGCGGGCGGGGTGAATGGCTCCGGCGCGAATGCCGACGGCAGCGGCGGTTCAACCGCCGTTGCTGGTGCGCCAGCAAAACCGTCTGCGGCGCGAGCGCCCCGCAGACGGCCATCGGCGAGTTAGTGGGGGTGGCTGGGCCTGTCTGCTGCGCGGTACGTCGCGGTGCGGCGTATGCGCATGGTGTTGGCAGCGCTGACGGTTACCCCGCCGCCAGCGCCGCTCCCATTTCCATCAAACCGCAACGCTCTTCCACGGCTTCACCGCCGGCACTTCGCACGGCCCTTCGACTTCGATCGATTTGAAATCGGCAGGCGACACGATCTCGATGTACTCCATGTCTTCCGAGTAATCGAACAGATAGTGGACGATGCCAGGTGCCTGGTGCACGCAATCGCCGGCGGCGACCAGTGTTTCCTTGTCGCCGTACATGAAGCGCGCCCAGCCCTTCAACATGATCACAATGTGGAAGTCGGCCTCATGACGGTGCCAGCCGGTGCCTTGCTCTGGTGCGTGATTCGCCTTGACGAGTTGCGCGAGCACCTTGCCGCCGGTCGCCTGCGCGATGCCCAGATCGCGGTAGAGAAAGAAGTCGCGTAAGCCCTGATCCACGTAGGACGTGTCTTGCGGACGGACATGGCTGAATTGCGTGGCGAATTCGGTGGACATGATCGCGCTCCATGAGAGTGAGCCGGCAGTTGAAACGACGCGTTGGAGCGTCGATTGCAAGCATCAAGCAGGCCAGTTTTCTGGCGCTGGCGCTGGCGCTGGCCTGGCGCTGGCCGGGTTCTGCGGCGGCACGCGATGGCGCGCGTTACTTCAAATGCTTCAGATGCCGCGCCGCGTTGCGCGGCACGGCGTGGCGTACTTCAATCGCCGGGGTCGTCGCTCAGGCGGTTGGGCGGAACATCTGAAACATCTCGCCGATTTGCGCATAGTCGGCGCGATAGCCCGCGCGCATGATCGGCTGCGCGGCCTGAGTGTCGAACAGGCCGTCTTTCAGATACGCCTCGTTGATATGCACGCCGACCACCTGGCCGAGCGACAGATAGTTGTCCATCGGCTTGCCGTCGAGCGTATGCAGACGCACCACTTGCAGCAGCTTGCATTCGAGCGCGGCCGGCGATTCGGCGACGTGCGGCACGGCGACATTGCGGCCGGGCGCGGGCGTCAGGCCGGCGAGTTCGAATTCGTCGACGTGCGGCGCGACCGGCGCCGACGAACGGTTCATCTGTTCGGCGAGCGGCCGCGTCGCAAGATTCCAGACGAATTCGCCGGTGACCTCGATGTTGTTGACGCTGTCTTTACGGCCCTCGCTGCTAAAGCCGATGATCGGCGGGAAAGTGGCGAACGCGCCGAAGAAGCTATAGGGCGCGAGGTTCAACGTGCCGTCGGTATCGCGCGAAGAAATCCAACCGATCAGACGCGGAGCGACGATGGCCTTGAACGGGTCGTGCGGCAGGCCGTGGCCGGCAGCGGGGTCGTAGAAGTAGTGGGACATGACGTGGTGGTGAGTTGGCGGGTGACGCGAAGTGACTAGTTATACCGCAGAGTGGCGAGAGTCGCTGCGGGCGTCTTGTGGCATGGAGCGGGAGGCGCTGCTGCTTTCTTCGATGCTGCGGCAAGGCTGTCACGAGGTGCCAGGAGCATGGTGCAAACGCGGCAGCAATGTCGTTGCAACGCGCGGCGCGGCGCGCGCGTTCGGCCGCGCTCGTTTGTGTTCACTCCGTTCGTGCGCCTGCACCAAGCCCGCATCAACCGCGGCTGATCACGCGCTTGCGTCCTTCCTTGACCCGCGCCAGACGCTCGTCGTCCCACTCATGGAAACCGGCGCCGCTGCGCACGCCGACACGCCCCGCATCGACCTGCTGACGCAGCAGGTCCAGCACGTCCTCGTCTTTGGCAAGCTCCGGCATCAGATGCGAGGAGATGTCGAGGAAGGTGTCGAGCCCACCCATGTCCGCGCCTTCGAGCGGTCCGACGATCCCCCAACGACGTCCCAGCGACGCCTTCATGACCCGGTCGACCACATCCGGCGTCGCCGCGCCGGAGCGCACGATGTTCAACGCCTCGCGCAGCACCGCAAACTGCAGGCGGTTGCCGACGAAACCCGGAATCGCCTTCGCCAGCACCACCGGCTCCATGCCGATCGCGCTCATCAGCGCAGCGGTGTGTTGCGTGACTTCCGGCGCCGTCGCCGTGCCCGGCACAACTTCGACGAGCGGAATCATGTGCGGCGGGTTCCAGAAATGCGCGATCAGAAAGCGCTCTTTCGCACGCAACGGCGCGATCAGTTGATCGGGCGGAAAGCCGCTGGTGTTGCTCGCGAGAATCGCGTCATCGGCCAGCAGTTCGGTCAGCGCCGCATACAGGCGATGCTTCAGTTCGAGCACCTCGGGAATCGCCTCGATCACGAATTGCGCCGACGCCATCACGTCGAGTTGCGCATGGGTTTCGATGCGCGCGAGCGCCGCGCGCTTGGCCGCCGCGTCGATCCGCCCGGCGTCGATCAGTTCGTCCAGCACCGCTTCCGCTTTCGGCGCGACGCTGGCTAGCCGCGCAGGGTCGACGTCGTGGACGATCGTCCGGTGTCCGTGCAGCGCGCTTTGCGTCGCAATGCCGACGCCCATCAACCCCGTGCCCACTACGCCAATTGTTGCCTTGTCCACGCCGCTCTCCTGCTGCCGTCGATAAAAGCGTTCAAGCATAGCGCAGCGCGCCCGTTTGCAAGGCCGAACGTGACAAAGCCGGTCTTCCGCGAGGAAGGACCGGTTTTGTGGACAGCACGCCGCGAGGCGCGGCGCCGTCATGCATTAACCGTGATGCGGCGGACGATGGTCGTCGTGATGGCGCGGATCGCGGTCGTGCGGGTGATTGTGCATCCACTCGTCGTGATCCCAGTAGCGGTGGCCGTCGTAGTAACGGTCGCCATGCCAGCCGATGTCGATCGACACACCCACCGGCATCATGTGCGGCTGACCATACACCGCCGGGCCGTAGCCATTCTCGACGATGACGCGATCCTGAGCGAAGGCGCTGCCGGCTGCGAGCAACGCGCCGCCTGCCAGCAGGGTTGCAATGATCGAACGCGATGTCTTGTTAAAGGTTTTCATAGTGACCTCCCATCAAAGTTTTGTTTCAAGCCAGCGCCGGTGCTCGTTCGAAGGATCGAACCCGACGCCGTACGCTTGAGAGCAACTTTAGCGACGCAAACCGCCTGAAGACGTGAGCACTTGTAAGCGGGCATTTCAGAGATGGGGCCGGATGACGGCGCCGTCGTTCCGCGCTCTCGCCCGGTCCACAGGGGCGGGCGTCGCGGGCAAGGCGCGGGAAGCGTCGGCTGGATGTCAGCCGCCGTTACATTCATTTCGTCGGAGAAATATTCGGCAAGGGATAGGCGGTCCGAATCGCCCGAAAAACAAGAAGCCACGGTACGCGTTTCGCGAACAGTGGCTTCAATACGGCGATGCGCACCCGAAGTGCGCGTCCTTGCGCGGTGCTCCGCGCTCAGGACGGTGAGCTGGACTTTTTAGTCGGTCAGCTTGACGCCGAACAACGTAGCTTGCGCGCGGCGCATACGCTCCGATTCGCGGCTACGCGCTTCGTACGAGTAATCCGAATCCATCGGCAGGTGGGGCGACGCAAAGAGGTCGCTGACCTTTTGGAACAGTGCAAAAATGAAGCTCATGGCGACTCCCGGTTGGTTACTGCATTTGCTAGGGTTTTCCCTTAAGAAGAAGTATAGGGTTTTCCCTAGGGAAAAGCTAGTGCAATGCAGCAAATATTTGGTGTGGTGGGATGTCGCGGGTGATTTACGCCATGGTGCGTTGCATCATGACAACGTCCCTCTTTTTGGAAGTCCAGGTCGAAGGCATTTGACTACTACTGCAGAGTTGTCGAGGCCGCCTTGCGGCTTCGCACCGGTTTCGCGCGCAGCGCGTCTTTGCGCGGATTGGCGATGGCAGCGTCGACTGCGCCGGCCGCCGAGTGGTCCGCGCGCAGCAGGGTCGCGCTGTTCAATGACACGATCAGGCCCGGCAGCGTCCGCGCGGGATTGTCCTGCGGTTTGACGGACGCTCCCGTCGCCGTAAATTCGACGTTCAACGCCCAGTGGCCCTCGTGGATGCCCTGATCGCGCAACAGTGCGGCCAACAGCTCCTCGATTGAATATTTGTGCTCGCTAGTCGGCATGTTGGCTCCCGTCAGAAGATGCGCTGGCGTGCCCGGTCCGGCTTCGCAACAGCGAGGAGAGTGTAAAACGCAGAGGGGGAGCCGCGACGGGGCGGCGGGGACTGGGTGCCTTACCGCGCCTATCTGACGGGATGAGATTGGCGCGGCGGTAGATTCGAGGCGCTGGCGTGGAAACTGGCCGCCGCTGCCGCCGCTGCCGGCTATCGGCTATCGGCTATCGGCTATCGGCTTCGGCGGCAGCGGCGGTGACTGATATTCAGCCCGGGCTAACAGCCCTGGTCCTATACCCATGCAGGGTTCGCGCGGTGTGCTTGCCATGAGCCGTCGTCGCGCCGCCGGCTTGCTGAGGCGCGGCGGCTGGCGTCGCAACCGCCGCCGAAGCAGCATTGGCCGCCGCCGCGTTGGCCACCGCAATGTGCGAATCGAGCAAGCTGGCCATGGCCGCCTGCTGGTTCTGCATCATCTGTTCGATGCGGTGCTGCTGAGCGGTCGTTTCGCGCGTCAGGCGCATCAGAAGCAATGTTTGCGTGATGCCGATTGCAACCGTCGCCAGCAACGCGCCCACCACGATCGACAGCATCCATTTCATGCGGCGCGAATGATCGGTCGCGGCGCGGCGCTGATCGGCAATCACGCCGTAGAGCGCGTCGACGGTATCGGCAAAGGCGGTTGCCCGTGCGCGATCGAGTTCCGGCGCGGCGCGCAGCGCGGCTGCCGCCGCTTCCGCCCGCTGCGCCTCCCGCCACGGCGCGGCGAACGCGGCGGCGGCGTCCGCTGCGGACGCCGCCGTGTTGGCCGACGGCTTCACCTCCACATCGGGCCCGGCAGGCTCAGCCGATTCGGCGGATCTAGCAAACGCCTCGCCCACTCCCACCGTTACACCATCCCCGCCCTTGCTCACAGCGTCAACGTCAGCCACGGCCGCATCCCGCGAAGCCGTCGCTGCTTTCGCGAAAGTCGCAGCGAAGCGCTGCGGCGGCTTGCTGCCGCCCGACTTCGACGCGGCCGCCGGGTCACCCGCCGTGCGCGGTTCTTCCGCCTGGCGCAGCGCGGTCACGCTGCGCGCGACGGTCGCAGCCGCCATCGCGGACGTGAACGGCATCGCCAGATCGCGCCCCGCCACGGCCGGTTTCTCATCGGCGCTCGCTTGCGCCGCGGGTTTCGCGTCCGCCGGAGCCGTTTTTTCGCCGACGGGCAAAGCCGCCGGCGTCGACGGCTCGATTTCGAGTCCGCTCAATTGCGCGTTGACCGGCACCGGCTCGTCCGTCCTCGCGGCGCGAGGCGCGCGGCGCGCAGCCTTCGCGTCCAGCAACACGCCATCGCCGGCGTCGATCGCGCCCACCGCCGCCAGCACGACATCGGGTAGTTCGAAGCCATCCAGCGTGCCTTGCCGGATGTCGATATTCATCGCTTCCAGCGTCGCGCGGGTGGGATCGTCGGGGAACAGGTCGAGCGTGCTGTCGTCGCGGGACGCGCCGCTCAGTTGCGCGAGGCGTTGTGCCGAGCGCGCGGCGCGCGCCAGTTTGTTTTCGGTTTCGGTCGAGACGGTGGCCTGACGCCGCTTTTTCGAAGCGGCGCGCTGAGGCCGGGACTGCCTGGTTGCTACGGAATCTGCCATAGAGAAAAAGAGCGGTCGTCGCCGTAAAGCGGGCGCCGAGCACCGCTCGTCAATGCCACTGGAATTTTTCGAGCCCGCATTGTCGCATGGCCGCCCGCCCCCGCCGAAGCCATTCTCCGACGATTTTCGCCATTTCAGGATGACGCCTCGTCCTGCCGGAACTGCCTGACGCCATGCAGTTGACGCAAGCGCGCGCAGATCGCTTCATATTCCGTATTCGACACGCGATGGAGCGTGATCATCACCTCGTCGCACTCGGGCGTCTCGTCGCTTTGCTGCATCACGAATTGCTTGACGCGCGGGCTCGCCGCGCCGAGTTCGTCGTGCAGCGAGTGAAACGTCATCGCGCCGCGCTCGACGATCATCGTCAGCTGGCGCCGTTGCTTGACCGTGATGAAGCGGCGCTCGAGCGGCTTGATGCCGGCGAGGATGATCAGAATGATGATGGTCGCCGCGATCGACGCCGTGTACAGTCCGCCGCCGACCGCAAGGCCGATCGCCGCGACCGACCAGAGGCTCGCCGCCGTGGTCAGTCCGCGCACGATCTCGCCGCGCAGCAGGATCGAACCCGCGCCGAGAAAGCCGATGCCCGAGACCACCTGCGCGGCCATCCGCGACGGATCGAGCACGACGTGATCGCCGGTCAGCACCTCGGCGAAACCATACGCCGACACGATCATGATCAGCGCCGAGCCGACGCAGACCAGCATATGCGTGCGCAGGCCCGCCGCCCACGAGAGCCGCTCCCGCTCAAAGCCGATCACGCTGCCGAGCGCCGCGGCCAGCACCAGGCGGGAGATGAGTTCGAGATTCCCCAGCATTGTTTTTTCTCCTTATCAGAAATTATTCGAAGCGGTTTTCGCACCCGTGGCGGCGTGTTCAGCGCGACCCGTTTGCTTTATGCTAAGCCGCGTGCGGGTTGCGTCGATTTTGCGTCGGCGGAATGGCGCGTGATTGCCGAGGCAATGCTGCGCCGTCGGCGTGCAAACCGGGTAGCATCCGCACTCGCCGCCGACCGGAGCGGCCACCGCGCCGCCGCTCAGACCGGACCAGCTCCGTGGACGCTCCGGCATCCCCCGCTTGACCAACCTGACCATACCAAGCATGAACCCTCCCGCCGCCTCGACGATCGTCCTCGCCACCGCACTGCGCGATCACTTCACGAGCGTCGTGCTGCCCATGTGGCGCGGACCGGGATTCAACACCGCGCTCAAGCTGCCCTACGAATCCCTCAGCGCCGAGGATCACGCGCCCCTGCCCGCCGAACGCTATCGGGCGATGGCTTGCGCGCGGCAGCTGTTCGTATTCTCGCAAGCCGGCGACGCGGAGCATGCCCAGGTGCTGTTCGACTCGTTGAGGCATACCTTTCAGGACACGGTCCACGGCGGATGGTTCTACAGCGTGGACGCGCACGGCGCGCCGCTCGACACCGCCAAAGATCTGTACACGCATGCGTTCGTCGTGTTCGCGTGTGCGGAATACGGGCGGCGTTCGGGCAATCGCGACGCACTGGCGCTCGTGCACAGCACGTCGGCGCTGATCCAGTCGCAATTCGCCGCCGACGGCGATCTGTTCAACGCCACGCTGAGCGCGGACTTCGACAGCGTCACCGGTACGCCGATCCAGAATCCGCTGATGCACCTGACCGAAGCCTGGCTGGCCGCCTGCGAAGCCACGCGCGACAACGTCTTCGGCGCCGCCTTGCGCCGTCTGGCCGGCGCGGTGGCGCATCACTTCGTCCATGAGCCGACCGGCTGCGTCGCCGAATTGCCGATCGGCGCGAGCGATAACCGTCTCGAACCGGGCCACCAGTTCGAATGGTTCTGGCTGGTTCGGCAGGCGGGCGCGCAGTTCGCAGGGACCGGCCTCGACGAAGCGCTCACGCGCGCGTTCGCCTTCGCGCAGCAGCACGGCGTGGACCCGGCCACGGGCGGCGTGTGTGCATCGCTCGACGAAACCGGCGCGATCAAGGACGCCACCCAGCGAATCTGGGCGCAAACGGAATATCTGCGCGCGCTGGCTTGCCAGGATGATCCAGCTGCGCTCGCCGCGCTGCCACGGCAAATCGAACTGTTCGAGCAACGCTTTCTACATCCGCGAGGCTGGTCCGAGTGCAAGACGCCGGCCGGCGACGTGGTGCGCGCCGACATGCCGTCCACCACGCCCTATCACCTCGCCACTGCTTACGCCGGCTTGCCGGCCTGAGCGCGGCGGCCAACCGCCGCGCGGCGCGAGCCCGTCCACTACCTGTCTCGCGGCCATGGCCAGGAAACTCGCCGAACCCTGGTATCACGCGCCGCCGGCGGAGGAAATCTGCCCGCTTTGTGGCCGGCCGATCCCGCCGAGCCAGCGCGACCTGCATCATTGGGAGCCGAAAACGAAGGGCGGCAAGGAAGTGGCCGCGTTGCACCGCATCTGCCATCGGCAGCTCCACGCGCTGTTTTCGGAGACCGAACTGGCGCAGCGCTTTTCGACCGTCAATGCACTGCTTACCGACGAAGCGGTGCGCAACTTCGTGCGCTGGGTTCGTACCAAGCCAAATGATTTCTACGAGCGAAGCCGCCGCAGCGCGAGGAAAGGCTGAGGGCCTGAGCGGCAAAGAGCGCGTGAAACGGGGTGAAATGCGGATGAAGCGCGCCCCATCGCGAAGCCGGCTGAGCGCCGGCTGCGAACTCACAAACGGGGGCCGACGCTAGGGCCGACCACCCGGTCGATCAATATTCTTCGCGTTGCCAAGGTCCCCAATCGGCGCCGGAAGATTTAATACGCATATAAGTTGCGCTGTGGCCGGTGGGAATATCCGACGTGTCGCCGTGCGGCTTCTGATCGGTGATGTGAAGGGCAAAAGCCTGGCGGTCTTCGGTATCGACGGTGATTCGGCCGACCGGGTCCAAGGCGCCCTCTTGAGGAGATTTAGACTCCAATATCGCGAGATAGGGGGTCAAACGACTCCAGAACGACGTAAGTTCTTCCTGCAAATAATGTGTCAATGTTTTTCCTGGAAGAGTAATACACGCAGTTTACCCTACCGGGCGGAACACCCTTCCAAATGCTTTCCGGAGCCTCAAAAAGGCCGATGCGGGGGAATACCCGAATACGGGTTGATTGGCGTCCGTCATAAAGACGTGATACAACTCTCACTTCGCGCTCGATCTCGTGTTGAGAAAAAGCGGGTCGCGAATGCAACACACAACATTTACTGGATCAAAAATGGCAACAGGTACTGTGAAGTGGTTTAACGATGCAAAGGGCTTTGGCTTCATCACGCCGGACGACGGCGGCGAAGACCTGTTCGCACACTTTTCGGAAGTTCAAGGCAGCGGCTTCAAGTCCCTGCAGGAAAACCAGAAGGTGTCGTTCGAAGTTAAGCAAGGCCCGAAGGGCAAGCAGGCTGCAAACATCCAGCCGGCCTAAGTACCTTCAGGTACTTGAGGCACCCTTAGGCGCTTGCGTCTGATGCAAAATGGCCCGCGTTCGCGGGCCATTTTCTTTGCTGCCATGCCTTCTTTTTGAGCGCCTGCGTGGTTTAAATCGCGCGCATTCCGAATAGCCCGAATTCTGGAACCGGCCCGCGCATCCCATCGAGCTGTTGCGTGCGCAACACAGTTTCAGAAATTTCGAACACGGATACAGCCTGTTTCAATTGCTGCGTCTGTTGATGCAAGGATGCCGCCGCCGCCGCGGCCTGTTCGACGAGCGCCGCGTTCTGCTGCGTCATCTCGTCCATCTGCACCACCGCCTGATTCACCTGCTCGATGCCCGTGCTCTGTTCGAGCGACGACGCGCTGATTTCCGCCATCATCTGCGTGACGCGCGAAATCGACGCCGACACGTTGCTCATGGCCTCGCCGGCATGCTCGACCAGCGCCGAACCGCCCTGAATCTCCGCGACTGATTCGCTGATCAAAGTCTTGATCTCTTTCGCCGACTGCGCGCTGCGCTGCGCGAGACCGCGCACCTCGCCCGCCACCACCGCGAAGCCACGGCCCTGCTCGCCCGCGCGCGCCGCCTCGACGGCCGCGTTCAGCGCGAGGATATTGGTCTGGAACGCAATGCCGTCGATCACCGAAATGATCTCGGCAATCTTGTCCGAGCTTTGCGCGATGCCGCGCATCTTGTCGACCACCTCGTTGACCACTTCGCTGCCTCGCGACGTCGCTTCGAGCGCAGTCTCGGCGAGCGCATTGGCCTCGCGCGCGTGATCCGCGTTCTGGCGCACCGTGGCCGTCAGTTCCTCCATGCTCGACGCGGTCTCCTCGAGCGAAGCCGCCTGGTTTTCGGTGCGTGCCGACAGATCGGCGTTGCCGGTGGCGATTTCGTCGGCGCCGAGGTAGATCGAGTCGGCGGATTCGCGCACGGTCTGCACCGTGCGCGCCACGCTCGCCTGCATTTTTGCGAGGCCCGAGAACAGCCGGCCGATTTCGTTGGTGCCGCGCGCGGCGATCGGCTGGTCGAGGCGCCCTTGCGCGATGCGCTCGAAGTGCTGGCCCGCTTCCTCCAGCGGCGCCACCACGCCCCGGCGCAGCCCCGCATAGACCGCGAAGGTGCCCGCCACCAGCAATACCAGGATCACGATGCTGACGACGCGAAACGTCGCCATGCGGGCGTCGATCGAATCGAGCGATGCGCGGCTCGCCGCCTCGCCGAATTGCACGAAGTTGTGTGACTCGGCGAGATAGGCATCCTGGAACGACTGGGTCGGCTGATCGAGGAAGGCCTGAATGTTGTTCGAGTCGAGAAACTGCACGAGTTCGGCGAGGGCGTCGTGCAGCTTCTTGTAGCGCTCGGCGAGCGCCGTGGCGCGGGCGCTGTTTTCGTCGCTGGTCTTCTGCGCACTCATGAACGCGCCGAACGACTGGTCGGCTGCCGTGAGCTGCTCGCGCGCGTGCTGCACGATGTCGGTCGGCTCCGCGCCGCCGCGCACCATGCGCGTGCCGGCGCGCGACAGGTTGATGCGGGCGTCCATCAGGCGCTGGGTCGTCTCGTTGACCGCGTCCACCTGCTTCAATGCGATGTTCGACAGATCGCCGACGTCGTCATGAGTACGGGTGAGCGACCAGAAACCCAGCCCCACCGTGACGAGCTGGAATACGCAGAACGCGGCCAGAACACATAACAGGCCGGAGGCGACCTTGATCTTGCTGAACATCGTGAATCCTGAGGGCAAAGAATAACGGGAGCTACGTCAGGGTTAACGGCAGGGTCGCGTTCAGCTTGAGGCCAATTTCATTAAAAATCGGCTTACAACCCCTTTTCATCGGCCAACGTCATGATTGCGGCTGTTTCCCACAACAATACGCCGCACATTTTTCCGAATCACCTTGACGCGGTGCATTCACGCTTCCTAGAGTGGGTAGGGACTGCACGACGCAGGCCAGTGCAGATGCCACCACGGGCCTCGCCCGAAGGAATCACGATGACCGACCTCCTCGACCGGGCGCGCGGCGCACTGCATGCCCAGCCGTTCAGCATGTTGCTAGGCGCCGAGCTGATGCATACGGGCACCAGCGAACTCACCCTGAGTTTGCCGATCCGCGATGAGTTGCGGCAGCAGCATGGCTTCGTGCACGGCGGGGTCATCAGCTATCTCGCCGACAATGCGCTGACGTTCGCCGGCGCGCTGTCGCTCGGGCCGAAAGTCGTGACCGGCGAATACAAGATCAACTATCTGCGCCCGGTAGTGAACGGCACGTTGGTCGCGCGCGCGAAGGTCGTCTATGCGGGCCGGCATCAGGCCACCTGCCAATGCAACGTGTACGTGATGGACGGCAACCGCGAAAAGCTCGTCGCCGTCGCGCAAGGCACGGTCAACCGGATCGGTGAAAACGGCGAACACGAACCGGCGGGATAATCTGACGGGATTGTTTCGGCGCGGAACGGGTCTCGCGCGATCGCGCATCCTCGCTGATGCGGGATTCGTGCGCGCGCATCGAACCGGCCAATTCACCTATTACAAGCGCAATGACGCCGAGTTGCGAAAGCCCCGCCGCACCCTCGCCCCCATCTCTGAACGAACGCTCGATCCGCAGACTTGCGCGACACCCCTCTGTCACCCTTTTTAGGAACCCTATGGACGAATTCGCTCTCGCCGCCGACGCGGACCGGCGCGCACACGCTTATCTCGCGGGCATCGGCAAGCGCCGCGTGTTTCCGGACGCGGCCGCGCTCGCGCAGCTCGCCGCCTTCGACGAAGCGTTGCCCCTGCACGGCCACGCGCCCGCCGACGTGCTGCGCCTGCTCGACGAAAGCGGGTCGCCGGCCACGGTGGCGTCGAACGATCCGCGTTATTACGGCTTCGTGATCGGCGCGGTGCTGCCGGCGGCCGCGGCGGCCGAGCGCCTGATGGGCGCGTGGGACCAATGCGCCTCGACCTTCGACAACTCGCCGGCCGCCGCCACGATCGAGAAGATCGCGGCGCGCTGGGTGCTCGACGCGCTCGATCTGCCGCGCGAAGCGGCGATCGGCTTCGGCACCAGCGCGACGGCATGCACGCTCGTTTGCATTGCGGCCGCGCGGCGTGCGCTGCTCGCGCGCAAGGGTTGGGATTTCGATAACGATGGGCTCAACGGCGCGCCGCCGGTGCGCGTCGTCATCTCCGAGATGGCGCATATCACGGTGAAGAAGGCGTTGCGCGTGCTCGGCTTTGGCATGAAGCGCATGATCGCCGCACCGGTCGATGAGCATGGCCGCATCGATCCCGCCCGACTGCCGCCGCTCGACGATATGACGATCTTCTGCGTGCAGGCGGGCGAAGTGAACACCGGCGAATTCGACCCGTTCGCCGACCTGATACCGCGTGCCAAAGCGGCAGGCGCATGGGTCCACGTGGATGGCGCGTTCGGCTTGTGGGCGCGCGCGTCGTCACAGCGGGCGCTGACGGAGGGCATCGACGGCGCCGATAGCTGGACCACGGACGGCCACAAATGGCTCAACACGCCTTATGACGGCGCGATGGCGATCTGCCGCGATGCGCAGGCGATGTCCTCGGCGATGAACAGCGACGCGGTCTACCTGAGCGGCGCGCACGACGCGCAGAAGAATCTGACCTTGGAGTTCTCGCGCCGTCCGCGTGGCATACCCATCTGGGCGGCGCTGCGTTCGCTCGGGCGCAGCGGCGTGCAGCAGATGGTCGATCGGCATTGCGCGCAAGCGTCGCGCATCGCCGACGGCTTGCGTGCCGCGGGTTTCGACGTGCTGAATCGCGTCGTGCTGAATCAGGTGCTGGTGCGGGCAAAGACCGACGAAGAGACGGTCGCGATTCGTGAAGCGGCCCAGGCATCCGGCGAAACGTGGTTCGGCGGCACGCTCTGGCAAGGACGGCCCGCGTTTCGTATCAGCGTGTCGTCGTGGCGCACGCAAGACGAGCACATCGACCGCTTGGTCGAGTTGCTGGCGCGGCTGCTCGCGGCGCAGCGCGCCTGATCGCGGCGGCACGAACGACGCAAGCAAAAAGGCCGTTCCCGCCTCACGCGGGAACGGCCCTTCACATTGGCAACGCAGTTAAACCAGGCGCGCGAATCACTCCGCAGCGTAAGTCTTCTGCGTCTGCTCGCCGAGACCTTCGATACCCAGGCGGATCGTCTGACCCGGCTTCAGGAACACAGGATTCGGCTTCACGCCCATGCCGACGCCCGGGGGCGTGCCGGTCGAGATCACGTCGCCCGGCTGCAGGCTCATGCACTGCGACACGTACGACACCAGCTTCGCGACGCCGAACACCATCGTCTTCGTGCTGCCGTTCTGGTAACGGTGGCCGTCCACTTCGAGCCACAAGTTCAGGTTCTGCGGATCGGCGACTTCATCGCGCGTGACGACCCACGGGCCGATCGGGCCGAACGTGTCGAAGCCCTTGCCCTTGTCCCACGTGCCGCCGCGTTCGATCTGCCATTCGCGTTCCGACACGTCGTTGATCACGCAGTAGCCGGCAACATGGTCGAGCGCGTTGGCTTCGTCGACATATTTTGCCGGCTTGCCGATCACCACGCCCAGTTCGACTTCCCAGTCGGTCTTCTTCGAGCCGCGCGGAATCTCGACGTCGTCGTTCGGGCCGCAAATCGCGCTCGTCCACTTGTTGAAGATGACCGGTTCGGCCGGCACCGGCAGATTCGATTCGGCGGCGTGGTCCGCGTAATTCAGCCCGATGCAGATGAACTTGCCGATTCGCGCGACACAAGGCCCGAGGCGCGGATTGCCTTCGACCACCGGCAGCGAAGCCGGGTCGAGCGCGCGCAGCTTGGCGAGACCTTCATCGGTCAACGCGGCGCCGTCGAGATCGCCGATCACCTTGGACAGATCGCGAATCTTGCCTTGCGCATCGAGCAGGCCCGGCTTTTCCTGGCCTTTCGGCCCATAACGAAGCAGTTTCATCGTGGTACTTCCCTTTTACGTTCAGTGATATTCGGTTCGTCAATCAGTGCGCGTCAGTTCGACCAGCCGCCGTCGATCACATGCGCCTGACCCGTCGTAAATGACGACTCGTCGGACGCGAGATACAGCGCCAACGCCGCGATCTCGTCGGGCTTGCCGACGCGGCCCATCGGCTGACGCGCGACGAACGCCGCTTGCACGGCGTCCACCGTCGTCCCTTGCGCCTGAGCCTGCGCCGCGATCCGCTGTTCGAGCGACGGCGAAGACACCGTGCCCGGGCAGATCGCGTTACAGCGTACACCACGCGTGACGAAATCGGCGGCAACGGCCTTGGTCAGTCCGATCACCGCGGCCTTCGACGCGCCATAGGCAAAGCGGTTCGGCACGCCCTTCACGCTCGACGCCGCCGACGACATGTTGATGATCGAGCCGCCGCCTTTCTCCAGCATGCCCGGCAAAAATGCGCGGATCATACGGTACATCGCCTTCGCGTTCAGGTCGAACGCGAAGTCCCAATCCTCTTCGCTGCATTCGAGAATCGAGCCGGCGTGCACGAAGCCCGCGCAGTTGAACAGCACGTCGATTGGGCCGACCTCGGCGGCCAGCGCCTTGATCGCCGCGGCGTCGAGCACGTCGAGCTGACGCGCCTCGACCGGCTTGCCCGCCAGTCCGTCGATGCGGATGTCCGTGGCGATCACGCGCGCGCCTTCGCGTGCGAAGAGTTCCGCGGTGGCGAGACCAATGCCTTGTCCTGCCGCGGTGATCAGGGCCGTTTTGCCGGCCAGTCTTTGTGTCATCTACGACTCCGTGTGAATGGGCTGCTTATAGGCTGCTTGTGTCCTGCTGGTTGTCCTGTCTACGCTTCCAGAAATCAAAGCCGGTAAAACGCGGCGGCGTTCTCGCCGAACACCGCTGCACGCTCGGCGTCGCTCAACGACGCGAGCAAGGTGGTCGCGACCGAATGCCAGAGCAGATAGTCGCCGTTCAGATCGAGCACCGGCCAGTCGCTGCCCCACATCACACGCGCCGGGCCGAACGACGCGAGCAGATGGTCGACGTAAGGCCGCAGCGTGTCCTCGGTCCAGCCGGGCGACGCTTCGGTCGCGAGACCCGAGAGTTTGCAATGAACTTGCGGCAGGCTTGCAAGCCGCGTGATCGCGTCCTTCCACACCTGGAAGCCCGCCTGGCGATACCGGATCGGCGGCTTCGCGCCGTGATCGACGACGATGCGCAGCGTCGGAAAACGCTTCGCGAAAATTTCGATGTATTCGACGTGACGCGCGTAGATCAGCGCGTCGAACGCGAGGTCGTGCGCGATCAGCGCTTCGATCGCCGGCGCGAGATCGGGGTTCGCGATCCAGCCGTGGTCGGGCAGGTCCTGCAGCATCGGCCGCACACCCTTGAACTTGGGCTCGCGCGCGAGTGCTTCGATCAACGCAGGCGCATTCGGCAGCAGCAACGGCACCCAGCCGACCACGCCCGCGATCGACGGCTCGTTGCGCGCGAGGTCCAGCAGGTAGCGCGTTTCGTCGATGGTCGGCGCGGCCTGCACCACCACCGTCCGCTCGATACCCGCCCGCTCGCGCAAGGGCGTGAGATCCGCCGGGCCGAACGGCCGGTACAGAATTTTCAGCTCCGGCGTGAGCCACTCGTAGTCGCCCCGCGCGGGGTCCCAGTAGTGCTGGTGGGCGTCGATCAACATCGTCGAGTCAATCCTCTGGCGCGGGTGCGCGCGCGTCGAGCAAGCCTTCGTCGCGCAGCGCGGACCACAGGCCTGCGGGGATCGGCAGCCCGAACGACGCGACGTTCTCGCGCAATTCGTCGGCACTGCGCGCGCCGGTCAGCACGGTGGCGACCGCCGGATGCGCATACGGGAACTGCAACGCGGCGGCGGCAAGCGGCACGCCATACGCGCGGCACACCGCCTCCAGCCGCGCGACGCGCTCGATCACTTCGGGCGGCGCGTCGCCGTAGTTGAATTTCAGATCGCCCGCGACGCCGCGCGCCAGAATGCCCGAGTTGAACGCGCCGCCTAACAGGATGCTGACACCGCGCGCTTCACAGGCGGGCAGCAGGTCGTCGAGCGTGGTCTGTTCGAGGAGCGTATAACGGCCCGCAAGCAACGCGCAATCGATATCGAACTCGGCCATCGCGTCGAGGATGACCGCGCCTTCGTTGACGCCGAGCCCGACCGCCTTGATCGCGCCGGTCGAGCGCAACCGGTCCAGCGCGCGGAAACCGCCGCCTTCGGTCAGTTGCCGCCAATAATGGGGATGCTGGTCGCCGTGCGTGATGCGGCCGATGTCATGCACGAGCAGAATGTCGATCTCGACGATGCCCATGCGCTGCTGGCTGTCTTCGAACGAACGCATGATGCCGTCGTGCGTGTAGTCGTAGATCGCTTCGAAGGGCAACGGGTTTTGCCAGCCCTCGCGGTCGTCGAAGGGCGAGGTGCGCGGCACGAAGCGGCGGCCCACTTTGGTCGACAGCACGTAGTCGCCGCGCGGATAACGGCGCAACGCGTCGCCCAAGCGATGCTCGGCTTTGGTGTTGCCGTAATGCGGCGCAGTGTCGAAGTAGCGCACGCCGGCGTCCCACGCGGCGGTGATGGTCGCGTGGGCCTCCTCATCCGACAGATCGCGGTACAGGCCGCCGAGCGGCGCCGTGCCGAGACCCAAACCACTCACCTGCAATGTGCCGCGGCCAATGCGGCGCCGCTGGCCGATCTTCGATGCGATCGTTGCCGTCATTGAGCGCGTCTCCTTGTGTCGACCGGAGCGAGTGCTTCAGCACTGACTCCGGTCAATTTCTATTTTTACCATGCGCGGACAGGGTTTGCCCACTGCGTGTCAATGCGGCTCGATCGCGACGACCCGTTGCACCGGCGGCCCACTCGATGGCAAGCAGGCAGGCCCAACCGGCTCGAATGTCTTGTAAACCAGAATGAATTCCTGATGCCCGAGCATTTCCGATTTCGACGCCGCACCACGCGCCACCGCGACCGTTTGCTCGAACACTTCGCGGCCGACTTCATCGAGCGTGCCGCGCCCTTCGAGAATCCGGCCCGCATCCACGTCCATGTCGCCGGAAAGATTGCGATAGGTCGCCGGATTCGCGCACACCTTGATAACCGGCGAGATCGCCGAGCCGACCACCGAGCCGCGCCCGGTCGTGAACAGAATCACATGCGCGCCGCACGCGATCAGCTCGCCGATCTCCGCGTTGTCGCTGATGTTCGGAAAGCCGAAACGCGGCTCGCCGTCCGGCACCACGTCGAGCAGATAAAGGCCGCCTGTCGGCGGAATGTCGCCGGGTTTGATGATGCCGACAATCGGCGACGCGCCGCTTTTCGCATACGCGCCGAGCGATTTCTCTTCCTGCGTGGTGAGACCGCCGTCCGCGTTGCCGACCGCAAAGCTGCCGTGTCCGAGTATCGAGTAATAGCGCGCCGCCTTCGCGACGCACTCGACGATTTCATCGCCGAGTTCCGGCCGCGCCGCGCGCGTCTTCATGTGGAACTCGCAGCCCACCAGTTCGCCGGTTTCCTCGAAGATGCAGGCCGCGCCCGCGTCGATCAGATGATCGAACGCGCGGCCCACCGCCGGGTTCGCGGTGATGCCGCTCGTGCCATCCGAGCCGCCGCAAATCGTGCCGATCACCAGTTCGCTGAGCGCCATCGGCACCTTTTGTTGCGCGGCGAGTTGCGCGCGTGTGCCGCGAATCCAGTCGACGCCGTATTGAATCGTGCTGCGCGTGCCGCCCTTTTCCTGGATCGTCAGGACTTCGACGGGACGGCCGCTCGCGCGCACCACGTCCACCAGATAATGCTTGTTCATGCTCTCGCAACCGAGCGACACGAACAGCACCGCGCCCACGTTCGGATGCGTGGTGAGCCGCTCCAGCATCTTTTCCGCGTACCCGTTCGGATAGCAGCCGGGAAAGCCGATCAGATGCACGGGCGGCTCGCGTTCGGCCGACGGATCGTCGAACGCGTCGAGCGGCTCGCGAAACTGCGTGACGATCTCGCGCGCGACGTGATGCGCGCACTCGACCAGATACGCCACCGCGACCACGTTGCGGATGCCCTTGCGGCCGTCGCTGCGCAGATAGCCTTGCAGCATCGGTTGCTGCGCGGCGCTTGCTAAGGAGATGTCAGTCATGATGGTTCCAGCGGCACAACAGGCCGCGTGATGGTATGCGTGTCAGTGATGGACGAACTCGTGACCCGCGTTGTGCGTATAGGTCGGCAAGTAGTCGCTTTCGAGGTTGTGCGTGTGCAGATGCGCGCCGCGTGCCACCGTTTCGGTCACGTGGCCGATCACTGCGCCATAGCGCAGCACCTTGTCGTCTTTCGCTAGCTCATGGCGCGCGACCTTGTGGCCGAGATCGATGGTGCGGGTCAGCGTAACGCGCTCGCCTTCGATGTCGACCTGCGTGCCCGCGTCGAGCCGCGCCGCGGCGATCAGGCAGTTGTCGGCGGGACTGAGGAGGATCAGGCGCGGATCGGTTGGCAATGGACGGCTGGTCAAGTGAGATCTCCGGGTGCGTGCGTACGAAGCGTGCGCATTAGTTCTGGCCTTCGCCGCTGGCAAGGCGCGCCACCATCAGCGAGCCGAGAATGATGGCGCCATAGATCGCCTGAATCCAGAACGACGGCACCTGGGCAAGCGTCAGCAGGTTCTGAACGACGCCGAGCAGCAGCACGCCGGAGAGCGCGCCGAGCATCGTGCCCTTGCCGCCGTCGAGCGAAATACCGCCGATCACCGCCGCCGCGAACACCGTGAAGATCATGCCGTTGCCCTGGTTCGCGTTGATCGCGCCGACATAGCCGGTTACGATCAAGCCGCCGAGCGACGCCAGAATGCTGCCCAGCACGAACACGCCCCACGTGATGCGCTCGACGCGAATCCCCGCCGCGCGCGCCGCTTCCGGATTGCCGCCGATCGCGTACAACGCGCGGCCAAGGCGGTGATAGCGCAATACGAACGCTGCAATCGCGAACGCCGCCGCCGCGAGCCACACCGACAACGGCAAGCCGAACACGATGGTGGTGGCAAGCGTGAAGAACGACGGCGGCATGTCGAACAGCGTGCCGCCCTTGGTCGCGCCGACCAGCATGCCGCGCAGCACGATCAGCATGGCCAGCGTGACGATGAACGCGTTCAGCCGCAAGCGCACCACCAGAAAGCCGTTGATCAAACCGATCACCGCGCCCACCGCGACAATCGCGACGAGACCGACCGCCGTCGGCCATTGCGTGCCGAAGCCCGCGGACGCCGCCGGCATCACCAGCATCGCGCCCACGGCGGGCGCGATGCCGACGGTCGATTCGAGCGACAGATCGAACTTGCCGGTCAGCACGATCAGCGATTCCGCAAGCACGACGAGCGCGAGCGCCGCCGACGCGCCGAGCACGCTGATCAGATTCGCCTTCGTGAGAAAGCTCGGGCTGACGAACGCGCCGATCACGATCAGCAACGCGAGCGCGGGCAGCAACGCCAGTTCGCGCAGGCGCGCGAGTTCGGAGCGCGCGCGTTTGCCGCGCGAGCCCGCCGCGGCGGACTGCGCCGGCGCTTGCGCCGTGGCGAAGGCGGGGCTGGGCACACTATTCTTCATGGAGACTGACTCCTTCAACGGATGCGATCAGGTCGTGATCCTGCCAACCCGCGGGAAATTCGGCCGCGACACGGCCACGGAACATGACCAGCACACGGTCACAGGTACGCAGATCGTCGAGCTCGCCGGACACGACCAGCACGGCCTTGCCCTCTTCGCGCACGCGATCCACGACGGAGAGCAACGCTTCTTTCGATTTCACGTCGACGCCCGCAGTGGGGTCGATCAATACGAGCACGTTGGGGTCGGTGGCGAGCGCGCGCGCCATCACCACCTTTTGCTGATTGCCGCCCGACAGTCCCGACACGACATGGTCCGGACCTTGCGCGACGATGCCGAGCGCGTCGATCATCTTCTGGCCGAACGCGTGCTTCTTCGCGGGCGGCGCGATGCCGAACTTGCCGAGCACGCGCGCGATTGTCATCGATGCGTTTTCCGCGATCGATTGCGTGAGCACGAGGCCTTCGTGATGCCGGTCCTTCGGCACGCAGCCGATGCCGTGCGCCAACGCGGCAGGCACGTCGCCGGGCGGCAATGCCTTGCCGTCGACGCTGACCGTGCCGCCTTTGACTGTGCGCAAACCGGCGATCGCTTCGGCGACGCTCGTGCGGCCGCTGCTCGTCGCGCCGGTCAGGCCGACCACTTCGCCGCGCTTGACGGTGAACGACACGCCCTCGTAATCGGAGCCGGCCAGTTCGTCGACGCGCAGCGCGATCGCCGTATCGGCGGGCAACGCGGCGCGCGCCGCGGCGTCGGCGACGTTCAGCCCGCCGCGTTCGCCGGTCATCGCTTCGATCAGCTGCTCGCGCGGCAACGCGGACACCGGCGCGCTGACGATATGGCGCGCATCGCGCAACACCGTCACCGCCTGGCAAATCTCGTAGACCTCCTGAAGATGATGCGAGATGAAGAGGAAGGTTACGCCTTCGCGCTGCAACTCGCTGATGCGCCTGAACAGGCGCTTGATCTCGTCGCCGTCGAGTTGCGCGGTCGGTTCATCGAGGATGATGAAGCGCGCGCCATACGACAGCGCCCGCGCAATCTCAACCAACTGCCGCGCTTCCACGCTCAGGTCGCCCGCGCGCGCGTCTTCACGCACGTCGATCTTCCAATGATCGAGCAGCTCGCGCGCGTCGCGGCGCATCGCCTGCCAATCGATCATGCCGCCGCGCACCGGCTGGCGATTGATGAACAGATTTTCCGCGACGCTCAGATCGCGAATGATCGTCGAATGCTGATAGACGCACGCGACGCGCTCGCGCCACGCGTCGCGATCCGCGATCGACGGCGCACTCGCGCCGCCGAACCGCACCTCGCCGGTGTCGGGCTTGCGCAGGCCGGTGAGGATCGACACCAGCGTCGACTTGCCCGCGCCGTTGCGCCCGACGAGCGCATGCGACTCGCCGGGCATCACGCGGATGCTCACGTCTTTCAGCGCGGCCGTCGAGCCGAAGCGTTTGGTGACTTCAAACGCTTCGACGACCGGCACGGATGGCGTCGGTGCGCTCATTTGGCCGCTCATTTGGCCGCTCATTTGACCGCTCATTTGACCGTATTGCCCCACAACGCCTTGTCGTCGACATTCGACTTCGTCACGAGCGGCGCGGGCAACTGATCTTCGAGCACACCCGGCGCGAGCTGGATGATGTTGCTGCCGTGATCGGTCGGGCCCGGCTTGAAAGTTTGCCCCGCCAACGCGGCCTTGATGTAGAACAGGCCGTATTTCGCGTACGAATCGGCGGGCTGCGAGATGGTCGCATCGATATCGCCACGACGAATCGCTTCGAATTCCTGCGGAATGCCGTCGTTACTCACGATCACGACGTGCTTCGCATCGCCTGCGGGAAACAGCATCTGCTTGCGCCGCAAGGTTTGCAGCGTCGGCGACAGATAAACGCCGCCCGCCTGCATGTAGATCGCCTTCACGTCGGGATTGGCGGTCAGCAGACTGTCGAGCGCGGTGGCCGCGACGTCGCCCTTCCAGGCCGCCGGAATTTCCAGCAGCGACAAGGCCGGATAACCCTTCAGACACGCGCGGAACGCTTCCGAGCGGTCGCGCCCGTTGACCGACGCGAGGTCGCCCATGATCTGCACGACCTTGCCCGACTTCACGTGTTCGCCGATGTATTTGCACGCCTTCTCGCCGTACGCGTGATTGTCGGCGCGCACGACCATCGCGACCTTGCCCTGCGTCGGCGCGACGTCCACGGCGACCACCGGCACGTTGCGAGCGGCGGCGGCGTCGAGCGCGCGGCTGATCGCCGCCGAATCCAGCGGCCCAACCACGATGCCCTTCGAACCGAGGTTCAGCAGGTTGTTCATGTCGGTGATCTGCTGGGCCGGATCGCCGTTCGAATTGACCGGCGCGAGGATGTCGAGGCTCATCTCCTTCGCGTACTTGGGCAGATAGTTGTTGTACGACTGCCAGAACGGCGATGTGAGCAGCGGCAGGCCGAGGCCGATCTTGCCCGCGTCGGCGGCTTGCGCGGCGCCGCTCGCGGCGATACCGGCGGCGCATGCGGCCGCGGCGAGCGTGAAAAGTGAACGGCGGAACAGACGACGGGCCGCGAGCGGCCTCTGAACGGACGTGGACATGGGGTTGTCTCCTACGATGCGTTTGTTGAACTGCGTGAACCGGTCATGGATGCCGGCACTTCGTCCTGCGCTTTCTTATCGGATGTCTTATCGGGTATTGGCGTGCGCTCATTCACCAATGAACGTATTATTCATATACGGACTTTTCGAAGTCAAGGAATCTACGCTGGATCGGGCTCCGTACTTTCCCTGGACACGCGCCGCCTTGCTCAAGATTCGCCACGCACTTACATTCATGCGCCAGATAATGAGAACTGCACACGGAACCTCGCCGACGATGGACGCAGAAGACAAAGACGACGCCGACCGTTACCGGGCCCCCGCGCTCGACAAAGGCCTCGACATCCTCGAACTGCTCGCCGAGCAGAAAGAGGGGCTCACGCGCGCCGAAATCACCAAGCTGCTGGGGCGCAACGCGAGCGAGATGTACCGCATGCTCGAACGCCTCGTCGCGCGGCAGTACGTGGTGCGCTCGGCGGGAGGCGACCGCTATTCGCTGAGCCTGAAGCTGTATGCGCTCGCGCACCGTCATCCGCCGATGAACCGGCTGATCTCCGAAGCGCTGCCGCTGATGCAGCGCTTTGCCGATGCCGCCGAACAATCGTGTCACCTCGTGGTGTACGACCGCGGCAACCTGCTGGTGATCGCCCAGGTGGATGGGCCGGGCACGTGGGGCATGTCGGTGCGGCTCGGTTCTCGGGTCGGTTTGATCGATACCGGCTCGGGTCGTGTGATGCTCGCGTTTCAAAGCATCGAGCAGCGTCAGCAGATGCTGGCCGAGCACACCAAGGTGAAGGGCGAGGTAACGATCGACCGCGATGCGCTTGAGCTCGCGTGCGAGCGGATTCGCGCGGCGGGTTTTTCGCAGAAGGACAGCCAGCAGACGTTCGGCGTCACCGACCTGACGTTTCCGATCCAGGGGCCGTCCGGCCAGGCGATCGCGGTGCTGACCTGTCCTTACCTGCGGCGTATCGATGAATACGTCGCGCCGACGCTCGAAGCCGCGACCGTATTGCTGCGCGAGACGGTGCAGGCGCTCTCGATGTTCCACGAGCACGACGTTTGAGTTGCTTGGAGTTGCTTGGAGTTGCTTGGAGTTGCTTGGAGTTGCTTGGAGTTGCTTCGGACCGTGTCGGTCAGCGTGGCCGACGCGCGCAATCGTGCCCTGGTCCGTTGAAAACAGACCGCTCGCGCACATGGTTTAGAATGGCGACCCTCTCAAATTACGCCGCATGGGTTCGCCCATGCGCGCTCATCGATAAGCAATGGCGAAACTTCTGACCGATTCCGAATTCCAGCGTTTTTCCGAACTCCAGCAGAAGCAGTCGAGCTTCACGATCACGCCCGCGGAAGCCGACGAACTGCGCGACATCGTCGCTCATGCGCAAAAGCGTCGCGACGACCGTGCCGCGGCGATGCAAAGCATCGAGACGTTCATCCAGCAATTCGACATCAGCCCGGACGAGCTGTTTTCGCCGGAACAGATCGGTGAAGCCGCCCGCACTTACGGCCTGATTCCGGCCGCGAAGAAAGAACGCGTGCTGCCGCCGTCGTTCACGTTCAACGGCAAGCCGTACCAGTGGACCGCGCGCGCGCTGCCGGACGATATTCGCGTGCCGTTGTTCGATGCGTTCAAGGCGGGTCAATCGGTGAAGTCGTTCATCGCGACGCTGAAGGATGCGAACCGTTGCGCGGTGACGATCGCGCGTCTCGAGCGCGAAACCGGCGCGGTGTACGCGGATGCGTGGCTGGAAGAGTTGTCGGTGACGCGCACGCAAGTCGATGAAGCCGCGGCGAAGCTGCCGGCTTGAGCTTGTGGTTTCATTGATTTGCAGCGTGAGAGGCCGTTCCGGCTTCTTGCGGTGTGAGGGCGGTTTGGGTCTTCGAACGCGGCCGCTTGTCACTCGTCGCAGTTCGGCCAGCTTCGGAGGTTCGATAGCCTCCGAAGACTGGAAGCATGAGTTCGGGCAAAACGGTCCTCTGTACGGGTAGGGATGCGGCCGGTCGAACGTCGGAATGACCCGGAATCCAGACAGTTTCGCGCCCTTAGCCCTCCCTACCCGCCGTCTCCTCCAGCGCCATCCGAAACCCCACCACCCCCGGGTCTTCGGTCCGCGTGATCGTGAACCCGCAGCGTTTGGCCAGCGCGATCATCGCGCCGTTTTCGCGCAGCGCCTCTCCGACCAGCCAATGGACGCCGCGCACCCGCGCGTAGCTGATGATCCGCTCCATCAGCAATTGACCGAGGCGCCGGCCTTTCTGATCCGAGCGCACGGCGACCGCGAATTCGGCGGTCTCGTTGTCGGGATCGGAGACAGCGCGCACCACCCCCAAGGTCCGCACGAAACCCTCGTCGGACGTCACTGTCGCGATCAGCGCCATCTCGCGGTCGTAGTCGATCTGCGTCATGCGCGCGAGTTGCGAGTGGTCGAAGCTGCCCACTGCGCCGAAAAAGCGCAAACGCAGATCCTCGGGTGTCATCGCTTCGACGAAATCATGATGCGCTGCCTCGTCTTCCGGACGGATCGGCCGCACCGTCACGCGCAAGCCTTGCCAGTCGAGCGTCTCTTCGAAGCGGCGCGGGTAAGGCACGATCGCGAGGCGGCTTCGTTTGGCGGCGAGGCTCAGCACGGGATCGACCACGGTCACATGGTCGCTGTAGACCCTCAACGTCAGCGCCAGTGCGACGATCTCCTTGACGTCGCAAACCGCCTGCGAGAGCGCCGTCAGTGCCGTCAGCGCCGGCTCCGGCGCGACCAGCCGCGCGTAGCGCGAACGCGTGACAATGTCGCGCGCGAGCACGGGATTTAGTGGCGGCAGGCCGTAGACGCGCAGCGCCTCGGACACGCCGTCGGCCGAGGGCGCGGTGAAGCGGAACACCGGGCCGAAGTTGTCGTCGTCGTGAAGCTCGATAGCGATGTCGACCACCGGTTTTGCGGACGACCTGGCGCTGTCTTCAGCGCAGTCCGCCGTGGATGTGGCAGCAGATGCTTTGAGCGCTCGTGCCGCTCGTTGCGTGGGCGTCTGCGCAGCGGCGGCATTACCCGCGCTCTCCAACCCGCTCCCCGCTTCCGCGTCCGCGTCCGCTTCCACCTGCAACCCAAATCGTTCGAGAAACCGCGCCGCCGCTTCGCCCTTCCACTCATGTTCGCCCGCGTTCAGCGCGGCGCAAGCCTGCGCCTGAGCCGCGTCGATCGCGTCGGGAATCCGCGCGGGCAATCCCTCCGGTGTTTGCATCAGGAGTTCGCGCCCCAACCGGTAATCGACCAGACGGGCGAACGCGCGTGCGAGCCGCTGCGGCGTCGTATGAACCGGAATGCCCTGTGCGTGCAGCGCGTCGCGCGTGGCGGCGTCGAGGCCGCCGAAGAAGCAGGCAAGCAAGCCGCGATAGGCGAAGCGCTGATTCTCGATCAGCGCCTGCGCGACTTCACCGACCGGCGCGCCGTGCGTCGATGCGTGGACCACGAATGCAGTGCCGGTGCTGCGATGCTCCGCCAGCAGTTTGAGCGCGGCGCCGAAATGCTCGGGACGCGCGTCGTCGCCGAGTTGCAGCGGATTGCCGCCGACCGCGTGCGGCAGCGCCTGCTGCAACGCGTCCGAGGCTTCGTCTGGCCACGGCGCGAGCATGCCGCCTGCGGCGGCGAAGGCGTCGCAGGCAAGCGTCGCGAGGCCGCTGTCGCTGGTGATCAGCGTCGCCGCCCCGCCGGCCGCCACGCGTCCGACGCCGAGCGTCTCCACTTCGTCGAGCAGATCATCGAGCGCATCGACGCGCACCATGCCCGCGCGCCGGAACGCGGCGCTGTAGAGCGCATCGGCGGGATCGGTGCGGCCCGAGCGCAACGCGAGCACCGGCTTGTTGCGCGCCGCCGCCCGCGCCGCCGACATGAATTTGCGCGCTGCACGCACGGTATCGAGTTCGAGCAGGATCGCGCGCGTGCCTGGGTCGCTGGCCAGGTAGTCGAGCACGTCGCCAGCGTCCACATCGGCCTCATCGCCAAGCGCCACCGCATGCGAAAAACCGAGCCCGCGCGCTTGCGCCCAACCGAGCACCGCATTGGTCAGCGCGTTCGATTGCGACACCCACGCGACGCCACCCGCCTTGACCGTGCACGACGGCGCGCCGAGATGCGCGCGCAGCGCGGGCGACACCACCCCGAGACTGCCCGGCCCGACAATCCGCAGCAGATGCGGCCGCGCCGCCGACAACGCGTGCCGCAGCGCGAGCCGGTCGTCATCGCTGCGCGCTTCGCCGACGATGATCGCGGCCCGCGTACCCAGCCCACCGAGCTTGTGGATGATTGCCGGCCACGTGGCGGGCGGCGTGCAGATCAGCGCGACGCTCGGCGCTTGCGGCAGATCGCCGGCGTCGCCGAACACGGTATGGCCGCCCAGCGTCTCGTACTTCGGATTGACCGGCCACAGCGGCCCGCCGAAGCCGCCTTCCAGCACACGCGCCCACACCATCGCGCCGGTGCTGCCGGGCCGCTCGGAGGCGCCGATCACAGCGACGGATTTGGGTCGAAACAGGGCGTCGAGATTGCGTACGGTCACTGGCACTCCGCGAAAGTGAGGAGGACGCGCCGGCCCGGCGGCTCGGCGCGTGTCTCAGTCAGCATAGGCGAAGTCGCGCGCTTGCGCGGATGTTGGCGTCAAGACCCTGGCTCGCGCGTCGAACCAGGCTGGCAAAAAAAAGCCGCGTCGTCGACGCGGCTTCTTCATTCATGCGCAGCTGGCAATCACATCGACTTCCGGAACGGCGCACCCGAGTGTTCGCGCAGTTCGTTGAACACGATCTTCGGCCACGCCTTTTGCGCGACTTCGATTTCGGACACGTGCGAGGCCAGATACGTCGGCGCATCCGAAGCATCGAGCGCGATCCGCGCCGCGTACGAATCGGTGAAGCGGCGCAGTTCGGCGGCGTCGTCGCAGGTCACCCAGCGCGAGAGCCGGTAACGCGCCGGCGCCATCCGCACGTCGACCTTGTACTCGGTCGACAGACGATGCGACACCACCTCGAACTGCAGTTGCCCGACCGCGCCGAGAATCATCATGCCGCCCACTTCCGGACGGAACACCTGAATCGCACCCTCTTCGCCGAGCTGCTTCAGCGCTTCGCCGAGCTGCTTCGCGCGCATCGGATCCACCA
Organism: Paraburkholderia strydomiana; assembly: GCF_046030495.1. Classification (GTDB taxonomy): domain Bacteria; phylum Pseudomonadota; class Gammaproteobacteria; order Burkholderiales; family Burkholderiaceae; genus Paraburkholderia; species Paraburkholderia strydomiana_A. The sequence continues at coordinate 81,163 of NZ_JAQQCJ010000019.1, forward strand.
CTTCCACGGTCTGGAAAATTTCCGGCGCGAAGAACGGCAGGCCGACGAACTGCAACTGCTCGCCTTCGGTCAGCGTATCGCCGAGACTCAGCGTGCCGTGATTCGGAATACCGATGATGTCGCCCGGATACGCCTCGCTCACGGTCTCACGGCGCTGCGACAGGAACGTCACCACGTTGTTGGCGCGGAACGTCTTGTTCGAACGCGTGACCTTCACGGCCATGCCGCGCTCGAAACGCCCCGAGCACACGCGGATGAACGCCACGCGGTCGCGGTGCGCGAGGTCCATGTTCGCCTGCACCTTGAACACGACGCCGGTAAACTTCGGCTCGTCCGGCAGCACCGGACGCTGCACGGTCATGCGCATCGACGGCGGCGGCGCGAGATCGACCAGCGCGTCGAGAATTTCCTTCACGCCGAAGTTGTTGATCGCCGAGCCGAACAGCACCGGCGACTGCTGGCCGGCCAGGAACTGCTCGCGATCGAAGTCGGGCGTCGCACCGGTGATCAGGTCGATCTCTTCCTTGGCTTTCGTCCAGCTATGGCCGAAACGGCGCTCGCCTTCCTCGTCGCTCAAGCCCTGCAGCGTTTCCACCGCGCCGCCCGCCGTATCCTGCCCGGCACGGAACACACGAACCTGATCTCGCTGGATGTCGTAGACGCCCTGGAATTCCTTGCCCATGCCGATCGGCCACGTGAACGGCACGGCCGCCACGCCAAGATGCTGCTCGATCTCGTCGAGCAGTTCGAGCGGCTCGCGCACTTCGCGGTCGAGCTTGTTGATGAAGGTGACGATCGGCGTCTTGCGGCTGCGGCAGACTTCGAGCAGCTTCAGCGTTTGCGCTTCGACACCGTTCGCGCCGTCGATCACCATGACTGCGGCGTCGACCGCGGTCAGCACGCGGTAGGTATCTTCAGAGAAGTCTTCGTGGCCCGGCGTGTCGAGCAGATTGATGACGGCGTCGCCGTACTCGAACTGCATCACCGAGCTGGCGACCGAAATGCCGCGCTGCTTTTCGATCTCCATCCAGTCGGACGTCGCGTAGCGATTGCTCTTGCGGCCCTTCACGGTACCGGCGATCTGAATCGCGCCCGAGAACAGCAGCAGTTTTTCGGTAAGCGTGGTTTTACCCGCGTCCGGGTGGGAAATAACCGCGAACGTGCGGCGGCGTTTGAGTTCGGAGACTGACATCGGGTCTGGCGGTCACGGAAAGGGGGTTCGGGCGGTTCCCGGCAGCCTGTGGCGGCCGGTATGCCGCGCCTTGCGCGGCGGCGTCGGGCTGCGGGAGTTGGGCCGGAACCCGCATCGACTGGCAGACTTCGCCGCGTCGGAAACAGGTCACGAACAGACGTTCGACAATACGGGAATCGCCAGCGCAGAACAGCGCAGGGAACGAATGATACACGCCCGGGGCGGCGCGAGGGGAAACAGGGTCGCCCGTGCCGGTCGACGCGCGGCCATGCGGCGGGGTGAAGCAGCGACTATTCGGCATGCGCAAATGGATCGCGCGCCTCACCTATCTGGCGCGGAGGAGCGCGGCGACTCGCAAAGGTGAGAGTTTTCGGGACTGGCGATGGCGAGCATCGCGGCGCGTCGAAAGGTGAAGCTGGACAAGCGTGGTTCGCGCACCTCCGAGGCGAACCTCACAAGAACGCAACACGCGGCGGACCATCACGAAACATCCAGCAGAACGTGCGGGGGAATCTTTCGTATTACCTGGGAACGCCCGCCAGCAAGGGATGGCGCGGGTTTTGGAAGAATCCGGGCGAGCACGCGGGGCCGTTCGCGGCAGCCGCGCCGCGAGGTGCGTCACGCGACAAAACCTGGCTCACCGAAACAACCGGCCGTGAGGAATGTCGTGTTGAAAAGCGCAGTGCCCGAGCTCAGGTTGGTGTCAAAGGTGAGTGTTTTCGGGACTCGCGCAGCGGTGCGACTTTCGCCCCACGCTGCGTCACTTCAGACAACTCGCCACGTCATGCGCTGGCGCGTCACGCCCGGCGGGCAAGGCGCCGCGCGGTGGCACACGTCATAGATCGATGAGAAAACGCTCGCGATTCTTGCCCGCGAGCCAGGCCGGCGAGCGGCCGCGACCGCTCCATGTCTCGCCGGTTTTCGGGTTGCGATACTTGGCCACCGACACCCCGGCTGCTTTGCGCGCCGGCTTGGGCTGGCTGGTAAAGCCGAGCTCTTCGGCGGTCAGGTCGTATTCGGCAACCTTCTGCTTGATGTCGGCGATTGCCTGCGCAACTTCCTTTTCGCGGGCCGCTGCGACTTCCTTGTGGAGTTTTTCGAGCTGGGCAGTCAACTGTTTGTACGAGGCCATGGCGGTGCTCCCCCCATCTGTTTGAATGAATTGCTGTGCGGACGCCCCGGAGGAAGTCCTCGGGGGGCACACTATCAGACGAATAAAGTGCCGGATAGAGTGGGCCGCAGCCGCGCGCCGTTCCATACGGAACGACTCAGTGGCGGCGGCTTCTGCACTCAGTCGTCAATGGCATCGTACACGCGGCGTTCGAAGTCGAGCGCCATCGGGAAGGGTTCGATTGCGCGCCGCTGGATCAGCATGAGACCGATCAGATTTTCGACCGGATCGGCGAACCAGCTCGTGCCGAACGCGCCCGGCCAGCCGAACGAACCCATCGAGCGATAGCCGAGCGGCAGTTGCTGCGCCGGGTCATCGACGACGGACACGCCGAGGCCGAAGCCCTGCCCCGCCCACAACACGTGCCCGAAAGCCGGCAGGCGACGCTGGTCACGGGTCAGAAAGTTGGAGCGCATCAGATCGACCGAGCGATGCGACAGCAAACGCGTCGCACCGACGCGCCCGCGTGCGAGCAGCAGTTGCGCGAATTGCAGATAGTCCTGCGCCGTCGAAACGAGGCCGCCCCCGCCGCTCTGGAAGCGCGCGGGGTTCGCCCAGCGGCTCGTCGACGGATGATCCTCGACGACGCGCCGCCGCGTACCCGGCTCGACGCCATAGGCGGTGGCCAGCCGCGCCAACTGCGCGTCGGGCACCCAGAACGCGGTATCACGCATGCCGAGCGGTTCGAAGATGCGCGTGCGGAAGAACTCGCCGAGCGGCATGCCGCTCACGCGTTCGATCAGCACGCCGAGCACGTCGGTCGCGATGCCGTAGTGCCAACGCGAGCCTGGCTGGAACATCAGCGGCAATGCCGCGATGCGGGCGAGCCAGGCATCGCGGTCCGCATGAGCCTCGAAGCCGTTGAAAGCGGCCGCGTACGCTTCGGCCAACGGCCCGGTCGCGGTGAAGTGATACGCGAAGCCCGCGCGATGCGTCAGCAAATCGAGCACGGTGAGCGGCGCTCTGACCGGGTCGGTTTCGTCGAGCGGCCCGGCGGGATCGCGCAGCACGCGCGGCGCGGCCAGTTCGGGCAGCCACAGCGAAATCGGCGTGTCGAGTGCGAGCCGGTCTTCTTCGATCAGCATCAGGATCGCGGCGCTGGTCACCGGCTTGGTCATCGAGGCGATGCGAAACAGCGTGTCGCGCTCCATCGGCAGCTGCGCGGCTTCGTCCCGCCAACCGAGCGGCTCGAAATAACCGATCTCGCCGCGCCGCCATACCATCGACACCACGCCCGCCACTTCGCCGCGTTCCACATAGCCTTGCAGCGCGTGGGTCAAGGCCGTCAGCCGGGTCGCGGATAATCCTGCTGGTGGTTGCATGCTGCTCCTGGGTGAATGGCGCGAAGTGCCGAGCCGCGACGTTCCCTTGCTCCCGCAGTAATCGTTACGGGCTTCAAGGCGACACGACGGCTACGCATTGTCGCCGGTATTAATTTTTTTGCCGCTCTTCCAATGCCGACAGCGCATCATTCAGCCGCTTGATTCGACTGGCTTGCGCCGGCACACGGACCGCGTCCGAAACCGAGTCGATCCGGTTGCGCCAATAGGACAGCGGGATGCGGTCTTCAGCGGAAATATGCGAAATAACGTGTTCCAGATGCTGGATATCTTTTTCAAGTTGATGATGATTCATTGCTTCCCCGTATTCTATTGAATTAGTTTCAAAGCATGAATGAAAGCAGGGAACGTGCCGCCGTCAAGCCCCACGGGCATGTTCGCAAAACGGAAAATCCTTCCTGACTGTCTGCCACGTCAGAAAAATCCGGAAAAATATGCTTGTTGGTTAAATTCCGAACCATAGGAAAATAATACTGCCGACAAGCCTCATGTTCCGTTAGGTTCCGCACCGACCTCGTCCGAAGATCCAATCGGACATTAAGTCATATTCGCATTGACGCTAACGGAAACAATTCCCGGATGGACTGCCAAATCGTCGTTAAAACTTGATACGCATAATAACCCGCAATCGGATTCACATTAAACACAGCTGTTTATGACGGCCATGTGCATTTCGCGATGAACATGGCGCAAAGAGGTGAATGCTTCCGGTAGGTTTGGAGCATGTGGCGCCCGCGCTCGTTGCCGGGTCGCGGGCCGAAGTCGGGAATGTGGGTCAGGCCAACGTCGCCAGCTGTACGCCGGCATCGTGCGAATGCGCGTTACTTCGCTCGGCAGGCGTAGATCAGATTGAGCGTGCCGCTCTGGGTGGACTGGCGGACCACGTCGAACGCGCCGCCGCAACTGGCACTGGCTTGCTGCGAGCAGGAATCGGAGCCGGCCGGGCATTGCACCAGCGTGGTGGCGCGGCCATCCGGCAGAAACAGCGGCGCGCTGCTGCTGCAACCGCTCAGCACGGCCATACCGCCGAGCGCCAGCGTGGCGCAGGCCCGGCGCGCGAAGGAGGAGAGATTGCGTTTCATTTGAAACCCCGGTCACGTCTTGTTTTTCGATCCCGCGATTGTGCCACGCGGCAATTACGCTGCGTCACCCGGCAACGCGGGACTTTTCAAACTTCGATGCCGTACGCCGCGATCTTCTTATAGAGCGTCGCGCGGCCCATGCCGATCTGGTTCGCGGTGTCGATCACGCGGCCGCCGTTGGCGCGCAAAGCGTCGCTCAGGAAGCGCTTTTCGAATGCGGCCATCGCGTCGCTCCACGAGGCCGGCGCGGGCGCGCCGGCCTCGGCATCCGGCGCCTGTGGCTGCGTCGGCGCGAGCACGCGGGAGACCGCGTCGGGCTCGTTGGAACGCTGCCCCCCGGCCTGGGCCGAACCGATGAACGGCGCCAGCGTCCGTGCGTCGATCCGCTCGCTGTCGGACAGCATCACGGCCCGCTCCAGCGTGTTGCGCAACTCGCGCACGTTACCCGGCCATTCATACGAACACAGCAAGCGCAACGCATCGTCCTGCAATTCGAAGTGGCCGCCGCTGCGTGTCTGCGTCGACAGATCCTCGAGCATCGTGTAAGCCAGCGCTTCGATGTCGGACGCCCGCTCGCGCAACGGCGGCGCATGGATCGTCAGCACGTTCAGCCGATAGAACAGGTCCGCGCGAAAACGTCCCGCCGCGACCAGCGCGGGCAGATCGGCCGAGGTGGCGGCGATGATCCGCACGTCGGCGCGCACGATCCGGTTCGAGCCGAGCGGCTCGAATTCCTTGTCCTGCAGCACCCGTAGCAGCTTGCCCTGCAGCGGCAACGGCATATCGCCGATTTCGTCGAGAAACAGCGTGCCGCCGTTCGAGAGTTCGAATTTGCCGACGCGCCCCTTGCGGTCCACGCCGGTATACGCGCCGGGCGCGGCGCCGAAAAATTCAACTTCGAGCAAGGTGTCGGGGATCGCCGCGACGTTGACCGTCACGAGCGGCTGATTCGCGCGTGCCGAGCCGCCGTGAATCGCATGCGCGAGGAGTTCCTTGCCCGTGCCGGTTTCGCCGAGCAGCAGCACCGGCGATTCGAGCTGCGCCGCGCGGCGCGCCCGGCGCTTCACTTCGAGACACGCCGCGCTGGTGCCGACGAAACTGCCGAATGTATAGCGCGCACGGCGCGCCTGCGCGAGCGATTTGCGCGTCGCGATCAGTTCTTCCTGGACGCGTGAGTAGTGGGAAAAGAGCGGCGTGAGCGCCTTCAGTTCATCGAACAACGCGAAGCCGACCGCGCCGACCGTTGCGCCCGCGTCGTCCTTGAGCGGCAAGCGCGTCACGACGAGCGGTTCGCGGTCCGTCTCCATGATGTCGAGCAGGATCGGCTTGCCCGTGTGGACGACCTCGCGCATCAGGCTGTTGGGGATCACCGCTTCGCAGTCGCGGCCGATCGCCTGCTGCGGGTCCGAGAAACCGAAGCGCGCCGCATAACGCTTGTTGATCCAGACGACGCGCGCGTCGGCGTCGACGATGAACGTGCCTTCGCTGAAGTTTTCGAACGTGCGAAAGAGCGACTCCATTGCCCGGCGCAGAACGTCGCCGTAGGTCGCAGGCAGGCCCGCCCAGTCATTCATCATGTTGTCGCTGTCTCCGGCTATCGTTTTAATTGTGGTTGTCTCAATTTGGAGACAAGCTTATCTCATCGAAGAGATCACCAGCAAGCCTGATTCATAAGGGTTTAACCTCAGTTCGACTGATCTTCAGCGGATTTGCGTCCCGTTTTGTAGACGTTTGGGTACAATCGGCGCGACCATGCTTTCCGCATCGGCCTGCGAAACCGACGCATCGGCCGGGGCCGTAGGTGTGGCACGGAACCTGCATTTTGCGGGCGCCGTGCCGACACACCGTCAGGATGGCTTATAGGTAGAACAACCAAGCTTTGGAGACTCAATGTCCTTTGTCATCGTCCTCGCCGCGCTGGCGTTTCTGATGTTTGCCGCGTATCGCGGCTACAGCGTCATTCTGTTCGCGCCAATCGCCGCGCTCGCCGCCGTTCTGGCGACCGAGCCCGCCGCCGTCGCGCCGGTTTTCACCGGCATCTTCATGGACAAGATGGTCGGCTTCGTGAAGCTGTACTTCCCGGTGTTCCTGCTCGGCGCCGTGTTCGGTAAGGTCATCGAACTGTCCGGTTTCTCGGAGTCGATCGTCGCGGCGGCCATCCGCTATATCGGCCGCTCGCGTGCCAATGCGGTGATCGTCGCGGTGTGCGCGCTGCTCACGTACGGCGGCGTGTCGCTGTTCGTGGTGGTGTTCGCGGTCTATCCGTTCGCGGCGGAGCTGTATCGCCAGAGCAATATTCCGAAGCGTCTGATGCCCGGCGCCATCGCACTCGGTGCGTTCTCGTTCACGATGGATTCGCTGCCGGGCACGCCGCAGATCCAGAACATCATCCCGACCACCTTCTTCAAGACCACTTCGTGGGCCGCGCCCACGCTCGGCGTGATCGGCTCTCTGTTCATCATCGTGGTCGGTCTCACGTATCTGGAATGGCGCCGCCGCGCCGCGATGGCGACGGGCGAAGGTTATGGCACGGAACTCGTCAATGAGCCGGAACGCGTCGAATCGAAGGAACTGCCGCATCCGTTGCTCGCCGTCGCGCCGCTGGTGGTGGTGGGCGTGGCGAACTTCCTGCTGACCCGCTGGATTCCCACCTGGTACGGCCCGACCTTCACGATCACGCCGGAGATCCTGCCGGGCCTTCATGCGCCGGTCGAAACCACGGTCAAGAGCCTGGTCGGCATCTGGGCCGTGCAGGGCGCGCTGCTGCTGGGCATCGTGATGGTCGTGGCCACGGCGTTCGGCCGCGTGAGCTCGCGCTTCGCAGTCGGCACCAAGGCCGCGGTGGCGGGCGCGTTGCTGGCGTCGTTGAACACCGCGTCGGAATACGGCTTCGGCGGCGTGATCGCGGCGTTGCCTGGCTTCCTCGTGGTGAGCGACGCCTTGAAGAGCATCCCCAATCCGCTCGTCAACGCGGCGGTTTCGGTAAGCACGCTCGCGGGTATCACGGGCTCGGCGTCGGGTGGCATGAGCATCGCGCTCGCAGCCATGTCCGACGTGTTCATCAAGGGCGCCGAAGCCGCGCATATTCCGCTGGAAGTGCTGCACCGCGTGGTCGCGATGGCGAGCGGCGGCATGGACACGCTGCCGCACAACGGCGCGGTGATCACGCTGCTGGCGGTCACGGGATTGACGCACCGCCAGTCGTATCGCGACATCTTCGCGGTCACGGTGATCAAGACGTTGGCCGTATTCTTCGTGATCGCGGTTTATTACGCGACCGGACTGGTTTGACGTCATGCGTCGCGCGGCGGCTGCCTGAGCCCATCGCTCAGCCACCCACGCGGCGCGCCACGGGGAGTTTTGGTCGGTTAGCGTAGCGTTTCGACAATCATCGATGCGCTACGCCGACCCTTCCCATGACCTCGAGCCCCACCTTCTGGATGATCCCGCAGGCCCCGACGCCCGTCGGGCCTTTCTCCCACGCCACCGAAGCCGACGGCTGGGTGTTCGTCACCGGCCAGATGCCGACCTCGCCCACCGACGACGATGCGCCCTTGCCGGACGGCGTCGTCGCGCAAACGCGGCGGGTGATGGACAACCTCGTGCTGGTGCTGCAAGGCCTCGACCTCGGCTTGCAGCACGTGGTCGCCGCGCGCATCTTTCTGACCGAGTTCAAGCGCGACTACGCGTCGATGAACGCGATCTACCGCGCCTACTTTCCTGCGGATGCGCTGCCCGCGCGGACTTGCATCGGCGTCACCGCGCTCGCGCGCGATGCGCTAGTTGAGATCGACTTCGTCGCGAAGCGGCCGGGCTGAGCTCGATGTGCGGCGGCCGGGTATGTCCGGGAGCGGTCGGCGACAACGCCGCCGCCCGTGAGCCGCACCCGGCGCGACACCCACTTCGCGTCCTGCCCCGCGAAGCCGCACTCGCGCTGGCCGTCGTTGCGCTGCTCGTTCGCGCCAGCGCTGGAAGCCGTCTCGGGCGAAGCGCGCGCCGATCCCGCCACGCCCCTTTCGCCGCCATTGTCGACAGCGACTTCGCCCCCCATCAAATTAACCCTGCATTAACGGCTTCAGGCTCCATAAACCTGAGTGGTTTAGTGGGAGACCCTCAAGCTCGCGGGGTTAATTGCCGTTACTCCTTGCACTCATGTCAGCACCGCGCCCACGCGCGTCAGCATCAGCAAGGAAAGCCATGCGCAACAATCAGCCTGTCACCGGGCACGAGTACGAATTCCCCTCATCCCACATGCTTGTGTCGGCGACCGATCTGGGCGGCCGCATCCAGTACTGCAATCCCGCTTTCATCGCCGTGTCCGGCTTTACGCGCGACGAGCTGATCGGCGAGCCGCACAATCTGATCCGCCATCCGGATATGCCGCGCGAAGCCTTCGCCGACATGTGGACGACGATCCGCGAAGGCCGTCCGTGGACCGCTCTCGTCAAGAACCGCCGCAAGAACGGCGATCACTACTGGGTTCGCGCCAACGTCACGCCGGTGGTCGAAAACGGCGCGGTGGTCGGCTACCTCAGCGTGCGCGTGAAGCCGGAGCGTGAAGCGGTGCGCGCCGCCGACACGTTGTATGCACGCATGCGCGCGGGCGAGGCACGCGGCGTGGCGTTGCGCCGGGGCGTGGTGGTGCGCACCGGCCTCGCCGGACGTTTGCAGGCGCTGATGCGTCTGCCGGTGGCGACACGCGCGGCGGCCGGCTACGCGCTCACACCGCTGGCATTGCTGCTGACCGGTCTCGCCGCATGGCAAGGCACGCCGCCCGCGCCCTTCTGGATCGCGTTCGGCGTCGCCACGGCGATCAGCGTCCTGTCGTGGCGCGTGCTGACACGCCAGCTCGCCGCGCCGATCGACGACATGTCGGGCTTCGCGACCCGCCTCGCCGCAGGCGACCTGACCGCCGATCTGCAGATCGCGCGTCACGACGATCTCGGCGACGTCCTGCAGGCGTTGAACCAACTGAAGGCGAATCTCGCGGCGATCGTCTACGACGTGCGCGCGCAGATCACCGGCATGCTCGACAATGCGCGTGAAATCTCCAGCGGCAACGTCGACCTCGCGCGCCGCACCGAGTTGCAGGCGGCGTCGCTCGAAGAGACCGCCGCCACCATGGACGAGTTGACCACCACCGTGCAAGCCAACGCCGACGCCAGCGGACGCGCGCTCGACCTGGCGCGCGACGCCCAGGCGGCGGCGGCCGAAGGCGGCAGGATCGCAGGCCAGGTCGAGCAGACCATGGCCGGCATCACCGAGGCGTCGCGGCGCATCGCGGACATCACCGGCGTGATCGACGGCATCGCGTTCCAGACCAACATCCTCGCGCTGAACGCCGCCGTCGAAGCGGCGCGTGCGGGCGAAGCGGGCCGCTCGTTCGCGGTCGTCGCGGGCGAAGTGCGGATGCTGGCGCAACGGTGCGCGGCGTCGTCGAAGGAAATCAAGTCGGTGGTCGAGGCGAGCGCGAGCGAAGTGGCCGCGGGCACGGAACTGGTCGCGCGCACCACCTCGCAGATGCGCGCGATCGACGAGGCGGTGGGCCGCGTGTCGTCGATCATCGTCGAAGTCGCCAACGCGAGCAGCGAACAGGCCGAGGGGATTCGCCAGGTCAATCAGGCGGTCTCGCATCTGGACGGCGCCACCCAGCAGAACGCGGCGCTCGTCGAGCAGGCGGCGGCTACCGCGCAACGTCTCGCGGAACAGGCCGACGTGCTCGATGAAGCGGTGCGTCTGTTCACGGTCGCCGAGGCCGCGTCCACGCCGCGCGCCGCGAGCGCGACACGCCGGGGCGATGCGGCCGACGCTGCGAGCCGCGTGGCGTCGGGCGTCACGCGCCACGCCATGCCTGGCACTCAGGCAAACGCGCTCGACGTCGAGCGCGAAGAAGCGGCATTGGTCTGATAGATCGGCGTTACTCCCACCTCGACAGCCTACTATTGGCGCGTGAGGATGACATCGTCAGCACCCATCGTTGCAAGGGCAGGCTGACCCGAGTAACAACGGCGTTTAGTGGCCCGCCCCATTCCGGACGGGCTATTTTTTTGCGCGCCGGTTGGGTCGTCGAGGCGTGTTGAAGTGCCCGCGATGCGCCGTCACCCGCTCGACGCGGCGACTGAACGGTGAGGAAATACGGGAGTCGCGCGGGACTTGCCACGCGCCGATGCTCCGCTCACACTGGAGTTCGCCCTACGACGATTTCCATCACAGGAGACCGACGTGACTTCTTCCGACCCGGCACACGCCAATCCGCTCGCCGCGCATTTTGCCGCGATGGCGCGCAACAACGCGTGGTCGAATCTGCGCCTCTACCGCGCCTGCCGCAGCTTGACCGACGAAGCGTTCGCCGAGCGCAGGGTGAGCTTTTTCCCGTCGCTGCAACTCACGCTGAATCACATTCTGCTGGTGGACCGGTATTACTTCGACGCCTTGATCGACGGCGGCGAAGGGCTCACCATTTTCGACAACGAATTGCCCTATCCGCGCGCAGCCGACCTGTTCGATGCACAAGCGCGGAGCGATCAGCGGCTGCTCGTCTTCTGCGAGTCGCTCGTCGATGACGATCTGCAACGCAACGTGCGGATCGACCGCGGCCCATCGGTGGGCATCCAGCATGAGACCATCGGGGGCGTGCTGCCGCATCTGTTTGTCCATCAGATCCATCATCGCGGGCAAGTGCATGCGATGCTGAGCGGCACCCCGGCCGCACCGCCGCAACTCGACGAGTTTTTTCTCGCCGCCGACGCCCCGCTGCGCGCCGCCGAGCTGGACGAACTGCAGCGGCTGCGCGGGCCGCGCTAGCCTGCCCGGCTTTAACCGGCTCGTGCGTCAGCAGCATGACAGTCAGGGAGAAGGATCGCACCGCCACGGGGCATGAAAAATGCATCCGTCGTGGCGGTGAGTCGCGTTAAACTGAACACCACGCTTGGCTGTCACGGCATGCGCTGTCCGGCGAACCGCGCCAGGCAACACGCTGCGGCATCCCGGCGATGCAGGCAGGCGCGCGAGCCGCCACGCAAGCGTGACCATCGCGCGACAGACGGCGCGCCACCCTGCCCGTACAATGGCTCGATCAACAACGGAACAAGGACAACCTCGATGCGCATCACCGGGTCCTCCGGGTCAATGGCCCTGCTCACCGAATACGACGACGCAACGGCTCGCGAACTCCGCTCGCTGCGCCTCGAATCGACAGAAGACGGCAAAGGCATTCTTCTGGTCGAGGTCGACGAGCGCAAGCCGGGCATACACCGCGAAGTGCGCTACGAAATCACGCCGGCCGAGCTGATTGCCGCGATCCGCGCCCATGGCGCCGAATTGCCGGGCGAACAGCACAACCATCGTCAATGAACTGATGTGCGCGGCATGGCGCTCGTTCGCGCGTGCCGCGTGTTGCCTGTTGTTGTAGCCGGTTCACCAGCCGGGAATAAATGCGGGTGTGTCCGGAGTCGAGGCTCGCCCACGTTCGGCGACATTGATCCGCGCCTTGGCTCGAAAGCGAGCCTCGCTCTTTTCTCATTGTTCTGCTCGCGCCGCTAATCCGCGCGCTAAACCATCGGCACGCCGCCGGGGCGCAATCCATACCCGGATATCGGGCAAATTTTCAAGCCGTTTGCACGTCTTGAAAATGCGTCCATAATCCTTGCATTCAGCTTTGCTTTCCTTTACTGCGCCGCGCCCGCAAGGGTCGCGGATGTAAGTCGATGCTACATGATCTCGTCGAGCAATATGGGCCGGCGCTCGTCTTCGCCAACGTGCTGGCCGCCTCTATTGGGCTGCCGGTGCCGGCGATGCCGTCGCTCGTGCTGTTCGGCGCGATGGCGGCGATGCATCCGGGCTCGGTGGGTACGCAAATACTGCCGGTGCTGATTCTGTCGATATTCGCTACGCTGATCGGCGACAGCGCGTGGTATCTCGCCGGCCGCATCTACGGCGGCAACACGCTGAAGACCATCTGCCGCCTGTCGCTCTCGCGTGACACCTGCGTGAAGAAGACCGAGCGCTTTTTCGGCCGCTGGGGCGTGCGCGTGCTGGCCGTGGCCAAGTTCGTGCCGGGCCTGTCGATCGTGTCGATTCCGATGGCCGGCGCAATGGGCACGCGCTACCGCACCTTTCTCACTTACGACAGCATCGGCGCCGCCTTGTGGTCCGGCACGGGGCTGATCATCGGCGCGTTATTCGCGCGGCAGATCGACATGCTCTTCGTGATCGCCGGGCGGCTCGGGCGCACGGCGGCGCTCGTCGCCGTCGTGCTGCTGCTGACGTACGCGGCTTACCGGTGGATCCGGCGCCGTCAGCTGATTTCAAAGCTCGCGTCCGCGCGCATCGAAGTCGACGAACTCGCCAAACTGTTCGCGGCGGGCAAGATGCCGGTGCTGTTCGACATCCGTTCGCATGAGAAGCGCAAGCTCGACCCGTTTGTCATTCCCGGCTCGAAATTCGCGGATGAGCGGCAACTCGACGAGATCGTCGCGACCTATCCGCACGACCAGAAACTGGTGATCTACTGTTCCTGCCCGAACGAGATTTCCGCGGCATGGATGGCCAAGCAACTCAACGAGGCCGGCTTCTCGGATGTGCTGCCGCTGCGCGGCGGCATGGAAGCCTGGCGCGATTCGGGCAAGCCGGTCGAAGCGCTGCGCGACATGCCGCCACCCGAAGTGGCGATCGACGACATCGAACCGAAGGCCGTCTAGCCCGGTTCGACAGCGAGCGCCCCCGCCTTGGCGCGGCGGCGCACCGCGGCGCCTCCCGTTCGCTCTATCAATGAACACCGAAGGAGCGGTTCAATGCTTTCGATTCAGGAAGTTCCGACTCAAGACGTTGAAGGACAACAAGCGGTAGTCGCCGATGCGCCGTTTTCGTCGCTCTCGACGCGCATGCACCAGATGTTCCCCCAACTCACCTGCGCGGAAATCGACCGCCTGCGCCGGTTCGGCGAGATCGGCCACTGGAGGGCCGGCGAACTGATGTTCGAGACCGGCCACACCGGCCCCGGCATGTTCGTCCTGCTCGAAGGACGCGTGAAGGTCTATCAGCGCGACGGCATCGGGCGCGAAGTGGTGATCGGCGAACATGGTCCGGGGCATTTTCTTGCCGAGGTCGGTCAGTTGTCGGGACGGCCCGCACTGGTGAACGGCCTCGCACTCGTTTGCGTCGAAGCGTTGCTGATTCCGCCTCAGGGGCTGCGTGCGCTGCTCGTCGCCGAGGCCGAACTCGGCGAGCGCATCATGCGCGCGCTGATCCTGCGGCGCGTGTCGCTGATCGAAAAGGGCGCGGGCGGGCCGATCCTGATCGGCAACAGCAGCGACGCGCGGCTCGTGATGCTGCAAGGTTTTCTGTCGCGCAACGGTCATCCGCATTCGGTGATCGACGAACGCGACGAAGACGCGTTGCGCCTGATCGAGCAATTCGCCGCGCAGCGGGAAGACATGCCCCTCGTGATCTGTCCGGACGGCTCGGTGCTGCGTCATCCGAGCATGCCGGAACTCGCCACTTGCCTCGGCCTGCTGCCCGACCTCGACGACTCGCATGTCTACGACGTCGCGATCGTCGGCGCCGGGCCGGCGGGTTTGGCGACCGCGGTGTATGCGGCGTCGGAAGGCCTGTCGGTGATCGTGCTGGACAGCCGCGCGCCCGGCGGCCAAGCCGGCGCCAGCTCGCGGATCGAAAACTACCTGGGCTTTCCGACCGGCATCTCCGGGCAGGCGCTCGCGGGCCGCGCGTTCGTGCAGGCGCAGAAGTTCGGCGCGCATGTCGCGATTCCGGTCCACGTGAAGGCGCTCGATTGCGCCCAGTCGCCGTATCGGCTGGAACTGAAGTGCGGCGGGCATATCACCGCGCGCACGATCGTGATCGCGAGCGGCGCGGTTTACCGGCGGCCGGCGCTCGATGGTCTCGACCGCTTCGACGGCCGCGGCGTCTACTACTGGGCGTCACCGGTCGAAGCCAAGCTCTGCAAGCGCCAGGAAGTCGTGCTCGTGGGCGGCGGCAATTCGGCCGGCCAGGCGATCGTCTATCTGGCGACGCACGCGGCCAAGGTCCACGTGCTGATCCGCCGAAGCGGTTTTGAAGCCACCATGTCGCGCTATCTGATCGATCGCATCCGCTCGCTGCCGAATGTGTTCGTGCATCCGAATTCGGAGATCGGCCGGCTCGAAGCGGACGAAAGCGGGCTGGCCTCGGTCGGCCTGAAGAAGCCGCTGCCCGACGGTGTCGATCACTTCGACACCCGGCATCTGTTCCTCTTCACCGGCGCCGATCCGAACACCGACTGGCTGCGCACCTGCGGCGTGCAACTCGACACCAAGGGCTTCGTGCTGACCGGCACCGGCGCGGATGGAGCGGCGACGAGCTGCGATCTCGGGACGACGGTCGAAGGCGTGTACGCGATCGGCGACGCGCGCGCCGGCTCGACCAAGCGGGTCGCGGCGGCGGTCGGGGAAGGCGCGGCCGTGGTCGCGCAAATCCATCAGCTGCTGGCGGTGTCCGCCGCTGAAGCGGTCGCGCTGGGCGCCTGAGCCGAGCAACCCGCCGGGCCTTCACGCCGTCAGGCGTGCGAGGCTGCGGCGGGTAACCTGCTGTTACACACGTGTTCAACTCGTTGCACCTGTGCCTCTCCCCATTTCGTAAGATGGATGTCAGCCGTTCGACAGAGAATGGCCGGCTCTTTCGATATGGAGATTCGCATGATCAAACGCGCGATCGTATTCGCCGCCTTCGGCCTGACCGCCGCCTGCGCATCGACTGCCGCGCTGGCGCGGGTGGACGTCGGCGTGTTCGTCAATACGCCTGGCCCGGTGTATGCCGCGCCGCCCGTCATGTATGCACCGCCGCCGGTCGTCTACGCGCCGCAGCCGGTCTACGGGTACGGCTACCGGGACGATTACTATCGCGGCCGCGGCTGGCATCACGACCACGGCCGCCATCGCGGCTGGGAGCGGCATCACGGGCACGGCTGGTAAGGTCGGCAGGCGCTGCGCGGTTCGCGCCCGCTCCGATTCATCCTCAGTATTCACGCTACAGTAGCGGCTGCTGATCCAGGCCGGGCCGCCCGCCCGCTCCCTTCGCAGTCACACTGACCAACGCCCGCGTGAAGACTCTGCCGCTCTCCGCAGCCCGCACCCTCCATCTGGCCGCGCAAGGTTTGCTGACGCCACCGCGTCGCAAGGCCGTCAAGGCCGATGTGCTCGACACGATCCGCCGCATGGCGCAATTGCAGATCGACACGATTCACGTGGTCGCGCGCAGCCCCTATCTCGTGCTGTTCAGCCGGCTCGGCGCGTATCCGCCGCAATGGCTCGACGAACATCTCGCCGAAGGCAAACTGTTCGAGTACTGGTCGCACGAGGCCTGTTTCGTGCCGATCGAAGATTACGGGCTGCTGCGTCATCGCATGCTCGATCCGAGCGGCATGGGCTGGAAATACGCCGCCGAGTGGCACGAGCAGCATCGGGGGGACATCGAGACGCTGCTCGCGCAGATCCGCGCGACGGGTCCGGTGCGCTCGGCGGATTTCGTCCGCGAGACGGGAACGAGTAACGGCTGGTGGGACTGGAAGCCGGAGAAGCGTCATCTGGAAGTGCTGTTCGCGATCGGCCAGCTGATGGTCGCGGAGCGCCGCAATTTCCATCGCGTCTACGACCTGACCGAGCGCGTGTTGCCGGGTTGGGATGACGCCCGCGATCTGCCGCCGGCCCACAGCGTCACCACCGAAGTGCTGCGCCGTACCTGCCGCGCGCTCGGCGTCGCGCGTGCCGATTGGGTTGCCGATTACTACCGGCTGCCGCGCCGTCCCTATCGTGACGAGTTGCATGCGCTCGCCGACGCGGGCGAACTGATCCCAGTGCAAGTGGAAGGCTGGAAACAGGACACGTTCGTCCATCGTGACTTCGCGCCGCTGCTCGACGACGCGGCGAGCGGCAAGCTCGCATCGACGGTCACGACGGCGCTGTCACCGTTCGATCCGGTGGTGTGGGATCGTAAGCGCGCCGCCGCGCTGTTCGATTTCGACTATGTGATCGAATGCTATACGCCCGCCGCGAAACGCAAATACGGCTACTTCGTGTTGCCGCTGCTGAGCCGGGGCCGTCTGGTCGGTCGCGTGGATGCAAAGGCGCATCGGGCTCAGGGCATCTTCGAACTGAAGTCGCTGCATATCGAACCGGGCGTGCGTCTGAGCGCCCGTCTTGCGGGCGATCTGCGCCGCGCGCTGCAACGTTGCGCGGAGTGGCACGGCACCCCGCAACTTGCTATCACCTCGGCGCCGCCGGATTGGCTCGAAGCATTGAGCGCCGACAGCGATGCAAAAGCGTGACCCCACCGCGGCGCGAACGCACGCTCAATGCAGCGCCGCCCACGCGAGCGACAGCGAAAACACGCCCAGCACGATCGACGCGCCGCGCTGCATCTTCACCGGATCGAGCCACAGCTTGCCGCTGCCGAGCGCCGCGCCGAACGCGATCCACGCGAGCGCGATCGGCACCGCGAGGCACACGAACGTCAGCATCGCGAGAACATAGGCAGGCATCTGCGTGAAGGCGATGGGCGGAAAGATCGTGCCCGCGAACAGCAGGGCTTTCGGATTGAGCAACGTCGCCACGAACAGCATGCGCATGCCGCTCGTGCGTTGCGGCGACTCGGGCAACGCAACTGCCGCACGCCACATATCGACGGCGAGGTAGGCGATGTAGAGGCCAGCCGCCACACGCAGCAGCGACGGCAACCACGGCAGCGCATGCGACGCGTGCGCGAGAAAGCGTCCCCATGCGGAAATCGACACGAGATAGCCCGCGAGTTCGCCGGCAATCAGCGGCAAGGAGGGTCGCACGCCGTGACGCAAACCGGCCGCGGCCAGTAGCGTGTTGGTGGGCCCCGGCGTGATCAGGACGACGATGATACCGACGGCCAGCAGCGCGAATGCAGTCGCAGGGAACATGGGAGAGGCGCAATGGCGGAAACAGCGCACCTTTTTATCACAGAAGACAGGATCGCTGGGGAGCGGTGCAACGCGTGGACATGCCGCCGTCCGCGATCATCGCGTGCCACGGCGGCGCCCTCTGCTTCAGCGATCCAGCTTCGCGCGCAATTCGCGAGCGGCTTCCAGCAGCCCTTCGTAACCCGAACGCGCGTGCTCCGGCAGATCGGGATCGCCCACCAACGTGCCGAGCGTTTCGATCAGGCTGTACAGAATGCCTCTCGCCGCGCCCGAGGCAATGCCGCCGGACGATACCTGCTGATCCACGTGACTGAGCGCTGCATCGAGGCTGTCGAGGTCGGGCCGGTTGCCAGTGGGCGGCGGCTCAGGCGAAGCGTCTTGAGTCATGATGGAACATCGCTCCAGTTGATGCGTCGGTGAAGATACGTCGGTGAACACGCCATCCTTTCAAGTCGTTATATACCGATCGCGCGCCGCCGTCTATTCGTGATCGGGCCGAGCGCGATCCACGTCAAGGCGTCCATCGATACATCAGGATTTTCGCGCGGGCGTCGTCTTCCAGCAGGACCACGTACTCGCCGTTCTCGCGCTGCGCCGCGCTGATGCCGAGATAGACGTCCACCCAGCCGCTCGTGTTGCCGACGCTCGCGCCCGGCGTCATGTAGCCGACCACCTGGCCCGTGCGTGCGTCGTACACATCGACCTTCGCCGTGTACAGCTCCGCGACGAAGATGTAATTGCCCGCCACCGCGACGCCGACCGTGGTCGTCTGCGGATTGCTTTGGGTATTCCACGGCAGCGAGATCGCGTACTGTTGCGTCGGCGTGCCGGAACTCCAGTTGTCGTAGCGCGCGAGCACCGGGCCCGCTTCCTTCCAATGTGTCGCGTCCCACGGAATCGCGCTCGTGAAACCGGACAGGTACATCGTGTCGGTTTCCGCGACATACACGAGCCGCGCAAGCCGCGTGAACGGCTGCGGCATCGCGAACATCTTCGAACTCGCGTAGGTGTAGACCGGATTGCCGGCGGCGTCGAAGCCTTGCAACGGCATCTCGCGGATGCCGCTCAACGGCGTGGCGAGCCAGACGTTGCCTGGTGTGTCGACCCACCAGAAGCCATTGCCGACCGTGCTGCCGGTCGATGGATTGCTGCTGATCTCGCTGGTATCGACAGTGCCGTTGCCATTGCTGTCGCGCCACAGCCATTCGCCGTAAGTCGGCTGCCCGGCGGGCCACGCGCCCGGCTGCGGATTCTGCGCGAGCAGGCCGGATGGGATCGCCATTTCGCCATGCGCCGCATCGAAGCGATAGACGTTCAGGTAATGCGCGCCAGGATCGAGCGTGTAGAGAAACGGCTTGCCGTTGATCCGGCGCACCATCGGCTCGCCGCGCACCCCGCGCGGCTGGTGGAATGCGGGGTCGCCGGGATAGTCGAAGCGGTCGAGCGTAAAGGCCGCGTACGACCATTCGCGGCCGGTGGGCTGGTGGTAGTCGAGCGTGAAGCGCTTCGAGCCCGTATAGACGGAGTTCGGCGTGGCCGGATCGAACGCGGCGCTATCGACGAACGTCAGCCCGTAGAGCCGCCAGTTGAACACACGCGAGTTGAACACGTAGCTTTCGAGCACCGCGCCTTGTCCAACCGACGTCGAGCCAATCGCGCGCGGCCCCTCGCCGTTCTGCGCGACGTAGAGATTGCCCGCCGGATCGACACCGATACCCGTGATGCCGTTGAAACGCATGTTGCCCGGCACGCCCTTCACGGCGTGAAACAGACCGTTGCGCGTGCCGATCGCCGCGCCGGCTTGCGGCTGACCGTTGGCGTCCTTGTTGAAGACGAGAATCTGCTGCAACGGCCCGTTGTCGGCGACGAGAATCTGTCCTGACGGCGTCACCGTGATGTCGGTCGGCACCGTCCCTGCCGGCAGCGTCAACGCGCTGGCGAGCGCGGCGCCATTGGCCGTGTAGTGGACGATAGTTAGGTTTCCGGAGGAAACACCGCTCAGCACCCATAACGTCGAATCGGTGTCCACGGCGATGCGTCCCGGCGAGGGCACGCTCCACGAGCGCAAAGGCTGCATCGACGCCGCGTCGTACACCACGATCCGGTTGCCGTAGGTGTCGGCCACGTACAGTTCGGTGTCGGTGGCGGCGAGGCCGCGGATGCTCGCGTCGGTGCCCGTTGTCACCGTTTGCACCGGTAGGAAACTGTTCTTCGTCGCATTCGCGCTATTGCCGATGCCGCCGCTGAACGGCGTGCCGGTCGCCAGATTCGCAAGCGTGCGGCGCGTGATGCCATACCAGGTCTGATTGGCCGGCGGATAGTCCGCGCCGACGAGCGTGTTGCTCTGGTTGCCGATCGACATCGCCGCATACAGGTACGTGTGGTTCACCGCGACCGCGTCGCCGCCGGCCGCGCCCCAGCCGTGCGTCGAACCGGCCACCGCAAGTTTGTCGCCCGCGCGGTAGGCGGCGATTTCGCTGCCGCTCTCATCCCAGAGGGAATTGGTATAAACGGTGCCGTCGGCGCCGACGCTAATGGCCTGAATATCCTGCTGCATCCATTTGCCATCGCCAAAACCAAAGCTATTGCCGATCCATGAAGTGGTGTAGTTCAGTTGCGATTGCGCGGACGCGTTCACGGGAATAAGGCTATGGAATAAGACCACGACCATGCCCAGGCAAGAGAGGAGTTTCACGACGGTATTTCCTTGCGAGACACGAAACGCGCACGGCAGGCACAAAAGACGCGGTTTCGCAGATATACGCAGCGGCCGGCCAATGCGCATATGTCAATAATGACGTTTTATATTCGCATATAAAAAGCGCAAATAAATTCTAAAAAATATTTATAGACCTTTATTCACCCCAATTAATACGATACGCATAGGATTACGTCGTAATAACTTGCTATATATAACTTTCGCGTGCAAATGCAATCGCCGCATCGACCGCAGATGCGGCGGCAATTACATAGTGGTGTGCTAAGGAGTCGCCTCGATGGCCTGGACGAGCGCGGCGGCTCTTGAGGAATGAGCGGGCCTTCGCTTCTTCGACCAAGCAAAGGCCCGCGTGCAACGTTACTGCGTTACTGCTCGAGTTGCGTTACGAATGTGCGGCAGCCGCTTCCGCTGCGGCGACGGCAGGCGAGACGATCGCCGGTTGTCCCGTCTGGCGACGCGACCGTCCGGAGCTCAGATAGTCCGCGATCGAATCCTGCGTGACTTCGCCGACATAGCGGCCGTCACCATCCAGAACCGGCATCCACGACGAATTGAACTGATACATCTTCGACAGCACGATGCGCAAATGCTCATCGGCACTGACCGTCGCCTTGAACGGCGTGAGATGATCGCCGCACACGCCTTGCCCCGCGCGCGCCGCGCGGCGCGTCACGTAGCCGAGCGCCTGCCGGTTATCGTCGACGATGGTCAGATAGCGGTTGTCGCTGTCATCCATCATCTGGAAGGCGCGTGCCACCGGCATGTCGGCGCGAGCCGTTTCCGGCTGCGTGGCGGCGTCGCCGGCCTTCACCAGCAACAGGCGCTTCAATGTGCTGTCCTGTCCGACGAACGCGCCGACGAACTCATCATGCGGATGCGCGAGCAGCGTATCCGGATGATCGTACTGCACCAGCTGCCCCCGGCGGAACACCGCGACACGATCGCCGAGCTTGATCGCCTCGTCGATGTCGTGGCTCACCATGATCACCGTCTTTTTCAGTTGACGCTGCATCTGGAAGAACTCGTTCTGAATCGACTCGCGATTGATCGGGTCGACCGCGCCGAACGGTTCGTCCATCAGCAGCACCGGCGGATCGGCGGCCAGCGCGCGGATCACGCCGATGCGCTGCTGCTGCCCACCCGACAATTCGCGCGGATAGCGCTTCAGGTACTGCTTCGGATCGAGCGCGACCATCGACATCAGTTCCACGGCCCGCTCGCGGCAGCGCTTCTTGTCCCAGCCGAGCAGACGCGGCACGACCGTGATGTTCTCCTCGATCGTCATGTTCGGGAACAGGCCGATCTGCTGGATCACATAGCCGATGTGGCGGCGCAATTCGACCTCGTTCAGACCGGAAGTGTCTTCGCCGTTGATCAGCACGCGGCCCGAAGTCGGCGCGATCAGACGGTTGATCATTTTCAGGGTCGTGGTCTTGCCGCAACCCGACGGGCCGAGAAACACGCAGATTTCCCCTTCGCCGACCGTCAGGCTCACCGAGTCGACAGCCTTGACCTGCTGGCCGTCCTTCTGCGTAAACGTCTTTGTCAGTTTGTCGAGTTCGATCATGTCTTTTGCACTCCCTTCGGTGTCAGCAGGCGTTGCAGCGCTTGCAGCAGCAGGTCGGCGACGATCGCGAGCAAGCTCACGAGCACCGCGCCCACCAACAGTTTCATCATGTTGCTCTGGCCGATCGCGCGGATGATCAGCGTGCCGAGGCCGCCCGCGCCGATCACCGCGGCAATCGTCATCACGCCGATGTTCATCACCACGGCCGTCCTCACGCCGCCGAGAATCACCGGCACCGCGAGCGGCAGATCGACAAGGCGCAACCGTTGCCACACGGTCATGCCGATACCGATGCCGGCCTCCTTGATGCCCGCGTCGACGTTGCGCAGCGCGAGGTAGGTATTGCGCATGATCGGCAGCAGTGAATAGAGGAACACGGCGGTGATCGCCGGCACGGCGCCGATGCCCTGGCCGAAGCGCGAAAACACCGGAATCATCAAACCGAACAGTGCGATCGACGGCAAGGTCAGCACCACGGTGGCAATGCTCAGCAACGGCGCGGCAAGCCACTCGTGCCGGTTGATCAGGATCCCCAACGGAACCCCGACGACGATCGCGCAGCCCACCGCGATCCCCACCAGCCACACGTGTTGCGCGGTCAGTTGCAGCAGTTCAGGCCAATTGGCCGATAGATAGTCGAATACAGTCATAAAAGGTCTCCGCTCAGGGCAGCTTGTGCGTGCGCAGGAATTCCGCCGCGACTTCACGCACCGGCTTGCCGTCGATGTCGACCTGCTTGTTCATCTCGAGCATGACGTCGTTGTTCAGCGCGTTGGACAGCGCGTTCAACTGCGTCGCGAGTTGCGGGTTCTGGTCGAGGATCGCTTTGCGCACCACCGGCGTGGCGTTGTACGCGGGGAAGTAGTGGCGATCGTCTTCGAGCGGCATGATGTTGAAGCCCTTCACGCGGCCGTCTGTCGTGTAGATCAGACCGATCGGCACCTGGTTGTTATGCAGCGCGGTGTAGACGAGGCCCGGGTCCATCTGGCGCGTTTCCGCGCGGCTGAACGCCATGCCGTAGGCCGCTTCGAGCGGCTTCAGCCCATCCGGACGGTTGGCGAACTCCGCGTCCATCGCGAACACGTGCTTCTTCTTCGGCTCCGCCGCGAGCTTCGCGGCAAGCTGCGAAATCGTGCGGATGCCGGTTTGCTGCGCCAGTTCCTGCGGCAGGCCGAGCGCATACGTGTTGTTCAGCGGCGAAGCATCGAGCCAGATCAGGCCGCGTTTCGCGTCGAGCTCTTTCACGCGCTCGTACATCGTCTTCGGATCGAGCTTCTCGGTGATCTTGTTGTAGACGATGGCCGCCGTGCCGGTGTATTCCCACACCACGTCGACCTGCCCGTTTTCCTGCGCGCTGCGCAACAGCGTGCTGCCAAGGCCGGTGCGCGCATCGATCGTGTAGCCCTTCGATTGCAGGTATTGCGAGGTGATCTCGGTAAGAACGTACTGCTCAGTGAAATTTTTTCCACCGATCACGAGCGTCGCCGCGCTCGCCTGAAGGCTCGCGACGAGCAGTGCGCCCGCTGCGATCCAGCGGCTGCGTGTGAACAGATTGATCATGCCGCCACCCCACGTCGCGCGAGCAAATAGCGGCTGCCGGCCGACACGATGCCGTCCAGTACCAGCGCGAGAATCGCGGTCGCCGCGGCGCCGAGCAAAAGCTGCTGCTGATTGTTCAGATAAATGCCGGGGAAAATCAGCGTGCCGAGACTGTCCGCGCCGATCAGATACGCGAGCGGCGCGCTGCCCACGTTGATCGCGAGCGCCGTGCGCACACCGCCGATGATGATGGGCATCGCATTCGGCAACTCGACGCGCACGAGCGACTGCCAACCCGTCATGCCGATGCCGCGCGCCGCCTCGCGCAACGCGGGCGAAACGTTCTTCATGCCTTCATACGCATTGCGCGTGATCGGCAGCAAGGAGGCGAGGAACAGCGCGACGAGCGCCGGAATATCGCCGATACCGAAGATGCCGAGCGCGATGGCCAGCACCGCCAACGACGGAATCGTGTTGCCGATGTTGAAGATCTGCATGAAGCGCTCAGCGTGACGCGCGAACGACGGACGGCTCAACAAGATGCCGGCAGGTATGCCGACGAGCAATGCGAGGGCCATCGAGTAGCCGACCAGCAGCAGGTGCCGTTTCGTGTAGTAGACGAGATCGGGCGCGTACTGGTGCAGGGCGCTGGGGTCGATCGCACGGCACAGCAACGCGACGACAATGCCGATGGCTACGAGACTGCCGATCAGTCTGGCAGGACGATGAATCATGAAGATGCGCCTCCTTGTTCGGGCGACGCGCGCAAATAGCCGCGCCGCACAGGCGCCGTGACGACGCTGCGAATGGGAAGTTCGGGACGCGGCAGGTGCCGCGAATTGAACCGAGTGGTGCCGGGCGTGGGTTGGTTGCCCGGCGCGAGGGTGTTGGGCGGTGAACTGCTTAGTGACCTCGGTGGCTAGCCAGTAGCAAAACTGGCGCCAGATCCATCGATGAGGTGGACGGCGGCGCTGAGCCGCTTGTCCGAAGGGGTGTGAGCCCTCTTTGGAAGACCGGTTTTTCACCGGTGATGGGATGGATGCAATGTACCGCTAGTTTGCATTCAACCCCTTCTAACTTAAGCTATCTAGCTGCAATTTCGCGGTTAGGGTGCGGCGATTATACGGCGGTTAGAGGGGTTCGTCTACCCATGTGATTAATTCATGGGCAGCCCGGCGGTTTGCCGGGCAGAAAATGGGCTCCCGAAAAGGCTCACCAGCAAGCTCTTCAAGCGCCTTTTTGCCTCCCGAAAATACTCACCTGAAACTCGCCTTGAAGGGCCGCCGGAGCGGCCGTTCACGTGGGTTCGCCATCGCCTCCGGCTACGTTCACGGCGACACGCTACATCACGATCTCGCCGCCGTTCGCCGCACAAATATCCGCCGCGTCAGATCGAACGCCACCAGATTGCCGGCGACCACCAGCAACAGCCCGACCACGGCCAACGGCGACCACCGATACCCCTCGAACACCGTCGATGCCGCCAGCGCCACGATCGGAAACAGCACCGTGCAGTACGCGGCCCGCTCGGGGCCCATGCGCCCGACCAGCATCAGGTACGCGGTAAACCCGATCACCGAGCCGAACACCGCGAGATACGCGAGCGCGCCGAGATAACGCACGGACGGCTCGACGGCGAACGAAAAGCCTGCCAGCCAACTCCCCATCGTGAGGATGCTGGCGCCGATCAGCATCGCCCAGCTATTGGTGGCGAACGGGTGCAAGCCCATCGACTGCATCCGGCTCGACAACAGGCTGCCAGTCGAGAAACACAAGGTGCCGAGAAATGCGATCCCAAGTCCGATCAACTCGGCGCGATTGCCGAGGTGTCCGGCCATCTGCTGGACGAACAGGCACAGAATGCCGACGAGCCCCAGCAATGCACCGGCGATCGCCGTGGGTTGCAGCGGCCGGCCCATGAAGAGACGGCCGTTGATCGAGTTTAGCAACGGCGCGATGGAAAACACCACCGCTACCAGGCCGCTCGGCACGACCTGCTCGGCGTAATAAAAGCACAGAAAATTCAGGCAGAAGAGCGTGAAACCCTGCGCGAACAGAAAGCGCCACGCGGCGCGCGGCGGCCAGATCGGCCGGCGCATGATGCGCAGCAGCGCGAATAACAGCAACGCCGCGATCCAGAAGCGCCACGCAATCGATACCGGCGGCGGCACCGAACCGAGTTGCCATTTGATCGCGAGCCACGTGGTGCCCCAGATCAGAACCGTGACGACGTAAAGCAGAAGATTCATAGTCGAGCCTGCAACAGCGAAGTCGGAAGGAAGCTCGACTATGCTGCCGCGCGGCCGCCCGCACTTGTCCAGGATTGCGCATTTTTCGGCGTCGATGAGCGGCTGCACGGGGCTCGCCGTATACTCGCTCATCCAGCCCTCGAATGCCGTCCGCCCGTTTGCCGTGAACGCCACTCCGCCCGTCCCCGTGATGCCCGCCACCGATACGCCGTTCGGCCTTCAGTCGGTCTGTCACACGCTGAGCAGCGCGGACGCCCATCTGGACCGCTTCGCGTGGCTCGGCGACCGGCTCGCCATCGCCGTCTGGACGCGCGACACAAAGGAATCCGAAACTGTCTACGAACGGCCCGGCCATCACACGCTGTCGTGCTATCTGGATGGCGGCTATCGCACCGAGCGGCAGAAAATGCCCGGCCACTACGGCGCGCCGTCGCGCTTGTGCGCGCTGCCCGGCGAACACGAATCGCGCTGGTGGGTGCGCGGGCACATGCACTTCATGCATCTGTACTTCCTGCCCGAGCACTTCACGCAGCGCGCCGTTCAGGAACTCGACCGCGAGCCGCGCGAACTGACGCTCGCCGACCGCACCTATTTCGAAGACGCCCGTATCGCCGGCCTGTGCCAATCGCTCGTCAACGAAGACTGGCAGAACCCCGACGGGCTGCTGCGCACCAACGAGACCGCGCACGAAGTGCTGAGTCTGCTGCTGCGTTCGCAAGGCGTGCGCCGCAGCGACGCGTCGCTCAAAGGCGGGTTGTCGGTGGCGGCGCGGCGGCGGTTGCGCGACTACATCGAAAGCCATCTCGCGCAGACACTCACGCTCGGCGAACTCGCCGGCGTCGCGGCGTTGTCGGAGTTTCATCTCGCGCGCATGTTCCGCGCTTCGTTCGGACTGCCACCTGCCGCATGGATCGCACAGCAGCGTGTCGAACGCGCCCGCACACTGCTGCGCACGACGACGCTGCCGCTCGCGCAGGTTGCCGAACAATGCGGCTATGCGAACGCCAGCCATTTCAGCCACCGCTTTCGCGACAGCGTCGGCGTGGCGCCTACTGTGTTCCGGCAGGCTGTCGGCGTTTGAGCAAGGAGCCGGCGTTACTGCAACGCCATCGCCAGCACGCGCGCCACGTGGATCGCATCGACGCCCGCGCCATCGTGAATCTGATGCCGGCAGCTCGTGCCGTCCGCGACCATCACCGTATCGCCGTCGATCTTGCGCACCGCCGGCAGCAGCGACAATTCCGCCATCGCCTGCGAAGTCGCGTAGTGCTCGGCTTCGTAGCCGAAGCTGCCGGCCATGCCGCAGCACGACGACTCCACCGTCGACACCTTCAACTGCGGAATCCACTTGAGCACGGTCTGCACGGGCGTGAACGCATCGAAGGCCTTCTGATGGCAATGACCATGCACCAGCGCCTGCTGCGCGGCCAACGGCTTCAAGGCAAGCTGCAAACGGCCAGCCTTTTCCTCGCGCACGAGAAACTCTTCGAATAGAAACGCCTGCTGCGAAAGCCGCTGCGCTTCCACGCCGAAACCGTAGTGCAGAAACTCGTCGCGCAACGAAAGCAGGCACGACGGTTCCAACCCGACGATCGGCACGCCCCGCTCCACGAACGGCCTGAACAGATCGAGCATGCGCCGCGCTTCCTGCTTCGCTTCATCGACCAGACCCGCCGCCAGGAACGTGCGGCCGCAGCACACCGGCCGCTCGCCCTGGCGCGTGTTGAAATGCACCGTATAGCCGGCGGCCTCCAGCACTTGCTGCGCGGCGCGCGCGTTGTCCGGCTCCATGTTGTTGTTGAACGTGTCGACGAACAGCAGCACCTCTTTCAGGCCGCCGCTTCGAGCCGCTTTGCCTGGCACGGCATTCGACAGAAACGGCTTCCTGAAGCGCGGCAAACTGCGTTCAGGCGCGAAGCCCACGGAACGCTTGAACCACGCCGACAACACCGGCACGTTATCGGCCAGCGCCATCAGACCCGGCATGCGGCTCGCGGTGGCCGCATAGCGCGGCATGAAAGCAACCAGCCTGTCACGCAGACGCAGCCCATGCCGCTTGACGCGCGCCGCCCGCGCCTCGATCTTGAACTTCGCCATGTCGACGCCGGTCGGGCAATCGCGTTTGCAGCCCTTGCACGACACGCACAGGTCGAGCGTCTCCTTGACGTCGTCGCTCGCGAGACCCGCTTCGCCGAGTTGCCCCGAGATCGCGAGGCGCAACGTATTCGCGCGTCCGCGCGTGACGTGCTGCTCGTCCTTCGTCACGCGATAGCTCGGACACATCGTGCCCGCGTCGAACTTGCGGCAGTGGCCGTTGTTGTTGCACATCTCGACGGCCTTCGCGAGACCGCCT
Source organism: Paraburkholderia strydomiana (assembly GCF_046030495.1). Taxonomy (GTDB): domain Bacteria; phylum Pseudomonadota; class Gammaproteobacteria; order Burkholderiales; family Burkholderiaceae; genus Paraburkholderia; species Paraburkholderia strydomiana_A. The sequence goes on from NZ_JAQQCJ010000019.1 coordinate 109,315, forward strand.
GACAGATCGTTACCGCTGCCGGGCAAGGTCTCCGCGCCCGTCAGCGGATCGCGTTCGACGTTCCACGCCGACCAGTCGAGCGCCGTGTCGATGCGCTGTTCCTTGTAGCCCGGCGCGAAGCGAAAATGGCGCGCGTCGTCCATCTTCGGCGGACGCACGATCTTGTCGGGATTGAAGCGGTTGTCCGGATCGAACAGCGTCTTGATCGCGCTGAACGCCTGATTCAGCCGCGGCCCGTACTGCCATGCGACCCATTCGCCACGGCACAAACCATCGCCGTGTTCGCCCGAATAGGCGCCTTTGTATTCGCGCACGAGTGCGGCCGCTTCGTCGGCAATCGCGCGCATCTTCCCCGCGCCGTCGCGCCGCATGTCGAGAATCGGCCGCACGTGCAGCGTGCCGACGCTCGCGTGCGCGTACCAGGTGCCTTCCGTGCCGTGCCGATGAAACACCTCGGTCAGACGGCTCGTGTAGTCGGCCAGATGTTCGAGCGGCACTGCGCAGTCTTCGATGAAGGAGACCGGCTTGCCGTCGCCCTTCATGCTCATCATGATGTTGAGCCCGGCCTTGCGGACTTCCCACAACGCTTTCTGTTCGTTCGCGTCCGGCATCTCGACGACCGAGCCGGGCAGGCCCAGATCGGCCATCAGCTCCGCGAGCTGCCTGAGCGATGCGAGTTGCGCATCGCGGTCCTCGCCCGCGAACTCCACGAGCAGGATCGCCTGCGGCTCGTCGACGAGCGCCTTGCTGATCACCGGACGAAACGCAGGATTGCTCATCGCCAGATCAATCATCGTGCGATCGACCAGCTCCACCGCCACCGGCTTCAGCTTGACGATGTGCTGCGTCAACTCCATCGACTGCCGGAACGTCGGAAAGTTGACCACGCCCAGCGTTTTATGCGCGGGCAGCGGCGCGAGCTTCAGCGTCAATTGCCGGCTGAACGCGAGCGTGCCTTCCGAGCCGACCAGCAGATGCGCGAGATTCGCGAAGCCGTCATCGGTATAGGCGCGCGGGTTCTGGCAATCGAACAGGTCGATGTTGTAGCCCGCCACGCGCCGCAACACCTTCGGCACACGCGCGACGATTTCGTCGCGCTCGCGCTGGGCGATGCGCGTCACGCCGTCGAGAATCTGCTGCAAACGCGCGCCTTGCGGTGTCTCGCGCAGCGACGCGAAACGCGCTTCGCTGCCGTCGGCGAGAATCGCGTCGATCGCCTCGACGTTGTGCACCATGTTGCCGTATTCGATCGAGCGCGAGCCGCACGAGTTGTTGCCGGCCATCCCGCCGATCGTGCATTGCGCGGCCGTCGACACGTCCACCGGAAACCACAGCCCGTGCGGCTTGAGCCACGCGTTCAGATGATCGAGCACGACGCCGGGCTCGACGGTGACGGTGCGCGCCTGCGCATCGAAGGCGACGATGTTGTTCAGCCACTTGCTCGTGTCGATCACCAACGCTTCGCCGACCGTCTGGCCGCATTGGCTCGTGCCCGCGCCGCGCGCGAGCAGCGGCACTTTCTCGCTGCGGGCGATCTCCAGCGCGACGCGCAAATCGTCCTGATTGCGCGGCACCACCACGCCGACCGGCGTGATCTGATAGATCGACGCATCGGTCGCATAACGGCCGCGACTCGCCGCATCGAACAGCACGTCGCCACGCAGCGACTTGCGCAGAAGCTGCGCGAGCGGACTCGTCAGGCGCGCGGCGGAGGGAACCAGATGAATCGGCTTGACGAGTAAAGCGGAGGTGGGGTTCGTCATATCGTCGGCTCGTGGAAATGCAGGAGACTGGGAAAACGGGCGAAGCCGCCGCCTAGTACAACGTCACGCTGACCGGCGCGAGCCCTTCGATGCGCCCGCTCGCCGTGCCCGCGTGGCGCGCAAAGAACATGCCGGTGTACGAACCGGCGGTGATGACCATCTCCGGCGTCACCGCGATGCCGCGCGAACTCGCGTGATTGACGAGCCACGTCAACAAACGCCGCGGGTCGCCGGCCGGATTCGCGGGCGCCGTCTCGACCACATCGTGTCCGTCGAAACTGAAACGCAGCGACGGCGCGACGAACGGAAAGTCCTCGCGATACGGCGTGAACTCGCCGACGATCAACGCACCGTGATTCTGCAAATCCGCGAGTTGCGCGAGCTTGTCGACGTCGGGCCACGCGGCATAGCGGCTCGCGACGATTTCGATAGTCGCGCCGATCGAACCGATGCCCGCCATCACTTCGTCTTCGCTATAAGGCGTGGTGGCAGGCTCGAAGCGGCGGCCAAAGCGAAACGCGACTTCCAGTTCGAGCCCGAGCGGCGCAAAGCCTTCGCGCGCGAGACGCGCGCCGTCGGCATGCAGATCGGCAGCGGGCAGCGGTGCGCCCTGGATCGGACCGCTCGCAGACTTCGCGCCGATTTTCCAGCCGCCGATCCGCGCGCCATGGATGCCCAGAATGTCGTGCTGGATCGCGTACGCGGCATGAGCGTCGGCGGGTATCTGCTGTGGCGCCAACGTGTCGAGCGTGAGCCGATCGCGGCGTGCCTCGGCAAGACGCCGGCTGAGTGAGGTGGTCATGTCTTTCATCGCGAACTGAGTGGGGACGGCGTGTTGCGCTTACGCGCCGATGTGGGTCGGGACATGCGAGTTGTCCGCCTGGTCGAGTGCGAATTTGCTTTCCGGCTGCATGCGGAACGCGAGCACGACACCCAGGCCCATCAACAGCATGCTGCCGACGAACGGCAAATTCCAGTTGCCGAAGTAGTCGATCAGAAAACCGCCGACCACCGGCGAGATGATCGCGGCGAGTGCCGAGCCCGTGTTCATCATGCCGCTCGCGGTGCCCGCGAATTCCGGCGCAATGTCCATCGGAATCGCCCACATCGGGCCGATCGTCATTTCGGCGAAGAAGAAGCCCGACGCAAGACACGCGATCGACAGCGCCAGGTTGTGCGTGAACATCAAGGGAATCAGCGAGAGCAGGCAGAACAGCATGCAGACCGACACCATCCAGCTACGCGCGCGCTTGAGACTGCCGGTGCGCTTGAAGATCCAGTCGGTCACGAGGCCGCCGAGCGTATCGCCGAGCACGCCGGCGAAGAACACCACCGAAGCGAAGATCGCCGACTTCTGCAATTCCAGATGATGATTACGCAGGAAGTAGAGCGGAATCCAGCTGAGGAACAGCCACAGCGTCCAGCCGTAGCAGAAGTACACGATCGTGACCGGCGCCATGCGGCGAAACAGCTTGCTCCACGGCACGCCGGCCGCTTTCGGCTTCGGCGCGGGCAGCACCGCGAGTTCTTCGGACGTGATGCGCGGATGATCCTTCGGATGTTCGGTGAAGGTGACCGCCCACACGACGACCCACAGCAGGCTAAGCGCGCCGCAGATGTAGAACGATTCGCGCCAGCCCCAGGTCGCCATCACCAGCACGATCAGCGCGGGCGCCACCGCATTGCCGACGCGCGACGCGGCATGCGTGATGCCCTGCGCGAAGCCGCGCTTGTCCTTCGCGACCCAGCGCGACATCGCCGAGGTCGCGGCGGGAAACGTGGCGCCCTCGCCGAAACCGAGCAGCACGCGCGCGGCCAGCAATGAGGCCAGGCCGCCGGCGAAGCCGGTCAGCAAGGTGGCGACGCCCCAGATCGCGCCGCAGAACAGCAGCGTGCGTTTCGCGCCGAAGCGGTCGCTCACCCAGCCGCCGATCACCTGAAACAGCAGATACGGATACGCGAAGGCCGAGAACACGAGGCCGACCTGCGTATGCGAAAGCTGAAATTCCTTGCCGAAACCCGCCGCCGCGGTGCTGACGTTCACGCGGTCGAGGTAAGTGATGAAGTACATGATGCATAGCATCACTAGAACGATACTGGTCGCACTGGTCACACGAAACCGCTTCATCGTCTCTCTCCATGGCATGTGTCGACGGCGCGCCTGAGTGGCGCGCCACGTCGTTGACCGTCAGCCGCTCGCGCTGCCGCGGACGCATTGCATGTTGTTCGGGCCGCGTTCTATGCACGGCTGCTCGAGTCCTCAAAGGGAGGGCTCCCTGCCCTCCCTTGCTGCCTTTCTTGTTGTTCTCTTTTAGGCGGATGGTGCGGCATCTACTGCCGGTGCCGGTGCTGGGCAACGGCGCCCGGCCCAATTCAGGCCGCCGCTTTCAAACCCGCGGACTTGGCCGGCTGGCTCAACCACTCCATAGCGGCAGGCAGACCGCTTTCCTTGAGGGGCACACCCGCGAGCCGCAGGCCCATTTCGCAGCCGGCCAGCGTGGCGAGCAGCATCAGGTCGTTGCAATCGCCGAGGTGGCCGATGCGGAACATGCGCCCTTTCATCTTGCCGAGCCCCGTGCCGAGCGACATGTCGAAGCGTTCGTAGATGAGCTTGCGCACCACGTCGGCATCGATCCCGTCGGGCATCATCACGCCGGTCAGCACCGGGCTATACACGGCCGGGTCCGCGCACTGGATCTCCAGGCCCCACGCGCGCACCGCGCGGCGGGTCGCTTCGGCGAGACGCTCGTGACGCGCGAACACGTTGTCGAGCCCTTCGCCGAGAATCATCTCCAGCGCTTCATGCAGGCCGTAGAGCAGATTCGTGTTCGGCGTGTACGGCCAGTAGCCGGTTTCGTTCATCTCGACGATTTCGCTCCAGTCCCAGAAGCTGCGCGGCAGTTTCGCGTGCTTGCTGGCGGCCAGTGCTTTCGGCGAGATCGCGTTGAAGCTGATGCCCGGCGGCAGCATCAAGCCCTTTTGCGAGCCCGACACGGTGACGTCGACGCCCCACTCGTCGTGGCGATAGTCGGCGCAGGCGAGGCCCGAGATCGTGTCGACGAGCAGCAGCGCCGGATGGCCCGCCGCATCGATCGCGCGGCGCACGGCGGCGATGTCGGACGTGACGCCGGTGGAAGTTTCGTTATGCACGACGCACACCGCCTTGATCGTGCGTTGCGTGTCGGTGCGCAGACGCTCCTCGATCATCTGCGGCTGAACCCCGCGCCGCCAGCCTTCGATGCCCGGCAAGCCGAGGAACTCGGGCTTGAGCCCAAGCTTGTCCGCCATCTTTTTCCATAGCGTCGCGAAGTGGCCCGTCTCGAACATCAGCACGTGGTCGCCGGGACTCAGCGTGTTGGACAGCGCCGCTTCCCATGCGCCCGTACCGGAGGCCGGATAGATCACCACGGGCTGCTGCGTCTTGAAGATCTTCTTGATGCCGTCGAGCACCTTCAGACCGAGTTCGCCGAACTCGGGACCGCGATGGTCGATGGTCGGGTAGCTCATCGCCCGGAGGATGCGGTCGGGCACCGGGCTCGGACCCGGAATCTGCAGAAAGTGACGTCCAGCGGGATGAAAGTCTAGCTTGAGCATGGGGCTCCTCCGATTGAATTTTGCATTCAAAAAACTATATCAGACGAAGTGTGACGCTCCCAAGGCAAAATTTGCGTCTGAGTGCCGGTGTTTACCCGCGCTATTAACTAATCTTTCGGCTTCCGATAAAATCCCAACTTATGCATGTTGAGGGCTTTTGTATGCAAAATTCGGATTTCACTGCAGGTGTAACCGCTTCCCCGCTGATGCCGAAGGTCGAGCGCCAGCGCCTGCACGACACGGTGGTGGAGCACATTCGCCGCTTTATCGTCGAAGGGGCGCTGGAGCCGGGCAAGAAACTGAACGAGCGGGAGTTGTGCGAGACGCTCGGCATCTCGCGCACGCCGTTGCGCGAAGCGCTGAAGGTATTGGCCGCCGAAGGGCTGATCGAGATTTCGCCGAATCGGGGCGCGTCGGTGTCGAAGATGTCGGAAGCTGAGTTGCGCGAGACCTTCGAACTGATGAGCGGCCTCGAGGCGTTTTCCGGCGAACTGGCCGCGGAACGCATGACCGCCGCCGAGCTTGCCGAGATCAAGGCGCTCCATTACGCGATGCTCGCGTGCCGCACCCAGAACGATCTGCCCGGCTATTACAGCCGCAACCAGGCGATCCACGACAAGATCAACGAGGCCGCGAGAAATTCAGCGCTGCGGCAAACCTATATCGCGGTGAACCGGCGCTTGCAGGCGCTCAGGTTCCGTTCGAACTTTCAGGTTCCGAAGTGGGACAGTGCGATTCACGATCACGATGAAATGCTGAAGGCGCTCGAAGCGCGTGATGGCAAGAAGCTGAGCGCGATTCTGCGGCAGCATTTGCTCGACAAGCGCGATGCGGTTTTGCAGGTGCAATCGCAGGAAGCGGTGGCGGCTTCGTCGTTGAAGACTTGAGATGCCTCGAGTTGTTTTGCCTTCGGCTTCGTGACATGCAGCGCCATCAGAACGCTCACGCCGAAGGCAAAAACTTGTCCACCTAAAATGTTCGCAAGCCTGTGGACAACATTCGCATATCCCAGCCAAGTGATTGATGCAGCAGCAGTATCCTGTTGCGGTTCATGTGTAGGCAGGGTTCGCCGTTACGGGATGCTTCGCGCCTGAAAGGCCGTTAGCAAGGACGCCATACGGGACGCGACGGAGTTGAACCCTAGTTGTCCACATAATTTGGGCACAAGCCTGTGGACAAGATGCGCACAGGCCTGCCAAGTGATTGATGCCACAGGGCTATCTTCCTGCGGCTCGCTCGCGGGCAGACCGCCAAGGGCGGCCCGCTCTACGTTATGCGGGGACCACCCTCACCGCGCCCCTTCCTTGCGCCGCAGCGACTCCGGCATCCCGTACAACATGATCAGCGCGCAGATCACGCTCATCGTGCCAATCACATACAACGCGGGCGTCGTGCTCCCCGTCAGATCCTTCACGCGTCCCACCATGATCGGGCTCACGATCCCGCCGAGTTGTCCGAGCGTGTTGATCAACGCGATCCCGCCTGCCGCGCCGGCGCCTGTGAGCAGCTTGGGCGGCAGTGCCCAGAACGCCGGAATCGACGCCACCACGCCCGCGCCCATCACCGCCAGCGCGATCACGAGCAAGGTGGTCTGCTTGTCGAAGAAGCCCGCGGCAAAGAAGCCGATCGCCGACATCACCAGCAAACCGAACACGAACTTGCGCCGCTCGCCGGTCGCGTCGGACAGGCGGCCCACCACCACCATGCAGATCGCGCCGCAAATATAAGGCACGGCCGTCAGCAAGCCGATCATGGTCGGGTTGTTGGTGCCCGCCACGTGGATCAGGTGAGGCGTCCAGAAATTCAATCCGTACGACGCCACCTGAATCAGGAAGTAGACCAGCCCCAGCGTCAGAAAGCCCGGAGTTTTGAGCGCGCCCATCAGCGAATGGCCCGTGCCCGGATGACGGCTCTGCTGCGCAATCTGACCCGACAGCAGCGTCTTCTCAGACGGCGACAGCCAGCCCGCGTCCTCGATGCGATCCTTGAGCAGTTTCAACACCATGATCCCGAGGACGACGCAAGGCAGCCCGCCGAGCAGAAACAGCCAGTGCCAGCCGGCCATGCCCAGCACGCCATTCATGTGCCCGATCACGAGCCCGGCGAGCGGCGCGCCAACGAGGCCCGAGAACGCGGACGCCAGGAACAGCATCGACGTGATACGCCCGCGATAGCTCGGCGGAAACCACAGCGTCAGGTAGTACAGCACGCCTGGCGCAAAACCCGCTTCCATCGCGCCGATCACGAAGCGCAGCCCGTAGAACTGCCATTCGTTGTTGACGAATACCATCGCCGCCGTCGCAATACCCCACGAAATCATGATCCGCGCAATCCAGCGCCGCGCGCCGACCTTGTACAGAAACAGATTGCTCGGGACTTCGAACAATACATAGCCGATCACGAACAGACTCGCGCCGAGACCGTACGCGGTATCGGACAGACCGAGATCGCTTTGCAACTGGAACTTCGCGAAGCTGATGTTGATGCGGTCGAAGAACGCGAACAGATAGCAGATCATGATCAACGGCATCAACCGCCACGCGACTTTGCGGATGACGGCCACGAGGTCGTCCGCGCTGTCCTGACGGCTGCCGCTTGCAACTGCGCCCAGGTCACTCATGCTTGCCTCCAATGCCGGATTCGGCGAGGCCGTCCGGTCGTTTAGTCGGTTAATCGATCAGTCGGTTTGGGGGAAATCAGATTTGCAGAACGTATTCGGGTACCGGATGCACGTCGCAATTGCGGCCCGCCTTCGCAAGCTGGCCAGGCACGTCGTGGCCGAGCAACGCAGGCAAACCGCGCGACAACGCGAGCAGCGTCGGCAGATCGACGCCAGTGGGAATGCCCATCTCGTCGCACATGTTCACGAGGTCTTCCGTGCAGATGTTGCCGGACGCACCCGGCGCGAACGGGCAGCCGCCGAGGCCGCCCAACGCGGCGTCGAAGCGGCGCGCGCCGACTTCGTATGCCGCCAGCACATTGGCGAGACCGAGCCCGCGCGTGTTGTGAAAATGCAGCGTGAGCGCGGCGGCCGGCAGCCGTTCGAGCACACGCGCGACCAGCCGTCTCACGTGGCGCGGATTCGCCATGCCGGTCGTGTCGGCCAGCGTGATGCCCTCGATGCCCATCTCGCGATACGTATCGACAATGCCGACCACGCGGTCTTCGTCGATTCGTCCTTCGAAGGGGCAGCCGAAGGCGGTCGCCACCGTCGCGTTCAGCAGCACGCCTGAGCCTTGCACGTACCGCACGATGTCGTCGAACGCCATCAGCGATGATTCGCAACTCATGCGCATGTTGGCACGGTTGTGCGTCTGACTCGCGGACATCACGAGATTCAGTTCGTCGGCGCGCGCGGCGAGCGCGCGTTCGGCGCCTTTCAGGTTCGGCACCAGCGCGACGTAGATCACGCCGGGATGCCGTTCGATCTGCTGGAACACCGCGTCGCCGTCGCGCAACGCCGGAATCGCTTTCGGCGACACGAACGAACCAGCCTCGATGCGCGTGAAGCCTGCGGTCGATAGCGAATCGATCAGTTCAATCTTGTCGACTGTCTCGACCCACGTGGGCTCGATCTGCAAGCCGTCGCGCGGAGAGACTTCCTGCACGATCAGCTTGTCGAATTGGGCGTCGTTGTTGGCGGCGTTCATTGCACGGCTCCTTCGCGGCGCAGCCGCTCGATGTCTTCGTTGGCAAATCCGAGTTCGCTGAGAACACTGCCGGTATGCTCGCCGAGCGTCGGCCCTTGCCAGCGCACTTCGCCCGGCGTGTCCGACAGCTTCGGCACGATGCCCGGCATCTTCACCGACGCGCCGCCCGGCAATTGCGCTTGCAGCAACATGTCGCGCGCCTGGTAGTGCGGATCGGCGACGATATCGGCCACCGAATAGATGCGCCCCGCCGGCACTTCGGCGCGTTCGAGCGCGGCCAGCACGTCGTCGGTGGCATGGCGCGAAGTCCACGCGGTGATCGCCTGATCGAGCATCGCGGATTGTTTCGCGCGGCCGTCGTTGTGCGCGAGCGCGGGATCGTCGGCGAGATCGGGGCGGCCGATCAGTTGCATGAGGCGCTTGAAAATCGGATCGCTGTTGCCGGCGATCACGACGTAGCCGTCGTCCTCGGTGCGATACGTGTTCGACGGCGCGATGCCCGGCAACGCGCCGCCGCTGCGTTCGCGCACGTGGCCGAGCAGGTCGTATTCCGGCACGAGGCTTTCCATCAGATTGAACACACTCTCGACCAGCGATACGTCGACCACCTGGCCTTCGCCCTGGCCGGTCTTCACGCGCAGCAGCGACATCAGCGCGCCGATCACGCCATGCAGCGACGCGAGCGAATCGCCGAGACTCACGCCGACGCGTGCCGGCGCGCCGTCCACTTCGCCGGTCGTATAGCGAATTCCGCCCATCGCTTCGCCGATCGCGCCGAAGCCCGGTCGGTCGCGATACGGACCGGACTGGCCGTAGCCGGAGATGCGGACCATCGTCAGTTTCGGGTTGATCGCGTGCAGCACGTCCCAGCCGAGGCCGAGCTTTTCGAGCGCGCCGGGACGCAGATTTTCAATCACCACGTCGGCATCGGCGGCGAGACGTTTGACGATCTCGACGCCGTCCGCCGATTTCAGGTTCACGCAGACCGACTTCTTGTTGCGTGACTGCAGATACCACCAGAGCGAGGTGCCTTCATGCAGCTTGCGCCATTTGCGAAGAGGGTCGCCGGTCTCGGGCGCTTCGATCTTGATGACGTCGGCGCCGAATTCGGCCATGAGGCGCGCGGCGAACGGCGCGGCGATGAGGGTTCCGATCTCGACGACGCGGATACCCTGAAGGGGTCCACCCATGATGCTGTCTCCGAAGCTGGTTTCGTATTGGAAGACAGCTTAGGAGCGGCGTGGCGGCGGCGTCCAACCGCAATTCGCCAACGACCGTTCGCGAACGGCGAACGCTCGGTGTTAGACGGCGGCTGGTGCAGGTTTGGGGGCGTCAGCGGCGTGGGCTGGCGTCGGGGGCTTATAGGGCTTCGGCGGTCTAGGTTGCTTCGGCGGCTTCGGTTGCTTCGATCGAGCGCAGGTGGTCGAACAGCAAACGGCTCACCGGCGAAAGCGCGTCGACGTCGCGCACCACCAGCACGAGGCTGCGTTCGGACCAGTCGTCCTCCAGCGGCGTGCCGACGAGCCCGAGCGGGGCGCCCATCAGTTGATAGACCTTGCGCGGCAGCACCCCGACGCCCATGCCGGCTTGCACCATCCGGCAGACCGCGTCGAAGCCCGGCACGTGGATGCGCAAGCGCAGCGGCTTGCCCGCCTGACGCGCGGCCAGATGCGTGCGAGCGTTGATCGAACTCGCGGCGTGCAGGCCGACGTGATCGCCGTCGAGCGTTTCGGCGAAGGCGACGCTCCCGCGCGCCGCCAGCGGATGATCGTCGCGCATCACGAGCACCAGCGAATCGCGCCGATAGTGCTCGACGTGCAGGTCGTGCGTATCGGCGTCGCCGGAACAGATGCCGAGATCGGCGAGGCTGTCGTCGACGGCTTCGACCACGCCGCCGCTCGGCCGCTCTTCGAGATCGAGCTTGACGCGCTCGTGCTGCAACTGGAACGCGCGCAAATCTTCGGGAAGAAACTCGACGATCGCCGACAGATTGGCCATCATCCGTATGTAGCCGCGCACGCCGCTCGCGTGGCCCGCCAGTTCGATGCCGATATTTTCGATGTCGCGCATGACACGGCGCGCGTGATGCAGCAGCGTTTCGCCCGCCGGCGTCAGCGTCATGCCGCGCGCGGTGCGCTGAAACAGCGTCGCGCCGACCGCCTGTTCGAGTTCGAGCAGACGCTTGCTCGCGGCGGAGACGGCGATTGCCTCGCGCTCGGCGGCACGCGTGAGCGTGCCTTCTTCGTAGACGGCGAGAAACAGCTGAAGCGTGGTGAGGTCGAGCCTTCGGAGAAGGTTTTTGATTACCATGGCGGGGCGCCGCGTTGTGTGCGATCCGTCTATTTTGACGCCAGATGCGCAAAATGGGGCGACGCCCTGTCAATCGCTCAGTCCTTCCACGCCGACCCAAGAATCATCGTGCAGAAATTCTCGCGATGATAATGCGGGTCTTTCAACGCCAGCACATCCGCCTTCACGTTGCCGAAGGTCGTTTCCGGCTTGTGGATCGTGCCGTGCGCGAACGCGTCGATGATGCCTTCCTTGAAGTGCGCGCCGCGCGGATGCGCGTGAATCACCTCATGTCGCTGATGCTCGGTGAACTCGTCGTAAGCGAGACCGAGCACGTCCATCTCGACGCCCGCCGTGACCAGTGCGACCACCGGCTTCATATGCTGCGGAATGCCAGGCGTCGTGTGCAACGCGATCGAATTCCATACCTGTTCGATGTCGTCCTCGCCAATGCCGTGACGTCGCAGAAAATCACGCGCCGCGTTGGCGCCATCCACTTCGAAGCGGTCATGTTCGCTGCTATACGGCGCGACGAGTCCCATGTCGTGAAACATCGCGCCGATGTACAGCAACTCGGAATCGTACTTCAACTGCTTGCGCGCGCCGGCCAGCGAGCCGAACAGAAAAACGCGCCGCGAATGGTGATAGAGGAGTTCGGTTTCGGTATCGCGCACGAGTTGCGTGGCTTCACGCGCCATCATGCTGTCGGGAATCTGGATGCCTGCGATCGTGGTCATGTGATGTACTCCGTGACGGATTCGAATGAACGGGAGGCGCTGTTCTCGCGACGTCAAAGCGCGTTTGGTATGCTGATCCGCGGCGCTTTTTCGTGCGCTTCGAACTGCGCATCCGATGAAGCCCAGTATTGGCCAATGCGCTGCCGCGGACAATCGCCGTGGACCGTTGAACACTGCCAAACGCACCGCGTTGACTGCCGCGCGCTGCGGATTTTCGTCCATCGTCAAAGGAAGTCTTTCGATGCCAACCGTCGCGATCGCGATCTTCCCCGGCGTGCAGGCGCTCGATGTCGCCGGACCTGTCGATGTGTTTTCCGAAGCCAATGGGTTCCTCGCGCCTGCCGATCGCTACGCGGTCAAACTGATCGCAGCGGAGTCCGCGCCGCTGCGCGCTTCGAACGGCATGACGCTGGTCGCCGACGCCACGTTCGACGACGCGCGCGGGCCGTTCGATCTCGCGCTGGTCGCGGGCGGCCCCGCGCTGCCGAATAATGAAAAACCCGACGCACGCCTGCTCGACTGGTTGACGAACGTCGCCGCACGCTGCGGCCGCTTCGGCTCGATCTGCACCGGCGCGTTCGTGCTCGGGCACGCGGGCTTGCTCGACGCGCGCAACGTCACGACGCACTGGCAGCATGCGGCGCAACTGGCCGCGCAATTTCCGCAGGCGCGTGTCGATTTCGACCGCATCTATCTGCGCGACGGGCCGCTCGTGACATCGGCGGGCGTGACGGCCGGTATCGATCTGTCATTGGCTTTGGTGGCCGAGGATCATGGTCCGCATACGGCGCTCGCCGTCGCCAAACGGCTGGTGGTGTTCGCGCAGCGGCAAGGCGGGCAGTCGCAATTCAGCCCTTATCTGACGGCGCCCGCCGACGATACGTCGCCAGTCGCCAGGGTGCAGGCGCACGTGATGGAGCGGATTTGCGAGAGCTTCACGGTGAAGCAGCTGGCGGATGTCGCGGGTATGAGCGCGCGCAACTTCGCGCGTGTGTTCGTCCAGGAGACCGGGGTGACGCCGCATGAGTTCGTCGAGCGCGCTCGCGTCGATGCGGCGCGCAAGCTGCTGGAGAGTAGTGGTGCGGCGCTTAAGGCGATTGCTTATGACTGTGGGTTTGGGACTGCGGATCGGATGCGGATTGTGTTTACGAAGCGGATTGGGGTGACGCCGATGGGGTATCGGGAGAGGTTTCGGGCGGGGTGAAGGGTGGAGCGTTTGTGGTCCCGCGAAGGCCAGCGTGGTCCCGCGGGCATCGGCTGGCTTGCCGCCACGGGCGGCTGCAAGCTTCCCCGTCGCTGCCGTCGACAGCGCAAGGGTACGAATGGCTGACGTGGGTTGCAATAAGCCCTTCATGACCACGTCCAGAAGGACTAGCCCCGCCAAGGCACCGCCGCGATTGCATCCCCTCTACCCGCGCGAACCCTCTCCCCCACAACCGCCAAAACACACCCCATCGCCCATCCCACCCGCAAAGCCCCACAAAAAACCCTATGAGAAAATGGCCCCTTGCCAGCCACCGTCCACAAGGAACCCCATGCCCTCCACGTCTCCCATTCGCGCAATCGTCACCGGCCACACGCGCGGCCTGGGCGCGGCGCTCGCCGAACAACTGATCGCACGCAACGTCACCGTGCTGGGCCTGTCCCGCTCGCGTCATGCAACCCTCAAGACACGCTTCCCGACACAGCTCGAAGAAATCGAACTGGAACTGGCCGACCCCACCCGCGTCGCGCAATGGATCGCAACCGACGCACTGCGCGCATTCGTCAGCGGCGCGCAAACGGTTGTGCTGATCAACAACGCGGGCATGGTGCAACCCATCGGTCCGATCGAAGGGCAGGACGCGGCGGCTATCGCTGGCGCGGTGAGCCTCAACGTGGCCACGCCGCTGATGCTGGCCAGCGCGCTCGCCGCAGCGGCCGTCGATGCGAGCGACCGGCGCATCGTGCACATTTCGAGCGGCGCGGCCCGCAATGCGTATCCCGGCTGGAGCATCTACTGCGCGACCAAGGCCGCGCTCGATCATCACGCGCGCGCAGTCACGCTCGATGCAAACCGCGCGCTGCGCATTTGCAGCCTCGCGCCGGGCGTCGTCGATACGGACATGCAGGCGGAGATTCGCGGCAGCGGCGAAGAGCAGTTCCCGATGCGCCCGAAGTTCGAAGACCTTAAACGCAACGGCCAACTGTCGACGCCGGAACAATGCGCCGCGCAATTGGTCGACTACGCGCTCGACGATGCATTCGGGCAAACGCCAGTGGCCGACATCCGCGAGATCGCCAAACCGGCGTAACGCGCGACAACGACGCCTCCCGAAAAATCTCACCTTTGCCGCGCAGCGGTGCGGGTTCGGCTTGAGGCGTCGCTCGAACAGCTCCCGAAAACGCTCACCTTTCGAGCTTGGGGGCAGGGCGCAAAGGCATGCTGGGCGTGCTGCGGTGGGTGCGAAACAGGCTACTCCCGCAAACCCTCACCTTTCGCGCAGTACGGAGTGATCAGCGCGCCGATCCAGGAACCGTGAGGGGCAACGCGTTGCGCGCGGTATTGTGCGCCGCGCACGACGGCTCTGGCAGCAACGGCGTATGGATTCCCCACCGCCCATCGGGCTGACGACTAAACCGTTGATACAGCACGCACTATCCGTCACGTTGAGCGCAGCAATGCGCAGTGGCGGAGTGCGCCGCCAGGCCAACACCACCGCATCGATCAGCGAGTGTTGGCCGACCTTGTCATCGCAATTGGCGAAGAGTGAGGCAAAGCGAGGCGCACGGACTCACGTATCGTCCAAAGCCTTCGGCTCCCGAATGTTCTCACCGTAGAGCCGCGAGGAGCATATTGAAGCCAGGCCGTTCGAAGGCAACCGATCAATTCACGCACGCAATCAGCACGTGCGATGGCGTCCGGCAGTCATCGGTGCCCGGCGGTTAACCCCTTAATTCAAGGTAAAAAACGCCCGCGCTCAGCGTCATTCCTTCGCAGGACACGCGCAGCGCGAAGTCACGCCGCCATCGCAGCGGATAGCTCGGAGGGTGCGTACTTCGAGGTCGCGAGGACTTCGGCGGGAACGGCAACATAGGCGCGCCGCAACAGCGCGCCACTGCGAAACATCAGCAGATCACCAGGCTTGCAGGCGGTCCAGACTTCATCGGTCAACGGCGTCGTAGCGATCACCGCCGTCCGGTCGGACGGCGTGCCGCGCTCGGCGAAGTTCACCGTCAGATCATCGTCCACCAGACGCGCGCTCGAAAACGGCCAATGGCGTATCACGTATGACAGACGCGTCGAGCAATACGCAAACTGCGCCTTGCCGTTCGACAGCACGAAGTTGAAGATGCCGAAGACGTTGAGCGTGCGCGTCGCGTGCTCGATGACGTCGAACACCGCGTCGATGTCATCCGGGTCTGCATCCGCATGCGTGGCGAAATGCGCGTGCAGGCGGTTCATGATGAAGCAGAACGCCGCTTCGCTATCGGTCGAGCCGACCGGCGCGAACGGCCCCGGCTCCTGCTCGCGGAACGGCTGCAGGTCGCCGTTGTGCGCGAACACCCATTGCTGGCCGCGCAACTCGCGCATGAACGGATGGCAGTTCTCGACCCGCGCACCGCCTTGGGTCGCCTTGCGGATGTGCGCGACGACATTGCGCGACTTGATCGGATAGCTTTTCAGAAACTCGGCGACGGGCGATTGATACGCCGGCCTTTCATCGACGAAGACGCGGCACGCGCGGTCTTCATAGAACGCCACGCCCCAGCCGTCGACATGATGATCGGTCAGGCCGCCACGCGCGGCGAAGCCGGTCAGCGAGAAGCTGACGTCGGTGGGTTCCGCGCAACTGAGGGCGAGCAATTGGCACATGTCCGGCTTCGTCCTAAGCCCGTTGTGCCAGGACGCGCGCGTGCGCCGTCACCGCCTTCGCAGTGATGGTATCTATGCGCCCAGAAGGTTTCGCCGCCATTGCAAGTCACCCGGTGTCGTTCACATTCACTGGGAGACTAGCGTGTTTCAACAGCCGCCGTTATAGCGAATCATGCTTTGCAAATCACCGGTTTCACGGCTCCCGAAAACCCTCACCTTTCGCGTGCCGCGCCGCCGCCGAGCCGCTTAGCCCGCCAGCTTGCGGAGCGTTTCCAGCACCGCATCGCCCTTGAACGGCTTGACGATCCAGCCTTTGACGCCGGCCGCCTTGCCGCGCTCCTTCATCGCCGGGCTGCTTTCGGTGGTCAGCATGATGACGTTCACCGTCGTGTTCGCGAGTTCGCCGCGAATCTTCTCGACCATCGTCAGGCCATCCATGTTCGGCATGTTGACGTCGCTGATCACGAGCTTGATGCCGGGGCTGGCTTTCAACCTGGCGAGGCCGTCCTTGCCGTCCACCGCCGTATCGACGTCCAGGCCGTTCTTCTTCAGAAAGCCGGCCACTTCGTCGCGCACCGTGCTCGAGTCATCCACCACCAGAATTTTCGCCATGTTGTTTCCTTTGACACTACTCAGAACAAATCCAGTTCGCCTGCTTCGACCATCGCGCCGACATCGCCGGAGACTTCCCTGAAATCTTCTGGCGACCAGCTCAGGCTGAACACGAAACGTTGATGCAACCTGACCGCGCGGCCCGATTGCGGCTCACGCAGCCAGTACATGAAGCACAGTTGCGGGTTGCCGCTGCCGAACGAGATGTACTTGTGCTTGTGATTCACCAGCAGCGGCACCTGCACCTCGCTGCGCCGCGAAGCATCCGCGTCGCCGACATAGCGATTCTTGAACGAGCCCCACACGAGGTTCGTCACTTCGCCGAGCACGCTGTTCAGATCGCGGAAATCCGCCTCGCCGTCGGGCGCGTTGTCGATCATCCGGTAACGGTCGAGCAAGTCGAGAATCGGGGTCTCTTCGGCCTGCATCATCATGTAGCCGCGGCACCACGCGCTTTCCAGCGGAATCAGGCTGAACACTTCGCCAAAGATGATGCGGTCGCGCACGATGTACGGCGTATCGCACGTAATGGTCAGGTCCTTGAACACGTCGCCGAGAATCGCCTGGGTCATTTCGGCGATACCGCGCACCAGCGCATTCGGATAGTCGAGGCTGAAAATGTATTCGTCGATCACGCGGCGCAGCGGCGCCATATCGTGCGCGACGTAAGCGGCGCAGACCACGCGGCGCAGGCTCTCGGGCAGGCCCTCCGTGCTCGGGTCGCGCTCACGCCGCATGATGATCGGCAACTCGGGACGCACCGCGTTGATCCTGATCGCGAGTTCGGCGCTGGCCTGGGGCGAACCGCCGTAGTTTTCGGCGAACAGTACCGCGCCGAGATCGATGTTCGAGCGCAGCACCGACTGCAAGCGGTTCTTGCCCACTTTCACGCCGACCAGATTGTTCTCGTCGCAAAAGCGCTTGAGCGCCTCTTTGTGCCCGGGGCAATCGTCCAGCACCAACACCTTGCTGACCGGCTCGTTGAAATTCATTTCGCTTTCCTGATGGCGGCGACGCGTGCTGTCATGGTCAAAACAACTCCAGTTCGCCGCTGGTTTCTTCGATGGCGCTCGTGTCCGCGACGAAGTCGAGCGGCGCATGCGCGCATACGCACACGGTCGCGGCGAGCCGCACGTCGCCGTTGAGCACGACCGAATACGACGACAGCAGAGCCGGCTTCAATTCATGCAGATGAGGCAGGCAATGCGCGTTCAACACATACGGCGTCGACATGCCGAGGTCTGGAAAGTAGCGCAGCAGCTCCTGGTTCATCGCGCCGCAACACAGGTTGCAGATTTCCAGAAACGCTTCCTGGAACGGGCGCTCGTCGGTGCCGTTCAGGTAGTAGCCGCGCGTGCTGTCGTCTTCGTCGAAATGCAGGATCAGCAGCAGCCTGAATACGATCGACGAAATGGTCAGCACGACCACCTGCGTGTCCTTCGTTGCGCCAGCGCCGGCTTCGACAAGCGGTGCGATCTCGCAGAGGTCGTCCGCATTCGCGAGCAGGCGCGTTTGCGCCGCCTTGCGGAAGATGCGTTCGAAGCTGTCGCGGGCCTGGGCCGAAATCACATCGGCACCTGATCGAGCTGCGCATGAAAGCGGTTGGCGAGCGACTCGACACTGGCAAGCGACGCCGCGATCATCTTGCCGCCCGCCTGGATGTCCTGGAACGTGGATGTCGTGGTCAGATCGTTGCGATGCAAGCTGTCGCGATAGCTCTTCGACAACTCCTCGGAACGCGCGGCGAGCGAGCGCACTTCGCTTGCCACCACCGCGAAGCCGCGACCGGCCGGACCCGCGCGCGCCGCTTCGATCGAGGCGTTCAGCGACACGATCACCACATGCCGCACGATCGACGACAACTCCTGATTCTTCGCGTGCATGTCGTGGTTCTGCGTCATCAGCGAGATCATCTGCTCGTGCCAGCGCTCGAACGTCGCGCCGAGTCCCTTCAGACGCGCAGCCTCACCGGCGATCTGGCGCGCCTGGCTGGTCCACCGCTCCGTGCTCCCGTGCGCGGCGTCGAGTGACGCCCGCAATTCATCGGCGCGGGCCGACTGCTGCATCAACTCGTCACGCAACTGTTCGGTCAACGCATGCAGTGCCTGCTCGGCTTGCTCGCGTTCTTGCAGCGCTTCGCGATGCGCCGCGTGCGCGGCTTCGAGCGCGTCGATCCGCGTTTGCGCTTCGCCGCGCAGTCGCGCCGTCAGCTTCGCGCTGTGCAGCTTGTGAGCGGCCCATGCCGGCAGCGCGATCAACGCGCCGCCCGCCAGCGCAGCGAATAGATACTCTTGATACTGTTGCATCACAACCAATCCTTGCGAAGTCCGTCGGTCGGCGCTCAGCCCGCCACTGCGTCGAGTTGCAGTTCGCCGGCCCGGCCGCGCGCCTGAACGCCGAGCGTGTCGACCGCGACGCTGTCCGGCAGGCAGACGATCGTCTGGAACTGACGGAACGGCGCGCCCGTGTGGTCGTCGGTGAAGCGCAGTTCGATGCTGCCGTTCTCGCGCCGCAGGAAATCGCGTACGGCGTCCATGCCGACGCCACGCCCCGACACTTCGGTAACCGTCTCAGCCGTCGAGAAGCCCGGCCGGAAAATGAAGTCGGCCACCGCCTCGTCGCTCAGCGTGTCGTCATTGCCGATCCAGCCGCGTTCCTGCGCGATGCCGCGAATCCGCTCGAGCGCGAGACCGCGGCCGTCGTCGCTGAGCGTGATCTGCAAGGCGCCGCTGTCCACGCCCACTTCAATGTCGACCGTGCCGGCCGGGGTTTTGCCATGCGCACCGCGAACCTCGGCGGGTTCGATGCCGTGGTCGATCGAATTGCGCAGCAGATGCATGAACACGTTGCTCAGCGTGCCGCCCGCCTGACCGCGCAAACGGTAGCCGTTGTCGTCGATCCGCACGGCCGGCGCGGGCTTGCCCAACTCGCTCGCGAGCGACGGCAGCGAGTCCAGCACGCCGGACAGCGCGTCGCGCACGCTCTGGCTGCCCAGTGCGCTCAGCGTACGGCGCAGCGCATCACGCATTGACTGCAACGCGTGAAGCTCGGCGGCATCGGTACGCTCCAGCATATTGAGTGTCTGCTGGATGTCGTCCTTGTCGACCATCACGTAGCGGCCCGCGTTGCCCGCATCGTTCGCCTGGCCTTTGCCCTTGCGTCCGAGGCTTTGCTCGTTGATCTTCGCGTAGCTTTCGATCGCCTCGCGCACCCGCGTCAGTTCGCGCATCAGATGCTCCTGATCCCACGAGCGATCCGCGTCCGGCTGGCGCAGTTCGTGATAGCTGCGCTCGGTTTCGTGCACGACGTTGGTCAGATGCTGCAGGTTGTAGGTCCGCGCATTGCCCTTGATGGTGTGCATGTTGCGGAACAATTCGGCGATCGCCGCATGATCCGCTTCGGAATGCTTGCGAATGATGCGCTCGTTCTCGCTGACAAAGCCCGCCGAACTCTCGATGAAGTGATGGAACTTCTCCTCGCTGACCGCGAGAATCTCGCCGATCATGTCGAGGCGGCGGCGCTGTTCGCTCGCTTCGGCCGCGAGCTTGCGCAGTTCGGTGACGTCGCGCACGCACAGCATCAGGCGCACGACGGTGTCGTTTTCGTCGGTGATTGCCGACCAGCTGAGGTCGAGTATCTTCACGCGGCCATCGGGCATGCGCTTCGAAATCTCGCCCACCAGCAGGTGCTGATTGAACGCGAAGTTGATGCAGTCTTCGCCGAGGCACGCATGGGTGGCCGCGTCGATTTGCGACAGCGCGTCGGCGCCGAGTTCGGTATCCGCGAAAACGAGGTCCATCAGGGCGCGCCCGGCGATGTCCTTCGTCTCGAAGATGTCTTCCAGATACGCCGAGTACTCCGCGTGAATCTTCGCGCCGTCGACCACCGTCAGAATGCCTTGCTGCATGTTCTGCAACATCGCCTGGATGTCGGCGGTTTTCTGTTTGAGTTGCGCGGAGCTTTCCTGAATCTTCTCGATCATGCCGTTGAACGCGACGATCGAGCAGCCGATCTCGTCGAGCCGTCCCACCGGCACGCGGCGCGTGAAGTCCTGGCTCGACGCGATCTCGCTCATCATGGCCTGCATGTGGCTGAGCGGGCGGGTGATCTGGCGATAGAGGAGCGCGCCGATCGAAGTGAGCAGAATGATCGCAAGGCCGGTGACGGATGCGATGGCCGTGGTCGTCGTGGCGAGCGTGGCGTTCAGCGCCGTGATCGCGTCGTCTTTCTCGCGATTCTTCTCGACGCGCAAGGTCTCGACGATGCCTTCGAGCTCGTCGCGATACTGCGCGACGTTAGCGAACAGATACGCCTGCGCGAGTTCGTTCTTGCCGTCGGCTTTCATTTTCGCGGTGTCGGCAATCGCGGAGAAGTAGTTCTCCAGGCTGTCCTTCGCCTGCACGACGAGACCCTGCTGCGCGTGGCTCGCGGCCTCCCTGGCCTGCAGCGCGAGTGCCTGTTGCAGCGAGGCTTTTTTCTTCTTCAGCTCGTCCTCGGCCTGGGCGACCATGTTGGCGTCGGGCGCATAGACGAGCGTCATCGTGGCGAGCTGCACGTCCTTGACTTGCGACACGAGGTCGGCGGATGCGAGTGCGCTGGGCACCACGCCCTCGGTCACCTTGCGCACTTCGGCGGCGCTGCCGCGCGTCTGGTAGACGGCATAGCCGCCGATCGCCGACAAGGCGGCGAACATCAGAACAACCAATAGCGTGATGCGATGACGGATCGTCATTTGAACCCCCCGGGGTCTGGCCTGCGCGCCAGCCCTCGATCGGAGCAGCGCGTTTTTGTGCGAAATATATGGTCTGACTTGCAGCGCTGCGGAGTATTGCCGATGCATATTACTCAGCGATGACTACATCGCTTTTTTCGCACACCCGAGGGGCTAAATTGAGTTCTAAAGTTTGCGTGGAAAAGGCCGTTATCCAATGCCCGTTCTATTGCGACGCGATTACGTCGCTAGGAAAAACGCTCGATGCACACGACTTCGCCCGAATTCGATCGCGCCGCACGCGTCCGCCTGGGCTCCCGAATTTCCTCACCTTCGGGGCTAAAGTGCGCCGACAGGTGTGCATATTCTCACCTCGCCGGCTCCCGAATCTTCTCACCTGTTCGCTGTCAGCCGTGTTCCCAACCACCGCCCAGCACCTTGTATAGCGTCACGAGATTCGCCTGCCGCGACAGGCTATCCGTCGCAAGCTGCTGTTGCGCGGTAAACAGCGTGCGTTGCGCGTCGAGAAAGGTGAGGAAGCTGTCCGTGCCCGCCTTGTAGCGCGCTTCGGCGAGCGTGTAGTAGCGCTGCGCGGAGGCCACATAGTCGCGATCCGCCTGCACCTGATCGACGTAAGTGGCGCGCGCCGTCAGTGCGTTCGATACTTCCTTGAACGCGGTCTGAATCGCGCTTTCGTAGTCGGCCACCTCGATCTGCTTTTCGATCTTCGCGACATCGAGCGATGCCTTATTGCTGCCGTAATCGAAGATCGGCACCGATACGCTCGGCGCAAACGCCCAGGCACCCGTGCCCGCCTTGAACAGATTCGAGAGCGTCGAACTCGACGTGCCGGCCGACGCGGTCAACTCGATCTTCGGGAAGAACGCCGCGCGCGCGGCGCCGATGTTCGCGTTCGCCGCCTTCAACGCATGCTCCGCCTGGACGATATCCGGACGACGGGTGAGCAGCAGCGACGGCACGCCCGCACCGATATCGGCGAACATCGATTCGTCGTCGAATGCGCGGGGAGGCGGCAGGTCGTCGGGAATCGGCGCGCCTAGCACGGCCACCAGATTGTTGCGATCCTGCGCGACCGCGCGCCGGTAGGACGCGAGGCTGGCCCGCGCGCTCGCGAGCGAGTTCTGCGCCTGCTGCACGTCGAGCAGCGAAGAATTGCCCAGCTCCTGGACGCGCTTCGTCACATCGAACGTGGATTGATTCGCCTTCACTGTGTCTTCGGTCAACTGCAGCAGACGCTCGTCGGCCAGCAAGGTCAGATAGTCGGTCGCCACCGTGGCGATCAGGCTGATCTGTGTGCTTTGCCGCGACGCGTCGGTTGCGAGGTAGGTCTCCAGCGCCTGACGCTTGAGGCTGCGCAGGCGTCCAAAGAAGTCGATCTCCCACGACGTGGTGCCGACGCTCAGATTGCTGACGCTGCTCGTCACGCCTTCGGTGCGTTCGCGGGTCAGGCTGCCGCTCGCGCTGATCGACGGCGCAAGCGCGGCGCGTGCGATGCGGTATTGCGCTTCGTATTCGGCCACGTTCAACGCGGCCACGCGCATGTCGCGATTGTTGGCGAGCGCGATGTCGATCAAACGTTGCAGGCGCTCGTCGCGGAAGAACGTGCGCCATGCGGTGTCGGTGGCTAGCGGGGCAGTGGCGGCGCTGATGGTTGCGGTCGTTGCGGTCGTTGCGGTCGTTGCGGTCGTTGCGGTCGTTGCGGTCGTTGCGGTCGTTGCGGCAGTGCCGCTCGCCGCTTCCGCGCTCGCGTTTGCCGATGCTTTTGCCCGTGCGGCGGCGCTCGTGCTTTCATACGCATCGCCTTGCGGATACGTCGCCGCGACGGGCGCCGCGGGCCGTTCATAGTGCGGGTCGAGCGTGCATCCCGTCAGCATGGCGAAGGCGAACGCGACCATGCACGCGCCCGGTTTGAGTCTCATCATTCGACACCTTCCTGTTGCTTGGCGTCGCCGTGTTCACCGAACAGACGGCGCACGACGACAAAAAACACCGGCACGAAAAAGATCGCGAGAATGGTCGCCGCGATCATGCCGCCCATCACGCCGGTGCCGATCGCATGCCGGCTCGCCGAACCGGCGCCGGTGCTGATGACGAGCGGGAGCACGCCGAAAATGAAGGCGAGCGAGGTCATCAGGATCGGCCGCAAACGCAGCCGCGCGGCTTCGATCGTGGCTTCGATCAGGCCGCGTCCCTGGGCTTGCAGGTCCTTGGCGAACTCGACGATCAGGATCGCGTTCTTGGTGGACAGCCCGATCGTGGCGAGCAGGCCGACCTTGAAGTAGATGTCGTCGGACAGCCCGCGAAGATGCGCGCCCAGCACCGCGCCGAGCACGCCGAGCGGCACGACCAGAATCACCGCGAGCGGAATCGACCAGCTCTCATATAGACCGGCAAGGCACAGGAACACCACGACGAGCGAGATCGCGTACAGATAGATCGCCTGCGAACCGGCCACGCGCTCCTGGTACGATTGCCCGGTCCAGTCGATGCCGTAGCCGGCGGGCAGTTTTTTCACGAGCGCATCGACGGCGGCCATCGCCTGGCCGGTGCTGGTGTTCGCGCCGGTTTGCGCGGTGATTTCCATCGCCAGCGTGCGGTTGAATCGCTCGATCTGCGGCGGTCCGAAGGTCCACTTACCGGTGGCGAACGCCGAGAACGGCACCATCTGGCTGTCGTAGCTGCTGGTCGTGCTGGTCGTGCTTGTGGCGCTGGTCGTGCTCGTTGCGCTCGAACTGCTGGTCGAACTCGAACTACTTGAGCTGCTTGTCGTACTCGCCCTCACGTACCACCGTCCAATGTCGGACGGCATCATCCGGTATGGCGCATCGGCCTGCACGTAGACCTTCTGGATGCGTCCCGTATCGACATAGTTGTTCACATACGCCGAGCCGAACGCGGTCTGCAACGTATCGTTCACATCGGCGATGGACAGCCCCAGCGCGCTCGCCTTCTCGCGATCGATATCGACATGAAACTGCGGCGTATCGTCGAGGCCGCCGGGGCGCATGCCGGACAATGCGCTATCTTTGGCCGCGAGTGCGATCAACTGCTGGCGCGCGGCCATCAGCTTGTCGTGGCCCTGGCCCATGCGGTCTTCCAGTTCGAAGTCGAGTCCGCTCTGCGTGCCGAGCTCCTGAATCGCTGGCGGATTGAGCGCGAAAATCTGCGCGTCGCGCGTGGCGGCGAAGTGCTGGTTCGCATGCTGGATCAGCGCCGCCGCCGAGCCGTCGCTGCCGCGCCGCTTGCTCCAGTCCTTGAGGCTCACGAATGCGAGCGCGTTGTTCTGGCCCGAGCCGTTGAAGCTGAAACCGGTCAGCGTGATGATCTTGTCCACCTGCGGAAGTCCGAGGTAATACGCCTCGACCTTCTTCACGACTTCCAGGGTCTGCGCGGCGGGCGTGCCCGCAGGCGCGGAAATCGACGTGATGAGGGTGCCTTGATCCTCGTCGGGCAGATACGACGACGGCAGCTTCATGAAGAGCAGCGCCACGACGCCGCCGATCAGCAGGTAGATCACCATGTAGCGCACCGGATTGCCTAGCACGCGCGAGACCGCCGAATCATAGCGATCGGTGCCGCGTGCGAGCACGCGGTTGAACCACCCGAGCACGCCACGCTTCGGATGATGCGCGACGTCCGCGCGCCGCAGCAGCGTTGCGCACAGCGCGGGCGTGAGCGTCAGCGCGAGGAACACGGAGAGCAGCATCGCCGCGACGATCGTCACCGAAAACTGCCGGTAGATCGCGCCCGTCGATCCCGAGAAGAACGCCATCGGAATGAACACGGCAACCAGCACCGTCGTGATGCCAACCAGCGCGCCGGTGATCTGCTTCATCGCCTTGCGGGTCGCTTCGAGCGGCGACAGCCCCTCTTCCGCGATCAGGCGCTCGACGTTTTCGACGACCACGATCGCGTCGTCCACCAGCAAGCCGATCGCCAGAACGAGCCCGAACATCGACAGCACGTTGATCGAGAAGCCGACCACCGACATCACCGCGAACGTGCCGAGCAACGCAACCGGCACGACGATGGTCGGAATCAGCGTCGCGCGCAGGTTCTGCAGGAACACGTACATCACGACGAACACCAGCATCACCGCTTCGATCAGCGTCTTCACCACCTCTTCGATCGAAATCTTCACGAAGGGCGTGGTGTCGTACGGATAATCGACCACGACGTTGCGCGGCAATTGCGCGCTCAGTTCGGTGAGCTTCGCGCGCACGGCCTTCGCGACGCTCATCGCATTCGCGCCGCTCGCGAGCTTGACCGCGAGCGAGGCGGCCGGCTTGCCGTTCAGGCGTGAATCCGTGCTGTAATCGTCGCCGCCCACCTCGATGCGCGCGACATCCTTGAGCATCACCTTCGAGCCGTCGCTGTTCACGCGCAACAGAATGTCGCCGAACTGCGCGGGGGTGGTGAGCAGGCTCGATGCGGAAATCGTCGCGTTGAGCGCCTGGGTTTTCGTGGACGGCGAGCCGCCGATCTGTCCCACCGACAGCTGCACGTTCTGATTCGTGATCGCAGTGGTGACGTCGCTGGTGGTGAGGCCGACCGCTTGCAGCTTGACCGGATCG
Organism: Paraburkholderia strydomiana; assembly: GCF_046030495.1. Taxonomy (GTDB): domain Bacteria; phylum Pseudomonadota; class Gammaproteobacteria; order Burkholderiales; family Burkholderiaceae; genus Paraburkholderia; species Paraburkholderia strydomiana_A. The sequence continues at coordinate 135,122 of NZ_JAQQCJ010000019.1, forward strand.
AGCCAGATGCGCATCGCGTGCTGCGCGCCGAACAGCGTCACGTCGCCGACGCCGTCGATCTGCGTGAGCGGGTCTTCGATCTGCGTCGCGATGATATTGCCGAGGTCGATGGAATTCGTGCTGCCGTCGGTCGACGACAACGACACGATCATCAGAAACGAGTTCGCGGCCTTCGCGACCTGCACGCCCTGCTCCTGAACCGTCTCCGGCAGCGACGAGCTGGCCTGCTCGACCTTGTTTTGCACCTGCACCTGCGCGATGTCCGCATCGGTGCCCTGCTGGAACGTCAGCGTGATGCGTGCCTGGCCCGATGAACTGCTGGTGGACGACATATAGAGCAGATGGTCGATGCCGCTCAGCTTCTGCTCGATCACCTGGGTGACGGTGGTCGCGATGGTCTCCGCGGATGCGCCCGGATACGTCGCCGTGATCTGCACGGATACCGGCGCCACGCTCGGATATTGCTCGACCGGCAACGTCCCGATGGAAGCGCCGCCCACCATCATGATGACGATGGCGATGACCCATGCGAGGATCGGTCGGTTGATGAAAAAACCTGCCATGGGAGAGTCTCGCTTTAGCTGTGGGCGGCCGACGCGGCAACGGCGTTGTCCGCGGTGGCGGGCGTGCTGCCCGCTTCGACCGGCTTGACGAGCGCGCCCGTGCGCGCCTTCTGCGAGCCCGCGACGATCACGCGATCGCCCGCTTTAAGGCCACGGGTGATGAGCCAGTCGGCGCCCGACGCGGTATCGGCGGTGACGGGCGTCTGCGCGACCTTGTTGTCGGCGCCGACCGTGAGCACGCTCGCGGAGCCGTCCGCCGCGCGCGACACCGCGAGTTGCGGCACCGTGATCGCCTGCTGGTTCACGCCTTCTTCGAGCCGGGCGCGCACGAACATGCCGGGCAACAACGTGCCGTCCGGATTGGGAAACACGCAACGCAGCGTCACCGAGCCGGTGGTGGGGTCGACGGTGATGTCGGAAAACAGCAGCCTGCCTGGCTGCGCATAGGTGCTGCCGTCTTCCATCACCAGATGCACGAGCGCGCCGTCGCTGCCCGCCTGCTGCAACTGGCCGCTCGCGAATTCCTTCTGCAGACGCAGCCAGTCCGCCGACGAACGCGTGACGTCGAGGTACATCTCGCCGGTCGCCTGGACCGTCGCGAGCGCGGTGGTCTGTTCGGCGGTCACGAGCGCGCCTTCGGTGACGCTCGATTTGCCGATGCGTCCGGCGATCGGCGCGACCACTTTGGTGTAGCCGAGGTTGATCGACGCGCTCTTCAATGCGGCGCGGTCGGCGAGCACATCGGCCTTCGCTTCGTCGAGCGCGGCGACGGCGTCGTCGTAGTCCTGGCGGCTCACGCCCTGGATCTTCGACAATTCCGCGTAACGCGCCGCCTTGGTCTGCGCGGCGTTGGCGGTCGCCACCGCTTTGGCGAGCGTGCCGACGGCCTGGTCGTACGTGGCCTGGTAGCTGGACGCGTCGATCTGATAGAGCACGGCGCCGGCCGCGACCAGCGAGCCTTCGGTGAAAAGGCGTTGCCTGACGATGCCTTCGACTTGCGGCCTGACTTCGGCGACGCGAATCGCCGACAGACGCCCCGATAGTTCGGTGCTCGAAACAACGGCGTGCGGCGTGATCGTTTCGACGCCGACTTCGGGAACCGGCGATTGCGCTGCTTGCGACGCCTGTTCGCCGCAACCGCTCAGCATGAACGTGGCGGCCGCGACGCCGGCGGCCAGCAGCGTGAAGCACGGCGCGCGTCGTGACGGCTCGGCGGCGATAGAGGGATTGGGCATGCTGTGGGCATCCTTCGACTGGAAACGACAAAGGGCCGTCCGGCATGCGTCGTTCGTTCGCGGAGGAAAAGCCACGCAACGCGATGCCAGCGGCAAGATATGGCCGCAGCATAGTGAGCAGCGTCTTACGTTGGCTTAGGCGGGGATTACGAGGTGTAACGCTCGGCGTGGGATCGAAGCGAAGACTCGCGCTTGCCACTCGAACTGGCGGCGCTGCCGTAATAAACTGTAAGGCCGGACAAGAACCCGAAACCGCCGCCGCCGCGCGATTCGCTATATTGCGGCGTAAGACAAACGGGCGGCGGCGCTGTCCGTTCATCAATCGTCCTCATCGATCAGGGCCCAGCCATGTCCGACACGCCCATCCAGGTTTTACTGGTCGACGACGACGCCGACCTTCGCGACCTGCTCCGCACCTTCTTCCAGCAGCGCGGCATCGAGATGTCCGTGCTGCACGACGCCAACAATCTGGCGCGCCGGCTCGAACGCGAGCGGCCCTCGATCATCGTGCTCGATCTGATGATGCCGGGCGTCGACGGCCTCAGCGCGCTCAGGCAATTGCGCGCGAACGGCGACACGATTCCGGTGATCATGCTGACCGCGCGCGCCGACGGCGTGGATCGCGTGATCGGTCTCGAACTCGGCGCCGACGACTATCTCGGCAAGCCGTTCATGCCGCAGGAATTGCTCGCGCGCATTCATGCGGTGCTGCGCCGGCATGCCCCGCCCGCGACCGTGTCGACGCCGCCCGAGAAGCGCGAGGCGCTGCGCTTCGGCCGCTTCCGGCTCGAATTCGTCACCCGTACGCTGTTTCGCGACGACGAACCGCTCAAGCTGACGGGCAGCGAATATGCGCTGCTCGAAGTGCTCGCCCAACATCCGATGGAAACGCTGTCGCGCGCGAAGCTCGTCGACCTGCTGCACGGTCCGCACTCCGACGTGACCGAGCGCGGCATCGACGTGCCGGTGTGGCGCCTGCGCCGTCTGCTCGAAGACGATCCGGCCAATCCGCGCCGCATCCAGACCATACGCGGCACCGGCTATATGTTCGTGCCCGGCGGCGGTGACGATGAAGAATCCCTTTAACACGCTGTTCGGGCGGCTCTCGTTGATGACGGTGGGCCTCATCGTGCTGGTTCACGTCACCTCGATGGTGTTGGTGGACCGCGAGCGCGGCCAGATCGACACCGGCCATGCGCAGCGTGCGGCGCTGCTCGCGGTCGAGGCCGAACACGAAGGCTCGCTCACGCCCGCACAGATCTCGGCGACGCTCGGTATTGCCAGGGTCAACGCCAACGACGCGATTCCGTATGGCTGCCCCGCGCCTTGCGAAAACACCTCGGGTCCGTTCGAAACCGACTTGCGCGCGAAGTTGCCGGCCGGCAGCGAGGTGGTAGCCGACCCCGACAGCGGCACGGTCTGGGTGCGCTATGCGGGCCATCCCGGCTGGCTCGTGCTGCAAAATTCGATGCTGCCGGCGCGCCGCTTCCTCGGCGCCTCGGCGACGATGCTGGTGTTCGCGGTGGTCGTCGCGTTGTTTGGCGCGTGGCATTTGCAGCGGCCCTTGCATCGGCTCGCGCTCGCGGCGCGCGAGTTTCGGGTCGGCCATCGCGCGCCGGTGGTCGAGGCGAGCGGGCCGCGTGAGCTAAAGGAGCTGATCGGCGACTTCAACCAGATGGTGCACGAACTCGCGCAAGCCGAGCAGGAACGCGCGGTGATGCTCGCAGGCGTCGCGCACGATCTGCGCGCGCCGATCACGCGCATGCAGGTGCGCGCGGACCTGCTGCCCGATGAAGCGAACCGGCGCGGCTTTCTGCGCGATGCGGAATCGTTGTCGCGCATCGTCACGCAGTTTCTGGATTTCGCACGAGAGACGGCGGACGCGTCGCCCACTACAAGCGTCGATGCGCACTGCCGCCGGCATTACGGCGACAGTCTCGCGGACGACGCGCTCGTGCGTCTCGATCTGCAAGCGGGCGATGGCTTCGGGTTGCCGCTCGTCGACCTCGACCGGATTCTGACGAACCTGATCGAGAACGCGCTGACCTATGGCGACCCGCCGGTCGAAATCTCGACGTCGCGGCACAACGGCCACTACACGTTGCGGGTGCGCGATCACGGCAGCGGCATTCCGGCCGATCAACTCGATCGTGCATTGCAACCGTTCGTGCGGCTTGACGAAGCGCGCAGCGGCGATGCGCATTGCGGGCTGGGGCTCGCGATCGTGCGACGGCTCGTGCGCTATAACGGCGGCACTTTTCATGCGGACAATGCTGTCGATGGGGGTTTTGTGGTGTCGCTGACGTTTCCGGTTTAGGTTGTCGGCCGGGGTTGTTTGCCGAGGTTTCCCCGCTCAGGTTGTCTGCTCAGTTGTCTGCTCAGGCTGCCTGAGCGGCTCGCTGTTCAGTTTGCCGCGCGGTTGCGGCATCGTTGCTGCATGGTTTCCGCGCGGTTCACGTGAGGTGTGTCGCTCAACCCTGAGCGACATTGCCCGGAACGACGATCGCGCCATGCGGCCCGTCGCCTCCACCGTGGCCGCCACCGGGTCCGCCGCCACCCGGACCACCACCACCCCAAGCCGGCGGCGGTCCCCACCAGCATCCGCTCAACGTTGCGCTCAGTGCGGCGAGCGCCGCGATTGCCAACAGCTTCTTCATGCTTTCTCCTTCGATCTATCTGCGGTGACGCGACAACGTCGCTCGGGTTTCGAGGGACGATGCGATGCGTCATCCGCAACTTATCAAGCGGCGAAAGATCATGTTTTACGAGGCCGTTACAAGCTCGGCAGGCAATGACTACGACGAGGCGGCCTCGCTGTCGCGGACGTCGTCTTCCAGCGCCGGTTACGCGGAGTTCGAGAAGTGTTGCGCGGCATGCGTGCGCGTTCACCCTTTGTTTGCATATGGAAGAGGATGTAAGGGGATCGGCGGCTTCGATTCGCGCCGTTGTCTTGATAGGTGAGTTGTTAGATCTGCGACACGTCACCTTGAGCGGCCATGCCGACGACTCCCTGGAAATCCTCACCTTCGCATCGGTGCGGATTCTGAGTGGCCATGGATCACCTCCTGGAATTCCTCACCTTTGCGCCTATTTCGAGGCTTCCAAGGTGCTATTCAGCTCGTCGAACGGCTCGCTTCGCGGCGAATGGAAAGCCCGTCTCCTGGAACTCCTCACCTTATAGCCGCGATGAGACGATCTCCTGGAATTCCTCACCTTTGAGCGCGGTGATCACATCTCCTGGAATTCCTCACCATTCGCCGCACGGTCGCCATCCCCTGGAAATCCTCACCATCCTGGAACGGCTCACCTTGGTGTGCGTGAGCGGTAGTTCGCTCAGAACTTCACCTTCACCTGAAACCCGATCGTAAACGGCAGATCGTCCGAAGGAATCGGCGGAATCACGATGAAGTTCGCGCCCACGCGTTTGTATTCGACCATCACGATCGGCGCGACCACCGGTCCGATCGTGTGATTGCGGCCCAAGCCCCAGTTGCCGTAGTTATAGCCGGAGATGATCCCGGCCATCGCCGCGAGCCGCACGATGCCCCAGTGCGCGAACTCCGGCGCCCAGACGCCGCCGCCATAGTACGAAGGTCGGCGCAGCGAGTTACGAAAACCGCCGGCGGTCAGCGCCCATTGATTGTTGAGCCAGCACTCGACGCCGAGGCCCGGATTGAACTGTTCGAAATCGGTATTCGGATCGGGGTTGATGTGATACGAGCCGAGCATGGCGTCGACCCATATGCCGCCCTCGCACCAGCTGCCGGCCTGCGCGGCGGATGCCGCCGCCAGGCTCGCGATGAGCGCCACTGCAGTACGTCGGATGTTCTTTTTGATCTGCCGAAAATGCATGTCCTCTCCGCCACCGGTCGAGCGCCGGTGTCATCTATGTTCTGGCTATGAGTTTGCCGTCCGTCGCGCACTGTACCTCAACCCGCACACGCGATGTTGAGGCTGCGCTCGGACGTGCGGGCACAAGACGTGCCCGCAGCCTGGAACCGCAACGATAACGGAGAACCGATGGCAAAGCGGTGAATGCGTGCCCGCATCCACCGCCATTTTCGATGGCGGGTCTAGAGCCCGAGATCCGACAGGCCCGGATGATCGTCGGGACGGCGCCCGAGCGGCCAGCGATACAGACGGTCGGCTTCGCGGATCGGCAGGTCGTTGATGCTGGCATGACGGCGCGCCATCAGTCCATGCTCGTCGAACTCCCAATTCTCGTTGCCATACGAGCGGAACCAGTTGTTCGAATCGTCGTGCCATTCGTAGGCAAAGCGCACTGCGATACGGTTATCGGTGAACGCCCACAGTTCCTTGATCAGCCGGTAGTCGAGTTCTCTCGCCCATTTGCGGCGCAACAGGCCGACGATCTCCGCGCGGCCATGCGTGAATTCGGCGCGATTGCGCCAGATGCTGTCCGGCGTGTACGCGAGCGAAACACGCTCGGGATCACGCGTATTCCAGCCGTCTTCCGCAGCGCGCACTTTCTGAATCGCGGTTTCGCGCGTGAACGGTGGCAACGGCGGGCGGGTTTCGATGGAGTCGGCCATGATGGTTCCTCGGTCAGGTTGCGGCGCGCCGGGATGGCGGTCGCCGGTTTGCGGAAGGGCTTGTGGTTTTGCCTGGCGACGTGCCTGTGACGTTGCCGGTGGACGTAGCGCGTTCGCCGGCGGATGGGTTGGCCTCGGCGTCGAGCAAGGTCTGGGCTGCGCTGCGCGCGTCGAGCGCGGCGTCGGCCTCGCCGCTCACCAGCGCCACGGCGATTGCACCATCGAGCAGAAGCAGCCACTGACGCGACAATCGCGCGGCACGCCGCGCATCCATGTCTGACTCGACTGCGAATTCATCGCACTGGGTTCGCACGAAATCGAGCAGACGTTCCTTGTGTTTGCGCGCGACGCTCCGGATCGGATCTTCCGCCGACGCAATCTCACCGGCCGCGTTCAGAAACGCGCAGCCATGAAAATCGTCCGACGCAAACCATTCGCGCAGCACCTCGAACATACCGAGCAGACGCTTGCGCGCACTTTTGCCGCGCCGCTGCGTGCCGGCGATAAACCAGTTCATCCAGCGTTCGTCGCGCCGTTCGAGTGCGGCCGCGACGAGCGCGTCTTTCGATTCGAAATGCGTGTAGAAGCTCTTGCGCGCCGTGCCGGACTGCTTGACGATCGCGTCCACGCCGGTTGCGTGGATGCCGCCGGCGTAGATCAACGCTTCGGCGGCATCCAGCAGACGCTCGCGCGCGCTGCCGGGCGCGGCTGCTTCAGTGAGAGTGTCGGTAGCCATGGACGAAGGGTAGAACGATCATTCTCCCTCGTCAAGTTTTTGCGGGTTCCGGCAGCCAGGTGCGCTAGCTGCTATCGTGATGACGATCGCTCAACCGGAACGAACTTCATGAACTCATCGCCTGTCCGCGCCACGCTGGCGCGTGTCCTGCTGGGCGCCACGTTGCTGACGGCAGTCGCCTGCACACCGCTGCAAGTCCTCACGCATTCGGTCAGCCAGAACGAGGCGCGCGTGCCGGTCGGCCGCTACGAGATCGATCCGGACCACACCAGCATCACGTTCGACATCGACCATTTCAAATACTCGCGCTTTACGATTCGCTTCGATCGCAAGCAGGGTCAGCTCGACTGGAGCGAGGGCGGGCTCGAGCGGAGCTCGGCATCGGTCACGATCGACGCGGCGAGCATCGATACGAACGTGCCGCTGCTCGACAAGATGGTGAAGGGCCCCGACATGCTCGACGTCGCACGCAATCCGGCGATTCGCTTTGCGAGCACGCGCTTCGAGCGCACCGGCGAATCTCGCGGCACACTGAGCGGTGATCTGACGATTCGCGGCGTCACGCAACCGGTGACGCTCGACGTCACGTTCAACGGTTTCGCGCCCGATCCGCTGACGAAGAAAGACACGCTCGGCTTCTCGGCAGAAGGCCGTTTCAGCCGCGCGAAGTTCGGTTTGTCGACGTGGTATCCGGCCGTCGGCGACGACATTCATGTGCGCATTCAGGCGGAGTTCGTGAAAACGCCCGCAGGCGGGTGAGCGCGATGCGGGCGTTGGGTCGGCCGCGAGCCAAGGCGTTGGGCTCGTGGCGATGTGGCTGACGTGTCAACTCACGCAGCCGTCCAGTCGAGAATCACCTTGCCGCTCTCGCCGGAAAGCATCGTGGCAAAGGCCTGCTGATAATCGTCGACCTTGAAATGGTGCGTGAGGATCGGCGACAGATCCAGACCGCTTTGCAGCATCGCGACCATCTTGTACCAGGTTTCGAACATCTCGCGCCCGTAAATGCCCTTGATTTCAAGGCCTTTGAAGATCACCTGAGTCCAGTCGATCGCGGTCTGCGCGGGCGGAATGCCGAGCAACGCGATCTTGCCGCCGTGATTCATCGCTTCGAGCATGCCGGTGAACGCGCTCGGCACGCCCGACATTTCCAGGCCGACGTCGAAACCTTCGGTCATGTGCAGATCGGCCATCACGTCGCGCAGCGATTCGCGCGACACGTTCACCGCGCGGGTCGCGCCCATCTTGCGGGCGAGTTCGAGGCGATAGTCGTTGATGTCGGTGATCACGACATTGCGCGCGCCGACGTGTTTCGCGATCGCCACCGCCATGATGCCGATCGGACCCGCCCCGGTAATCAGCACGTCCTCGCCGACCAGATTGAACGACAGCGCGGTGTGCGTCGCGTTGCCGAACGGATCGAAAATCGCCGCGAGATCGTCGGAGATTTCGGGTGGAATCTTGAACGCGTTGAATGCCGGGATGACGAGGTATTCGGCGAACGCGCCTTCACGATTCACGCCGACGCCGACCGTATTGCGGCACAAATGCCGACGTCCCGCGCGGCAGTTGCGGCAGAAACCGCACGTGATATGTCCTTCGCCCGACACGCGATCGCCGATCGCAAAGCCGCGCACTTCCTGTCCCATCTCGACGATTTCGCCGACATATTCGTGACCGACGTGCATCGGCACCGGAATGGTTTTTTGCGCCCAGTCGTCCCACTTCCAGATGTGGATGTCGGTGCCGCAAATCGCGGTGCGCGTGATGCGGATCATCACGTCGTTGTGGCCGACTTCGGGTTTCTTGACGTCCGTGAGCGTGAGGCCCGGCGCGCGTTCGAGTTTTGCCAATGCTTTCATATGCGCCTCCGTGTCAGATCACGCCCAGTTCACGGCCAACGCGCGCGAAGGCGTCGACGACCCGGTCGATCTGCTCGGGCGTGTGCGCCGCGCTCATTTGCGTGCGGATGCGCGCGCGTCCTTTGGGCACCACCGGGAACGAGAAGCCGATTACGTAGACGCCTTCCTTCAACAGCGCATCGGCCATTTTCGAAGCGAGTAGCGCGTCGCCGAGCATCACGGGAATGATCGGATGTTCGCCCGGCACGAGCGTGAAGCCGAGCGCGCTCATCTTGCTGCGGAAGTGCGCGCCGTTTTCACGCACACGTGCGCGCAATTGCGCGCCTTCGTCGCTCGCCAGCAGTTCGAGCACTTTCAGCGACGCAGCGGCGATGCTCGGCGTCAGCGTGTTCGAGAACAAATAGGGACGCGAGCGCTGCCGCAGTAACTCCACGACTTCCTTGCGTGCGGCGACGTAGCCGCCCGATGCGCCGCCCAATGCTTTGCCGAGCGTGCCGGTGATGATGTCGACGCGCGACAGCACGCCACAATGTTCCGGCGTGCCGCGCCCATGTTCGCCGACAAAACCCACCGCGTGCGAGTCGTCGACCATCACGAGCGCGCCGTAGCGGTCGGCCAGATCGCAGATGCCGGCGAGGTCGGCGATGATGCCGTCCATCGAGAACACGCCGTCGGTGGCGATCAGTTTGAAGCGCGCACCGGCGGCGTCCGCTTCTTTCAGTCGGGCTTCGAGATCGGCGAGGTCGTTGTTCTTGTAGCGGAAACGCTTCGCCTTCGAAAGCCGCACGCCGTCGATGATGCTCGCGTGATTCAGCTCGTCGCTGATGATTGCGTCGTTCTCGTCGAGCAGGGTTTCGAACAGACCGCCGTTCGCGTCGAAACAGCTCGAATAGAGAATGCAGTCGTCGGTTTGCAGGAATGCGGCGAGCGCGTGTTCCAGTTCCTTGTGCACGGTTTGCGTGCCGCAGATGAAGCGCACCGATGCCATGCCGAAACCGTCGTTGTCCAAACCTTGTTTGGCGGCGTCGATCAGTCGGGCGTCATCGGCGAGGCCGAGGTAATTGTTCGCGCAGAAATTCAGTACGTTCGTGCCGTTGGCAAGACGCACATCGGCCGACTGCGGGCTCGCGATCACACGTTCGTTTTTGTAAAAGCCGTCGGCGCGGATCTGCTCGAGGGTGCCGCGCAAGTGGGCGAGATATTGGTCACGCATGAACCCTTCTCCTGAATGGGATGGTGGCGCCGGCCCGCGTTCGCCTGTCCGGCATAGGTGCGGCATGAGCGACGGCGGCGAGACGGCCTGCTATAGTCGGCTGTCAGTTTTATCGGATATTTTCGTTTTTTCGAACTAAAATCCGGTATATCGAACAACTCTAAACGATGGGTCAGGAAATGGCAAGTTCGGGTATTCGCCGCGCCGCGGCCAACGCGGTGCCTACGTCAGGCGTGACATCGGTGCCGGCGAGTGCCGCGCCGCCGCGCGTCGGCGAACAGATTCAGCGTCTGCGCGCCGAACGGCGCATGACGCTCGACGATCTGTCGCGTGCCGCCGGCGTGTCGAAATCGATGCTCTCGGAGATCGAGCGCGACAAGGCCAATCCGACGATCGCGGTCGCCTGGCGGCTGACCAATGCGCTCGGCGTCAGTCTCGATTCGCTGTTCGCGCCGCCCAAAGCGCCGGAAGCAATCGCGGTCTCGGGTCCGCACGAGATTCCCACCTTGAGCGGGCACGAGGCCAAGTATCAGTTGCGAGTGTGGGGGCCGATCGAGCTGGCGGGCAAGTTCGAATGGTACGAATTGACGCTGCAGCCGGGCGGGGCGTTGGTATCGAATGCGCATGAGCCCGGTACGCGCGAGCATTTGACCGTACTGCACGGCTCGATCGAAATCGAGGCGGCCGGCGCGACGAAACGGCTCAAGGCCGCGGACACCGCGCGCTATGTCGCCGACGAACCGCACGCGATCCGCAACGCCGGCAAGGGCGAAGCGAAAGCACTGCTGGTGGTGATCCACGGCTGATTTCGGGCTCGCGGTCCGGGCGCCTTGCGGCTAGCAGTTGGCGGATTTGGCCATTCGGCTGAGGTTGCATCCGACACTGTATATTTGTACAGTACAGGGTATCGACTGGAGCCGATAATGAACAATCTAAGAGCCGACCCTACCGATCAAGCTTTGGCCGCGCTGCGCTACCAAACTGCGGCGCGCGATCTCGAACACATCGTGCGCAATATCGCGGCGCGTTACATCGTCCAGCAGGTGCCGCTCACGTGGCGTTTGCTGCATGCGATCGAAGCCGAGGCGCTGGCCGACCTCGGGTTTGCGAGCCGGCACGACGCGCTGCTGCTAGGCCTGTTCCAACGTCCGTCCGACCTGCCTTATCCGGAAACCGATGAGGCCGTGGATTTCGGCACGTCCACCGCGCTGCCGGCGGTGTTCGCGTTCGCCGTCAGTGCCTATGAAGAAGCCGCTCGCCGCGCAGCGAAGCCGGCGTCGGAAGGTTCGACGCTGAAACGCTCGCGGCCCTGGGGCGGCTGAAGGCTGTATTTTCGTCGGTTGCCACCTACAATATGCGCAACTAACGGAAGGATAGCCCATGTCACCTCCTCATCTGTCCGACCCGGTCCTGCGTCCTGCGCCATCGACTGATCTGTTCGATCAGCAACGTGAAGACTGGCGTCTCGACCCGCAAATCGCCTTCGACGCCTGGCTTGCCAAGCAGCATTTCAGACGGTCGTCTGCAAGTGTCTACCAAGCGCAGTGGGGACTTTTTCTTGAGTGGCTCAGCGCACGCCAGAAGAGTCTGGTCACGGTCGACACGCATATGATTGCCGAATTCGTCGCCGGACTCGATGTCCGGAAACCTCAACGAATCCGGTATTTGCGGCTGATCGAGCGGGTCCTGGATCATGTGCGCGAAATCGAATCCGCGTCGACCAACCCCGCGCGCTTCATTGCTCAGGATGGCGAAGCAGCGTGGCGAAATGCGCGCGATAACGAGCCAACCGGCTTTCTCACCCATGCCGAACGAACCGCGCTGATCGCGCAATTGTTTGCACCGCTGCCTGATTTGTCGACCGCGCAGCGCTGGCGAGAGCGCCGCGACCGCGCGTTGATCGCCGCGTTTCTCGGCGGCGGATTGAAGACGGGCGAGGCCGCTGCGCTTACGGTTAGTTGCGTGAATGTCGGTTCGCCATGGGTAACGATCGAGTCCGCCAATCCCATGCTGACGCGCCGCACCCGGCTCGCGCCCTTCGCGACGGCGGTCCTCGACGCGTGGCTCGCCGAACGGCGTCATACGGAATTGGCCGGCAATCTGGTTTTCCCCGCAGCCCCGTCCGGGCGGCCGATGCACAAAGCCACCATGCTGCGCGCCGTCGACGCGTTGATCGACGGTGCCGGGATTGCGGCATCGCGGCTGTCCCGCGCCAGTCCGCAAACCTTGCGCAACACTTTCGCGGCAGATCTGTTCGAAAGTGGGGTAGAGGCCGAACTGGTCGGTCAATGGCTGGGATTCGTGCAGGCCGTGTCGGCCAACCGGCTGTATCGAGCGTGGCAAACGTGGGTTGACCAGCAGGATTCGTCTGCCGCCGAGGTACCTGATCCGGCCGCGCCGCCGTTACCCGCGCCTAGACGTGACGGGCGTTTGACGCGGAAATCGGGAGCCGGCGAGCCCTGAAAATACTCACCTTTCCGGTCCCGAATTTCCTCACCTTTGACGTTTTATCCGCTATCGCACCGCGTCGAATTGGCGTGCCGGCGTAGCGGCCGAGTCACTCGACAAAAAGCGGCTGACCGCCGCGAGCCTTGATTCGCCGAGTCCCGACGAGTGGTCGCATTCCGGGCAAAGCAGCTCGAAGCGGTGATCGACTTGCGACAACTCCGGCTCACCTTCATCACATTTCGGGCATCGTTGCGGCAGCATGACATGCCCGTCCGCTGCTGTGCCGATTACGCGCAGCTCGTCGCTCGTGAGCCGCCCCGCTTCGACCAGCGAACAAATCAAGCCGCCGATTGCCGGATCGATACCTTGTCGGCCGCGCAACACGGTGACCTCTTTCGTCAAGGCATCCACCTCGTCCGATTGCTCACGCAACTGAGCGTCGAGTCGATCGCCGCGCGCCTTGGCCGCCGCGATTTGCTGAATAAACTCGAATTCCTTGCGACTTGCGTCGCGAACGCCCGATTGATAGGTCGCAGCCATGCTGCGGAGCGAATCGAGTTCGACCAGCATCGGCTTGACGCGCCGCTCGGCCTCGGCGACCGCGTCCTTGATCTGTTGCGCATAGTGTTCGGTGCTTTGGCGCAGCTCGATATGCAATGCGTCGATCCGGTCACGCAAAGTGGCGTTGGTTGCCAGTTCATTATCGAGACGCTGACGGAGCGCTTCGTTTTCCCGATCGAGTCGATGCACCGTCGACTGCAAGCCTTCCTGGTGAACATTTCCGTGCGTGGTTGCACTGGATAGCTCGGTTTCGAGCGCGCGAACACGCTCCCACGCTGCTTCGGCGCGGAGCTCGCTGCGCTTGATTGCTTCGTCGGCGGCATCCCGGCGAATTTCCGCGTCCCGCGCACGTTGCTCGGCGGCCGCGATTTGCGCACGGATTTCCTCGCGTTCGCCGACGAGCGTTGTCTGCGCGTGAGCAACCGCTTCTTCGAACAACGCGCCCAATAGTTCGCCGGCGCGATCTTCCAAAGCTTTAGGAATGGCGCCGGCACCGACTTTCACACGCGACACGTTCCGGATGCGTTCCCAGAAGTGGTCAATGTCCTTCGGAATATCGCTTGCACTGCCGGTTTGCGTCAGATCACGAACCGCCGCCATGGATGGGCGGACGCCAAGATCGAAAAAGAGGCGCTTGCATGCATGAAGAGACAAGTCCTGCCGCCGGACGCCTTGCGCACGCATCGCTTCAAGCTCGCCACGGATGGCTTGTCGTTCCTGGTCCAGATTCATGTCAACCTCGATGTCGCTCGAATTGAATGGATCATAACAATTTACGTAACGTTTGCTACCTATTTGTTCGGAGCGTGGGGGTTTTGTTGAATTGATGTGTTTTTGAGCGTTACGGAGACCGATTGACTCGCACCTGCTGGTTTTTTCCGTGAAACAAAACGAAGAATAACCAATAAGTCTTTGTACAGAAAGCTTTTTTGCTGATCTCTCAGCGGTCGCGCACTGTTTCACGAACTTTCGATGAGGGCAACGTTGGGGTGAAGGCTTGGTCCGGAGGACTCGCGGGGAGAAATGCTAGAGAGTAATAAAAGTAAACACCTTTGAACCCATGTTAAAAACGTTAACGCCACGGCAAAGCCTTATCTGGCAAGGGTTCTAGCCCGGTAAGGTGAAGCTTTGCGGGAGACGTGGTGAGGTTTTGCGGGAAACTTGAGTGATGGGGTTCGGGGGCCTTGGTGAGTGGCTCCGGGACAGAACGTGAGCGGGTTCGGGAGACCGCGTAAACATGGGGTCGGCCAAAGGTGAGATTTTGCAGGACCTGATTGCCGTGAGGAGCCCGATCGTGCTTGAAAAGTCTCTTCCGAGGTGCGTCGGGTCAAAGGTGAGCGCTTTCGGGAGCATCGGCGAACGAGGTTTACGGTCATATTTGGAGCCCGTTAACTCCTTTGGTGAGCTAAGTCGGGAGAAAACGTGAACCGAAGGTGAGACTTTACAGGGCCAAGGGGCGGTTTTGCCATAATTTTGTGCATTCCGGGGCGCAAGGTGAGCTTTTGCGGGAGCTTGTAGGCGCTCAAGTGGGAGATTTGACGGCTGCGGCCTCGGGCTGCCAGTTGTTGGAATTGGAAAGGTGAGGAAATTCGGGAGGTCGTCTGCGGCGGGATTTGCTGCTGGTTGAATTGCCTGGTTTCCGTCAAAGGTGAGGCTTTTCAGGACGATTCTGAGCAGGTTTTTATGGCTGAGGTGAGGAAATGCGGGATCAAAACGGTGCCCGAGGCCTGAAAAGGCCCTACGGATGCCGCCTTCGCTAACGCTGCTTTGTGACTGCCAAATTTTATTGGTGAGGTTTTTCGGGACCCTCGAGAAAGTGTTTGGAAGACGCCCTTTTCAGAAGAAAAGGATTAGAGGTGAGGAAATACGGGGGCGCACATTGGTTGCCCTGCTATTTTGGCGATCCTAAGTCTTTGAAATTGTTGAAATATTTGGTTGGTTTTGTCAAAGGTGAGGCTTTTCGGGAGGCTCTCCCGGAGATGTGCGACGCTGCCCGGAAAGCTCAAAGGTGAGGCTTTCCGGGATTGTTTCGGGGTGGATATTGGGCTCGATGCCTCGGAAGCCCGCATCATTCCAAGCGTTCGCGGTGTGCAAAGGTGAGCTTTTTCGGGGGCACAGTGCGAGCGATGCGTCACGTCCTCACCAAGGGCAGTCTTTTCGGTCGATTTCGCCAACGGTGTTGACGTGGTTTCGAACGCTGTCGGCATTGCCGCGCGTACCTGCGGGAGGATTAGGGCGACGCTACGGGCACCTCGGACGCGCTCGGTAAGAAGTTGCCGGCGGCGCACGGCGCAGAGCGCCTGTTGCGTCGCTTGGATCGGCTATCCCGGCGGGCAGGCAGTCTGTGAGCGGAAGTCGCTACGGCCTTATCCCGGTGCACTCTAGGCCGCGCACATCAGGCAAAACCTCGCCGCAACTTCTGCTCGCCGACGCCATTGAGATCTTGTCGCTGCTCCCCTGCTTACGCACGAAACGGCACGAAGCACCCCGGAGCGCGGTTTCGGCATCAGTCCCACTCGAACTTCGAGGCGACGTCGCCTGAAATGCACGAAATTTTTTATGGTGAGGAGATTCGGGATTGAATGCTCCCCGTTCGCGCACGTTGCGAAAAAGTGCGAATTTGCGGAGGCCGCGACCCGTAAGGATGGCCCGAACCTGGTGCCAAACGGCTGAGGTGAGGGTTTTCGGGAGTTGTTCGAGGTGAGTCGTGCCTCGTAAACTCACTTCACCGGGAACGGTGAGAGTCGCACTATAGACGCGTATCACCACAGCCGGTATGCTCTCGCCAAATCCCTCCTCGACCAGACGCATGGCCACGAAGCGCGCGAAGAAGACCGACGTAGTCAGCCCGAGCTCCGCGGAATTGCGCAAAGCCGTCGAGGCGATCGCTATTCAGCCGAAGAGCGGCAAAATCACGCTGCTCACCCGCAAGCTGTTCAACGTGCTCCTCGCCGTGGCTCAGCAAGCCGACGAGTCGGGCGACACGTACCGAGCCTTGCTGTCAGACATCGTCGCCAATTCCGCGTTTGATTCGAACGACACCGCGCTCGTCAAGGAGCACCTGCGGCGCATGGTGTCGGTGCAGGTCGAATGGAGCACGGGCACGTCCAGCCAGAAGCCCGGTCGTAAATGGGGCATTTCGACGCTGATCGCCGACGCGGAAATTCTCGAAGACCCCACTACCCGCCGCGTCTGGGTGGAATTCTCGTTCGCGCCGAAGATCAAGAAGAAGCTGCTCGACCCGGTTCAGTATGCGCGTCTGAGTCTGCAGTTCCAGAGCCAACTGCGCAGCAGCGCGGGCCTAGCGCTTTACGAGATTTGCGTGCGCTATCTGACCAACCCGAGCCATCTGACGATGCGTGAGACGTGGGAATGGTGGCGCCCTATTCTGTCGGGCACGCCGGACACCGAAGCTGGCGACGAAGCGAAACGCGAATACAAGTACTTCAAGCGCGATTACTTGCGGCCGGCGATTGCTGAAGTCAACGCGGTCACCAATATCTTCGTCGAGTTGATCGAGCATCGCGAAGGGCGGCGAGTAGCCGAAATTCAGTTTCGCGTGACCGAGCGCAAGCAGCCAATGCTCGCACTCGACGAGCATCCGAATGTGTTCGACAGCACGCTGGTCGACCGGATGGTGAAGATCGGCATCCCGCTGAAAGAAGCGCAAACGCTGTATGCCGACAGTGAAGAAAACCGTATTCGCGCCGCGTTGCAGATGACCGAGCAACGCATGCGCAGCACGTCGTTGCCGCCTGTGCGCAGCGCGCCCGCGCTGTTCAAGGACGCATTGAAGAAGGGTTATGCGCCGCCCGTCGAAGCATTGTCGTCAGGCAGTGGCGGGAAGGCCGCGGTCGCCGCGCCGGCAGATGATCTCAAAGCGCGATTGTTGGGTGAATATTCGGCACATCGTCGCAAAGAAGCATACGAGTTGTACAACGAGCAAGGCGAGGCGGAAAGGGAGATCGCACGGCAGTCGTTTGAAGAAGACGAATTGCCGGGACTCGGTACACACATGCGAGACGATTGGCGTCGTCGCGGGCTGGATTCGAAGATTGTCGAAACGGCCTTTTTCGATTGGCTCGCACGCAAGACCTGGGGCGAACCGACCGACGGCGACTTGCTCGCCTTCACGCTGAGCCAATCGCGCGCAGCCTGATTCTTTGAAGAGGTAGGCGGCGACGATAGTGCGCCGCCCCGCTCTTTTACTTCAGCATCTTTTCAATTTGCCGCAGGATGTCATCACGCTTCTCACGCGTGAGTCCCTTCAAGCGCAGTTCGATCCGATCATCCCCGTACGATTTGAGATCGCCCACCGACACGCCCTCGAGTTTGATTTCCAGGCGCTGTGCATAGCGTTGTCGACCTGCCGGTTTAACGCTTTCCTGTGCACTCACCCTACCCTTCACGATATCCGCGACTTGCCGCGTGCTCAGGTCGTCAGAGAGGATCTTGTTGATCAACCGCAGTGTCGCGTCGGCACCTCGGGCGGAATGGTATCGACCCACCTGATAGGCCATGTTTGAACCGAAGCGGTCGGGACGCGCGACCATCTCGTGCATGACGGGCTCAGGCAACTTGGCGATGGACAATGCGACGGCGACAGTCGATTCGTCCAGATTGAGATGCTCAGCAAGTTCCTTCTGGCTCTGGAAATGGCGATCGTCGAGAAAGCGTTTCCAGACCACTGCGTTGTCGAACACTGTCTGCGAATCGCGTTGGACGTTGAGGTCGTATCCCAGCTTGTAGCTCTGAATACCGATTGGCAGATCGATGACGATCGCCTTCACGGACTCCTTGTTCGCCTCTTTCAGGGCGCGCACACGCCGACCGCCATCGCTGACAAAGTAGGTGCCAGGACTGTCGTAGTCGGGAATGACGTGAATTGCCTGCTGCTGGCCCTGCTTGGCGAGATTGACAGCGAGGTCCGCAATTGACGATTTAAGGTAGAAGTGCCGGGGATTGAACGGGCTAGGCTTGATGCTTTTCAGCGCAAGCTCGATAACCTGATTAGGCTTGTACCCGTGTTCGATTCTCCATGCGCGATAGGCGGCCGATTCATTGGCCGTATGGACGGCATCGGTTTCCGGGGCGCTCGGCGGCATCACGGTGGCAATTGGACGCGCAGCGGCTTCACTGCTTCCGGGGCTATTCCTGACAAGACCGTCGATCGCATTCAGACGGTCGAGCGCGGTTCGCTTTTCGCTGCTGGTCGTATCAGGACGTGCTTGAAAGCCTTTGGCGAATTGGGAGGGTTTCATTCAGGGTCCTTTATGCGCATAAATTTCACGGGAGCAAGGCGGCGATCTCGTTCGCGCACGCCCGTACTTCAAGGGCGGCAAGCTTGGCGCCCCGGTCGTTCATCTGAAGTACCGTCTGCCCTAATGCCATTGCCTGCTTGTAGGCTTCACGTGTCGGAATCTGGGTCTTGAGCAGAGGAAAGCCGAGTTCTTCCAACGCGCGCTTCAGTTCGCGCGTCAGCATCCGTTTCTCTTCGGTCTTGTTGAGTAGAAAGACTGCGCGCAGGTCCTCGTTCATCACTTGGGCTTGCTGGACAAGCTTGACCAATCCGATGCTCGACCAGTAGTCGGCGGGCGATGACGATGTGGGGATGACTGCAACGCTCGCTGCAAGCAGGACGACGCCAGAAACCTTTTCGGTGATGGACGGCGGGCAGTCGACGACGATGATGTCATAGTCAGCCACGAACTTCTTGATCTCACGATGGATCTGGCTGCCTGCTTCCGAGAGGTTGACGACCGGGAAAGGGATGCCGGTGTCTCCGTCTGATGATGCGCTGGCCCAGTGGATCAATGTGTTCTGACCGTCTGCGTCTACGACGAGGACGCGTTTGCCTTTCTCGTGAAACGCGGCGCCGAGATGCATCGCGATTGTGCTTTTCCCGACCCCGCCCTTCTGTTGTGTTACCGCGATGATTTCTGCTGCCAAATTCCACCTCCTCTTTTTAGACGCAAATGGATTTTACCTGGATGAATTTTCATTTCAATCGTTTTTATGAATTCAAGATCGAAATTGGCCATTCGGTATAGGTTTATGCGCATAAAGAGCATGAGGGCGGGAAAGGCTGTGAGGGCGGCGGTAGGCTAGGTGGACGGGCGCTGGTTCGGGAGTGCTCAAACGAAAGGAATGTGGCGTGCGAATCTGCATCGGCTTCCGACTGGCGGGCATTTTATTTTGGTATTTCGCTGCGCGCGGCGGGATTGGTATGGGCATTCTCCCGAAGCCCTCATGGGAGAGTAAGTGCCCAGCCAATGTGGACTAGCGCGCGACCGGAGGCCAATGGACGATGTGACAGGACTTTATGCGCATAAAGTCTACTCGTGCGAGCGGGCTCGATGGGTCGTCTGGAGAGGTCGCCACAGCGATGGTAAGTAACAAGAGGTTCGTCGGTCACTTTCCGATCGTTGGGGCGTTCCCCGAATGTTCGCGACGAGGTAGATGAAAGACCCTCGGACGATGCAGGCAATGTGTGTGAATCTAGTTAGGGGCCTGGTATCTCGTTTGAAATGACGGATGGTTTCAGTTCATCTCCTCGTAACCGAGAGTCGCCGACGTGTCAGGCAAGGGGATGAGATTAGGCGCGGAAACCGCGGAGTGATGCGTGCACGGGAATCGATCGAATGTGAACGCGCCGGAGTTTTTCGTGGCCGGGACAGAGTTCAGGGCGGCTGCGGCTGAGTATGTCAGCGTCGGCGATACAGTTTATGCGCATAACTACCACTGCCCCACTGCCCCACTGCCCCACTGCCCCACCAGCCCCCACCCCCC
>NZ_JAQQCJ010000020.1:0-143730 GCF_046030495.1 Paraburkholderia strydomiana
GAAGACTCGTTCGTCAACGACGAAAGCTGACATTCGCCGGCCCCCGGTGGCGAATGCCGGCGACGCGACCTGGAACGGCGACACGTTTCCCGATCGGCCACCGTCGGCCTAGGGCGGCTTCCAGACGCCTCGACGTGAGCGACCTTGAGCGCCGCCGTCCACGAGCACGCACGGGCAGCGGCTATTACCCCCCTGGCGCTGTCTTCGACCACAACTGCTACGGGCGTGAACCGGCTAATGGATGGTCTTAGATATCGATGATCGGCCGAAGCAACGCCTGCCCTTCATAAAGGTAGCGCAGATACCGCTCGCGAATATCCGCCGGCGTCATCGATGACACCTGCATCGTGATCGTCAGGCTCGCTCGCATCTCGCCGCTCCGGTTAGTCAGCGGCACCCCGAGAATTCGCATACCCACTTCGTATTCCTGATCCAGCTCCACGTAGCCCTGCGCGCGGACCTGGGCAACCACCCCCTTGATGTCGTCGATCGACATGCGGGTAAACGGCGTCAGCGGCTGCAGGTCGACGCGCGTCAGATAGGCGTCGAGTTCGTCGTCCGGCATCGACGCCAGCCATAGCCGCCCGCTGCCGGTGCAATACATGGGCAGCCGAAATCCCTGACGGATCGACAGCGACGATACGTTGGCGACGCGGCTGCGGACGATATGCACGACCTCGTCGCCATCGCGCACCGCGACCGACACGTGTTCGCGTGTTTCGGTCGCCACCTTCTCCACGATCGGCCGGAGCATCCTCGGCAACCGCGCCGAATCGACATAGGCCTGCCCGAGGCGCAGTGTCCTCGCCGTGAGCCAGTAATGACGGCCATCGGTTTGTGCATAGCCGTCGTGCACGAGCGTCAAAAGAAAACGCCGCGCGGCGCTCTTCGTCAACCCGGCAAGCCGGGCCGCGTCGGGCACGCTGAGCCGGGGTGTTTCGTCGGTAAAGAGCTGAATCAGCGCCAACCCTTTCTGAAGGCCGACGATCAGATCGCGTTCATGGATCAGCGGCGTTTTCATCGGTTCCTATCGTGTAAGCATTAAAACGACGCGATTATCGCATCAAGTCGCCGATAAGCGGGCTATTCGCCTGATTCCGGCGTTGCCCGGGCTCGCGCCTCGCCGCATCATCAGCGCTCACTTACAACGCTCTTCCGGTGCAATTCATGATCAGCGGCACGACCGAACTATTGGCCATCGTAGGGTCCCCCATCGCGCAGGTGAAATCGCCGCACAACTTCAACGTTTGGTTCGAACGGCATGGCAAGGACGCTTCGATGATTCCGATCGATCTAGAAAGCGGGTCGGTGGATCAGTTCATCGAGGCGATGCGCGCATGGCGCAATCTGCGCGGCTGCGTCGTCACCGTCCCGTACAAGCAGGACATGGCGAGGCGCGTCGATCAGCTGAGCGATAGGGCGAAGGCGCTCGGCTGCGTGAACGTGATTCGCCGCGAAGCGGATGGCACGCTGATCGGCGACATGGTCGATGGCGATGGCTTCATGAACGCCGCACGCCCTCACGGCTTCGAGCCAAAGGGCGCGCGTGCGCTGGTGATCGGTGCCGGCGGCGTGGGCAGCGCGATCGCGTGGTCACTCTGCGAACACGGTGCCGCGTCGATCACGTTGACGGACCTGGACGCCTCGCGCACGCAGCGGTTGCGCGCATTGTTGGCGACGCATTACCCGGGTGTCGTGACCGGGTCGGATTTCGCATCGCTGGCGTCGTTCGATCTCGTCGTCAATGCGTCGCCTGTCGGCATGAGCGGTCATGAGATGTTGCCGCTTCCGCCGGAACAGATGGCGACGTTGAATGCCGGCGTCCTCGTTGCGGACGTGGTCACCTCGCCCGATGTCACGCGTTTTCTCGAGGTCGCGCGCGAAGCAGGGTGCCGCATCCAGACCGGCGCCGAAATGGCGTTGGCGCAATTCGGCAACCTCGGCGCGTTCATGAAGATGACGCCACTGGAAGCCTGATCGTCGTCGGCTCACTGACCTCGAACGACGCATGCACGGCCCGGCATCCGAACCGGCCTGCATGTCGCAGCAGCGGCAACACGGGCAAGCCCGCCGCGATGGATCGGTTCGCCATGGCGGCACATCAAAACCAATCAGGAGACGCAACGATGCAGACTCAACACGCAGCACCCCATCCGTCTGCGCAGCAGACCCGGCGCGCGACAGCCAGCGGCTGGATCGGCTCGGCACTCGAATACTATGATTTCTTTATCTACGCGCAGGCAGCGGCGATGGTTTTTCCGCAGCTGTTTTTCCCGTCCGGCAACCCGAAGCTCGCGATCGTCGCGTCGCTTGCGACCTACGGCGTCGGTTATGTCGCGCGGCCGATCGGCGGCTTCGTGCTTGGGCGGCGCGGCGACACGCATGGGCGCAAGCATCTGCTGTTGCTGTGCATGTTCCTGATGGGCGTCTCGACGTTTGCTGTCGGACTGCTGCCGACCTACCATCAGGTCGGCGTTCTCGCACCGATCGCGCTCGTCGTGCTGCGTCTCATCCAGGGCTTCGCGGTGGCGGGCGAAATTTCCGGGGCCAGCTCGATGATTCTCGAACAGGCACCGTTCGGCCAGCGCGGCTTTTACGCCAGCTTCGCGTTGCAGGGCACTCAGGCCGGTCAGATCTTCGCCGCCGCGATTTTCATGCCGCTCGCCTACTACATGCCGGCTGACGCGTTCGCGTCATGGGGCTGGCGCATTCCGTTCCTGCTGAGCGCGCTCGTGCTCGCTGCCGGTTTCGTGATTCGCCGCAAGGTGTCGGAATCGCCGGCGTTCATTCAGGAGGATTCGAACGGCGGTGTGCCCGCATCGCCGATCGCCGTCGCGCTGCGCGAAAACTGGCGCGATATCGTGCGCATCGCGATCATGGCGCTCGCAGCGGTGATTGCGATGGTCGCAACGATCTTCGGTGCGGCGTACGCGGTGCAACCGTCGTACGGGATCGGCTTTCACGCGAACACGTATCTCGTGATTCCGCTCGTCGGGAACCTGGTCGCCGTGCTCGTGATTCCGTTTGTCGGCAAACTGTCCGACCGGATCGGGCGGCGGATTCCAGTGATCGTTGGCTCGGTCGGCGCAGGGTTGCTGTCGTACGTGTATCTGTACGCGATCAGCGCAAAAAATGCACCGGTTGCGATCGTCACGTCGGTGCTGATGTGGGGTGTGATCTATCAGGGATTCAACGCGGTGTTTCCGAGCTTCATGCCCGAGTTGTTCCCGACTCGTACGCGAGTGTCGGCCATGTCGATCGGACAGAACATCGGGATGGCATTAACGGCGCTGCTGCCATCGCTGTTCGCTGCGATTGCTCCGCCCGGAACAAAAGATATCCCGCTTGTGATCGGCACCGCGACACTCGTGATCGCTGGCCTCGCCGCACTCGCCGCCTGGACCGCGCGGGAGACATATCGCACGCCGCTGGATGAACTCGGTGCGCCAGGTGTCGCCACGAAGGCGCTGCCGGCGACTTCAACGCTGCGCGAAGAATCCGCGCAGGGCACGGCAGCGGTCGGCCGCTCACGCTGACGGCGGTGTGGATTGCGCAAGCGCTTGCGCAGCCGCGCGTCCGTTGCCGTAGCCTACGAAGCAACGTGCTCGGACCCAATCGGACTTTGGTCAGTGTGAGCCTGCGGCCGCAAGATGTTGCCTGGGAATGCCGAGCATCGAGGCCACGCAGAACGTATGGGACCAAAGTCCGATAGTGCTACGACGAGGCGCGGCATATCCTTGGGAAGGACTTCGGTTCGCCAGTTCGCCAGTTCGTGAGTCGAGGATCAAAAGCCACCTTAAGCGCGGCTATCCCTCGTCGCACGCGCCGCGCATCGCAAGAGGCGAAGCAATGAGCGCGTTTGATCTCGGCGTGATCGTGGCCGGATCCCGCTTTGGTAACAGTGCGGCTGCGTTGCGAGCCACAGGAAAGGGACATCGCGCGGCAATCCCGGAATCAGAACTATGCCGGGTCGACGAAGATGCTCCCACGTCCAATTGATCCGGATATGTCGATCTACGTGAAGCGCTTAAGGGTGCTCACCCAAGGAGCCAGGTCCGACTGGTATTGCGTGCGACTAGTCTTTTTCGGCCTAGGTTGAGTGCCTCTCGCTTGCGCCGGCTGGGTGCAGTACACATCCACCGCAGCCGCAGTCCTACATGCCGAACACAGGCGCCTCTGCCAACGCTCCTTGCCCTCATGGAACGCTTTGGATCGAACAGCCTGCATACGTGCAATCCGTTTTTGCACTGCAGGGGCAGGACTTGAACCGGATGGTCGCGGGCAAGTGAATCGATTGGGCGTGCCCGGCAAACGCACGCTGGCCTGGATGAGGTTGCAGACATGCAAACGAAATCGTCGCGGCGAATGGCAGCATGGGTGGTGGGCGCATCGCTGAGCGTTCTGACAATACCGGCACACGCTGCGGATCAGGCGGCGGATCAGTCGGCATCGAGCACGCAGGGAGGCTGGCAGTTCTCGTTCACACCGTACCTCTGGCTGGCAGGGCAGAGCGGCAATGTCCGTGTCGGGCACGTCATTCCCGGCCAGAACGTAGACGCCCACTTCTCCAATATCTGGCGCGATCTCGACTTCGGCGTGATGGGCACGTTCGAAGCGCGCAAGGATCGCTGGGCGATCATCGTCGATGGGTTCTACGTGAACGTCTCGACCACCTCGGACCCGATACTCGGCGGGAAGCTGGGCACGGCACGCTTGCAACTGGACAATGGAATCGTTCAGGTGGCCGGTGCCTACCGCATTCTCGCGAGCGACAAGACACCGGTGGACCTGATTGCCGGCCTGCGCTATACGAACCTCAACGCCAAACTTTCCTTCTCTTCCAGCCCCGAGTTTCCGGACGGTATCGATCGCAGCACGAGCGTCGACTGGGTTGACGGCCTGGTGGGCGTGCGGGGCATTTACCGCTTGACGGACAAGTGGTCGGTCATGGGCTACGCGGATGTCGGTACCGGCGGGGCCAAGTATTCGTGGCAAGTGGTGGCGTCGGTGTCGTGGGATGCGTCGAAAACCATTGGTGTGACCGCCGGCTACCGGATACTCGCGCAGGACTACAACACCTCATCCTTCTACTACAACGTCAGGACGGCGGGTCCATTTGCCGGCGTGCACATCAGGTTCTGAAACATGGATGCCGTACGTGTTCTGGTAAATGAGCACGCGTCGTAGGAGTACAGGATCGTGAAACCAATCGGAGCACGCGTGCGAGGTTTCCTTGCGATTGGCGCGGCGTTGATTGCGGTGCTTTTCATCGCCATAGCGTTACCCACCATGGCCACGGCGCAATCCGCGGCTAAAGTCTCCAACCAGCAACTCGATTCGTTGACCGCGCCGATTGCGCTCTATCCCGATCCATTGCTGGCGCAGGTACTGATGGCCACGACGTTTCCGCAAGAAGTCGCAGCCGCCGCTGCCTGGTCGAAGACGAACACACAAATGACCGGCGACGAAGCCGTCAAGGCCGTCGCATCGAAACCCTGGGATCCGAGCGTGCAGTCGCTCGTTGCGTTTCCGCAGGTGCTCGCCACCATGGCGTCGAAGCCTGAATGGGTGAAGCAGATCGGCAACACGTTTCTCGCCCAGCCGAACGACGTGATGGATTCCGTCCAGCGGCTGCGCAAGCAGGCACACGAGGCGGGCAATCTGAAATCGGGCGAGCAGCAGAAGGTGGTGGTCGCGCAGAGCACCATCCAGATTCAGCCTGTGAATCCTCAGGTCGTGTATGTGCCGACTTACAACCCGGCGTACGTGTACGGGCCGTGGCTCTATCCTGCCTATCCGCCAGTCTATCTGCCGCCGCCGCCCGGCTATGCGGTCGCCGCCGGTTTCGCAACGGGAATTGCTTTCGGTGCCGGCATCGCGGTGACGAACGCGCTGTGGGGCGGCTTCGACTGGAACAATCACGACGTCAACGTGAACGTGAACCGCTACAACAGCATCAACGTCAACAACCGCATCAGCGCAAGTGCCAGTACCTCGACATGGAACCGCAACGCGAACGTCGGCGGTGTGCAAAACAAACCTTACCGTGGATACGACACCTCACGCACCCAGGCGATGCAGACCTTCGAGAGCCGCACCGGCGAGAATCTCTCGGGTTCGGCGAGCCAGCGCTTGCAGGCTATCGACAAGGGCGGCTTCAACGCGAGCGATCTGAAAAGCAACGCAGACTATGTGAATCGCGACAACGCGCTGCGCGACGCCGGCGATGGCACCGGCGCGCGTGAGGACCTGCAGCGCGGCGAAGCGAGCCGCGGTTCGCTGGCGGGCAACTTCGGCGGTGCTGGCGGATTCGGTGGCGACCGCTTCGGAGGCGCGGATCGATTCGGCGGAGGTGGCTTTGGCGGTGGCGGATTCGGCGGGCGTTTGCGCCGCTAGCGAGTGACCGACCGACTGCCGTACCCACGTCACGAAGAAGCTAGCGTCGCCGCCAGGTCAGGTAAATGCTCGACACTATAAATGCGGTGACGAAATACGCAACGACAAGTACGAGTGTCTTCACGCCGGCAAACTCCGTTGCGACGATCAGCGCAACGCCAACATGCCGGGTTGCGCAGGCGGTGGCCAGCGCCGTCCGGTCGTCCGGGTTGGGTCCGCCAAGAAGCTGACCGATGAGCAGTGCGAACAGGATCAGCATGACGAGTGTGAGCATGCCAGGCCAGGTGAGACCCGCCAGGTGCTCCCGGTGAATGACCAGCAGGGCGATGGCGGACGCCACGAGGACAATCCCGGCAATCATGAGCACCCGGTCCGACAGGCGCGCCGACGAGGCCGGGAACATGGCGCGCGCCGCCATGCCGATCATGATCGGCAGCAGAATGGTTTTGGCGATGTCCAACACGACCGTGCTTGTGGACAGGTCGACCGTTACGTCGAAGTAGGCGGCTAGCGATGCCGCCCACACCGGAACGACGACAATGGCGACGAGCGAGGACGTGATCAGCAGGCTAAAGATGTATTCCTGACTATTCAGTTTCTTGAGCCTTCTGGAAAGCAGCGGGGCGCCGGCAGACACGGCGATCACCAGCATCGCCGCCTTGACCCCGCGTTCGATGGGCATGATCAGCACAAGGCCGAACGCGACCGCGGGAACGAGCAGATACATTGCCGCAAGAGAACGGAATAGGAGCCCGGGCCGCCGCCATAGATAAGTCAGCTCGGAAGGCGAAGTTCCCGCACCGACGCCAGCGATAAGCACGGCGATGGAAATCTTCAGCAGGATCATCACGGTTTCAGTCACGACACTGGCACCTTCGAATAGGTACAGCGACCATGTGATCGCGAGCGCGCTCGATCCGTCAAAGCATTGATTCGCGAATCCCTGCTGGCGCGGCCGCGGCTGTACGCTGCGACTTGCGTAGGCTCAGAGCAACCTGATGATGATGCTCAGAAAGACGAAGCTGCCCGAACAGGCCATCACCAACGCGACGAAAAAAGTGGGCCGCCAGATGCTGACCGGTTGATACTCGCGCAGACCGACGATGCTTCGCCAGTACTCGATCGTGCCGAGCACCATTGAAATCGTGCCCATTCCCGTGAGAAAGAGGCCAATGCTTCGAGGGCTATGCGGATGGGCCAGATGAACGCCCGCTTCCGTGAATCCCTCGAGTACCTTGTAGATCGTAAAGCCGAAGCTGATCATCGAAAGCGCGGTACGAATCCACGCCATCAAGGTACGGTCGGCTGCCATCAGCGTGCGTACCGTCGCGAGGTCAGTGCGGTCCCCGGCCAACTGGTTCGATGAGCGCGCTTCCACGTTAGCCACACCACTCTCCGGATGGGTTCGTCAGCCCGGTTGGCAGCAGCGAATTCCGGGTACAGTCACAAACGACGATCGAGGCGTTCACATGCGTCAACGTTAATCTAGTTCATGGGAGGCGCGATTGCGAGCTGCCGAACTTATGTATCTGCTTCTATAAGAATGATGTCGGCGGCGTTGCCAATATTCAACGCTTTGTGCGCTTGAATGGTGTGCGTATTAATCGTCATGAACGACACAGGCATGTTCGCGCAATGCGTTTTATTCGGGAATCACGAAATTGCGTTTGCATTCCGGACGCAAGCTGCCTTAAATACGAATCACGTTTGTGTCTGCGCCCCGCACCCTTCGGATACGTATCCGCTGAATTGTTGAGGCGCCTGGCGGACGGCGCCGCAAAAAAGATTTTGTCACGCTGACAATCAAGGGGATTACGGCGATGGAAGCCACGTTGCTGTCTCGCACTGCAACATCGAGTATCGAGGATCTTCAGAGCGCCGAACGCCGACCAGAGGATGCGCCGCCGTGCTTTCATTTGCTGGCCAAGCCAAGCGGCTCGACTTGCAACATCGACTGCAAGTATTGCTTTTTTCTGTCGAAAGAGGCGCTGTATCCCAACGAGAAGCACCGGATGTCTCAGGCAACGCTGGAGACCTATATCCGCCAGCTGCTGGAGTCGCATCGCACCCCTGAAGTCACGGTCGCGTGGCAAGGCGGCGAACCCACGCTCATGAAGGTCGAATTCTTCAGGCAAGCCGTCGAGTTCGTCGAAAAGTATCGTCGGCCGGGACAGGCGGTGAAGCACACCTTTCAGACCAACGGCATTCTTCTCGACGACGAATGGTGCGAGTTTTTCAGGCAGCACGACTTTCTTGTGGGCCTGAGTGTCGACGGCCCGCGTGAACTGCACGACACCTTTCGCGTCGATCGTCGTGCGCAGGGTACTTTCGACCTGGTCATGAAAGGGTGGAACCAGCTGCGCAAGCATGGCGTCGAGTTCAACATCCTGTGCACGGTCAACGCCGCCAACCAGCACCATGGTCGCGAGGTGTACCGCTTCTTTCGCGATGAACTCGGCGCACGGTGGGTCCAGTTCATTCCGATCATCGAACGCGCGACGGAACAGACCATCGAACTGGCGAATCGGGGCTGGAGCGAACAGCCCGGCCGCCAACGCGTGTTGTACACACAGACCGGCAATCGGGTGACGGAACGTTCAGTCGGCGCAAAGCAGTATGGCCTTTTTCTCATGGACATCTTCGAAGAGTGGGTGCGCCACGACGTCGGCCGCGTCTTCGTGCAATTGTTCGATGTCACGCTCGAAGCTTTGTTCGGGCGCCATCTGTTGTGCATTCACGCTCCGACCTGCGGCCTCGGCCCCGCGCTCGAGTACAACGGCGATCTGTATTCCTGCGATCACTTTGTCGAACCCGGATACCGCTTGGGCAATATTCACGAAACGCACATGTTGAAGCTCATGGCGTCGCCGGAACAGCGCAAGTTCGGACTGGACAAGCGCGAGTCGCTGACCGCGCAGTGCAGGCGTTGCGAAGTGAGGGCGCTGTGCAACGGTGGATGTCCGAAGGACCGCTTCGCGCTTTCACGCGATGGCGAGGCAGGGCAGAACTATCTCTGCCCCGGGCTCGAATTGTTTTTCACCCACTCGCGCCATGCGATGCAAACAATGGCCAGGCTCCTTCGCGAGGGCCGGCCTCCGTCCGACGTGATGGCGATGACCGCGATCGAAGACAAACGGCGCGGCCCGTATGCGCCCTGTCCGTGTGGCAGCGGCAGGAAATTCAGATTCTGTCACGGCAATAACGCACCGCAGCGCTCGTTCGAGCCGGCGAGCAATGACGGGAGGCGCATCTCCTGATAGGAGCGATGTGCCCAAAGACGTCCGTGGCCGTCACATCCTGCGCAGAGCAGGGCTCAGCGAGCGTCGTGCTGGCTCGGCTCGGTGATGGGTGCAGCCTCTTCGCCCGCCCGCGCACAGCTGACCGGGCCTTACCTGAAAGGAGTGGAAGCAATCATGGCGACAAAGCAACCGAATATCCTGATTCTGTGGGGTGACGATATAGGATGGTGGAACATCAGCTTCAACAGTCGTGGGCAGATGGGTTATCGCACACCGAATATCGATCGCATTGCCAATGAGGGTGTGGCGTTTACGGACTACTACGCTCAGCAGAGTTGTACGGCGGGACGTGCGGCATTCATTACCGGGCAGAATCCGGTCCGCACGGGGCTGACCAAGGTTGGTATGCCGGGGGCCGATGTCGGATTATCGGCTGAAGACCCCACTATCGCGGAGATGCTCAAGCCGCTTGGCTACGTCACCGGGCAGTTCGGCAAGAACCACCTGGGCGACAAGGACGAGTTTTTGCCGACCATGCATGGGTTCGACGAGTTCTTCGGCAACCTGTATCACCTGAATGCGGAAGAGGAGCCTGAGGACCCTGACTATCCGAAGGATCCAGCATTCAGGAAGCGTTTTGGTCCGAGAGGCGTGCTCCACTGCAAGTCGGATGGCAAGGGTGGTCAAACGATCGAGGATACCGGTGCGCTGACAAAGAAGCGCATGGAGACGATCGATGACGAAACCACCGAACGTGCCTGCACATTCATCGATAAGGCTAATAAGGATGGCAAACCGTTCTTCCTCTGGTACAACACGACGGCAATGCATTTCCGGACCCACTGTGCCGAGAAGCATAAGGGAAAGAGCGGACAGGGAGAATATAACGACGTGATGGTGGCGCACGACGAGAACATCGGCAAGATGCTGGCGAAACTGGATGACCTGGGAATTGCCGACGATACCATCGTCATGTATTCGACGGATAACGGACCGCACTTCAATAGTTGGCCAGATGCGGGAATCACTCCATTCCGCTCTGAAAAGAATACCAACTGGGAAGGAGGGTGGCGCGTTCCTGCGTTCGTCCGATGGCCGGGGAAGTTTCCTGCCGGTACGGTGCTTAACGGTATCGTCACGCACCAGGACTGGATGACGACCCTTCTCGCGGCGGCCGGTGAACCGGAGATCAAGGAGAAGCTGCTTAAGGGGCACAAGGCCGGCGGGAAAACGTATAAGGTGCATCTGGACGGTTTCAACATGCTCCCGTATCTGACGGGAGAAGTGAACGAGAGTCCGCGCGAGTCGTTTTTCTATATCAGTGACGACGGCGACGTGATGGCAGTCCGTGTGCGTGACTGGAAAATGGTATTGCTGGAACAGCGTGCCAAACAGTTGGCGTGCTGGGCGGAACCCTTCGTTCGGCTGCGGATTCCGAAGATGTTCAATCTTCGGCGGGACCCGTTCGAGCGCGCGGATGAAAGCTCCAACACTTACTACGACTGGATGATCTCCCACGCCTATCTGCTCTACGCGATGCAAGCGGTCGTGGCGTCGCAGATCGACAACTTCAAG
Organism: Paraburkholderia strydomiana; assembly: GCF_046030495.1. GTDB lineage: Bacteria > Pseudomonadota > Gammaproteobacteria > Burkholderiales > Burkholderiaceae > Paraburkholderia > Paraburkholderia strydomiana_A. The sequence goes on from NZ_JAQQCJ010000020.1 coordinate 11,211, forward strand.
GCGTATCCTCCGCGCCAGAAGCCTGCGTCATTCAATCTCGACGCCGTGATGCGACAACTGGACGATGCGGGCGGCGGTGCCCATCATTGAGCGGCGGCGAACAGGCGGAAAGGGAATGGGCCCGGCGATCAGCCTGATCGCCGGGTGCCTTCGGCCGTTGCAGTGCTCACTTTACGTAACTGAAAGACCACCTTCATAAGGCTTCCTGAGTTCTTCGGGAAGTTCGGCCAATTCATTCAGACTGCCAGCGTATGTCATGGCCGCATTGCTCGCCGTGTTTGTGCGCAACGGCGAGGCGTCGACAGCGATCGGCAATGACGATCACCTGCCGTTAGCGTACGTGTCGAGACCTGATGTGCGGCGCATACACATGCCACGAACGGACGGCTATTAACATTTTTCGAAGAATCGGTGACGTCACTATCGGTGGTTGGCCAGCGATAAAGACAGGCGGGGACATGGGGCCGTTGGCGGCGCGTGACAGTGCGTCACGCGGCCCGCGTCTGGTCATTCCGCAATGGATGACGAAGAGAACAGGGTTTGGTGCTAGTAAAGCGCCAGTCGGTCGGTACTTCTCGCCTCGGCATACGACCAAGGTCCAATATCGACCGCCCTGCCTCAGGCCTATCCTTGATCCGATGCAATTTTGTTCGGCGATCGCCATGTCGATGTCGGCAGGCCTGTTGCGGACCGTGGCACATGCGTACCGGTTTGACATCAGCGACATGTCGAGCCCGCGTGGCCCAATCTCCCAGAGCTGAAAGACTTCCCATCACGACGTTGATTAACTCGTCCGAACGCGTTGACGCAGAGAGTCCAGAGAGGATGCCTGCGGAGAAGCCGCTACCGCTTCCCTTCGTGATTTACGCAAACCCTCAGCCAGCATGAGTTCGTTGCTTCAAGCGTTTTCAATAGATGTAGACAAGCATTCTCATGTGCGTCGGATCCAGCTCTGCCGCACTTCATCGGAGGAGAGTCTCATGGAACGTCGTGCCTTCTTATCGCTCACGGGCATCGCACTGGCCGCCTCGCTGGCCGCTTGCAACACGACCTCGACACCGACGGAAGCGGCCGGCAAGCGCCAGGAAATCGACGCCGGCGTCGATGCCGCGCTCAAGAAGCTGTTCAGCACGACGCCGGGCGCGCAGGCGCAGGCAGACAAGGCCAAGGCCATTCTCGTGTTTCCTTCGGTGATCGCGGCGGGACTCGTCGTGGGCGGCGAATATGGCGAAGGCGCGCTCCGTCAGGGAGGCAAGTCCGTCGGCTATTACAAGACCAGTACCGCGTCGTTCGGCCTGCAGATTGGCGCGCAGTCCAAGGCAGTGATCATGATGTTCATGACCGATGACGCGCTCCAGAAATTCCGCACGAGCGACAAGGGCTGGACAGCCGGCGTGGATGGTTCGGTAGCGGTGGCGAAGACGGGTGCCAACGGTACTCTCGACACGGCAACGACCAATGCGCCGATCGTCGGTTTCGTGCTGACGAACTCGGGCCTGATGGCCAACCTTAGCTTTGAGGGCACGAAGGTCAGCAGGCTGGACATCTGATGCCTGCACTGAACTGCACTGCATGACTGCGCGGCGGCATGGTTCTGTTCCGACTGCCATGGTGATGGACGTGCCTTGGATTGCCGCCAGCGGATTCTCAAGATGATCTGCGGGAGGCAAGTGATGCTGCTCACACCGATTACCGAACGGGTTCAGTCCAGAGAATTGCTCGATGTGCTGATTCGCGCAGGACTGGTTGCCGTTCTGGCCATTTTCTGTTTCCGGATCTTCGTCCCGTTCCTGAACCTCATGGTATGGGCGTTGATCCTCGCGATTACGCTGTATCCGCTTCAGGTCAGGCTGCGGCGTACGCTCGCGAACAAGGATGGTTTGATCGCGACGCTGATCATCCTCGTCGCGTTCGGCATCATCCTCGTGCCGACCTATCTGCTGGGCGTCGCGGTGGCTAATTCGATCGAGCATGGAATGGCCATTTTCAAGAGCGGCGACTTCCAGATTCCACCTCCGGACGAATCGGTGGCTGGCTGGCCGATCGTTGGCCAGCGTGTCTACGACTTCTGGCAGCAGGCTTCGATCGACCTCACAGGGTTGGTGCAGAAGTTCGCTCCGCAACTCAAGGAGGCCGGTCTCGCTGTGCTCGGAACGGTAACCGGGCTGGGCGCGGGTCTGCTGATTTTCTTCGTTGCCCTGATCGTTGCCGGGATCTTGATGGCGCATGGCGAGAAAGGCCACAACAGTGCAGTGCAGATTGCTTCGCGCATCTCCGGTCCCGAGAACGGCCCGCAAATCACGGAACTTTGCACGGCCACGATTCGCGCGGTCGCTCAAGGCGTGGTGGGGATCGCGTTCATCCAGATGCTGCTCATCGGCATCGCGTTCGTCCTCATGGGGATTCCCGGCGCGGGCCTGCTCGCACTGGCGGTGCTGCTGATCGGCATCATGCAGTTGCCCGCCACGCTGATCACGGTTCCCGTGATTGCGTTCGTGATCGTCACGCAAGGCGTGAGTACCATGACGGTTATCTTCTCGGTCTACGTGTTCGTCGCGGGACTTGCGGATAATGTGCTCAAACCATTGCTGCTGGGCCGCGGCGTCGCCGTACCCATGCCTGTGGTGCTGATCGGCGCGCTCGGGGGCATGGTGACGGGTGGCGTCATCGGCCTGTTCATCGGGCCCGTCATGCTCGCGGTGGGTTATCAGCTGTTCTGGCGATGGGTCAAAGACCAGGGGAAGCCGGCGCGCTTAAAAGAAGAGCATCACGCCTGATGCTTGCGGAGGCGATCCGTGTCCCCGGCGGCAGTGCACGCACGCCTGTATTGGCCGCTTCTCGCCACGGGCTGCCTGAGCGCCTGCATGCGCGTCGGACCGGACTTTCACCCGCAGCACGAAAGCTGGACCGAGCACTGGAGCAGCACGTCAATCGAGCAGGTCACCCAGCAGGCAACCCAGCCTGACATTCGTCAATGGTGGCGAATCTTCGCGGACCAGAACCTCGAAAGTCTGATCGCACAGGCCGATGCAAACAACGGCGATGTGAAGATTGCGGGCCTGCGCGTGCTCGAGGCGCGCGCCCAACTGGGCATCGCGGTCGCGGGCCGCTATCCGCAGGTACAACAGGCCAATGCCGACGTCCTGTATTCGACGCGCAAACGCTCGGATGGAGTCAATCCGCACTCAGGCGGCTACTGGCAGTACGGGACGGGCTTCAGCATGGGTTGGGAGCTGGATTTCTGGGGGCGCTTCAGCCGCGCAATCGAATCGGCCAACGCTTCGTTTTTCGCGGCGCAAGCCAATCGCGATGACGCATTGGTTCTGCTGCACGCGCAGGTCGCCGATACGTATTTCACGCTACGCACGGCCGAGGCGCGCCTGCGCATTGCGCGCGAGAACGCCCAGTTGCAAAAGCGCAGCTACGAGATTGCGCAAAAGCTCTTCAGGAGCGGCGAGACCGATGAACTCGACTTGCAGCAGGCGAAGACGCAATATCTCGGCACGCTGAGCAGCATCCCCGATTTCGAGAGCCAGATCGTGCTCGCGCATCATGCGCTATCCGTGCTGCTCGGCCGCCCGCCTGGTCCGTTGCCGGAACTGAATGTGCAGCCGGACAAAGCGGAATTACTGCCACTCGTGGATCGGGCCGTGCTGCAGGATGTCCCGGCCGATCTTCTGCTGCGCCGTCCGGATGTGCGTGCGGCCGAATTGCAGATGGCCGCGCAGTCCGCGCTCATCGGCGTGGCGGAGGCCGATTTTTACCCATCCGTATCGCTGCTAGGCTCCCTCGTCTGGAGCGCGAGTTCCGTTAGCGGTTCGCCGAGTACACTGGCCCTGATCGGCGGCCCGAGCGTCACGTGGAACCTGTTCGACCACGGCAAGATAAGCAACAACGTGCGCGTGCAGGACGCCCGGCTGCAGGAGCTGACCGTCGCCTACCAGAACACCGTGCGCGAAGCGGCCCGAGAGGCCGACGACGCCGCTACGACCATCATCGCCGCGTGGCAACGGGACACGATCCTGAACGACGCACAAGGGGCCGCGCAGCGCTCGCTCAAGCTTGCCAATACGATCTATCGGGAAGGCTACTCGGACTTTCAGCGCGTTCTCGACGCGCAGCGTGCATTGTTCGCGCAGCAGGACGCGTACATCGTCAACCGCGGCAACGCGGTGGGCAGCCTGATTGCGCTCTACAAGGCGCTCGGAGGCGGCTGGTACTCGGAACAGCCGCTCGTCGATTCCGCGACGCGTCAGCAGATGCAGCAGCGCACCGACTGGGGCGACTTGCTGAACGAAACGAATGCGCCGTCCGCCACCGCCCGTTCATCCGAGGGTTCGTCACGATGAGCGACAAGCCCGAGCCCACCGCAGGCCCACCGGCGAAGCCACCGTCGCCGGCGCCTGCCGCCGACCCCTCGGGCAAAGCGGTGAAGTGGGTCGTTTGCGTGATCGCGGTCAGCCTGATCTGGTATCTGCTTGCCGATCGCTTCACCCCTTATACGCAACAGGCGCGTATTCAGGCCTACGTCGTCTCCGTCGCCGCAGAAGCATCGGGACGAGTGACGCGCGTTCTCGTGCATAACAACCAGGAAGTCAAAGCAGGCGACGTACTCTTCGAGGTCGATAACGAGCAATACCGGATCGCCGTCGATCGCGCGCAGGCCGACCTCGAATCGACGCGCCGGCAGATCGGCGCGAGCACGGCCGGGATCGAGTCGGCGCTCGCCTCGTTGCGCGCAGCCGTCGCGAATGAAATCAAGGCACGGCAAGATAGCGAGCGCCTCGAAAGGCTGTATCGCGATGACGAGGGCACCGTCTCGCTGCGGCGCCTCGAAGTGGCGCGAGCAACTCACGAGCAGGCCCAAAGCCAGGTTGCGGCAGCGCGCGCCGAAGTGGAGCGGGCTCGCGAGCAGCAGGGCGGCCATGAGGCAGACAACGCACAGTTGCGCAGCGCTGGCGCGGCGCTGAAAAAGGCCGAACTCGATCTTGCCAACACCCGCGTCACGGCGCGCTCAGGTGGCGTCATCACGGATCTGCGCACGGAAGTCGGGCAGTTCGTCGCGGCGGGCAGCCCGGTCATGACGCTGATTGGAATCCGCGACGTGTGGGTCAGTGCGGATCTGACCGAAAACAATCTGGGGCATCTGCGGCCTGGCACGCCCGTGGCGATTGCGCTCGACGCGCTGCCGGGCGAGGTTTTCGAGGGGCGGCTGCGCAGTATCGGATATGGCGTGAGCGTGGGGCAGAGCACGCCGCCCGGCAGTCTGCCCACGGTACAGAACAGCCGCGACTGGCTGCGCCCCGCGCAACGCTTTCCGGTGATCGTCGAGTTCGAACCGGGTGAGAGGGCGCGCCTTCGCAACGTTCGCGTCGGCGGGCAGGCGGAGGTGATGGCGTTTCCAGATCCGGGCAATCCGCTCAATCCGCTGGGTCGTGTGTTTTTGCGCGTGATGAGTTGGGTCTCCTACCTTTACTGAATGACTGGCCACGGCATCTATGGAACACAGGCTTCAGCTTCTCGGGCGACGTACGCTACGCATTGCTACAGGGACGGCACTGTGCCTGACGATCAGCTTCGCGCTGGACCTGTCGATCCCGGTGATCGCGCCGGTGTTCGCCGTCTTCCTTCTCGCGACGCAAAACCGGCCGCTGTCGTTCAAGGCCGGCGTCGTATTCGCGCTGATCGTGGCTTTGACGACGGGCAGCGGGCTGCTTCTTGTTCCGTTGCTGCGCCATTACGCATTCGCCGGTGTAATGCTTGTGGGCCTCATGCTCTTCCTGGCGTTTCGCTATGGATTGCGCGGCGGGAATAACCTGGTCTCCACTTTTCTGGTGGCCGGGCTGACGATGGTCTCCGCTGCGGGAACCGCTGACTTCCCATTGGCGGTGACGGTCGTCGGCGCGTTGGTGAAAGGCCTTGTGCTGGCCGTGCTGGTGGCGGCATTGACTCATGTGCTGTTTCCCGAGCCCGCGAGCACGGGGCCGCAGCCTTCGGCTCAGGCTATGCCCGACCGCGAGGCTGTGCGCATTGCGCTGCGCGCGGCGCTGGTGGTCATGCCGGCGTATCTGCTCGCCATCACCGATCCAGCGAGCTACATGCCGATCATTATGAAGTCGGTCAGTCTCGGTCGACAAAGCTGCACCACGACGGCTCGTAGCGCAGCGCGTGATCTCATCGGCTCCACGCTGCTCGGCGGCTTGCTCGCGATCGTGTTCTGGTTTGCGCTCAGGCTCTTTGTGGACCTGTGGATGTTTTATCTGTGGATGCTGCTGTTCGGCCTGCTGGTGGGACGCAAGCTCTATCGCCTCAGCCCGACGCGTTATTCACCGGGCTTCTGGCTAAACAGCCTGGTCACCATGATCATTCTGCTGGGCCAATCGGTGCAGGACAGTGCGGCGGGAAAGGACGTCTACACGGCGTTCGCGGTCCGTATGGGACTGTTCGTGGCCGTCACGATCTACGCGTGTCTGATGTTGCTGATCTTCGAGCAACGCCGTCCCGCGTGAGGACGCTGAGCGCATCATCCGTGTCTCTGCCCGCCGCTCACATGGGCGTCCGTCAGAGCACAGTCAAGGAGGTAGCTTGCAATGGGAAATACGACGAGCGACGCGGTCGTGCGCGTGCAAGCCCGTGAGATCTTGCGGGAATCCGGCAGAACGCTGTGGTATCTCCGTTCGATTCTTGCTGGCATTCTGTTGCTGTTCCTGCTACTGGCGCTCGCCATGTATTACATGGGAGATCCCGTGGAGACGGTAAAGCGAACGCCTTCGCCGTTTGGAGAAACCCTGTACTTCTGCGCGATCACGGCGCTGACCATCGGATACGGCGACGTCGTCCCTACGTCGACGTTCGGCCGGATCGACGCAATATTGCTTGGGCTGATCGGCATGGTGTTCACCGGGCTGATCGTGGCGGCGGCTGTACGGGGCGTGCAGGAAGCGGCGCACCGGGCGAGCGGTCGGGACTAGTGGGGCGCGCTGGCCGTCAGGCACGGCCCGTCGAGGCGAAGTTGATTCGATGCGGTTTTCCGTTACCTTTTCAATTGGGCTACGTAGTAGTCGGCGATGTTGTCCTTCGCATCCTTGGGCCATCAGGTTCGCCGAACCATCGCGCTATGGCCTGAGTGATCTCCTCATCGTCAGGGACGGCTTCACTTGCCCAGGCGACGAATCCGTCAGGACGCACCAGCAGAGCACGCAGGCCTAGCCGATCCCTGGCGTCGCGTGCTATGTAGGTGACCTGCTCTTGCCAGCGGCGCGTAAGCGTTTTAAGCGATGCGCCTGGCTCGAAGTCCAGGAACAGGCCCTTTCCTTCGCGCAGAAGGCTGCCGACCTTCGTTCCGTCGGCCAGTTCGAAATCAGGAACGCTGCGGCCTACCAGAGGATGACTGCCGCCAGGATCGTAGCGGAGCGACACGCCCCACACGCGCTCGGCGAAATACGTCGCGCCATCGCGGGTCTCGATGAGATCACGAATAATGGCTTCGAGCGCGCGCGTGCTTTGAGTGGGCCGCATGAGTACGACTTGCGCGCGCGACCAATCGAGAACCCGTGCTCCCACCGGATGCCGCTCCAGTTGATAGCTCTCGAGCAGGCCAGCCGGTGCGTCGCCACGGATTATGGACGCCAGCTTCCAACCCAGGTTCATGGCGTCGCCGAGCCCGAGATTGAGTCCCTGGCCGCCCAAGGGCGAATGGATGTGGGCGGCGTCGCCGGCGAGCAGCACCCGTCCTTTGCAATACGCTGTGGCCTGACAGGCGCGATCCGTCCAGGTGGTAGCGAGCAGAAGGCCGGTCAGGGTGACGTCTGTGCCCGACACGCGGCGCAACACCGCCTGCACATGCTCCAGCGTGATCGGCTGGATCCGGTGAAATGCGCCGCCGTCGAATTCGACCATCGCAATCGTGCCGGCACGCGCATAGGTGTACATGCCGGCCGGCGTATAGTGCCGGCCGGGGCGCAGCGCTTGCGGATCGGCCACCTCGACTTCGACGGAATAGCCAGTGAACTCAGGATCGGTGCCGACGAATTCGAAGCCACCTGCCTTGCGTATCGAACTGCGGCCGCCATCGCATCCGACGAGCCAGCGCCCGTGAAAAGTCTCCCCGCCAGCATGAACGGCCACATCCGCGTCTGACGCGAGGAAACCGTCGACGCTGACGCCGCGCCGGATTTCAGCACCCATCGCGCTGGCTCTGCGGGCCAGGACGGTTTCGAGTGTCTCCAAGGTGACTGCCATGCTGGTGTCGGCCGGGCTCGGCAGGCGATATGGCCACTTCGAGGTGTCGACGTCGTCGTGATAGAACTGGATGCCCGCGAAATGGCCGGCTGGCCGGCGCGGTTGCTGGAGCCAATGCGCTGCCGCTGCAGTCTTGCCGGCGTCATCATTCGCATGCTGCGCCGCGACCAGTTCGTCCAGCAATCCGCGGCGGTAAAAGGCTTCAAGCGTGGGAGCCGAAAGGCCGCGCATTCCGAACGGTAGGCGCTTCAAGGGCGAGTGAGGGTCTTCGGCTCGCTCCAACACCAGGACCGAGAGGTCCTGCAAGCGCAGCTCGCAGGCGAGAAAGAGGCCGACGGGACCGGCCCCGGCGATCACGACGTCATAGATAGGGGGATGAGGCTTGTGCATGAACGACTCCTTTGTCGATGTCCGACCGGAGCGTTCCTCAGATTGAGAACCACACGGACGAACGTTCGGGCGCCTCTATAGCGTCCGATGTTCGTCGTGGGGATCTCATGCACGAGGCCAAAGACCAGAGCTTTCGTTACCGAAAGGACTTGGGCTTACCAAACCAAGTCTGCCTTTTCCGACACCGCTTTATAGCACTGTGAGGAGCAGGCCGCAACGGGCGGCCCGCGGTCGAAGCAACAGCGCTCAAGCCTGCGCCTGAAAAATCAGATTGAACGGCGTTTGCGTTGCGCGCCTGAAACGCGTGAAGCCGCCCGCCGTCACGACTTCCCTGAGACGCGCCTCGCCGGCCTGCGCCCCGAGCGCTCGTCTGCCTTCCTGCGACAACGACGCACCCGTGCAGATCATCGTCGACGCCGAATAGAACACGCGCCCCACCGGGTTGAGATTGTCTTCGAGCCTGTCGTTCGCAAAGGGCTCGACGATCATCCACGACCCATCGGGTTTCAACGACCGCAATACGTGTGCCGCGGCGCCCGTGGGGTCGCCCATGTCGTGAAGGCAATCGAAGAAGGCGACGAGATCGTAGTCGTTGCCGGGAAACGCCTGCGCGCTCGCGACTTCGAAGGTGACGCGATCGCCGAGACCCGCCTCTTTAGCGAGTTCGCGCGCTCTCTGCACGGACGGTTCGTGATAGTCGAAGCCGACGAACGTCGCGCCGGGGTAAGCCTGCGCCATCAGTATCGTGGATGCGCCATGTCCGCAGCCGACATCGGCAACGATTGCGCCGCGTTTCTTGAGTATCGCTTCGACGCCATCGAGCGCGGGTATCCAGTCGGCAACCAGGTGCGCGGCATAGCCCGGACGGAAGAAGCGCTCCGTGCCCTTGAACAGCGATGGATGATGTTGATGCCATCCGACACCGAGGCCCGTGCGGAATGCCGCTTCAAGTTTGGGCAAACTGCGGAACATGGCTTCGGCGCAGTCGCAGAAGCCCGGAATGAAAGTCGGGCTGGTCTCTTCCGCGAAACACATGGCCATTTCGTTATCGAGCCGATAACGGGTGGTCTCGGGATCGTAACGGATGAACCCCGACGCGGCCTGCGCCGCAAGCCATTCGCGTACGTATCGTTCGGCGAGAGCCGCGCGTTCGGCGACCTGCTCCGAAGTCATCCAGTCCTGTTCGGCCATTGCCTTGTACAGGCCAAGGCGGTCGCCGAGCGCAATCAGCGGCGCGGACGCCACCGCGCCGAATTCTTCGACCATGCGCCCCATGAAATCCTGCACCTTCTGTTGATCGTATTGCATGTGCCACCTCCTTGACGAAGGCAGAATTGATCTGACGAAAACGTCTTTCGATGCATGCACTTTCCTGACGACGTCCATGCAAAGTATAGGCACTGGAAAGTGTCCTGAAGGCAGAAGCGCGTGGCAATTGAAACCCGGGGTCCGGAGAACACGACGCCGTTCTCAGGCGAACCGTCAATGCAACCGGCGTCGTATTTTTTCTATCTGCGACGCGATCAATGCGCGGCGCGCAGCCGCTTCATTGGCGACGTTGAGCGGTGACGCGATCGTCTTGATCAGGAAGCGATGAAACCGCTGCTCAGGGATGGGGCATCGCGTTCGAGCGCGAGGAGCCTCGGCATCGAAAGGCGACCGCGTTCAGGACGATCGCAATAGAGCGGTCCGTGCGGCCGGTCGCTCGTTCTGGGACGGTTCCATCGACCAGACGAGGCCACCGGAATCCGAAGTTCGAGGCACCGGCCGTACGGAGCAGGCAACTGCGACAGAGCATTCAAAATCTCAGTCGCAACTGAACTGCGAGCCTATCCGGCCGGCGCCGCGAGATGTGGCTCAATGCTCGTGCTCTTCCTCTCGAACCTTCAATCTGTTCGTTACCGACCTGACGCCGAGCACCGACCTTGCCGCGTTGCCCGCGCGCGAGATCTGCCAGCTCTCCGGTACCTCGCCCGTGAGCGTGACGACGCCGAGGCGCGCCCTGATGTGAATCCCCGAGTCGTCCATGTCCGGTACGCGCCTGAGGGCGCGGCGCACGTCACGAATCACCGAGGTATCCGGCCTGGTTCCAGGCGGCGACGTCGAGGTCGCCACCCGTTGGAAAGCGCCGTCGGGCGGCGCGTTCATCGTTGTCTGCGCGTTCGCATAGATGGCGCAACTCGCGCTGGCCGCAGCCAACATTGCGCCGATTATTCTGCTCGCCCCGTTTATATTCATGCTTCCTCCTTTGGGTTCCGTGAACTGCGCAGTGGAAAAACAGAAGAGTTGGACGTAGCCCCGCCATTGACTGAAGAATACCCGGGAATTGTCGAAGCGTTGTGGACGATGTGCGTGGCCGCTGCGGAAGGAATGGGGTGTCGAGGAGGGGGTAATGTCGAGAATGGGGCGGCTACGGAAGTCCTTCGCCGCGAGAGGGGCGGTGGGTCGTCCTGTGATAGCGAACTTCCGTAGCGGCGGATGCAATAGTTTGCTGGAATCGGGTGGCTGGCGTTTCGTCGTTCGGCGTCTTGCGCGGACGCTCATTCAACCGCGTGCGGCCGCTTCCGGAGCGTGCGAACAGGCAATGTCGATGCGCTGCGCCCTGACGATATTCACGGCTTCACGCTGTCTCGCCGCGCTGGCCCCCTGAACCGGCTTCTTCCTCATGCCGCCGTTGCCATGAACTGATCAGCACCGGCCTGGGCGACCAGCGCATCCTGATCGGAGCGCATGCCCGACACCCCTATCGCGCCGACCACCGCTCCGTCGCGAATCAGCGGAATCCCTCCATCGAGCGGCACGAGGTTATTCATACCGAGCAGCCGCAGGTGGAGTCCTCCTTGCGCGATTGCATCCTCGAAAAGACGCGTAGGACGCCGGAACAGCACGGCTGTTTCGGCCTTCTGTCTCGCAACATGGATACTGCCGAGTTGCGCTCCATCAAGTCGTTGCTGAAGCACCAGATGTCCACCGCTATCCACCACGGCGATCACCATGGGCCAACCATGACGTGTTGCCTCCTCTTCGGCCGCACGCGCGACCCGGCGTGCATCGGCGAGGCTGAACCGGTCACTGTAGCTCATGGGCATTTCATGCTCGTTTCGTTGGGTCATCAGTCGTCTCCTTGGGAACCAATCAGGTGTCTGCACAGCTAGAATGTACGACGGCGACCAAACCACGCATAGATGCGCGAGCCGGCAGAGATTCTTCCACTAAACGAGAGAATGACGGTCATGAACCGGGACGAATACGAAGTACTGTTGGCGATTCTTGACGAAGGAAGTTTGACGGCCGCCGCGCGATCGCTGGGCCGAACGTTGCAGTCGGTGAGCCGCGCCATCGCGAAGCTCGAGCGTGATCTGAACGCGACCTTGTTCCACCGGACGACGCGCCGCGTACAGCCTACTGCGGCATGCCTGAAGTTCGCCGCCCGGATACGACCCGCCCTCGGAGAAATCGATGCGGCACGCGACGAACTCGTCGATCACGCAACCCAGTTGCGCGGCAGTATTCGCGTTGGAGCGCCGACGGCATTCGGCGCTGAATTCGTTGCGCCGCTCGTTGCGCAGTTTCTGTCGATTCACGAAAGTGTCAGGATAGAACTGGTGCTCGCCGAGCAGCATCTCGACCTTGCCAAAGCCAACACCGATCTCGCGGTCCGCCTGGGTCACCTGCCGGACTCGACCCTGCGCGCGAAGCAGGTGGGTACGTTGCGGCGCGTTGTGTTTGGCACACCGGAATATTTCGCCTCGCATGGCTACCCGGCTCATCCGTCCGAGCTTGCTTTACACGACTGCATGCTGCGCCAGCATCCCCTGCGCGAGACATGGACGTTCAACCGCGCTGGCGGCTCAGTCGAGGTCGCAGGGCGTTTCCGGTCCACGAGCGCGCTAGCGTGCAATGCAGCGGCCGCAGCCGGAGCCGGCATAGGCCGGGCACCGAGCTTTCAGGTGCAGAAACTTCTCGACGCGGGGCAAGTGGTGACGGCGCTCGACTCGTTCGAGCCCGAACCCGTACCCGTTCATCTGGTATGGGCGGGAGGCCGCTCAGTACCGCGTCGCGTACGCACACTGATCGACTTTCTGGCCGCCCGGCTCGTCCCCGGAAAAGGCGACGGCGTTATCTGACGGCTTGTCGGCGGCTGATTCTGCGCTTATCCGGGTACTTACGCATTCACGAGGCCAATGCGCACACGCCGGTTATGGCGACCTTTGTTGTCGATTTTCAGAATACGGATCGCACGAGATGCCCCGGTTTCCGACAGATGAGTCCCGCCGCATGCCTGGCGGTCCAGCCCAACGATCTCCACGATCCGAATCTGGCCATCGTCGGTCGGCGGCGGCGCCACCGACCTCGAACGAATCAGCCCCTGCTCTGCGCGCGCGGCGGCGATTGGCAGGTAGACGTCCCGCACAGCGAGATTCTGCCGGATGACGTCGTTGACGGGGCCCTCCAACGCGCGCAGGCGATTGTTGTCGGCCTCGGGCACGTCGAAATCCATGCGCGCCGTGCCGTCGTCATTCATCTGCACGCCGGTGACGAGCGCACCATCGAAGGCCTGAAAGATCAACGCATTGAGCACGTGGGTGCCGGTGTGGAGTTCTCGCATCATCTGCCGGAATGCCGGATCGACCACGGCCTGGACCGTCCCGGTGAGCTCGGCGGCGGGATCGGCGAGGTGCATCCAAAGCCTGCCGTCGACCATATCGAATCCCGTCACCGCGATGTCTCCGCCGTTGTGATGGAGCGTGCCGCAGTCGGCCAACTGGCCGCCGCCGCCGGGATAGAACGGAGATTCGGCGAGAACCACGCGCCCAGGTCTGGCGTCGATCACCTGGGTTTCTAGTGTGAGGGTCTCAGGATTCGCGTGATAGAACGCACATGCTGGCATGTTTGCCTCCAATACGGGTTACAGATCATGGAAGTATCGGGAGGCGCGCCGCGAGCGTATTGGCAAAAATTGCGGCGGAAATCGGGGCTAGTGCGCTGTCCTGTCGGCCGCGGCCTGGGCAAATTGCAACGGCGTCATTCCAAAACACCGTTTGAAGTGCTTGGTGAGCGCGCTCTGGTCATAGAATCCCGTCGCGGCGGCCACACAGACTATAGGCATCCCGCGGCGCAGATGGTGGCAGGCCCGGCTCAGACGCACCTGGGTTAGATACTTGTGCGGAGGCAGGCCGACGCAGCGGTTGAACAGCCCGATGAGCTGGAAGGGCGTGAGGCCGACGGCGCCGCTCAGATCCTCCAGAAGCAGGTTCTCGGTGTGCCGGTCATGGATCAGGTCGGTCACGATCCGGACCAACGCCCGGTCGTGCGGCGCCGGCGCGATACGTCCACCGCCGCTGCCGTGCCGCTGATACAAACGTCCGAACGTCGAGAACAGTAATTCCCGCTCGCGGAAGAGATCGCGGCCTTCTTCGAGCGCCCGATGCAGCGCAAGAAACCCGTCGATGAGATCGGCGTCGCCGAACAGGTTGCGCGTGAAATACGGCACGTCCTCTATGCCGAGGCCGTGCGCGACCGCATTGAGCGCCGACTCCGTGAGATAGAACGACCGGTAACGCCAGCGCTCGCTCCAACCCATCCAGCCGGCGTGCGCCTCGACCGGATTGAAAACGAACAAGGTGGACGAACGCGCCTCTTCGACGAGGCCACGGCTCTTGATCACGGCACCGCCTGTTTCGGTGACCGCTATCACTAAACCTTCGTGTGTATGCGGTGCATACTCCTGGGTCGTGAAATCCGCACACATCAGGCTGAGACCCGGTGTGTGACGATCCCACCAATACCGCGATTGATTCTTTGGTTCGCTACGTGCCATGATCAACTCTAATATGACGCAGGGGCTGCATGAGCTTTGCTTCGGTCGCCGGGTTCATCCTTCGGATGCTGTTTCATCGAGGGTGGCAACCGGGCTTCACAGCGGAATTATAAGCAGTTGCATGTTCTGCGCTGAAACCGGAATCCTCAGCGTCAGAGCACAATCACAGATCGTCGATCCGGACGGTCTTCCGGCAATCAATACCGGTCGGGTTGACCGATAGCAACCCTGCGGCGTGTGCCACGGGATGCCGGTCGTGTCTCGTGGACCGTTTATGCACCGAATGCGCGCATGAAGTTGCGAAAAAGGAACGCATCGCTCGACCCGGTGACCCGTAAGCCCGTACCGCTGGTACCGGCGTTCCCGCACGGCAGCGAGATTCGGGCATATGTCGACTAAAGTCTTAACGTCCGTTGCCGTTATGCCGTGCAGGTTCGGCCTGTCGATGGATAACTGCCGGGTGCGCTGTTAATGTCTGCCGAAGCCCGCGCGATTACACCCCAACACGAAAAAGCCAACCCACGTGCGACCAACCGAGTTCACCTCCTTGTTGTCCGCTTTGGCCTGCCTGATTCTTTTGTCGTTGTTCGGTTGCCGTCAGCACGACCAGGCTTCTTCGAGCGCGAGCGGGCAGGCCGGGACCACCATCACCGCATTGATCTGGGCCCCTGACTGGCCGGAGGAAATGCTGCAGATCGCCGCTGAATTCAGCAAGCTGAATCCGGACGTTCACGTGAACGTGCAGTTCATGATCGGCAATTCGGTCGAGGAGAATATCAAACCTCGAATTGCCTCTGGCAACTTGCCCGATCTGGTGAGTATCAATCCGAATGCCTACGCGGCCGATCTGGCCGATCAAGGGTTTCTGGCCGACGTCAGCAAGACCTCCGCATGGAACAACATGCTCGATCCTCTCAGGGAGGATTGGACCAGCCGCCAATCCAGGCGCTTCGGAATAGCGGGGGGCGTGGCTACCACGCTGATCTATTACAACCGCGACATGTTCGCGAAGGCGGGGATCAAAGAACTGCCGACCAACTTCAACGAGTTCCTCGCGGTGTGTGAAAAGCTCAAACATGCGGGCTATACGCCTATCATGTGGAACGGCGGCTTTCCGAATATGCTTGGAAACGGTCCCTTCAGCTCAGGCTTTGCCAACAATGTGGTGGCGCGCGAGCCGGACTGGAAGAACAAGATCAGCGACGGCACGCTGAATCTGAACACACCTCAGGTAGCCGATATTTTTGCCAGGATGCTGCTGATCCCGGAGCGTGGTTTCGTACAGGAATCGTTCATGGCGACGGGTTACGATGACGGCATCAGGCTATTCAAGGAGGGCGCGGTCGCGATGGCTTTTCACGGCAGTTGGGCCGCCGGACTGTTGCTCCACGGCAACCCGTTCGACGTCGGCGTGTTCATCCCGCCCTGGAATGCGCCCGGCAAGCCGGTGGTGCCGGTGATCGGCAGCGAAACCGGCTTTGCCGTGCTCGAGACGCCCAACAAAGCCGCTGCGATGCGTTTTCTCGAGTTCATTGGCGGGCAAGGGTTTTCCATTATTCAAAGAAAGCGCCGGAATATTTCGCCGTTCAGGCAGACCTCGGCAACGGTGGTGAGCGATCCGAAGATGGTCGATTACACGAACATGGTCAGCCGCTACCCGGTCACCGGCAGCCCGTACTATTCGGCGCTGCCCTCCAATTCCATCGAGCGGCTGCATCGGCTGATGCAGGATGTGCTGTTCAGGAAGATCACGCCAAAACAGGCGGCGAAGTTCCTGGACGAGTCTGTCAAGAATGAAGCGAAGATGCATTACAAATGAGCTCACTCGTCGGTTGGCTGCGAAGCGCATTCGCCTACTTCTCGCTGGATCTGCTGCGCCGTGTCGAAATTCGCTACCGGCTCATCACCGCGTTCATCCTGCTTTCGCTGCTACCGATACTTATTTCCGGCTACATTTCTTATGTAGAGTCGACCGCGGCAATCAAGCAGAAGGCGGAGATTTTTTCGAAAGAGGTGGTCAAGCAGGTATCCAGGAACATCTCGCTGCGCATAGAACAGATCGAGACGGAAAGCGGCCTTCTGGTGTTGTCGGATCGTGTTCAGGACGCTCTGATCCGTGCCGCGAATGGCAATGAAAAAGAGCGCAGCGACGCGCGGCTCGACATGACCCGGCTGCTTCTGGAACACTACGGATCGGTTGATTTCATCAACCAGAAATATCTGCTCGACAAGAGCAACCGGATCATGGACACCCAGGCGTTCGCGCAACTGACGCGAGGGGTATTAGGTCTCGTCGAGCAGGCGCCCAATCACAGTGGCCGTCCTTACTGGGGCAGCTACGACAACGGCGTCGGACAACAGAACCTTGGGATGGTGCGGGCCATCATCGGCAAGAGCGACAATCGGCAGATCGGCAATCTGGTTCTGGTTATTCGCCCCGAACATTTTTCATCGATCTTTAATGATGTCGCGTTGGGCAGTGGAACCGAGATCTATGTACTGGATGCCAGCAATAACAGGCTGATCATTCGTGCCGACGGTGCACCCATGACCCGCGACGGTATCGCCGAGCCAGGGCTGATCGAAAAGATCGCAAGCGCCGGGCCGAACGGCGGGCCGGGTGTTTTCGTCGCCTTCGACGGTAAGAGCGGGGGCCGGTATCTTGCCGCGTACACCCGCATTCCGGGCACGACATGGTTTGTGGTCAGCACCATTCCTGAGAAGAAGCTGACCGCAGAGGCACAGTCCGTGCGCAACCAGATCATACTGGTTGGCGTCGCGGGGTTCCTGCTATCGATCTTCCTTGCCTACTTCATTTCGCACAGCATCTCTGCACCGCTCAAAGCGCTGGTGCGGGAAATGCATGCCACCGGTAGCGATGTGGGGGCCGAGATCGATGCGCAACCGGATGCTCACACCGATACTGGCGTCAAGGATGAACTCGGCAGGCTGGCGCAGCGATTCGAACGAATGCGTGCGGCGATCCGGCAGAAGATGCAGAAGATCAACGAGATCAATGCTTCCCTTGAGCAGACCGTCATCGAACGAACGGCGGAACTCGTCACCAAGGAGCAGCAGTCGCGCACGTTGATCGAAAACTCGCCCGACACGATTACGCGTTACGACAGGCAACTCCGGCGTACCTATGCCAATCCGGCGTTCTGTACTTCGGCGGGGCGCAGCCTCGACGGAGTGCTCGGAAAGCGGCCTTCAGAGGTTCCGGGCGGCGCTAACGCACTGATCTACGAGAGGAAGATCAGCGAAACGATAGCAAGCGGAACGAGTGGCCAGTTTGAACTGAGATGGCTCAGTAAGGACGGACAGGAACAGTGCAGCCATATCCGGTTGACGCCGGAGATCGAGCGCTCAGGCGAGGTGAGTTCCGTGTTGGCGGTCGGTCGTGATTTATCGGACCGGATGGTATTCGAAGCAACGATATGGAAACAGGCCAATTTCGATGCGCTGACCCATCTCCCGAATCGCCAGATGTTTCATGACCGGCTCGACCACGAAGCGAGAATGTCGCATCGTTCTGGACGGCCAATGGGTTTGATGCTGATCGATCTGGATCGGTTCAAGGAGGTCAACGATTCCCTCGGCCATGATACCGGCGACATCCTGCTGATCGAGGCCGCGAGGCGGATCACTTCGTGTGTGCGCGAATCCGACACCGTAGCCCGCCTTGGCGGTGATGAGTTCACGGTCATTCTGTCGGAACTGGACAACACCGAAAGCATTGAACAGATCGCGAAGACCATTATCGACACGCTGGCCGAACCCTTCAGGCTCGGCCCGGATGACGCCTTCATTTCTGCGAGTATCGGCGTCACGCTTTATCCTCAGGACACCCGTGAACTGGATGTTCTCTTCAAGAATGCGGACCAGGCCATGTATGCGGCAAAGAGCGCCGGGCGAAACCGTTTCAGCTACTTCACGCCCGACCTGCAAGTGGCAGCGGAAAAACGCCTGCGCCTCACGAACGATTTGCGTGCCGCTTTGCAGGCTGAACAGTTCCGCATCTATTACCAACCCATCGTCGATCTGGCGACTGGCGAGATTTACAAAGCGGAAGCGCTGATTCGTTGGCTGCACCCCGAGCGTGGCATGATCAGTCCGCTCGATTTCATTGCGTTGGCAGAAGACACAGGGCTCATCGTTCCGATCGGCGATTGGGTGTTCAAGCAGGCGGTGCACCAGACTCGTCAGTGGCGCCAGCGATTTCACCCGTCGTTTCAGATCAGCGTCAACATGTCACCCGCGCAGATTCGTCAAGACAATCTGGTGTGTATTCAATGGTCCGAGTACCTCTTGCAGGAAGGGATGCCCGGAATGAGCGTCGCCATTGAAATAACCGAAGGCTTGTTGCTGGACGCCGAATTGAACGGGAAATTACTGACGTTCCGTGATGCCGGAATTCGGATCTCGATTGACGACTTCGGGACGGGTTACTCATCCCTTGCGTATCTGAAGCGTTTTGACATCGACTATCTCAAGATCGATCGTTCGTTCGTACAGAACCTCGGCTTTGATCCAGACAATCAAGCGCTGTGCGAGGCAATGGTCATGCTTGCGCACAAGCTGGGATTGAAAGTGATTGCAGAGGGAGTGGAGACGACCGATCAACGCGATTTTCTCGCGGCGGTGGGGTGTGATTTTGCTCAAGGGTTTTTGTATTCCGAGCCGGTGCCGGCTGACCAATTTGAAGAGCGGGTTTGGCCGCGAATCAAGGATGTGGCCGATGAGGAACTGCACGGCTGGTCTTGAGATATTGGCGAGGCAGTGAATGACGGGTGCGAGCGAGGAGCGCACATGATGCGCTGGGAGTCGCACCGTTGCCGTTCGAACGGCGGCTCCGGTCGAAACGGATGTTCGCGGCTGCTATCTGACCAGCGAGTCGGAGACCGGCAAATTGCTGGATGAAATACGGGCGCTGACTCGTCGGCAATCGAGTGGAAACTGAGGAGAGCCTGAGCGCGCACCATACCGCTTCGTGGTTGCCGTCAGCTCTATGGTGGGTGCCGTGAGGGCACTCACTCCTCGCATTTCACGTCCTTCTTCGACACAACGATAATCGCCGGGTATGTCCCCTGGTCGAGTTCCACGCGCGCGACCACGGCCATCGTCGTGCTGTCGATATCGTCGTACACGCTAACTCGTTCACGCCGCAGGTTCGTCATGCCGACACAGCCAGACGCGCGCCCCTCGTCGGATATCTGGCATTGAATCGGATGGTCTGCCAGGTAGCGATATCTGTCTCTGTCGGGCGTCGCGAGGTATTCGCGAAAGCTCTGTGCGGTTCCACCGATACCCGTGACATACCCAATGGCGCACTGCTGTTTGGGCGTATCGGTGTCCCCGGACGTGTCGGCGTTCGCGGTCGCGCTTCTGGCTGCGATGACCACCGCGAGTGTCGATGCAAGCAGGTATTTCATGGCGCAAATCACATTTGTCGGATCGAAGTGCTGGATTGTAATGGCATCCACTGCGATCGGTGCGCCTCGCGCTCAGATCGCCAGCAATTCCCCTGCATGCAGGTGCTGATTGGCTGCGCCAAACCGGAGGCCGCAGGCCTGGGTGAAGTAACCCGTCGTATCCGCGCCTTCCACGGGCAATTGGAGCGATTCTGTGCCGACACTCGCTATGGTGAAGCTATACGAAGCCGTACGCACTATCGGCCCCGATCCGTACGGGGCGCAAAGGATATCTTCTGCTCTTCATACAGACGGTATATGAGTTCGAGCATTTCCCGAATGTCTCGCGACTCGTCGAGCGCACGCATACTCATGATGATCGGAGAGACCAGAGTCGGGTCATCCAGTTCCTTGTAGCTCACATCGTCCCGCTTCAGGCCGTAGACGCTACTCGGAACGATGGAAATACCTTCCCCCGCCGCGACGAGGCCGAGCGCAATCTGCAGTTCCCGGACTTCATAGATCCGGCGAGGTTTGAGTGCCCGGTCCTGAAATGCCGCCAGTACCTGGTCGGCATAGCTCGGGCGCGGCGACTTCGGAAAAATAATCAGAGTCTCGTTGACCAGGTCACGAAGCGCGACGACCGGTTTGGCAATCGAAAGTGGATGGCCGTCCGGGAAGGCGACAATCATCTTCTCTTCGCGAAGAATCACCCGGCGGATGTTGGTGTCCTCGAGTCGAATGCGGCCAAAGCCGACATCGATCCGGCCGTCCTTCAGCGCTCTGATCTGATCCATCGTCGACATCTCGTGCAGGCTGAGTTCGACGGTCGTGTTCTCGTCGCGAAAGCGCCGGATAATTTTCGGCAGCATCCCGTACAACGTTGAACCCACGAATCCAATCGAAAGACTTCGTTCAATGTTGCCGACCCGCCTCGTCATCGATTCGAGCTCCGCGGTCTGAGACAGCAGTTGCGCGGCATGAGAATAAAAGAACTTACCCGTTTCCGTCAGTTTCAGCGGGCGCGAGTTGCGCTCCAGGAGCTGCACGCCCAGCGATTCTTCGAGTTGCTGTATCTGACGGCTCAGAGGCGGCTGGGCGATGTTCAGCCGTTGCGCCGCGCGTGTGAAGTTGCGTTCTTCGGCCACCGCGACGAAGTAACGAAGATGCCGCAGTTCCATTTCGATACCTCCTGGATATAGACCGATACCAAATCAGTGTTGGACGAGGCTTTCCGGCGTCCATTATCCTGCATTCACACTCTGTTTCAGCAAGCGATTATACCTTTCAAACATAAACCGGTCGGTGCCGAATCGAGGGTTAACCCCCGCCAAAAATACAGAGATTCAGGAGCAGACATGAGCGTTAAAGTGTTCGATACGAAGGAGGTGCAGGACCTGCTGAGGGCCGCTGCCAACCTCGGAAGCCAGGACGGTGACGCACGCGCCAAACAGATCGTCCAGCGCCTGCTAGGCGACCTCTTCAAGGCCATCGACGACCTCGATATGACCCCTGATGAAATCTGGGCCGGCGTCCACTACTTCAACAAGCTTGGTCAGGATGGCGAAGCAGCGCTGCTTGCCGCCGGTCTCGGTCTGGAGAAATATCTCGACATTCGCATGGATGCAGCGGACAAGGCGGCCGAAATCACGGGCGGCACGCCGCGCACCATCGAAGGCCCTCTGTATGTCGCCGGTGCGCCGGTGCGCGATGGCGTATCGAAGATCGACATCAATCCCGACGGCGATGCAGGCCCGCTGGTTATCCGCGGCACGGTCACCGGTTCAGACGGCGAGGCCGTTGCCGGTGCGATGGTCGAGTGCTGGCACGCCAACTCGAAAGGCTTCTATTCGCACTTCGACCCGACTGGTGCGCAGTCCGCATTCAACCTGCGTGGCGCGGTCAGCACGGGTGCCGACGGCAAGTACGAATTCCGCACGCTCATGCCGGTGGGCTACGGCTGTCCTCCGCAGGGCGCGACTCAACAGCTGCTGGACGTGCTCGCCCGGCATGGCAACCGTCCGGCGCATGTGCACTTCTTCGTGACCTCCGGCAAGCACCGCAAGCTGACGACGCAAATCAATATCGAGGGCGACCCCCTGATTTGGGACGACTTCGCCTACGCAACTCGCGAGGATCTGATTCCGCACGTTGTCGACAAGACCGGCGGCGCGGCGTTGGGCATGAAGGCCGACGCGTACAAGGAAATCGAGTTCAACATCCAGTTGACGCCGCTGGTTCAGGGCAAGGACAACCAGGTCGTGCATCGCCTGCGCGCATCGGTTACGGCGTAACCGCTCGACGCGGCGGCTGAGTCGCACCACTGCTGCCGCTCAATCCTCCGCAAGAATCCTTTCGACACCGAAGCGCGTGCTCCATTGCCTGGAGCACGTGTAGGGAGAGCTCACATGTCCGTCATTATCGACAAAGCCACGCAGCTGGATGAACTGCTTCATACCGCCGTCCAGGACGACAGGCAGAACGGTGTATTCCGTTGCCGCCGCGATATCTTCACGAACGCCGATTTGTTCGATCTCGAGATGAAGCACATCTTCGAGAGCAATTGGGTCTATCTCGCGCATGAAAGCCAGATTCCCAATAACAACGATTACTACACGACGTGGATCGGCCGCCAGCCCATCGTGATAACCCGCGACAAAACCGGCGAACTTCACGCGGTCATCAACGCCTGTGCGCATAAGGGTGCGATGCTGTGCCGGAAAAAGCACGGCAACAAAGGCACTTTCACGTGCCCGTTCCACGGCTGGAGCTTCGCCAACACCGGCAAGCTGTTGAAAGTGAAGGACGTGAAGACCACCGAATACCCGGTGCAATTCAATACCAACGGTTCGCACGACCTGAAGAAAGTCGCTCGTTTCCAGAGCTATCGAGGCTTCCTGTTCGGCAGTCTCAACGCGGACGTGATGCCGCTGGAGGACTATCTTGGCGAGACCAGAATCATCATCGACCAGATCGCCGACCAGGCCCCGGACGGGCTGGAAGTATTGCGCGGCAACTCTTCGTATATCTACGACGGCAACTGGAAGATGCAGATGGAGAACGGTTGCGACGGCTACCACGTCAGCACCGTTCACTGGAACTATGCCGCCACGATGGACCGTCGCAAGGTCGACGGCACCAAGGCGGTGGATGCGAATGGCTGGAGCAAGTCGGTAGCCGGCGTATACGGGTTCGACCACGGCCACATTCTGCTGTGGACCAACACGATGAACCCGGAAGTGCGGCCGGTCTATCAATACCGCGACGAAATCAAGGCGCGCGTCGGCGAAGTGAAGGCGGACTTTATCGTCAATCAGACTCGAAACCTGTGCCTTTATCCCAACGTGTTTCTGATGGATCAGTTCAGTACCCAGATTCGCGTCGTGCGCCCGATCAGCGTGGACAAGACCGAAGTCAGCATTTTCTGCTTTGCCCCGAAAGGTGAGAGCGCAGCCGACCGCGCGACCCGCATCCGTCAATACGAAGATTTCTTCAACGTCTCGGGAATGGGCACTGCCGACGATCTCGAAGAGTTCCGCGCTTGCCAGGCGGGTTATGCCGGCACCACTGCGCTATGGAACGACCTGTCGCGCGGGGCGCCGTTGTGGGTCGAAGGCCCCGACGCGAATGCGAAAAGTATGGGGCTCAAGCCGCGTATCTCGGGTGAGCGCAGCGAAGACGAAGGCCTGTTTGTGTGTCAGCACGAATACTGGGTGCACGTGATGCGCGACGCGCTGAAAAAGGAACAAGGGGAGGCACTGGCATGAGCTTCGATTACCAGAAAATCTGCGCGGTGCTGTTCCGCGAAGCCCGCCTGCTCGATGACCGTCAGTGGGACGCATGGCTTGCCTGCTATGCCGAAGACGTTACCTACTGGATGCCCGCGTGGGATGACGACGACCAGCTCACCGACGACCACGAGAGTCAGATTTCGCTGATGTATTACGCGGACCGTGGCGGCCTGGAAGACCGTGTGTTCCGCATCAAGACCGAACGCAGCGGCGCTTCGATGCCTGAACCCCGGACCAGTCACAACGTGACCAATGTGGAAGTGCTGGCCGAGCGCGAGAACGAAGTGGACGTGCGCTACAACTTCAACACGCTCAGTCATCGCTACAAAACCACTGACCAGTTCTTCGGCACCATGTTCGTGACGCTGAGAAAGGCCGACGATGAACTGCTGATTTCCTATAAGCGAATCGTGCTTAAGGACGACTACATCCGCCAGGTGCTCGACGTTTATCACGTTTGAGACCCGGCACAGGCGGAAACTGGAAGTGGAGGAGGCAAGATGTCCAGCTACAACATTGCACTGAATTTCGAAGACGGCGTGACCCGTTTCGTGACCTGCAAGGCGGGCGAGAAGGTACTCGATGCTGCCTTTCGCGCGAAGATCAATCTGCCGATGGATTGCTCCGACGGCGTGTGCGGCACCTGCAAGTGCCGCGCCGAAAGCGGAAGCTACGACCTGGGCGACGACTACATCGACGACGCGCTGAGCGAGGATGAGAAGGAGAGCGGCCTCGTATTGACCTGCCAGATGGTGCCGCAAAGCGATTGTGTGATTGCGGTGCCGGCCTCTTCCACAACGTGCAAGACCGGGCAGAGCAAGTTCGCCGCGACCGTATCGAAGATCGAACCGCACAACGACGCGGCCGTCGTGCTCGAACTGGACGTGGACGCGGCGGCACCGGTATTCTTGCCGGGTCAGTACATGAACATCGATGTGCCAGGCAGCGGGCAGCATCGCTCGTATTCGTTTTCATCGGCGCCGGGCGAATCGAAAGTCAGTTTTCTGATCAAGAGAATCACCGGTGGAGTGATGAGCACCTGGCTCGATTCCGCCCAGCCAGGCCACAAGCTGGAGCTGACCGGCCCCCTCGGCAGCTTCTATTTGCGTGCGGTGGAGCGGCCCTTGCTGTTTCTTGCGGGCGGCACGGGCCTGGCACCATTCCTGTCGATGCTGGAAATGCTGGCGCGCACCCATTCGCAGCAGACGGTCCACCTGATTTACGGTGTGACACGAGAGCTCGATCTGGTGCAGGTCGATGCAATCGAAGCGTACATGACGAAGTTGCCGAACTTCACCTATGCCACCGTCGTGGCCGAAGCGGATTCGAACCACCCCCGCAAGGGTTGGGTCATGCAGCACATGCCGCCTGGAGCCTTGAATGACGGTGATGTCGACGTGTACCTGTGCGGGCCGCCACCCATGGTCGATGCCGTGCGCAAGCACTTCGACGATAACGGCGTGAAACCCAACAGCTTCCACTACGAGAAGTTCACTCCCAACGCCGCACCGAGGATCGCATGAACACGCAACGATTCGCCGGCAAGGTCATGGTCGTCACCGGCGCGGCGCAGGGCATCGGCCGCGCAGTGGCGCTGCGTGCAGCCGCCGAGGGCGCCAGGGTGCTGTTCGTCGACCGCGCCGAGTTCGTCGCCGAGGTTGCGGCCGAAGCAGGCGGTGCGGACACGGCAGGCTTCGTCGCCGACCTCGAGACCTACGAAGGCGCGGCAGCGGCGATGGCCTTTGCGGCGAGCCGGTTTGGCGGCATCGATATCCTGGTCAACGGCGTGGGTGGCGCCATTCGCATGCGTCCGTTCGCCGAGTTCGAGCCGGCGCAGATCGACGCGGAAATCCGGCGCTCTCTGATGCCTACGCTGTACGCGTGCCATGCCGTGCTGCCGCACTTGCTCGAGCGTGGTGGGGGCACCATCGTCAACGTTTCCTCGAATGCCACGCGAGGCATCCGCCGCGTACCGTATTCGGCGGCCAAGGGCGGTGTCAATGCGATGACGCAGTCGCTGGCAATGGAGTACGCCGGGCACAACATCCGCGTGGTCGCCACAGCACCAGGCGGCACCGATGCGCCGCCGCGACGCGTCCCACGCAATATCGCCGGCGACAGCGAGCAGGAAAAAGCGTGGATGGGCGACGCGGTGAAGCAGGTCACCGACTCGACGTTTCTCAAGCGCTACGGCAGCATTGAAGAACAGGTCGCGCCGATTCTGTTCCTTGCGTCGGACGAGGCCAGCTATATCACGGGCTCGGTGTTGCCGGTGGCAGGCGGGGATACCGGCTGAATTCGACGCAAAGCCTGGCGAGGCGAGGGGGGCACGCTTTACCCACGCTTGAAAATAACGCTCGTCGTACCGGGCTCGATCGGCGACGAAGTGTGCTGGTGGACAATCTTCCACCCATCGCCGGTCTGCCTGAGCGTCATGGTCAACCGATTGTCCATCGAGCGCAGTTCCACGCCTTCGGCCGTCACGGCTTTGAATTTCACGAAGGCGTGAACAAAGGCGAGATCCTGGCCCACAGTCGCTTGCACGTCGCTGAAATCGACGATAACGCGTTCTGTACCCAGCGAGCCGAACCAGCCCGTTGTCATTTCCCGTAAGGACGTGATGCCCTTGCATGACCACGCAGCCCACATATCGAACAGCACCACATCCCGGTCGTACAGCGCTTCGAACCGGTCGACATCTTTTGCGAAGACCGCGGCCTGGTAGTCGGACAGGACCTGCAGAATCGGATCGGCGAGTTTGTCCACGGTGTTGCCTCCGGAATGGGATTGCGATGGCGGCCGGAGCTCAGGGAAAACGGCAACGCCAGGCTCCTGACGAGTTGTTTTGCCAAACAACGACGTTTGAGAAGCCCTGGAATCGACACCGGCCCAAAAAAATCTGCGCGCCTGGCGCTGCCTTGCCGGCATCCCGCTATCCGGCTACCGATAGTTCACGAAGTTGATGATGTCATTGAGAAACCACGGCAGGATCAATTGCGTATCGGAATAGCTGGTGCCGACGCTGAGCCTCGGTGGCCTCGATGTGGAGTCGTAAGGCACTGCTCCGTTGGGTCCGTGCAGGATGTAGCTATCCGTGTCAGCCGGATTTGTGCGAGCGCTCTGATCATTCGTGGGCGACGATGTCGACGTGCAGCCAGCAGCGAGAAAGACGAGGACCGTGGCGAAGCAAAGGGCTTTCATGCTGGTTGGAACTCCCGCAACGTTTTACTTTGAAAATATGGCCGACTACCCAGACGCGGCGTCGCTCTTCAAACCGATACCGGTTCGCCCAATAAACCACGGGCGACAGGCAACCGGCTTGCGCATCCGAGCCTACACGTTACCTTAATTCACCGCCGTCCACGGCGGCCAGCCTCCGCGCATTGGAATTGCTGCACCGCAGTTGATCCGATCTCCCCGCGCATGCGATGCTTCCGATGCTCTTGATCCGGCAGTAGCGTGCCGGCGATGCATGCCGCATACAGACGGCATCGCGCGACGAGACCAGTGCAATGCCCATCTACCCAGGAGGCGACATGAGCATCCAGTCACAGTCTCGTACCGTTGCGGCGTCAGCGAATGACGCGCGATTCCTCGACCCGTCGTTGCAAACCACCGCATGGCGGCTTGCTGCGCACCTTTCGCGCGGTCGACACCGCATCACGCAGCAGCGCTCGCTGACCGCACTCAGCGTGGCATGCATCGCAAGTCTCGCGTTCGCGTCGGCGAGTTGCCTTGCCGATACCCAGGTTGGCGCAGCGTTGCCACCCGCACCGGACATCCTGTACGGCGATCTGTTCGTCGCCGTGCAGACCGCGCAGATCTTCAGCGACCAGAAGACCTTCGTGGATTCGACGCCGAAAGAGAATCCCGCGACGATCGTGCAGCTATACGAAGCACAGAAGGGCCAGCCTGGTTTTTCGCTGCTCGCCTTCGTGAACCAGTATTTCACGCCGCCACCTGATCAGAGCATCACGCCGCCGCCCAACCAGAGTCTGCGCGAGCACATCGACTGGCTATGGTCCGGTCTCACGCGCACGACAACGACCGCGCCCGACTACAGTTCGCTGATCCCGCTGCCCAAGCCCTACGTCGTGCCGGGCGGCCGCTTTCGCGAGGGCTATTACTGGGACACCTATTTCACGATGCTCGGCCTGCAGGAATCGGGACACGAAGATCTGGTCGACAACATGCTCGATAACTTCGCGTACATGATCGACACGTTCGGCCATATTCCGAACGGCAATCGCACGTACTACCTGAGCCGCTCGCAACCGCCGTTCTATTCGTACATGGTGGAACTTGCCGCGCAGAAGGAAGGCAACAAGGTCTATCAGAAGTATCTTCCTGCGCTGCGCAAGGAGTACGCGTACTGGATGCAGGGGGCATCCAGCACCGCGCGCGGCAGTGCGACGCGTAACGTCGTCGTGTTGCGCGACGGCACGGTGCTGAATCGCTACTGGGACGAACTCGACACGCCGCGCAACGAGTCCTATATCGAAGACGTGCAGACCGCGCAGCAGGCCAGTGGACGCCCGGCAAACGAGGTCTACCGCGATCTGCGCGCCACTGCCGAAAGCGGCTGGGATTTCAGCTCGCGCTGGTTCGGCGACAACCAGAACCTGTCGACCGTGCGCACCACGTCGATCATTCCGGTCGATCTGAACAGCCTGCTGTTCCATCTTGAGACGACGATCGTGCGCGGCTGCACTCTCAACCGAGATTTCGCCTGCGTCGCGCAGTTCGCCGGCTACGCGGCGCGGCGTGCGGAGGGCATCAACCGTTATCTGTGGAACGACAAAGGCTACTACGGCGACTACGACTGGCAACTCGGCAAGATTCGCGACAATCAGACGCCCGCCATGCTTTATCCGTTGATGGCGGCCGTCGCGTGGCCTGATCGCGCGTGGAAAACCGCGCGGACAATGCAAAGCGTGTTGCTCAAAGAGGGCGGTCTGACGACGTCGACCTATAACACGACGCAGCAATGGGACGCGCCGAACGGCTGGGCGCCGTTGCATTGGATCGCGATCCAGGGCCTCAAGCGCTATGGACGCGCCGATCTGGCAAAGCCGATCGGCACGCGCTTTCTCGCGGACGTCGAAAATGTCTACAAGACGCAGCAGAAACTCGTCGAGAAGTATGTCGTCGAAGGGGCGGGAGAGGGCGGGGGCGGCGGCGGGGAGTATCCGCTGCAGGACGGCTTTGGCTGGACCAACGGTGTAACGCTGATGCTGCTCGATATGTATGGCAATGGGCAGTGATGGATGGCGCCGCTACCACTCTAAAGACGCTTCATAACCGGATTCAGCCCATGTAAATGGGCTGGATTCGATCCTGTCATGCGCAGGAGCGCGTGGATCCAGCCTCGACGCCATCCAGTGCGGGTGGATCGACGTACAGCGCGACCACATTGACCATTCCTTGTCTCGCCATCTTGGCGTACGGACAGACGCGCTCGGTGCTGCGCACGAGCTGCTCGGCGATAGCCCGGTCCACACCGGGCAAGTGAATCCGGATGTCGGCTGTCAGCATGTACATCCCGTCTACCGGGTCGCGTCCGAACGTCACGGAAGCGTCGACGGCCGCGTTGACGAGCGGAATGTCGTTTCTGGCGGCAATCAGCGTCAACGCGCCGTGGAAACAGGCTGCATAGCCGGCGGCGATCAGTTGCTCGGGATTGGTGCCGCCACCCGGGCCGCCCAGGGCTTCCGGCAAGCGCAGGTTGAGATCGAGATTGCCATCGTCTGAACGGACGATTCCGGACGCTCTGCCGTGTTTGGCCTCACCACCCGTCACCCGTACGGTGCCGGTGTAGAGCCCCTGGAAGTCCGGCCCGTGATATTTATCGAGCACGGTCAAAGGCGGAGGCGTGAGATTGTCCATGGTGTTGATCCGGTGGTGCTTTGAATCTGTTCAGACGCGGCAGCGCAGGGGTGAGCCTGTCGCCCGCCAGCGTGCGACTCGCGCACGCCACACGCCAGTGACGCATACGCGAATCGTAGGCGTGTCCCGTCGGACGCGGAAGCCCCGGTAGGAACGCATGGTGTTGCCTTTCAGGAAACAATCAACCCCGCGAGCCTGCTCGTCCCGGATTGCGAACGATTTTGCCCTTATACGAAGATGACACGGCAGGGTATTGGCCACGTCGTCAAGCTTGTGTAGCAGGACGATGCCGACAAAGATCACGCCGCGTGCGTGAACTATCCACGAACGTGCAAGGCGTTCCGCGCGACCGCACGGGCGGTGCCGTACTGCGAGTGCGTAATGAAATGGAAGTGTGACATGGCACAAGGAACATCCGATGCGCCGTTCATCCCGATCGGCGCATCTGGAGCGATCTTTGCCGCTTCGATCACCGCGGCACATCGTTTCTGGATAGACGGCCAATCGCTCGCGATTGGCCGTCGGGAACGTTTCGTGCCATCATTCCTCTGACTTTCTTCGAAAGCCGCCGAAGGCCGGCCACCTCGCGCAGCCGGCCGATGATGACCCACCACAGGTGTCTCGAACCCTGGTCATCATCGAATTCCAGACTGTCATTCCAACCACTTCTTGAGATGCAGCCATGAAAACAACCTCCGTCGCGAAGCTTTTGATCGCTTCTCTGCTCGGTACGTCATTCGCCGTTTTCGCTCAACCTCACGATGACAACCATCACGGTGGTCCATCCTCTCAAGGCAAGCACGGCGGCCATGGGGGACACCCCCAATCACATGGTCACGGACCTGCGCCGCACGACGCTGACTCGCGGCGTCCGGGCGGGCCGGTGCCCCATGCCGACTGGCACAAGGGTGAACGGCTTCCGGCGGAATATCGTAACCGCAACTACGTGGTCGACGACTGGCACGGCCACGGCTTGCAAGCGCCGCCGCGCGGGTATCAATGGGTCGGGGTGAACGGGGACTATGTGCTCGCCGCGATTGCCACCGGCGTGATTGCAAACGTTCTGCTTTCCAGTCACTAGCCGATTGAATCAGTGTCGACAGCTCGCGAGTTGTCGGCATCGAGGGGCGGCATTTTTGGCAGGCACGGCGCTTCGTAATGCTACGAGCTTGCCTCAGCCTATGTCTGGCAAGAAATGACGCGGTGTGATCGGACCTCCTGTCGCCCGAAAGGCCGCCGATCGGATTCGACGCCGATAGCGGCCACTCACCAGCCTAACGCGGCAACGCCGCCAGCGCGATCTCCGCTGCGCTGTCCAGTTGTTCGACATGCCAGCACTTGTCGATCAGCGCACGAGTCTGCTCCGGCGAAAGAATCCCATCGGCGAGATCGGAGAATTTCTTTTCGAGCTGCTGATCGCTCATCGGCACTTCGGTGCTGCCAATCGCATGCTGGATGAATTTATGCAGCTTGCGGCCGTCTTCGAGCGTGATCGTCATGTCCACCTGTTCCGGCTTGATCGCCGGATCGATGGTGGCATTCACCTTGTCGCGCAGGGCGACCGTCATCGGGTCGCGCACTTTCGCATCGCTAAACTGTTTCTCGCCCGCCGCTCCGTCGATCACCGCGATGGCCACCGCGTGATAGATGCTGAACTTGCCTTCGAGCCCGATCTGCGGCGTCTTCTTACCGGTCAGTTCGATGACGAGAGGATGCACGCGAAGCTCGATTGAGCGGATCTGATCGGCCTTGAGATGATATTGATTGCGCAACTGAATCGCCGCGTCGATCGCGGGGTGAATGACGATGCCGCAAGCAAACGGTTTATAAGTGTTGAGCGTCGACTCGTAATGAGAGCCCAGGCCTTCGGTGATTTCGCGGTAGTCCTGTTTGGTGCTGATGGTATTGGCCCAACCGCGTTTCGCTTCGATCATGCCGTCCGAACTCGTATAGTCCTGAGCGGCCAGCAACGCGGCGAAGATGCCGTTCGCAGCCGCGCGTCCCGGGTTGAAGCTCTTGTTCATCGAGCCGAACGATTCACGCAGACCGACCGGCTGCGACGCGGCCAGACCCAATGCCCACACCATTTGCTGAACGCTCAGCCCCATCAGTTTGCCGGTTGCCGCCGCCGAGCCGAACACGCCGCATGTGCCGGTGATGTGCCAGCCGACATCATAGTGATTCGGATAGACGGCATTGCCGATGCGCAATTCCGTTTCCACACCCAGCACGAGCGCGTTCAGAAA
Organism: Paraburkholderia strydomiana; assembly: GCF_046030495.1. Taxonomy (GTDB): domain Bacteria; phylum Pseudomonadota; class Gammaproteobacteria; order Burkholderiales; family Burkholderiaceae; genus Paraburkholderia; species Paraburkholderia strydomiana_A. The sequence goes on from NZ_JAQQCJ010000020.1 coordinate 42,997, forward strand.
ATCTTTGCCCGACACCGGATGGTATTGCGAGAACGCCAGAATGGCGGACACGACGGGGCCCGCCGGGTGAATGATCGTCTTCAGATGCGTATCGTCGTAATCGAAGATATGACTGCTCACACCGTTGATGAATGCCGCGTTCATGATGTCGAAGCGCTCGGTGCGGCCCAGCAGGTTCGCTTGCGGCGGTCCCGAGAAGGGCGTGAGGGCGGCGACCGCGCGATTCACCGTCTCGTCGTGCGAGCCGCCGACAGCGACGCCGACCCAGTTCATCAAGGTCCGCACGCCTTCCTTGCGCACCGGTGCGGGCAGGTCCTGATAAGCCGTTCTGGTGATGAACTCCGCGAGGATGCGCGTGACTTTCGGCGGACGTGCGCTGGTGCCGCCCGCGCTGCTGGCGGACGCCGGTGCGGAAGCCGCGGCGGCGTCGGACGATTGGGCGAACACACTCGCGCTGGCCGTGGCCGATGCCAAAGCACCCGCGGCACTGGTCTTCAGAAAATGACGCCGATCGATAGCGGCCATGTTTTTGTCTCCTTCAGGTTTGATGTTCGATATGGTCGATACGGCGGCGAGGCGAGCGGCTGTTGCCTGCGCGGATGACGGCGCAGGCCGCGTGCCGTCGCCTGACGGGACGTTCGAAATGGCGTTGGGCGGGTCCTTACGATTTCGTGTCGAACGGTTTAGTGTCGACACATTCTGCGCCGCACTCACGCAGAGCGCCAAATTGTATGAGATGAATTACCAGATGTATACACTTCGGACGTGGGCACGATGCGGTGCTTGTCCGGGAGGGGAGTTTGAAACCGGCGACGTTGCCACCGGCATGGTGCGGAGGTTCTAACTGTCGTCGCCGTGAAATCGCCGTCACGGCGACGATCTATCTCAACGGCTGCGCGCTCAGTTCGCCGCAGCATTCGCCCACGCGATGGCGTCGGCGCCAGCGGCGATGCGCGACGGGCAGGATGGATCGTTCGCTGCACGCCACACTGCTTCCGCCACATCGAGCGAATGCGTCACAGCGGATTCCTGCTGCCAGTGGGCGAAGACTCGCTGCGCCAGCTCCGCATACGCGTCGGGAAAGCCGTTCTGCATCCGCGACTGCGCGTTCTCGCCGAAGCGGGTCTCCGGCGCGCGGCCCGGCAGGACCACACGCACGAGGACATTGAATGGCTCGAGTTCGAGCGCAAGCGATTCGGAGAATGCGTTGACCGCCGCCTTGCTGGCGGTGTACACGGAAAGCAGATGGAGCGGCCGCAACGTCACACTCGACGTGACGTTCACGACGACGCCGGCCTTTCGTTCCCGAAACTGAGGCAGGACCGCCTGGGTCATCGCTATCGTCCCGAGCGTGTTCGTTTCGAAGACCTCGCGCGCGATGTCCATCGACGTGCCTTCGAGCGCGTTGAGCACACCAACGCCCGCGTTGTTGACGAGGACGTCGATCGGCCCGGCCGCAGCCACGGCCTCGCGAATGCTTTCCTTATCCGTTACGTCGAGCGCGAGCACATGCAGACGCTCCGAGCGCGGCAGAACGTCCTCGCGCGGCGTGCGCATCGTGGCGATGACGCGCCAGTCGCGATCGAGGAAATAGCGGGCGGTTTCGAGGCCGAATCCGGATGAGCATCCGGTGATCAGAACGGTTTTCATGGGGACTCCGTGGGTGGATTGCGATGGCAACACGATATGTCGCCATTGCCGGACTTGCTACAATCAGGCGTCCAGTTTTCATTAGAGAGAGTCCGGCTATGGTCGACCCACTCGCGGAAGTCGTCACGCTGCTGCAACCGGTCGCCACGTTCTCGAAGGTGGTCGGCGGGGCGGGGCGCTGGCGGGTTCGCCGCTCCGAAGCCGGTCAGCCGTTCTACTGTGTGATCCTCGACGGTTCGTGCCGCCTCGTCGCGAACGGGCGCGAGCCGATCATCCTCCAGGCAGACGACTTCGTTCTGATTCCGGAGGTGTACGACTTCACGATGTCGAGCCTCGAACCTCCCGGACCCGACGACCTCGACACCTTGCCTGTCGCGTTGCCCGGCGGCGGATTCGGCATCGGCGAGCAGGGCGCGCCAGCCGATGTGCAACTGCTGGTGGGGCACTGCGCTTTCGGCTCGCCGGACGCGGCCATGCTGGTATCACTTCTTCCCGAACTCGTGCATATTCGCGGCGAACGCAGACTGGCCACCCTCGTGAAGCTCGTCAGAGAAGAGTCGCGCGAGCAGCGGCCCGCGCGGGACGTCGTCCTTGCACACCTGCTGGAGGTTCTGTTTATCGAGGCGCTCCGGTCAACCGGAACGGCAGCGTCGCCCGGCCTCGTGCGCGGACTGACCGACGCACGCCTCGCGCTCGCATTGCGCCAGATGCACGGGAGTCCTGATAAAGCGTGGACGGTTGCGCAACTGGCGAAGGCTGCAGCCCTTTCCCGCTCGGCATTTTTCGAGCGCTTCAGCAGCGCAGTGGGCGTCGGTCCGATGGAGTACCTGCTGTCGTGGCGCATGGCGTTGGCCAAGAAACTGCTGCGTCGGAAAGAAGGGGGCGTCGCGCAAGTTGCGGAACGCGTCGGCTACAGTTCGGCGAGCGCGTTCAGCGTCGCATTTACGCGCCATGTCGGGCAGCCGCCGACCCGGTATGCGCAGGAACAGCGGGCAATGCAAGGCTCGTGATGCGGACGGGAAAGATGGCTATTGGAAGGTGACCCGCGGTTTCGCGTCGCCGTCACGCCGCCAATCGAACCTGGCGCCCGAAAAGTGGCTTCAGTCGACCGGACGCCAACCACCGGATTCCGGACACACTACGACCTGCTCGCCATTCAGCAAGACCTGTTCTTCATCCGGCTGCGACGAGGTGGAAGGCGCGACATCGAAGACGACCTTCAGTGCTTGCGCGACACGGGCATCTTCAATGGGAAGCTCCCAGGTCAGGAAGATCTGCACATGATCCTGATCCGGCGGGAATTCGGCTGCATTGAATCCACTGCTGCCGCGCTGAATGACCCCATGAGGCTGCGCGGTATCGAATAGCACAATCGTTCCGCGGGTCAGAGGAATGCGACGGCCGAGAGAGGAAAAGTGCAGGTCGAGCCCCTTGTCCTCGCTCAGGAAAAGATTGCAGAAGGCCGCCCCGCCATATTGCGCTCCGTCATGGTGATATCGCGCGCCGCGGCAGGCCATCAGGGCCACGTCACTCGAGCCGAGTATCTCGGGCAGGCCAAGCGCGCGCGTCCAGTCGGACGCTGCCTGCACGCAGCGTGCGTATTCCGGCCAACGCATGCGCGCTCGCGCCAAAGGCATGACCTCGACGTCTCCAGGTTCCAGAGCCAGGCGCGACGCGATCTCCCGTTGCCAATCCGCCAGCAGACGGGGAGGGGGAACAGGAATATCGACCGTGCCGGACGGCATGAGGTTACTGACGCTGCGACTGCGAATGGCGTGGTCGCTCCAGAAATAGGACGTCAGCGTGTCGCGCATTCGATGTGAGGGGAAGAAATGAGGTTCATCCGACGCATTGTAACGACTGCCGAAAGCCGCTTTGGCGTGGATTATCTGATGAAGTCCTTTGAACGCATTGAGTCACCTCGCCGCCGACATGTCAGCTGTCTTCTTACCTCTGACAAATTCACCGGCCATAAACGGATTGAAAAGCGAGGGTAATCACCTGGAAAAGAGCACTGCAACTACTCATTTAACAAAGTTAGAATGAAACATCTAATGCTGCAATGCGGAATGCGTCGGGCCACGCACGCCGCCGGCCTCGAGCATTCGCCAGGTCAAGTTGCGGCAGATTTTCTTGCCCTCTTCCTGAGCCAATTAATACGTATGACTAAAGGAGTGAGCAATGTACTTTTTGACCAACCCACAAATAGACGGGATGCAACACGATAGCGTTGCCGCGGCGTTTTCGTTGGCGCAGCGAGCATTCCAGTGTTTTGAAGAACTCGTCGAGCTGAATCAGCAGATGGTTAAGACGACGCTTGCCGAGAACCAGAAGGCCTGGCTGATGGCGGTGTCGGGTCAGGCACCCGTCGAACTTTGGTCTCATCAGACCCATGCTGCGCGCTCGCTCGCCGAAAAAGCGCGCTCTTATAACCACCAGTTGCTTGGACTGGCGACCCATACACACGCCGAGTGGATGAAATTCACCAAGGCGCGCTTCGAGCAGCACAACGGCAAACTGCAAGCGCTTGTCGGCGGCGTCGCGAGCCGCGCGCCTGCCGGTTCCGATGCTGCCGTCACGATATTGAAGTCGACGGCTTCCAGTGCGGGTGCCGCTTACGACACGGTGTTGAAAGCCACCGCGCAAGCCATCGCAATGGCGCAGCGTAATCAACTGACGGCCGCTGCCCCGGACTCTGAACAGTCCCGCGATCACGCTGGCGCTGACTAGCCGGGCACTGCAGGGCCATTCAAACGTTTTTCAAAGAAGCAGGACGGATCGGACGATCCGGGCCGGCATGGCATCGCATTTCCTGTTGGTTTGTCCGGGGACCGGATTGAACAGCGTATGAGTGCGATGTCTTGTCCGTTCATTGACCCTGACGTTGCCAGGGCACACCCGTAATCAGAATCGCGTGAATCACGCGGTTTCTTTTCAGACGAGGTTGCAATGATCGAACGATGGATGGGATTGACGATCGGGGTTTCCGCACTGCTGATCGCAATACCGCTGGTAATCAGCCATTATCGCCGCGAACACCGTCGTGGGCAGCTTCTTCGAAATCTCAATCACGTCGACTGGTGGTATCGCACGCGCGGACCGAAATAGACGCGAAACAACGCATTCAAGAAAACGAGTAGTTCGGGAGTGTAATGGGATTTGACGCCTCTTGTAAAAGTGATCTGTTGCATATCGAAGCGATAGTGGTTGCGCTCGAAAGGATAACGACCAGCGGCGACTCGATTGCGTCGACAACGCTGATCAACGAGCCGGGCTATTGGCGTCAGCGTATCGAGACGCTACTCGGCCGACACGATATTTCGCGAGCCGATCGGGACCATGCCCAGGTGTTGCTGAAAAGACTGCGCGGCATTGGCAAGCTGCCGCCGGAGAGCCAACGGAGCGAACAACGGAACGAGGATCGCGAAGATCGAAAAGATGTGGTCTGGCAAACGCAAGGGGATCGGCATGAATAGTAGGCAGCTCGAAAGAGAGCTTAAATTACCGGCGATCCGTGCTGCGGATTGCCATCGTCTGGTGGTGCGCGCACGCGTCCAGGGGATACGCGTCGCGGCGATCTGGCAGGTCTTGCTGCCGTTTTCGCGCAACGTCGAGCACGTGGATATCAAAACGTTTCCGGATAGCGGCTTCGAGGAAGTCGAGATCGCGCTCGTTCAAACACGACGTGAATTGCTGGATTCAATCGTCACGCGGTTTAACGGTATGTCGTGGGTGATGAGCACGAGACTTTGTTAGGGATGTCGAGACTCCATTGCGTCGCAAAACGCGACGCGATGAAGAACGAGTCTCTTCTGACTCGCCTTCGCATTTTTCCTGTGGGTGAGACGCGAGCCTCGCGTCCGTTGAAGCTTCAGGTGGCGCAAGCGACCTGCCTGAGCCAGCGTATCCCACGCAAGCTGGGCGCCCTGCGCCATGCGCGCCGAACGCAGCGTCCGCTCGCGTACATACCCCACCATCCCGCTCAGCTTGTCGTAGCTCCCGACTGAATACCCGAATAGCGCGTACGAGGCGCAATGCCATGGTCGGCTCTGATCGCGTTTTCCGTGATCGCGTTGCCTTGAGAAAGGCGAAGGCCGGTCACGTCGCGCTCGTCGTCCTCGACCATGACAGGGGTGTCACCCCGCAGATTGCGCAGCGCGTGGATGAGCTCATGCGCGAGACCGATGAATGGTGGCCGGTGCCCATCCGGTGTGCTGAATTGATTGGGATTCCAGCGGATCGACGACGGCGATCCAACGTCGCCGTCGAGAAAGCTCAGTTGAGGGTCCAACCACTCCGCGGCATCGAACGGCTCAGGTACGACTGGGGATGAATTCCCCGCGGCTCGTCGAGCGATCTGCCTGTTTCCGCGCGCACGATCGATATTCGACGCGGTCGTGGCGTTGCCGCGCAGATAGATCCGCTTGCCAAACGACGGCCCTCGCGATAGTGACAACCCGGTGCTATCCCCGGAAGGAAGAATCGCCACTTTATAGGGCAGGGACGTGTGAACCAGCACCCCGGCCATGACGATTGCGTCCATGAGTCTGCGGCCATTCGTGCCGCTCGCGATTTTTCCCAATGCCTCTAGCGTTGCCGCGACGAACGATTGCGGCTGCCGTGGATACCTGCCGATCATGACGCCGCCGTATGGGGTCGGCGTCCATTGCACCTCGTTTCGTGGCTCCGGCGTCGGCTGATTGAAGATCGATGGAATCGTGATGACTGGCATGAACTGATGTCGTTCCGGTGAGCAGGTTCTTCCATAACAGTCATTGAAAGCGTTTTATTCCATGCCGCAACAGCTGCTCTCACTTCCCGGATGAGATGGAATAGATCCGGCTGGCTGGATGTTGTGATGGCACAGCGCGCGTTCCTGACCCGCTTCGCGTTGCACCGCCGTCCATCCACAGGAGACATGATGTCAACGTCTTTCTTGATTTCGACCGTACTGGCCGCCGGCAGTGGAATCGTCCTCGCCGGTTGCGTCGCGCCGGTTACCGCCGATACCCACTCCATCGAGCCACCCAGCGCCACGCGCGTGATGGCTGCAACGGCATCGGGCGTACAGATCTACTCGTGTGAATTCGACGCGCAGAGACACCTCGGATGGGTATTCCGCAATCCGCAGGCGACGCTCTATGACGCGAACGGCGTCGCCATCATTCAGCATGGCGCGGGTCCGTCATGGGAAGCAGATGACGGCAGCCGGATCGTCGGGCATGCGATCGCGCAGAAGCCAAGCGAGACGCCCGGTAGCGTACCTCAACTGCTATTGGCGACTCACAGTACCGGCGGGCCGGGCGCGCTGTCGTCAATCACCTACGTGCAACGGGTGGACACAGTTGGCGGCGCGATGCCGGCACGTCCGTGTTCAGTCGAACATCAAACGGGCAGTTCCGCGTACTTTGCGCGCTACGTGTTCTATCGATAAGCGCCAAAAAAACGCATTGCGTGCGGAAGCTTCCCGGCGGAACAGCGCACACAAATGACTGGAATAAATCGACGTGCCGAATGTTTTGTTCAACATGAAAGAACTTGATCTGCAATCCGAACCGACCGACGCCCGGCTTGCCGAAACCGACGGCATAGCGGTGGTATTCACCGATCATCCCGACTGGAGCAAGTGGCTCGACGGTCTCGCCGAGGCGTCTCCCTGTGGCGACGACCTCGAATACGATCCGTCGTTCCGCGCGCTCGAAGCGGCGGCACGTGGCCGTCCGGAAGCTGAGTACGGCGCGATCCTCGTACCCGCCGTGCCGCCCGACTGGAAGGCCGCGGACGCGTTGTGCGTCGACCTGTTAGCCCGCACACGCGATCTACGCGTGGTCGTGTACCTGATTCGCGCGCGGGTCGCCGTCGAAGGCGTCGTGGCGCTTGCGGACGGCCTTGCGCTCGTCCTTGCCCTGCTCGACACGCAGTGGACGCATGTGCATCCGCAACTCGACGCGGACGACGCGGACGATCCGACCGCGCGCATCAACGCACTGGCCGCGCTTGCAGATAACGCGGGGCTCGTCGAGCAGATTCTGAATGCGCCGCTCGTGCCGCAACTGCACTCGGCAAGTACAGGGGTCACGTTGAGACGCTGGCTCGCCGTTAGCGATGAGCCAGCCGCAGCCGAAGCGAATGACGCCGCGACGCTGGCGGAGATCGACGCATCGGTGGCCGCGGCTGCGGATCGGGCCGCGTTCCTGTCGCGCTCATTTCGTGCCGCATCGGCGCACGCAGAGCGCATCGAAGCCACGCTCGTCGAGCGCGTCGGGCTCGGCCGCTCTCTCGATCTCACGGTCTTGCGCACGCCTTTGCGGCGCGCGCAGGCATTGCTCGACGCCTGTCTCGACCGGCAAGGCTTCGGCGGCGCGCGCTCACAGGACGCAGTCGAGATGGGTGCAGCGCCGCTGATCCCCACTTCGGTATCGACCCGCTCGGACGTGATCGCGACGCTCGACCGCTTGTGCGACTACTACGCGCGTCATGAGCCGTCGAGCCCGGTGCCGTTACTGCTCGGCCGCGCGAAAGGACTCGTCGACAAAACCTTTGTCGATCTGATCAGGGAGCTTGCACCCGAAGGGCTCGCTCAATTGACCAACGTAATTGGAGCCGCCGGCGTGGCGTCGTCCGACTAACCGAACGGAGAAACAGCAAGATGGCCAGAGAGAACAGTCAGAAGTTCATCGCGCGAAATCGCGCACCGCGCGTTCAGATCGAATACGACGTCGAAGTGTACGGCGCGGAAAAGAAAGTGAGTCTGCCTTTCGTGATGGGAGTGCTCTCGGATCTGTCGGGGCAACCGGCGGAGCCGCTGCCGCCGGTCGCGGAGCGCAAGTTTCTCGAGATCGATATCGACAACTTCGACGAACGTCTTCGCTCGATGAAGCCGCGCGTCGCGATGCAGGTCGAGAACACGCTGACCGGCGAAGGAAAGATGGGCGTCGATATCACGTTCGAAAGCATCGACGATTTCTCGCCCGCCGCGATCGCAAGAAACGTTGCGCCGCTCGCGAGGCTGCTCGAAGCGCGCAGCCAGTTGCAGAACCTGCTCACGTATATGGACGGCAAGACGGACGCCGAACAGCTGGTCGGCAGATTGCTCGACGATCCGGCATTGCTCGACGCCATCGCCGGTGGCGCCGAAGTGAGCAAGGAGCAGGGCAACACGCCGGTCGACAAACCGGACGCGAGCCCGCGAGCCGCGCCGAAAGCCTGAGCGCCAGCCCTTCGTTAAAAGTCATCGAGACAAGCAACCATGGCCAACACCATCGACACCTTGCAGCAGATCCCTACCGGCGAATCCGCGGACGCGGCGCAAGCTGAAACCGGCGCCTCCGGCGATTTCGAACGCCTGCTTCAAAGGGCTTTCAAGCCGAAAACCGAAAAAGCGAAAGAAGCCGTCGAAACAGCGGTGCGCACGCTGGCACAGCAGGTTCTTCAGGACACCCAACTCGTTTCCGACGACGCCCTCGCGACGATCGAATCGATGATCGCGCGCATCGACGAAAAACTGAGCGCGCAGGTCAACGTGATTCTGCACGACAAACGCTTCCAGAAGCTGGAAAGTGCATGGCGCGGCCTGCATTATCTGGTGACGAACACCGAGAGCGACGAGACACTGAAGCTGCGCGTACTGAACGTTTCCAAAAACGATCTGCACCATTCGCTGCGCAAATATAAAGGCGTCGCGTGGGACCAAAGCCCGTTCTTCAAGAAGATGTACGAAGAGGAATACGGCCAGTTCGGCGGCGAACCTTATGGCGCGCTGGTAGCGGATTATTACTTCGACAACGGCGGCCCGGACGTCGATTTTCTGACACAGATCGGCAAGATTTCGGCGGCGGCCCACGCGCCGTTTATCGCGGGCGCGGACCCGGCCGTGATGCTGATGGACTCCTGGCAGGAACTCGCGAATCCGCGCGATCTGACGAAGATTTTCCAGACCCCGGAGCATGCCGTGTGGCGTTCGTTGCGCGACGCCGAGGACTCGCGCTATATCGGTCTCGCCATGCCGCGTTTTCTCGCGAGGCCTCCTTATGGCGCGAAAACGAGCCCCGTCGAGGAGTTCGATTTCGAGGAAGACACGGCCGGCAGCGACGCGTCGAAATACACGTGGGCGAACGCGGCCTATGCGATGGCGGTGAACATCAACCGGTCGTTCAGCACCTATGGCTGGTGCTCGCGGATTCGCGGCATCGAGTCGGGCGGCGCGGTCGAGAACCTGCCGGTGCACGCGTTTCCCACTGACGACGGCGGCGTTGACATGAAGTGCCCGACCGAAATCGCGATCAGCGACCGGCGCGAAGCGGAATTGGCGAAGAACGGTTTCATGCCGCTGGTGCACAAGAAAAACTCCGACTTCGCCGCGTTCATTGGCGCGCAATCGCTGAACAAGCCGATCGAATACGAAGATCCCGACGCGACGGCGAACGCGAATCTTGCCGCGCGTCTGCCGTATCTTTTCGCATGCAGCCGCTTTGCTCACTATCTCAAATGCATTGCGCGCGACAAGGTCGGCAGTTTCCGCGAAAAGGAAGACATGCAGCGCTGGCTGCAGGACTGGATTCTTCAATACGTCGACGGCGATCCCGCGCATTCGTCGGAGGGGACCAAGGCGCGTCGTCCGCTGGCCGCCGCCGAAGTGGTCGTGGAAGAGGTGGCGGGCAATCCCGGCTACTACACGTCGAAGTTTTTCTTGCGACCGCACTATCAGCTCGAAGGCCTCACCGTCTCGCTGCGCCTCGTGTCGAAGCTGCCTTCGGCGCGCGCGGCCTGACGATACGCCGCTCACGCTTCATTCAACCGCAGTCATTCAAACAGGAATCACATCATGGCAGTCGATATTTTTCTGGCACTCGGCACCGTCAAGGGCGAATCGCTCGATTCGAAGCACAAGGATGAAATCGATGTGTTGTCGTGGAGCTGGGGCATGAGCCAGTCCGGCACGATGCACCTGGGCACCGGCGGCGGTGGCGGAAAAGTCGCCGTGCACGATCTGTCGGTGACGAAGTACACGGACCGCTCCACGCCGTCGCTCATCACCGCGTGCGCGACCGGCAAGCATTATCCGACAGTGACGCTGACCGTGCGCAAAGCCGGCGGCACGACGCCGTTGGAGTACTACAAGATCGAACTGGAGAAAGTGCTGGTGGTGAATTACGCCACGGGCGGCTCCGACGGCGAGGACCGCTTTACCGAGAACGTCGCGCTCAACTTCGAGAAATTCCACGTGACGTACCAGCAGCAGGATCCAACCACCGGTTCGGCGCTCGGCGGCGTGGTCGAGAGCAAGTGGAACATCCCCGCGAACGCGGAAGCCTGAGCACCGAACGCGAACGAGGCCCGAATCCGCGATGAAAAACGCAGAGCGCATCCAGCCGTCGCTCCTGGAGCGGCTGACCGATCACGAGCCCGCCGCGACACGCGAAACCCGCGAACACCGGACCAGCTCGGCAAGCGCTCTGCGCCGCAGCGTGATGCGCGATCTCGGCTGGCTCCTGAACGCGCAAGGTATCGCGGCGGCGCAGGACATTGCTCGCTTTCCCCATGTCGCGGATTCGGTGCTGAATTTCGGCTTTGCCGATCTTGCGGGCAAGAGCGCCTCCAGTGTCGATATCGTGCGGATGGAGCGGCGGCTCACCGACACGATTCGCGCGTTCGAGCCGCGGATTCTGCGCGGCTCGTTGCGCGTGCGTGCGGTGACGACGGGTGAGAACGGAAGCCAGCACAACGCGCTCGCGTTCATCGTCGAAGCCGATCTTCATGCGCATCCGGTGCCGGAACGTCTTTATCTGCGCACCGAGTTCGATCTCGAAGCCGGTCAGGCGAGCGTGATCGAACAGAGCGGCTCGCTGTGATCGCCATTTAGACAACAGTCATGAATCCACAACTGATCGAGTACTACAGCCAGGAGCTTCAGCATGTCCGCGAGATGGGCGCGGAATTTGCGAAGGCGTATCCGAAAGTCGCGGGACGGCTCGGGCTGGAGAGTTTCGATTGCGCGGACCCGTACGTCGAGCGTTTGCTGGAAGGCTTCAGCTTTCTCGCGGCGCGGGTGCAGATGAAGATCGACGCGGAGTTTCCGCGCTTCACGCAACATCTCGCGGAACTCGTCTATCCGCACTATCTCGCGCCGACGCCCGCGATGGCCGTCGTACAGATGCAGCCGGACGCCACGCATCCGTCGCTGGCGCAGGGGGTGGCGATACCGCGCGGCACGTCCCTGCATGGGCGGCTCGATGGCGATAGCTCGACCCGCTGCGAATTCCGCACGGGCCACGCCGTGACCTTGTGGCCGCTGGAGCTGGTCGACGCGCGGCTCCTCACTCATGCGGGCGCGCTCGACGGCGTGAGCGCGACGCTGCCAAAAGGCGTCAGGAGCTGTTTGAAGCTGCGCTTGCGCGCATCGAACAATCTGAAGATGCGGGACATTGATCTCGACAGCCTGCATCTTTATCTGCGCGGTGGAGAAGGTCTGCCGGAGCGTCTTTATGAACTGCTGCTCGCATCGACGCTCGGTGTCGCGGTGACCCACGACAGCAGCGGCACCGTGTTGGCGCCGTCGTCGTTGCAAGCGCGCGGCTTTTCCGATGACGAAGCACTGTTGCCCGTCAGCGGCCAATCGTTTCCGGGTTATCGGCTGTTGCAGGAATATTTCGCGTTTTCGAAGCGCTTCCTGTTCCTGTCGATCGACGGATTGAAGCCGTTCATGAGCCGCTGCGATAGCGACGAATTCGAATTGATCGTGCTGCTTTCGCGCGCGGACCCGGCACTCGAACAACGGGTCGACGCGTCGCATTTCGCGCTGAACTGCACGCCGTGCATCAATCTGTTCCGCCGGCGCGCCGACCGGATCGCAGTCAATGGCGAGCAATTCGAACATCATGTCGTGCCCGACCGCACCCGGCCGATGGACTTCGAGGTGTATCAGATCGAGAGCGTCACCGGGTACCGGGCAGGCGGTGGTGCGGATATCGAGTTCCAGCCGTTCTATCGCGCGCGTGACCTTGGCGTGCCGGATTCCGCTGCCGCGTTTTACCAGGTGCGGCGCGAGAAGCGGCAACCGTCCGCGCGTCAGGACGTTCGCGGCGCGCGCACACATTACCTCGGCAGCGAGACCTTCATTGCGCTGGTCGATACGCGCGGCGCGCCGCACGCCGGTGAACTGCATCAAATGGGACTCGGCGTGCTGTGCACGAACCGCGACCTGGTGTTGACGATGCCGCTCGGCGGCGACACGGCCGACTTCACGATCGACCTCGAAGCGCCGGTGACCGGCGTGCGCTGCGTGGCCGGACCGAGCCGGCCGTTGCCGTCGTTTGCCGAGGGCCCGGTTGCTTGGCGATTGCTGAGCCACCTGTCGTTGAACTACGCGTCGCTGCTGGACACCGATACGGCGCAAGGCGCGCGCGCGATGCGGGATCTGCTGGCCCTCTATGTGCCGTCCGGCGATATCGTGTCGGCGCGGCAGGTCGACGCTCTGCGCTCGATCGGCTCCGAAGCGGTGACACGGCGTCTGCCTTCGCGTGGCCCGCTGGTATTCGGACGCGGCCTCGAAGTCTCGCTGCTGCTGGACGAAGCCGGGTTCGAAGGCGGCGGGGCGTTTCTGTTCGGCGCGGTGCTGGCGCGCTTCTTTGCGCAATACGTGTCGTTGAATTCGTTCACCGAGACGGTCGTGCATAGCGTCACGCGCGGTGAAATCATGCGCTGGGCGCCGAGGAGCGGACCGTGGCGCACGCTATGACACCGTTCGAACGCCTCTCCTCAAATGCCAACCGCTACGATTTTTTCCACGCGGTGCGCTTGCTCGAATGCGCGCATCCGCAGTTGCCGCGCGTCGGCGCGTCGCTTCGTCCGCGTGACGATGCGGTGCGTTTCGCGCAGGAAGCGGAGTTGATTTTCTTTCCCACCACGATGCGCAGCTTTACGGTGGACGCGGAGCGCGCGGCGCCGCCGCGTCTGGTGGTGAATTTTTTCGGACTGCTTGGGCCGAACGGTCCGATGCCGACGCATCTGACCGAGTACGTGCGCGACCGCGCGCGCAACGCGGACGACCCGACGTTTGCCCGCTTTCTCGATGTGTTTCATCACCGGATGACGTCGCTGCTGTATCGCGCGTGGGCCGTCGCGCAACCGGTCGTCAGTCTGGATCGCGAGACGGGCGACCGCTTCTCCGCGTATGTCGGCACGACCTTCGGACTCGGCGAGGCGGCGCTGCGCAATCGCGACGCCGTGCCCGACTTCGCCAAGCTGCATTTCGCCGGCGTGCTGAGCGGCCCGACGCGGCATGCGGCCGGATTGCGTCTCGTGCTCGCGCGCTTTTTCGGCGTGCCGGTCCATGTGATCGAGAACGTCGGGCACTGGCTGCGCCTGCCGCCGTCGACGCTCAGCCGCCTCGGCGCGAACGGCGAAAGCGCGCGGCTTGGCGTGGCCACGGTGCTGGGTGCGCGCGCGTGGGATCGTCAGCATAAGTTTCGCGTCGTGCTCGGCCCGCTTTCGATCGACGACTACCGGCGCTTCCTGCCGGGCGAGCCGAGCCTCGCGCGCGTCGCCGACTGGGTGCACAACTATGTGCGCGATCCGCTCGAATGGGACGTCAACCTGTGCTTGCGACGCGCGGACGTCCCGCGTCTTGCACTGGGCCGTCATCAGCGGCTGGGCTATACGACCTGGTTGCTGGCGCGTCCCGCGCAGGCGGATGGGGGGCAACTCGTCATCAACATGCGCGCGTCGAGTGCACGCGCGCCGTCTCACGCACAGGGATAAACCATGGCAGATATCAGCCGCGCCGCAATGTTCGGCAAACTCGACGCGCTCGCCTTCCGCGCGATGGAAAGCGCAACCGCGTTTTGCCGGCTGCGCGGCAATCCGTATGTCGAAGTCGCGCACTGGCTGCATCAGGTGCTGCAACTGCCGGATTCGGATCTGCATCGAATCGTCAGGCACTTCGATATCGAGCCCGCTGCGTTCGCACGCGATCTGGTCGAAGCGCTCGACCGTTTGCCGCGCGGCTCGACATCGATTACGGATATCTCGTCGCAGCTCGAAGAAGCGGTCGAGCGTGGCTGGGTCTACGGCTCGTTGATGTTCGGCGCGGCGCGGGTGCGCAGTGCGCACCTGCTGGTCGGCGCGCTCAAGACGCCCGCGCTGCGCAACGCGATGCGCGGCATCTCGCGCGAGTTCGACAGGGTCAGGCTCGACGATCTGATCGAGCGTTTCGCGGTGGTGCTCGACGGCTCGCCGGAGCAGACACAGACACAAACGCAAGCGCAGACCGAGCCTCAGGCGCCGGCCGCCGCCAACACGCTGGGCCACACCCAGGACGCGTTGCTGCGCTTCACCGTCGACCTCACCGCGCAAGCCCGTACGGGTGCGCTCGATCCGATCGTCGGACGCGACGACGAGATTCGCCAGCTGGTCGATATCCTGATGCGCCGCCGCCAGAACAATCCGCTGCTGACTGGCGAGGCGGGCGTCGGCAAGACGGCGGTGGTCGAAGGACTCGCGCAACGGATCGCCACGGGCGACGTGCCGCCCGCGTTGCGCGGCGTCGTGCTGCGCAGTCTCGACGTCGCGTTGCTGCAGGCGGGCGCGAGCGTGAAGGGCGAGTTCGAGACGCGGCTGCGCCAGGTGCTCGACGAAGTGCAGTCGGCGCAACAGCCCGTCATCCTGTTCATCGACGAGGCGCATACGCTGATCGGCGCAGGGGGAGCCGCCGGCACCGGCGACGCCGCGAACCTGCTCAAGCCGGCGCTCGCGCGCGGCACGGTCCGCACGATCGCCGCGACGACATGGTCGGAGTACCGGCGGTACATCGAAAAAGATCCCGCATTGACGCGGCGCTTCCAGGTCGTGCAGGTGCGCGAGCCCGACGAAGCGCGCGCGATCCTGATGACGCGCGGCGTCAGTGCCGCGCTCGAACAGCATCACGGCGTACACATTCTCGACGAAGCCGTCGAAGCGGCCGTGCGGCTGTCGCATCGCTACATTCCGGCGCGGCAGTTGCCCGACAAGTCGGTGAATCTGCTGGATACCGCGTGTGCGCGCGTCGCCGTCAGCCAGCACGCGACGCCCGCCGCCGTCGACGACGCGCGTCAGCGGATCGCCGCGCTGAAGACCGAACTCGCGGTATTGCAACGAGAGAGCGCGATCGGCATCGACACCGCCGCGCGGCACACGCAGGCGTCCGATGCGCTCGACCGGCACACGCGGCGCCTTGCGGAACTCGAAAGCCGCTGGTCCGTCGAGCGCGAGCTGGTGGCGGGCCTTCTCGCGCAGCGCGCGCAACTGGCGCAGAACGCGCCAGGCGCCGATCTGGCCGCGTTGCGCGCGCAGCAGGATGCGCTCGCCGTGCAGCAGGGCGACGCGCCGCTGATCATGGCGGCCGTCGATGCACACGCGGTCGCGTCGGTCGTGCAGGACTGGACGGGCATTCCCGTGCTGCGGATGGTGAAGGAGGAAACCGACACCATCCTGCATCTCGAAGATCATCTGGGCCGGCGGGTCATCGGCCAGCGTCATGCGGCGGAGTCGATCGCGAGGCGAATCCGCACGTCGCGAGCCGGCCTCGACAATCCGGACAAACCGGTTGGCGTGTTCCTGCTCGCGGGAACCTCGGGCGTCGGCAAGACGGAGACGGCATTGGCGCTCGCTGAATTGCTGTACGGCGGCGAGCAGAACCTCATCACGATCAACATGAGCGAGTACCAGGAGCCGCACACAGTGTCGCTGCTCAAGGGGGCGCCGCCGGGCTACGTCGGTTTCGGCGAGGGCGGCGTGCTGACCGAAGCCGTGCGCCGCAGGCCGCACAGCGTGGTGTTGCTGGACGAAGTGGAGAAGGCGCATGCCGATGTGCACGAACTGTTCTTTCAGGTATTCGACAAAGGCCGCATGGAAGACAGCGAAGGCCGCTCGATCGATTTCCGCAACACGCTGATCCTGCTGACCACCAACGCGGGCGCCGATTGCATCGCGCAGTTGTGTGCCGACCCGCAACGTCTGCCTGAGGCCGACGCAATCGAGCGCCATCTGCATACGGAACTGCTGCGCACCTTTCCGGCCGCGCTGCTCGGCCGCATGGTGACGATTCCGTATTACCCGCTGAGCGACGAGATGCTGCGCCGGATCGTCGTTTTGCAGCTCGAACGGGTGGCGCAGCGAGTGCGGCGCGCGCACCAGGTGCCGTTTACCTACGACGATGGCGTGATCGCGCAGATCGCCGCACGCTGCACGCGCATGGACAGCGGCGGCCGGATGATCGACGCGATCCTCACGCATAGCGTGCTGCCGCGTATCAGCGCGGAGGTGCTGTCGCGCGTGATCGACGGCAGGGCGCTGGCGCGCGTGCATGTCGGCGAACAGGACGGGGAGTTGACTTATGACTTCGAGTAGCACGCGGCACGTTCGCATGCAGTGCGCGGCGCTCGGCGACACGGCGGTGTTTTTGCGGATGTCGGCGCGCGAGGCGCTCGGCCGGCTGAGCGTATTCGAGCTGACGTTTCTGAGTCCGCACAACGATCTCGATGCGGGGGCGGTGCTCGGCGAGGAGCTGTCCGTGACGCTCGACTTTCCGGCGGGCGGCGAGCGCCAGTTCAACGGCATCGTGACCACACTGCGGCTGTTGACGCCCGGCGACACCACGCATAACCGCATGGCGCGTTACGAAGCGCTCGTGCATCCGCGGCTCTGGCTGTTGACGCGCGCGTCGCATCGGCGTTTCTTTTATCAGCGCACGGTGCCGCAAATCGTGACGAGCGTGCTCGAATCGTTCGGCGTCGATTTGCGCAATACGTGCAGCGCGGCGTATCCGGCGCTCGAGCACTGCATGCAGTATCGCGAGACCGACTTCGATTTCATCAGCCGGCTACTGGAGCGCGAAGGCATCCACTATTTTTTCGAGCACGCGAGCGGCAAGAGCACGCTGGTGCTGACCGATTCGAACAGCGCGCACCGGCCCATCGGGCACTACGAAACGATTCCGTATCAGGCGTGGGAAACACCGGATCAGGACGAGGAGTGCATCTACCGCTGGGTGTCGGGCGCGACGTTGCAGACCGGCCGCTACGAAGTCAACGACTACGATTTCGAAAAGGCGTCCGTCAGCAACAGTCAGGGCTTGATGGCGCGCGCGACACGCGGCGCGCCGTTCGATCCGGCCCGCTACGTGAAGCAGGAACACTTGACGGGGCACCGCAGCGCCGCCGACGGCGAGCGTGTCGCGCGCGTCAATGCCGAGATTCACGAGACGCTGAACCAATCCATCGAAGCGCGTTGCACGTCGCGCGGCATCGCGGCAGGTGGCCTGTTTCGCCTGCGCGATCATCCGGACGGCGCGCAGGAACGGCAGTTCCTCGTCACGGGCATCGAGGCCGACATTGCATCGGATGCCTACGTATCCAGCGACGACCCGAGCATGCCGCTGTTCGATTGCCGCTTCACCGCGATTCGCGCCGACACGACGTTTCGCCCCGAACGGATCACGCCGGTGCCGTCGGTTGCGGGCCCGCAGACGGCGGTCGTCGTGGGGCCGGACGGCGATGACTTTCTGACCGATGCTTATGGCCGCGTGAAAGTGCAGTTTCACTGGGAACAGCTTGCGCAGGGCGGCGGCGCGCAACGGCTCGAACGCGGCTGGATGCGCGTGTCGCAAGGCTGGGCGAACCGGCGTTGGGGCGCGATGATGCTGCCGCGCATCGGCCAGGAAGTGCTGGTCGAGTTCATCGAGGGCGATCCGGACCGGCCGGTGGTGACCGGTGCGCTTTACAACTCGACCAGCATGCCGCCGTACGAATTGCCCGCGAATGCCGCGCTGTCGACGTTGAAAAGCCATTCGACGCAAGGTGGCAACGGCTACAACGAGTTGCGTTTCGACGACCGCAAGGGCGGCGAGCAACTGTTTTTCCACGCGGCCCGCGATCACGAAACGTGGGTCGCGCACGACGCGCTGATGAACGTCGCGCACGATTCGCATCGGCGCGTCGACGGCAACGAGTATCGCGAAACGGGCGGCGCGCGGCACGACACGATTCACGGCAGCAGCCGCTCGCGCGTGGACGGCAGCGTGTCGGCCGCGACGCTCGGCTCGCACGAGCAGTTCGCGGGCGGCGCGTATTCGCTCGGCGCGGGCGCGGCCGTGCGGATCACGGCGGGCGCGGCGGTCGAGATCGAGGCGAGCGCCACGATCGCGTTGCGCGCCGGGGCGTCCTACATCCTGATCGGCCCCGAAACGATCGAGATGTCGAGCTTTCCGATTCCACTCGGTCCGGGCGTGCCGCCCGTCGCGCTCAACGTTCCGCCGCCGTCCCCCACACCGCCGCGCGATGCCGACGACGGCACCCGTAAGCTCGTCAAATAAGGAGTTCACGTGTCACCGAACCACTCTGCGTCACTGACGCTGACCGTGCATGGCGGCGACGCTTCCGCCGCGCCGCACAGTGTCCGGCTCGATCACGAAGGCGGCACCATCGGCCGCGCGCCGGACTGCACGATCGTGCTCGCCGATCCGCAGCGCAACGTGTCGCGGCTGCATGCGCGAATCGACTGGCGCGAGGCGGGCTTCTTGCTGATCGATTGCGGCGGCAACCCGACCGTGTTGAACGAACGCGTGCTCGACGGCAGCCGTGAGGCCGTGCTGCATGACGGCGACAGGCTGCGCATCGGCGCTTATGTGCTGGAAGTGTCGATCGATGCGGCAGCGGTATCGGAGCCGCATACGCAGACGGCGTTCGAGGCTCCCGACACGCTGATGACGCGGGCCGCGCCGGCAGCGACCGCGCCCCCGGTGTGGCCGGAGCAGGCGCATTGGGATGGGAAGCGAACGGCTCCGCTGATTCCCGACGATTGGGATTGCCCGAAGGACGAGCCGCCCGTACGCGAGAGCAAGCTACCCGGCACGCCGTTCTTTCCCGATCCGCTCGCCGCTGCGCCGTTGTTGCGCGAACCTGCGCGGCTTGTCGGCAATGCGAATCAGGCTTTGCTGGACGCGTTGACGCCGGCGGATCCCTTGCGTGCTTCGTTGTCCGATTCAGCGCGCCGCGTCGAAGCGACGCCGTCGCGTACGTTCGAGCATGTCTCGCCGGAGCAGGTGGTGTTGAAGGTGCCGACGTTGGCTGCGACGCCGTTGCCTGCAGCAGCGCAGCAGCGCGAACCGCTCGGCGGCGAAGCGGGCGTTGACCCGCTGCGCTCGAACGCGCAAGACGGAGCGTTGCCTTCGATGCGCTGGCCCTCGACGTTCAGTGTGAACGCGAGCGCAAGCCCGATCGCGAATGCGGCGCCAATCGCAAAGCGCGCAGCCGAGCCGTTGCACCCGGCCGCGGACGCGAATCCCGAGGCGAGTCCCAACCTCACTCCCGACGCCGCCACCGCCGCCTTACTCGAAGGCCTCGCCATCGACCCCAACGCCGTGCGCCACATCCCTGCGCCCGAACTCGCGCGCCTGGCCGGCGCGATGCTGCGCGAAGCGACGCAAGGCGCGATGAGCGCGCTACGTTCACGCTCGATGGCAAAACGCGAGACCCGCATCGCCATGACCTTGATCGAAGAGCGCGACAACAACCCACTGAAGTTTTTCCCCGACGTGGACGCGGCATTAACGCAAATGCTCGCGTCTCGCGGCGCAGGCTACCTCGCCCCGCTTGACGCTTTGCGCGCCGCATTCCACGACATTCAGGCGCACGAGCTGGCCGTCGTCGCGGGCATGCGCGCCGCGCTCGCGCACGCGATGGCCCGCATCGAGCCCGCCGCGATCGAGAAGTCACTCGATGCCGCGAGCGGCATCGATGCACTGCTGGGCAACCGGCGCGCGCGTCTGTGGCAACGCTACGTCGACACCTGGGAGCATGTCGCGCGCGACGCCGGCGACGATTTCCACCGAACCTTCGGCGAGCCTTTCAGCCGCGCCTATCAGGCGCAGCTCGATGCGCTCCGCGCGGACCGGGAGTAACGCGATGTCCTGGAACAACAAGGTGATCTGGTCCGAAGGCATGTTCCTGCAGCCGCAGCATCTGCAGCAGCATGACCGGCATCTGCAGGCTCAGCTCGAAGGGCGCGCCGCGCCGTTGCGTGCGTATGGCTGGGGCTTCACGTCGCTTGAAATCGACGACGCGCTGCTCAAGCTCGGCAAGCTGTCGCTGCGTTCGGCGGCGGGCGTGCTGCCCGACGGCACGCCGTTCAACCTGCCCGCCGACGATGCGCTTCCCGAACCGCTCGAGATTCCCGACGGCACGGCGAACCTGCTGGTCGTGCTGGCGCTGCCGGTCCGCCGTCCGGGCGCGGCCGAATCGGGCGGCGCCGAGCGGCCCGACAATCCGGCGCGCTACCGGATCGACGAGTTCGACGTACACGACAGCAACGACCGGGACGCCGTCACCACGCTGATGCAGGTCGGCAAGCTGCGTTTGCGTCTCGCGTTCGAACCGGACGTCGCGAATGCCCACGCGTGTCTCGGCGTGGCGAAGATCGTCGAGCGCGTTGCCGATTCGCGCGTACTGCTCGATGACGCGTACTGCGCGCCCTGTCTCGACTTGCGCGTCGCCGACCGCCTCGCGCGCTTCACCACCGAGCTGAACGGTCTGTTGCAGCAACGCGGCGAAACGCTCGCCGCGCGCCTCGCGCAACCGCAAGCCGCCGGGGCGGCAGAAATCGCGGACTTTCTGCTGCTGCAGGCCATCAATCGCGCACAACCGCTGATCGGCCATTTCATGTCGATGAGCGGACTGCATCCCGAGTCGCTGTTTCAGGAGACCGTGCAGCTTGCCGGAGAACTCGCGACATTCGGCCAGCACGAGCGGCGTCCACCCGTGTTTCCCGCTTACCGTCACGACCGGCTCGCGGAAACCTTCACGCCGGTGATCGACGCGTTGCGGCTCGCCCTGAGCCGCGTCGCCGATCCGCAAGTCGTGGCGGTGCCGCTCGACGAACGCCGTTACGGTCTGCGGGTGGCGCGCGTCGCCGACCGCGCGCTGTTCGCGTCGGCCACCTTCGTGCTCGCGGTGCGCGCGCAAATGCCCGCCGATGCGCTGCAGGCGAGCTTTCCGGCACAGTTGAAGATCGGCGCAATCGAACATATCCGCGACCTCGTGAATCTGCAACTGCCGGGGATCGGCTTGCGCGCGCTGCCGGTCGCGCCGCGCCAGCTGCCGTTTCATGCGGGCTTCAGCTACTTCGAACTCGACGACTCGAACGACGCATGGCAGACGCTGGCTTCGTCGGCGGGACTGGCGCTGTACGTCGCCGGCGATTTCCCCGCTCTGACGATGGAATGCTGGGCGATCCGTCGATGAAGCCCGCACGCACGTCACGACCCATATCAGGACTCAGGCGATGACCCACGACACCAACCCGGCGTCCGACGCTCCGGACTTTCTCGACGCCGCGTGCACGATCATGATGCCGACGCCAGGCCGCCGGCTCGACACGGAGCGCGAGCGCCGCGCGCAGCCGTCGGCGGCGTCGGCTACGGCACCGCCGCTCGCGCCGCTCGATGCCGCGGTGCCGGGCCTCAATCCCCTGCTGCGCGCCGCCAATCCGCTGCTGGAGTTGGCGCTGCCGTTGCGGCGCCTGACCAGCCATGCGGATCTCGACGCGCTGCGCACGCAGTTGATCGACATGATGCGCACGTTCGAGACGAACGGCCGCGCGTTCGGCGTGCCCGATGCGCAACTCGGCCCTGGGCGTTACTGCCTGTGCACCTTCATCGACGAGGCGATCGCCGCGACGCCATGGGGCGCGGGCGTGTGGGGACAGCGCAGTCTGCTGGTCACGTTTCACAACGAAGCGTCGGGCGGCGAGCGGCTCTTCGCGATCCTGCAGCGCGTCGCGCAGACACCCGCCGCCGATCTCGATCTGCTCGAACTGATCTACGTGATGCTGGCGCTCGGTTTCGACGGACGCTACCGGCTGGTCGAGAACGGCAAGTCGCAGCTCGACGCGATCCGGGAAAGGCTCGCGGAATTGATCCGCGCGCAAAGGCCGCCCGTCGAACGCGGCCTGTCGCCGCATTGGCAGCCGGCCGCGCAGGCTGGCAAGCGTCTGTTCCAGCTCGTGCCGCTGTGGGTGGCCGGCGCGTTGGCCGCACTCGTGCTGGTCGCAACCAGTCTGATCCTGAACCTGCGCATCAACGATTTCTCCGACCCGGTCTTTGCATCGATGCGCTCGATTCGTGTAGCGCCCGCGCCGGTGCTCGCGAACAAGGTGCATGCACAGCCGGGTCTCGCCGCGTCGCTGTCCGGATTCCTCGCGCCCGAGATCGCTCAGGGGCTCGTGTCGGTGAGCGAGTCGGCGGACCGAACCACGGTCACGATCGACAACACGGCGGGCGGCACGCAACTGTTCGCTTCCGGCAGCGCGGATCTCGATCCGCATTTCGTGCCGCTCATGCAGCGAATCGGCGACGCGTTGCGCGACAAGCCGGGCAACGTCGTCGTGGTCGGTCATACGGATAACCAACGAATTCTGTCGGCACGCTTTCCTTCCAATGTGGCGCTGTCGCAGGCGCGCGCCGATACGGTGCGTGAATTGATCGCACAGCGGCTGGGCTCGCCTGAGCGTCTGAGCGCGGAAGGGCGCGGCGACACCGAGCCGCTTGCTTCTAACGACACCGCGGCGGACCGCGCGAAAAACCGCCGCGTCGCGATTGTGATTCTTGCGCCGGGAGCCGCGTCATGAAGTGGTTAGCGTTGTTACGGAAACCTGTCGTCATATCGCTGGCCGGCGTGCTCGCGCTTTCTGTCGTGCTGTGGTTCGAGGGGCCGCTGGTCGCGGTGGGCGGACATGTGCCGCTCGGCAGCGCGATGAGCCGCCGGGTCGCCATCGGGCTGCTGATCGCGGCCTGGACGATCTATTGGGGCGTGCGCGCTGCGAAGGTGCGGATCGCGCAGTCGAACTTCGTGCGCAATCTGATCGCCAATGCCGCGGACCCCGCGCATCGCGAGCGCAGCGACGCGCAGAAAGCCGCCGACGCCGACCTCGCCGTGCTGCGCGAACGCTTCGAGGCCGCGCTATCGACGTTGCGCCATCACGCGAACGGCGCGCGCGGGACGAACGGCACGGGCGGCACGAAGGGCGGCGGCATGAAAGCGCGTTTGACGTCCTGGATCGGCGCGCGCCGTCACGTGTTGTACGACTTGCCCTGGTACCTGTTCGTCGGCGCGCCGGGCGCCGGCAAGACGACCGCGCTGACCCATTCGGGGCTGCGCTTTCCGCTCGCCGAACGGCTCGGCGCCGAAGCGATCGGCGGGGTGGGCGGCACGCGTCATTGCGACTGGTGGTTCACCGACGACGCGGTGCTGCTCGACACCGCCGGCCGCTTCACGACGCAGGACAGTCATCGCGACGCCGATCGCGGCGCATGGCTCGGGTTCCTCGCGCTGTTGCGCAAGTCCCGGCCGCGCCGGCCGTTGAACGGCGTGATGGTGGTCGTCTCCGCCGCCGATCTGCTGCAGCAGACGGACGCTCAGCGCGCCACGCAAGCGGCCGCCGTGCGCGAGCGGCTGGCCGAACTCGACCGGCAGTTGGGCATGCGCTTTCCGGTGTACGTCGTGGTGACCAAAAGCGATCTGCTGTCGGGATTCTCCGAATTCTTCGACGACCTCGGTCGCGACGAGCGCGAACAGGTCTGGGGCATGACGTTCCCGTATGCGCCGCTCGCTGACGACGCCTCGCACGATGCCGCCGATGCCGCGCCACTGCAACGTTTCCCCGACGAGTTCCGGCTGCTGCATCGGCAACTCCAGGCGCGCGTCGTGCAGCGCATGCAGCAGGAGACCGACGTGCGGCGCCGTGCATTGATCTACGCGTTTCCGCAGCAGTTCGCCGGCATCGAAACCTCGTTGCAGCGTTTTCTCGGCGACGTGTTCGGCGCGTCGCGCTTCGCACGCGCGCCGCTACTGCGCGGCGTTTACTTCACGAGCGGCACGCAGAGCGGCCGTCCGCTCGACCGGATGATGAGTTCGATGGCGGCGGCGCTCGGCCTGCGCCGCGAGGTCCTGCTCGCGGATTCGTCGAGCGGGCGGGCGTATTTCGTCAAGCGTCTGCTGCACGACGTGATCTTCGCGGAAGCGGGCATCGCGGGCAGCAATCTGCGCGTCGAGCGTTGGCGCGCGCGTTTTCAGCGCGTGGCGATCGGCCTCGTGATCGCGCTGCTGAGCGCCGGCCTCGCGGCGCTCTTCATCGGCGACCGCGCGAATCGCCGCTTCGTCGACGCGAGCCGCGAGCAGATCGCCGCGCTGCAAGCGCAGGTTCGGCAGATCGCGCCCGGCGACGACCCGCTCGCCGTGCTGCCCGTTCTCGATGCGGCGCGCGCGTTGCCGGGCGGCGCGGCCGAGCGCGCCGCGCATGGCGCGCCGTGGTGGTCGACGCTGCGCCTCGATCAGCGCGAGAAGCTCAGTCTCGAAGCGGAGCGCGTCTATCAACGTCTGTTGCGCCAGACGCTGCTGCCGATCGTCGTGCAGCGGATGGAGGAAGCGCTGCGCCGCGGCGACGCGAGCAATGCCGTGGGGCAGTACGAAGTGCTGCGCGCGTATCTGATGCTCGGCGATCCGTCGCATTTCGATGCCGGCGCGATCGTCACGTGGGCTATGCGCGACTGGCAGCACGGCTCGCTGCGCAATGCCACCGACGCGCAGCGCGCCGCGATCGAACAGCATCTCGACGCGCTGTTTCAGCCCGGGCAGTTCGATTCCGGTTTGCCGCTGGATCAGAACCTGATTGCGCAAAGCCGCGCGGCGCTCGCGCGCGTTCCGCTGGCGCAGCGCCTGGACGGCCGCATCCGGCAGCAGCTTGCGCAGTTGCGCCTCGCCGATTTTTCGGTGGCCAAAGCGGCCGGCCCGAGTGGCTTGCTGGTGTTCGTGCGCAGGAGCGGCGCGCCGCTCACGCAAGGTGTCGACGGTGCATATACGCGAGCCGGCTTCGCGGCGTTTCAGCGGCTGCGCGAAGTGGCGCTCGCGAATCTGTCGAAAGACGACTGGGTCCTCGGGCGCAGCGACGCGAAGCTGGATGCGGGCGGCGTCGACGCATTGCGCACGGCGCTCACGCGTCTGTACTACGACGAAGGCATCCGCCAATGGGACGCCTTGCTCGACGATGTGAACGTGGTGCCGTTCAACGCGCCGGAAGCGGGCGCGCGCGTCGCCAATCTGCTGGGCTCGCCGAATTCGCCATTGCGCGCGCTAGTGCAGGCGGCGGCGCGCGAAACCACGTTTGCGGTGCCCGAAGCAGGCAAGGCCACGTCGATGGACACGCATTTCCAGCCCTTGCACGACCTCGCGGGCAAGCCGGGCGCTGCGCCGATCGACGAATCGATCGCCGCGCTCAAGGACGCCGCCGCGACCTTGCAGGCGGAAGATTCCGCGCGCCGGCAGTCGTTGCCGTTGCCGTCCACCGCGCCGCTGGATCGGTTGAAGCTGTTGTCGCAAGGCGCGCCCGCGCCGCTTGCGTCGGTGTTGCAGGGCGTGGCCGCCAACGCCGATACCGTGCAGGTGCAAAGCCAGCGTGCGCAGCTTCGCGCGCTGTGGGCGGCGAGTGTCGCGCCGGCGTGCCGGCAGGCGCTCGACGGCCGCTATCCGCTCGTGCGGAGCTCCACTCGCGATGCCGCGCCCGATGACTTCAGCCGGATTCTCGCGCCCGGCGGTCTGATCGACGATTTTTTCCAGAAGAACCTGCAAAGCCGCGTCGATATGTCGGGCGCGACCTGGCGCTGGCGTCCCGAGGCGCGCTCGCTCGGCATCGGCGACGACGTGCTCGCGCAGTTCCAGAACGCCGCCGCGATTCGCGACGCGTTGTTCCGCGATGGCGGCCGCGACGTATCGGTCCGCTTCAGCGCGAAGGTGGCGAGCCTCGATCCCGCGGTGAAGCGTTTCGTGCTCGACATCGACGGCCAACAGCTGATGGCGACGCGCGAGTCGCCCGGGGCCGCCGCGGCGTTCCAGTGGCCGAGCGGCAAAGGCACGGGCCAGGCGCACGTCGAATTCGACCCGCCGCAAACGCCGCCCTTGCACGCCGACGGAGCGTGGGCGCTGTTCCGTTTGCTCGACGGCGCACGTATCGCGCAGGACGGTCAGGCGGATCGTTTCAAGGTGTCGTTCGATGCGGGCCGCGCGACGTTGGCCGTGGCCGCGAGCAGCGTGAACAACCCGTTCCGCGCAGGACTCCTGGACCGCTTTCGCTGTCCGGCGCAACTATGAGGCCGCGCCGCATTCGCGAGACGGGCTTCTACGGCAAGGTCCGCACGCACGGCGATTTTGTCGGCCAGGGGCTCGCACCGGAATTCGTCGCGCGATGGGACCGGTGGCTGCAAGCCGGGATGCTGAAAACGCGTGAACGCTTCGGCGACGCATGGCTCGACAGCTATCTCGCGATGCCGCTATGGCATTTTTCGATGCGGCCCGGCGTCGCCGGCGGGTGTGGCTATGCGGGCGTGATGATGCCGGGCATCGATGCAGTGGGCCGCTATTTTCCGTTTGCGATTGCCCGCGTCATGACGGACGCGGATGAGCCGCCTCGTGACGACGGCGCGCCGGGTGCGGCGTGGCACGAAGCGGCTGCGCGGCTTGCGCTGTCGTCGCTGAAAACGGGCTTTTCGCTGACGGCGTTCGAGGCCGCGCTTGCCGTCTTACCGACGCAGGAAGCGCACGCGGCGACGGCGAGTCTGCCGTCGGCGGACGACGCCGATAGCGTGTGGTGGCATCGCACTGCGGCGGGCGAGCGCGGCGCGCTGGTTCGACATCGTCACGACGGTCCGCTCGATACCGCGTTATTCCTGCGGCTTCTCGACAGCCACGCGGCTTACTAGCCGCGCCATCGTGCGTCAAAGACCGAGATCGCGGCGCAGCGCGTCGCGCTGCGCCGCATCCGGGATGGCCTCGACGAGTCTCGCGTGGAACGTCGGCGCGTCGATGACGCCGGCTGCGGCGCGCGCCACGATGATCTTCGCGATCGGCCCGAGATAAGCCGCGAGCTTGTGCGTCGCCTCTTGCAGCAACGCCGCATCGAGGCCCTGGTCGGGGATGAGCTCGGGCGCCGGCCGGTCAGCGTGGCGCAGCGGCCCTAGCTGCGTGAGCAGCGCGTCGAAGTCGCGCCGCGCCGCATCGTCCGCAAAGTGACGCGACAAACGCTCGCGCAGTGTCGCGACGTCGGGCGCATCGGCTGTCGCGCGCCGCATCAGCAGCGTCGCCACCGGGCCGACCTGGCTCGCGAGCCGGCTTTCCAGTTGTGCGATGGCGTGCGGCGCGAATCTCGGTGTCGAATCCGTCGCGGGCGGTTCGAGCACGGCCGGTTGAATCGCGCACGCGATCACGGTGCGCTCGGCGAGACTGTCGTCGCTGGCCGGATCTTCCACGCCGGGTGTGCCCGATGCCCCCATCGCGCCCAATGTCGCGAGCAGGCTCGCGCGCCACTCGGCAGCGGACTGAAAGCGCTCGGCGGGACGTTTCGCCAACGCTTTGGCCAGTATCGTATCGAGCGACGCGGGCAGGTCAGGCGCAAGCGTCGACGGCGCGGCCGGCGTCACGGTGAGAATCTGCTGCATGACGACACTCGGCGGGCCGTTGAACGGGCAAACGCCGGTCAGCATTTCGTAGAGCACGACGGCAGCCGAAAAGAGATCGGCGCGCGCGTCGAGCGGCTCGCCGGTGAATTGCTCGGGCGACATGTAACCGGGCGTGCCGATCAGCATGCCCGCCTGCGTCAGATCCGATGTGCCGATTCGCGCGATGCCGAAGTCGGTGACCTTGCATGCGCCGCGCTCCGTAATCAGCAGATTGGCGGGCTTGATGTCGCGGTGCACGACGCCCGCGCCGTGCGCGTAATCCAGCGCGTCGAGCAGTTGCACGAACCAGCCGAGCGCGCGCGCGGGCGGCATGCGTTGCGTCGGCCGGATGGCGGCGAGCCGTGCGGCGAGACTTTCGCCGGCGACGTATTCCATCGTGAAGAACGCGGCGTCGCCGGTTTCGTCGCGGGGTTCGTCGAAGTCGTACACCTGCACGATGTGCGGATGAATCAGACGTCCCGCTGCGCGCGCTTCGTTCAGAAAGCGCTGGCGCGGATCGTCGGTCGGGCGTTCGCCGCTCGCGCCGTGCAGCAGGTCGTGGCGGATCGTTTTCAGCGCGACCTTGCGCTCGATCTTCGGATCGAACGCAAGATAGACCACGCCCATCGCGCCACGGCCCAGCACGCGCTCGATCCGGTATCGGCCGATGCAGGCGGGGAGCGTCGCGGCGTGTGCGCCGTGGTTCGGGGGGGCATCGCGCATCGCGCGCTACGCTTCGTCGAGAATTCTGAACGCTTCGGTGAGGCTCGTTCGCATGCGTCCGAACGACACCGCCAGCGACGCGATTTCGTCCGAGCCGGTCGGCAGCGCGGTGGCATCGTCGAGCTTGCCGAGACTGATCGCGTCGGCGGCGCGCGACAGCGTCGCAATCCGCCGCGTGACCAGCAGATGAACCATCACGTTCATCACGACCAGCACCGCCGCGAAGACCGCGGCCAGCGATCCCATGAAGGTGCGCCACAACACGCGGGCTCGCCCGATCGGCTGGGCCATCGGCACCGACACGAACTCCGCGCCGATCACCTCGTTCATGGTCCAGCCGAAGCCGTTCGCCGGGCCGTACTTGTCCAGCACCGTGCGCGGCGCGGCGGACGGCGTGCTGTGGCACGCCATGCACGACGCGTCGGTAATGCGGGTGGGGCGCGCGAGAAACAGCGTGCGGCCGTCGGCGCCGTCGCGTTGTCCGGTCAGCTCCTTCAGTGCCGGCCGGTCATGCAGATGGCGGATGACGTCGGTCTCCCAATCGGTCGGCCGGTCGCGCGGATTGGTCGGGTTCAGCATCGTCGACTTGTACGAGAAATTCGGAAATTCCTTTTGCAACTGGTTTAGCATTTCGATCGCGGAAAAGGCGGGGATCGACTCCGGTACGAAGCTGTATTTGATCTGCGTGGCGAGCAGCGGTGTGATGTGTGCGGCGGTGTAATGCTGCATCGATCCCGCCGCGCTGATCATCACGTTTGCGTCATGAAGCGTCTGTTCGAGCGCTTCACGCTGCAGCACGCGCTCCGCGATCACGCCGGCCGCGATCAGCCCGACGGTGAAGATGCCGACGAACACCAGGTTGAACTTCAGAGCGAGGGAGAGTTTCATGGGAATCGGAGTGCGGCGCGTGGCCGGTTGCGGGCAGGGGACGGCGGCGGATAAAGCAGCGTGCGCCAGTCGGGCAGCACGCCAAGGTGGCTGTCGATGGCGTGACGGAACGCCGGGTCGGCGAGCCGCGTGCGAAAGCGGGTTGCAAAGCGCGTGTCGGGCCGGTAGCGGGCGGGCAGCGCGCTGGTGAGCCATGCCGCTATGTCGTCGTAGCTGACGGGCGTGGCGTGCGGCGTGTCGGGCCGCACCGCGTGAGTGTCGAGTTTGACCTCAAGCGGGCGCAGCGCTTCGCGGAAGGATACCGGCATGCCGGCGAGAAAATCGGCCGGCAGGCGCGTGGTGACGACCGGCGGCGCGGCAGCGCTCAACGAGGCGAACTGGCCACCGGACAACCGCGAGCGAAGCGGCGCATGCTTGCCGTCGATGCGCACCGTGAGCGCCGTTCCACCGGTTTCGACGAATACGGCCGCGTCGCCCGCGCGGGCGTTCGACGCAGTGACGACGATCGCCGAACCGTTGTCCGGCGACGCGCCGACGTGCGTGGTTTCCAGCACCGGTTGCGGGCACGACGATGTCGCGCAGAGGTGCGAGAGCTTGATCCAGCCGTCGAGCAGCGAAACGCGTTCAGCCGGGCCGAGAAGGGCTCGCGTGTCAGGGCCGAGCGCGAGGATGTTGCCGGCGTCGTCCTGCATCTGTAGCGCGCGCTGCGGCGCGGTCTCGACGATGTCGCCGTCTGCCAGCCGATTTCCCGCGCCGCTCGCCGTATCGACGCTGGTCGCGTGGATCACGCGATACGGCCCGTCGGCTTCGGTGACGATCCAGCCGGCGCGCGCGTCGAGCGGAATCAGCGCCGCCAGCAGGGCGCCGCATGCGGCGAGCCGCGAAAGTGCGGATTGTCGGTGAGAGACGGAAGGGGCTGAACTCATGCGCCGGTTTGCCGATCGAAGATCGCGGCTATGACGCCGCACCTTCGACACAACATCCAGCGCTTCTTTTTTATTCCATCGATGGCAAACGCATCAGGTGATGGGCTGCAACACCGCGCTGCTCTGGCTGAACATCGCGCCCACACCGCTTCCGGTAATCTGTTTGCCGATCGCATGCAGGTCCGCCGCGCCCGGTTCGGCGATCAGCGCATAGCTGAGCTCGGCCTGCCGCCAGGTCACGACATCCATCCGGTCGACGCGCTGTTGGGCGAGGCCGGCGTCGGGTTTGGCGTCCTTCATCACGCACAGTGCGACCGGCGGCCCTTCTTTCGGCAAATAGACGATCTGGACCAGCGGCTTGTCGTTAAAGCGCAGACGCTGCACGCGCTTGAACGTGAGTCCCATTGTGCTCAGATCGGGCACACGCAGTTCGAGTCCGTCCTGAGTGCGGATGTCCGCGACGATGCGCGCCGATACATCGGCGGCGGGCGCGCCTAGCGCGACGGTGTCGCGCGAATACAGCTGCTGATAGCCGGCGGCGGCGCGCACCCATGCGGACACGCCGCTGGCCGCGACCTGCTGCGCACCGGCAGGCCCGGCCGTGCCCGGCATCGCGCTTGGTGCGACACGCAATACGATGCCCGTGCAAAATGCGCCGGCGACGAAAGCAACCGCGAGCCAGGGCGCGGCGACACGCATTCTGGAGCGCACCGGTGCGGAACGCGATGCGGATGTTTCCGCCAGGGCGGCAATGGGATCGTTGGCGCCGGCCGCGGTGGCGGCGGCATGTATAGCGACGCCTTCCGGCGCCGAATAGGCTCGCGTGAGTTCGGCGATTTTCTGTGTGAGGCTGTCGGGAACCGGCGGCAGTTTCTGGCGCGCGTACGCCTGCTGATAAGGCAGCCTGGACGCTTCGAGCAGCTCGACGCGCTCGGCGATATCAGCCGATGCCTCGATTGCTTTCTCGACTTCCAGCCGCTCGCCCGGCGTCAGTTCGCCATCGACATATGCCAAGAGCAGGATGTCGTCTATTTTCATCACCCCGGGTCCTTAATATTCGATGCAGCTCTTTGACGCTTTTCGTTCTGACCGCCGAACAGTGCGCCGATGGCCTGGCGCGCCCGCGAAAGCCGGCTCATGATCGTACCGATCGGCACGTCCAGTGCTTCGGCCGCTTCGTTGTAGCTGAGCCCTTCTACGCCTACGAGAAGCATAACGACTCGCTGCGCCTCAGGCAACCGCTGCACGGCGCTGATGATCTGGCCGTCCATCGCGTGCTGCTCCGGTGTGCGCCCATTGGGGTCCGGCACGGTCTCGAGAAAGTCGTCGTCCCAATCCATGCCCGAGCGGCTGCGAACGTTGCGCGCGCGTAATTCGTTGATCCACGTCGACTGAACGATCGAGAACATCCAGCTCAGCGGCGCGGTGCCGGGCTGCAATTGATGCGCGCGTTCCAGCGCGCGCACGCAGGCGCGCTGAACGAGATCTTCCGCGTCGTGCCGGTCGCCCGAAATGCGCAGAGCGAATGCCCAAAGTCGCGGCAGCATGCCTGGAAGCATGCTGGCTAATTCTGCTCCAGTCATCGACATTCGTTCCTTGATGAGTCGCGTAGCTGGTCGGTGATGTCTCGAGACGGATGACAGCGTGCGTGTCGCAACGTGTCGGCGCGGCCCGAAAAGCAGCCAGTTTATCCGCGATCGCGGGTTTCTGCCTGGCACCTCCGCGCCTGTCCCGGCGCTGCCGTGCGGACTGCGTCGCGCGGCAGCGAGCGCGTCAATTGCGCGCCGCGCTAAAGCGCGCTTCTTCCTTCGTACGACGCGCGAACGACACGGCATACGCGGACGACCGCGCGGCTAGCAGAGGATCGTTCGACGCTTCGATGCCTTGCGGCAATATTAGCGGGTCGAAATTGATGTCGCGGCACGGGCCGTCGATTTGCGACTGCGCGCGATCGATCACGAGCGTTCCCGCGTCGATGCTGTCGCGATCGCGTTGCGCGGGCCATTGCCGGGTAGCGTCGTCGACAGGATCGCCCGGCTTCGCTACGGAGATCATCAAACGCCAGCGCAACGGACCTTGTTCCAGCCGCTTGACGAGGCCGTGCGCGAGGAAGTCCGGATCGCCTTCGGCGTCTTCGCCGAGCTGCTGATAAGGCGTTTCGGGCACCACGCGCCAGCGAACATACTGGGCGCGGCGCTCGTGATCGACGAAGCGAAACGCGTCGACACTGAAGTAGGCGGCATTGAAAAATGCCGACGACGGCGGATGCGCGGCGACCCATGCGTCGAATGCCTGCGCCTCGGGGTGTTTGTGCAAAAAGGCCGCCATGTGCGCTGGATTCTGGTGGCCTGTCGCGTCGAGCGCACGCGCGGAGAGTTGTTCGAACACCGCTTGTGGTGTTCCGACCGCGAAGATGGGCGCCGAATTCATGCCGGTGCGCCACTGTTCGTCGCCGGGCAAGCTGAATAGCAACGCGAAGCTGCGCACGCTGGATTCCGCGTCGGCTTGTGAGGGATTGCTGCCCGGCGCAGAGAATCGCCCGATAACGGGGTATGTACCGGCTTCGAATACGCTGGCTGTGGAAAGCGCCGCGCCGTTGCCATTGCTGTCGAAATGGCCGGTTACGCAAATGCCCTTCGCGTGATTGCGACGGAATCCCGGATGCGGACGCGTCGTCGCTTCGAAGGCGTCGACGATCCATTGCGCGCGAGGTTGAGCGCCATAGGTGGTGCGCGGAAACCAGCCGGCCACATAGGCGAAGACACCGCCCAGCACGCCGACTGCGACGACGATGAGCGCATAGCCAAACCACGGTTTCGTTCGTCGTGACGCGGCGTCTCGATGCGCATGGCTGTCTGTCGCTAATGGTCGTTGCGGAGCGTCTGACACGGTGAGCAGTATTGAGTAATTCGGCAGAAATTATAGTCACTTTGATGTTTTCGTGACGGCGCGTACTTTCGCGTGTGCGGTGCCGGTCGTGAGTGGCGTGGTCCGCGCGTCCACTTGCCGGGAGAAAAGGAATAAGACTGCGTGACCAGGTGTTGTACGTGAGCAGATCCGCCAGATAGCGCCCTAAGCGGCGCAATGCGGCCGGACGTTCTCAACCTCCAGAAATACTAAGCGAATGAATAAATCGTGGATTGTGTCTTCTGAAAAGCTCAGTACGAAAACACTGGGTGAACAGTGCGCCAGTTGCACGCATTGCGCATTTGCCGGCAGTGACTTAACGGACGCGACACCCGGCGGTTTCGCCCTCGTGAATGGCGCGCTCACCGCCGGCGACTGGAAAAAGGCCATGCTCAGGCGAGATGGCGTGGTCGCTGACAGTGAGCCGCTGCAGCGCCGGAACGTGAACGACTTCATTCGTCACGTGCCGGTTGGCGTATTGACGAAGGGCACGCGGCTTCTCCATGTCACACGTGAAGCCGATTGGGTGACCCGGCAGATGGTCGGCGGCCACGTCGAGGACGACTACAGCTTCTTCACCCTGGAGAACAAAGGCAGGGCCGGCACGCACGGCAACGATTTTCGCCGCGTTGTGCAACTGACGTTGATGCAGGACGTTCACTGCTTTTTCGCCGGAAGCTATGCGTTCAAATACTGGAGACCGGTGCAGGAAAGGCTCAGGAGCGGCAAAACACAAACCGTGATCGACGACGGGGCGCCGCACGTAGGCGGAGATCTGAAGCACATGATCCTGAATTCGTGGCCGGCGAAATACCGGCCGGCCGCGTGGGCCAGCTGCTCGGAGTGCGAGCTCGCGTTTCACAATTCGGTGATTCCGAAGATCATGCGGGTGGCGTCGATCGGTGTGCTCGGCGACGAGCGCACCGCGGCGCGTCCTCATGTGCCGCTCCACGAGATCGCCGTGATAGGCGCCGAGGGCGACAAACACAAGGGAATCGCGGCTCCGTGGTGGATGAATCCGCACTTTCATAACCGCAAGAAAATTGCGCAAGCCGAAGAGCGGTGGAGGCGGCGAAATATAGCGATTGACGAGGCGGAGTCTCTGTTCAAATAACGCGCGGCTTGACGCTTCGCCGTAGTGCCGGGGCGCTCTCGCCCGGCACTACGGCCGATCACAGCACACCCAATACCGACTTGGGTTCGAGAAACGCCTCCAGCCCGAACGTGCCGTACTCGCGTCCGATACCGGATTGCTTGAAGCCGCCGAACGGCGCCGCGGGCTCATGCGCAAGCGTGTTGACAAGCACGCGTCCCGCTTCGATCCGCGAGGCGACAGCGTGCGCGAGTTTATTGTCGCGTGACAGAACATACGCTTGCAAGCCGTACGGCGTGTCGTTGGCGATCCTGATCGATTCTTCGGTGTCGTGATACGCGATGATCGACAGCACCGGGCCGAAAATTTCTTCGCGCGCGATGGTCATCTCGTTCGTGACGCCGCTGAAAATGGTCGGACGGACGAACCAGCCCGTGTCGATGCCCTCCGGGCGCCCCTCGCCGCCGGCGATCAGGCGCGCGCCCTCGTCGATGCCGATGCGGATATAACGCTGCACACGGTCCCATTGCTTGCGGCTGACCATGGGGCCGACGGTCGTTTGCGGGTCGCGCGGATCGCCCGCCTTGACCTGTTCGAGTTCCCGCTGCACCCGCGCTTCGAACTCCGCCAGCCGCGCGCGCGGCACGAGGACCCGCGTTCCCGCGATGCAGGCTTGCCCGCTGTTCATGAAGCCGGCTTGCAGCGCGAGCGGCACGGCCTGATCGAAGTCCGCGTCGTCGAGCACGATCACCGGCGACTTGCCGCCGAGTTCGAGCGTCACGCGTTTGAGCGTTTCGGCACCGGTGCGCAGGATCGTTTTGCCGACGGCCGTGGAGCCGGTAAACGACAGCTTGGCGACGTCCGGATGCGCGCTGATTTCCGCGCCGACCGTTTCGCCCCGGCCGGTGACGATGTTGAAGACGCCCGGCGGCAAGCCGGCATCGTGCAGCGCTTCGGTGACGATGCGCGTCTGCATCGCGCTCATCTCGCTCGGCTTGACGACTGCGGTGCAACCGGCTGCGAGCGCCGCCGAGAGCTTGCCGCAGATGAACCCCGCGTCGCTGTTCCACGGCGTAATCAAACCGGCCACGCCGAGCGGCTGCATGGTCACTTCGGCCATGCCCGCGCGGCGTGTGAACGGATAGTCCTGCAGGATTTGCGCCGTGGCGAGCAGCACGTCGCTCGCGTGGCGCGCCATCCATCGTCCGCGTGACACGGGCGCACCGTATTCGACGGTGATCGCTTCGTACAACGCGTCTTCGCGGGCGAGCACGGCGGCGTGCATGCGCATCAGAATCTCGATGCGTTCGCGCTTGCCGGTCTGTGAAAACGCGGGAAACGCGCTCTTGGCGGCGGCGATTGCGGCGCGCGCATCGTGCGCGTCGGCGAGACGCACGCGGCCGATCACCTGTTCGGTCGCGGGATTGAACAGGTCGAACATTTCGTCGCCATGCGGCGAGACGAACCTGCCGTCGATATAAATCGTGTCGATGATCTGCATTGCGTTTCTCCGGAATCGGGTTTAACGCACAAGATAGCGGCATCCTATTGTGCCGACTAGCCGTACAATTGCGCACGTCGTATTGAACGATTGGGGATAATGAAAACATCGGGTCTGGGTGAGCTGGAAGCGGTCCTCGCGGTGTCGCGCCGTCGAAGCTTTCGGGCGGCGGCAATCGAACTGGGCGTGTCGACGTCCGCGCTCAGTCATGCGGTGGCCGCGCTCGAAGCGCGGATCGGCGTGCGGCTATTCAATCGCACTACACGCAGCGTGTCCTTGTCCGAGCCCGGCGAGCAGTTCGTCGCGAGCGTCGCGCCCGCGCTCTCGACGATCCGCGACGCACTCGAACAGGCCGGAAGCTATCGCGACACGCCGTCGGGGACGTTGCGCATCAACACGTCAACGGGCGCCGCGAACCAGGTGATGCCGCTCTTTATCGCGTTCCTGCAACGGTATCCGGAGATGAAGCTCGACCTCGTCACCGAAGGGCGTCTGATCGATATCGTCGTCGGCGGATTCGATGCGGGCATCCGGCTGGCGAACACTGTGCCGCAAGACATGATCGCGGTGCCGCTCGGCGAGGTGCAGCGTTTTGCCGTGGTCGGCAGTCCGGCGTATTTCGCGCAAAACAAACGGCCGCGCACGCCCGCTGAGTTGAATGCGCACCGCTGTATCCGCACGCGCATGCCGAGCGGTGCGATCTATCAATGGGAATTCGAACGGCACGGCGAGATCGTGCGGTTCGACGGCAAGGGAGCGCTGACGCTCGATGGACCTGGCCTGATGTTGGCCGCCGCGCGTGCCGGATTGGGGCTCACTTACCTGACCGAATGGAATGTGGCGGCGGACCTGCTAGCCGGCACGCTGGTGCGCGTGCTGGAAGACTGGACGCCGCCGCTGGAGCGGCTCTGTCTGTACTATCCGGGGCGTCGGCACGTGCCGGCCGGCTTGCGTGCGCTGATCGATATGATCCGCGAAGATGCGGATGCGCGACGCGAACAGAAGCGAAAGCGGCGCAGATAGTGCTCACCAGTGACGTGGCCTGAATGTGGCGGTTTCTCTTGCAAAACGCGCAAGCGCTAGCGCAACGGTTCAGTCCGCGCAGTTGCGGGCGCCCACGTGCGGCGCCCGCATGCCCGCGATTCACCCGGCGCAGTCACTCAAGTCAGCCAGCCCTTGATCGTCTCCGACATCGTGGGGGTCGAAATGCCATACCGGTCGTGCAGTGTCGGAAGCGCCCCGGCGTCGAGAAACGCGTCGGGAAGCCCCACCTGCCTGAAGCGGCACGCCACGCCCTCGCGCATCAGCTCCGCTGCGACCGCTTCGCCCAATCCGCCGATCACCGTATGGTTCTCCGCCACCACCACGAGCCGGCCCGAGCGCTTCGCTTCGCGCACGATCGTCTGCGTGTCGAGTGGCTTGATCGTCGGCACGTGCAGCACGGCTACGCCGATGCGGTCCTTTTCCAATGTTTTCGCCACTTCGAGCGCGCGCATTGTCATGATGCCCGACGAAATGACCAGTACTTCTGCGCCGTCGCGCAGCAGCTTCGCCTTGCCGAGTTCGAATTGATAGTCGTATTCGTCGAGTACCGCCGGCACGTTGCCGCGCAGAAGGCGGGCATAGACCGGACCTTTGTGTGCGGCGATAGCGGGCACCATCTGCTCGATATCGAGCGCGTCGCAAGGATCGATTACGGTCATGTTCGGCATCGCACGCATCAGTGCGAGATCTTCGGCGGCCTGGTGGCTGGGACCGTAGCCGGTCGTCAGGCCCGGTAACGCGCAGACGATCTTCACGTCGAGGTTGTCTTCGGCGATCGTCTGATGCATGAAGTCGTACGCGCGGCGCGTCGCGAACACGGCATACGTCGTGACGAACGGCTGCGCGCCTTCGTGCGCGAATCCCGAGGCCGCGCCCATCAGCAATTGCTCGGCCATCCCCATCTGGTAGAAGCGTTCGGGGAACGCCTTCGCGAATATGTGCAGATCCGTATATTTGCTGAGGTCGGCGCTCATGCCGATCACGTTCTGCTTCTGCCGCGCGAGTTCGGTCAGCGCGTGACCGAAAGGCGCGGAACGTGTGACCTGTCCTTCGCTCGCGATCGATGCGATCATTGCCGAGGTCTTCAGGCGCGGTTTCCTCATGGTCGTATTGCTCATGCTTGTCTCCCGGCTTCGAGTGCTTGCAGCGCCAGTTGCCACTCATGGGCATCGACGCGGATAAAGTGATTTTTCTCGCGCTGTTCGAGGAACGGCACACCGCGACCCATGCGTGTGTCGGCGACGATCATGCGCGGTTGTGCGCCCGGATGCTGGCGGGCCGCATCGAATGCCGCGGCTACCGCGGCGATGTCGTTGCCGTCCACGCGTTGCGTGAACCAGCCGAACGCCTCCAGCTTCTCGACGAGCGGCTCGAACGCCATGATTTGCGTCGACGGGCCGTCGGCCTGCTGATTGTTCACATCGACGATCGCGATCAGGTTGTCGAGTTTCCAGTGGCTCGCGGACATGAGGCCTTCCCAGATCGCGCCTTCGTCGAGTTCACCGTCGGAGAACAGCGTGTACACGAAGGACTTCGAACCTTTGCGCTTCAGACCGAGGCAGCGGCCGACCGCGATCGTCAAGCCCTGACCGAGCGAGCCGCCCGACATCTCCATGCCGGGCGTGTAACTCGCCATGCCGGACATCGGCAGACGGCTGTCGTCGCTGCCGTAGGTTTCGAGTTCTTCGGCCGGCAGAATGCCGGCTTCGAACAGCGCCGCGTACAGTGCAATCGCGTAGTGTCCGTTGGAGAGCAGGAAGCGGTCGCGCTCCTCCCATTCCGGATCTTCCGGGCGATAGTTCATCGCGCCGAAGTAGGCGACGGCGAGCACGTCCGCGATGTCGAGCGCTTGCCCGATATAGCCCTGGCCCTGGACCTCGCCCATCAGCAGGGCGTTCTTGCGGATTCGGTATGCGTGATCGGCGAGTGTCGCCGTGGATGGATGGTTCATGTCGTCTCCTATGATCGGAAGTAAAAGAGGGGTTCAGCGGTTGACCGACTTCGCCGGCACCAGAAAGACGAGTGAGGCACCGAGCGTGACGGCCAGCGAGATGAAGACCAGTCCAGCGGTCGATTTGCCGGTCAGATCGTTCAGCCAGCCGACGATCGCCGGGGAAAAGAAGCCGGCGAGATTGGCGACGCAATTCACCGCCGCGATGCCGGCCGCGGCGGACATGCCGCCGAGCAGCGCGGTCGGCAGCGACCAGAACTGCGAGGAGGACGCGAGGATGCCGGCGGCGGCGACGCTCAGACAGATGATCGAGGCCGGCACGCTGCCGAGCGTGGGCAGCACGATGAAACCCGCCGCCGCGATCAGCATCGGAATCGCCAGATGCAGCCGGCGCTCGCGGCGACGGTCCGCGCTCATGCCAATCAACGGCAGCGCGATGATCGCGCATAGATAGGGAATCGCGGTGAACACGCCGATCCACAGCGGGTCGGCGACGCCCGACTTGCGAATGATGGTCGGCAGCCAGAACGTCAGACCATACTGGCCGAGCACGACGCAAAAATAGATCGCGGCCATCAGCCACAAGCGGCGGTCGCCGATGAACGACTTGATCGAGACGTGCGCGATCTTGTGCGCGTTGTCGTTGGCGACGTTACGGGCGAGCAGATTCTTTTCGGATTCTGTCAGCCACTTCGCTTTGGCAATGCCGTCGTCGAGGTAGAGCAGAATCGCGATACCGAGCACGAGCGACGGCAGCGCTTCGAGCATGAACAGCCACTTCCAGCCCGCCAGATCCATCGTGCGGTGCAGCGAGTGCATGATCCAGCCGGAAAGCGGTCCCCCGACCATGCCGGCCAGCGGAATCGCCATGAAGAAGAGCGACAGTGCCTTGGCGCGGCGCGCAGCCGGAAACCAGTACGTCAGGTAGAGAATCACGCCGGGCGCAAAGCCCGCTTCCGCGACGCCGAGCAGAAAGCGCAGCACGTAAAAGGCGGTTGGCGATTTCACGAAAACGAAGCTCGCGGAAATCACGGCCCAGGTCAACATGATGCGCGCGAGCCATCGGCGCGCG
The DNA here is from genome assembly GCF_046030495.1 of Paraburkholderia strydomiana. Lineage (GTDB taxonomy): Bacteria > Pseudomonadota > Gammaproteobacteria > Burkholderiales > Burkholderiaceae > Paraburkholderia > Paraburkholderia strydomiana_A. Next base: position 83,267 of record NZ_JAQQCJ010000020.1, read on the forward strand.
CCAACGCGATGAAGAATCAGGTTGCTTGGCACCTCGAAGAGAAAGTAGCCGAGAAAGAAAATGCCCGCGCCCATGCCGTAGACGGTTTCACTAAAGCGCAGGTCGCTGAGCATCTGCAGTTTCGCGAAGCCGACGTTGACGCGGTCCAGATACGCGCCGAGATAGCACAGCATCAGGAACGGGATCAGTCGACGGCTGACTTTCGCGTAGGTTCTCGACTCGAAGCCGGCCGGGTTCGCGGAGGGCGCCAGATCGGCGGGAATGGGTAAAGCGTTGGACTTCGACTTCATGTTTGTCTCCTTCCATGCCCCGGGTTGTCCCGGGTGCGCCTTGCACGCGGCCACGGCTGACGCGTGGCTGTGTGCCAGTCAATGAGGTCAATGAACGAGGCTCAATGAATGAGCATGCCGCCATTCACGTCGAGCGTAATGCCCGTGAGATAGGTCGACAGGTCACTGACGAGGAACAGGCACGCGTTCGCGACATCGCTTGCCTCGCCGAGCCTGCCGAGCGGAATGCCTTTGATGATGTCCACGCGCATGTCAGCAGTGAGCTTGTCGCCGGTGATGTCGGTCTGGATCAGGCCGGGTGTGATCGAGTTCACACGAATGCTGTCGGCGCCGAACTCGCGCGCCATCGCCCGCGAGAGGCCGAGGACGCCGGCTTTTGCCGCGCTGTAGTGGGGGCCGCCGAAAATGCCGCCGCCACGCTGTGCCGATACCGACGACATGCAGACGATGCTGCCGCTCTTGCGCTCTTTCATGGCGGGCAGCACCGCTTGCGACATATAGAGCGTACCGCGCAGATTGACGTCGACGATCGCGTCGAAGCCCTCGGCGGTGATGTCCAGCGTGCGTACCGGTTGCGTGATGCCCGCGTTGTTGATCAGGCCGTCGATGCGGCCGTAGCGCTCGAGCGTCGCCCTGGCGGCCGACTCGCACGCGGCTTTGTCGGTGACGTCGCAGGCGAGACCCAGATGCGCGTCGCCGAGATCGGCGGCGGCGCGCTTCGCGTCTTCTTCGCGCAGATCGAGGATCACGATGCGCGCGCCCTGTGCGGCCAGCGCTTTGGCGGTTGCCTTTCCGATGCCTCGTGGCGAAGCGGCGCCGGTGACGATGACGACCTTGTTCTCGAGCAGCATTGTTGTCTCCTGAGTGTTGATGTGATGGCGCAAGTGTCCACTGCGCGTGCGGTCGCATCAACGACGTACGGCTCAACTATGTTTGAGAAATTTTCAGGTGACGTGCTGCACGATGCTTACCGCTTGCATGGTGCGACGCCGCATTGGCGTGCGCCGCACGCATGCCCGGCGACGTGCTGGAAAACCCTGGCGAAGATCCCGCTCGCGCGACGCTCAAGTCTTGCGAGCCATCCCACCTACCTCGCGCTCGATCCACGCAATGAAGCGTGCAACCCTCGGAAGCTCGGCATTCTGCGGCGGATACACGAGATGGTGCGCGCCGACCTCGACCGCGTGCGAGTCGTCGAAGACCGGTACGAGCACACCTTCCTTTATTCGCACCGAAGCGAGCATCGCGCTTTCGAGCGCGATGCCGAGACCGAGCGCGGCCGTCTCCAGCGACATGTACGAACGGTCGAACGAAAAGTCGAAGGTCTTGTGAGCGGCGGACACACCGGTGCGGCCGAACCACTGCTTCCATTGCACGAGCGGCGTTTCCGAGTAAATCAGCCGATGCCGCAGCAGGTCTTCGGGCGTTGTTACCGGATGGTTTTCCAGATATTTCGGGGAGGCGAGCGGCGTGATGAATTCGCCGCGCAGCGTCCTCACTTCCAGGTCGCGCCAGTTCGCATAACCGTGACGCAGGTCGACGTCGTAATAGCCGCTAGTAAACGAGACGTCTTCATACGAGCACGCGAGGTTCAACTGGATATCGTCATTGGCTTCCTGAAACGACGCGAGCCGTGGCAGCAGCCACATAAGCCCGAAGCTCGGGCTTGAATGCACGCGCAGGATATCGACGTCGGCGCGGCTCGACGCTCGCTCGGTGGCGCGGCTCAAATCGGCCAACGACCCTGTTACGTCGGACAGATAACGCTCGCCGGTCGGCGTGAGCACGAGGCCGCGGCCTGAGCGGTAAAAGAGCGGCTGGCCGATGACCGACTCGAGATTGCTGATCTGATGGCTGACTGCCGAGGCGGTCAATCCGAGTTCCTCGGACGCCCGGTTGACGCTCTTCGTTCTGGCCACGCTCTCGAAAGCGATGATGGCCTTCACCGGTGGAATGCGCATAGTGAAATTTTTTTCAACTGCAGTTGAATGAAACCGCCTTGTTCGCACGCCATTCGCGCTGCCATTCTGTCGACACGCCGTGCAATCCTGGGGGGCAGGAAATCCTCTCGATACCGATGCGGCAGTTTCAATGCCGCATTCACTCGGCCGACCACAAAACACAAGTTGCGCAGTGCAACAACTGCGCCGGAGACAGCAATGAATTATCCAACTTTCCGCTTGAGCGCGCGATCCGTCGATGCGCGAGCGCACGCTCCCCGTTCTGTTCTTCTCCGGTTTCTCGCGCGGACCTCGCTGGTCGCGTAGGCGAACTGCGCAGACAACATTCGTTGGCATCGCCAAACAAATGCGCGGTGCCGCATCGAAATCGTAGGGAAAGCGTCGAAGGAGACGGGACATGACAGAGCAGCGCCAACTGTTGACCGCGCGTTCGATCGTCAAGAGCTTTGGACCGACGAGCGTGTTGAAGGGCTTCGATCTGTCGATCGCGCCGGGTGAAGTGCACGCGTTTCTCGGTGGCAATGGCGCCGGCAAGTCGACGCTCATCAAGATCATCTCCGGCCAGTTCGAACGCGATGGCGGCACGCTCGAATTCGATGGGCAGGAGATCGGCGCATCGGTTGGCGGGCACGCTGCGGCCGGCACCATTGCGGTCGTCAATCAGGAACTCGCGCTACTGCCGCATCTGTCGGTCGCCGAGAACATTGCGATGCCGCGGCTGCGGCGCGGCACGGCCACATATAGCGAACGCGCCTCGATGAAGATCGCGATCGACGCGCTGTCGCTGATCGATCCGCAGTTCGCGCGTGAATCGTCGGGGCGGCTGGTCGGCGGCTTGACGCTGCACGAGCGGCAACTGGTCGAGATCGCCCGCGCGCTCGGCTCGGGCGCGAAGCTGTTGCTGCTCGACGAGCCGACCGCCAATCTGACCGCGGCGGAAACCATCCGGCTTTTCACGGTGATTCGCCGGTTGATCGCCGATACTGGCCTCGCGGTTCTGTTCGTCTCGCACCGGATGCGCGAGATTCGCCAGATCGCGGACGTCTGCACGATCATCCGCGACGGCAAAACAGCGGTCGACCGCGTCGCGCTCGATGCGATCACGGATCGCGAGATTGTCGAATGCATGGGACAGAGCGTGGTGGTCGACGAGGCGGCGGCGAGCGTCGCGCAGTCGGCGGAACTGGGACAGGCCGACAGCGGCGACGGCGAACGTACCACACGCGCCACACGCGCCACGCAGCCGCTCGTGCAGGGTGGCGCACTGCGTATCGAACGCGATGGCGTGGCGATTGAGGTGCCGGCGGGCGCGATCGTCGGCCTGGCGGGCGCGCCGGTCGGACCATCGTCGCTGATCGATGCGCTCACCGGCATCGCGCCCGCAGGCTCCTGGGCGATCACACGCGACGGCGTGCGCGTGAGCTACCCGCATCCGTCAGCGGGCGCGCGTGACGGCGTTGGCTTCGTATCGGGCGACCGCTCGAGCAAGGGCGTGCTCGCCACCTTGCCGATCGTCGACAACCTCGTGGCGGCGGCGCGTGTCGTCAAGCGGCGCAGTATCGTGAGGCGCGAGGAGGTCGAGCAGAGCGGCGCGCTGCTCGACGCGCTGAAGATTCGTGCGGGCTCGCTCTGGGATCTGCCCGCAACCTTGAGCGGTGGCACCCAGCAGAAGCTGCTGATCGCGCGATGGCTGCTGCTGCGGCCGAAGCTACTGGTGCTCGAAGAGCCGACGCGCGGCGTGGACATTCGCACCAAGCGCGAAATCTACGCGCTGATTCGCAAGATGGCGCAACAGGGCACGACGATCGTCTGGTGGTCGACCGAATACATCGAACTGGTCGAGTTGTGCGACACCGTGCTCGCATTCGATCTGGACGGCAAGCCGACCGAAGTCCTGCGTCATGCCGACGTCAACGAGACACAACTGGCCGCCGCCACCGGCATGGCGGCGTAGGCCACGTTTGCACAAGCACCGCATTCACCCGGAGACACTCATGAAAACAGCCATTCATACGATCGCGGACGGCCGCGCACCACGCGGCGGCGCGGGGCGCCGTCTGCTGTCGGCGTATCGCACCGAGATTGCGATCGCCATCGCGATCATCGTGATCGAACTCGCGGTCGGCATGATCGTGCCGGCGGCGCTGTCCGGCGGCAATATCTCGAACGTCACGCAGGCGGCCGCGCCGCTCGTGATCATGGCGTTCGGCGTGCTGCTCGTGATCATCACCGGTGGCATCGATCTGTCGGTCGGCTCGGTGTTCTCGTTGACCGGCATGGTCACCGGCCTCGCGATGGCGCACGGCTACGGAGCGGTCGCCAGCAGTCTTGCAGGATTGTCGGTCGGCGTCGTGATCGGCGCGCTCAACGGCGCGCTCGTCACTTTCGTCGGGCTCGCACCGTTTGTCGTCACGCTGAGCACGTATGCGATCGCGGGCAGTCTGTCGTTCATCGTCACGGATGGCCATTCGCTGCCGATCTCCAATCCCGACTACTGGATGCTCGATTCGGGCACGCTGATTCCAGGGATCCCGAATTATGTTCTGTGGTGCGTGCTGCTGCTCGTCGCCATCGAGTTTTGTCTGCGCAAGGTGGTCGCGGGACGCTGGCTGTATGCGATCGGCAGCAGCAGTACGTCGGCGCGCGTGATCGGCATTCCGGTCAATCGCGTGCGGCTCGGCGCGTATCTGCTGTCGGGACTGCTGGCTTCGTTCGCGAGCATCGTCAGCGTGTCGTACATCAGCAATGCGGAAGCCACTGCCGGATCGAGCTTGATGTTGCAGGCGATCGCGGCGGTGGTGATCGGCGGAGCGAGTCTGTTCGGCGGCACCGGCTCGGCGATCGGCGCACTGCTCGGCGCATTGATGATCACGATCATCCAGAACGGCGCGAACCTCATCGGCGTGAACAGTTTCTGGCAAGGAACCGTTACCGGCGTCGTCATTCTCATCGCGGTCCTCGTGGACCGCGTTACCAAAGCCCGGCCTTGAGCACGGGTCGCTAAAGCAGGCAGCCAGGAGACATATGATGGACAAGCACACGTCAAAATCAGCAAGCGGATTCACGGGCCGTTCGGCCGCACGGATTGCCGCGGCGTCAATAGTGGCGCTCGCCGCAGCGCTCGCGTCGCAGGCGCCATTCGCGGCGGACAGGCACACGGTCGCTTATATCGCGCCGTCGCTGGATATTTCGTACTGGCAGTGGGTCGCGTACGGCGTCAAGCAGCGGGCGCAGGAACTCGGCATGGACTACGTGGAGTTCACTTCCGAAAACTCGCCGGCCAAGCAGATGGACAACGTGCGCACGGCCATGACACGCGGGGTCGATGCGATCGTGATCGGGCCGGTCAGCTCGACCAGCACGCCACCGGTGTTGCGCCTGCTCAAGTCGAAGTCTGTGCCGGTCGCCTTCACCGGCATCGGGCCGCAGGCCGGACAGACCGACTACACGTCGGCGGTGACCGCGAACAATTACGACACCGGCAAGGCGCAAGGCACTTACGTGTGCAAGCTGGCGAAGGAGCGCGGCAGCAACAAGGTGGCGATGCTGTCGTTGCCGCAGGATCGCGAGAACGCGCAGAAGTACATGAAGGGTGCGAAGGAGTCGTTCCAGGCCGATGGCTGTGATCTTGTGCAGGTGCTGGAGACGCACGGCCTCACCGTCAACGAGGCGGTGCAGCAGGCCAACGACGTGCTGACCGCGCACCCCGACGTCAAGGCGATCTACGGCATGTACGACGAAGCGGCGACCGGCGCGGCCAAGGCATTGCAAACGCGCGGCATGGTTGGCAAGGTGGCGGTCGTGACGGCCGACGGTAGCCCCACGACGATCAAGCTGCTGCGCGACGGCGCGATCCAGGGCATCTTCCTGCAGGAGGCGGTGGGGCAGGGGATCGACGCGACGAGCCAGGTGTTCAATGCGCTGAACCACAAGCCGACCACGCAGGAGCTGGCGCTCAAGGAGCCGCTCGTGACGAAGGACACGATCGATCATCCGGATGCGCAGGCGACCGTCAAGCGGGTGTATCCGCCGTCCGCGGGCAAATACTGAAAGCGGCTGAGCGCGCGTCGGTCCAGCGTGACCGGTGCCGCGCGCCGGCTCATCTTATAAGGAGGCAATGTGGACAATCTGCCTATCATCGATCCGCATCATCATCTGTTCGATCTGGAGACCGGCAACTACCCGTGGCTGCAAGGACCGATGCTCGAGCGTGTGTTCGGCGATTACTCGGCGATTCGCAAGGACTATCTGATCGACGACTTTCTCGCGGACATCAGGAATCAGAATGTCGTCAAGACCGTTCATTTGCAAGTCGAGTACGACCATAACGATCCGGTGGCGGAAACGCGCTGGCTGCAAGGCGTCGCCGATGTGCATGGCTATCCGCATGGGATCGTCGGCTTCGCGGATCTGGCCGCGCCGAACGTGCAGGCCGTGATCGAAGAGCACTGCCAGTACCCGAATGTGCGCGGCATTCGCCAGTGTCTGAATTTCCATCGCGATCCGGTGAAGACGTTCATCGACAGCCCGCATCTGATGAGCGATCCGCAATGGCGGCGCGGCTATGCGTTGCTCAAACGTCATGACTTGTCATTCGACTTGCAGCTCTACTACACGCAGATGGAAGAGGCGCTCGCGCTCGCCCGCGATTTTCCCGACACGCCGATGGTGCTCAACCATACCGGCATGCCGGTCGACCGCGCGCCCGAAGAGATCGACGCGTGGAAGAGGAGCATGACGCTGCTGGCGTCGGCGGACAAGGTGTTCTGCAAGATCTCCGGGCTCGGCATGGGCGACTGGCACTGGACCGTGGACAGCATCCGCCCGTTCGTCCTGCATGCGATCGACGCGTTCGGCGTGAACCGCTGCATGTTCGCGAGCAACTTTCCGGTGGACAAGCTGTTCAGCACCTATGACGCGGTGTTCGACGCGTTCAAGGAGATCACGCGGGCGTTTTCGCCGGCGGAGCGCGCGGCGCTGTTTCATGACAACGCGCAGAGGGTGTATCGGCTGTGAGGTGAGCGCAATCGTTGTGTTGCGGCGGCTTTGTGCGAGGGTGTTTCGCTGACGGACCTTTTACCAGGGTTTTTCGGTAAACACCCTTTTTTCATGGGTATTCCTCGTTTATTCGCGTCAATTAAAAGAAGATTTATTGATCGGGATAAAGCGGCTCTAACAAATCTTGTCCGTTCGTCTGTCCGATGCGTGCTACTTTCCAAAGGGATTTACCGGACCTTCCTGCACGTGCGCATGCTTGCGAAACCTTTTACGATTGCCGGTTTTACGTTATTGTCCTGCACCTGAAATTCGACGACGCGGCCGCGTTCGCGCCAAAGTCGCCGGAATGGAACCAGCAGCCTTGACAGTCCCATAACCAATTGATCTGGAAAACAAAGAGGAGATTTTTGAATGTCGTTCAAGTTTCACAAACTGCTGCCGATCAGCGCCGCAGTCGTAGCATTCGCCGCAATGACCACCACGGCATCCGCCGATCAAACCGTCAAGATCGGTCACGTCGGTCCGCTGACGGGGGGCTCGGCTCACCTCGGCAAAGACAATGAAAACGGCGCGCGTCTCGCGATCGAGGAAATCAACGCGAAGGGCCTGACGATCAACGCTCAGAAGGTCACGCTGGTGCTCGACGCGCAGGACGACGCGGCCGACCCGCGCCAGGCTACGCAGGTTGCGCAAAAGCTGGTGGACGACAAAGTCGTCGCGGTGGTCGGCCACCTGAACTCGGGCGCATCGATTCCGGCATCGAAGATCTATAGCGATGCGGGCATCGTGCAGATCTCGCCGTCGTCGACGAATCCTGCGTACACGCAGCAGGGCTTCAAGACGACGTACCGCGTCGTTGCGACCGACGCGCAGCAAGGTCCGGCGCTCGCGAACTACGCGGCGAAAAGCCTGAACGTGAAGACCGTGGCGGTTGTCGATGATTCGACGGCATACGGTCAGGGTCTCGCGAACGAATTCGAGAAGACCGCCAAGGCGCTCGGCCTGAAGGTCATGTCGCACGACGCGACCAACGACAAGGCCGTCGACTTCCGCGCGATTCTCACGAAGATCAAGGGCGAGAATCCGGACGCAATCATGTACGGCGGCATGGACGCCACCGGCGGTCCGTTCGCGAAGCAGGCGCGGCAACTGGGCGTGCGCGCGAAGGTGCTGTCGGGCGACGGCGTCTGCACCGAAAGCCTCGCGCAGCTGGCCGGCGCGGCAGCCGGCAATGTCGTGTGCTCGCAGGCAGGCATGGCCGTCGAGCGCATGGACGGCGGCGCGCAATTCGCGGCGAAATACACGAAGCGCTTCGGCCATCCGATCGAATTCGACGCACCGTTCACGTACGACGCGGTGTATATCGTGGTCGACGCAATGAAGCGCGCGAACTCGACCGACCCGTCGAAGGTTCTTGCGAAGATCGCGGGCACCGACTATAAGGGCGTCACCGGTCAGACGACGTTCGATGCGAAGGGCGACCTGCAGCACGGCGTGATCTCGCTGTATGACTACAAGGACGGCAAGAAGACGCTGGTCGACGTGGTGAAGATGTAAGCGGTAAGAACGGATTGGGGCTTCGATGGGTAACACGCCATCGAAGCCCTTTTTGCTTCTCAATGTGTTTCTGAAGCGGCAACTGATATCCGGCTCGCAAGCTCTCTATACCTGATGCCGCCGCGCGCCGACGCCTGTTCGCGCACTCGCCCCAGCGGCCGTACCTTTCCCCCCCGAACTTCCACTCTCCCTCGGCGCTAACCGCGAGCCCATGCTTGCGCATGCGTGCGACCCGCCGCGTAATGCCCAGAAAGCGTGCAATCGCGCCCAGGTCGCCAAGGTGCGGGCGAAAGTGGTGGCGAACTAACCGGTTTGTTTGTTGATGCGAAGGCGGCCTGAAGGGCCGCCTTTTTTTGGAGCCATCAAACCTTAAGAGAACGTTAAGCAATACATATTGTTACGTATATCGAGGTCATTTTCGCAAATCATCAATGAGTTATGAAATCGAAAGCGTCGGTTCATCCGGCTGACTCAAATCCACTGCAAATTCACCCCGTCTTACCAAATATTTCTTCGCAACCAAAAAAGGACGGGACATGAAGACGATCAGGACATGGAAGCGCACACAAGGCGCCATTTGCGTTGGCGTTGCCTTGCTTGCGGGTCTGTACGCAGTAGGCGCCGTGGCGGGCGACGATCACGCACGTGACCATGAACACGAACATGAGCAAGCGTCAGTGAAGCATGTGCTGCTGATCAGCTTCGACGGATTGCATGAGCAGGATGTCGCGCGTTGCATCGGTTCGAATGCATGCCCGAACCTCGCGTTGCTGGCCAGGTCGGGGACGACCTATACCAACGCGTACACGCCCGGCCTCTCGGATTCATTCCCGGGCCTCGCGGCGCTCGTCACGGGTGGCTCGCCGAAATCCGCGGGCCTGTTTTACGACGTATCTTATGACCGCACGCTCTACGCGCCGTCCGACAACAATTGCACCGGCAAGCAGGGCTGGAATGTCGTATTCGACGAAACCACCGGCATCGATGGCGAGAACGGCGGCGCACTGACCCATCTCGACGGTGGTGGCGCGTTCAATCCGCAGGCCATTCCGCATGCTTTGGTCAATGGTGTCTGTACGCCCGTCTATCCGCATAACTATGTGAAGACCAACACGATCTTCGAAGTGGTCAAACACAACGTGAAAGGCGCTCGCACCGCCTGGGCGGACAAACATGCGTGGGGCTACGACTGGCTCAATGGGCCGTCTGGCGCAGGCGTCGACGATCTGTCGCGCACCGAGATCAATTCGATCGATCCGGCGACGGGGACGAACTACACGGACCTCTACCAGCACACGGAGCAGTTCGACAACTTCCACGTGCAGTCGTTGATCAATGAAATTGACGGCAAGGATTCGACAGGCCGATCGGGCGCCGACGTGCCCACGGTGTTTGGTGCCAACTTCCAGACCTTGAGCGTCGCCCAGAAGGCGACGGTCGCGACCGGTGGCGGCTATCTGGACGCCAGCTTCACGCCGGGTCCGCAGGTCGCCGGCGCGATTGCTTATCTGGACAATGCGCTGGGTCGCATCGTGTCCGAGCTCAAGCAGCGCAATCTTTATGCGTCGACGGCGATCATCGTTACGGCGAAGCATGGGCAGTCGCCGTCCGATCATTCGAAGTTGGTGAAGAACGGCGACACGCTCTCGAAACTGCTGGAAGCAAACAACTACCTGGATCCGAACGGCAACTTCGGACAGAACAGTACGAAGAGCGGCAACCTCAATGACGGCACGGGTCTCGTCGGTACGGGCCTGGTGCAAAGCGATGACGTCGGCCTGATCTGGTTGCGCGATCAAAGCCAAGTGCCCGCTGTCGTGAAGACCCTGAAAGACAACCTGAGCTGCAACGCACCTGGCATTTGCGCGGACGGCCCGCAGGCGTACATTCTGTACGGCCCGCAATTGACCAGCCGGTTCGGCGATCCGGCGCGCGGCCGCACGCCTGACATCGTCGTCCAGCCGAACCTGGGGGTCATCTATACATCGAGTACGGCCAAGGACGAAGAGCACGGCGGCAACGCGCCCGACGACAGCCATCTCGGTCTAGTGATCTACGTGCCTCATGCCCATCACGCCGGACAGACCAACGACGAGCGTGTACTGACCACGCAGGTTGCGCCGACTATCATGCGTATGCTCGATCTGAAACCCGAACTGCTGCAGTCGGTCGCTATTGAAGGCACGCGTGCGCTGCCGGAGTTCGATCGCGAACGCTTTTAGGCGAAGGGTTGTGCGCCGGGGCTTGCTCCGCCCGACGAGCGGCCCGCCCCGCAGGGCCGGCCGCCTGAGTGGCTACACGGCAAGCTGCTTACGGCGCCGCGACACCTTGCGTCTGCGGCGTATAGGGCTTGTAGAAGCTGGAGCCGGCCCACGCAAGCGTCTTCGCGGTATACAGCGGTGCGCCTTGCGCGTAGTTGGCGCCGCTGTGCCAGTCGCCGGAACCCGTGAATGTGGCCACCGCCGGATACGGGTACACGGGGCGCGACGCGGTCACGACGTTGTTCGAATCGGTCTGATACGTCATGACCGAATTCGGCGCCTTCGCCTGCTCGACCCAGCCGGTCACCTGCGAGACCAGATCGATGTTCGGGAAGCCCTCGCCGCCGCCGCAATGGGCGACGCCCGGCACCACGTACAGTCGTGCGAAATCGCTCACGCTCGACTCACCCATCGTGCTTTGCATCGCCTCGTAGTAAGCGATCGTGAAGAGCGGCGAGATGTGCTGGTCGGCCCAGCCGTGCCACAGGATCAGCTTGCCGCCGGCGCTCCTGAATGCCGACAGGTCCGGATTGGTCGCATCGTTGAGCGGGTGGTTGGCCTGCAGGAAGCTCGTGTAGAAGCTCGCGTCGTGATAGCCGAACGTGTCGATGTTAGGCATGCTCGGCGAACCCGTGAAGATCAGATTGTATGCGCCGGTCACGATGTTGTAGCTGAACAGACCCGTGGTCTTCACGGGGGCATCTGTCGAGTTCGTCGTCGGCACTTCGACGCCGACCCAGTTGGCTTCCGAACCGTACTGCGGCGAACCGGCCAGCATGCGCTCACCGGTCGTGGCATCCGTTGGGCCGCTGTAGATCTTCGTGGCGGTGGCGACTTCGGCCGCGGTCAGGCAGTTGGCGGTGCTGGTCGCGCCATTCGCGCACTGGATCGTTGCCGGATCGAAGTGGCAGGTGCGCGGATCGGCCAGCAGGCCGTCGGCCGCACCGCTTGCGCCGCCGCATGCGGCCACGACGGCCTTGTGCAGCACTTGCGCCTTGTCGGCGTAAAGCACGGCGTTGCCGAGGCTATTGCCGGTGGTGCTGTTCGATTCCACGCTCCAGCCGTGATACAGCGAGTTCTGGATCTGGAAGTGAGCAGCCGGTGCGCCGGCGACGATGCCGTTGTAATCGGTCGGGTAGCGCTGCGCTGCCATCAGCGCTTCGCGGCCGCCGTCCGAGCAGCCAATGAAGTACGAGTACTTCTGCGCCTGCCCGTAGTAGGCCTTGATCAGCTTCTTCGCCGTGAGCGTCGTGATGTGCTGACCGCGATAGGCAAAGTCGGCCTGCTTCTGCGTATCCGAAGACCAGCTCGTGTCCTGACCCGTATGGCCCATGTCGGTCGCGGCCGTCACGAAGCCGCCTTGTTGCACCAGCGGGCAGGTGTAGCTGAAGCTGAACGAGCTTTGCTTGGTCGGATCGCTCAGGTTGCCGCACAGGCCGCCGCAACCGAGTTCCGCGAAGCGTTGCGTCCAGGAGCTGACCGGCAACGCGACCTCGAACGTGTTCGACGGTGCGAGCGTGCCTTTCACCGTACAGAAGTTGACGGTGGCGCCATTGACGGTGGCAGCGGTAACGGTAGCCGACGTGATCGAACTGCCTGCGCCGCCGATGTCGGTGATGTCGACCGAAGCGAGCTTCGAACAATCGACGACCGGGTTGACGACGGAAAGCGGCGTGGGGCTGAGACCGCCACCACCGCCGCCGCACGCGGCGACGATCGTGGCGCTCACGCAGACAACAGCCAGGGTCAGCAGCGAGGCCGTGCGCGCATGAACGCGCGCGAGCAGCCCGAGGGATTGCCGAGTTCTCATGCTTGCCTCCTTGATGGGTTTTCTTCCTCGAGCACCAGAACCGCCCACATGCTTTCTGATTGCACGACGCATCCGCGATTGGCGTATTGCCTGTTTGTCTTCATCAATTCACATCTCCTCTTTTAATACTTCGGTTCGCAAAGACGTCTCCAGATCGCCGACCTGTTTGTTGTTCTTCAATCATTCGCGTGGCATGACGCGGCCCTACGCGCGACGGCGGCCGATAGCGAATCGGGCGTGCCTGCAGGACAGCTCATGTCATCCGCGCTCCGCGTTATTCAATACGCCTAACTTGTTTTTGGGTTGCCGCTTCCAAAGCAGTCGGGCAAAACCTTCTGATGCCGCTGACGCGTGCTTGGCCTGGATGCTCGATGCACATCGTCCTGTCTCTATTCATGATGTCGTGGCGGGTGTGCGCGCTCACTGAGTTTTGACGCGACGTTAGCGGGGCGGGAAGTGGGGTGAAATCGGGGGTTAACCAGAACCATACGCGGGCGGCGAGCCGGCGGCGCGCCAACTCGACCGCTTTCACTTCGTTCGATGTACGTCAGCAGCCCCACGGCACAAGCATTCGCGTCTCGCGCCGGAATCCGGATCGCGCTAGCGCGAGCGTTCTGCACGACGACACGCAATAATTTTTTTAGATGGGGAAAGAGATCGAAAGAGATTGAAAAAGATGGCGTGGTGCGAGCTTCGTCATCCCCATCGATTTGCTTGCCGCGCGAACGCGCCAGTGGACCGATATGGACCGGCCTCGCCTCATCGCGATACGAGGAACAGGGGAGGACGGCGAAAAGCGTCGGCTCGCTCCGCCGTTCTATGCGACTTCGTTCCCGAGTCATCTGATCTATTTATCGAGGTGCGCTTTCAAGGGCGCCGGACGAGGCCGTCTCCAAGGGCTGCCGGATTGCGATCGAGCCTTATTCAAAGGGCTTGTGAGGGCGTTTCGCGGATTCCGGCGGCACTATGCGGAACAGCCAAAACCCGGATACTCCACTCACACATCTGGTTAACCCGCCCTTTTGGAGCCGGAGCCCGAACCGCTACCTTCAGACCGGATCATTTGGGGAAGGTATGCAAGGCATCGACATGACGGGAAGCGGGATCAACGAGAGCGCGAAGCCACGAGCTTCGGCCGCGCGATAAAACCAGTAAAGGAGACAGGAGAAATCTGATGACAAGCGCAATGACGAGCGGTAAGAGAATTGATATCAAGGCGTTCATCGACGAACGGTCGATCTCGGCCTACCAGTGGCTACTGGTCGCGCTGTGCTTTCTGATCGTGACGGCCGACGGCATGGACGTCGCCATCATGGGATTCGTCGCGCCTTCCATCATTCACGACTGGGGCATTTCGCGCCCCGCATTCGGCCTCGTGATGAGCGCGGCGCCGATCGGTCTGGTGATCGGCGCACTGACAGCGGGACCGGCATCGGATCGCATTGGGCGCAAGTGGGTGTTGATCACGTCGGTGTTTCTATTCGGCGTCTTCACGATCGCTACCGCGTTCACACAAACACCGACCGCGATGGCGCTGTTGCGGCTGCTGACCGGTATCGGTCTTGGCGCCGCGATGCCTAACTCGACGACGCTGCTGTCCGAGTACGCGCCGCAACGCAAGCGCGCATTGCTCATCACGATCATGTTCACGGGCTTCAACCTCGGTTCGGCGCTGATCGGCTTCGCTGCCGGCTGGCTGATTCCGATTCATGGCTGGCGCTCGGTGCTGATTTTCGGGGGCGCGTTGCCGTTGCTGTTGATCCCGTTCCAGATCTGGCTGCTGCCGGAATCGGCCCGCTTGCTGGCCGTGCGCGGCGCATCGCCCAAGCGTATCGGCGCGGTGCTCGGCCGCGTGTGCGGCGCGCGCTTTGCAGGCGACGAAGTATTCGTTTCGAGCGAACCGCCGCTGCCGACGCGCAAGCCGATCGGCGTGCTGTTTTCGCAAGGCTACGGTTCGATGACGCTTGCGCTGTGGGTCACGTATTTCATGGGCCTGCTCGTGATCTATCTGCTGACAGGCTGGCTGCCCACGCTGATGAAAGACGCGGGTCTCACCGTCACCGCGGCGGCCAACATTACGGCGATGTTCCAGATCGGCGGAACGGTCGGCGCGGTTCTGGTCGGCTGGGTGATGGACAAGGTCCGGCCCGCGCCGGTGATCAGCGCGGCTTACCTGGGCGGTGGTCTGTGCGTGCTCGGGTTGGGCTATATCGGCGCATTGTCTTCATCGCTGGCGTTGCTGGTGTTTGCCGCGGGCTTCTGCATGAGCGGCGCGCAAACCGGTCTGAACGCGTATGCGCCAGGCCGCTATCCGACCGTCGCGCGTGCAACCGGCGTGAGCTGGATGCTCGGCATGGGCCGCTTCGGCAGCATCTTCGGCTCGGCGATCGGCGGTGCGCTGCTCGGCTTCGGCTGGCAGTTCGGCGCGATTCTCGCGATGCTCGCGATCCCCGCTACACTGGCCGCGATCGCTATTCTCGTGAGTCAGCGCGTGAGCGCCGGCGAGACGACGGCAAGCCCGAATGCCGCTCACTGAATGACAGAGCAAGGAAACGCCGGCGCGCGCGAGTTTTGTCGTGGCGCGTCGCTGGTCGAATCAATTTTCTGAGGAGAGACCGTGATTATCGACATTCACGGCCACTACACTACCGCGCCGAAAGCGTTGGAGTTGTGGCGCAACCGACAGATCGCGGGCATCAAGGACCCGTCCGGCATGCCGAAGGCGTCGGAATTGCAGATCAGCGACGACGAGCTGCGCGAATCGATCGAAAGCAACCAGTTGAAGCTGATGCGCGAGCGCGGCCTCGATCTGACGATCTTCAGCCCGCGCGCGAGCTTCATGGCGCATCACATCGGCGATGCGCAGATCTCCAGCACGTGGGCGGCCATCTGCAACGAGTTGTGCTATCGGGTGAGCCAACTCTTTCCCGAGCACTTCGTGCCGGCGGCGATGCTGCCGCAAAGCCCGGGTGTCGACACTGCCACCTGTATTCCGGAACTGGTCAAGTGCGTCGAGCAGTACGGCAACGTGGCGATCAATCTGAATCCCGATCCGTCGGGCGGTCACTGGACCAGCCCGCCGCTGTCCGATCGCTACTGGTATCCGATCTACGAGAAGATGGTCGAGTACGACATCCCGGCGATGGTTCACGTGAGCACGAGCTGCAACGCGTGTTTTCACACCACCGGCTCGCACTACCTGAACGCGGATACGACGGCCTTCATGCAGTGCCTGACGTCGGACCTGTTCCGCGATTTTCCGACGCTGCGTTTTGTGATTCCGCACGGCGGCGGCGCGGTGCCATATCACTGGGGACGTTTCCGCGGACTCGCGCAGGAGCTGAAAAAGCCGTTGCTGAAGGACCATCTGCTCAACAATATCTTCTTCGACACCTGCGTCTATCATCAGCCGGGTATCGATCTGCTCACGCGCGTGATCCCGGTCGACAACATTCTGTTCGCGAGCGAAATGATTGGCGCGGTGCGTGGCATCGATCCCGAGACGGGCCACTATTTCGACGACACGAAGCGCTATATCGAAGCGGCGCATGTCGATGCAGAAGAGCGTCACAAGATCTACGAAGGAAATGCGCGGCGCGTCTATCCGCGTCTGGATGCATTGCTTAAATCGAAGGGACAGTAATCATGTACGAACTTGGAGTCGTCTATCGCAACATCGCGCGCGCGGACGCTGATGCCGCCGCGAAACTCGGTGCGCTCGGCTCGGCGACCGTGCACGAGGCAATGGGACGCACGGGTCTGCTGAAACCGTACATGCGGCCGATCTATGTCGGTGCGCGCGCGAGCGGCACCGCGGTCACCGTGTTGCTGCAACCCGGCGACAACTGGATGCTGCACGTCGCGGCCGAGCAGATCCGGCCGGGCGATGTCGTCGTGGCCGCAGTGACCGCGGATTGCACCGATGGCTATTTCGGCGATCTGCTGGCGACGAGCTTCAAGGCGCGCGGCGCTCACGCATTGATCATCGACGCCGGCGTGCGCGACGTGAGCGTGCTGACGGAGATGAACTTCCCGGTCTGGAGCAAGGCGATTTCCGCGAAAGGCACGGTCAAGGCGACGCTTGGTTCGGTGAACATCCCCGTGGTGTGCGCGGGTGCGCTGGTCACACCGGGCGACGTCGTCGTCGCGGATGACGACGGCGTCGTGGTGGTGCCCGCGGCGTTCGCGCAAACGGTGCTCGAAAAAGCGGCCGCACGCGAAGCGAACGAAGGCGAAAAACGCGCGAAGCTGGCCGCTGGCGTGCTGGGTCTGGACATGTACAACATGCGCGGACCGCTGGAACAGGCCGGATTGCGTTACAAAGACTGAAGAGGGCGTCAAAAGATGGTCAGCGGTCAAACCGTGCGCAAGCCGATCACCGGCATCTCGTCGATGGCCACGCGGCAGGTGCTGGCCGAACTCGCCGCCACCTACGAGCATTTGTCGGGGCAGCCGATTGCGTTTGAGTCGGTCGGCGGTGTCGATGCGGCGAAACGTGTTCAGGATGGCGAAGCATTCGATATCGTTGTGCTGGCTGCGGACGCGCTCGACCGGTTAGCGGCGGCCGGCCGCGTCGATGCGGCGAGCCGGGTTGCGCTCGCTCGCTCGGGCATCGCCGTTGCGGTGGCAACGGGGCAAGCGCGGCCGGACGTCAGTACCGAAGCGGCGCTGCGCGACGCTATCCTGAGCGCACCCAGCATCGGCTACTCGACGGGTCCTAGCGGGGCCCATCTGAGGCACTTGTTCGAGCGCTGGGGCATAGCGGAAACGATCGCTCCACGCATCGTGCGGGCGCCGCCCGGTGTCCCGGTGGGGGCATTGGTCGCTCGGGGCGAGGTCGCGCTGGGTTTTCAGCAGCTGAGTGAATTGATCCACTTGCCGGGCATCGACGTGGTCGGTGCATTACCGACCGAGGCACAATCCATCACCGTCTTTGCGGCCGCGATCTGCACCGCGACGCGCCAGCGCGAGGCCGCGCAGGCGCTGCTGGCGTTTCTGACGTCGCGCGAAGCCCAGGGCGCCAAGTCGGGGAACGGGATGGAGCCCGTTTGATCGCATTAGTGTCGGCTGCGCTGACGCTTTAACGCTTCATTCCGATGATGAAGGGGCGGCGCGGGGCGGGCCGCTAATTGCCATGATCAGCTTTCGCTGACCGACGCGACGTGGATCTATCTTTATTCTCCAGTATCAGCGGGATTGCGTCGCGTATTCTCATAAACACACCGGTCATAATCGCATTTTTATCAATGTGGTTTATAACCGGTTCATAAAATAATTAGCCACGTCATGGGCTATAAAAAAGACATCGAAAGGCTCAAGCCATGAGCGAGTGAAGACGCTCGCTCGAATCTTGCTGCGATGATTTCTATCGCGGCCGCGGTCTCCTTCATTCGCCTCGCCCCATCTCGCCATTGATAATGCGCCCCAATGGTGCATGGCGCTTCGCGAGCAAACCCACGTTTCAAACGACCGCGCTGGAAGCGCTTTCATTTATAGGGTCGAAGTCGCAAAGTTCGCGCGCATCCAATCCTCTGATCATCATCAGAAAGTTAGATTTTTTGCGAAGTAATATTTTATTAGAAATATTCTTACTATTTCTGTCAAAACTACCATTTCTACTGTGCCCGGCCCGCCATTCCGCGTACGATTTACCCCGGTCAAGGCGTTTGAGGGAAAAATTTGCCAAGCGGTAGCAAGGTGCGCGCCCGCTCGGTAAAACGTTTGCGCGGCACCCCGACCGCAAGTTTGGCGGTCAGCAGTAGGCACCTTGCCCGGAACGTTTTCCTCGTTGTCAAACGCGAGCGACGCACGCGTGGCTCCTCGTTGATGGTGAATCACGCGCGTCCCGCTGGATTGTCACGTTTATTCGAACCCCGTGTTCGGAAGTTTTAATCGGCTCAAAAGCCAGGCTCGACTTGCACTGGAAGGATCCTTATTTGCCGGTGCAGCGAATTGGAGAGGGTCTTTTCATTCAATGACCCGTTTGAAGCTCAAAAATAATATTTGGATTTTTTATCGAGAATTTTCTCGACAGCGGAAATAATTTGCCATGGTAAAACGACGTCGATTTATTGGTTGCCTGACAGCACTCGGTGGAAGTTATCTTTTGAGCGCATGTGGTGGAGGCTCGGAAGACAGTAATAGCGGCAGTACTTCCAAATCCGCCGACACGCAGGCCACCGCGCATGCGAGCGCCGCCTCCGCGAGCGGCACGGCCATCCCGCCGGCGGCCTCCATCACGGATAGCGCGGGCAACGCGTGGACTCTCGCGCAGGGTTCGGTCTATAAGAACGGGGCAAAAGCGGGCAACACCTACAACGTGACGTTAGTGCTGTGGTACGCCGGCAGCATTTACCATGAAGGCACGGGTGGCCAGTTCTATGCGTGGAACGGTTCCAACTGGGCGGCCTGTAACGATCCGCGCCTGGGCGGCACGTCTGCCGACGGCACGACGCTTCCTGCGTCGCCGTACATTGTCGACAAGACCGGCGCAATCTGGACGCTCGTCAACGGCGTCATTCTCAGGAACGGCGCCGCCGTCGGCAATACGTATAACGTGTCGCTCGTCCTCTGGTACGGCGGAAAGGTCTGGCATTGCGGCACTGGCGGGCAGTTCTACGTCAACGCGGGTGTGGCGACCCAATGGCTGCCTTGCAGCGATCCGCGCAACGCCGTTGCTGCGAGCGCGGGTATGTTCTACGGTATCAACGGTCACTATGACTACACGTATACGCCCGCACAACTCGTTTCGATTCTGAAGGGGTTGGGTTGCACGAGCTATCGGGTCGGCTGCACGGATGACCCGAACCAGTTGAATGCGGTGATCAATCTGGCGCAGGCTTTCCAGTCGGCCGGCCTCAAGTTGCTAGTGCTGGTCAATCAAGGCGTGTATCAATCTGGCAGCACGCTCTTTAGCAGTGAATCGGCTGCGTATAGCCGCGGCTTCACGGTCGGCAAGACGGTAGCCGCCGCACTGCAACCGTATGGCGTGACGATTTACGAATGCGGCAATGAGTTGACCCGCCAGAACGCCACGGTGCTGGACTTCACGAACGCCGGCACGAAGGCGGTCGATTTCAACAATGCGAACTGGCCGATCATGCGAGGCGTGATGCGCGGGATGATCGACGGTGTGAAGTCGGTTCAGGCTTCCGCGAAGTGCGGCATCAATTTCTGCGTGGCGGATATCGGCGCGGCCGACGCATTGTGGGACGGTATGCAACCCGACGGCAGCGGCGGCTATCCGAAGGTGCGCTGGGACATCACCACCTGGCACAATTACGCAGTCTACGGCGATATTTTCAACATCGGCACCGACGGCGCGGGTCCCGGCTTCGATCTGCCGACCTATTGCAAAGCCCGATACGGTGTGCCGTTCATCATCACCGAGTGGAATACGGGCCCTGAGCAGACTCAAGCCTATCGCGCCAATTACATCACCGCGCAGCTGGGCGAGTTCTATCAGGCACGAAAGACTCACAACATCCAGTCCGTGATGTACTACGTGCTCGACAGCGGCAACAACACCTACGGCATCATGAACAACAATGTCGCGTTGGATCCGCCTTACAGCGCATTCAAGAGTTTCACGGCGAGCCATCCGGACAACTAAGCCGAAGGGCGTTTCCCGGGCGATAAAACTGGTCTTCCCCTTGCGACGCAAAGGGAAGACCAGTTGCTATGGTGCGCTCGAAAGGACGCGTAACCGCACTCGTGATCTCTTTCTGCCGCGCACTCACGCAAGCAGTTTTCCCCACTCGTAATCGATCCTGTCCGGTGTAAAGGGCAATACGCCCGCGCCGGGCGTGAACGTCAGTTCACCGAAGTAGACCTCGTTGTCGGGCGCGTACAGATCCACGCGGACGTAGTCGAAGTCTTCAGAGAGGGCGATCGCGGTGTCCAGCACCGCTTCGAGGTTTGCCGGGCGAGGAGCCGGCGCGGGGCTCCGCTTGTAGTAGCCGATCGCGACGTCGAGGTGATTCCAGTCGACGTCGTACACGTCGCCATGCGTCGCGTTTCCAAATCTGTCCGATATCACCAGTATGTAGATGATCGGCGGTCCCGACCGACCACCAAAACAGTGCAACTTGAAATCCGCCGGTATCTGGCCGTGCGCATCGAGAAGCAGATGCTCGAAGAAGATACGCGGTTTGATGGTGCGATAGTGCCGCTCTCGCGCAATGCTGTAAAAGTCGATTGCCAGCCACTGTTCGGCACGACGCTGCAGCTCTTCGAACGATGTTTCCGACTTGTTTCTCACCACTTCGACGAAGCTGCTGCCATGATTCGCCTTCATCACGAAAGCACTGGGAAGGGCATCGAATACTTCGCGCGTGAACACGTCTGGTGTCGCGACCAACGGTATCAGATGCTTCGCGCCTATCTTGCCGGCGATGTATTCGCGAACCAGTAGCTTGTCGGTCAAACCGATGTAGCGAGGATCCGGCCTGAGATTGCGTTGCAGGATCTTCTCATTGAAAGTGACAGGGCGGCGCAGATTGGGATAGCGGCCAATACATTTATGATGCAACAGACTCAGGAAAAGAGAGGCCGGCAGAAAAGACTTCGCCGCTTCCTTGAGTCTTCTGACCGTAGAGACGGGGTGTTCAGGCAATCGATACGGATCGACCCATGCTGGCGGCACGTCGACGGAGACAATTTCTTCAGACAGCACGACTCCCTTATGCCTTGCAAGCGGGGTTGCGGCTTCCCCATCGAACTGAGCGGATTTTATCGTCGTCATGGTTTCATCCGTAACTGGCGGCACCGCCAAGCGGTATTGAAAGTCTTAAGGGGCTTCTCGCACTATCTCAGCGGCGGCGTTCCAGCTTTCCTCCGGCGCCTGATAGCGCTCTTCGGATTCGAAATGTTGCCGGGCGCGAAATTGCGTGGGTGACATCCCGTACCGTTCCTTGAACAGCCGCCCCAAACGATTGCCGTCACCCATGCCACAGCGCCGTGCAATCTTGTCGACAGGCAAATCGGTGTTTCTCAGCATGGCCGATACGATCTCGAAGCGCGTACGCAACAGGTACTCGAGTGGCGTCATGCCGAATTCGCATTTGAAGCGGCGTTGAAAATTGCGCTTGCTCATGGCCGCGGTCTCAGCTGCCTGAGCGACCGAGATCGCTTTACTATAGTTCTCCTTGATCCAGCGTGCCGACTCGCGGACTTTCTCGGTGGTCGTGGTGACGCTTGCATCGTCCAACTCCGACTTGTTCTGCCCCGTGTATCCTGTTTGCAGAATGCGGCCGATCTTTCGCGCGGTGTCGGAGCTCAGGTCGCGCTCGATCTGGGAAAGTGCCAGGTCGGTGGGTGTCACACTGCTGCCGCCCTGAGCGGTGCCACCGCTGTCATCAAAGAGGAATATGGGCACAGTCGATTGCAACGGGTTCCTGCAGACAACTGCCAGATTCGCGCCTTGCTGCACACGAAACGATGCAATGGACCCTTGGAGCGAGATCCACGAGAGAAAGCGGTCATTGGATTCCGCGGTCTCTGCCGCGTCCCGACACGCTACAAAGAACGCGTGGAAATCGGCGAGGCTGTAACGCTGCAGGCTTTGCGTCCAGATCGAGATGCTGGATGAACTGGTCACCAGGCCCCCCGCATCCGACAACACGGAGAGTCGATATGGTGGTTCCCTGCCCGCGGCTTTCTCGAACTCGTTGGCAAGACGAAATACGTCGCCGATAGCTCCGGTGGTTGCCATCGAGCAGTGCTGAAAAACCAGAAGGCCAATGTGTTTCATCGCATTCAGTCCATTCCGACGCTTATTCACGTCCGACGTAAGACAATCGGTGGAAGTCATCAGGCTGAGTTATCCGCACAGGCTAATCACCCAGGTATCGAGATTAACGCATCGAAATTTTCAGGACGAACTTGGCTGGCATTCGCGGGTGTTTTGGCGTAATAGTCATGACGGGGGAAATTCTTACCTCGCAATCGAAGAAAAAGCGTTCTAATATCTATTTCCGCGGGAAACATTTTCCGTAACTAATACGCAAGGATCTTGTGAATAGCGCCTTCGTCTGAGCGTGCTCTCACGCGATGGGGCAAGGGCTGCCGACTGGTATGTGCACTCGAATGGGCAATTTGCGTACATGAATTGCGGAGAGGGTTCCCTCACCGCATCTGCACTGGCCCGTATAACTCTGTTACATTAATTGCAGATAGCAACAAGGCTTTCTGGAGTGCCGCTGCATTTGTAATCCCCTCTGCATAATCGGCCATTAACACCCGAATTTATGCCGACGGCGAATTGCTGCTTTTTACGCAGGCTATGCTTCACCGCAACATCGAGAGAGAAATTGTTGGCCTAATGAGCCGATTTCCGACTCCGCAATATGAGTACCTGCTTTAACGTGCCATCGCCGTGCTTTGGCGAGGATATGTCCAATTACCGTCCTCTCTGGACCGCTGGATTTGTGTCGGGTCGAATGCATTGCGCGAGAGGAGTAGCGCGCGATCATGTA
The DNA here is from genome assembly GCF_046030495.1 of Paraburkholderia strydomiana. Taxonomy (GTDB): domain Bacteria; phylum Pseudomonadota; class Gammaproteobacteria; order Burkholderiales; family Burkholderiaceae; genus Paraburkholderia; species Paraburkholderia strydomiana_A. The sequence continues at coordinate 106,619 of NZ_JAQQCJ010000020.1, forward strand.
CCACCGTGCCCGGAAGGGCGCGGTGCTTGCGTTGATCGTGCCGCATCTGGCGCTCGCGGCGATCGTGGCATATGGTTGGATCATCCGGCGTTCTCATACATGAAGATCGACCTTGCCGGGCGAGCGTCTGATTGGCGAAGAGGCCATCACGCCAGACGTGAGCCATTGGATCGCAAGGCATCCTCTCGAACTACCTGTGCAGTTGGAGGTTGGCATCGTCGATGCCGCGAGCCCCTATTCCTGTTTTATGAAGTAGAGGCGGGCAATGACTATAACAGTCTCAATACATCAGTTTTTCAGGGTTCATTACAGAATAGCTTTTCGTAGCACGAATATCTTGAGGATTTTAATTCGTTGAGATCGTGGTGGGAGAAGCGGCGTTGCAGGTTATGTAGTAAGGACGCCGATGATATGCATCACGCAGTACCGTCATCCGTCGCTCGTGCGCGCCGGAAGGCGGCTCTCCGACCCAATCTAACGAGGTACGTCACGTCGAGGTGCTGCCGGGCAATGCAATACCCACGTCGTCCGGCGGCGGATTCAGATCGCGAACTGGTGGTGCAGCAGAGCAGTATCGAATCATTACTCTGCCCATCGAACATGGAAGGATCAAACCGGTGGATTACTACCCTCAGAATTCGCTCTCTCCGGGTGCCAGCAACGAACGTGGCCAACTCAGCGTGAGTGGGATGCTCACGTTGATGCGCGATCACATTTGGGAAATCGTGGTCACGACGGTGGTCGTTCTGACGCTTGCCGTGGCATATCTGCTCATCGCGACACCGATCTACTCGGCCGATGTCCTCCTGCGCGTGGACCCACCGGAGCCGAATGCGCTCGGTCTGGCCTTGCAGAATCAGGAGATGCTTCCTGCGCCTGCGCCGGCCCCGGTGACTGAAATGGCCGTCATGCGTAGCCGCTCGGTGCTCGATCCAGTGATCGACCGGTTCCGCTTCGACGTCTCGGTGAAGCCGCACAAGATCCCGCTTCTGGGCGACATCGCCGAGAAGTTTGCGACTCCGGGCCGGCCGGCGGCGCCGTGGCTTGGATTGAAGTCCTTTGCGTGGGGCGGAGAGCGTGTTCAGATTGGCGCGCTGGATGTACCGCGAGAACTCGAGGAAGAAAAGCTCACGTTGATCGCCCTCGAAGACGGCGCGTACGAGTTGCGTGGACCGTCCGATCAGTTGCTCGTTAAAGGCATTGTGGGCACGCAGGCCATGGACAATGGCGTGTCGATGCTCGTGAAGACGCTGGATGCGCGGCCGGGCACGAAGTTCGAGGTGATTCGCTGGAACGAACTCGACGCGATCAAGCGGTTTGACGATCTGATCAAGGTTAGCGACAAGGTGAAAGACTCGGGCCTTCTTCAGATAGAGTATGCGGATAAAAACGCCGATAAGGCCACTGAAGTCGCCAATGCTTTGGGCCAGCAATACCTTGCCTCTGCCGTTGCCAGCCGGCAACTCAATGACACGACCACGCTCGCCTTCATTAACGGAGAACTTCCGCGCCTGCTCGTGGACCTCAAGAAGGCCGAGGACAATCTCAAGCACTTCCGTTCGTCCGCACAGTCGATGCAACCGACCGCCGAGGCGCAAGCGTATCTCCAGGGCGGCCTCGACCTCGACAGGCAGATTGCAACCCTGCAACTGCAGCGTACTCAACTCCTCGACCGTTATACCGTTGGCAGCCGCTGGATACAGAGCATCGACACGCAACTGGCGCAATTGAAGGATGCGAAAGAGAAATTCAACGGTCATTTCAACGGCATGCCGTCGTCCGAGCGTGAGAGCGTCGATCTGCTCCGCGCGCAGAAGGTGGCGGAAACGATCTATCTAGGGATGGTTCAGAAAGCCGAACAATTGCAGGTTCGGCGCGCCAGTACGACGGGCGGCGCGCATATCGTCGACCGGGCAATCAGGCCCCATCGTCCGGTCAAACCCCAGCCCGCCGTGGTGCTTTCAGGGGCCTTGATACTTGGGCTCGTGTCCGGCGTCACGCTGGTCTTCATGCGCCGCCACGTGATGACCGGCGTGACCGACCCCAAGTACGTCGAGCGCCGCATGAGCGTGCCCGTATTCGGGGAGATCCTGTTCAGTCAGCAGCAGTTATTGCTCGATCGCATGTCCGCCGGCTTCGGCCGAAAATCACTACCGGGTCTGGGAGGGCGAAGCAACCTGCCATTCCAGAAAGCCGCGCCCGATATCCAGTTTCATGGAGCGGCGGCCTTGTTGGACGGCGACATCAGCCGGGCTCTGGCGTCACGTTTTCCGCACGATACGTCGGTCGAGGCGCTTCGCAACGTGCGTACTGCGGTGACGCGCGATCTTGCCCACGCGCGCAATAACGTCCTGATGGTCATCGGGCCGACGCCTTCCGCGGGAAAGAGCTTTGTTGCCGCGAACCTCGCGATCCTGCACGCGGAAATCGGCTCACGCGTCGTGCTGATCGACGCTGATATGCGGCGCGGACATCTCGCGTCGTTGTTCAATGGCAGCAATCGCGGCGGGCTCTCGGAGGTGCTCGCGGAACGAATGCCTTTGCGCAGCGCGTTGCGGCAGACGAGTGTCGAGGGCCTGACATTCCTGTCCTGCGGCTTGCGCCCGGAGAATCCCGCCGCATTGCTGATGAAACCGCGCTTCAAGGATGTCCTGGAGCGGCTCGCGGGCCAGTTCGATCTGGTGATCATCGATACGCCACCGTTTCTCGCGGTCACGGACGCTTCCATCATTGCGAGTGAAGCGGGTGCGTCCTTGCTCGTCTTGCGTTCTGGAATGCAGAGCGAGGAGGAGATTGCCGACACGGTCAAGAAGATGGAGCGCGCCGAGGGACGCATCGCGGGCGCGGTCTTCAACGGCATCCCGCTGCGGCGAAGTACGCGCAATTACGGCTACGCGACGAATTACGCCAGTGATGCCGGCGACCCGGAAGTAGTGCACTGATCTCCCCCGGGGCTCAAGCAAATGGCAGCCAGCGTCGTGTCGTGACGGCGTTAAACGGAGAACCCGATGACCTTTGCAATCAACGGAAAGTTCACTTCCCAGCCCGTCACCGGTGTTCAACGGGTCGCCTATGAACTCACGAGAGCGATGCAGATGCGCGCTCTGCCTGTCGACGAACTGGAAGTCTTCATGCCGCAAAACGCGATCGAACCGGGTGCGCTGCTCGCACCGCAGCGGCGTTTTCCGTGGCTGCGCGGCACGCTCTGGGAGCAGATCACGCTGCCGATTGCCGCGCGGGGTATGACGCTCCTGAGTCTGTGCAATACCAATCCGCTGTTCAAGCGCGGACAGGTCGTGATGGTTCATGACATGGCGATCTACGATGTCCCGCAAGGCTTCTCGAGAAAATTCAGACTCTGGTACCGGGTTTGCTTTGCATGCCTCCCACGAACCCGGCCGATGATCCTGACGGTCTCGGCATTCTCGAAGATGCGCATTTGCCATCACCTGAAAATCGATGAATCGCGCGTGACGGTCGTGGCGCCTGGCGCGGATCATCTCGACCGGATCACGTCGAATCCGGCGGTATTGAGCCGTCTGGGACTTGCGAAAGACACTTACTGTGTGATTGTCGGCAGTCTCGATCCGCGCAAGAATCTGCAGCGCGCGCTGGAGGCGATCGGCAAACTCGGACATCTCACCGAAATCAAGTTTGTCATTGTGGGCGGCAGAAATCCGCGCATCTTCAATAGCGCCGATGACGGGCAGCCGGCTTTATCGAAGCAGGTACTGTGGGCCGGTTTCGTGTCGGATGGCGAGTTGAAGTCCTTGTATGAGAACGCGGGTTGCCTGATTTTCCCGTCGTTGTATGAAGGATTCGGACTGCCGCCGCTCGAAGCGATGTACTGCGGCTGCCCTGTGATTGCCTCGTCGCGTACGTCGATCCCCGAAGCGTGCGGCGATGCTGCGATGTATTGCGACGCGATGTCGGCTGACGACATCGCCGCAAAGATTTCACAAATGATGGGCGACGCGGAACTCAGGGAGCGTCACCGAACGAAGGGCTTGCTTCACGCCCGCGAGTTTCGCTGGGAGTATTCGGCGCAGAAAGTGCTTGAGATTCTCTACGGACACAGCGGCGACCGCTTGCCGGACCTGATGCCGCGCGCGTCGGTGAGTTGACGCATGTTTCTGGGCAGGCAAATGTACCGCGTCGAAAACGGTGCCGGCAGACGGCGAGCACTGCGCATACTCGCGGCGCTCGCAGGCGCGACGATACCTCTGCTGCGAACGCAGAGCGCGCTCGCGGTGGTGTCCGATGCGCGGAAACAACGTGCTACCGCTCGCAGGATTACCGACCTGATCGGTTCGAATGGCTGGCCCGGATCGGCCGGTGACATTCAGATGTGGCGTGCGATGGGTATCAGTTGGGGACGCGATTCCGTGGGACCTGGCCAGTCGCACGGGCCGGAAGACGCGATGCGAATCGACAAGACCGGCTCCGCATTCGATAGCGATCTGCCGTCGGTCCTGATTCGAAACGATCGCAACGGAATCGGCTCGTTGCTGCTGCTCGGGTACACGCCGAAGTGGAATGCGAGCGTGCCGGGGGACTCCAACTCGGCGCCTGTCGACGAGAAGGCTTGGACGCGCTACGTCGACGCGGTGGTTCGCAAGTATTCGACACCGCCGTTTAACCTGCGCTATTTCCAGATCTGGAACGAGGCGGCCGGCAAGTTGTCCGGCGGCTTGCAGCAGGCGACGTTCTGGCACGGCCCGGAATTCAGTCGGGACCAGAAGCGTGCGAAGCCTTATGAGCGGGCGATGCAGGATTACGTCGAGCGGATTCATATTCCGGCGGCTCGAATTATCCGCGGTTACCGCGCGTATGTCGTGTACGGCGGCTGGCCGGATCAGGGCGGGCTCTCCAACTTCAAGCGATGGCTGGAGTACAGGAGCCCGGTGTTGAATGAACGCATGCTGGACTGGGTCGATTACCTCGACACGCATTACCTTCCCGTCGCCGATCTGGATCCTCTGTATGAACAGTACGTGAGGAACGGTCCTGCACGCGGTATCTGGCAAACGGAAATAGGTAACGAGTACATGAAAGATCCGCACTACCTGCCGCGCTATTTCTTCGACTTCGCCGTGTGGGCATTGGACAGGAACTGGAACGACCAGGACAAGTACCTGTCCATGATCTATCACTGGGATGGCTATGAGCCATACCGTCTGACGCATCGGGGCCCGCCCGAGCGGACTTACAACGTATCCGGTCAAAGCCTGGTCGTGCTGCGTCAAACCGTCAATGGACCGCTTGCCGGCTTGTCGAGGCCGTTGCAGTTCGGTCCAGGCGCCGCTGGAGCCGCGTTGCTTTCCGGCAGCGACATCGTGATGCAGGTCAGGGCTGAGCCGGGTTGGCAGACGGTCGGCCTCCCTGGGTTTGGGCCGCAGTCGTCGCCGCGCATTACCCGGGTCGAGTTTATCGACGCACTAACCGGCGAGGCGAGCTCCCGCGACGACGTTGCGCTGACGTGGGACGACCAGATGCTGAAGGTTCGATTCAAGGTGCCGGGTCGAGTCAACGGCGCTGGCAACAATCCGCCGAAGCACCTCGCGTATGTCGTTGTGCGTCGTGCCGCATAGCCATGCGATCGGGCAAGGGCACGCCCGATCCAGTTGAAGTGTTGTGTTTGCCGCGTGTGTCGTCAGTTTTACGGTCATCGCACTCCGGTTGATCGAACTTTTGGATACCGTTGAGAAATCATGAACCACGTTACTGTCGCGATTTGCAATTACAACTACGAGCGCTATCTGGCCGAGGCGATCGACTCGGCGCTTGCTCAGGACTATCCGGCAACGGAGGTGCTCGTCATCGACGACGGTTCGACCGACGGCTCGCGAGCGATCATTGAACAGTACGGCACGCGTATTTCATCCATCTTCAAGACGAACGGCGGCCAGGTCTCCGCGTATAACCATGCGATCGGCGTGCTTGAAACGGACTATGTGATCTTCCTCGATTCCGACGACATTCTTTATCCGAGCGCGGTCTCCGAAGTGATGCGCCTTTTCTCGGGGGGAAACTGGGCGAAGGTGCAATTCCGCCTCGACGTGATGGACAGCGCCAGCGTGCTAACGGGCACCCATGTACCCCACAGCGAACCACCGCACGACTGCGGAAAGCTGCTGCGCAGCGGCTGGCTTTACCCCTCTCCGCCGGCCTCGGGCAATGCCTATCGTGTGAGCGCCCTGAGGCGCTTCTTTCCCATACCGGAGGAGGGTATTAACCGCTACGGCGCAGACTTCTACGCGATCTACGGCGCGGCATTGACGGGACCTATTGCCACCGTGCCGAAGTCGCTCGGCGGCTATCGTGTGCATAACGCCCACGGCGAAACGATCTCGTTCGCCAATTCGGAGCAACTCAACAAAGCGCCGAGAACCTTCAACTTGCGCTGGGCGATACTGAGGAATATCGCGCGCAACCGCTTGCAGATAGAACTTCCGCCGGTCTTTTACGACTTTTCTCACGAAAGGGCCACGTTCTGTTCGAGCGTCTATCATGCGACCTTTCCAACACGCTGGCGCTGGATGACGCGAGACTCCCGCACCTATTTGCATACGATCATCGCGAACCCGTTCTGGGGGGTGAAGAAGAAACTCGGCACGCTCGTGCTGTCGAGTTTGTGTCTCGTGCCTTACTCACCGCTGTCCGATTTCGTCGTGCGTTATATCTCCAACCCGCTTGCCCGCCGTCGCGCGGTTGGGCGCTGAAGTCCGGAACGCGCGAGAAAGGGGGCGATATGGATAGACGAGCGGGCGCCAACGTTATTGCGTTTGTCTACGGCGGGTATTTGATGAGATACGTCTATCTCATCATCGTCGTGCCGTTCTACGGCAGGATTCTTGGCGTCACCGAGTACGGCCGGGTATTGGCGTCGATGTCGCTGATGAACGTGATATGGATGCTCGCCAGCTATGGATTCACGTTCGTCGGCATGCGCGAGGTGTCGAAGGCGCAATCGGCGGCGGAGTGCAACTCCATCTACTCGTTGCATGTGAGCGCACGCGTTCTGATGGGTTTGCTGGGTGGTGTTATCGGCGTCGTCGCCACGATGAGCTCGCCCGTCCTGTCAGAGCGGCCGGTGATTGGTCTGCTCGCCACGCTGCTGGGTGTCGTGTCGGCGATGAATCTCGGCTGGCTGTTTCAAGGGCGTCAGCATTTTCGAACCCCGATCATGATCGAGGTGTTCGGTTTCGCGCTGAGCCTCTTGCTGGTTCTGAATCTCGTCAATGGGCCCGGTGACGCCGTGTGGGTGCTGGCGAGCCTGCTGATCGCAGGCGTGGCGTCTTCGATCATTTCGTACGGCCTGACGACCTGGCAACTGGGCTTGCCGCGTCTCAGGTTCGCGGGCGTCGTGCCTCTTGTGCGAGGCTCGACCATGCTGTTCTGCTACTCGTCGGGCTCGGTCGTGCTCACGGCGTCGTCGACTTATCTGTTGACGCTGCTGTCCACGCCCGCTCAGGTGGGCTACTTCGGCGCGGCCGAACGCTTCGCGACGATCGGGCTCAGTCTGATGGGGCCGGCGTCGCAGGTGTTCATTCCCACGATATCGCGGCAACTCGCGCTCGGCGACAAAGACGGCGCGCAGGTCACGACCCGGTGGGGCGCCACCTTGTTGATCGGCTATGGACTACTGATGTTTTGTGGCGCACTCACGCTTTCGCCATTTGTGCTGCCGCTGATCCTGGGGCCTGCGTTTGGACCGAGTGCGCACGTATTGCAGATCTTCGCATGGATGTTCCCCTTCGCCGCTGTTAACCAATTCATCGCGTTCTATGTATTCGTGCCACGAAGGAAAGACAGGCTGCTTGCCGTGACGGGTGTGGCGTCGGGGTTGATCAATCTCGTGGCGGCCCTTTTTCTTGCTTCTCGATACGGTGCGGTGGGTATGGCGTCTGCCCGGGTGATCGGCGAAGCAGCGCTGGCGGTGATGCTGATGAGCATCATGATCCGCCTGGAGTTGATCAATCTGTTGCCAGGCGCCGAACGGGCGCTCGGCATGGTTCGAATGGCGTGCGGCTTTCGGCCTCAGGCAGGCGCCGCGAAGGATGAATGAAGCGGGACCTCGCATACGTAGGTCCCGGTTGCTCTCTCACAGGAGGTCGAAGTGAAAGTCGCTATTGTTCACGATTGGTTGGTGGTCTCGGGCGGCGCGGAGAAGGTGTTGAAAAATATCATCGAGTGCTTCCCGAACGCGGACATCTTCTCGATTGTCGATTTTCTGGAGGACCGCGACTGCGTGAAGGGAAAGACCGTCCATACGTCGTTTATTCAGAGAATGCCTTTTGCCCGGCGACGCTACCGTGCCTACCTCCCGCTCATGCCGATTGCGATCGAACAGGTCGATCTGTCCGGGTATGACCTCGTCATTTCCAGCTCGCATGCGGTGGCGAAGGGTGTACTGACCGGGCCGAACCAGGTTCACGTCAGTTACGTTCATTCGCCCATTCGCTATGCGTGGGACTTGCAACATCAGTATCTCAGGGAGTCTCACCTGAGTACCGGCATCAAGTCCGCGATGGCCCGCGTGCTGCTACATTACATCCGGGGATGGGATGCGCGTTCGGCCAACGGCGTCGATCATCTGGTCGCGAATTCGCAGTTCATTGCGCGGCGGATCAAGAAGGCCTATCAACGCGAAGCGACCGTCATCTATCCACCGGTCGATCTCGGCAGCATGACGGTGTGTACGCAGAAGGACGATTTCTATGTGACGGCTTCACGGATGGTGCCGTACAAGCGCATCGATCTGATCGTGCAAGCGTTTTCGCAAACGCCGGAGCGGCGGCTCGTGGTGATCGGCGATGGTCCTGAGATGAAAAAGATCAAATCTTGCGCCGGAGAGAACGTGACGATTCTTGGTCATCAACCATCGGAAGTTCTCGTCGATTATTTGCGGCGCGCCCGAGCGTTCGTGTTCGCGGCCGAAGAAGACTTCGGTATCTCCGTGGTGGAGGCGCAGGCGTGCGGAACGCCGGTCATCGCATTCGGCAGGGGCGGCGCGCTCGAATCGGTCGTCGGTTTGCCGCTCGATCGGCCTACGGGCGTGTTCTTTGGCGAGCAGACAATGGAGTCGCTGCTGGAAGCGGTCAGCCGGTTTGAAAACAATGCCGGACTGTTCGACCCCCGGCAATGCCGTCGAAATGCCGAGCGCTTTTCAACGGAGAACTTCAAGGCGGCACTGACGAATTTCATCGACGCCCGGCTTCCCTACGCCTGTGTCGAGCAGTTTCTTCCGTATCCGGTCAGGAACCCGCAGTCCGTTGACGAACGTCATCTGGCCGACGTGGCATCGTAAGACTGGATGCGATAGCGGATTCGTCCCAGCGCGGCCATGATGGAGGGCACATGGGTTCGAATTTGCGGCGAACGTGTTTCGATCAGATGTTGAAGCGGCGCCTTGTGGCCATAGGCGAGCGTGGAGACTAGCAGAAGGCTTAGCGTGGGCCAGATGGCCCCGAATCTTTCGGGCTCGACGTTGACGGCCGCCCGTAAGAAAATTAACGCCACCAGTGCGCCAAGAAGCCAGCCGGAAATGACTTCAGGCAGCGAATGCGAATGGTCGACGAGGCGGGAAAGACCAGTCAGCGCCCCGATGACCATGCCCGCAACGATACCGGGCAGCGTCGGTTGCCGCCACCACTTCAGCAAGAGCGTAATGGCGACCATCCAGATGGACGTCGACAGCATGGTGTGCCCGCTAATGACGCGGAAATCATCGGCCGGAATGGCTATTCCCCAGCTGGCATAGACGACCTTGGTTGCGCCCACGAGCGCGGCGCCAACGGCGAGTACGCCGATCAGGCGGAGTGCCAGACGCACATTGAATAGTGCAATCCAGCCGGCGCAAATAGCCGCCACGGGCAACGTGATGGCGGCGTCGCCCAGGTTGGTGAACACAGTCCACATAGGATTCTCTCGTTGTCGCTTTCTGGCTGCCGCGTGGCTGAAAAGAGCGCCTCCCGCGGGCAGATTAGTTGGGTGCGTCCGTATTATCGCTCACGAGGGCGTGCGCCCGTCCGGCATGCGCGGCGGCCGTTCGAACGCGACGGCGCTGGGCGGCCGCCATGCGAGCAACAACGAGACGACAAGCGACAGGATCAGAACGTTCGACGGCGAGACCATCCGATGTTCGGTGGCGGCCATCACGAGCAGGCAAACCGACGAGATTTCGACGAACCGGAAGGCGGCGAAGTTTTGTCCGCGCCCGATCAGCGCGGCGGCCGCCGCGCCGTGCTGGCTCCATTCAATCAGCTTCCAGAGGAAATTCAGCAACAGAACGAGTCCGACTATGCCGAGTTCCGCGAGAAAGTTGAGGTAGGAGTTGTGTGCATGCGAGTCGCTATGTTCGGTCGTGACGTCCGACGCAATACCCACCACGTGGAAGTATGAGATGACGCTGCCGATATGGTCGTCGAATGAACCGAACCCGAGGCCGATAATCGGGCTTTGTTCGAAGTACGCGAGCGCGCGCGGCCACAGCCATTCGTAGCGGATGTTCAGATTGGCGACCTTCGCATCCTGATTCTGAATCGAGAAGGTGTAACCCATATAGTTGACGGTCGGGTCGGTATTGTAGATCGCCATTGCGATCGAAGCCACGAGAAGACAGGCTATCAGCGAGGCCAGCATCCAGCGCTTGCGGCCGAAGTAGAGATAGGGCAGCACCGCCAGAGCGCCCAGCAGCGAGCCCCGGCTATACGTGGAGAAAAGCATCAACACGTTGGCGGCCAGCAGCGCCAGGACCAGCTTGCTGCGTCGTTGCAGATAGCACCCGAGGCCCAGGCAGAACAGCATCGCAAAGAAGCCTCCGGCCGCGTTGCGTGCAATGAAGTAGCTGCCAAAGCTGGCATCGGGATTCGTGAAGATGCTGAGTAAGCCATTCTCAAGAATGTAGTAAGCGTAAATCGGCAGGTTGATCACTACCGCAAACATGAAGAACGCGCGAAGCACTTTGTTCAGATCCCAGCGGTGCATGTACAGGCAACCGGCAAAGATCGGCGCATAGGAGATGAAAAAATTGCCGTCGCGGCGATAAAAGTCGAATTGAAGAAACGACCGGGGGTCGTAAAGCAGCGTCGAAACCACGATCAGCAGCGTCAACATCGTCAGCGGCGTAATAAATGCGGGGTAACTTCTTCCGAAAAAACGCCACGAACAGAAGAGGAGTGGGACAAAACCTACCGCGCTTACGGGTACCAGATTGGTGACAGTCAGGAATAGCGCAAGTAACGATATGTAAGCCATTGCGACTCCATGAAAACGAAATGGCGCACAGTGCCCAAAGACTCGTCCATGTGAAGAAAGCCGCCATGGAGTCAGAAACAGAAAGCCAGCGTCGTAATGGCAATGGACAACATCGGTGTCCGTAACTTTGAGGAATAAAACGCGAACGCGTTCACTGCACGGTACCACGTGTCGTAATTGATTTCCAACCTCCGCGTATGCCGCTGTTCGTCGCTTCGGCTTCACCGGGGTGCTTAAGAAATCCGTGCCCACGAGCAGAGCCAAAACCTCCACTGTTCGCGCCACGAATGCTGTGGTGCAGCGTAGGCTGACTATGATTGATCACATCGAGTGCGGCGCTAAAGGGACCAGTCTGTCGGCGTAACGCTGGTGCCCTTACGCGATCTGCCGCGACCCGATCGCGCCGATGCTTTGCGTTTGAGGCCGAATCAGACCGATAGGCCGATACGCACATCGTCCGGCGCAACGAACTGGTTGGCTCTGTCCATCCGTTACGGACGTCCTGTCATTAATCACATGAGAAGTCCTCGACGCGCTTCGCGTCGTTATGCGTTATGCGCGGACATCGAGCGGGTCGTTCTCGAGCCGGCATCGAGCTAAGGGAGCTTTATATGGGCAAGGTTACGGCAGTGACGGACGGGACGACGGACACCGATTCGATCGAAAAGGCTCTGGTGGACTATCCGCCGCTCGTGCAGGTCATTCTCGCCGGGGGATCGGGGACTCGTCTGTGGCCGATGTCGCGTGAGCAGTTTCCGAAGCAGTTGATCGACCTGATCGGTAACCAGACATTATTGCAAGCCACGATGGGGCGCATGGCGGGCTTCAGCAGCATGTGGGATGTGTCGGCCGACCCGGTCGTCGTCTGCGGTGCCGAGCACTACTTCGCCACTTACGAACAGGCGCGCGAGGTCGGGGTGAACGCGCGCATCGTGGTGGAGCCCGCGCGCCGCGATACCGCGCCCGCGCTTACGCTCGCCGCATTGGCCGCTTGCGCCGATGGACAGGACGCTATTCTGGTCGTGATGCCCGCCGATCATTCGATAGCCGACCTCGACGCGCTTCATCGGGCCATCGACATCGCAGCGCGCTACGCCCAGGCGGGTTCGATCGCCACATTAGGCATTCCCCCGGATCGCGCGGACACCGGTTTCGGCTATATCCGCCTCGGCAGCGAGTTGCGCGATGGCGCGCGTCGCATCGAGCGTTTCGTCGAGAAGCCGGCAGCAGAACTCGCCGCTCAGTATGTGGAGTCGGGCAATTACTGGTGGAACAGCGGGATGGTGGTGGTCCGCTCATCGGTATGGCTCGCGATGATCGAACGTTTTCAGCCGGAGATACACGCCGCGTGCGTTCAGGCGCATCAGGGGGCGAGAAAAACCGCCGAGTGCGTCATTCCCGACGCCACCGAATTCCTGCGCTCGCCCGCCGATTCGATCGATTACGCGGTGATGGAGCAACTGGGTAAGCCTGATTCGCCTTTCGCGGGCGTGGTCGTGCCGCTCGTCGCGGGCTGGTCGGATCTCGGGTCGTGGGATGCGGTCTGGCAGGCGATGGAAAAGGACGACTGCGGCAACGCATCGAATGGACGCGTGCTGTTCGAAGGCGCGACCGCAACCTACGCGCGTTCGCAAGGCGGCCGGTTGCTGGCCTGTGTCGGCACGAACAATCTGATCGTGATCGAGACCGACGACGCCGTGCTGGTGGCGGACCGCTCGCACGTGCAGGACATCAAGGGTCTGGTGTCGCGCATCAAGCGGGATAAATCACCGGAAGCCGACGCGCACAGAAAAGTTCGCCGCCCGTGGGGTTTTTACGATTCGATCGACCACGGCGATCGTTTTCAGGTCAAACGCATCGTCGTGATGCCGGGCGCGCGCCTGTCGTTGCAGATGCATCACCACCGTGCGGAGCATTGGGTTGTCGTGAGCGGGACTGCGCTCGTCACGCGCGGGGAAGAGCAGTTTCTTCTCGGCGAAAACGAGTCGACGTATATCCCACTGGGCATTCGTCATCGTTTGGAAAATCCCGGCCGCGTGCCGCTGCAGATCATCGAAGTTCAGTCCGGAACCTATCTTGGCGAAGACGACATCGTCAGATTCGACGACAAGTATGGGCGCTGCAGCTGAATCAGGTGAGTCGAACGGACGCGTGCTCTTAGGGGGCTGCAATGCGATTGATTACTGGTCTACTGGCAAGATTGTTCGACGTGGCGATGATTCTCTCGGGCGCGATCGTGGCCTCGCAGATCCGTTTCGAAACGGGCTCGCAGCAGAGTTTCTATCTGGCGTTCGTGGCCTTTGCGGCGGCCTTTGCACTCGCGGTATTTCCGGCGCTGGGCGTGTACGAGTCATGGCGCGGCCGCTCCAAGCGTGCGCTCGCGGGGCACGTCGCGCTCGGCTGGCTGCTCGTTCAGGCGTGCGCGATGGTGCTGATGTTCTCGCTGCACCAGATCGACTTCGTGTCGCGTCTCTGGTTCGTGTATTGGACCGGCATTTCGGGTGCGGCGATGATGGCCGGGCGCATGGTGACGCATGCGCTGCTCGGCCGGATGCGCAATGCCGGACTGAATTTGCAGCAGGTTGCGGTTGCCGCGTGCGGAGAGCATTGCGACGAGATCATTCGTAAGATGGAGATGTCGCCTGCCGCCGGTTTTCGCGCCAACGCGTTGTACAACCTGCGTCCGGGCAGCGGCGTCGCGAACGCGTCGCCGGTGAAGGTCTTTGAAGAGCATGCCGCGTTTGCCCGATACGTTCGCGAGCAGAACATCGGCGAAGTCTGGCTGGCGTTGCCGCTGACCGAGGAGCGTTCGATTCTCCGGCTCGTCGACGAATTTCGCAATGACCTGATCAATATCCGGTTCATGCCCGATGTGCGCACACTGGCGCTCTTCGAAGGCAGCATGACCGACCTGCTGGGCCTACCGACGATCAATCTGGCCGCGTCGCCGCTACCGCCCAAGGCAATGGTGCAGAAGGAACTGTTCGACCGTCTCTTTGCGCTAGCGGCGCTGATCGCTGTATCTCCGATTCTGCTCGCCTGTGCGATTGCCGTGAAGCTGAGTTCGCCCGGCCCGGTCTTCTTCAGACAGCGCCGCAAAGGCGCGGACGGGCGGGTCTTCAGCATTTACAAGTTTCGCACCATGCGCCTGCACGAGCAGAAGCCGGGCCTGCTGGAGCAGGCGACACGCGGTGATCCACGCATTACCAGGGTAGGCGGATTCCTTCGCCGCACGAGTCTCGATGAACTGCCGCAATTCTTCAATGTGCTGCGCGGCGATATGTCGGTGGTGGGGCCGCGTCCTCACGCGCTCGAACACGACGATCTCTATCAGCACATCGTGTCCGGCTATATCCATCGGTACCGGATCAAACCCGGCATTACCGGCTGGGCGCAGATCAACGGCTTTCGCGGTGAAACCGATCGCATCGAAAAGATGGAGGGCCGCGTCGCGCACGATTTGTATTACCTGCGCAACTGGTCATTCGCACTGGACGTAAAAATCATTTTCGCGACTGTATTCAAGGGGCTTCATCATCCTAATGCTTACTGATCTTAGATCGAGGCCCCAGTAATACGGTACAGGAAGTTGGGTCATGGGTTCTGAAAAGCAGCGCCCCGGATGGCTCGGGTATAAAAATGGCGGCATATCGGTGGTGTTTTGAGCGGGAATGCCGGAGACGAACAGGGCGTTATCCGCAGCGAGCGGGTCGGCAATCAGGAACCCATACGGAGACAGGACGTGAGCGAACAGTTATGGTGCGTCCATATCGAAGGACTGAACGACTTCATTGCCACCGATTCCCACGAATCGGCGAGGCAGGAGGCAATAGCGATCAATGCGTATATCGACAGGGCCGAGAAAGGTCCCCGTGCGGCGATCCTGCGGGCGGTGGTGATCGAATGGCCGTTCACACCGGCGAGTCATGCGCGCTCGCTCCAGGATGACTGGCACGATTTGCAGAACATGCCGCACAGACAGCCGTCCACGAGTGAACCCGATGGTGTGCTGGGGAGCATTGCACGGCGTGTCAAAGAACTCGTGTCCGTGGCGCGCGGCAAGTAGCGTGAGCCTGTGTGACGGCGGCGCACGTCCTCGCCATGTGTAACGCGGTAATTTTGCGCAACACAACCGTAGTCTGAATGTCGGGCTGCGTGTCTACGATGTCGGCATGTCCTCTATTCACCGACGAGGTAGCCGATGCTGACCCATCACGAAGTCGCGACCCTGCTGCGCCTGAGCGATGCCGAAAGGCGTCTGCAAGAACTCGATGCGGAAGTACTTGCGCTGAGCCGCTATGAGCTGGTCGAGATCGCCTGGCGCGACGACGGCGATATCTCGACACTCAAACTGACAGGACGCGGTCGCGAGCTTGCGCGGCGTTTGAGCAGGGATAGCGACGGCGTCTGAGCAGCCTCAGCCTGTTTCAATCTGCGGCCTGCTTCACCGGCCGCTTACGCCGAAGCGCGAGTGCCACGCCGCTCAGCGTCAACGCCATCGCGGCAGTCTCGCGCCAGCCTAGCGGCTCACCCAGTGCGAGCGCGGCTGCCACGATGCCCATGATCGGCACGAGCAGCATGCCGATGGACGCCACTTCAGGCGGCAAATGGCGCAACGTCGCGAACCACGCCAGATAGCACACGCCCATCGGTACCACGGTCATGTAGATCAGCACGGCCCAGCCCGCGGTGTTGAGCGCCGTGAAGTCCGGATGCTCGATCAGCAATCCCGCAATGACCATCGGCACACATCCGAGTCCGACCTGCCACGCCACCAGCGTAATCGGCGCCACGGGGATCGGTGTGCGCGTAATGACGGTGCCCAGCGCAAACAGCACCGCCGCGAGCAGAGCGAACAGAATGCCGGCGAGCTTGCCGGAGTCGAAAGCGAAACCTTGAGCGCCGAGCAGCACGACGACACCGGCGAGTCCCAAAGCGAGCGACACGAAACCTTCCGCGGACGGCCGCCGCGACAGCACTGGCCACGCGAGCAGCATCGCCCAGATCGGCATCGTATAGACGAGCAACGCGCCTTCGCTCACGCTCAGCCATTTCATCGACAGTGTCGAGAACCCCATCCATGCGAATACGTTGGTGCTGGCCGCGAGCAGTATGCGTGGCAGCAAATGCCGGGGCACGCGCAGGCGTTCGCCGGAACCGAGCGCGATCACCGCGAGCAGCAGCGCCGCCGCCACTCCGGCGACGCCACGGGAGAACAACGGAGGCCACTGTCGTAGCAGTATTTTCATCGCGGGCCAGTTGAGAGCCCAGCCGGTTGCCGTCACCAGAAGGAAAAATACACCGGCCCATCGTGTGGGCTTCATTGGAATAGATTGGATGGTTGCCTGAAAAGACCGTCATGGTAACGCGTGCGAGACGGTGCGCGACGGTTTTACCCGGCGCCGGCGTGACCGCCCTGAGCCACGATCAGGTCGAGCGATGCAGCGAGAATCGATTTCGCGAGTTGCTTGTCGTCCACCGCCCGCGCCAGGGTCACCGCCCCGACGATGGTCGCGACGATGCCAAGCGCCGCGCTCTTGCTTCGACCCGCCAGAGTCTCGGCGATTTGCGCCGTTAGCGCGTGCACGTAGGCTGTCAGCCGCTCGCGAACTTCGGGGCTCGCGTGGCGCGCCTCGCCGGCGAGCGCGCACAACGCGCAGCCGCTGCCGGGGTTCCTGATATGACGCTCGCTGAGGAACGCCTCCGCAATCGCCTGCAACGGCTCTTTCGCGTTGGGCGCGCCCGTTCCGGTGTGCAGCGCCTCGATACGTTTCCTGCTTTGCGCGACCGCGTATTCGAGGGCCTCGACAATCAGCGCGTCGCGTGAATCGAAATGGCCGTAGAACGCGCCATGCGTAAGTCCGGCGCTGCGCATGCAGTCCGCGACGCCGAGCGCGGCGATGCCGTCTTCACGAATTTGCCTCGCCGCCGTTTCCAGAACGCGCTGCCTGCTTTCTGCCTTCTGCGCCTGTGAGTAGCCCATTTTTCCGTTCTCCGACACTTGACAATCTGCATGACGAGCATAATACTGAAAATGTGCATGATGATCAACATGCAGAATGACGGTGAGGAATGTCTCGGATAGTTCGTTTGTCAGCAGCGGCGCGGAGCCGCTTAACCGTTCAAGGCGTCGCCCGGCCGTGCTTTGTGGAGCATTCCGGCGGCGCGCTCAGGGAGAAGGATGATGCGTTTCACAGGAAAGACAGCGTTGGTCACGGGTGGGAATAGCGGCATCGGTTTCGTCACGGCGAAGCTGCTGATTGGCGAAGGCGCGCGCGTGGTGATCACGGGCCGCGACCGGGCCAAAGTCGATCAGGCGGTGTCGGAGTTGGGCGAAAACGCGCTGGGCGTGCAGGCCAATCTGGATGACGAGGCCGCAATCGGCGCGCTGTTCAAACAGATCGAAAGCACGTTTGGTTCATTGGACATCGTGTTCGCCAACGCCGGCATTTCCGGACCCACGCCGCTCGGCGGTACATCGGCCGCGGCGTTCGACGCGATTCTTCGCACGAACCTGACGGCGGTGTTTTTGACGGTGCAGGCGGCGCTTCCGTTGATGAGCGAAGGTGGCTCGATCGTATTGAACGGTTCGGTGATGCGCGAACTCGGTTCGCCGGGCTCGGCCGCTTATTCGGCCACCAAGGCGGGCATCACGGGCATGGCGAAGGTTTTCGCATCCGAACTCGTACAGCGCGGCATCCGTGTGAACACGGTGATTCCGGGCGGCACGCGCACGCCGATCTGGACGCGTGGCGCACGCGAGGGCGCGACGCTCGACGGAACCGAACAGGCGCTCTCACCGCGCATTCCGATGGGCCGTCTTGCGGCGCCGGAAGAAGTGGCGGCGGCGGTGCTGTTTCTTGCGTCGAAGGATGCGTCGGGAATGACCGGCGCCGAGATCGTCGTGGACGGCGGCACGATCGGCGCGCCGTGGGGTGCGCAGATGTATCGCGCGGCCTGAGCGACGCAAGCGAGCGGGTGCCGGAAGCTGACTGGAAACGCAAAAACGGCACCCTGTCACTCACTTTCTATCGGCGCGCCGCCGACGAAGTGCCCGGCGCCGTCCGGCAACCATCACGGCTCGCGGCTGAGCGCGCGAAAGCGGCCGGGGCTCTGCCCGGTCGAGCGCTTGAATGCGATGCTGAACGCAGTATCGGACAAATAACCGATGCGCGACGCGATGTCGGTCAGCGACTCTTCCGAGTGCTTGAGCGCGGAACATGCGATCGTCATCCGCCACTGCGCGAGGTATTCGACGGGCGCGCTGCCCACCTGGCGGCGAAAGCGCGTCGCGAACGCAGTGCGCGACATACCCACTGCGTACGCCAGGCTCTCGACGGTCCAGCGTTCGCCAGGCTGCGCGTGCATCATCGACAACGCGCTGCCGATCTTCGGATCGGCAAGCGCGCCGAGCCAGCCCTGCGGCTGCGGGGTCGACGCCAGATAGGTGCGCAGCACGTGCACGAGCACCAGCGCCGCAAGACTGCTGCGCGCGATGTCCGCACCCGCATGCAGGCCGGTCGTTTCCCATTCGAGCAGATTGAGCACGCGTGACAGCGCCTGCGAACCCAGCTCCGCGGCGCGCAGATGAATCAGCGGCGGCAGATGGCTCAACAGCTTGCCTGTGACGTCGTTTTCGAATGTGAAGCGGCCGCTCGCGATGGTCACGCGTTCGTGATCACGTCGCGTGCCGCCTTCACCATCGCCATTACTTTCACCTTCACCGCGATAACGCACGACGCCGTCCGCGCTGCGAATACTGCGGTAAGTAGCCGGACCATCGAGCGGCGCACGGCCTGGGTCGCTTGCCGAATAAAACGGCTGACCGTCCGTCAGCATGTAGAAGTCGCCGGGTTCGAGCGTCAGCGGCGCCTGGCTGCCTTCGATCCACAGATGAAAGCGGCCGGCCAGCACCCCACCGAACTTGATGCCCTGATACGCGGGGAAGCGGAACGCCCACGCCCCCCTGCCTTCGAACCGGGACGACAGCACGCTGCTCACGCGCAGCATCGAGAGTACGTCGGAAAGCGCATCCATAAATGTACGGTCTAAGAGGAATGAGGGCTTTTCCATTATAGGCACGGAGCTTTTTTGGCGGGATCATAGCGCCATTCACGCGACGAGCCGTGCGGCTTGCGGACATGTTTGCGTTTTCCCCCGCTTATCCACGAGCGGTTTCATGCAGCAACAGGCGAGGCGTGGCAACGCGCATACACGGAGGATCTCTTCGATGAAAGCATGGCAACTCGAACGGCTGGGCGGCGCCCTGAGCCTGAACGACATTCCGGTTCCGCAACCGCGCGCGGGCGGCGTCGTGGTTCGCGTCGAAGCGTCCTCGCTGATGTCGTATATGAAGGCCTACGTGGACGGCAAACTGCCGATCTACCACGTGCCGTCACAGCCGTTCGTCCCGGGTGGCAATGGCGTGGGTGTCGTACATGCGGTGGGTCGCGACGTGTGGCATCTGCGGCCCGGGCAGCGTGTCGTTTTGTCGTCGTATTTCGTCGCGCAGGAAAACGTGCGGGAGCCCGCGCAGGTTTTGCTGGGCGTGACCGCTAACGGCGCGGCGGCAGAGCGCGTGCAGGCCGACTGGCCGGACGGCACGCTGGCCGAATACGCCTCGTATCCGGCCAGCGCGGTGACGCCGGCCGACGACCTGCCGCGTCTGAGTTCCGTGCAGCTCGCGATGACCACCCGCTGCATCGTCCCGTTCGGCGGCCTGTTGCGCGGCCGGCTGGCCGCCGGTGAAACGCTGATCGTGTCCGGCGCGACGGGCGCCTATGGCACCGGCGCCGTGCTGCTTGCCTTGGCGATGGGCGCGAGCCGGATCGTCGCGGTTGGCAGAAATGCGCGGGCGCTCGAGGCGCTTGCGACGCTCGACCGTGCGCGGGTCGTCACGGTCACGGCCACCGGCGACGTGCAGGCCGACGCGCAAGCGCTGCGCGAGGCCACGCACGGCGGTGCGCAGATGGCATTCGACATGGTCGGCAATGCGAGCGATCCCAATCTCACGCTGGCCGCGCTACGCGGTCTCGCGCAAGGCGGCCGGCTGGTTCTGATGGGCAGCATGGCCGTGCCGCTGCCGATTCCCTATACCGAGGTCATGTTGAACGGCTGGGAAATTCTCGGCCAGTTCATGTATCCGCGTGAGTCGTATCGCCGGCTGCTCGACCTGGTTCGCAGCGGGCAGCTCGATCTCACCAGGCTGCATCCGCGTGTCTATCCGCTCGCCGCGCTGCCCGAAGCGATGGAGGCGGCGGCTTGCGCGAGCAGCTTCGAATGCGTGGTTATCGACCACGAGCAATGATATTCACGCGAGCGCTCATATACATATCGCAATCGATTCATTCCCACGACCCGCGACCGCCGCTACGCTTGTCACTCAATCGTCAGCGAGGGCATATGGCCGCATCCGTTTCCCAGTCGTTTTTCCAGCGACGCCGTGCGCTGAAACTGCTCGGCGCAACACCGGCACTCGCCGCGAGCGTGTTTGCTTCACGTGGTGCGCATGCAGCCGGGGGCGCGTCGACCACGCTCGTGCTAGGCGACCAGGCGGGCGGCACGCGCGCGCTCGTCGAAGCCGCCAAGGTGCTCGACGGCGCGCCGTATGCGTATCGCTGGGCCAACTTTCAGGGCGCGGCGCCGCTCTTCGAAGCGCAACGCGCGAACGCCGTCGATCTCGCGCCGGCGGGCGACTTGCCGGTGCTCGCGGCCGCGCTGGGCGATCCCACGTTGAAGATCGTCGCAACGCGTGTGGGCTCGGGCGCGCAACTGGGCATTCTGGTCGCACCGAATTCGAAGATCGCGACGGTGGCGGATCTGAAAGGGCGCACGGTGTTCGTCTCGTCGGCGCGCGGCAGCATTTCGCAGTTCCAGCTCTATGGCGCGCTTGCGGAGGCGGGACTGTCCAGAGACGACGTGACGGTCCGCTTCATTCTGCCTGTGGATGCGTTCGCGGCATTCGCATCGGGATCGATCGAAGCGTGGGCGACGTTCGATCCTTACTACGGCATCGCCGTGCAACGCGGCGCGCGAATTCTGCGCGACGGCACCGGCATCAATAGCGGGCTGGGGTTTATCACGGCCTCGGGCGCAGCGCTCGCGGATGCGGACAAACGCAGGGCGATCGCCGATTTTCTGCTGAGACTGCAACGCGCGGGCGATTGGGCATTGGCCAACCCCGACGCGTACGCACAGATCTACGCGACGCTGACACGCTCGCCTTTCGATGCCGCGAAGCGGATCACGCAGCGCGCGTCGCTGAAGCAGCATTTCGTCACCGACGCCGACATTGCCGCGCTTCAGAAGGTCGCCGACAGCGCGAACCGCGACGCGATTCTGCCGCGCCGTATCGACGTGCGCGCGATTTCCGACACGCATATCGCGAGCGTTTGAGTGGTGCGTCGCTGTATCTGCGCATGACGAACGCCTCGACGCGCAATGCCAAAACGTTCGTCACGCCACGCGCATCACGCCGGAAGCGGCACGTCTTCGATCAACTCCGCCCGCACCGCACGGATTCTGCGATCGACGAAATACCCGCCGCCTTCGACGTAGCGCAGATAAAGCCGCGTACACAACGAGCACTGCCAGAGCGCGCAGCGGTTGTACGGGAAGTAGCGCGGCGCGATCGGCGCATCGGCCGCCCAGTAGGTCGTCTTGCCCGGCAGATACTCGCTGAAGGTCGGCTCGGGATCGTCTTCCGGCAACAGCGTGCCGATTTCCTCGAACTGCGTTTCGTCGAGCGACAGCGGCTGCGATTGCCAGCCGTCCAGCGGCGTTTTCGTGCATGCGCAAGGCGCGGTGGCGCGCGTTTGCGCCGCGCGCGCGAGTTCGAGCAGGGTTGCAGCGGTCAGGTATTGCGCCATGTGGCTCACAGTCAGGGGTTCATCATCCGGTCCCGCTGGGGAGCGACCCACGCGCGGTCGAAACGGCCGTCGGCAATCGACGCCAGCGCAGCCGCTTCCTTCGCATGCTGCCGCCGCGCTCCTTCGATGACCGCGTCGACGTCGGCAGGTGCGATCGCGAGCACGCCGTCTTCGTCGCCGACAATGATATCGCCTGGATGCACGATCATGCCGCCTACCGTGACCGGCACGTTGATTTCGCCCGGCCCGTTCTTGTACGGCCCGCGGTGTGTGACGCCGCGCGCATACACCGGAAAATCGCGCTGACGCAGCGCGCCGACGTCGCGAATCGCGCCGTCGATCACGAGGCCCTGCACGCCGAGACTCTGTGCGAACGTCGCCATGATCTCGCCCATCAGCGCTTGAGTGAGATCACCCGCGCCGTCGATCACGAGCACGTCGCCGGGTCTGCAATATTCGAACGCGCGATGAATCGCGAGGTTGTCGCCGGGCCGCGTATGGACCGTGAGCGCGGTGCCCGCCATCGGCTTCGGCCGATGATACGGCTGCAAGCCGACCGTGCCGCGCGCGCGCGCCATGTTGTCGCTGAGCAGAGAGACTGCCAGTTCGCGCAGTGCGTCGAGTGTGGCCGGTTTGGCCTGCGGCGCGCACTCGTATTCGCGCCATCCAACTGGATTCATACCGTGGCCCTCTGTGCGGCGAATTGACGATCGAGTTGAGGCGTGAGCCGCGCATACACGCGGCGCGCGTTGTCTTCGTAGATGCGTTGCCGGTCCGCGTCGCTAAGCCAGTCGATCGCGTCGATATAGCGGCGCGTGTCGTCGTAGTGGTGGCCGGTGCGCGGATCGATACCTTGCACCGCGCCGATGGTCTCCGAGGCGAACAGGATGTTCTCGACCGGAATGACCTTGGCGAGCAGTTCGGCGCCCGGCTGGTGATAGACGCAGGTGTCGAAGAACACGTTCTTCAGCAGATAATCGTCGAGCAGCGGGCGCTTCATGTCTTGCGCAAGCCCACGATAACGTCCCCAGTGATAGGGCACTGCGCCGCCGCCGTGCGGAATGACGAAGCGCAGCGTGGGGAAGTCCGCGAACAGATCGCCCTGCAGCAATTGCATGAATGCCGAGGTATCGCCGTTGATGTAGTGCGCGCCCGTCGCGTGGAAATTCGGATTGCACGACGACGACACGTGAATCATCGCCGGCACGTCGAGTTCCACCATCGCTTCATAGAGCGGATACCACGAGCGGTCCGTGAGCGGCAGGCCACTCCAGTGGCCGCCGGACGGATCGGGATTCAGATTGCAGCCGATGAAGCCGAGCTGTTCGACACAGCGGCGCAATTCGGCGATGCAGTTGGCGGGCGCCACGCCCGGCGCTTGCGGCAACTGGCACACGCCGATGAAGTTGCGCGGAAACAGTTCGCACACGCGGTGTACGAGGTCGTTGCATTCGCTCGACCAGGTCGCGTTCGCGTCGGCGTCCGCGAGATGATGACCCATGCCCGCGGCGCGCGGCGAAAAGATCGTGAGGTCGGTCCCGCGTTCGCGCTGACTCCGCAACTGGCCGCTTTCGATGCTCTCGCGAATCTCGTCGTCGCTAATCGCGGGACGTGGCGGTGGCGTCATGCCGTCCTTGAGCGCGGCGATCTGTTGCTCGCGCCAGGCTTCGTGCTGTCGGGGAGAGGTCGTGTAGTGACCGTGGCAATCGATGATCATGTGTGCAGTACCCTTTAATGTCGTTGCATGCCGCTACTCAGGCTCGCGGTGCGGCGTCGCCCGTGACCAGCGAGGCGAGTTCGTCTTCGGCCGGCGTGACCCGCATCACCAGCGCGATGATCGTCGCGACCACGAGAAACGCGGCGATCGTCAGCAAGGCGAGCTTGAAGTTGCCGGTCGCGTTGCGTACCAGCCCGATACTCCACGGGCCGACCAGGCCGCCGAACTGCGCGATGGTGTTGATCAGCGCGATCGTCGCCGCACCCGCCGCGCCGGTTCTGAACGAAGACGCGAGACTCCAGAACAGCGGATTGCCCGCATAGATGAAGAGACCGGTCACGCACAGCAGCACATACGCGATCACCGGGCTCGGCGCATACGCGCTGCCGGCAATCGCCAGCGCGCTCATGCCGTAGACGAACGCGAGGTGCTTCTTGCGGTCGCCGGTGCGGTCGGAGCTGCGGCTGATCAGGAAGGTGCCCAATACGCCGAGCAGCGGCGGCGCCGCCGAAAGGAAGCCGACCTCGATATTGCTCAGCTCGCCGAGGCTCTTGACGATCTGCGGCAGCCACAGAAACAGACCGTAAATGCCCACCAGCGCGCAGCCGAACAGAGCAGCGAGACTCCACACGCGGATGTCGCCTGCCACACGCAGCAGCGGAAAATGCCGGTTGCCGCCGACGGCCTCGCGTTCGGCGGCGAGCGTCGATTCGAGCCAGCGTTTTTCATCGGCGGACAGCCAGTTCGCGTCGGCCGGACGCTCGGTCATGATGCGCAGCGTCACGAGGCCCAGCAGCATCGCCGGCACGCCTTCGAGAATGAACATCCATTGCCAGCCTTGCAAACCGAGGATGCCGTCCGCGTACGTCATCAACACGGTCGAAATGGGCCCGCCCAGCACCGCCGAAAACGAGCCGGCGATGATGTAGCCGCCCACCGCCCGTGCCCGATATCGCTCGGGAAACCATTTGGTCAGATAGACCGCGATACCCGGCAGAAAGCCCGCCTCCATCACGCCGAGCAGAAAGCGCAGCACGTAGAAGCTGGTGTCGTTGAAGACGAACGCGGTGGCGGCGGCGACCGCGCCCCACGTCAACAGAATGCGCGCAATCCAGATGCGCGCGCCCACGCGATGCAGAAGCAGATTGCTCGGCACTTCGAGCAGCATGTACCCGACGAAGAAGATACTGCCCGCGAAGCCGAACACAGCGGGACTGAAGCCCAACTGCTTGTTCATGTCCAGCGCGGCGAAACCGATATTGATCCGGTCGAGGTAGTTGATGAACATCATGGCGAAGAGCAGGGGCATCAGGCGCCCGTAGACTTTTCGCATGGTTGCGGTTTCATTGAATGAGGTCATGCCGTCTCCTGCCATGCAGCGACGACCGTGGCCGTCGTTGCGTTTTTGTCATGTTCGCGTCTCAATGATAAGAACGTGACGGCGAGGAGTCCAAGACCGCTTGCTTATGCTTGTATAGATTTTTACTTATAGTGTGCTGTCTTTCAGCGGCGCGGGCAGGCAGGCGAGGAAGGCCCGCAGGTGTGGCGAAGCGTCGTCGGTGCGGAAGGTGGCGGCCAGTGTCGAGCGATACGACGAGCCCGGCCCCGTGAGATGGCGGAACACGACGTCGGTGCGTCCGTGCCGCGCCACCGATTCGCCGATGAACGTCACGCCCAGTCCCGCCGCCACCAGCGCAATCGCCGTCTGGATTTCGTAAGCTTCGTGAGCGACGAGCGGTGTCACGCCCGCATCGCGATAGAGCGACTGCACCGAACGCTTGAACTGCGCGTTCTGATGCTTAGGATAAAGAATCAATGGCGTATCGGCGAGATCGGCGATACGCACGGTCTTGCGCGTGGCCAGCGGATGGCCGGCTTCGAGCGCGACCACGACCCGCTCGCGCAGCAATGAAATGGACGTGCAGCCGTCCACCGTCAGCGGTTGCCGGCCGATGCCGATGTGAATGCGCATGTCGCGCAACGCGTCGGTCTGTTCCTCGGTGAGCATTTCGAAGAGCTTGAGTTCGACTTGTGGGTACGCCTTGTGAAACGCCTTGAGCGCGGGCGGCAGCACGCTGTACATCGATGAGCGCGTGAAGCCGATGCTGAGCCAGCCACGCCGGCCGACGCCGATTTCCTGCGTCGCGAGCGTCGCCTGTTCCAGCGAGCCGAGTATCTGACGCGCCTCGGTACACAGGTAGTGGCCGGCCTCGGTCAGAATCAGCGGACGTCTCGCCCGATCGACGAGTTGCGTGCCGAGCCGTTCTTCGAGTGAGCGGATCTGCTGGCTGAGCGCAGGCTGCGCGATATGCAGGCGCTCGGCGGCGCGGCTGAAATTGAGTTCCTCCGCGAGAATCACGAAGCACTGTAGGGCCCTGAGGTTCATATCGGTGTTCCAGGTCTCCAGAAAGAAAAGGATAGCCGCCCGTGCATCCGCAGGCATTGTGCCTGCAGCCAGCATGCAGGCTGGCAGCACGCGGCGAGCGTCTCAGCGATAACCACCGGTGATCGCAGTATCGAAACAATTCATTGGTCAATTATCGCTGGTGTCCAGATAATGGCCGCACAAAACTGGGCGCCGCGCTCCCTGAGCCGGCTGGACGCATCAGTCAGCCCGAATCCCGAGTCATACGGGGCAACGAGGCGAAATATCCGGAGGAGACACAGACAATGTTGCATCGACCCAAAGTCAGTCGAGCGATTCTCGCGATCATGTGCGCGATGTCGTTCATCATGTATCTCGATCGCGTCAATCTGTCGGCCGCGGCGGGCCTGATCCGCGACGACCTGCATTTGAGCAACACCCACGTGGGTCTCGTTTTCGCGGCATTCGCGTACACGTACACGATCTGCCAGGTGATCGGCGGCTGGGTCAGCGACCGCTTCGGCGCGAAGCTCACGCTCGTCACCTGCGCGAGCATCTGGATCGTCGCGACGGTCGCCACCGGGCTCGCGGGCGGTATCGTCTCGCTGTTCTGTGCGCGCATGCTGCTCGGCATCGGCGAAGGCGCGGCGTTGCCGGCGCAGGCGCGTGCATTGACCAACTGGTTCCCCTCCAGCAAGCGCGGTTTCGTGCAAGGGCTGACTCATTCGTTCTCGCGGCTCGGCAATGCCATCACGCCGCCCTTCGTCGCGTTGCTGGTCGCGTATTCGTCGTGGCGTGCGTCGTTTTTCGTGGTCGGTGCGTTGACGTTCGTGTGGGTCGTGGTCTACGCATGGTATTTCACCGACAACCCGCGCAAGCACCGCCACATGACGCCGCAGGAAGAAGCGGAATTGCCGCCGGCGGGCAAGGTAGTGGTCGAGAAAACGCGCGAGCCCACACCGTGGCGGCGTCTTCTCAAACGCATCGGGCCGACCATGCTCGTGTACTTCTGCTATGGATGGACCGGCTGGCTCTTCTTCACGTGGCTGCCGACCTTCTTCATGCACGGCCGCGGTCTCGATCTGAAAAGCTCGGCGATGTTTTCGGCCGGCGTGTTTCTGTCGGGCGTGGTCGGCAACACGGCGGGCGGTGTGATCAGCGACCGCGTGCTGAAGCGCACGCGCAATGTCGTCGCGGCGCGGCGCAACGTGATCATCGGCGCATTCCTCGGTGCGCTGGTGTTCCTCGCACCGGTCATGGTGGTGAAGTCCTTGCCGGTGATGGCGGCTTGCATGAGCCTGTCGTTCTTCTTCCTCGAAATGACGATCGGACCGGTGTGGGCCGTGCCGATGGACATCACGCCGAAACACGTCGGCGTCGCGAGCGGGCTGGTGAATGCGGGTTCGGCGGTAGCGGGGATTTTCACGCCGATCGTGTTCGGCCTCGTGGTGGATCGCACGGGAAGCTGGACGCTGCCGTTTGCCGGCTCGCTCGGGCTGCTCGCCGTGGGAATCGTCGCGACGTTCTTCATGCGGCCGGATATTCCACTCGACACGGTAAGCGCTTCCGACGATCTTGCGAATCGCGGCGAACTCGAATTCGCCGGGCGTTCAGAGCGTTGAACCGCCGACCGGATGCACTGAAACGCCGCTCACGCCGCTCGAATCGAGTCGATTACCAGTTGCGTGGCCGGCGTGATGCGCCGGTTCTTGCGCAGAATCAAACCATAGGGCGCGAGCCGTCCGCGCAGCGGCGTAGCCACGGCGGCAATCGCATCGAGTTCGACGTAGTACTGCGCGACCGAACTGGGCAGTACCGCGAGCATGTCCGAGTCGCGCAGCAACGAGAGCGTGGTCAGAATCGACGACGTCTCGACCGTGCTGACCGGCGGCGCGACCCGCGACTCGCGGAAGGTCTGGTCGATCACTTGCCGCATCGGACTCGGGTGCGGCTGAATGATCCACGGATAGCGTGCGAGCTCCGCGAGCTTCGGGCGCACGGTCGCGAGCGCAGCCGGATGATCGGGGCGCACGACGATCGACAACGCCTCTTCCGACAAGGTCTCGAAGCTCAGGTCCAGCGCCGGAAAGCCATCGGGGATCCGTCCGATCACGATATCCAGCTGGTCCTGCTGCAACGATTGCACGAGCACGTCGCTGGTGTCGATCGTCACCGCCATCTGCAGACGCGGATGCGCTTCCTTCAGCTTGACGATGGTATGCGTCAACAATTCGGGCGAGGGCGCCATCACCGCGCCGATGCGCACCTTGCCGATGTCGCCCGCCTCGATGGCGGCCAGTTCCTCGCGCAACTCGTCGAGATCTTCGAACACCACGCGCGCATAACGCATCACGGCCTCGCCGAAGACCGTCGGCTCCATGCCGCGCGCATGCCGCACGAACAGCGATACGCCGATCGTGTCTTCGAGTTCCTGTAAGGCTTTGGTGGCCGCGGGCTGGGTCATGGCCAGTTCGTCGGCGGCACGCCGCAATGATTCGGTCTCCGAGAGTGCGACCATCAATTGCAGATGACGCAGACGCAGACGTTTGCGAATGGCGGAGGCGGGCGCGATCATGTGAGCGATAACTCCAGGGAATCAGCTGATTCGATTTATTCAATGGTCAGTTATTGGATAGTTTCGCACACTAGCGGCTATCGAACGACTCGCGGCTTACACTGACAAGCCGGGTCGATAAATAAATTCAAGGAGACGAAGCATGATGACGACCGCCAGCGCGGCGCTCGACAGCGCGATTGTGAAAGCGCGCACGAGGCTGCTGCCCTTTCTGATCCTGATGTACGTGCTGGCCTTTATCGATCGCGCGAACGTCGGCTTCGCGAAGAATGTGCTGCAGGCCGACACGGGTTTGAGCGACGCGGCCTTCGCGTTCGGCGCGGGCATCTTCTTCATCGGTTACGCCGTA
Source organism: Paraburkholderia strydomiana (assembly GCF_046030495.1). GTDB lineage: Bacteria > Pseudomonadota > Gammaproteobacteria > Burkholderiales > Burkholderiaceae > Paraburkholderia > Paraburkholderia strydomiana_A. The sequence continues at coordinate 135,752 of NZ_JAQQCJ010000020.1, forward strand.
TTCGAGGTGCCGAGCAATCTGCTGATGTACCGCTTCGGCGCGCGCGTCTGGATGAGCCGCATCATGGTGACATGGGGCATCGTGTCCGCGTGTACCGCACTGGTCCACGACGCAACCAGTTTCTATGTGCTGCGCACGCTGCTCGGCATCGCGGAGGCGGGTTTCTTCCCCGGCATCATTCTGTTCCTGTCCAACTGGTTTCCCGCGAAAATCCGTTCGCAGACGATGGGCATGTTCTATTTCGGCTTCCCGCTCGCGTTGCTGCTCGGCAGTCCGCTCTCGGGTCTGCTGCTCGACTCGGGCAATCCGTTCGGTCTGCTGCCGTGGCAATGGCTGTTCGTTGTCGAAGGCCTCGCGGCGTCGGTGGTGGGCGTCGTCGCGTATTTCTATCTGACCGACCGGCCCTCGAAAGCCGCCTGGCTCGATGCATCACAACGTGATGCGCTGGACCGCGCCCTGCGCGAAGAAGACGAGCGCAAGCTCGCGCATGGTCCGGCTTCGGTGCTCGCCGCGTTGCGCGACTCGCGCGTGCTGTTCTGTGCATTGATCTATTTCGCGGTTCAGATGAGCGTCTATGGCGTGGTGTTCTATCTGCCGACGCGCATCGCCGGACTCACGGGTGGTCATGTCGGCACCAAGGTCGGCTTGCTGACCGCCATTCCGTGGATCGCGGCGATCGTCGGCACTTTCTGTGTGACGCGCATGGCCGATCGCCACGGCCATCACCGGACCTGGGCGGCGGCCATGCTCGCACTCGCGGCGCTTGGCATCGGCGCATCCGCGCTCACCTCGTCCGTTGTGCTGGCGCTCGGGGCATTCTGCGTCGCGGCGATCGGCTTCGTTTCCGTGCAACCGCTGTTCTGGACCTTGCCGACCGGCTATCTCGGCGGCGCCGCAGCCGCGGGCGGCATCGCGCTCATCAATTCGATCGGCAACCTCGGCGGTTTCGTCGCGCCCAATCTGAAAGGCCTCGCCGAACACTGGGCCGGCTCGCCGCAAGCCGGGATGCTGTCGCTGTCGGCGGTCGGTCTGATCGGCGCGGCGTTGCTGCTCACGTTCCGGCGCGCGCCGCGCCCGTCCGCATCCGTCTCCCATCATCCCGTACCGCTCGGCGAACGCCAGGGCCATTAACTCTTTCGAGGAATCATCGACATGAAAATCAAGCACATCCGCACGCGCGTCTTTGAATGGAAAGGCAAGGTCGTGCCGCCTCAGGCGCATTTCTGCACGAACGCGGTGGACATTCTCTACGAGCGCGGCGATGCGATGGGTTCGTTCCGCTTCCACGGCTGGCTGGTGGTGGAAATCGAATGCGACGACGGCACGGTCGGCATTGGCAATTGCGCGCTCGCGCCGCGCGTCGCCAAGCAGATCATCGACGAATACCTCGCGCCGATCGCGATCGGCGAGGACCCGTTCGATAACGAGTACATCTGGCAGAAGATGTATCGCCGCACGCTCGCGTGGGGCCGCAAAGGCATCGGCATGGCGGCGATTTCCGCCGTCGACATCGCGCTGTGGGACATCATGGGCAAGGCGGTCAGGAAGCCGGTGTTCAAGCTGCTCGGCGGGCGCACCAAGGAGAAGATCTGGTGCTACGCGTCGAAGCTCTACAACAACGACGACCGCGACGCGTTTCTCGGCGAAGCGCAGGGCTACCTCGAAGACGGCTTCACCGCAATGAAGATGCGCTTCGGCTATGGTCCGAAAGACGGCCCGAAGGGGATGGCGAAAAACATCGAACAGGTGCGGCTGTTGCGTGAGCTGGCCGGCGACGAGGTCGACATCATGCTCGAATGCTACATGGGCTGGACGCTCGAGTACGCGCGGCGCATGCTGCCGCGTCTCGCCGAGTTCAATCCGCGCTGGATCGAAGAACCGGTGATCGGCGACGACGTCGAGGGCTATCAGGAACTGAAGAAGATGAACATCATTCCCGTGTCCGGCGGCGAGCATGAGTTCACCAGCTACGGCTTCAAGGATCTGCTCGAACGACGCGCGGTCGACGTGATCCAGTACGACACGAACCGTGTGGGCGGCATCACCGCGGCGCGCAAGATCAACGCGATGGCCGAAGCGTGGTCGGTGCCGGTGATTCCGCACGCGGGGCAGATGCACAACTATCACCTGACGATGGCGAGCACCGCGAGCCCGATGTCCGAGTTCTTCCCGGTGTTCGACGTGGAAGTCGGCAACGAACTGTTCTACTACATCTTCGAAGGCGAGCCGCGTCCAGAGAAAGGCTACCTGCAGCTTTCCGACGACACGCCGGGCCTCGGCATCACGTTGAGCGACAAACATCTTTCGGATTTCAATATCATCGAGTAAGACGGCTTGCCGGCTCGACAAAAGGAACAGGATAAGCAACATGAAACCACGCATTGCAGTGCTGCTCGGCGACCCCGCCGGCATCGGTCCCGAACTGATCGCGCGTTTGCTCGCGCAGGCCGGCAACCGTGCGCGCGCCGAGCTGCTGATCATCGGCGACCGGCGCGAGCTGGAGACCGGCATGCAGATCGCGGATCAGCGCTTCGAGTACGAGGTTGTGGACCACGCGGACGCCGCGTTCCGGCACGTGGGCGTGCCGTCGCTGCTCGACTTCCGCTTGCCGGACGACCTGCCTTATGAGCGCGCGGTGTCCACCGGGCGCGGCGGCCGCTACAGCCTGGAAGCATTCGCGCAAGCGCTTGCGCTCACGCAGAACAACGTCACGCAAGGCATGCTGTTTGCGCCGGTCAACAAAACCTCGTTGCATATGGCCGGCATGGAAACCGGCGACGAGATGGAATGGTTTGCACGGCAACTCGGCTACACGGGCAGCTTCTGTGAGTTCAACGTGCTCGATGAACTGTGGACGTCACGCGTCACATCGCATATCGCGCTCAAGGACGTCAGCGAGAAACTGTCGGAACAGCGGATCGTCGGCGCGGTACAGTTGATTCACGACGGCCTGAAACGCGCCGGCAACCCGGCGCCACGCATCGCGGTGTGCGGCTTCAATCCGCACAATGGCGATAACGGTGCGTTCGGACGCGAGGAGATCGATGTGATCGCGCCGGCAGTGGAAGCGGCGCGCAAGCTCGGCTATGACGCGCAGGGACCGTTCCCCGCCGACACGATCTTCGTACGGGCGCGCGACCAGAAGGCGTTCGACGGCGTGGTCACGATGTATCATGATCAAGGCCAGATTGCGATGAAGCTGATGGGCTTCTGGCGCGGCGTCACCGTGCACGGCGGCTTGCCGGTTCCAATCGCGACGCCCGCGCACGGCACCGCGTTCGACATACACGGCCGGGGCAAGGCCGATGTCGGCGCGACGCAGAAGGCCTTCGACATCGTCACGCGGATGGCAATGGACCGCGTGGACCGATGAGCGCATGATGGGCGGGATCGACGCGCAGCGCGTGCCCTTCATCCGATGAGGAAACCCCTATGCAACTGACCGACTTCGATACGCTGACCTTCGACTGCTACGGAACGTTGATCGACTGGGAGACCGGCATCTTCGAAGGCTTGCGGCCGTTGCTGGAGCGCGTCGAGCCCCAACTCACGCGCGACCAGGTGCTCGAAGCGCACGCGCGGCATGAGTCGTCGCAGCAGAAGTACACGCCCGCGCGGCGCTATCAGGAACTGCTGCCGATCGTCTACAAGCGTCTCGCCGAGGAATGGCGCGTGCCCTACACGCTCGCCGACTGTGTCGCGTACGGCAAGTCGATCCGCAACTGGCCTGCGTTCGACGATTCGGCTGCGGCGTTGCAGTACCTGAAGCAGCACTACAAGCTCGTCATTCTGTCGAACGTCGACAACGAGAGCTTCACCTACAGCAACGCAAAACTGCAGGTCGAATTCGACGCGATCATCACCGCCGAAGACGTCGGGTCATACAAGCCGTCGCCGCGCAATTTCGAATACATGCTGGAAAAACTCGGCGAGCGGGGCATCGGCAAAGACAAAATCTTGCACACGGCCGAGAGCCTGTTTCACGATCACCAGCCCGCCAATGAATTCGGTCTGGCGTCATGCTGGATTTATCGCCGGCACGCGAAGCAGGGCTTCGGCGCGACGATGAACCCGGGTTCGCCGCCGAAGGTCGACTTCCGCTTCAACAGCATGGCCGAGCTCGTGAAAGCGCATCAGGAGGCAGTGCGGCAGAAACTCTGATTGGCCCGCCGTGGTCCCGTCGATGCCCGCACCACCAGTTCCGGCAACGGCGCGAGCACCATCGACGGTTGCTGCTCGGGCGCCTGAATCAGGCGGATCAGACTGTCGATCGACAACTCCGCGATCGCCGCCGTCTGGATCGCGACCGTGGTCAGGGCAGGGTGCACCTGATGCGCGAGTTGAATGTCGGTGATGCCGATCACCGACACGTCGTCCGGCACCGCGCGGCCGAGCGTGATCAACGCCTGCGCCGCGCCGATCGCGAGCAGGTCGTTGGTCGCGAAAATCGCGCTCAGGTGCGGACGGTTCGCCATCAACTGCATGCAGGCGGCGTAGCCCGCATCGATCGAGTCGCGGATCTGCAGCACCGCGGCGGCATCCGCCTCGATGCCGGCCGCGCGCATCGCCGCGCGAAAGCCGTTCGAGCGCGCATCCTGCAAGCCGCCGCAACCGTCGCCGATCAACAGGCCGATCTCGCGATGGCCGAGTTCGAGCAGATGCCGCGCGGCCAGTTCGCCCGCATGCGCGAAATCCACCGCGATGCACGGCAGCGCGGGCGGCGACTCCGGGTGCTCCCACATCGCCAGCAGAATCGGCGCGCTGTGCATGGCCGACGCACAGAGATCGTTGATCGTGATGTCGGTGTTCATCACGAGCACGCCGTCGGCCAACGTGCCCGCGATCTGGTTCAGATACGCGCGGCCGATCTCGGCGTCGTCGTCGGTATTGCAGACCATCAGGAAGTGGCCGGTCTTGCGCGCGGCGCGCTCGGCGGCCAACACGAACTCCGGGTAGAACGGGTTCGAGATGTTCGACAGCATCAGCGCGAGCGTCGACGAGCGGCCCTCGGCCAACGCGCGTGCGTTCAGGTTGGGCCGGTAGCCGAGATCGGCGATGGCCTTCAGCACGCGCTCGGCCGTTTCAGGCCGGACCTTCTCGCGATTGCGCAGCACGTTGGAGACGGTGGCGGCGGTGACGTGCGCGCGCTTTGCCACTTCGGACAGCGTGACCATGGTGGTTTATCCCATATTCAGGGAATGCGATTCAAATGTTGCAAGCATTCTGCGACATTGCTAAGTTTCTGGAAAACACACGGAGACACCCGCCATGACTTTTTCCCTCGAACTCAAATTTAAGCGATTAAATGCCCGTCGCACAAGCGTTGGACGCTAATTTTTTTGTAAAATTTAAGCGGTTAAATCCAACGGAGACAGCATGGCGAGCATTCGTTTGACGGACGTGCAGAAATCATACGGCGACCATCCGCCGGTGATCCGGCGCGTCAATCTGGAGATCGCGCAGCACGAGTTCTGCGTCTTCCTCGGCCCTTCGGGATGCGGCAAGTCGACCCTGCTGCGGATGATCGCCGGTCTTGAAGACCTGAGCGAAGGCGAGTTGCACATCGGCGAGCGTCTCGTGAACGACGTGCCCTCCGCGCAGCGCGGCGTCGCGATGGTGTTCCAGAGCTACGCGTTGTTCCCGCACATGACCGTGTTCGACAACATGGCGTTCGGCCTGAAGCTCGCGAAGCAGCCCAAGGAGGTGATCGAGCGCAAGGTGCGCGAAGCCGCGCGCATTCTGCAGCTGGACAGCTTGCTGGAGCGTTACCCGAAAGCGCTCTCGGGCGGGCAGCGCCAGCGTGTTGCGATCGGCCGGGCCATCGTGCGTGAGCCGGGCGTTTTTCTGTTCGACGAACCGCTGTCCAATCTCGACGCCGCATTGCGCGGCCAGACGCGGGTCGAAATCGCGCGTCTGCATCAGCGTTTTGCAAATGCGAGCGTGGTCTACGTGACCCACGATCAGGTCGAAGCGATGACGCTCGCCGACCGCATCGTGCTGCTGCACGCCGGCGCGGACGCCGAGCGCTTCGGCAGCATCGCCCAGACCGGCGCGCCGCTCGAGCTGTATCACCACCCGAAGTCGCGCTTCGTGGCGGGGTTCATCGGCTCGCCGCGCATGAACTTCATCGACGCGACGGTCGATGCGATCGAGCCGGGCAGCGTGACGGTGTCGCTCGCGCAAAGCGGCGAAAAGCTGATCGCACACGTGGACGGCCAGCGTTTGCAGCGCGGCCAGCCGGTCACGCTCGGCGTGCGGCCGGAGCATTTGCGGCTCGACGGCGACGAGCAGTTCGTTCAATGCACGACGGTGCTCTCGGAACGGCTCGGCGAGCACAGCTACATTCACGCGGATCACGCGACAGGCACGCTGATCGCAAAGGCGGCCGGCGACACGCCGATCGGCTCCGGCGAGCGCATCCGCATTCATGTTCCGCCGTCCGCGTGCCATCTGTTCGACGCAGAGGGAATCGCATTGCGGCGTAGCGCCTTCGAACCCGAGCGCATTGCCGCCTGAACCGAGGTAATCAGGATACCGAAACCCGATGAAGCCGCCGGGTTCACCCAGCCGAATTCCGCCACAGAGCGGGTTACTTCGCTGACAGCCATCCGCTGTCAGTCAACAAGGTAGTTAAGGAGACACAAGATGATTGCTCTTCGCCTTCGCCGTCTTGCCCAGATGTCGATTGCCGCCGCCCTGGTGGCCGGCGCGTTAGCCAGCGTCACGGCCGACGCTGCCACGCTCAACGTCAATGTATCGGCGCGCGGCAACCAGCGCTCCACGTGGCAGGACGCGTTCGACAAGTTCAAGAAAGCCAATCCCGACGTCGATCTCAAGGTGACCTACATCACCGAAGAGGCGTACAAGGTGCAGATGGGTGGCTGGCTCGCCACCGATCCGCCTGATGTCGTGTCGTGGCACGACGGCGAACGGATGGCCTATTACGCGCAACGCGGCCTGCTCGAAGACCTGTCGTCGGACTGGAGCAAGAACGGCTGGTCGCAACAGTATGCGTCGGTCAAGGAAGCGTCCACGTACAAGGGCAAGCAGTACGCCGCGCCGCTCGGCTACGACGCGTACGGCTTCTTCTATCGCAAGGATCTGTTCGAGAAGGCCGGCATCAGGAGCGAGCCGAAAACGTGGGACGAATTTCTCGAGGCGAACAAGAAGCTGAAGGCGATCGGCGTGGCGCCGATCGCGGTGGCCGCACGCGACAGCTGGACGCTCGCCGCGTGGTTCGACTATCTGAACTTGCGCATCAACGGCAACGAGTTCCATCAGAAGCTGATGGCCGGGGAGATTCCGTACACCGACCCGCGCGTGAAGAAGGTCTACACGACGTGGAAGACGCTGATCGACGATCATTACTTCATCGACAACGCGCTCTCCTACGATCTCGATTCGATCGCGCCGTTCCTCACGAGCGGCAAGGCGTCGATGATGCTGATGGGCACGTTCTTCTCGGCGGGCCTGCCGCCGTCGATCAAGCCGCAAATCGGCTTCTTCCGCTTCCCGGTGATCGACGCCAACGTGCCGATGGCCGAGGACGGCCCAGTGAACGTGCTGCTGATTCCCGCCAAGGCGAAGAACAAGGCCGACGCGCGCAAGCTGCTTGCATTCATGGAGCAGCCGCAGATCAACGCCGAACTCGCGAAGGGCTGGGGTCAACTGCCGTCGAACAGCCAGGCCGCCGAGCCTGAGGACGCGATCTCGAAGGTCGGCTTCCAGACACTCGCGAATACGAAGGGCGGCATCGCGCAGTTCTACGACCGCGACATGCAGAAGGAAATGGCCGACGAAGGCATGAAGGCCATGCAGCAGTTCTACAGCGATCCGTCGCAACTCGACGCCGTGCTCGCGCGCCTCGAAGCGACCAGGAAGCGCATCTACCAGAAGTAAGTCCCGCAGCGCCGGGGGGGGGGCCCCCCCCCCGCGCCCCGCCCCCAGTGACCCGCGCGGGGGTCACGATTAGGGTGGTG
>NZ_JAQQCJ010000021.1:0-136508 GCF_046030495.1 Paraburkholderia strydomiana
TCCGAAAGGTTGATAACTCTTATTATGTCAAATACGACAATCCACTGCGGACTCGCGCGCCGTAGCCGTCGGTTTGCGTAAATTTGTTCCCATTCGCTGCAGAATTTTGTTCCTTGAGTGAGTGGGCGTAAATTTCCTTTATAAAATAAAGTGCTCTTTAGTCTGGCGCGGCTGCCGGTGAATATTTTTCAGTTGTTTCTTTCTGACTTAAGGGCTGACCGTGCGCTATCGCAGCCAGGGCGCTTCGGGACTGCTGTCACGGCATCGTGGACACCCGAGCAACTACCGGTTGGCAGACGGCGTGGCCGAGCGCGCGTTGAACCTGATCCGGGATCGTTACCCGGACTTTGGACCAACGCTCGCCTGCGAGAAGCTGCGCGAATGTCACGGGCTGGCGCTGTCGAAGGAAACGGTGCGTCACCTGATGACGGATGCCGGCCTGTGGATTCCGCGACGGCAGCCACCATCGCTGGTTCGAGGAACGGGCGCCGGCGTGCACGTTGCTGGTGTATGTCGACGATGCGAGCAGCCGGCTGATGGCGCTGCATTTCACGGCCACCGAGTCGACCTTCAGTTACTTTGAGGTGACCCGGGCATATCTGGAACAGCACGGCAAGCCGGTCGCGTTCTACAGCGACAAGTACAGCGTGTTTCGCAAGACGGGGGCGAACAAGGATGGCAACAGCGTGACCCATTTCGGTCGGGCGATGTACGAGCTGAGCATCGACACGTTCTGCGCGAACAGTAGCCCCGCCAAGGGGCGCGTCGAACGGGCCCACCTGACGTTGCAGGACCGGCTTGTATAAGAATTGCGGTTGCGTGGCATCAGCACGGCTGCGGGAGCCAATGCGTATGCGCCCTCCTTCATTGCTGATTTCAACCGGCGTGTCGGCAAATCACCGAAGAGCGATCACGACGCGACCGTCCGTTGCGCGCTGACGAGGATCTGAGACAAATCCTGGCCTGTCGGGTGCCGCGCAAGATCTCCAATGCGTCTTGTTTGTCAGCACGGGCGGACCGTTCGGTCCCGCGACCTGCTGTAACGCTGCGCTGAAATTCTGATTGAATTCAGTGTACGTGTGCCACGTGCAATTGACAGCGATACCCACACACGGGCGCAGCCGCGTCAAAGCAGTACTCAAGGAAGAGAATGGGCCGCCACGCTCTGGTACTGGCGCGGGGCCGCAGACTGCCGAAGTCGAGCGTCGGCACCTTTGGACCGAACGGAGCCGCCCTCCCTGTGCATAGCGTTGGAACGCTATCTCGTCGACATGTTCGAGAGCAAGCCCAGCAACCGGTTTGCCGTTCGGTGCGGCAGACACGTCTCCTTCCGGGAGGTGGTTGGCGTATCATCGGGTGAACAGTGTGCCGCGCGGACACTCGCCTGGCGAGTTGCCACGGGCGGTGAGCCCTCGCACTGGACCATTTTCCGGCTGCACTTCGATCTCCTCTATGGAATCCATCGTGACTCCGCGTGGCGTTGCGCAATATCCCCCGCCTGGAGGAGCGCGATCGGCTGGACGGAGAACGGCAGCCAGCGTCGCCCCGAGTGTCCGGAGCCGCCGATGCAAGTGACTGACGAGTGTGCGCCAGGCAAGCCCTTGCCGCTTCTGGCGACGAAGCTTCTTCCGCCACGCTTGCCGCGCGGGTTGATCGAGCGCCCACGGCTGATTGAGCTGGCGGCGTATGCGGAAAACAAGCGGCTCACCGTCATCAAGGCGCCTGCGGGCTTCGGCAAGACTTCGCTGGCGCTCGCGTGGCTCAATCATCTGCGGAGCGACGCGCACGTTGCGTGGCTCTCGCTCGATACGGACGACGACGAACCCGCCCGCTTTCTCCACCATCTCGCGCAAACATTGTGGCAGGCTTGCGGCAACGTCGGCGCTTCGGCGATCGGGCTGACCGCCGAAGCCTCGCTCGTCCCTGCACAATGCATCGTGGCGACACTGATCAACGAGCTGGTAGACGTCGACGACGAAGTCTATCTGTTCCTCGACGACTATCACCTGATCAGCCTCCCTGTCATTCACGATGTCATGGCGTTCTTCATCGAGCACGCGCCGTCGCACGTGCATGTCGTGGTCTGCACGCGTGCCGATTCCATGCTTCCGCTCGCGCGCTTGCGGGCGAGGAACGAACTGCTGGAAATCGACGCATCGGCGCTGCGCTTTAACTTCGAAGAAACGCGATCCTTCATCGAACGCGAGTGTCCGGGCAAGCTGGGCGCCGGCACGATCAAGTCGATGTTCGCGAGCACCGAGGGTTGGGCTGCGGCGTTACGCATTTCTACCTCGGTGCTGGCACGGGAAGAGCACAGGCCAGGGGTGGAATCAGGCACGCCATCGGGCGCGTCCCGGCCATTCGCCGCCTACATCGAAGACATACTGAAACACCTGCCCGCGACGATGGTCGAGTTCATGCTGCGCACGGCGACACTCGAGCGGCTGAGCGCGTCGCTGTGCGAAGCGGTGACGGGCGACGAGAGCAGCCAGAGCATGCTGGAAGCGATCGCCGCGCGCCAGCTTCTGCTGGAGCCGATGGACGTCGAAGGGCACTGGTTCCGCTATCACCACCTGATGCGCGACTACCTGTGCCAACGGTTTGAAACGCAGTACCGCGACGAGGTGCCGGACGTGCACCGGCGCGCGTGTCATTGGTACGCGCAACAGGAGCAATGGACCGACGCTGTCAGACACGCCATCGCCGCAGGCGCGACCGACGAAGCCATCTCGCTGATGGCCCGCTGCGCGATGTTGCTCGTCACGAAAGGCGATCTGCTCACATTGCTGGGCTGGCAGCGCCAGTTCCCGGCGCACCTGATGCGAGAACAGTTACAGGTCAGGCTAGCGATTGCCTGGGGCATGGCGCTGGCACTACGCTTTGACGACGCGCTGGCGATGCTCGATGCGCTGGAGCGCGATGCCGCCGCCAGCACGGGCGCGGAAACCGAGCGCATGCGCTGGGAATGTCAGGCGATCCGTGCGGTTCTGGCTGCGCTGCAGGACGATCCGCAACGAGCGCTCGCGATGGCGCAGGCCTGTCTTGACCGGCCGTCCGCCGATGTCTGGACCACCAACGTCGTATCCAACGTTGTGCGATTCGGACACTGGAAAGCGGGCAACCTCGAAGCGCTGTATGCGACACCCTGGGTTCCCTATTCGATCGAGGACGACCAGCGCAATGTGTTTTCTTCGGTGTACCGGCTGTGCCTGCTCGGTCACACGGAAATGCAGCAGATGCATTTTGTGCTCGCCGAGCGGTATTTCATGGAGTCAATGCATCTGGCCGAGCGTTATTCCGGTCCCCAGTCCATCTCGGCCGCCCTGTGCGCGCCAATGATCGCGCAGCTCCGTTATGAGCAGGGCCGTCTGGATGAAGCGGAAGCGCTCCTGCTCGATCTGATGCCAATCGTCGATCTGGCCGTCATGCTCGATAGCGTGCTGATCGCGTATCGTCTGCTCATCCGGATCGCGGTTGCTCGTTCGAACTTCGCGGAGGCATACGCGCTGCTTGAACGCGCGCGAACCCTCGGCCACAGGCGCGGTTGGCGTCGTCTGATTGCAGCGGTGCTCGTCGAACGCACCCGGCTGCATATCAGCGAAGGAAGAATGGCGGAAGCCTCGGCGTGCGTTTCCGAACTCGATCGGCTCGCGGCCCGAGGCCTGCAACCATCCCCTCCTGTCTCGGCGGAGATCGACAACTATCGTTCACTCGCCACTGCCTGTGTTGCGATGGCCCAGAACCGGACGCACGAAGCCGTCGAATCGTTGAACGCCGCGTGGCGCAGCGCCGAAAGCCGTCACTGCGACTACCTCGCATTGCGCCTGCGAACCACGCTCGCACTCGCCTGGATGGGCGCGGGTAAAACGCGCGAGGCGATCGAGGTGTTTGGCGAGGTCGTGAAAGTGGCCGTGCCCGCTGGCATCTATCAATCCATTCTCGACCAGGGTTCTGAAGTCGGGACGCTATTGCAGGCGGTGCGCGATGGTACACGCAACGCAGCGCAGACGAAGGATGTGGTGAATCACATCGATCGTCTGTTCGATGGCTGGCGCGCGCTCTATCAGCCCAACAGCCAAACTCAGCGCGACGCCGAACGCGAATCGCTCAGCACAAGGGAACGCGAGATCGTCGGATTGATTGCGCAAGGGCAGTCGAACAAGGAAATCGCACGCAGTCTCGGGATTACGCCTGAAACGGTCAAATCTCATGTGAAGAGTATTTTCGTCAAGCTTGCGGTCGACAAACGCGCGCATGCTGTCTCACGCGCGCAAGCGCTGGGGCTGCTGCGCACTGGCAGTTAGCCAGCGCGCACGTTGCGCGACACACGGGTTCACCTCGCTATGCCAGGAACTGCGCGCGCAGCCACTTCTTGTTCATCTTGCCAACGCTCGTCTTCTCCAGCCCATCGACGAACTTGACGATTTGCGGCACCGCATACTTCGAGATCCGTCCTGCCGCACTGAACGTCAGAACATGACGCTTGATGTCGTCCTCGGTGATCATGACACCTTCACCGGGCACCACCAACGCCACCGGCCGCTCGCCCCACTTCTCATCGCTGATTCCGATAACGGCGACTTCGGCCACGCCCGGGTACTGCGAAATCAGGCTTTCGATTTCGAGCGATGAAATCCATTCCCCGCCCGATTTGATGACGTCCTTGATGCGGTCCGTGATCTGGAGATTTCCCTTCGGGTCGATATTCGCGATGTCCTGCGTATGCAGGTAACCGCCGCTCCAAAGGTCGGCAGAAGCTTCAGGGTTGTTCAGATAACCGTGGGTCAGCCAGGGCGCGCGCACGACGATCTCTCCATACGCTTTGCCGTCGTGGGGGACCTCGTCCATGCTTTCATCGACGATACGAAGATCGACAAGCGGGATGGGCAATCCTGTCTTGCAGCGCAGGCGCAACTGCTCGTCGGCGTCCAGCGCTTCGTCGCCGGGTTGAAGTTGCGCGAGACTCAGTATGGGGCCCGTTTCGGACATGCCGTAGCCTGTAAAGACATCGATACCGCGATCGACCGCCGCACGCGCGAGCCCGTGCGTGAGCGCCCCGCCGCCGATCACGACCTTCCACTTGCTGAAGTCGATGGATTTCGCTTCGGCGCAACTGAGCAGCATGTGCAGAATCGTGCCGACGCAATGCGAGAACGTCACGCCTTCGTCGCGCACGAGTTGCACCAGCCGATCCGGCAGATAGCGGCCCGGGTAGACCTGCTTCACACCCAGCACGGTGGCGATGTAGGGCATGCCCCACGCGTGCACGTGGAACATGGGTGTGAGTGGCATGTAGACATCGCCGCGGTGAAAGCGCTGTCCCGATTCGGGGCTCGACAACGCCGCCATGACGGTAACGGTGTGCAGCACCAGTTGACGATGCGAAAAGTAGACGCCCTTGGGCAGACCTGTCGTCCCCGTCGTGTAAAACGTCGTTGCGCGCGTGTTCTCGTCGAAGTCCGGAAATTCGTAATGGTCCGAACTCGCGGCAAGCATGGCCTCGTAGTCGGCGGAGATCGGAATCGAGTGCGTCGCGACCTCGCTGCCTTCCTCGTCGATCCAGACGAAGGTGCGCACCGTTTCGAGCCGGTCCCTGATCGTCTCGACGAGGGGCAGAAAATCGGTGTGGACGAACAATATCTCCGCGCCGGCGTGATTGATCGTGTAAGCGATCTCAGCCGGTGACAGGCGCACGTTGACCGTTTGCAGGACGGCACCCATCATCGGAACCGCGAAATAGCACTCGAGATAACGGTGACTGTCCCAGTCCATCACCGCGATGGTGCTGCCGTGCCGGGCGCCGAGGCGGCTCAACCCGTTAGCGAGCCGCGCGATGCGCTCGCGCAGTGTCGTATAGGTCATCCGTACCTGTCCGCGGTAGACGATCTCCTGCCTCGCCGCCTGAGCGAATGGCGTGTGCAGCAATTGCTTGATCAGCAATGGATAAGCGTAGGCCGTGGGCGAAGAGGCCTTGACATCGTCCCGCATCTGAATCTCCTGGCGTTCTGAACTGGAGGGCGGGCAAGCACGGCTTCATCGCTCAATCGCTCACAGTGTTGTCCCGACAGATCAATGATCGAGGCGAACCCGCGCTAGAAATATCCCCTGAATGGGGGAGCAAAGTGGAATGCGAGCGTGGGCGCATTCATTGCGGGAAAAATACGCGCACGGGCGCTAATATGGGTGACCGTGATTAGCAATGAGAACGTGCTCCATGAACGCATCGGCTATCTCCGCACTGGCGGCACTTGTCGGCGCCGCCATCGGCGGCCTGACCTCGGTTCTTGCCAGTTGGCTGATCCAACGCACTCAGGCTCGCGCCGAATGGCTGGCGCATGATCTCGCCTGGCGGCAGGAGCTGTACAAGGCGTTCATCGAGGATGCGACAAACTGCTATGTTCAAGCGCTGCAACAACACGAACCCGATCTCGCCGCGCTCGGCAATCTCTACGCGAAAATCGGCCGCATGCGCGTCCAGTCGTCACGCGAAGTCGCGGACGAGGCCGACGTGATCGGACGCACGATCGTGGACACCTACCTCGCGCCAGACAAGACTTTCATCCAGATTCGCGAGATGCTCGCGGATGGCTCGATCGATATCCTCGGCAAGTTCGCCGACGTGTGCCGCGCGGAGCTCAAGTCGCTACAGGCGCAGCAGTTCTGAACGCTGTGAGTGCGCCGTTCAACGGGGCTTCAGTTCGACGGGCGCGTCGGCGCGATAGCCGCCGCCGAGCGCCTTCGTCAACGCAATCTCCTGGCTCAGTATCTGGCCATTGAGCGTGAGCAGCGCCACCTGTTCCGCGATCACGGGCTGGCGTGCTTCGAGCGCCGCGAGCCGGTTCGCCAGTCCGCGTTGATAGTGGGCTTCGACGCTGTCCCTCTCGAACGCAATCGATTCGATCCGTTGCTTCTGCAACGCGCTCTCCGCATCGAGGGCCTGCAAGCGGCTGCCGGTCTGCGCGACATCGCGTACCGCATTGAGCACGGCCTGGTTGTACTGCTCGATCAGCAGGTTGCTGCCCTCGCGCGCGCCACTCAGGTTCGCGTTGAGCCTGCCGCCGTCGAAGATCGGCAAGCTCAGGCCTGGAATCAGATTGATCTGCTGGCTTGCATGCGTGAAGAGGTCCGCGAGATGCAGCGCGTTGAAGCCGAAGAACGCCTTGATGTCGAAGCTTGGGTAGAACGCCGCCTTCGCCGCATCGATCCGGTCGAACGATGCTTCGACGTACCATCGCATCGCCTGCAGGTCGGGCCGCCGGGCAAGCAGTTCGTACGAGAGCGTCGCCGGCAGGGCCGCTTGCGAGCGCGGCAGCGCGACGGGTTCGATGGCAGGCAACTCGTCTGGACCTGCGCCCAACAGCGCCCGCATCGACTCGCGAAGCTGCTTGATCTGCCCTTGCGCCGCCACGATCTGCCGTTCGATGCCCAGTTGTTCCGCCCGTGCCTGCTCGAGCTGGGTGCGGGCTTCGAGGCCGCGGCCCGCACGCCCCTCGTGTGCCTCCACCGCGAACGCCGCCACCTCATGCGACTCGTTCAGCAAATCGATGAGCTGATAGGTCGTTTGGATACCGTAGTAAAGCTGCGCGACATCCGCCGAGATTTCGAGTTCGACCGCGGAAGCCTCGGCAAGTCGCGCGTTGCTCACGCCGAGCGACGCGGCAATCTGCGCGCGCTGCTTGCCCCAGAGGTCGATGTCGAGGCTGGCGCCCAGCCCGACGATGCCCTCGGTGTACCACGGTCCCGTCAGCCCCAATTCCGGTTCGTTCTTCGCGAACGGGCCGAGAAAGCCGTTCGCGGAAACATGCGTGCGATCCAGCGACGCCAGCGCCGCCATCTGGAGGTTCGAGCCCGCTGTGACGAGCGCCACATCGGACCTGGCCTGCGCGACGCGGGTGCGTGCGATCACCATCGTCGGCGCGTTGGCGAGTGCCTGATCGATCAATGCGTCGAGTTGCGCATCGCGATAGCGTGTCCACCAGCGCGCCGCGGGCCACCCGTCGCGCGCGAGATGGATGTCGTTCGCGAGCTTGATCTGCTCGGGTGCAATCTCCGGATAAGGCGTGCCGTTATGGTGGATCAGCGCGCAACCCGGCAACACGCACGACATCCACGCGACGCATAGAAAGCATCGACGCCATCGCCAGTCGCGCACGCCCAGTCGCACACTCATGTTCGTATGGCCGGTGATGCGCTCGCCGCGACAGGGGCGTCCACGCGCCACTCCGGCAATCCCGCGAGCTGGCGCGACAGTTCATGCGCCGCGGCGATAAGGCCGCTGTCGGCCGGTTCCACCGTTGGCGCAACGATCCCGAGGCGTCGCGGCGAGCGGGCCGCGGGCGGGCTGGCCGCAAGTTCGTCCGCGTACCGGTTGAGTTCGACGCTCGCCTGTTCCTGTGTCGAGTGCACTGCATCGACCGTCAGCCCGCCTGGCAAATCCCCCTGCGCGGCTTGCAGGTTGTGCAGCACATCGCCCGCCAGCATGATCTCGCGTCCCTGCGCGAGAACCGTTTGCGCGCGTAGCGTCAGTTGCGCCTCCTCCCCTTCCTGCCAGTTGGGTTCGAGTGCGACACGCGAGAGCGTCGCCTCGCAATCGGCCAGCACCGCCCACGCCTGCAGCTGGCGCTGCGCATAGGGCACCTCGTCCAGCGCCCCGGCGCTCGACTGGGTTGCGCGCAGTTGCACGGCAACCGCGCGCAGCATGGTGGCGAGTTTCTGCCGCAGCACGTCTCCCTCGCCCTCCCGCCAGAACGACATCTGCACGAAGGTCGCTACGCCGACGCCCAGCAGGATGCCCATCATCCGGTCGCGGATTTCAGTGAGGTTCGTGGTCGGGCCGAACTGTTCGAGCAACGCGAGCGAGAATGTGAACATCACCTGGATGCCCGCATAGCCGATCCGCTCCGATCCGGCCGATATCCATGCGCCGAACGCGGCAACGGGCAGCGCCATCAGCAGCAGACCGACGACGTCGTCGAGATGCGGCACGACGAATACCACCATGAACAACGCCAGCCCACTACCGATGAGAGCCCCGCCCAGCCGCAGCAATGCACGCTGAGTCGAAGCGCCGAGGCTCGGCAGCGCGACGATCAGGCAAGTCAGCATGATCGTATGGACGCCCTGCCAGTCGGCAGCGTTGTAGAACACGTAGCAGACGAGAACCGCGAACAGCGTCTTCAGCGAAAAGCGCATGTACGCGGGATTGCTCCAGGCATCGGCCACGACCATCGGCTCGCTCGCGGGCGGCTTGCCGGATGCTGCGCCGCTTGCGACCAGATCGGAGAACGCGCGCATCGCCCGCTGCAATTCGGCAACTGCGGGCGTCATGTCGGTGGCATTGCGCGCTTCGATTGTCGCCGTGCTCACATAGCGATAGGGCTCGCCGGTCAAGACCGATGCGTCGAGCGCGCGGCAGTTCGCGCGCAACTCGCGCAACATCGACAGTTGCCCCGCCGACATGCCAGGCCAACTGGGCGGCAGATCACTCGCTGCGCGATATAGACGCGACACCGTTGCAATGCATGCAAGCTGCAACGCCTGATGCTCGCGATAGTGGGCGTCACGCATCGTCGTGAACCGCAATAGCTTCTGGAGCGCGAGCGCGCCTTGCTGTACCGCTGCCAGTGTAATCGGCGCGGCACTCGTGGTTCCGTCGATCAGCTCCGTCAGCCGCGTGTCCAGCGCCGCCAGTTGCCGATGGATTTCCGACTTGAGCTGCAATTGCGGTTCGGCGGGCAGCAGCAATGTGTTGACCACGAGTGTCAGTGCGATCGGGTAATTGACGGCGACCCACACCCACAACACGGCCCGGATCAGGAGATCTGCCTGATCGGTCTGGTCGACGAAGCTCTGCACGTAGATCACGACGATCGCGATGATAAAGAACACGACGCCGATCTTCAGCACCCGCATGAGGTACACGCTGCCGAAGAACAGCAGGCTCGCGATCACGATGCGCAGCAACGGATAGTCGAACGTGAATTTCAACAGCAGGATCGACAGGCCGATGGCGAGCGTCGATCCGACGATGAACATCACGCCGACCAGCCGCGTGACCACCACGTTCGACTGCGTGACGTAAAACACGACCAGCAGCGACAGTGCAAGCGACGGCACCTCGAGCGCCATCGACACGACGATCACGATCGCGCTCGTCAACGTGCAACGCAACATCACGTTCAGACGCCCGGGAAAAGGCGCAAGCTCGCGCTTCAGGAAAGCGCCCGCATCGCGCAGCGCGACGGGCAGATAGTCGGCGGCTGTCATGGGCTCCTCACTGGCGCTCGCCGTCGCCGCCGCGCCCGGGTTCCAGCACGGCCACCGCCGACGTCCCGACACGAAACAGTTCCGGATTCGGCTTGTCGACCCGGATCTTCACCGGGAAGCGCTGCGCGACATGAACCCAGTTAAGCGTGCGTTGAATGCGCGGTAATCCGCCGGGCAAAGCAAGGCCGGCTTCATCAGGCGCCACGCCATAACTGATCGAATCGACCGTGCCCTGGAAGCGCTGGCCGGTATCGCTCATCAGGTAGACCGTGGCCGGCGTGCCCGTGCGGATACCCTTGAGTTCGGTCTCGCGAAAGTTCGCCACCACGTACCAGTGGCGCGTGTCGATCAGCGTGAAGACAGGTTTGAGCGCGGTGGCAAACTGGCCTGTCGATGTCTTCAAGGACACAATGCGTCCGTCGAACGGCGCACGCACCGTCGCATACTCCAGGTTCAGTTCGGCCAGCGCGATCTCCGCCATGACAACCGCACGTTGCGCGACCAGCGCATCGACGCCGCTCACAGCCGCTGCCGCCTGCTGCGCCTGCAGTTGCGCCGCGCTGAGTTCGGCTTGCGTGGCGCGTTGCGCGGTGCGCGCATGGTCAACGTCTTCCGCCGACACATAACCGTGCGACAGCAGCGGCTCCATGCGGTGCAGCGTATCGGACGCCTGGCTGGCTGCGGCGCGCGCGCGCTCGACAGCCGCGCGCACCGACTGCGCGTTGTACTGCTGCGCATTGACCGTGCGCTGGGTCAGCTCGATCTGGCGGTCGAGCGCGACAAGGGACGCGTTGCCTCGCGTCAGCGCATCCCGGTACGGACGCGGATCGATACGGAACAACAGGTCGCCCTGCTTCACCGCCTGATTGTCGCGCACGGCCAGTTCAATGATGCGTCCGTTGACCTCGGGCACGACGTCGATCGTGTCCGCATAGACGTAGGCATCATCGGTACGCGGCGCGTGGTCCAGCAGTCGGATGACGTAGACAAGCAGCAGCAACGTCACGACGACCATGACGATCGCCGGCCACGTTCTCTTTAATGTCCTGTTGGCTGCGCTCGCCATTCACCCACCCGATGGAAATTCAATGTTGGAAGAACGTCAACCAGATAGCGAGTGCGAGGAAAGTGACCAGCGCGGGATACACCACGGCTGCGGGCCCGATCAGCCGATTGGCCTGCGAGCGCCTGAGAATCAGATGAATGACGACCGCGAGCGCGACTCCCGCGACGATACAGAACAGCCAGTCGGGAAAGTACGCGCCGAGCACGCCAATCGACGGCGCGTTCATGCACCCCGACATCAGAGTCGCGGCAATCACGGCCATGCTGATTACACGCTTTGAACAACTGCCTCTGGCAAGTGACATGGGTCGTTTAACAGTCGTCCCGGGGGCTCGAATCAATGTTACACCTCGCAGATT
The DNA here is from genome assembly GCF_046030495.1 of Paraburkholderia strydomiana. Classification (GTDB taxonomy): domain Bacteria; phylum Pseudomonadota; class Gammaproteobacteria; order Burkholderiales; family Burkholderiaceae; genus Paraburkholderia; species Paraburkholderia strydomiana_A. The sequence goes on from NZ_JAQQCJ010000021.1 coordinate 11,691, forward strand.
CGCTGATGGGTTTTCCTCGGGTTGCTGGCCGTTCCAGTCAGCGGCGATAGAGTGATTTCAGGTGTGCCAGTTCGTCACATTAATGCCCAAAGAGACATTCCGCATCACAGGAATATGCAATGTCGCCGCAACTAACATAGACGTAAAATTGCGTGCCTCGCTCGGGCCGAGTGTGAGCCTGGCACTCACCAGCGGGCACGTCCACGCGCCACACTATCGGCCTTCCCTCGTTGCGTTGGCGCTCCCGATCGGAAGGCTGAAGCTGAAGGTGACGCCGCGAACCTCATTGCGCACGGCCCAGATGCGACCGGCATGCGCTTCGACGATCGTTCGGCAGATCGCCAGCCCGATCCCCATGCCGGTTTGTTTCGTCGTGAAAAAAGGTTCGAATATCTTCTCGAAGTCGGCAAATCCTGTACCGCGATCCTCGACATCGATCACCACGCTTTGCCCGTCGCGACGGGAGCGGATCAATAACAGTCTCGGCCGTTCCGTCGTCGCTGCCAACGCCTCGATTGCATTGCGCACGAGATTGACGAGCACTTGCTGGATCTGCACCGCGTCGGCACGAAGTTTCGGCACGTCTTCGGCTAGCGTCGTTTCGAGCGAAACCGCGTTGCGCTGAATATCGTCAGCCATCAGTGTGCAGGCCTGAAGTATCAGTTTGTTGATATCGAGTTCGACCATTTCAGGAGCCGTATGCTTGAAAAGTGCTCGAACGCGGCTTACCACGTCCGCCGCGGCATTGCCGTCGCGCACAACGTGCTCGGCGGAGAGTCTGGCCTGTTCTATGTTGGGTGGCTCCGCGCGGAGCCATCGCAGGCATGCGCGCCCATGCGCGACGACCGCCTGCAGCGGCTGATTGATCTCATGGGCGATCGAAGCGGACAATTCGGCGACCGCTGCGATCCGCGATGCCTGCGCAAGCTTCTCCTGCGCATCGCGCAATGCCTCCGCCAGTTTCGCCGTGTCGTCGATGTCGACGTCAAGGCCGAAGAACTGCATCACGCGCGCGTCGGCGAGTTCGCCGCGGCGTTGCTGCCAGGCAGGATCAACTTCGAACCGGGATAACAGATGTGGCTCGCTCGATAACTGGTCGAGCAACTTGAGAAGTTCGCGCCGGCCGCCTTCGGACTGAAGTGGGCCTTCCTCGACCAGGCTCTGCCGATGGGGCCACCGGTTCCGGTGATCATGATCGGCCAGATAAGTGCGGACGATGATCTGGGCGATGAGATCGAAGTAGTCGAAAAGATATAGCGAGACGTCGAACAGCAGTTCTTTGGTAAGCCTTCCGTCCAGCTCACCCAGCGCGATGTACGTGCTCCAGATTTCTCGCAGGCCGTAGCGCAACGCCTGCAGCAGACTGTTCAACGGCACACGTTGGTGCTCGCGTCTTTGTCCGATTTCCCGGAAGACGGCCATATCGCGAGCCGATGGCGGCTCGCCTGACAAAAGCGTCTCGAACCACACTTTGGCCGACAGCGCGACTGAATCGTCGACGTCCCGCATGGCAGGAGGAGAAAGCAGCTTGTATCCATCGAGCGATTTCAGTATCCCAAGTGCACGTTCGACGACAACAGACAGATCTGCTGCGAGCGACGCGGTTTTTTCCCGCAAATCGCTGCTGATTCTTGGTACGTTGGCTAACACGACAATAGGCCTAAAAGTATCGGTCGGACAGTTCGAAGCGAACTTGCTGGCGCTGTGGGTGCGACCGCTGCTCGTCGGTTGAATCCCGGCACAGGCGGTGCAATGCGGGTCGATGCGGCTGGCGAGGCTCTGAGCGAGTGGGCGTATCCGGTGCCGGGAATGTGGCGGTTCCGGAAGTGTCCGGACAGCCACGGCGCAGCGATGGGCCTGCGCACGGTCCGCGGTGCGGGCCGTGCTTCAGATCCCATCCGTGTATGCATCGTCGCCCAGGACGGCGTGAGACAACATCCCCCTTTCGGGGGAGACGCGCCAGCAACGATGGGGGATGGGCAACAGCCACCCGCAGCCAGCGGTCCCGGGCATTCTCAAGGCGGTGCACTCCACATTCATGTAATGGCAGCCCGCCGGCCTGCTAGCTATCATCAAGTCACGATCGAGCGTCGGCTCAAGCTCCGCACGTCACATAATACGGTGGGCAGGCCACTGGCGTCGCACGGCCAGCGCCTGTCTAACGTGATTCGAGGAATCGCGCCATGCAAGCTCCCACTGGGACCCATCGCAACCGCCCGATGAACGGCGAAGGCCAATTTTCGACCTGTGCAATCCGGGTTCTGGAGCGCAATGGGCAGACCTCGGCAACGCTCGCGTGGAGCGACCCGACCTCCTGCTGCTACGGCGAACAGCTCTGGGGGCGCCGCATCGCGAAGAAAGCCGGCGTTTGCGCGCTGAGCGGCCAGGCCATCAAAACGGGCGACGCCGTCTATCGACCCAGGCGTCTTAAGCCGGCACCACGAAACGGCGAAGCGATGATTCTGGCCGCAGTCATGCAGGCCATCCCACTGGAGGAAGCCGCCTGAGGGTTGACATCGGCTCTTCGTGAACGCCGCCGCCTCTGTCACGATCGCCCGCAAAACCAGGGTCGCTCAAAACACGCTTACCATCCAAACTTCGCTTCGACACCCACATAGTCCGCATTACGGGCCCCCAGTGCGCGGATCGAATCGCCGACTTCGAAGTGCACCGCTTCCAACGCGAGCGCAACGTGGGAGTTGACGAGCCAGTCGGCGCGAATCTGCGCATACATGCCTGTCCAGCGCGTTCCTTTTCCCGCGGTGCCGGGGACGACAGCCATCCCTTGACCGTAGATCGCGTCGGCCGTCGTCGCGCGCCACTGGAAACCGAGCGCCGTCAGCAGCGTGATGCCGGGCGATACCTTGAACGTGATCGACGGCTTGACGTGCAGCAGGTTGCTATAGCCCGTGTACCCGGCCAGCGTGAAGTAATAGCCGTTGGGAAATAGCGGATTGAAGGTTTCGACGCGTCCGTCGCCGGGATGCCGGTCGCCCGATGCGCCATCCACCTGTACGCCGAGACGTGGCGTGCCCGCCACCGACGCGAGCGTATATCCGCCCAGCAACCCGAACGCCCACGCGCCGATGGTGTCGTTGCCGACGTGCCCCGTCTGCACCATCGTTTCGGCGTCCCAGTCGAAAGGGGCGGCCTTGCCCGCATAGTGCACGTCGAAAACGTCGCGATGCTCGGTGCCCGCCGCATCGAGAAAGCGCGCATTGTCGCGGTTATAGTGCGACCAGTACGCGGACAGATCGCCTGGCCCCACGTTCGCGCGTTCCACGCGCACTCCACTGAACGTGAGATGTCCATTCGACATATCGTCGAAGATCGTGACGTCGCGGTACTGCACCGGTTGCGTCATATAGCCGATGAAGCGCCACTTGTCGATTTCATAGTCGGCCCATAGCGCGTCGTATGCCTGGCGCACGTTCGGTCCGTCGCGCACGGAGACGAACCGTTGCAAGTCGAAAGCCATCTCCTGCCGGCCAATGCGCGCCTTGAACGTGCCACCGCCTAAGCCATAGACGAATGCGACGAACGCCTGTTCGATATCGAGGGGATTCTTGTCGACAGGCGAGACGGAGTCCTTGCCGAACGGCCGTGCGTCCACGAGTTGAAAGAACGCTTGCACATGCTGGCCGATGCGCGCATCAGCATGCACCTCCGCGCGCTGGATCACGTAGCTGTCGGGCCGCGCGCTGCCTAGCCCGAAGAGCGGCGTATTGTTCAGTTCGAAGCGCTCGCGCAGGTTCGCGCCGAGCGACAGATACGTCGACGGGTCGCTGGCGAGCGGCATGTACTTGAGCGCATCGAACGGCTGACGCGGCACGCACGGATTTGCGAGCGCCGACCAGTCTTCCTGCCAGCGATTGAACGACAGCGACGACGGCCGCTTCGCTGTGCATTGAGGCGCAGCGGCAGCGGCGGCATTCGCTGCGTCATCGGCGGCGAATGCGGTAGCGCCCTCGGTCAATCCGCATACGGCGAGCGCGGTGCTCGCAGCCACCTTCAACATCGCGCGTCTCATCGCTCGACACGCCGTCACTGTGTCGGTTCGTGAATCTCGGCAACATAGCCGCCTGGAAACTCGACCATCGCGGTGCGCCCTTCGACCGTCCGACTCACGGGCGCCAGTAATTTCACGCCGACGCCCTGCGCCTTCGCGAGCGTCGCGGCGAGATCGGCAACCTGATAACCCGTCGTCTCGCGGCCGAACGGATACGGCAGTTTGCCGTCGGTCACGAACACGAGCATATTGCCGAAGCCGGAAGTGATGCGCACGCGCCGGATCGTCTCTGCGGGCCGGCCGATTTCGCCGCCATCCGCATGGCGATTGTCGGACGCGACCTTGCCTCCCGCAAAATGCAGAAAGCGCTTGATGAAGTTGTCTGCGGATTGCGCCGACACGTAGACGCGATTGTCCGGCACCGTTTCGAGCGGCCCGTACGACGGCGCCTTCGTATGCCAGTACAACTGCATGTTCAGACCGCCTGGCCATTGGATGATCGCGTCCTTGCCGATCGGGTCGTCGAACGTATCGACGATCACGTCCGCACCCGCTGCACGCGCCGCGCGAACGGCCTTGTCCATGTCGGTGACGAGATAACCGGTGCGCTCGCTGCCGAACGGGTACGGTATCGGCGTCTGGAACGCGAACACCGACAACATGGCGACAGGCGTCTGCACGTATTGCGACGCTGTCCTGCTTGGCGTCGGCGTGACGGTGAACACGGCGCGTGGCGAAGCCTTGCCGCCGAACGTCGCGACAAAGCTGTCGACGAACGCGTCGATGTCCGCGCTCGCGACGTACACGTGCGTCGTGTCGTACTGCGCGCCGACGGCCACAGTGGGTGGGCTCCTGCCCACGCTTTGATGGCCCGCGTCGGCAAGAACCGTCGTCGCTGCAAGAGCCGCACTGAGAGCCGCCGCCAACACGGCGATGGCCCGAAACGATCGATACATCTCGACGATACTCATGAAACACTCCTTGTTGTTGATGCACGCCAACGCCTCGCGTGGCGCAATCAGATTTCAACTTGCGGCACGCCCGTATTTCGTGACAGCACCGCGAGCATGCACAGTGCGACGAGCGGCACAAGGAGCGCCCAGAACGACACGAGCAGATAACCCGCCGCGCCTGCGCATGCTCCTATTGCAAAGCCCGTGACGGCCGGCAGTGTACGCAACAGACGGGCGCGCGCCGCATCGCTCGCCTTCGCCTCACCGGACGAAAACAGCAAATCGAACACGTCGATCACCGCTTGCGTGACATTGCCCGTCATGACGGTGTTCGGGACGACCGAACGCACCGCCAGGCGTCCATGCGCATTCTGCACACCCATTGCGGACGCGCCGAGCAGCCCGCAGGCAATCGTCATCGGCGCGTGCGAATCGGTAAGCGGCACGGCAAGCACGCCCGCGACCATGTAGCCGGCCAGCAGGATCGTTTGCAGCGCATACAGCGCGCACGCACGTATGCCGGATACCCGATCGAGCAACCGGTTATGGAGGACGCGGGCAAACACGATTCCCGCGATGAACGCCGGAAACGCGAGCCACTTGATGAGCAGTCCATGCCCCGCGCCCGTGAGTTCCGCCCCGATCATGATGAAGTTGCCCGTAACGTGCGCAGTAAAGAGGCCGAATAGCGCGACGAAACCGAGCGTGTCGACATAACCCGCGATGGTTGCCAGCCAGGTGTCCTCGCCCGGCACACAGTCGAGCCGCGTGTCGCCACCTATTGATCTTTGCTGCATGGCGTAGTCGGCTTGGCACTCGCGACAGGCGGCACGTTGTGCGTTTGCGCATCGGGCGCGCGTATTTGCGCCTGGACAAACGGAATCGCGTGCTCGCCGATGACGATGCCGAGCAGCCCAGCGAGCGCGATCAACGGCGGCGCGGGCGACTGCACGCGCACGAGGTAGTACAGCAGGCCGATCACGAGGCCCGCGCCCAACGAAATCAGATATGACATGGTTCATCCCTCATACGCCGTTGCGGGCGTGCCGTGCGCGAGCGCTCAGACCTGCCGTCGCCCGGACCTGCGCGGCCGCCATGCGATGCGGTAGCGCCCTGCACCACCGATCGCGATCGTTCCGAACATGATCAGCAGCATCCATGCGAATTGCCCCTGGTCGAGCGTCCATTCGCGATGCACGAGACCCAGTGCGATCACGCTGACCAGCATGATCGGCAGCGCGGCAAGACGCGTCTCGATGCCCGCGATCATCAACAGCGGACATGCGATCTCCGCGAAGATCGCAAAGCCCAGCGTCAGCGTCTTGCCGATATGCAGCGGGTCTTCGATTGCATCGAGCTGGCTCGCGTAATGGATCGCCTTCGGCAGTCCATGCACGAGCAGCACGAGCACGCTCGCTGTCACGCGCAGGAACAGCAGCGCGGCGTCGGCGGTGCAGTAGCGGTTCATTGCGTGCTGGCTCCTAGAACGCGAAGCAACTGCAACCGAGCGCGCCCCAGAACGCGTTCGAGTCGCTGGCGGGTACATCGCTGCGCCACGCCCACGCATGCGCGTGGCGATGCACGCCGCACAGGTTCACGCAGGCATCGTTGCACGACAGTTGCAACGGCGCCGCCCGACGATAACGCGCATAGCCGCCGTACTCCGCAACGGGCGACCACGTCGGGCTGACGGGCAGCGCCGCCGGCCCGAGGGTTTCGAACTCGTCGGCCGCATAGACGACGCGGCCGTTGACCACCGTCAGCACCGACGTCAGATGCTTGATGTCGTCTTCGTCGATCGTGAAATAGTCGTCGGAGAGCACGGCGAAATCGGCAAGCTGGCCCGGCACCAAAGCGCCCTTGCGGGTCTCGTCGTTCGAGAACCATGCGCTGCCGACCGTATAACGGCGCAATGCCTCCATCCTGTCCAGGCGGTCCTGCTGGGCGTATAACGGCGTGCCGCCTACGGTGCGTCCGGAGACGAGCCAATACAGCGAGACGAACGGATTGAAGCTCGCCACGCGTGTGGCGTCCGTCCCCGCGCCGACGGGCAGACCGGCGGCCAGCATCTGCCGCACAGGCGGTGTGCGTGCGGCGGCCTCGGCGCCATAGCGCGCGATAAAGTATTCGCCCTGATACGCCATTCGGTGCTGGACGGCAATGCCGCCGCCCAGCGCGGCAATGCGCTCGATATTGCGCGCCGAAATGGTTTCGCAGTGGTCGAAAAACCAGCGCAGACCGGCGAACGGCGTGTCTACGTTTACGCGCTCGAATACGTTGAGAAAACGTTCGATCGACTCGTCGTAAGTTGCGTGCAGCCTGAACGGCCAGCGGTTTTGCACGAGCAGCCTGACGACAGCTTCGAGTTCGCTTTCCATGGCGCCCGGCAGGTCCGGACGCGGCTCCAGAAAATCCTCGAAGTCGGCGGCGGAGAACACGAGCATTTCGCCCGCGCCGTTCATCTTCAGGAAGTCGTCGCCGTCGCCGGGTTTCGTGACCTTGACCCACTTCGCGAAGTCCTCGATTTCCTTTTTGGCATTCTGCGTGAACAGGTTGTAGGCGATGCGCACCGTCAACTCGTTGCGCTTCGCGAGGTCCATGATGACCGCGTAGTCGTCGGGGTACGCCTGATAGCCGCCACCTGCATCGATCGCACTCGTCACGCCGAGCCGGTTCAATTCGCGCATGAAGTGCCGCGACGAATTCAACTGGTCCTCGAATGGCAGTTTCGGTCCTTTCGCAAGCGTCGCGTACAGCAGCCCCGCATTAGGGCGCGCGATCAACATGCCCGTAGGGTTGCCGTGGCGGTCACGCTGAATTTCACCGCCTGGGGGATTCGGCGTGTCACGACCATAGCCGACGGCTCGCAGCGCCGCCGCATTCAATAGCGCGCTGTCGTAGAGGTGCAGGATGAAGACGGGTGTTTCGGGCGCGATCGCATTGATTTCATCGAGCGTCGGTCCACGCTTTTCCGCGAACTGAAATTCGTTCCACCCGCCGACCACGCGCACCCATTGCGGCGCCGGCGTGCGCGCCACTTGCGTGCGCAGCATCTGGAGCGCGTCATGCAGCGAGGGCACGCCATCCCAGCGCAGTTCCAGATTGAAGTTCAAGCCCCCGCGAATGATGTGGAGATGCGAATCGTTGAGACCGGGAATCACCGTGCGGCCCTTCAGGTCGATGCGGCGCGTCGAGTCGTTTGTCCACTGCATCATGTCGTGGTCGTTGCCGCTCGCGATGATCTTGCCTTGTGCGATGGCAAGCGCCGTCACGAACGATCGCTTGTCGTCCTGAGTCGTGATCTTGCCGTTGTAGATCACTACCTCCGCCATTCTGGCGGGCTGACTGGGTACGCTCATCGTTGCTCTCCGTGGTGTTGGGTCAGGCGCGTGCCGCGCCCGACGACAGCCGCGCCGCGCGTGACACCTGGCAGGGAATAGATCGACATCGCGCCGGTCAGCCCGCCTCGTGCGCGTGGCCGCCGAGAATCTGCTTCGCGTAGCGCACGCCGATGCCATAGGAGGTGTGCGCCTTGAAGATCTCCATGACGCCGTCGTACGTTTCGCCACGCGCCCAGTCGCGTTGCAGTTCGCACATGAACTGCACCGACGTCATCGGCACCGCGCCCGCCTGGACGACGCGCTGAACGGCACGCTGATGTGCTTCCTCGGTGATGTCCCCGCAGGCGTCGGTCGGCACATGGATTTCGAATCCTTCGGCCAGCATTTGCACGGTTGGGAATGCGACGCACACTTCCGTCCACAGGCCCGCGATCACGATCTTCCTGCGACCAGTCGCCTTGATCGCGTCGCGAAATTGCTTGTCTTCCCATGAGTTCATCGACGTGCGATCGATCGGCTTTTTCTCCGGGAACACCGATTGAATTTCCGGCAACAGTTGGCCGCTAAAAGAATCGGCGGCGACTGTCGTCAGAACCGTCGGCACCTTGAAGAGCTTGGCAGTCTTCGCAAGGATCTGGACGTTGTGCAAAACAGTCGTGCGCTCGTGCGACTGCGTGCCAAAGAACATCTGCGGCTGATGGTCGATTAGCGCGAGCGCGCACGTGTCGGGTGTCAACAGCTCATAGGCCATGAGTAGCTCCATTTCGCAAGAATGCAAGGGGCCGCACGGTTGCATGAAGGCAACCGCGTCAGCGTCCGGTTAGTGGATGAATCGAGGCGACGTTGCAACGGCAACGCGAATGCGAACCGCTCGACCTCACGGGCTTAGATCCAAGTTCACGCTGCCGGACGGGCACCACGAACTGGGTCAAGCGTCCACAGACGCAACATATAACGTTGTGTTCTGCCGGGACATTGCATGTTTATGTAATGGAAGCCGCGTGGCGTGCGTGGCCCACCGCTCAACAGATGTTGGCGTCAATCGCCCCTTCGGACTGATTGCAGATTCATGTAATAGCCATCCTTCACATCACCCACTAGCATCAGGAACCATGGCATTGCGAGGCGTTCGATTCAGTCACTACGGTCAGGTAAATCCGGACCGTAGGAAATTTTTCTTATCCAGGGAGATGTGAAATGGCAACCATAGCTGCCGACTACATGGTCGGTGCACTAGTCAATGCGGGGGTCAAGCGTGTCTACGGTGTAGTGGGGGATTCGCTGAATGGATTCACAGACTCACTGCGCCGGGATGAGTCGATTGAATGGGTTCACATGCGGCATGAGGAAAGCGCGGCGTTCGCCGCCGGGGCCGAAGCTCATTTGACGGGGCAACTCGCAGTCTGTTGTGGGAGCTGTGGTCCGGGGAATCTGCATCTCATCAACGGCTTGTTCGACTGCCATCGCAGCGGTGTTCCTGTTCTCGCTATTGCCGCGCATGTTCCGAGTACGGAAATCGGTATTGACTATTTTCAGGCTACCCACCCCGAAATGCTGTTCAAGGAATGTAGTCACTATGTCGAACTCGTCCATAGTCCCGACCAGTTACCGCAAATTCTGGGCCGCGCCATCCGGACGGCGGTTGCGCGTAAAGGCGTCGCTGTGGTCGTTATACCTGGCAATGTGGCACTCGGGCCGCTCACGCAGCCGGTGCCGAACTGGAGCGCGCCTTGCGCGCCGGTGATGCGCCCGTCGAACGATGAAGTCGCAAAACTCGCACACCTGTTGAACCAATCGTCACGCGTGACGTTGCTTTGCGGGGCGGGATGCAAGGATTCTCACAAGGAAGTCGTGGAACTTGCCCGCAAGCTGCAAGCGCCGATAGTGCATTCGCTGCGTGGCAAGGAGTACATCGAATACGATAACCCGTTCGACGTGGGAATGACGGGCCTTGTCGGATTCGCTTCCGGCTATTCCGCGATGAAAAGCTGCGACATGCTCCTGATGTTGGGCACCGACTTCCCGTATCGTCAGTTCTACCCGGAGAAAGTGACCATCGCGCAAGTCGATACGCGGGCCGAAGCGCTCGGCAATCGATGCCCGATAGAACTCGGTGTATTGGGCACGGTCAAGGACACGCTCAATGAACTTCTTCCAATGATTCAGGAGAATACGGACAGCAGCTTCCTGAATCGCGCGCTCGACGACTATCGCAAGGCCCGCCAGAGCCTGAACGCGCTGGCGGAGCCAGAAGCAGGCAGCAACATCATCCATCCGCAATACGTAACCCGGCTCGTCAGCGAGCTGGCGGACGAAGATGCCATCTTCTCCTGCGACGTCGGCACCCCCATCGCGTGGACGGCCCGATACCTGAAAATGAACGGCAAACGACGACTGGTCGGCTCGTTCAATCACGGCTCGATGGCCAACTCATTGTTGCATTCGATTGGCGCGCAGGCCACTTTCAGAGACCGCCAGGTAATTTCGATGTCGGGCGACGGCGGCTTCACCATGATGATGGGAGAGTTTTTGACGCTGGTTCAGACAGGCTTGCCGGTCAAAGTCGTCGTGCTCAACAATGGAACACTGGGCTTCGTGGAAATGGAGATGAAGGCCAGCGGATTCATTGATACGGGATGCGACCTGAAAAATCCGAACTTCGCCGCCATGGCCAACGCGATTGGCATCAAAGGCGTGCGAGTCGAGCACCCCGCAGAGCTGGAACAGGCGCTAGGCGAAGCATTCGCCCATCCGGGTCCGGCTCTCGTCGACGTAGTGAGCGCGCGCCAGGAACTCGTGATGCCTCCTGCGACTTCCGGCGACCAGGCTTATCACTTTGGACTGTTCATGCTTCGTGCCGTCATGGACGGTCGGGGCCAGCAGCTCATCGACCTTGCAAAGGTCAATCTGTTTCGGTGACGCGGTCTGCAAGCGTAACGGGAATGTTATCCAGATCCCGTCGCTTGCTGCTTCATTCAACCCGGAGCCGTGTTGGATAACGGATATCCGAAGGGATATCGCACGCAGATTCGATCGAAAATTATCCGACCGAGTTCGGTCCGGATAACCCGATTCATATCTCCGCCGGGCGTTCGCCCGTACCCGAACACCGGGCAATTCAAGGGAAATCTAACCATGTCCAGCAAGGTCGCAAATAATGCGAGTATTCCATCAGATCGCGAGCACCTACACATTGGCTTCGTCATTGCCTGGCTTTTTTGCGCCGCGTTCTACTTCATGCAGTACGTGCTGCGTTCCGCGCCCGGTGTGATGGTGCCCGAGTTGAGTACGGCGTTCGCCCGCGATGCGCTGGGCGTGGGCACGCTCGTCGGGCTGTACTACTACACCTATGCGCTGTTCTCCATCGTTTGCGGCGCTTTGCTCGATCGGCTCGGCGCAAAGGCCGTCATTCCCGCCGGCATCGTGCTGGTTGCCGTTGGAGCGGCACTGTTCGGCATAGGTAGTGTGGAGGCCGCGCAAGTCGGCCGCCTGCTGCAAGGCGCGGGCTCGGCATGCGGGTTCATCGGCGCGGTGTATCTGGCTACGCATGGCTTTCCCCCGCGTTCTCTTGCGACTGCCGTCGGTTTCACTCAGTGTTTCGGCATGCTGGGTGGCTCCGCTGGCCAGTTTGCCGTTGCGCCGCTCATTCACGGCCTGCTCACGTGGCAGCAGTTCTGGAGGCTATCAGGCCTCCTGATCCTGTTGATCGCCGTGCTGGTGTTTATCGCGACGCCAGCGGCGCACGACGACACCCCAGCCGGCCAGGGCTCATGGATGAAGATGTTCGCGCCGTACAAGCAGGTGCTATCCAATCCGCAGTCGTATCTGTGCGGGTTCTGCGCTGGCCTGCTGTTCTTGCCGACTACGATCGGCGACATGATCTGGGGCATTCCGTTTTTGCGCAACGGTCTCGACGTCAGCTATGCAGAGGCCGTCAATCGCGCGAGCATGGTGCCGCTCGGTTGGGTAATCGGCTGCCCGCTTTTGGGCTACCTGTCTGACCGCCTGGGTCGCCGCAAGCCGGTGCTGATCGGAGGCGCACTGCTGATGCTGGTATCGGCTGCAGGCATTTTCTATCTGCCAGTCGGCGTGGCGCCGCGTTACGTGCTCGGCCTGCTGCTCGGTATCGGCTCTGGCGCGGCTATGCTGCCCTACACCGTCATCAAGGAAGTCAATCCGGACAACGTGAAGGGCAGCGCCAGTGGTGCGATCAATTTCCTGGTGTTCACGTTCAGCGCATTGCTCACGCCTGTGTATGGCAAGCTGCTCGGCCACCTCGCGAACGGTGGTGCAATGAACCTGCCGGTCTTCCGCACTGCCGGCTCGTATTTGCTCGGTGGCATCGTGCTCGCAATGGTGCTGGCGATGTTCATGCGCGAGACCGGACCACGCGGGCGGGTAAATGCATGAGGCTGTGCATGGAAGCAAGTGGGTTCATAAGAGATACCCCACGCGTCGGTCATCATCAATCCCGGTGACGATTCGAACCGGAGGTGCGAGCACTTCTTGCCTCCAGTTCATCTGGAACCGAAAAAGCTCGATGTTGGCGTCAAGCTTCCAACGTTGTCGTCGGCGAGGTGTCGAGTTGCAGTTTGCCTGCCTGTCTGACGAGCGTGGCAAATGAATCCGCCCGCATTTTCCTCATTATGTGGCCGCGATGTATCTGCACCGTATATCCAGTGATACCAAGGATTGACGCCACCTGCTTATTGAGCAGACCGCTCGCGAGCAGCGGCATAAGTTCCTGCTCACGCGGCGTCAGGGATTGATAGCGTGCCTGGAGGCTCGCCGCATCTTTCGCTTCCTTGTGAAGAACGTGTGCCCTGACAAGCGCCGCATCGACCGTGCGCATCAATGCGTCTTCGTCGACGGGCTTGGTGAGAAAGTCCACAGCCCCACCTTTCATCGCCAGAATAGCGGATGGCACGTCTGCTCTTCCCGTAATGAAAATGACCGGGATTCGGGAGTCCGTACTGACAAGCTTCTGGACTTCCAGACCATTCATGCCTGGCATACTCATATCGAGAATCAGGCATGCAACGACATTTCGACGCCGTGTGTCGAGGAACTCTCCACCGGAATCGAAGGCTTGAACGTCTCTTCCGTTCGCGCGTAGCAGCGTCGACAGAGATTCTCGCACTCGCCGGTCGTCGTCGACCACATATACCAGCTCATTTGCGGATTCCATGGAACCCCTCCGTGGTTAGGTAAAAAGCCTTTCCTAACGTCGGCACAGTCGGTCTCCGATAGACCCTCTGAATGTGCCTTTCGCGTGGGCGTGCCGACGCGAAATTATAGCCGTCGGAACCGCCTTCTGGGACGCTGGATAGCGTGTCGAGCATTACATGATTATGTAATGTCTTCACCGCCTAAGAAGTTGTAGCGTAACCGTTTCGTCTCATTGACCCTCTCAGTTCGACCATGCCCTTCAAAGTCGCCTCTTCCGGGAAATATGATCCGATAGCCGCCAGCAGCCCATCGCCATTGGTATGACAGATCCGTGGCTCCCTATTCGATTGGTACGGCCGGTGGCTCGTGCGAGTGGACTTCTTAAGTAGTACAGGAAATAGCCGCCAACACTCCCCGACCAATTTGTGAGCAACGCCATTTGCACATTAACGGGGAATTCAGCGTTCCACCATCTATGCGCCGACGAACTCCAAGGTTGACATGCTTACCGTGTTGATGCCACGCTCGTCTCGGAACGTTGCCCTCAGCGTCGCCGTATCTGGTGCGTCAGGTCTGGCAGGAATACTCGAACCACATACGGGCTGCCTTAGCCTCCTTTTGGTTGCCCTGTCCGCGCACTTTTTTGGTCGGAACTTTGGGCGTCTGGCCGCTGGATTCGCCTCGCTTGCGATAGCCGGCACGACGTGGGCATCCAGTCAACCTGATTTTTCTTCCAGTTCTATCGCCCGTTGCGCCATCGCAATTACCGCGGCGTGGCTGTGTGCAGAGCTTGTCTCTCGGCGCCCTCCGCTGCCAGATTCAATGGCCGGATTGAAGAATGCGTTCGACGAGCCAATCCGCCAACAAATGCAGACACTCCAAAGTATCAGCAGTCTCGTTCCCGGCCATATGTGGATCGCACTCCCGAATGGATACTTCGAATATCTGAGTCCCAGTTTGGGCGACCAAACCGGCCTCAAAGAAGCAATGACCTGCGACTTATTCCGAACCGCAATTCACCCGGAAGACCTGCGGGCAAACGACCGATATTGGGACGCACTCAATGCCGGAATCGACCCCGGGGAGCTTGAGTTTCGGCTCAAGCGCATCGACGGCGAGTATCGGTGGTTCCTCTGCCGTGTCACAGCCATACGAAACGACAACGGAAGACTACTACGATGGGTCGGTATGAACTGGGACATCCACGACCGGAAGATTTCGGAATCCCTTCTTCGAGCCGAAGCGGAGGCCCATCGACGCATTGTGGACAGTGTGCCCGCGTGCGTATGCGTCGGTGGGTCCACCGGTGCAATTCTCTACGTGAATAGAGTGGGTGTCGCCGCGCCGGGCAGAGCGCTGGAAGAGATCGTCGGTGACGGATGGATGGACCACATTCACCCCGATGACGTGCAAGCCGCGCGCCGGCAACGGAACTCGCACATGGCCGCGCGTGAACCGGTTGATATGACAGTGAGAATGTTACAGCACGACGGCATATACCGCTGGCAGCGTCTTCTGGCCGAGCTATCGCGCTGTACAAACGCAGACGTCGTCAACTGGTGCGTCATCGGAATAGAAATCGAAGAGACCATCAAGGCTCAACAGGCTTTGGCAGCAAGTGAAAGAGAAACCAGGGAGCGCCTCGATCGATTCCCGGGCCGATTCGCTATCCGGACTGGGCAAGATTTCGACTTTATCAACCAGCAGATGCTCGAGGAAGCGGGAACCACCCTTGAGGGCATGCGGAACCTGGGATTCCTGCAATTCATTCACCCCGATGACCAGGCCTGGGTTAAGGAAGGCTATCTGCGCTCCATTCGGGAAAAGAGCGCCTACGATACGAGCTACCGGTGGGCAGGCTGCGACGGAGATTATCACTGGCGTCACTCGCGCTCCGTTCCTTACCTTAACGATGACGGAAGTGTCTACAAGCGGTATGCCGTGAACATGGACATCGACGACCTGTATCGATCCAAAGAGATAATTCGTGAACGGGAAATGCAACTAAACTGGCTGGCGGAGAACGTTCCCAGTCTCCTCTGGCGTGCGGATTCCCACGGCCGTCTGGAATATGTGAACAAGCGCGCCGAAGCCTACACTGGCCTGCGGGTGGACGAATTGATATCGCACGGCTGGCTTCACCTGGTGCATCCCGATGACTGTGCGTCGACAGTTGAAGCCTGGCAAGAATCCCTCGAAAGCGGGAGACCTTACGACTCGGTCTATCGGCTCCGCGCAGCCGACAGTACGTACCGCTGGTTTCAATCGAAAGGCATCCTCATGCGGGATGTCAACGGTGATGCCGTGAATTGGTATGGTCTTTTGATAGATATCCACGAGCGGAAGTTGGCGCAGGAAGTCCTTCGCACCGAAGAGCTTAATTTGCGAAGACTCGTAGACGCATTGCCAGCTATGATCTGGAGGGCTACACCGCGAGGAGACGTGGACAGATGGAATCGGCAAATGCTAACTTTCATGGGAAACGGCGGCGAGGAATTCGACGGGGAAATGTTGCTTAGACTTATTCCGGAAGATGACCGTCTTCGTGTCCGCTCGCGCTGGAGACGATCTGTCCAGGAAGGTGCGTCTTACCAGGACACGTATGCCGTTACTGGCGCCGATGGGAAGCTGCACTGGTATCTCGCTCGCGGCGAACCATTTCGGGACGAAAACGGGCAGATTCTGCATTGGTACGGCGTATGTACGGATATCGACGATCTCAAACAGACGGAAGCCATGCTCGAACAGCGGGAGCACCAGCTACGCGAGTTGATCGAGACCATCCCTGCCATGCTCTGGTGCAATGATCCGCGAGGGGGACTCACCTACATCAATCGGAAAACCGCCGAATTTGTTGGCCTGAGTGTTTCCCAACTCACGGGTCTCGGCTTTGAGAACATCATCCACGCCGACGACCTGCACAGCCTGCTTCAAGCGTGGAAACACTCGGTCGAGACTGGCGAACCCTATAGCCACGTTGCGAGGTTACGCCGAAAGGACGGGACTTACCGATGGCATCAACACACAGCCGAAGCAATGAGAGACTCCGATGGCGCCATCGTCCAGTGGTACGGCCTCAGTCTTGATATCGACGAACCAAAGCGTGCGGAGGACCGGCTCCGGCAGACCCAGGCTGAACTCGCCCGCGCCACCCAGATCGCCACGGTCGCAGAACTCTCGGCATCCATCGCACACGAACTCAATCAACCTCTCACGTCCGTGATCGCCAATGCCCAGGCATGCAAGCGGTGGCTCGCCGCGTCTCCGCCAAACTTGACGGAAGCCCGGGCCTCTGTGGAAAGCGTAGTTCGAGATGCCCGCTCAGCTGACGACACGATGCAAAGCATACGTGCACTGTTCAAGCGGCAGACATGCCAGAAGCTGCAGCGAAATGTGAAAGACATGGTCCTCGGAGCTGTACGACTCCTGTGGGAAGATGAAAGCAGACATACCGCCGACATCGAGTTCGACTT
This sequence comes from Paraburkholderia strydomiana, assembly GCF_046030495.1. GTDB lineage: Bacteria > Pseudomonadota > Gammaproteobacteria > Burkholderiales > Burkholderiaceae > Paraburkholderia > Paraburkholderia strydomiana_A. The sequence goes on from NZ_JAQQCJ010000021.1 coordinate 28,636, forward strand.
GCCTGCCAGCCTGCCCGCGGTATTCGTCGATCAGATACAGATCCAGCAGGTCCTTCTTAACCTCATCATGAACGGGATAGAGGCCACGGAAAACTCGGGACGCACACCCAGGATTCTAATTGCCGCACGCGCCCCTGACGATAGGTCTGTGTTGCTCCAGATCATCGATAACGGTACGGGAATCGTTGGTGGCGACAGCATATTCGATTCATTTGTCACGACCAAAAGCAAAGGAATGGGCATCGGGTTGGCGGTGTCTCGCTCGATTATCGAAGCTCATGAGGGTCGTCTCACTGCCGCCAATAACGAGGGCCCAGGTGCAACCTTCAGCATCCTCTTACCAGTCTTACCCGCGCGAAATGCCGAACAGGAGGTGGGCGCCAAAATAGTGGAGCCTGGCAACGCTGCGCCGCTCCACTAGGCGTATACCGACCAACAGGATCTTCAAACGATTCTATCCAACAGGTCCAGCAACGCGTCACCGTCGACAGGCTTTCTGAAAAAACCTGCTGCGCCTTTCTGCAGATAGTAGCTTTCAGTATGCTCGCCCGGCTTCCCCGTGATAATGATGACGGGCATTGCGGAATCAGTATGAACCGTAGTCTCGAGCAGCTGCATGCCGTCGATTGGCCGCATTCCCAGATCGGTAATGACGCATACCAGTCCCGCCTGTCCATCGGCAAAAAAATCCAGCGCGGATTCGTAGACCCGTGTTCCGTACCCACCAGAGGCAAGCAGGTTTGCAAGAGATGTCAGAACGCGTCGGTCATCGTCGATCACTGCAACGGTTCGAAGCGGAGGCGCGAGCATTTCTTTCCTCCGGGTCATGGAGACTCGCAAAAGCTCAATGTGGGTTTCACGCTTACAACGTTATCGTCGACGAGCTGTCGAGTTGCAAATTACCTGCTGTCCGGGTGAGCGTAGAAAACGAATCCACCGGTATTTTATCGATTATATAGCCGTGATTTATCCTCGTCGCATATTTAGTATTAGAAATTATAGTCGCCAGGTGCTTTTCGAGGGGGCTGCTGGCGAGTAGGAGCAAGCCCGCATCGCGCGCGAACTGCATGATGACCTCGGTCAGCAACTCACCGCGCTGAAAATGGACGTTTCGGCGTTCGAACAGGCACTGGACGCATCGGCGAGCGCGCTGGGGCGTGAGCAACTGCAAAGCATGCGCAGGCTGATCGACGCCACCGTGGCGTCGGTCCGCCGCATTGCTGCCGACCTGCGGCCGGTCATGCTCGACGAACTTGGCCTGATCCCCGCGATAGAATGGCTGGCGAACGACTTCACCAACCGCTACGGCATCGACGTGGCGCGCGACATCGAAACCGGTGACGCGCATTTCAGCCCGGCGGACGACCGGGAGTTCGACGTGCTCAGGAGGATCGCCGCCGGCCAGACGATCACCGAAATCGCGGCTGAACTCTGCGTGAGCAGCAAAACCGTCAGCACCTACAAGACGCGTATTCTCGAGAAGATGCAGATCCGCTCGCGTGCGATTGCGCGATCGTGCCGTAATTCACGCCCGCCAGCAGGCCAAAGCCGCCATAGCCCCCGGTGTCATACAAAGAGCCTTTTACGCTGAGATTGCGCACGACCCCACTCGTGCCGATCACGCCGAACAACCCATGAGCGTAATAACCATTGGGCGGCTGACATCGCCACCACTGGAACTTATCTTGCCCAGGTTCACGACGCCGGCCTTTGAATCACCCGAGAACCTGAGCGAATCGCCCTTCATGAACGCACAGTTGCAAACGTCAAGGGTCGAGGCGACGAAACGTCCGCCGGTACTGATCACCCCCGAAGGCCCGACCATGATGCCTTGGGGATTAATCACATAGAGACTGCCCGTCGCGCTCAGCCTGCCGAGAATCTCGGATGGCGAGCCACCCGTGGCACGGTTGAGCGTGGCGCCTGAGCCGTTGTCGAAGACGACGCGGTTATGCTTGCCGATCGAAAAGCTGTTCCAGTCGATGACGCCGCGACTCGAGCCGGGTTGCGTAATGATCAGGCTGTTGCCGGCACCGGCGATAGAGCCTGACCCTGTGTGTACTGACCGCCCCGCGGCACGACGCCCGCCGCGAACGCGGCGCGAAAAAGGACAATACTGATCAATGAAGCGTCTGCGAACGCCACGACAGCCCGCATTGAACGTCCGGTGCGGGCAGTGTGTTCACTCGATCGAGCCGGCAACAGGAGAGACATGCATCGCTCCTTCGTGAAACTGCGCACGTCGCCTGGAGCGGCATGTTGTTGCAGGAAAACGCATGGAAAATCAGATATTCCTGTCAAACCAGCATAGCAGTTGCGCTGCGAAAAACTGGCCGACTGCTGATCGGGCATCTGCTTGACCCGCGCATCGACGTCGAGGTCAGCGCCGATGCGCGGATTGAATGGCCCGATTCTGACGGAAAAGAATCGCATGCTCGCCTTTCAGGCAATCCGGGAGTTCTACGATCGCGTTTCGCTGGAGAAACCCTCTCAAGCCCCTCGCCCCTCACCCCACCTCTTGTTATAATCCTTTCACCAAATCGAACAAAACATAACGCTCCTCACACCGCGCGACAGGACCTCCATGCTGAAACCCGATCGCCTCCGCGCCCTCGCCGATGCGCTGGCCAGGCAAAACGTGATGCGCTTGCGCGATGCCGCGAGCCTGCTGGGCGTGTCGGAGATGACTGTCCGGCGCGACATCGCTGGCAGTCCGGAACAATTCACGTATCTCGGCGGCTATATCCTCAGCGCGACGGATGTACCGAACAACGCCGGCTATTCACTCGAGGAAGAGAAAGACCATTTCGCGCAGGCCAAGGCCGAAGCCTCCGCGATTGCGGCGGGACTCGTCGTCGATCATGAAACGATCTTTATCGATTGCGGCACGACGCTGACCACGCTTGCGCGGCTGATTCCGGTCGAGCGTCATGTCACGGTGGTGTGCTATTCGCTGAACGTAGCGGAAATTTTGCGGCGCAAGCCCAACGTCCGAATGATCCTGCTGGGCGGCGTCTACGTGCCGTCGTCGGATTCGTTCGCGGGCGAAGAAAGTCTGGAGATGCTACGTCGCATGGGGATCAACAAGGCCTTCATTTCCGCGGGCGGCGTGGACACCGCGCGTGGCGTCACGTGCTGGAATTTTCATGAAGTCGCGCTCAAGCAGGCGGCCATGGCCAGCGCGGTGGAAAGCCATCTGGTGGTGGACCAGAGCAAGTTCGGCGTAGTCAAAGCCGTGCGCTTTTCGCAAGTCGACGACTTCGACTCCATCATCACCGAAAAAGGCCAGGCGCTCCGCAAGCGCAAATAAGCCCGCATGCCGCGCGTTCCCGAGCATAGTGGAGCGCGATGACGTGCAACGAAGCACGCCACGCGGCAACCCTGCGACCAGCAGCGGCGTTCAAGCCTTGCGTTGCAACGCGAAGAGCGTGCCCGCGATCAGAATGAAGGCGCCGATAATCACCTTCTGCCAGGTGCTCGGCACGCCGACCAGAATCAGCACGCTGTTGATCAGCGTGACGAGCACGACACCGAGCAACGTGCCCGCCACCGTCCCCGTACCGCCCGTAATACGCGCTCCGCCGAGGATCACCGCGGCGATCACATCGAGCTCCGAGCCCACGAGGTCGAACGGATTCGCGAGCCGGTTGTTCGACACATGCAGAATGCCCGCGATGCCCGCGAGCATCCCCGTATAGCCGAACACGAACAGATGGATCGCGCGCAGGTTGTAGCCGAGCCGCTCGGCGATCGCCAGACTGCCGCCCATCGCATAGACGCCCCGCCCCATCATCGTCCGGTTCAGCAGCCACCATGTGACTATGGCGGCCGCCAGTAGCGCGAGCACCGACACGGGCAGCACCGCGCGCAAACCATCGTTCGTGTGATAGAAAAACAGCGGAATGCGGCCGAAGCGATCCATGCTGTGCGGAATGTTCATGAAGAACGACGTGCCGATAAAAGTCAGCAGCAGCCCGCGAAACAGATACTGCGTGCCGATCGTGACGATCAGCGACGGCGCCTTCAGCCGATGCACCAGCACGCCGTTGACGATACCGAGCACGACGCCTCCCAGCGCGCCGGTGATGAGGATCAGCGCAAACGGCGCGTCCGGCCACCACGCGAACACCGCCTTGGTGATGCCGTACATCGTCAGCGCGGCGATCGCGGTGAACGAGACGTCGATGCCGCCGGACGCGAGCACGACGAGCGTGCCGAGCGCGAACAGCGACATGGTGGTAGCCGAATGCAGCAGATCGAATAGCGTCGCGAACTGGAAAAAGCGCGGGTTGATCGCGCCGACAATCAGGCACGTCACCGCGATCAACGCGACGGTAAACCATTCCGGATTGCGCGCGAGCTTCGCCCGCAAGCTGGGCGGCCTGACCTCGGGTGCGACTTCGGCAATGGTCGGCGTGGTCATGGTCTGCTTCATGCGCGAATCGATGCGCGAGTTCATGAGTAGGAACGTCCTTTATGCGGCTTCTGAAAGCAATGCGTGATACAGGTCGGCTTCGCTCAGCGTGTCGGCCTGATATTCGCTCGCCACGCGGCCCTTCTTCATCATCAGGATGCGGTCGCAGTTCTGCAACAGTTCAGGCAGATCGTCGCTGATCAGGATGATGCCGATGCCACGTTGCGAGAGGCGCTGCATGATCCGGTAAATGATGTCCTTCGAGCCGACGTCGACGCCGACAGTCGGCCCATGCAGGATCAACACACGCGGATCGATCGCCAGCCAGCGGCCGATCAGCACGCGTTGCTGGTTGCCGCCCGAGAGCGACTGCACGGGCTTGTCGATATCGGGCGTGGCAATCTGGAGATCTTTCACCGTCTGTTGCGCGAGTGCTTGCGCGCGCGTGCGGTCGATCTGGCCGAAGCGGTCGCGCAAACTGGAGATCATCGCGGTGATCACGTTGTCGCGAATCGGCTTGTCGAGAAACAGCCCCTCGTTCAGGCGGTCTTCAGGCACATAGCCGATGCGGTGATTTTTCGCATCCGACGGCGTGCGCAAACGGATGCTTTTTCCATCGAGCCGCACCTGCCCCGACTGCGCCGGCGCCACACCCGCGAGGGCGCGCGCGAGTTCGTTGCGCCCCGAATCGAGCAGACCGGTGACGCCGAGAATTTCACCGCCGTGCAGCGCGAACGACACGTCGCTGAACTGACCGACGCGCGTGTAACCCTGCACTTCGAGCACGACGTCCTGCCCAATCGCGCCTTCACGATAGCGCTCGTTCGACAGATGGCGACCCGTCATCAGTTCGCTGATCTGCGCTTTGGTGAATTGGGCGATCGGCCCTTGCGCCATTTTCTGGCCGTCGCGCAGCACGATCACTTCACCGCCGATCGCGTAGCACTCGTCGAGCTTGTGGCTCACGAACAGCACGGTCACTCCCTGCGCGCGCAGATTGGCGAGAACGGCGATCAGGTTGTCGACTTCCTTTTGCGTGAGCGACGTGGTGGGCTCGTCCATGATGACGAACTTCGCCTCGCTGGCGATCGCGCGGGCAATCGCCACGAGTTGCCGCGTGGCGAGCGGCAGTTGCTCGATGAGCGTCGCCTGAAACCCGGCATCGCCGGGCAGCCCGACCGCTTCGAGCGCGCGAGCTGCCGTGCGCGCCAGCTCGCGCCGGTCGAACGTGCGGGCGAGCCGCCCTGCGTGCGTGGCCAGCTCCGAGGTGAGCGCGACGTTCTCGGCCACGTTCATGTTGGGCAGCAGCGAGAGGTCCTGATAGACGGTCTCGATTCCCGCCGCGAGCGATTCGAGTGCGGAAAGGCGCGCGTGGCGCACGCCTTCGATGATCAGTTCGCCTTCGTCAGGCGGCTGCGCGCCGGAAATGATCTTGATGAGCGTGCTCTTGCCGCAGCCGTTTTCGCCGAGCAGATGGTAAATCTGCCCGCGCTCGAACGACAGGCTCACCCCGCGCAACGCATGCACGCCGGTGAAGCGCTTATGGACGCCCACGACTTGCAAAAACGGCTGCGACTCGTCGGATTGCGGCTGCGGTGACGATACGTCTTGATTCATGATGGCGAGTGGTGAGTTAAGGCGCGCCCGGGTGGGCTCGCCTCGAATGGCGTCCCCCGAGCGATCAGGGAACGCCGTGGCCGTGGCCCATCAGAACGGATACTGCTTGTAATTCGACTTGTCGACGTTCACCCAGCCTTGCCCGCGCACGATGATGCCCTTGCCCGGCCCTTTCGCGACCGTCACCTTCGTGTAGCCCGGAATGCCGAGATCGGCGCCGTTCTCGACCGTTTTTCCGTCGATCAGCATTTGCGCCACCTTGTTCATCGCGATGCCCGCGAGCTTCGGATCCCAGAACGCGATGCCGTTGACAGCGCCGCTTTCGAGGAACTTGCCCGCTTCCGTCGGCAGACCCGTTCCGTACACGCAGATCTTGCCTTGCATGCCGGCTTCTTCGACCGCCCGGCCGATGCCGATCACGTCGAGCGAGGATGAGCCCTGGAAGCCCTTCAGGTCCGGATGCTTGCGCAGCACTTCCTTCGCGACTTCATAGGCGCGCTCGCCGTCGTTATTGGTTTCGAGTTTCGGCTCGACCAGATTCATCTTCGGATACTTGGCCTTGGCGTTGCCGATGCCGCCATCGGCCCACTGGACCTGCGAGCGGCTGCCGAGCGAACCGACCAGCACGGCCCACTTGCCGTCGTCATGCATGCACGAGGCGAGACGTTCGTTCAGGCCGGCGCCGTAGGCGGTGTTGTCGAATGCCTCGATGTCGACCATCGTGTTCTTCGCGTTGTCCGCCTCGTGCGTCACCACCTTGATGCCGCGATCCATCGCTTTCTTCAGCGCTGGTTCGAGCGTCGGCGGGTCGTAGGGCACCACGGCGATCGCCGTCACCTTCCTGGCGATCAGGTCTTCGATGATCTTCAGCTGCTGCGCCGCATCCGCACGGCCGGGACCGGTCTGATACGCGGTCACGCCGGGGTTGTCCTTTGCGAATTGCTTGACGCCGTCGTCCATCCGGTTGAACCAGTTGATGCCGGTCACCTTGACGACCGTGACGACCGTCTCGTTGGTGGCAGCCTGCGCTGCGGCGATCACGCCTACCGTCAGCGCGCCTGCCGCAAGCGCGGCGCCCAGTCGAGTCAATTTCATGCGATGTCTCCTTTATCGTTCGATGTCGCCCCACTCCACCCTCACGGACAATCAGGGCTCGTTGTCCGTCGCGTACTGAAACCTCGGTGATGCTTCGCGTCTGAGCGGCGCGCTAACGTTTCGGGGCCGCGCTGGAGCCGCCGCCGAAGCCGAAGATCGCCCTCACCCGCTCGCCGCCCGCAAACGCGAGCGACAGCAACAACAGAAACCCCCACGCGCAATCGCCGAAAAACTGCGACACGCCCATCAGATTGAACAGGCTCGACAGAAACTGCAGCACCGTCGCGGCGAAAAATACGCAGATGATGCGGCCATGACCGCCGGCGGGATTCACGCCGCCCATCACCGCAATCAGGATCGCGATCAGCAGATAGGAATTGCCGTAGTCCCATTTCGCGCTGGAGGTGTGCGTCACGCTGATCAAGCCGGCCAGCGACGCGAGCACGCCGCACATCGCGTAAGTGATGATCAGCATTCGCGCGCGCGGAATGCCCGCATAGAACGCGGCTTTGGGATTCGTGCCCATCAGATAGAGACGCAGGCCGAACGGACTGCGTTTGAGCAGCCAGCCCAATACGATGACCGCCGCGATGAAGATGCAGAAGGCGATCGGCACCTGAAACACGGTGCCGTTGCCGATATTCGACAACGGGTCGACATAGTCGACATGCACTGAGGCGCCGTTGCTGAGCACCACCGCAAAGCCCGTGAACAGCAACTGCGTGCCGAGTGTGCAGAGAATCGGCGTAAGCCGCAGCCACGCGATGACCACGCCGTTCAGCAGCCCGCCGAGCAGCCCCATCGTCACGACGATCACGCAGAACAGTGCCGTGTAGAGCGCGGGCGAGTCGTCGCCGTTGAGAAAACGCGGCACGATCAGCGCGGCGACCATGCCGGAGAGGTTCGCGAGTCCGACGCCGGACAAGTCGATGCCGCCGTTGCCCGACACCATCGACAGCATGATGCCGAGCGCGAGCAGGCCGAGTTCGGGCAACTGGCCGCCCATCGACTGCAGGTTGTCGATATCGACGAATTGCCCGCGCGAGAGCCACGTCGCGACCAGCACGACGAGCACGTTGACGATCAGCAGAAAATTCAACTGCCGGTCGCCGAACAGTTTTCCAGCGGTGAACAAGGACTTCATGGTGACGACGATCTCCTTGAATCTTCGCAAACGGTCACGATGACCGGGACAGGTCCGCCGACTCGTTCAATACGCGCTTGACTTCATCGAGCGTCGGCATGGAAGGCGCCGTGCCAGGACGCGTTACGGAGATGCCCGCGAGCGCGCAACCGAAACGCATTGCGGCGATCGCATCGTCGCCGCGTGCGAGCGCCGCTGCGAAGCCGCCCGTGAAGCCATCGCCCGCACCCGCCGTTTCCACCACGCGGCCACACTGGTAGGCCGGCACGAGGACCGATTGCGTCGCCGAATGCAGCAGCGCGCCGGCCTCGCCGAGCGTCACGATCGCCGTGCCGACACCTTTGGCGAGCAGCACGTCGGCGGCCCGGCGCGCGTCGTCGGCGTTCGCGATCGGCACGCCGGTGAGCGCGGTGGCTTCGGTTTCGTTCGGGGTGATGTAGTCGCACAGCGGGAAGATGTCGTCGTCGAGCGACATCGCGGGCGCCGGATTGAACACGGTGATCACGCCGTGGCGGCGCGCCACTTCGAGCCCGCGGCGAGCGGCGGCGAGCGGCTGTTCGAGTTGCGTGACGAACACGCTCGCGGCGGCGATGTCCGCTTCGATTGCGTCGACATCGGCGGCATTCATCGTGCCGGCCGCGCCGGATGCGACGATGATGGCGTTCATGCCGGTGGTGTCGTCCACGAAAATATGCGCCGCACCCGTGGACACGCCGTCGATCACCGAGGCGCGCGCCGTGATGCCCTCCCTCGCCCACGTCGCACGCGCGATCTCGCCGAACGCATCGTTGCCGATGCGGGTGCAGAACACCACCTCGGCGCCCGCGCGCGCGGCCGCCACGGCCTGATTCGAACCCTTGCCGCCCGGTCCCATCGCGAACGCCGTTCCCGCGATCGTCTCGCCGATCACCGGCATGCGGGTGGCGCGAAACGTCAGGTCGGTGACGTAGATCCCGAGAATGACGACGCGTCCGTTCTTGCGCGAAGACGTATTCATTCGTGTTCCTCCCGAGCGGTTTGGTTCAGGAGGATTTCATTCAGTGCCCGACATGCTCGCGGCACATCGGCATTCAACAGCAGATCCAGATTCTTCAGCACGTTGTCTCCTCCATTTTCTGGTTGGCGTGCGTGTCGTTGATCCGTTCGGTACCGTTGCCGGTCAGTCTCCGTACGGTATCCAGATGTTCTTTACCTGCACGGCCTGACGCAGAAACGGCCGGCCTTCGCTCGCGCGGTCGAACCAGTCGAACTGGCGGCCGTGATCGACGAAGGTGCGTTTCAGGTTGCCGACCGACTCGCGTTCGACCAGCGTCGAGTCCGCGGCCTCACCGAAGCACCAGACGGCGTCGACGTCGCCGTGTTTGGCCAGTGCGGGCAGCAGCGCCGCGCGTTCGCCCGTGACGATGTTCAGCACGCCCGCAGGCACATCCGACGTCTCGACGACCTGATAGAAATCGGTGACCGTCAGCGGACACGCCGTGCCCGGCAACACGACCACGCGATTGCCCATCGCCAGCGCGGGCGCCACCAGCGAAATGAAGCCGAGCAACGGCGCCTCGTCCGGACAGGCGATGCCGATCACGCCGAGCGGCTCATGCATCGCCAGCGCGACGCCGCGCAGCGGCGGCGTATGCACGGCGCCGTCGAACTTGTCGGCCCACGCGGCGTAGCTGAACAGACGCGCGACGGATGCGTCCACTTCCGCCCGCGCCGCCGCTTCGGTCGCGCCATTGCGCACCACCAGTTGCCGCGCGAACTCGTCGGCGCGAACGGCAAGATTCTCGGCCAGATAGAAGAGCACCTGCGCGCGGTTATGCGTGCTCGCCTGCGACCACTTCTGCGCCGCGCGCGCCGCCTCGACCGCATTGCGAATGTCCTTGCGATTGCCCTCGCCCACTTCGCCCACCGGTGTGCCATCCGGCGCGTGAACCTGCAACGAGTAGCCGCTATCCGGGCGCACCTGCTTGCCGCCGATAAACAGCTTCGCAGTCCGGTCGATCGAGGTGACGATCGACGCGCCATCCGCCAACGGCCCCCCCATGAGCGCACCAGCAGATTGCTCGCCGCGCCGTGGCGCCTGACGCTGCGCAAGATTGCGCCACGCACGCGGTTTCAGATATTCGTATATGCCCTCGCGTCCGCCTTCGCGGCCGTAGCCCGATTCGCGATAGCCGCCAAAGCCGACCGACGCGTCGAACAGGTTCGTCGCATTGATCCACACGACACCGCATGCAAGGCGCGGCGCGATGTCGAGCGCGCGGCCGATCGTTTCGCTCCACACGCTCGCGGCGAGTCCGTAGCGCGAGTTGTTGGCGAGCGCAATGGCTTCATCCGGCGTGCGAAAGCTCATCGTCACGAGCACCGGGCCGAAGATTTCTTCCTGCGCGAGGACGGAAGCGGGCGCGACGCCGGTCACGAGCGTCGGCGGATAAAAACAGCCGCCGGATGGCAGCGAGGTTTCCGGTGATTGCCACACCGCACAGCCTTCGCGCCGCCCGCTTTCCACCAGCGACTGGATACGTTCGAGCTGCACCGGATCGACGATCGCACCGATATCGATGCTCTTGTCGAGCGACGTGCCCACCCGCAGCGTCGCCATGCGGCGTTTCAGCCTGGCGATGAAGCGTGCTTCTATTCCCTCCTGCACGAGCAGCCGTGAGCCCGCGCAACACACCTGCCCCTGGTTGAACCAGATCGCGTCCACCACGCCTTCGACCGCGCCGTCCAGATCCGCGTCGTCGAACACGATGAAGGGCGACTTGCCGCCGAGTTCGAGCGTCAACGATTTACCCGTGCCGGCCGTGGCCGCACGGATCGAGCGCCCGACTTCCGTCGACCCGGTGAAGGCGATCTTGTCGACTTGCGGATGCTCGACGAGCGCGGCACCGGTGCGGCCGTCGCCCGTCACGACGTTCAGCACGCCCGCCGGCAAGCCGGCCCGATGCGCGAGTTCGACGAACAGCAGCGCGGTCAGCGGCGTGTATTCGGCAGGCTTCAGGACGACGCAATTGCCCGTTGCAATCGCCGGTGCGATCTTCCACGCGAGCATCAGCAGCGGGAAATTCCACGGCACAATCTGGCCGACCACGCCGAGCGGCGCATAGTCGGCGAATTCGCTCTCCTGCAACTGCGCCCAACCCGCGTGATGCAGAAAGTGCCTTGCCACAAGGGGGATATCGATGTCGCGCGTTTCACGAATCGGCTTGCCGTTATCGAGTGCTTCGAGCACGGCGAACAGCCGGCTGTGACGCTGAACCATGCGCGAGAGCGCATACAGATGACGCGCGCGTCCCGCGCCGCCCAGCGCGAGCCAGCCCGGCTGCGCGGCGCGCGCAGCGGCCACCGCCGCGTCGATATCGGCCGCATCGCCCTGGGCGATGTCCGCGAGCCGCTCGCCCGTCGCGGGCGCGTGCGAGACGAAGCGCTCGCCGGCGGCCGGCGCATGCCACGCGCCGCCGATGAAATGCCCGAAGCTCGCCTCGTGCTGCGCGAGCCACGCGCGCGCGGGTTGATCGTCCTCGGGTGCGGGACCGTACTCCATCGATGAAAAATACTCGGCTACGCTCATGGGATCGGTCTTCGGTTCAGGCTACGGGGTGACGGTTGAAAGCGGAGTAACGGCCGCTCACGTGATGTTCGAGCTGGCGTTCGATATCGGCCAGCAGGCTCGACGCGCCGATCCGGAACAGCTCCGGTTCGAGCCACGGACGGCCCAGTTCCTCTTTCATCAAAATTTGATACGACAGCACGGACTTCGCGCTCGACACGCCGCCCGCCGGCTTGAAGCCGATCGGCACGCCGGTGCGCGCCTCGTATTCGCGGATCATGCGCACCATCACGAGCGAGACGTCCAGCGTCGCGTTGACGCCTTCCTTGCCGGTCGAGGTCTTGATGAAATCGGCGCCCGCCATCATGCAGACCATCGACGCGCGGGCGACGTTGGACAGCGTGCGGATGTCGCCGGTGGCGAGAATCGTCTTCAGATGCGCCGGTCCGCACGCCGCGCGGAAGTCGCGCACTTCGTCATACAAGGCCTGCCAGTTGCCGGTCAGCACATATTCGCGCGTCACGACGATGTCGATTTCCATCGCGCCGTCCGCCACCGACGCCTCGATCTCCTTGAGCTTCAGCGGATGCGGAATCAGGCCCGCCGGAAAACCAGTCGATACCGCCGCGACCGGAATGCCGCTGCCCTCCAAGGCATCGACCGCCGCCGCGACGAAGCGGTGATACACGCAGACCGCACCCGTGGTGATGCCCTGCGGCGCGATGCCGAGCGCTTCGAGCAGATCGGCGCGCACCGGCTGGCGTGCTTTCGCGCACAGGCGGCGCACGCGGCCTTCGGTGTCGTCGCCGTTCAGCGTCGTCAGATCGATGCAGGTGACGGCCTTCAGCAGCCACGCGGCCTGCGCATCCTTCTTGACGGTGCGGCGCGTGGCCAGCGTGGCCGTGCGCCGTTCCACCGCGGACTGGTTGACGCGCAATCCGTCCAGCCATGACGCGTCGAACGGCGTGCCCGGATTGCGCACCGGATGGATGAGCGGCCCGCCGCGCAGCGCGACGACCGACGAAGACAACGAAGGAGCTTCAGGCATGGGACATCCGGAAATTTGGCGCGGCGCACAACAGCCGCCGACAATTTGTTCGCACTTATGCTACAACGATTGATAGAATCATAACAAGCATTACGACGCAATCTTCACATATGCGGGCGCTTAAGCCCGCTGAAGCACCATGAATGTTATTGACGCACCAAATTCATGATGCGAGGATCACAACACCGGTCATGACCGGTCGCGCCAGGCGCAAAGAAAAATTTGGTCGCATCGACGAAGGAGACAAGCCAGATGAATGAGCCGGATGCGGTTGCGGCCGCGTCATCTCGTCGGGTTCCATTGATCCGCGTCGCGGGCGTCACCAAGCGGTTTGGCGGCGTGCAGGCGTTGCGCGGCGTCGACCTCGAGGTGCTGCCCGGCGAAGTTCACGCGCTGCTCGGCGAAAACGGCGCGGGCAAATCCACGCTGATCAAGATCCTCAGCGGTGTTCACACCTTCGACGAAGGCACCATCGAGATCGACGGCCGGAAAGTGGCGTTCGACTCGCCCGCGCAATCGCGTGCTGCCGGTGTCGCGGTGGTCTATCAGGATTTGAGCCTCGTCGAATCGCTGTCGGTCGGCGCCAACCTGATGCTGGGGCGCGAGCCCCGCACGCGCCTCGGTTTCGTGAAGAACCGCCAGTTGATGGCCACCGTCAGCGAATTTCTGCGCTTGCGTGGCATTCCGCTCGATCCGCGCACGCCAGTGGGCGCGTTGCCGTTCGCCTATCGGCAAATGACCGAGATCTGCAAAGCGTTGATGGGCGACGTACGGGTGCTGATTCTCGACGAACCGACCTCGGCGCTGACGGGCGGCGAAGAACAGATCCTGTTCGACGCGATTCGCGCGGTCACCGATCGCGGCGTGGGCGTGATTTACGTGACGCATCGCCTGAACGAAGTGTTCCGCATTTCGCAGCGCGTCACCGTGTTCCGTGATGGTGCCAATGCCGGCGTGTTCCAGACGGCCGACACCGACATGAAGCAACTGGTCGCGGCGATTGTCGGCTCGGGCCATGCGGCTCTGCATGCCAGAGAGGAGACTGCCGTTGGCGTGACCGACGCGGTGCCGGATACCACGACAACGCAGACCAGCGCCGCGCGAAGTGCGGATAGCGCACCCGTTCTGCGACTCTCGAACGTGAGCAACGACCGGCTTCATGATGTCGATCTCGCGGTTCGCGGCGGCGAGATTCACGGTCTTGCGGGCCTGATCGGCAGTGGCCGCAGCGAAATCCTGCAGACCATCTTCGGCATTCGCAAGATCGAAGCGGGCGCGATCGAAATCGACGGCCAAACCCGCTCGCGCAACACGCCCGCCGAAGCGATCCAGCTCGGTATCGCGCTCGTTCCCGAGGATCGCCATCTCGAAGGACTCGTGCTCGACCATTCGATCGAGCGCAACCTTACCTTGCCGCACCTGCCGCATTTTTCCCGCTGGGGATGGCTGCGCAGCCAGACGGCCGTGCAACAGGCGAAGCGCTCGATGAAAGAGCTATCCGTCAAGGCGCCCGGCGCCTCGACTGCGGTCAAGTTTTTGTCCGGCGGCAACCAGCAGAAAGTGGTCTTCGCGAAGTGGAATCACCCGCGCCCCAAGCTGCTTCTGCTCGACGAGCCGACTGTCGGCGTCGATGTCGGCGCGCGCGAGGAAATCTACGGCGTGGTCCACGACGCCGCGCAGGCGGGCACCGGCGTGCTCGTCGTGTCCTCGGACCTCGACGAACTCCTGCGCCTGTGCGACCGGATTTCGATCGTCGCGGACGGCTGCATCGTCAAGACCGTCGAGCGTGCCGAACTCGCCAACGCCGAAGCGCTTCATCACCTGATTCAACTGTCCCGTTCTTCCATCGAGTCTCCCGAGGGGACGTCCGTCGGAGCGCACGCAACATGAACGATTCCGTCTCGCCGCTGACGGCCAAACGGCAGGCATCGCTGCCGCAGAAAAGCCGCACGCGGCGCATTGCGCAACTCCTGCTGCAAGGCGACCGGCCCTACGCACTCTATGGCGCGTTCGCGATCCTGCTGGTGGTCTTCAGTTTCGCCTCGCCCTGGTTCTTATCGATCGACAACTTTCTGAACATCGGCCGGCAGACCGCGCTCGTGTCGATCGTCGCGATCGGCATGACCTTCGTGATCATTGCCCGGCAGATCGATCTGTCGGTGGGGTCCAGCCTCGCGCTATCGGGCATGTCCGCAGCACTCGCCATGACGTACGTCGGCGACAACTGGATCATCGGCGCGATCGCGGGTATCGGCACCGGCGCGATTGTCGGCGCGATCAACGGGGTGGTGACCACGCGGCTCAATATTCCATCGTTTCTCGTGACGCTCGGCTCGCTGAGCGCCGCACGCGGACTGGCCCTGATGGTCACGACGACCAAGCCCGTCATCATCACCAACGACTCGTTCATCGCGATCTTCGGCGAAGGCGACATTGCGGGCGTGCCGGTGCCGATCATCTGGACCGCGCTGGCCGTGATCGCCGGCATTCTGCTGCTGCACTACAGCGTGTTCGGCAGGCAGATCTACGCGGCCGGCGGCAATCCGACCGCCGCGCTCTATTCCGGCATCAACACGCGGCGCGTGACCACCCTCGCCTTCATTCTCACCGGCGCGCTGGCCGGGCTTGCCGCGCTCGTGCTCTCCGCGCGCTCGCACGCGGCACGCCCCGACGTCGTGCAGGGACTCGAACTCGATGTGATCGCCTCCGTGACGCTCGGCGGCTGCAGCCTGTTCGGCGGGCGCGGCTTCGTGCTCGGCACGCTGCTCGGCAGCCTCATCATCGGCACGCTCAACAATGGGCTCGTGCTGCTCGGCGTCAGTTCATCGCTGCAACTCGTGATCAAGGGGGTCATCATCGTCGCGGCGGTGGCGTTCACCCGGAAGTGATGCGGGACACGCCGACCACGCGCGATATCACGTGCCCCCGGTTCTTGTGAAATGGCTGGAGACGTAACACCGACAGGAAAAACCAACGGAGGAGAATCATGAAACATCGTCGTGGCTCGAGAAATGTTCTAACCGGGGTCCTCGCGGCGGCTGCCGTCGCGGCGCTCGCTTCGCCGGGCGCCTGGGCGCAATGCGTGACCAGCCTGCCCGCCGGGTCGATCGGTCCGAAGACGATCGTCGGGCAAGGACCGAACGGGGAAAAGGCGTCTTCGGTGGAGGCGATCAAGCTGACCGACGCCGATATCGCGAAGATCAAGGCCGGCAAGTTCAAGGTGGGCATTTCGATGCAGACCATGAACCTCGACTGGTCGCAATTGCAGGTGCAAGGCATCACCGATACGCTCAAGAAATACGGCGTGGAAGTGATCGGCACGGCGTCAGCCGAGTACCAGGTCGACAAACAGATCGCCGATATCGAGAACACGATCCAGCGCCATCCCGACGGCATCATCTCGATTCCGGTCGACGGCACCGCGACCGCCGCCACGTACAAGAAAGTGTCCGCCGCCGGCATCAAGCTCGTCTTCATGGACAACGTGCCGACCGGCCTGAAGCATCCGGAGCAATACGCGTCGATGATTTCGGCGGACAGCGAGGGCAACGGCCAGATCGCCGCGAAGGTGCTCGCGTCGTGCGTGCCGCAGGGCGCGACGATCGGGCTCGTGAATTTCGGCGTGGATTACTTCAGCACGACGGAGCGCACGAAGGCCGTCAATGACTGGATCAGGAAGAATCGTCCGGACATCAAGATCAAACAGGTCGCCTTTACGGACCCGTCGAAAGTGGGGCAGATCGCGGGCGATTTCCTCACCGGCAATCCGGACGTGAAGGGCCTGTTCGCTGTCTGGGACCAACCGGCGCTCGACACGCTGACCTCGATGCGCGCCCAAGGCGTGAACATTCCGGTCACGACGGTCGATCTGGGTCTTCAGTCCGCGATCGAGATCGCCAAGGGCGGACCGCTCAAGGCGACCGGCTCGCAACGTCCCTATGATCAGGGCGTGGCCGAGGCCACGGCGATGATGAAGGCGCTCATCGGACAGACGCCGCCGGCGTGGATCGGTGTGCAGTCCCTGCCGGTGGTTCAGTCGAACGTGCTCGAATCTTATAAGACCGTGTTCAAGAAAGATCCCCCGCCGCAGTTGGCCGATGCTTGCAAGAAGGCCAAGCCGGCTTGTGGGTGAGGCTACGGTTGAAACGCTGCGATAGCTCGCGCGTGGCCAACGGATTTGAAGCCGACCGCCGGTCCTGTTCGCCCGCGCGCATTCGGCTTCGGGTGGCAGGAAGCCCCGCCTGATCGCATCCACCCGGCGCGGGTGGATGCCCCGCTTCGCGCCCATGCCGGGCGATCGCGCGGCTAGCGCCGCAACTCCGCGACGATCTTCTCCGCCAGAAAATCACACGGTGGACGATTCGACGACGTACTTCGCGCAAGCACCATCTCCAGCGCCGGAATCTCGGGCAATCCGTGCGTGCGCCCGAGCCGCGCAAAGTGCGCCGGCACCGCGCATTGCGCGAGCGGCACGATGGCGAGCCCCGCTTCCGCCATCGACAGCAACCCGAGCAGGCTCGGGCTTTCATACGAGGTCCGGTACGGAATCTTCGCGCGTTCGAGGCTGCGAATCGCGTTTTCCCGCGCGACGCTGCCGGGCAGGAACACGGCAATCGGCAACGGCCGCTCGCGCCATATTTCATCGGCGCCCGGCGCCGCGGCCCACTCCATGGGTTCGAGCCGGATGAACTCGCCCGACAGTCCTTTGATCCGCGTCGCGCACACGAGGTCGACGGAACCGTCCTTCACCATCGGCGCGAGCGCCACGCTCGGCAAACCCACCACGCGGATTTCCACCTTCGGATAGGTCGCGGAAAACTTCTTGAGGATCGGCGGCAGCAGCGACGACGCGTAATCGTCCGGCACGCCGATGCTTACGCGCCCGGTCACGTCCGGCCGAACCACGGCCGCCCAGGCTTCGTCGCGTAACGCCAGCATGCGGCGCGCGTAGGTGAGCAGCACTTCGCCGTCCTGGGTCGGGCTCACGCTTCTCGGCTTACGCACGAAGAGCGGCTTGCCCAGCGCGATTTCAAGCGTCTTGATCTGCATGCTGACCGCCGATTGCGAGCGATGCACGACCTCCGCCGCCCGGCTGATGTTGCCGGTATCGGCGACGGCGACGATCATGGTCAGAACGTCGAGATCGAGAGCCTTCATGTGCGCAAGTCACTATCAGAAAAATTGATGGATTCGATCAATATTACGCGATTTTCCAGGACAAAGGAATCGGGCATAGTGCCGGCAAAGGAGCCAGTCAATGAACGCCCGTACCAACCTCGCAGTGCTTGCCGTACCGGAAATATCCTTTGCGACCATCGCATCGGGCATCTGCGTACCGTATGTCGAGTGCGGCGAGGGCGAACCCCTGCTGTTCGTGCACGGTTCGCTTTGCGACTATCGCTACTGGAGCGCGCAGACCGCGGCGCTGTCGCAGCACTTCCGCTGCATCTCGGTGAGTCTGAGCCACTACTGGCCGGCGAGCGAAGCTTGCATCCAGAGCGAGTTCGGCTGGCAGACGCACGTGGCCGAACTGGCCGAATTCATCGAGGCGATCGACCTGGGGCCGGTGCATCTGGTCGGCCATTCGCGCGGCGGCTGCGTGGCGTTCAATGTGGCGCGCGACTATCCGCGGCTCGTAAAGACGCTCACGCTCGCGGACCCGGGCGGCCCGCTGCACGTCGAAGGGATGACGCCGGCGACCCTGCCCGCCTCCACCAACGTGCTGCGGGCGCGCGTCGCCGAACTGATCGAGAGCCACCAGATCGACGAGGGACTGGAGCTGTTCGTCGACTCGGTGAGCATGCCCGGCGCGTGGCGCAAGAGCCCGGCTGCATTCCGTGCGATGGCGATCGACAATGCGGGCACGCTGCCCAAGCAGCTGCGCGACCCTTTGCCCGCCTATTCCCACGAAACGGCGCGCGAGGTGAAGTGCCGAACCCTGCTCATCGATGGGCAAAAGAGCCCGCGCATGTTTCGCAACAATGTGGAAAAGCTCTCCACATGGATCGACTATGCCGAACGACAAACCATCGAAGGCGCTTCGCATGGGATGAACGTGTCGAATGCGGGCGCTTTCAACCGGTTGCTGCATGCGTTCGTGAAGTATTGAAACGCGATTGAATCAAGTGATCTGCGCGGACAGCAGCACGGTGCGCGGCGCGGCGTTCGTGATGGACGTGGCCGCAATGCGCGGAACGTCGCGAGGTAAGCGCGCGTGCGCCTCTCCAGCAGCGACGGCTCGATCAAACTCCTCGACAGGCGTGGCGCCCGCCGCCTGCTGGCTTCGCTCGCGACGACAGCCCGAGCGAGGCCGCCAGGGATCGATCAGAGCCGGGAAAAGGCACCGACACAATATTGGGTAAGCTTGTCGTCGATCCCGTTACCCGAGACTTTTTCGCCGATGCCTTCTTCGATCCGCAATTCGCTCGTCTGGATATTCGACGCGTTCGAGCGCGATTCGACCTTCGTCCAGAAGCGGATGTTCGGCTGTGCTGCCGCCTATCTCGACGGCCTGCTGTGTCTGATCGCCGCCGACCGGGGCGAGCCGTGGAACGGTCTGCTGGTCTGCACATCGAAAGAGCGCCACGCCGCGCTTATCGCCGACATGCCGGCTTTGCAGCCGCATCCCGTGCTCGGAAAATGGCTGTACATCTCGCAGAACGATCCGGCGTTTGAAATCACCGTTGAACAGATGACGACCCTGGTGATGGCCCGCGATGAGCGTGTCGGTGTCGAGCCGAAGCCACGCAAGCGTCGCGGCAAACTCGCGTTGCCCAAAACATGAGGCGCCTCCCCCGCACTCCACCAGGGTTCAGACGTCTGCCTCCGTGACCCGCAACCTCTCCGATCGCGGCCGCTCCACCACCGGACGCTCCGGCGAGCGCGCCGCCAGCGCCGACAAGGTCCTCGCGGCAAGCCGCCGCATCGCATCGCGCCAAACCCGCAGCCAGGTCCAGACGACATCCGGCACAAACCGCCCGACCAGCAGCAACAGCGCAAACAGCGCGGGAATCCAGCGCATATCCACCGGCACCGGCTCGCGATGAGCGAGGCGCACGTCCAGCATGGCATCGCCCAACGCATTCGTGGCCCACAGCCGCCGATAACCGAGCCCGGTCTGCCCACCCACGAACGCGAGATACTGACCGCGCAACTCGGAAAGCTCCTCATGCGTCTCGATCCGCGGATCGGCCCCCGGCAAAGCGGGCACCTGTACCACGTCGTCGGCCTGCCAGTACCCGGTCCGATTGCCGTTGACGTCGGTCCTCGGAATCGCCGCGGGCTGGTCGCCGCCCACGCCGATCAGCCAACCTTCGATCCGCGCGGGATTCAGATCCCGCATCAGCGCCCGCGACGCCGGCAAAGGCGGTGCTTCCTGGCCATCGGTGATGAACACGACGGCCGCGCCACGACCGACCTCCTGCGCCACGCGCACCGCCGAATAAACCCCGCCCTCGGCGATACGGCTCCAGTTGGTCCAACGCATGCGCCCGTCGATACCGTCGAGCGACACCAGCAGCGCGTCGTAGTTGCCGCACACCTCGAGGGGCGCCAGCAACAGCAAGGTCCGTTGCCCGGTGAACACGCTCCAGCCCACCTTCGAGCCGCACGGCAACTGTCCGAGCGCGTCGCGCATCGCGGCCTGCGCGAACTTGAGCCGGCTCACCGGCGCGCCGTTCAGCACGACATCCTCGACGTCCATGCTTTGCGTGATATCGAACGTCACAATGTAGTCGAAGGTATTGCGCGGCAGCGTCACATCCGGCATCACGACCGCCGCGATCAACGCGACGAGCGCGAGCGGCGTCAGCCAGTGACGCACCCTCGCGAAGCCCGGCGTGTGGGCCCCGGCGCTCATGGCAAGTCCTTGCTCTCGGGGTCGCGCACTTTCACGTTGTGCTGCTCTTTCACATCCGGCTCGTCGAGCGCGGTGGGCGTTTCAGGCGCGAGCCAAAGCGCGCGTTCGAGGTTGTAGCGCGCGTCCCAATCGCCCGGTGACGCACGCAGCAGCAGCCGGTAGCGCGCCTTGGCCTCGCTGATCATCGCGATCGACCGGATGCCGTTCGACGCGCCCTCGCCGCCTCCCTCGCGCAGATACATATTGCCGAGATCGAACAGCGCCGTGCGGCCGAGGTCGTCGGGATGGTCGTGGATCAAACTTTCGTAGAGCCGCGCCGCCGTATCGTAGGCACCCGCTTTCGAGAGCGCCGTCGCGCGGGCCAGCAGAACCTGCGGCGCCTCTTCGTTCGAATGGTTCGGATGGTTCGCGTGGGTCTCGCGCGCATCGCTGCTCGCGGCGGCAATCGCCTGATTCAGCTGGCCGGCGTGCTGAAGGCGTATCCAGCTATACGCGGCGAAACCCGCGCAGGCCAGCGCCACAGTGGCGAACACGGCGTGAATGAGGGTGCGCGTCATGCCCAGCTCCGTACCTGAAACAGACGCATTGCCATCAGCATGGCCGCGCAGAACAGCGCGAGCGCGAAGCAATACGGACTCCAGTCCTGGCGAGGCAAATGCTCGACAAACGACGTCAACGCATTCTGCTGCCGGTTGATTTCGGCGACGGCCGCCATCATCGCCTTCGCGTCGCCGGCCTGGAAAAGGCGGTAAGGCGTCGGCAGCGACAGAAAATAGCGATGCAATTCGGCTTCGGCCGACGCCTCGCCGGCGGGCAACGTCGCGTTCAGATCGGGGCTGTAGATGCCGCTGCGCAAGTAGATGAAGTACAGCGCGATCTGATTGCGCAGCAGACTCGCCTGAATGCGCCGCCGCACCGTTTCGTCGAGCCGCGCGCCGCCGTCGGAGACGAGCACGATCGCGCGGCGGCCCGACGACGGGCGGCCTTCGAACTGATCGAGCGCGGCCAGCATCCCACGGTCGAGTTGCGTGTCCGGCATACCGCGTCCGATTGCCGTCGCGGCGATGGCATCGTCGATCGCACGATGGTTGTAGGTGAACGGCATCGCCAGCACGGGACTGGTGCCGAACATCATGAACGCGAGGCGGTCGTTGGGGCGCTGGCTCACGAAGCTCGTCAGCGACGCGCGCGCCACCTTGTTCTTCGACTCGCCGCGCGGCGACTCGACGCCCGGGCTCGCCATCGGCTCGTCCATGCTGGCGCTGCGATCCATCAGGATCAGGATCTGCGCGCCGCTGCCGGTGCGCGGCACCTGCAGTTGCGAGCGCCCCGGCCCCGCGAGTCCGACGACGATCGCCGCGATCGCCAGCACGCCGCACACGCGCGCGAGCCATCCCACCCAGCGTCCGACATGATCGGGCGGCAGCCACGCGACGCTGGAAAACGGCAGCGTATCGCTGCGCCGCGGCAGCAACGGCAGCACGGCGAGCGGCAGCAGGATCAGCATCCACGGAGCGGCGAAGTCGAGGGCCATGATCATCGCTGGTGACGCCGTTCGGCCCGATACAGCGCACGGCACAACGCCTGCAACGGAAATTCGGCGGTGTCCGGGACGGGTTTGAAAAAGCGCTCGGCCGACACCTGATAGAAATGCTCGAGTTGCGCGCGCAGCGGCTGCAAATACGGCGCGCGCGCAAGGAGACCCGGCAACGAACCTGCATGCACGACCTGACCCGCGGTTTCGTTCAATGCCCGATGCAGGCAGAACCACGCGTCCTTCGACGCGGCCGCTTGCGCACCTTCGAGCCGCCGCATCTGCCGCCATGCGCGTGCAAAGGGCAGCCGGTCCGACTCGCGCCGGTTGCGCCACGCCCACCATCCCGCCCACGCCAGCAACGTCGCGAGCAACAGACCCAGCGCCCACGCAATCTGGCGACGCAAGCCGGCGGTGGGCAGCAACGGCGCCCCGCGATCGGGGCGTAACGGCTGCAGGTCGCCGTCCGCGAAAACGGCCGGCGGCGTGAGCGGTGCGACGCTCGCCGGCCATTCGGCCACCCGCAGTTGCGCGCCGCTGGCCGAGCTCAGCGTCAATGCGGGCAATGCGATTTTGGTGAGCGTTTGCGGCGCATTGACGACCTGATAGCTGATCACCATCCAGCGGCGCCCCTGCGCATCCGTTTCGAACGACGCAGGCCCGCGTTCGAGCCAGACTCCGGTGCGGCCAACCGACGGCGGCGTGACCGCGCCCACGTCATGGCCACCCGCCTGCAGAAGCACGCGTTGCGTGAGCACATCGCCGAGCACGTAGCCGAATGCGCGCGGCTGTTCGACTGTGGCGGGCACCGCCGTGGCGGCATTGCCAATGGCCGCGTGCGTCGTGCCGATCAGCACGATCAGCGTGCTCAGCACTGCCGGCAGCACAGATCTGCACCAGCCCCCCCGAGCAACGCCGATCCGGAGCCCGCAAAGTCTCATACGGTCGTCTCCAGAAAATAGCGCGACATCGCTTCCGGATCGAAGGCGCCTTCGAGATAGAACGGCCGCATGCCGCGCGGGCCGAACGTCGCGCCGAGTTCCGCGCGACGGCGCACGACGCCCTCACGCCAGCGCTCGCGGATGCTGCCGCGCAGCCACACGCTGCGCTCCTCACCCGACTCGGCATCGTTGACGGCCAGCAGTTGACCGTTGCGCGGCGGCGAGATTTCCGCCTCGTCCCACACCACGATCGGCACCACGCACGCATGCACCAGCATGTCGAGCACCGCCGGCATCTGCACGAGCGGCCAGTGGAAGTCGGACACGACGAACACCAACGCCTGCCGCCCGGCAAGACGCGCCGCACAGCGCCGCAGCCCGTCGATGCCGCCGCGCCCCGCTTCCCGGGTCGCGCACGTGCGCAGCATCGTCGCGAGCAGATTGCCCGTGCCCCGGCCATAACGCTCCGGCATGAAGAGGTCGTCGCGTGCGCCAGCGTCGAAGGCCAGCATGCCCAGCCGGTCGCCGACACGGAATGCGCTATAACCCAGCGCCTCGACGAAGTCCGCGGCAACCTGCAACTTGGTTCGACGCGAGCCGAACTGCATGGACGCCGACACGTCGACGATCACCACCACCGGCACCGCCACGCGCTGCAGATTAACCCGCACGAGCCATTCCGAGCGCGCCGCGCGCACGCTCGCGCGCAAGTCCAGCCGGCGCGGATCGGGGTAGTCGAAGAGGCGCCCGTGCATCGCGAATTGCTGGCCGGAGCCGAAGCTCGAACCAGGATGCGAGCCCGGCCGCGCGCCGCCGGCGCGGGTCGGCAAACGGTAGTGGAATTCGGCTGTGCCGTTCATGGTTCGGAGCGCATCAGGACATCTCGCGCGGTTCGGCGCGCATCAGGGCACGGCCACTTTGGCCATGATCTGCGCGATCAGCGCTTCGGCCAGCTCCTGGCGGCGCAGTTCGTAGATCGGCGTGAAGAAGACCCGATGACCGAGCGCAGGCATCAGCACCTCGTGGATATCCTCCGGAACCAGATGCGAGCGTCCCGCGAGCCACGCGACCACGCGTGCGGCGCGCAGCAGCGCGCTCATGCCGCGCGGACTCGCACCGGCGAGAATCAGCTGCTGCATGTCAACGCCGTCGAGCGTAATGCCGAAGCGCAGCGGCGTTTCCGTCGCCTGCCAGATGTCGAGCGCGTAGCGTTCGATCGTCGCGCTCGCCTGCACGTCTTGCTGAATCGCCGCACCGACGCTGTTCAACTGTTCCCACGCGACGACGGCGGGCTTCAGCTGTGCGAGCAGCGCGTCGACGTCATGGAACATCGTATCGAACACCAGCGCGCGCCGGACGTCCGGCTCGGCGGGCGTGGGCATGTTCAGCTCGAACAGGAAGCGGTCGCGCGCGGCCGAGGCTAGCTCGAAGGTTTCTTCTTTTTCGACCTTGTTGCGATCGGCGAACACGGTCATATGCGGGAAGCGGTGTTCGCGGTCGAACGCCCAGACCGAACGCTCGGCCATCGCGCGCAGCAATAGCGACTGCACCTGCGGACGGGCGCGATTGATTTCGTTGAAGAAGAAGGTCGTCAACTGCTCGCCGTGACGCAGGAGCGGGCCGGGATCGATACGCGGCTTGCCGTCGGCGTCGACGTACGTGTGATAGACGAGGTCGCCCGGCATCAGATCGATGGTGCCTTCGACGCGCTCGAACTCGCCGCCGACCACCCGCGCAAACGCGCGCAACACCGTCGTCTTGCCGACGCCGACGCCGCCTTCGAGCAGCACGTGGCCCCGGGCGAACAATGCGACGTTGATGAGCCGCAGCGTTTGCTGCTGGCCGATGACAACCCTGGCGACTTCGCTTTCGATTTGCAGTGCGTGAAGACGCCAGTCCTGAAGCTGTTCGCCAGAACTCATCGATGCGATCTCCTCCTTATACCCTGCTGATTGTCGTGCGGCGCATGCTGTGTGCCGGAGCGGCGAAACGCGCCCGTCTTTCTGGTTCTGTTCTACCCGTGTGCGCGTCGAGTCCGGCTGAGTCCGGCTGCGTGCGCCTGCACCGGCATCCGTTCAAGCACGGTTTATGCCGGTTACCCATGACCCGCATGGAGCACTGCACCGCAGCCGGATCGTTGTCATCCTGTCACGACATTCGGGTACACACTGTGCCATTGGCACACCCCGTTGCTGCGGATTCGCGTCATTGTCACGGAGCCGCGTGCTTGCCTGACGCATCCGCGGCGTCTGCCTCCACGAGCAACCCGACCAGTGCGGTCGCGCCGCGACGCCACGACAGATCCGTGTTGCCGCGAATGTCGACCGAGCGTTGAAACAGGGTCCGGCCGCTCGCGACGTCTTCCACGCGCAAGTTCAGATTGAGAATGAGGTTGCTGACTTTCTGCACCCAGCAGACTGCCGCCTGTTCAGCGCCCAGCGCGCGCCCGACCTGCCGTGCGCAGCTATCGCAGGTGAACAGATCCTGCTCTGCGCCGAGTTTGGCGATCAGTTCGGCCGCCCGGGCGTTGTCGGCGACGCGGTAGCGCTGGCTCGCGTCCAGTTGCGCACGCACGGCATCGCTGATCATGCCGATTCGCGCCGCCTGGATGCGATTGGTCTCGGCGTCGTTGTAGGCGGCGTTATCGTCGATCAGAACGCAGTTCATCACCGCAATCGAAACCGGCCCGGCCCACACGGGCGCTGCACTTAACCCGAATCCGGCGATGACGGCAACGATGACGCACAACAGGCTCACACCACGCGCAAGCGAGGCACGCAACGAAAACCGCCGCCTCATTTGACGGGCCCCGCGCCGGCCGCAGCGCCCGTCACACCCACCAAACGTTCAAAGGGTGCGTATTCGTGCTCCAGATGCGTCGCCGCATGATCGAGCAGAAACTGGCGAAACACCACGCTGGTCGGCGACAACTGCTTGGACCGCAGATGCACGATCTGCCAGGTGCGCTCGATCGGCGTGCCGTTCACGTCCAGCAAAGCAATCTCGCCGGTACGCAGTTCCAGCAGCAGCGTGTGCAGCGAGATCAGGCTCACGCCCATGCCCGCCATCACCGCCTGCTTGATGGTTTCGTTGCTGCCTAGCGTGACGATTTTCGCGGGTGTGAACAGATGCTGCCGGAACATCACCTCGGCGGCCATGCGCGTGCCCGAGCCGGGCTCGCGCAACAGGAACGTGTCGCCCTTCAGTTCCTGCAGATCGAAGCGGCGCGCACCGCATAACGGATGATTCAGCGGCGCGATCACCACCTGAGGATGGCTGGCGAGCGGCTCGGTCGTCGTATCGAGTTCGGGAGGCGGGCGTCCCATGATCGCGAGATCGATCGCGTTGTCCTGCAGGAGCCGCAGCAGCGCATCGCGATTGCCGACCGAAAAGTGCACGTCGACCTTCGGGTACAGATGCGAATAGAGCGCGAGCAGTTTCGGCGCGAAGTAGGTCGCGGAACTGACGATCCCTACATTGATCGAGCCGCTGTCGGCCTGCTTGAGCGAGGTCATCGCATCTTCGGCGTCCTTGATCTCGCCGAGAATGCGGCTCGCGTGGTGCGTCAGCATCTCACCCGCTTCGGTCAGCGTGAGCTTGCGCGCGACGCGCTCGAACAGCCGCAGCCCGATCGCATCTTCGAGTTGATGAATCTGCATCGAGACGGCCGGCTGGGTCAGATGCAGTTCCTCGGCCGCGCGCGCGAAACTCGTATAGCGGCTCGCCACGACGAAGATCTGCAACTGCCGCAGAGTCAATGAGCGGATGAAATTCAGCTTGACCCGGTTCGTCGTGAAGCGCGCGGTCTGCATGTGGGCTAGCCGCTCTGCTGACCGAAGGCGTCGAGCGCGCGCGCGGAATAGACCAGCGCCGCGCCCGCGTTCAGCGCGATCGCCACCGACAGCGCCTGCGCCACCTCGTCCCGGCTCGCCCCTGCCTTCGCGGCGGCGGCGCTATGCAGCGCAATGCAGCCGTCGCAACGGGTGGTGACGGCGACCGCCAGCGCGATCAGCTCGCGCGTTTTCGCGTCCAGCGTGCCGGCGCGGGCAGCGGCGCCGTCGAGCGCCTGGAAGCCGGCGAGCGTGGCCGGCGCGGCGGCGCCGAGTTCGCCGATGGCCTGCTTCAGTGTCGGGGCGTAGTCGTGGGTGTCGATCAACATGCGTGAATTCCTTGTGGAAGTTGATGGGCGCGCGGCGGACGTAACACGGCACGGCCGCGCAATCGCGCGACAAGCGGCCAGCGACAAGCGGCCAGCGACAAGCCGCAACTGCCATCGCAGGCAGCCGCGCTAACGGCTCGCCCGTGGCGCATTCGACGACTTCAACGGCGCCTTCTCCGGTGTCGGCAATTTGCGCAGCACCGACTGGAAGCTCAGCGTCTCGGAATGCGCCGGATGCGCGAAGTCGTTGTTCGCGCCCGGCACATCGGTGCGAATCAGGACCACCTGGCCCGGCACGTCATCGGCAAGCAGGAAGGTGTAGCGCTTGCCCGTGAGTTGCGCGAAACGCGCCGCGTTCGGGTCGTTCAGATACGGCTGCACGACAATGCGCCGGGCACGCACGGACTTGCCGCCGGCTTCGGCCGTCACGCTCTCGATCTGCGGTCCGGCCGCGAGCGCGAGGCGCAGGCGCTGTTGAAAATAGCGCCGCTGTCCGCCCGTCAGACCCTGCATCTCCGTGATGTCTCGCTCCAGAAAATAGATGATCACGGGGTTGCATTGCAGCCCGCCGTTCGGCAACGGCACGCTGCCGCTATGGTCCGACACCTGGGCGTCGCCTTTCGCGTTATCCGGGCTGACCACCAGCACCTTGACGAGATCGGCGTTGCGCGACGGCTTTTCGGAATCGACCATCGCGTAGTCGAGCTCGGTCTGCGCAGCGACACCGTGCAGATGATCCGTCGTGAAGATCAGCTGTTCCGCCGGCGTGATGGCGCCGGTGCCGGGCGCATCCGCCGCGTGCGCGGCGAGCGGCACCGCGCACATCGCCCACATCGTCATCCATGCCGCCGCCGCGCGAAGCAAAGCGCTTCGTGCCTCCATCATGGCGACGCGTCGCCGGGTTTGGCCGCCGGCACGTCGACCGGCTTGAGCAGCGGCACCTGGTAGCTGGTGAGAATGTTGTCGATCTTGTCGTGGTTCGCGCCGATCCATTGATCCACCTTGTCTTTCCACGCCTTTTCGCCGTAACGCACGCCCATCGAGATCGCATAGTCGAAGCGGATGCCGGGCCCTGCGGGAAACGGCACGAGTCTGACCGTGTCGCCGGCGTGCTTCGCGAAGTAACCGGCGATCGGCCCCCACAGAAACACCACGTCGACGTTGCCCGCGCTCAGATCGTGTTCGATCATCTGGCCGGGATACTCCTGCGGATCGCCGCTTTGCACCCGGTACGAAACCGCCTGATCGATCAGATTGTGGCTGAGCAGCCAGTCCACCGCCGGGGTCTGCGAAAAGATGCCGAAGCGCAGTTTTTTCAACTGTTCGGGCGGCAGCTTCAGCAGGTCGTCGGGCGTCTTGATGCTGGCAAATTCGGGACGATTCGGGAACACCATCGCATAGGTCGATCGCAGATACGGCTGCGTGGTCGACGTCATGTCGTAGCCCTTCGGCACGCCGATGATCAGGTCGCACTTGAAGCGCTCGCTGCCGTCCTCCTTCTCGCGCAACGTGTGGCGCACGAAGCCCATGCGCTGCGGGAAGTAGGTGTACTCCAGCTTGTAGCCGAAATCGCTCGCCATCTGGCTCGCGATCCGGTTTTCGTAGCCCTCGCCCTTGCTGTTGGACAGCGGCATGTTGTTCGGGTCCGCGCACACTCTGAGGATGCCGTCCGCGCCGTCGTTATTGGGTAGCTCGGGGCCGTCCGCCCTCACCGCTGCGCTCGCGAGCGCAGCGCAGCAAAGCGCGGCCGCGCTGAGCGCGGCGTGCACGGACATGCTTCTTTTTTTATGACGCATCGTGAGCCTCCGAAAGAGTTGCGCCGGCCTCATTTAGCAGCATCGATGGCCTGCAGATCGCCCGGCTTGATCTGGCCGTCGGAGCGCCCTTTCAGATAAGCATAGAGGTTTTCCCAGTTCTTCTGCATCATCTGGCTCGTGCTGAAATCGGGCATGCCCTTCTCCACCCGGCCGCCGAACACCGTGCGATGAAACTCGGTCTTGTCGAGCGTCTTGAACGCGTCGATCAGCGACGGTCCCACCATGCCTTGCTGCTGCGCGCCGTGGCAGCGTTCGCAAGCGAGCGCGCGCCATGTTTTCCACCCTTGCAACGTATTACTGTCGACCTTGCTACCGTCGACCACCTTGTATGCGACCTGCGCAATCGAGGGATTGTTCTGAGCGTACCCGACGGGTAGCAGGACAAGTGCCGCGGGCAGTGTCGCGAGCAACAAGATTGATCGGCCTTTCATGCACATGTCTCCTTCAGGATGAACGGCGCCCCCGCTGCGTGTAGGCGACGCATCGGCGAAACGGGCGCGCGTGGGGTGATTCGTGTGTGCGGAACGGACTGGGGAGCCGGCCGGTGCGCCCTCCGTACAACGGACGCGCCGGCCGTGGGTATCAATCCGCTCCGGTGTTTCAGCTCCGGTGTTTCAGCTCCGGTGTTTCAGCTCTTTTCGCTCGGGATCGCGAACACGAAGAGCGTGCCGCCTAGCGCGGTGTACTTCGCGAGTTCACGATAGCCGCCGACCGCGCCCAGACCTTCGGTCGACTTTTCCAGACCGGCCGCCATGCCGATACCGGCCCAGCCGCCGATGCCCGAGTACACGCCGACGAACTGCTTGCCGCCGTACTCATACGTGAAGACGTTGCCGATGATTCCCGACGGCGTCTTGAAGCGCCACAGTTCCTTGCCGTCCTTGATGCGGACTGCCTTCAGGTAGCCTTCCAGCGTGCCGTAGAAGGCCACGCCGCCGGCCGTGGCGAGCACGCCCGACCACACCGAGAACTTCTCCGGCTTCGAGTAGACGATCTTGCCCTTGCTCGCATCCCACGCGATGAAGTTGCCCATCGCGTTGTTCTCGTTCGGGCCGGGATACATCGACAGCGTGGCGCCGACGTACGGCTGTCCCGACACGTAGTCGACATCGAACGGCTCGTAGTCCATGCAGACGTGGTTGGTCGGCACGAGGAACAGGTTCGAGTTCGGATCGAACGCAGCCGGTTGCTGGTCTTTCGAACCGAGCGCCGCCGGGCAGATGTTCTTCACGTTGTGATCCGAGCCTGCCGCCTGGGTCGAGTACGCCGCGTTGCGGATCGGCAGGCCGCTCTTCAGGTCGACGCGATCGGCCCAGTTCACCGCCGGGTCGTACTTCTGCGCGACGAGCAACTGGCCGGTTTCACGATTGAGCGTGTAGCCGAAACCGTTGCGATCGAAGTGGACGATCGAGGGCACCTTCTTGCCGCCGATGTTCAGGTCGGACAGGATCATTTCGTTGACGCCGTCATAATCCCATTCGTCGTGCGGCGTCATCTGGTAGACCCAGCGAGCCGTGCCGGTATTCAGGTCGCGCGCGAAGATCGACATCGACCATTTGTTGTCGCCCGGACGTTGCGTCGGGTTCCATGTGCCCGGATTGCCGGTGCCGTAGTAGATCAGGTTGAGTTTCGGGTCCCACGCATACCAGCCCCACGTGGTGCCGCCGCCCAGCTTCCACTGATCCCCCTTCCACGACTTGAGCGACGAATCCGCGCCGACCGGCACCATCTTGCCGTCGGTATAGGTCATCGTCTTTTGCGGGTCGAGCAGCATTTCGTTGTCGGGGCCCGTGCTATAGGCCGTCCAGACCGGCTTGCCGGTCTTGATGTCATACGCGATGAGCCGTCCGCGCACGCCGAATTCACCGCCCGAAATGCCGGTCACCACCTTGTCGCCGAAAACGTGCGGCGCGTTGGTGTTGGTTTCACCCGCTTTCGGATTGCCGTTCTGCGCGGTCCAGACCACATCGCCCGTCTTCGCGTTGAGCGCCACGAGTTTGGTGTCGGCCTGTTGCAGGAAGATCTTGCCGTCGCCATAAGCGAGACCGCGGTTGACGGTATCGCAGCACATCACGGAGACGACCTGCTCGTCCTGTTTCGGTTGGTATTGCCAGGCGAACGTCTGGTCCTTCAGGTTGATCGCGATGACCTTGTTGGGAAACGGCGAGTGGATGTACATCGTGTCGCCGATCACGAGCGGCGAGCCTTCATGGCCGCGCAGCACGCCAGTCGACATGGTCCAGGCGACCTGTAGCTTGCCGACGTTGTTCTCGTTGATCTGTTTGAGCGGGCTGTAGCGGTGATTCGCATAATCGCCCGCCTGGGCCGCCCAGTTGGATGGATTCTTCATCAGGCCGTCGAGCTGCGGATCGGCCTGTGCGACGATAGAGCTAAAGGCTGCCGATGCGAGGATCGCGAGCCCAAGAACCGTGGTGCGTAAGTTCATGTCTCCTCCAGAATTGTCCTGCTGTTCAACTCACGAATGACCCACGCTACCTCGCACGCATCGTGCGCGCCTTCTCGAGTGCAGGTAACGATTTACGCGCTGTCCCGATTCGACGTCGGGCTTCGCGGCGCATTAACGGCCAACGCATATTCCATGCCGACTGTGGCGCCGAAGGACAGCCTATGGCCGGCATCGGGTTGCCGTGCGGCACGCGAGCCCCGCTGCACGAGTCGCGCGTCGCGAGGCGGCCGTTGCAGGGCTCATCACCGATGCCGCGCAATGCGACGGATGTGACACGCGTGAACCCGTTGCGTTACGCGATGCGACACATACTGTGTCACGCCGGTGATACGAAGCGTGTCCTTTGCGAGTCATCTACCCGTGCGAACTGGCCCGGCACTTGCAGCATTCCGTAGTTCGGCGGGCGTTGCCCGCTTCCGAGGAGAACGGTCATGGCAAAGACAGAGCAGGTCTATTCCGACGAGGAGATCCAGCAACGCCTCGTCGGTCCGCTGCAGCACTGGTATCTCGAGGACGGCTGGCTGCGGCGCAAGTACCGGACCGAAGGCTGGAAGGGCACGCTGATGGTGGTCAATACAGTGGGCCATCTCGCGGAGGCCGCCTGGCATCATCCGGATCTGACGGTCTCCTACGCATTCGTGACCGTGAAGCTCAAGACGCATAGCGCGAAAGGCATCACGGACAAGGACTTTGCGCTCGCCACGAAAATGGAGTCGGTGATCCAGTGGCAACCCGGGCTCGAGGACGGTCCGCTCGAAGGCACGCCGTCCGACGATCAGCGCTTTCGCTATATCAAGTACGACGCGCCGAAACCCGCGCAAGGCGAGTGAGGGGTTTTCCCCTACCGCGCATTCCCGCTTGCCGGACGTGTGCCTCGCGGTGACCGCCGCGATGCGATGACGCCAGGGTGCAACACCGCGTGACACAGTGCACCTTCGGCGTCACACAGCGTCCACACGTACGCGGGACAACACGGCAGGCGGCGCGTTTCACCGCGACCTGAAGCGGCTATTCAAGTGGCCTGATTGTCGCGTGAGGCGGCGCTCTCCCGCGCTGGCCGCACGCCTGCGCGCCTGGTACGGCTTCTGCTTGAACTCGCCCGGCGCGCTGCCGCGATGCACCGCGCCGAATCCACCGGCGCCCTTCGGCCAGACCCTGTTCAGCGCACCCACAAGGATACTTGCGATGCCGCTCCAGTTTCGCCGCCTTCCGCCTCACACCGCCATCACCGTCGATGCGCCCGCGCGCCTGCATCTGGGTTTTCTCGACCCGAACGCGTCGCTAGGACGTGCGTTCGGCAGCCTGGGACTGGTGATCGACGCGCAGGGCACAAGGCTCGAAGCACGCCTCGCGGAGCGCGAGCGGATCGAGGGCGCGGTGACCGAAGCGGACCGCGAGCGCATCGCGCTTTGCCTCGCGCGGTTGCAGGCCGCCTACGGAGCGGCGACGGTCGCGATCGACGTCACGCATGCGCCGCGTGCGCACACCGGCCTCGGCTCCGGCACGCAGCTCGCGCTGGCCGTCGGCACGGCGTTCGTGCGCCTGCTCGGCCATCCGGCGAGCACCGCCGAGATCGCCGGGTTGCTCGGGCGCGGTGCGCGCTCCGGCATCGGCATTCTCGGTTTCGATGCGGGTGGCCTGCTGCTGGACGGCGGACCGGCCGGCGATCTCCATCAGGGCGTGCCGCCGCTGCTCGCACGCCAGCCGTTTCCGCACGAATGGCGCGTGCTCCTCGTGAGCGACCACGCCCGCCAGGGTTTGCACGGGGCAGAGGAGCGCCGCGCCCTCGCCTCGCTCGCGCCGTTTCCGCAGGCGCTAGCCGCGCATCTGTGTCATCTGGTGCTGATGCGCATTCTGCCGGGCGCGGCTGAGCATCACTTCGCGCCGTTCGCCGAGGGCCTCACCGACATGCAGCAGACCATCGGCGAATACTTCGCCAGCGCGCAAGGCGGCGTGTTCGCGAGCCCCGACGTCGAGCGCGTGCTGCGCGCGGTCGCCGCCGAACGGACGGCGGGCATCGGCCAGACTTCGTGGGGCCCGACGGGCTTTGCCATTCTCCCGAGCGCGCCCGATGCCGACAGCGCGCTCGCCACCGCGCGCGAAGCGACCCGCGCGATGCCGCATATCGAATGCACGGTCGTCGCCGCACGAAACAGCGGCGCGGTCATTCGCAACACCGACGCGCACGCGCAGCGGATCGACGCCGCATGACGCCCCTCAGGTCCTGCGCCCGTTGCAGGAGCCCGCACGCGGCGGCGCACCATCGCCACCATCGGCGCGCTGCCACGAGCCCTTCGCTTGCGCGGTCCACCACCTTGCCACTGAAACCGGAACGAGCCTGCTGCCATGTCCGAAACCATTGAAAGGCCCTATATCCTGCACATGCTCACGGCCACGCCGCAGATGAGTCCGTTCGACGTCAACATGGCGGCCGACGCGGGCTACCAGGTCATCGTGCCGTACTGCAACGTGCTGCCGAACATGGTCGCGAACCTGACCCAGGACGCGATCTTTTCGCGTGGCCCGAAAGGCGTGTCGCGCACCGGCATCTTCATCGGCGGACGCGACGTGATGCAGGCCGCCGACATGCTCGACACCGCGCGCAAGGCGATGGTGCCGCCGTTCGAAGTGTCGGTGTTCGCCGATCCGAGCGGCTCGTACACGACGGCGGCCGCGGCCGTCGCCCTCGTCGAGCGGCATCTCGGCAAACAGCACGGCATGGAGCTGGGCGGCAAGCGCATGCTGATTCTCGGCGGGACCGGCGCGGTCGGACGCGTCGCGGCGGCGATGGCCGCCTCGCGCGGCGCCGACGTGACGATCGCGAGCCACCACGATCGCGCCCGCGCGCTCGGTGTCTCGGCGGAAATCAACCAGCGCTTCGGCATCGTCACCAACGGCATCAGCGTGGCGACGCCGGACGAATTGCGCGGCGCGCTGGCCGATGCGGAGATCGTGCTCGCCACCGCCGTGGCGGGCGTCCAGGTGATCAGCAGCGACGACCTCGCGTTTGCGAAACGCCTGCTGATCGCCGCGGACGTCAACGCCGTGCCGCCGGAAGGCATTGCCGGCGTCAACGTGATGAACGACGGCAAGCCCATCGACGGCGTACCCGACGCGGGCGCGGTCGGCATCGGCGCGCTGGCGATCGGCAACGTCAAGTATCAGGTCGAACACCGGCTCTTCATGCGCATGCGCACCGGCGGCAAGCCGGTCTACCTCGGTTTTCCGCAAGCCTTCGACGAAGCCCGCGAGGTCGCGGCAGGCCTTGGTTGAGCCGGCCGTGACGACGCCGCGTCAGCCGCTCGCACAGGCGCCGTTCGTCGCGGTGGCGGGGCTGTCCGCGCGTCTGCTTGCCCAGTCCGCGACGCGCGCGGGGCTGCGGGTCGCCGCGCTCGACCTCTTCGGCGATCGCGATACGCGCGCGGCCGCCGAAGTGTGGTGCGATATCGGCGGAGGTGGCGGCGCGCTGACGATCGATCGCGAGCGGCTCAGGCATGCGCTGGAGCGCGTGGCGCGTCTGCCGCGTTTTCTCGGCTGGATCGGCGGCAGCGGACTGGAGCCGCTGATCGCGCAATTGTGTGGTGCACCCGGCTTGCCCCGTTTCATCGGCAACACGGCCGAAGCGAGCGCCGCCGTGCGCGAGCCACGACGTTTTTTTGCGCTGCTCGATGAACTGCATATCCCGCATCCTGCCGTTGCGTTCGCGCCACCTGCGACGGCCCAGGCGGGCTGGCTGTTCAAGCTCGCCGACGGTTGCGGCGGCACGCACATCAAACCGCTCGCGGCGCTCGGCGCGCAGAGCGTGCCCGCGCAAGGCTATTTCCAGCGCATCGGTCGCGGCCGGTCGCTGTCGGCGCTCTTTATCGGCGCGCAAGGCCGCGCGCAACTGATCGGTTTCGCGGAGCAACTCACCTGCGCACTGGGCGAACTGGCGTTCGTCCATGCCGGATCGATCGGTCCGATCGATGTGCCGCCGCAGGTCGCGGCGCGCGTGCAGTCCGCCCTCGACGCACTCTGTGCGCGAACCGGTCTGATCGGCCTCAACAGCTGCGACTTCCTGCTCGACGGCGACGCGTTGGAACTGCTCGAAATCAACGCGCGGCCCTCCTCCACGATGGCGCTTTACGAAACCGCGTCGCCCGATGCATGGCCGCACGGGCTGCTCCAATGCCATCTCGACGCGTGCCGTTTCGACCGGCTGCCGTCGAATCGCAGCGCGGCCCTGGCGCGCGAGCCGCGCTGGCGCGCCGGCCAGCGCGTGCTGTTCGCGCCGGCGCCGTTCACTGTGTCAGCCAAATTCTCCGACGCCTGTCTGCGCGATCGTCAGTGCCGCGACGTGCCGATGCCCGGCACGCGCGTCGAAGCCGGGCAGCCCGTCTGCACGCTGCTCGTGCGCGCGGCCTCGGTGGACGCGGTGCGGCGCACGCTCGATGCGCAGCGCGCCCTCGTCCTGCAACGAATCGAAACCTGCGATGAGCCCGACCATGCCCGCCTCCCCTCCCTCGCCTGACACTTCCCGCGCAGCCGCCGCACCCAGCGTCAACGCGCTGAGCGAGCGCCTCGTCGCCCGGCTGATCGACGATGCAGCGCGCCTTGGCGTCGTCATCAGCCATACAGCCGGCGGCACCGTGATCGCGGACGCCGGCGTCGAAGCCCCCGGCAGCATCGACGCCGGTGTGCTGATCGCGCGCATTTGCATGGGCGGACTCGGCCGCGTCGCGGTGCGCTCGAACTTCGACGCGGCGCCGCTCTGGCCCACGATGATCGAAGCGCGCACGTCGTCGCCGGTGCTGGCCTGTCTCGGCAGTCAATACGCGGGGTGGAGCCTCGCGGCCACCAAGGAGCAGACCGGCGGCAAGAAGTTCTTTTCGCTCGGCTCCGGTCCCGCGCGCGCGCTGGCCGTCAAGGAGCCGCTGTTCGCCGAACTCGGCTATCGGGACCGCCATGAGCGCGGTGTGCTGGTGCTCGAAGTGGACCGCATGCCGCCGCAGGTGATCATCGACAAGGTGCTGCACGATTGCGGCCTCGCGCCCGAAGGGCTCACGCTGATCGTCACGCCGACACACTCTGTCGCGGGGACGGTACAGGTGGTGGCGCGCGTCGTCGAAGTTGCACTGCACAAGACCCATGTGCTCGGTGTGCCGCTCGATGAAGTCGTGGAAGGCGCGGGCTCGGCCCCGTTGCCGCCGCCCGCGCCCGATGGCATCCAGGCGATGGGCCGCACCAACGACGCGATCCTCTACGGCGGCCGCGTCCATCTGACTGTCAGGCGCGACGACACCGCGCGGCGCCTCGCCGAAAGCTTGCCCGCCGCGAATTCGCGCGACTATGGACGGCCGTTCGCGGACATCTTCACGTCGTTCAATTTCGACTTCTACCAGATCGATCCGGCGCTGTTCGCGCCCGCCGAAGTGTGGGTGAGCAGCCTCGAAAGCGGCGCGACCTACCACGGCGGGCGGCTCGAAAGCGCGTTGTTGCAAGATCAATGGGGCGGCAAGCCCGTCGCGCCATGACGCTCACGCGAGCCGGTGCAACGCCCGCCACCGACCCTGACGCGAAGTCCGACGCAAAGCACGCGGGCGTGCGCATCGCGATCCTGACCGACGAAACCGGCTGGCACACCGGACGCCTGAAAAAAGCGTTCCGCGCGCGCGGCGCCGAGGCGCGCTGCGTCGATCTCGCGGATTGCCGCATCGACACCACGTGGCAACCTCACGGGCTGGTGGTGCCGGGCTTCGGTCATACGCTGCCCGACGCGGTCTTCGTGCGCGGCATCGCCGGCGGCACCTTCGAGCAGGTGACGCTGCGGCTCGGCATCCTGCACGCGCTGCGCGAATCCGGCGTGCCGGTCTACAACGACGCGCGCGCGATCGAGCGCAGCGTCGACAAATCGATGACCAGCTTCCTGCTGCACCGCGCCGGTGTGCCGACACCGGCGACGTGGGCGGTCGAATCCGCAGCGTTCGCGCAGCGGGTACTGATGCGCGAAGCGGCCGCGGGCCGCGAGGTCGTGCTCAAGCCGTTGTTCGGCTCGCAGGGCCACGGCCTCAAACGGCTCGGCGCGCGCCGTGGCGGGCTTGCGCCATTGCCGTCGCTGCGGCCTTACCGGCAGGTCGCTTATCTGCAGCGCTACGTCGCCGGCGGGCGGCCCGGGTTCGACTGGCGCGTGCTGGTGATCGGCGGGCGCGCGGTGGCGGCGATGCGGCGCGTCGGCGGCAAGGACTGGATACACAACTTCGCGCAAGGCGCGCTCTGCGAGCCGGCCGAACTCGATGCGCCGCTCGCGCAAACGGCCGTGCAGGCGGCCGCCGCGCTCGGCCTCGACTATGCCGGGGTGGACCTGATCCCCAATCCCGAGGACGCCGCGCGTCCGCTCGTGCTCGAAGTGAACGGCGTGGCCGCATGGCGCGGCTTGCAGTCGGTCACGCGGCTCGACCTCGCGGCGGCGCTCGCCGATGACCTGCTCGAGCGCAAGCTCGCCGCGCAGCGGCGTTTGCTCACGCAGTCCGATACGTCAGCCGATACAGCGGCCGTCGCCACGCTGCCCGCACGCCATGCCTGAGACCGGCGCGCTCACACCGGACCAGGTTCGCGCGGCGTTCCTGCAAGCGTGCGCACTCGACGTCGCCACGCCCAAGCCCGGCAACGTCAGCATGCAAAGCCCCGGCCACGGCATGAGCGCCGCGCAGTTCCTCGCCAGCGCGGACGCCGCGGCGGACGTGCTGCTCGCGCGCGGCGCACCGGTCGGCCGGCGCATTCTCGATGCGGTCACGCGCACGCGCGATGCGGTCGGCTGCAACACGAACCTCGGCATCGTGCTGCTCGTCGCACCGCTCGCCGCGGCGCTGGAGGATTGCGCGCAAGCACCGTCGGCGCACGCGTGGCGCGCGGCGACTTCACGCACGCTGGCGGCCCTCGACGTCGACGACGCGCGCCTCGCCTACCGCGCGATCGCCCTCGCCAATCCAGGCGGCCTCGGCGACGCCCCCGAGCAGTCGGTCCATGCGCCGCCGACGGTCGGCCTGCTCGACGCGATGCGGCTCGCCAGCGACCGCGACAGCATCGCCCGTCAATACGCGAACGGCTGTCAGGACATCTTCGAAACGGGTCTCGCCGCATATCGCGAAGCGCCAGCGGACGCGCCCGAAGCGGCGATGCTCGGCGTGTTCCTCGCGTTTCTCGGCGGCTGGCCCGACTCACACATTGTGCGCAAGCACGGCATGGCGCTGGCGCAGAGTGTCACGCTTGCGGCACGCGAACATCACGCGCGCTGGCGGCAAACGGCGCTTCATGCGTCACGCGCGGAGGCGGCCGCGCAGCTCGACGCATGGGATGCCGAGCTCAAGGCGCGCGCAATCAATCCGGGCACCAGTGCCGATCTCGCGGTCGCCACGCTGTTCGTCGCCGCTT
This sequence comes from Paraburkholderia strydomiana, assembly GCF_046030495.1. GTDB lineage: Bacteria > Pseudomonadota > Gammaproteobacteria > Burkholderiales > Burkholderiaceae > Paraburkholderia > Paraburkholderia strydomiana_A. The sequence continues at coordinate 67,687 of NZ_JAQQCJ010000021.1, forward strand.
GCCTCGAAAGCCTCTGAAGCACCGGCCTCACCCGATCCGGGCCGCGCACTGGCACGGAACATGTTAGTTAGTACCGCCGTACATCAATACGCCGCCGTGCGATGCAGGAGCAGCACGATTGCAGGCGGCGGCCAATCAGCAGGTCCGTTACCACTCATCGGAGGAACAGAATGGCCAAGATCAACCGCGTCATGATCGGGGAGTCGCTAGTCGGCGACGGCAACGAGGTCGCGCACATCGACTTGCTGATCGGACCGCGAGGTTCGGCTGCGGAAACCGCATTCTGCAACGCGCTCACCAACAATAAGGATGGCTTTACATCTTTGCTCGCGGTCGTCGCCCCGAATCTGCTCACCAAGCCGAACACGATCCTCTTCAACAAGGTGACCATCAAGGGCGCGAAGCAGGCCGTGCAGATGTTCGGCCCTGCGCAGCACGCGGTTGCCCTCGCGGTCGCCGACAGTGTCGAGGACGGCACGATCCCGCAGGACGAGGCTGACGATCTGTTCCTGTGCGTCGGCGTGTTCATTCACTGGCAGGCGGAGGACGACAAGAAGATCCAGCAGTTCAACTACCAGGCGACGCGCGAGGCCATCAAACGCGCCGTCAACGGCGAACCGAGCGCGGCGGAAGTCGTCGCGAAGAAAGGCACCGTCGCGCATCCGTTCGCACCGAACTGATTACGCGCGGTACGGGAGGAGACGCGGCGCTCGCAGGGGCCGCCTCCTCGCGCATCCTGTTGCACGGCTGACCGCACCTATGTTCGACAAGCAGGCTCAATGCTCCCGCAGAGGCATGAAAATGACCATAAGATGTCGCGCGCTTTTCGCCTTCACCTGCCTCGCGCTGGCAGCACCGCTCAGCTGGGCGGAGGGCGATGCGCCAATCGGGCCCGCTCCGGCGGGCGGCTACAACTATCCGACGCAGGGCCGCGTGGAATACGTGCTGACCTGCATGGACGACAACGGGCACGATTTCGCGAACGTCTATAAATGCTCGTGTGTGATCGACAAGATGGCGGCCGCCCTTCCGTACGACGAATTCGTCGCGCAGTCGACCTTCTCGAAGTACGCGACGCTCGGCGGCGAAGGCGGCTCGGAATTCCGCGTCGACCATGCGAAGTCGCAAACGAAGAAATTCCGCGCGCTGCAGATGACTGCATATCAGGCGTGCGGATTGGGTTCGCAGAAGACACCTACGGCCGCGAAGTAGTGATGCGGTGCACCGCCTATGCGGGGCATGCATGGGGTGAATGGCGCCGCTAATGCGGCGCCGCGTCAACTGCCGCGTTTCAGTTCGGCACCAGCCCTTCTCCCAGCGATGCGTAACTGACGACGCCGGCACCGGACGCGGACAGTGCACCACGTCGCCGTTCGATCTGCACACCCACCGCCGCGACGTCGTCGAATTTCGCCGGCTTCGCGAGCGACACACGCACCCAGTGAGCGCCGAAATCCGCAATCAGTAATTGCGCGATGTTTTCCGCGAGCGCTTCGAGCAACCGGACCCGATGTGTCGCGAACAGATCGAGCAATGCACTGCGTACGGCCGCATAGTTGACCGTGTCCTCGATCCGATCCGTCGTGCAGGCGCGAATCGCCGGCACGCCGATTGCGAGATTCATGCGCACCGGCTGCGGGACGTGCTGCTCGCTGCTGTCGATACCGATGACCGTCTGGCCTACGAAGTTTTCGATGAAGACGATGTCCATGCGTTCGGGCATTGCGGCGGTGTCGGAGACGCCGGGAAAAGCGGCAAGGCGAACAGTATCGATACGATCCATGGTGTACTCCGCCGCGACGCGGCTTGGGGTTAATACTGCATCAGGAACAGCGGCGACGGCGGCGGCACACTCTGTGCCGAAGCTGCCACAACGCCATCGAATAGGCCCGTCAACAACGCAACGAATAGAGAAAAGCAAATATCGGGCACAGTCGGTGGTGATAATGCGACTTCCTGTTGAACCAAACCGCCATCGGGCGTAGAGTTTTAAATAGCCGCCTGAGAGAGGCCGGTCGCGTAGGCGCATGCGAACGTACGAATTCGCGGCGTCAGGGGAATACAGGATTGATAAAGCGGCATTCGTGGCGTGCTCAAAAGCAGGTCCGAAATGCCGCAACGGAGACAAACCCCATGTCGTTGCTCGCTGACAGCAATACGCACGTCCGAGAGGTGCTGAACGTCGTGAATCATCAGTTGACCACACGCCCGACGAGCCAATCCGTCGCCCAATCGTGGGCGCGCTGCATCAACGAATTTCAGCTCGACCCCTCGCGTTTCGTCACCCCGCCAGTCCTCACGCAGTACGAATTAAGCGCGCGCCGCGAAGCGCTCGGCGATCTGATCGCCTGCTCGAAACTCGAGATGACGACGCTCTATCAGCAACTCGCCGACCCCGAACTTGCGGTCGTGCTAGTCGATGCGGGCGGCGCGATCGTGCATCAGGTGTCGTCGGTGCCGTTTGCCGAGGCGGTCGCCGAAGACGGCTTCCGGGTCGGCGCGCTATGGAGCGAGCGCGAAGCCGGCACCAACGGCATGGGCACCTGCCTTGCCGAGCGCGACTGCATCGCCGTGTGTCAGCACGAGCATTTCTATCCGCGCTATACGTCGCTCACCTGCTCCGCCGCGCCGATCTTCGACGACAGCGGCGAGATCGCGGGCGTGCTCGATGTGACGAGCCGCTCCAAGCTGCTGCAACAGCACTCGCTGGTGCTCGTCGGCATGTCCCGGCAGATGATCGAAAACCGTTTGCTGGACGCGCGCTACCGTCACGCGAACATGATCCACTTTCACAGCCGTCCGGAATTCGTCGGCACGCTGCACGGCGGCAAGCTCGCCGTCGCGGACGACAGCACGGTGCTCGCCGCGAATCGCAGCGCGCTGTTCCAGCTCGGCTTCCGCTCGCTCAGCGAACTGCGCGGGCGGCGTATCGAAGAAGCGTTCAACGCGTCGCTCGAAGACATGATCGCGCGCAGCATCCGCGGCTCGTTCCATCCGGTCACCGTGTACAGCGCGAACGCGACGAACCGCTTCTTTCTCGTTGCGCAGACCTCGCAGAACAACAGCGGGCGTGTCGCGCGCGTGCTCGGCAGCGACGCGCCCGCCGCTGCTCGCCATAGCGCGCCCGAGAAGCGCCCGCCCGCGCCGAAGCTCGACGAGATCGCGCACCTGGAGTTCGGCGACCCGCGCATGGCGTCGCAGATTCAACTGGCCGCACGCGTGATCCAGCGCAAGATTCCGATCGTGCTCAGAGGCCAAACCGGCACCGGCAAGGAAGTGTTCGCGCAGGCGCTGCATAGCATCAGCCCGCATGCGGGCGGTTCTTTCGTGCCGGTCAACTGTGCGTCGCTGCCCGAGAACCTGATCGAGAGCGAACTGTTCGGTTATCGCGCCGGCGCGTTCACCGGCGCGCAGCGCGAAGGACGGCGCGGCAAGATCGTGCAGGCCAACGGCGGCACGCTCTTTCTCGACGAGATCGGCGACATGCCGCTCGTGTTGCAGGCGCGTCTGCTGCGCGTGATCGAGGAACACGAGGTCACGCCGCTCGGCGCCGAGACCACCGTCAAGGTCAATTTCCAGTTGATCAGCGCGAGTCACCGCAATCTGCTCGAACTCGTGCACAGCGGGCAATTCCGCGAGGACCTGTATTACCGGCTCAAGGGTGTCGAGCTAAACCTGCCGCCGCTGCGCGAGCGGCTCGACAAGCTGCCGCTGATCCACCATCTGCTCGCGAACGAGACCGACGATCCGCCGGAACTGAGCCCCGAAGCCGAACACGCGCTGCTGAGTTACGCGTGGCCGGGCAACATCCGGCAACTGCGCCACGTGCTGCAAATGGCGATCGCGCTGTCCGACGGCCAGCCGATCCGTTGCGAGGACTTGCCGCCCGAAATCACGCAACGCGCGCCGGGCGGGGACATGCCTGCAGCCCTCGGCCTCACCAGCGCGGACATGGACGCGCATCTGACCGACGACGCGGACATCTCGGCGCTCAATGCGATCCAGTTGAACGAGCGCGAAACGGTGTTGTCATTGCTCGACGAGCATCGCTGGAACGTCAGCAATGTCGCGAAGGCGCTGGGCATCAGCCGCAACACGCTGTACCGGAAGATGCGCCGGCTGCACATCCGGCTGTCGCATGAAGGCTCGCCGTCCGACGGAATGCCGCTCGATCTCGACGCATGACCCACACGCCCGCACGCGATCTCGCCGACTTCAAGCCGGACGCGCGCTTCGCGTGGTGCGTGACCGGCTCCGGCCATCTGCTCGAAGAGTCCATCGCGCTCGCGCTGCAATTGCCGCGCGTGGACCTCTTCCTGTCCGCGGCGGCGGAGGAAGTGCTGCCGCTGTATGGCTGGCCGATCGACAAACTGCGCGAAAAATTCCGCGTGCTGCGCGACAATAGCGCGAGCGGCGTGCCGGTCGGGATGCTCTATCACGGCGTCTATCACACGGTCGTGATCGCGCCGGCCACCAGCAACACGGTCGCCAAATGCGCGTACGGCATCTCGGACACGCTGCCCACCAACATGTACGCGCAGGCCGGCAAGCAATGCATTCCGGGCATTGTCTTTGCATGCGACACCGAACCGACCGTGATCACGGCGAGCCCCGACGAATGGGTCGAACTGCGGCCACGGACGATCGAACTCGACAACGTTGAGCGCCTGTCGCGCTTCGAATATACGACGCTCGCCCGCTCGCTCGACGAACTCAAAGCGGCGCTCGATCAACGCCTGTCGACCCTCGATCTTGCATGGACCACATCCTCTTCCTGACCGGCCGGCTTGCCGAACCGAGTCTGCTGCGCGTGCTCGACAGCATGGCGCCGACGCCGTTCAGCTGGGAGGTCCGCGAAATCGGTCTGCAGGTCGCCGCGTTGATGACGGCCGACCTGATCCAGCGCCGCGTGCCCGCCCCGCTCACCGCGCAACGGGTGATCGTGCCCGGGCGCTGCCGCGGCGATCTCGATGCCCTCGCCCTTCACTATGGCGTGCCGTTCGAGCGCGGTCCCGACGAGGTCAAGGACCTGCCGCAATTTTTCGGCCGCAAGGCGAAGCCGTTCGATCTGAGCCGCTACGAGACAAAAATTTTTGCGGAGATCGTCGACGCGCCGCGCCTCGACCTCGACGGTATCGCGCGCCGCGCGCGCGAGTATGCGGCTCAGGGCGCCGACGTGATCGACATCGGCTGTCTGCCTGAAACGCCGTTTCCCCATCTCGAAGACGCGGTCCGGCGGCTGAAGGCCGAAGGCTACCGCGTGAGCGTCGATTCGATGCGCACCGACGAACTGCTGCGCGGCGGCCGCGCGGGCGCCGACTACCTGATGAGTCTGAACCTCGACACGCTCTGGATCGCCGACGAAGTGCCGTCGACGCCGATCCTCGTCGCGCGCGAGCCGGGCGACCCGGCCTCGCTCGATACCGCCATCGAACAGCTGTCCGCACGCGGTCGCGCCTTCTACGCCGATCCGATCCTCGACCCGATTCCGTTCGGGCTTGCCGTGTCGGTGGCGCGATACGTGCGCTTGCGCGAACGTTATCCGGACATCGCGATCATGATGGGCATCGGCAACGTGACGGAGTTGACCGAAGCCGACACGAGCGGCATCAACGCGGTGCTGCTCGGCATGGCCGCCGAATTGCGGATCGGCGCGGTGCTGACCACGTCGGTGAGTCTGCATGCGCGGCGCGCGCTGCGCGAAGCCGACGTCGCGCGCCGCGTGATGCATGCCGCGCGCGATGCGCAAGTGCTGCCGAAAGGCATCAACAGCGATCTTGCGACCGTGCATGCGAAGCGGCCGTTTCCCTATAGCGCCGACGAAATCGACGAACTGGCGCGGGGTGTGCGCGATCCGAATTTCCGCGTCCAGGTCAGCGCCGAGGGCATTCACGTCTACAACCGCGACGGCCATCGGCGCGCGGAAGACCCCTTCGCGCTCTATCCGCAACTGAATCTCGACACCGACGGCCGCCACGCGTTCTATATGGGCGTGCAACTCGCGCGCGCGGAAATCGCATGGCGGCTCGGCAAGCGTTTCGATCAGGACCAGCCGCTCGACTGGGGCTGCGCGGTCGACCGTCCCGACGAAGACCTGCTCGCCTGGCGCGCACCCGGCGAGACGATGAAGAAAGGCTGACGGCCAGTCATCCCAGCGCGGCCACGCCCGCGCTTTCCGCCACCGTATCGAGCTCGTCGCGCAAGCGACCGATTGCCTGCTTGCGATCGGCCGCGCCGAACACGGCCGAACCGGCCACGAACACATCGGCGCCCGCCGCGGCGATCCGCGCGATGTTCGACGCGTTCACCCCGCCATCGACTTCGATCAGGAGCGGCCGGCCGGTACGCTGCATGGTGGTGTCGACACGCTCGCGCAGGAGCCGCAGCTTGTCCAGCGTTTCCCCGATGAACGCCTGCCCGCCGAAGCCCGGATTGACCGACATCACGAGCACGACGTCGAGCATTTCCATCACGTGATCGAGCATGGCAAGCGGCGTGGACGGGTTCAACGCGAGTCCGGCGCGCACGCCGTGCGACTTGATCAGTTCGATGGTCCGATGCACATGCAGCGACGCCTCCGGATGAAAACTGATCGAATTCGCGCCCGCCTCGGCAAAGGCGGCGACGAGCGGATCGACCGGCATCGTCATCAGATGCACGTCGAACGGCATCGTCGCGTACGGCCGGATCGCCGAGCACACCAGCGGCCCGACGGTCAGGTTCGGCACGTAGTGGTTGTCCATCACATCGAAATGAAGCCAGTCCGCGCCGGCTGCGCTCACGTCGCGAACCTCGTCCGCGAGACGGGCGAAGTCCGCCGACAGCAGCGACGGCGCAATCAGGAATTCACGCATCACGTTCTCCCGGCCAATGGTTTAGTGATAGCGGCGCGCCATCGCGTCGAGCGGGAGCGGCTTGATCCGTGCCGCCTGGCCCGCGCAGCCGAACGCCTCGAAGCGCTCGACGCAGAGTGCGCTCGCGGCCGCCGTCGCAGCCTTGAGCGCCGCGCGCGGATCGAACTCGGAGCGCGCGTTGGCGAGCGACTTGCGCATTGCGCCGCTCATCGCGAGCCGGATGTCGGTGTCGATGTTGACCTTGCGCACGCCATGCGCGATGCCGCGCCGGATTTCCTCGACCGGCACGCCGTACGTCTGCGGAATCTCGCCGCCGTATTCGCGGATCACCGCCAGCCATTCCTGCGGCACTGAAGACGAACCATGCATCACGAGATGCGCGTTCGGAATCCGTTCGTGAATGTCGATGATCCGGTCGATCGCGAGAATGTCGCCGGTCGGCTCGCGGCTGAACTTGTAAGCGCCATGCGACGTGCCGATCGCGATCGCGAGCGCATCGACGCCGGTCGCTTCGACGAAGCGCCATGCTTCCTCGGGGTCGGTGAGGAGATCGTCGCGGGCGAGCTGGCCGCTCGCGCCGACGCCGTCCTCCTCGCCCGCCGTGCCGGTTTCGAGCGAGCCGAGGCAGCCCAACTCGCCTTCGACCGAGACGCCCACCGCATGCGCCGCCTCCACGACACGGCGGCTCACCTCGACGTTGTAGTCGTAAGCGGCGGGCGTTTTCTGGTCCGGCAGCAGCGAGCCGTCCATCATCACCGACGTGAAGCCCGAGCGGATCGCCTGCTGGCAGACGGCCGGGCTCGCGCCGTGATCCTGATGCAGCACCAGCGGGATATCCGGGTGCGCTTCCAGCGCGGCGAGCACGAGATGGCGCAGATAGGGCTCGCCCGCATACTTGCGCGCGCCCGCCGAGGCCTGCAGGATGACCGGGCTGTCGGTCGCCTCGGCGGCGCGCATGATCGCCTGAATCTGCTCCATGTTGTTGACGTTGAACGCAGGCACGCCGTAGTCGTGTTCGGCCGCGTGATCCAGCAGTTGCCGCAGGGTGATGAAGGCCATGACTGACTCCTCGAGATGAAAACCGGTTCGGCTCAGTGCGCGCGTTGCGCGACGCGGCGCGCGGCGTCCACCACCGCCTGCGTGCTCAGATTGAAATGGTTGAACAGCGCGGCGGCCGGGGCCGATTCACCGAACGAATCGATGCCCACGACGCCGCCGTCCAGCCCGACGTATTGCCGCCAGAACGCGCTGACGCCCGCCTCGATCGCGACGCGCGGCACGCCCGGCGGCAGCACCGCCTCGCGCCACGCGGTCGTTTGCCGGTCGAATGCGGTGGTGGACGGCATCGACACGACGCGCGCGGCGATGCCCGCGGCTGCGAGTGGCGCGACGGCATCGAGCGCGAGCGCGACTTCGGAGCCGGTTGCGATGAGCACGACGCGTGCGTAGGGCGCAAGCGCCGGGTCGCCCGGCCAGTCGCGCAGCACGTAACCGCCCCGCGCGATGGCCGCGATCTGTTCGGCGCAACGGGTGACGAAAGGCAGGTTCTGCCGGCTCAGCAGCAGACATGAAGGCCCGTTCCGTTCGACCGCGGCAACCCATGCCTGCGCGGTCTCGACCGTGTCGCACGGGCGCCAGACGTCCAGCCCCGGGATCAGCCTGAGGCTCGCCGCATGTTCGACCGCCTGGTGCGTCGGGCCGTCCTCGCCGAGCCCGATCGAATCATGCGTGAAGACGAAGATCGTGCGCGTTTTCATCAGCGCGGCCATGCGCAGCGCGTTGCGCGAATAGTCCGAGAATGTGAGGAACGTGCCGCCGAACGGCAGATGCCCGCGATGCAGCGCAATGCCGTTCATCACCGCGCTCATGCCGAATTCGCGCACGCCGTAGTGCAGATAGTTGCCGCCTTGCAGGCCGCCGTCGTCGGTGCGGACTTCGGTTGCGCCTTTCCAGTCGGTCAGGTTCGAGCCGGTCAGATCGGCCGAGCCGCCGAGCATTTCCGGCAAGCTGCGCGCGAGCGCCGCGATCGCCTGTTGCGAGGCCTTGCGCGTCGCAATCGATTCGGCCGCGCAATCGGCGTCGCGCACCAGCGCGCGGGCCGCGTCGCGCCAATGCGCGGGCAGCGCGCCCTGCACGCGCCGCTCGAACTCGGCGGCCTCGTGCGGGTAGTGCTGGCGGTACGCCTCGAAACGCGCGCGCCAATCGGCTTCGACGGCCTCGCCACGCGCGCTCGCGTCCCAGCTTGCGCGGACTTCGTCGGGCATCTCGAACGGCGCATGCGCCCAGCCGAGCGCGTGGCGGGTTCGCGCGACTTCGTCGGCGCCGAGCGGCGCGCCGTGTACGTCATGCGTCCCGGCCTTCGACGGCGAGCCCTGGCCGATCACCGTCTTGCAGCAGATCAGCGTGGGGCGCTCTGCTGCACGCGCGGATTGCAGCGCGTGATCGACGGCATCGACATCGTGTCCGTCCACGTCGCGCACCACGTGCCAGCCATAGGCGGCGAAGCGCGCCGGCGTATCGTCGGCGAACCATTGCTGCACGTGACCGTCGATCGAGATGCCGTTGTCGTCGTAGAGCACGGTCAGCCTGTCGAGCTTCAACGTGCCGGCAAGCGACGCCGCTTCGTGCGAGATGCCTTCCATCAGGCAGCCGTCGCCGGCGAACACGTAGGTGCGATGATCGACGATCCGGTGTCCCGGCCGGTTGAATTCGCGCGCGAGCAGCGCCTCGGCGAGCGCCATGCCGACGCCGTTCGCGAGCCCCTGACCGAGCGGGCCGGTAGTCGTTTCGACACCCGGCGTGACGCCCACTTCGGGATGCCCCGGCGTTTTGCTATGCAACTGGCGAAAGCGCTTCAACTCGTCGATCGGCAGGTCGTAGCCGCTCAGATGCAAGAGGCCATACAGCAGCATCGAGCCGTGTCCGTTGGACAGCACGAAGCGGTCACGGTCGGGCCAGGCCGGATTGCGCGGATTGTGTTTCAGATGGCGGTCCCACAGCGCGACCGCAATCTCGGCCATGCCGAGCGGCATGCCGGGATGCCCTGATTTTGCCGCTTCCACCGCATCGATCGCGAGCATGCGCAGCGCGTCGGCCATCAAGCGGGTGGCGGGTATGACCACCGATTCTGCGACAGCACTCATCGAATCTCTCCTTGCGAAATGAACACGCTCCGCGCCGGCAGGCACACGGCACGTATCAGGCACGCGCGCGCCGGTCGATCAGTTGCAGAATCATCGGCGTGAAGATCAGCTGCATGGCGAGGCCCATCTTGCCGCCCGGCACGACGATCACGTTCGGGCGCGACATGAACGAGTCGTGCAGCATCGTCAGCAGATACTGGAAGTCGATCCCCTTCGGCCGCGCGAAACGAATCACCACGAAGCTCTCGTCCGGCTGGGGAATCTCGCGGGCGGTGAACGGATTCGAGGTGTCCACGGTCGGCACGCGCTGGAAGTTGACATGCGTGCGCGAGAACTGCGGGCAGATGTAGTTCACGTAGTCGGGCATGCGCCGCAGGATCGTGTCGACCACGGCTTCATGCGAGTAGCCGCGCATCGTCTGATCGCGGTGCAGCTTCTGGATCCATTCGAGGTTGATGATCGGCACCACGCCGATCAGCAGATCCGCGTGCCGCGCAATGTCCACCTTGTCGGTGACGGCCGCGCCGTGCAGCCCCTCGTAGAACATCAGGTCGGTGCCGGGCGCGACCTCCTCCCACGGCGTGAACGTGCCGCCATCCTGTTTGTACAGCTGCGACTCGGCGGCGTCGTGCACGTAGTGGCGCAGCTGGCCGGTGCCGCTTTCGCCGTAGCACGTGAAAAGCGTCTCCAGCTCTTCGAGCAGATTCGCCTCCGGGCCGAAATGGCTGAAGTTCGGTGCGCCGTCGTGTTCATGCTCCTTCATGGCCGCGCGCATGCCGTTGCGGTCGTAACGATGGAATGCGTCGCCCTCGACGATCTGCGCATTGATGTGCTCGCGTCTGAAGATATGGGTGAAGCTCTTCATGACGGTCGTGGTGCCGGCGCCGCTCGAACCGGTCACCGCGATGATCGGATGTTTGACTGACATAGGTTGTCTCCGGATGGCAATGTTCTGGCCGCCTTCGCGACGGGCGGTGCGTGGCCTGCTGTCTCTGCTAGCGGCGCGTCACGCGGTGAAATCCGGCAGAAACAGCGAGCGCGGGCTGAACAGCGGCGACGTGAACGGCTTGTCCTCGCCACGGTCGTATTCGCCGTGATAGCGCGCGATGCGTTCGACTTCGTGCTTCGAGCCGAGAATCACCGGCACGCGTCCGTGCAGCGCATGCGGACGGACGTCGAGAATGCGTTCGCGCCCGGTGATCGACAGGCCGCCCGCCTGCTCGACCAGAAAGCTCATCGGGTTCGCTTCGTACAGCAGCCGAAGACGACCTTCCATCGCCGGCGTTTTAGAATCGCGCGGATACATGAAGACGCCGCCGCGCATCAGGATGCGATGCACCTCCGCGACCATCGACGCGATCCAGCGCATATTGAAGTCCCTTGCCCGGCAACCGCTGCGGCCGTCCTTGCACTCCTGCACGTAGCGGCGCACGGGCGGTTCCCAGAAACGTTCGTTGGACGCGTTGATCGCGAACTCGACGGTATCTTCAGGAATCCGGATGTTCGAATGCGTGAGCACGAAATTGCCGATATCGCGCTCCAGCGTGAAGCCGTGCGTGCCGTTGCCGACCGACAGCACGAGCATCGTCGACGGCCCATACACCGCGTAACCGGCCGCGACCTGTTCGCAGCCCGGGCGCAGAAAGGCGGCCTCGCCCACCGCGTTCCTGTCGCCGCCGTTCACACGCAGCACCGAGAAAATCGAGCCCACCACGCCGTTGATGTCGATATTCGACGAACCGTCGAGCGGATCGAACGCAAGCAGATAATCGCCACGCGGATAGCGCGGCGGAATCGCGTACACGTCCTCCATTTCCTCCGACACCATCGCCGCCAGCAGACCGTCCCACTCGCATTGCTGCACGAAGATCTCATTGGTCGCGACGTCGAGCTTTTTCTGCTCCTCGCCGTGTGTGTTGACGGTCTGGGCGGACCCGTAGTTGCCGCCTAGCGAGCCTTTCGTGAGCATCGCCGAGATCGACTTGATCGCGGCGGCCACGTCGATCAGCAGCGCCGAGAGTCCCGCTGTTTCCACACCGTTCCCGGGCGACGGCTGCCGGTCGAGCGTGTCGATCAGGAACTTCGAGAGTGTCGTGCGTCCGTCCTGCATGGCGTTTCTCCTGGAGGGTGTCATGACTCAGCCCGACGGCGCCGTATGGGCGCGCGATGTCGGTATGGACGGCAGCGGCTCGTCGAAGACGCGGCTCGCGCGCACGTCGGTCGCGTCGATCAGCGTGAGCGCGGCCGAGTCGATCGGCGCGCCGCCGTCGAGCGCGCTCGCGAACAGCCGGTTGGCCTGGCGCAGCCGCGCGCGGTCGAGCGCATTGCGCACCGAACGGGCATTGGCGAAATTCGGCTGACGGATGCGCCGCGCGAGATAGTCGGCGAACGCATGCCGCGACGCGGCGTCGAAGCGGTAGTGCGTGGTGCCGAGCATGCGCTCGGCGATGTCGAGCAGTTCGGCCTCGGCGTAATCGGGAAACGTGATGTGATGCGCGATGCGCGAGCGGAAACCCGGATTGCTCTCGAAGAACACTTCCATGCGCGAAGCGTAGCCGGCCAGAATCACCACGAGATCGCCACGCTGGTTCTCCATGGTCTGCAGCAGGATCTCGATCGCCTCTTGCCCATAATCGCGCTCGTTTTCCGGGCGATACAGGTAATACGCTTCGTCGATGAACAGCACGCCGCCCATCGCGCGCTTGAGCACATCGCGCGTTTTCGGCGCGGTATGGCCGATGTACTGCCCGACCAGATCGTCGCGCGTGACGGAGACCAGATGATTGCGGCGAATGTAGCCGAGCCGGTGCAGCACCTCGGCCATGCGCAGCGCGACGGTGGTCTTGCCGGTGCCGGGGTTGCCCGAGAAGCACATATGCAGCGTCGGCGCGGCGCCCGCGAGGCCGAGCGAATCGCGCGCGCGCTCGACCAGCAGATGAGCGGCCACCTCACGGATGCGGGTTTTCACCGGCGCGAGGCCGACCAGATCGCGATCGAGTTCGCCGAGCACGTCGCCGATGCCGGAGTCGCGATACAGCGCCGCGAGATCGACATGCGGCGTTTCGTTGCCGGGGGGCGACGCGTCGGCTTGCGGCGCTGCGGTGCGCGTGTCCGGCGCATCGGCGCTTCGCGGCATCGACGACAGGATTGCGTCCGCTATGGCAGCGTCGTCTCTCATGGCTTCTCCTTGTGGCGATTCGTCTACGATGCGGCGAAAATCGCTTCACGCTGCATGCCCCGCGTGCAATCAGCGCGCTGTCCGTGGCCCTGACCCTGACCCTGACCCATACCGCTCGCCCGACGGACGGTCGCTCGCATAGCCCGCGAGACCGTAGCGCTGCACGCGCCCTTGCCCGTCCTGACGTGTGAGTCGGAAGCCCGGCTCCTCGCCCGGCCTGTTGACGATGAACGACAACCGCATCGTCTCGAAGCTGCGCACCGAATCGAACGCATTGACCTTGATGTAGTGCTGCGGCCGTGCCGCGCGGCAGGCTTTCACTTCCTGCAACACGCCGGCCGCGTCGTGCAGATCGAACATCGGCAAGCCCCACATTTCCCAATAGGTGTTGCGCGGATGCGGGTCGTCGGTGAATTCGACCGAACATGCCCAGCCCTGGCGCAGCGCGTAGTCGATCTGCAAGCCGATCTCTTCGTCGGTCAGCTCGGGCAGAAAAGAGAACGTTCCTTGTGTAATGCGCATGACGAACCTCGTTGTTTGATGTCACGTTCGGATGAACGGCGCCAGCACTTCCTCGCGCGGCGCGGTGGCACCGCCGTATGGAGCCGCTGGTGAATCGGCAACGGGCGCTGACCCGATGCCTCGCGTTGCTGACGTCGCTTACATCGTCTAGGCCGCCGTCGGCGTGGCGGCGAAATCCGGCGTATCGGTGGACGCGTAGTTGAAAGTCACATCTCGCCACGTGTCGAGCGCCTGCTTGAGCGGCGTGCACCAGCGAGCGGCGGCTTCGAGCACCTCCGGCCCCTCGTTGAGAATGTCGCGGCCTTCGTTGCGCGCCTTGACCATCGCTTCGAGCGCGACGCGGTTCGCCACCGCGCCCGCCTGAATACCGCCCGGGTGACCGATCGTGCCGCCGCCGAACTGCAGGATCGCGTCGTCGCCGAACAGGTCGAGCAGTTGATGCATCTGTCCCGCGTGAATTCCGCCCGACGCCACCGGCATCACCTTGCGCAAGCCGGCCCACGGCTGATCAAAGAAAATCCCGCGCGACAGATCGACCGCGTTGCGCGCGTCGCGGCAGACGTTGTAGTAACCCTGCACCGACAGCGGATCGCCTTCGAGCTTGCCGACCGCCGTGCCCGCATGCGCGTGATCGACACCCGCCATGCGCAGCCACTTCGCGATCACGCGAAACGAGATGCCGTGATTGCGTTGCCGCGTGTACGTGCTGTGCCCGGCGCGATGCAGATGCAGGATCATGTCGTTCCTGCGGGCCCAGCGCGACATCGACTGAATTGCGGTCCAGCCGATCACGAGGTCGATCATCACGATGCATGAGCCGAGTTCCTTCGCGAATTCGGCGCGCTCGTACATGTCCTCCATCGTGCCGGCCGTGACGTTCAGATAATGACCTTTGACTTCGCCGGTTTCCGCTTGCGCGCGGTTCACCGCGTCCATTGAAAACAGGAAGCGGTCGCGCCAATGCATGAAGGCCTGCGAGTTGATGTTTTCATCGTCCTTAAGGAAATCGAGTCCGCCGCGCAAGCCTTCATAGACGACCCGCCCATAGTTCTTGCCCGACAAACCCAGCTTCGGCTTGACCGTCGCGCCGAGCAGCGGCCGCCCATACTTGTCGAGACGTTCGCGCTCGACGACGATGCCGGTCGGCGGTCCCTGGAAAGTCTTCAGATAAGCAACAGGTATGCGCATGTCTTCGAGACGCAGCGCCTTGAGCGGTTTGAAACCGAACACGTTGCCGATGATCGACGCGGTCAGGTTCGCGACCGAGCCCTCTTCGAACAGGTCGAGGTCATAGGCGATGTACGCGAAAAACTGCGGCTCGTCGGCGCGCGAGGCCGGCACCGGCTCGACGCGATAGGCTTTGGCGCGATACATGTCGCACGCGGTCAGCCGGTCGGTCCACACGACCGTCCACGTCGCCGTCGACGATTCGCCGGCCACCGCGGCCGCCGCTTCCTCCGGGTCGACGCCGGGTTGCGGCGTGATGCGAAACAGCGCGATGACGTCGGTTTCCTTCGGCTCGTAATCGGGTTGCCAGTAACCCATCTCGCGGTATTTCATGACACCTGCTGCGTACCGTTCGCGTGGATTGCGCGGATTGCGTTCGGGCTCGATCACCACCGGTTGACTGAAATCGTTCATGACGTGTCCTCGAATGTGGCAAGCGCGTTGCCGGAAGAACGAAGCGCTTGAGTTGCACTGTAGGCACGGACGACGCCAAGGGGAATTCACGATTTTATTTGGCAGACTTAACCGATCCGTTATCGATTGCATATTGCGAAGCGGATTCCCGGCAGCGTTCGAGGAATCGGTGCAGAATGTGTTGGAGGCGATGCGAGGATCACGTGACAGCGCAATGAGCGTCACCCGATTGCGATGGAACACTTTGCTTCGTTTTCGCCACACCGCGCGGCAGCCCTTCCGGGCAGGCTGTGTGGCCGTGGCGCCGGTGTAATTCGGCAGACGCTGTATTGCGGTGCCGACGCGCGCCGGCGCATACCGTCGGCATCACACATGGGCATAGAGCTTGCGTGATGCCGGATGCCGCCGAAGTCCGGCACCATGTCGGGCCGGTGGCGCAACGCTGTTTCAATCCATGGAGGAAGCACGTATGCAATGGACCACTCCGAGCTACACCGATGTGCGTCTCGGTTTTGAAATCGTGATGTATGTCGCTACGCGTTAAACCCGCAGAAGGGCCGCCTGGCGCGGCCCCTCTGCGGTCTGTGATTGTCGTTAGCTAACCGGCCGGCCTTTCGGCGCTGTCAGGACACGCGTTCTCACTCATGATCCACGAAACGATCGTCACCACGGCAGCGTGCGATGGCCGTCCTCACATCGCCCCGATGGGGGCGCGCTATGAGGGTGACCATGTCATCCTTTCCCCTTTTCGCCCGTCCACGACACTCGACAATATCGTCGCGTCGCGGGCAGCGGTTCTGAATTTCACCACCGACGTGCGCGTCTTTGCAGGCTGCGTCACGCATTACATGACCGACTGGCCCACGCTGTCCGCAAGCTGCGTCGCCAGCGTGCGGCTCGCCGAATCGCTCGCGCACGCCGAACTCGAACTCGACGAATTGCGCGACGATGCCGAGCGCCCGGTGCTGCGCATGAAATGCGTGTACCACGAAAATCACGCGCCGTTTGCCGGCTTCAACCGCGCGCAGTCGGCGGTGGTCGAAGGCGCGATTCTCGTGAGCCGCCTCTTCATGCTGCCCGCCGACAAGGTCGATCGCGAGATGGCCTACCTGCAGATCGCGATCGACAAAACCGCCGGCGACAACGAGCGCACGGCATGGGGCTGGCTCGTCGCCGCGGTCGCGCGGCATCGGGCGAGCCTCGAATCGTCCGGCGGCCACACCGCCAGCGCCGCCGTCCACCACTAGTTTTTCCGGAGATGACCGATGACCGCACTGCTTGCGAGCGTCCGCTCGGATGACGAAGCATTCGACGCCGCTCGCGCCGGCGCCGAACTGATCGACCTGAAGGAGCCGAACGCGGGCGCGCTCGGCGGACTCGCGATCGGCGAGATTACGAACATCGCCCGGCAGTTGCGCGCGCGCTACCCGGTCAAGCCGATCAGCGCGACGATCGGCGACGTGCCCGCCGACGCGTTCGACGAGATCGCCTCGCGTGTGATCGAAGTCAGCGACGCGGGCATCGACTATGTGAAGGTGGGCGTGGCGCGTGGACCGTGCGCGCGACGCTGCATCGAGCAGCTCGCGAATCTGCCGGCGGCGGTAGTGCCCGTGCTCCTGTGCGACGGCGGCATGGACGACGATCTGGTCACGCACACCGCTGCGCTCGGCTTTGTCGGCGTGATGTTCGATACCGCCGGCAAGGACGGCAGCACGCTGTTCGATCACGTGGATGTCGATACGCTCGCGCGTTGGCTGCGGCTCACGCGTGCGCGCGGCGGGATGGGCGGCATTGCCGGTGCGCTCGGGTGGGCGCAGCTCGAGCAGATCCGCGCGCTCGCGCCCGATGTGGCGGGGTTTCGCACCGCGTTATGCGCGGATGGGCGGCGCTCGCGGCTCGATCCGCAGCGCGTCGCGCAATGGGCCAGCGCCTTGCATCGGCCCGGCGGGCGGGGCGTAAGCGGCGGTGCATCGGCGCAAGACGATGCGAGCGCGGCGCGGCCATAACGAGTGCGGGGGGACGTCGGCACGCCTCGCGTCCCTGTCGTTCTGCTCACCCGGCAAGCACAGGTGCACCGACGGGAGCGACCCATGGAACCCCAGCAGAGCCGATGGAACCGGTCAGCCAATCCCTCACGTGACCGGGCTGTTAAGCAACCGGTCACGCATCAACGCCACGCTGTTCTTGTCGAATAGCTCGACCACATAGTTCGCATCCTTCACGTAGTCCACGAAACGGCGATCGACCACGCCCGCCGCGGACAGCGTGTCGAGCGCGTCGTCGGCGGCGATCGGACAGGACTTCACCACGATCAGCCGCTCCGCGTTGAGCATCGTCGACAGCCAGGCCGCGAGGCTGTCCGAGGTCGTGTCCCAGTTGCTCATCGCATCGGGCGTGTCGCGCATCAGCGCGGTCGGCACCCACACGGCGACATGCCCGTCGCGCAACGTGCGGCGAATCTTGGCCTCGCTCGAGGCCAGCACGAGTTCGGGGAACACGCCCTTCATCAGCAGCGCGTACTGGGTCATCGCGAGCAGCGACATGTTGTGCGCGGCGAGATCGTCGAAGCGCCACTCGTTCTGGTATTGCCGCACCTTGTCCGCGAAATCGCCGCCGCCCGGTACGATGACGACGCGTCCGCCCCCGATCTCGCATAGCTCGGCGAGCCAGTGGCGCAGCGTCGGCTCATGACTGAGACTGCCTCCGATCTTGACCACCCACATGACTGTTGTCCTCACTTCCGGTTGAGTGCCCGTCTGTTGCGTCATGCTGCCAATCACATTCTTCGGCGCGCATGCCTGCTTGCGCGTCCTATCGTTGGACGGCGCTGCGCGCCGCCGTTTTCATCTCACGCCACACGGCGCACCCCGGGCTCGCCGGTGTGGCGCTCGCTCAGTGCGAGCAGCGCGACCGCCACGCTCGGCGCGCAAGTCGCCGCCCACGCCGCGCAACTGTCCGGCACGCCCGCCAGCGCGCCGAAATCGACATAACCGCGCGCCTCCTCACGCGCCAGCGCGGTGGCAAGGAAGCGGCCGCAGCCCGCGCCCACCAGCGGCGCGGCGCTCAACGCCGGATGCGCCGCGGCCACCCGTGCGAGGTTCGCGCCGATTTCGCGCAACTGCAGCGCGCGCCAGCGCTGCGCGAAGCGGCGCCATTCGATCGCGTCGGCTTCATGCACATCGCGCCCGATCATACGGGCGAGCCGCGCACTACTCGCGGCCTGCGTCTTCGGTCCCTGGTCGGCGCTCGGATGCACGTCGTGCAGCGGGTTCAGTTCGCCGGTCAGCCGGTAAATGTCGGCGCTGGTCGCGAACCATTCGTTCATCACGTTGACCGTGACGCCGCCAAAGTCGATGCGGTGCGCGATGCCGCACAACGGCGTGCGCACGACCCCCTGGTACACGAGTTCGCCGGTGGCGAGGCGGCCGGCGTCGGTCACGGCGCGCGCGACCACGCGGCCGCCGACGATCGGAATGATGTCGGTGGTCGTGCTGCCGATATCGACGAGCACCGCGTTCGGCACGCCGGTGGCGACCCAGCGCGCGGTCGCGAGCCAGTTCGCCGACGCGATGTGGCGCCAGTTGGCCGCGCAGGCGTCAGCGGCGAACCAGCCGGCGTCGCCGCCGTAAAACCTGAGCCGCGCGCCGAGCCGCTGGCCGAGCGTGGCGACGATCGCGCGCACGCCTTCGGCGCGGTCCGCGAACAGGTCGACCATCTCACCGGTCATCGTCACCGCGTGCCGCGCGTCGGTCGCGCGAGCCTGCGGCCAGCGCTCGAACACGAGCTCGACGGTGCGCTCCAGATGGTCGAGTCCCTGCCACAGCGGGCAGGCCCATTGCGCGACATCGAGCACGGCGCCGCTGCGATCGGCCATCGACACCTTCACATGCGCGCCGCCGACGTCCCAGCCGAACGCTGTGGCGTCCGACGCCGCACGTGCGGGATGCGCGGCGCTCAAGGCTGTGCCCCGAGGGTCGGCTGCGGACCCGCGCACGTCGCGGCGCATCGCGCGATGCGCACCCCGTGCGCCTCCAGCAACGCGCACGCGAGCTTGCCGCCGCGTGTCGCCGCGAGCCCGGCATAAGCCACCGTGAGACGCGGATTCACCTCGATCACGACTGGTCCGCGCTGCGGATGCCACACCACGTCGATGCCGACGAAACCCCGCAAGCCCGGCAGCGCCATCGCGACGCGCAGCGCGAGCGCGGTCAGCGTGCGGCCCTCGTCGCTGAACCGATCGAACTGATCGACCAGCACGCCGTCGAATTCGACGATCTGCGGCTGCCGGGACGACCCGACACCGGCGCTCAGCCCGATCTGCTGACGATTGATGCTGATGACTTCGGCATGCCGGTCGCGGCAGATCAGCGACAAACTCAGCGGCTCGCCGTCGACCCATTCCTGCAGCACCGGATTGCGCGCCGCGGCCGCGCGCGCGTCGTACTCGGCGCAGGCATCGGCGAAACGGTCGAAGACGAAGGTATCGAGACCGCCCGCGCCGTCGTCGGGCTTCACGACCCAACGGCCGTGCGCCGGTTCTCCCGCTTGCCCGGGTTCGAGCACGGACGTTGCGGCAATGCCGTGCGCGGCGAGACACGCCGCAGTCGCGCTCTTGCTCGACGCCACGCGGATCGCCTCCTTCGCGCAGCCAAGCCAGCGAGCCGAGCCGACCGCATCGTAAAAGCGCAGCAGCAAGCCGTCGCATTCGGGCGCGATGATCCACGCGTAATCGTGTTCGCGCGCGGCACGCGCGACGAAGGCCGTCATCGATTCGCCGGGCGCGGCCATACAATGGCGCTGCCCCGGCGCGGGTGTTTCGAAGCGCGAGGTCGCGAAGGTGACCTGCACGCCGTCGAGTTCGCGCAGATCGGCGACCAGCGCGTCGCGCATCACGCGTCCTTCGACGATCAGCGCGCTCAGGTCGGCGAGACTGCCTGCGTCGGCCAGAGCGGGATCGATGCCGCCGCCGGTGAGATACTCGTAGACAAAGATCTTGGTCAAAGGAACGCGCCCCTATGCAGGTGATACCGGTTCTCGATCTGCTCGACGGCCATGTGGTGCGCGCGGTGCGCGGCGAGCGGACAGCCTATCGGCCCATCCAGTCCCGCCTCGCCGCCGCCAGCGAGCCGCTTGCCCTCGCCCGCGCGCTGCTTGCCGCGAGCGGCGCACGCACGCTGTACATCGCCGACCTCGGCGCGATCCTGCAAGGCGGCGCGCATGCCGCCGAGCTCGCCGCCTTACGTGCCGCGCTGCCCGGTATCGAGCTCTGGCTCGACGCGGGCTATGCGGACTACGCGTCGATGCGCGCGCTGTTCGACCACATCGACGCCATCGGCCAACGCGACGGCCCTGCTGCTCACCACCCACCGCTCGCGACTCTCGTGCCCGTGTTCGGCACGGAGACGCTGCGTGACATCCACGCACTGCATACCGCGCAGGCCGCCGGCCTCGCGCCGATCCTCTCGCTCGATCATCGGGCGGGCCGCCTGCTCTCGGTCACGGCGCTCGAACCTTCGTCGGCGTGGTGGCCCTCGCGTGTGATCGCGATGACGCTCGATCAGGTCGGCAGTTACACGGGCCCCGACCTCGACACTTTCGAACGCATCCGCGCCAGCGCCGGGTCGCACACCACGGTGATCGGCGCGGGCGGCATCCGCCATCGCGCCGATATGGACACCGCGGCCAGCGCCGGTGCAACAGCGTGGCTCGTCGCCTCCGCATTGCACGACGGGCAGATCGGCGCCGCGCAACTCGAATCGCTGTAGGCTTGCCATACAATTTCCATGCCACGCGGCGCGCAGGCCCTGCATGTAAACGAACGACAAGCCAACGGCAAGCCAGACAGGCTGCGCGTGACACTCTGCTCCAGCCGCGCACACAACCTGTACGGCGCACACGCGCTGAAGCATGTTGATTGCATCGCGACCGAATGTTGATCAGAGGTTGCTGGCGAATGCGCGTCGATCGTCCGAATCCCGCTGTGCGCAAAGCAGCACGACCGTGCACGTCAGGCGCGATACGACTGCGCCGGCAGACCGTTGCATCGATCGGCATGGAGCTTGCTAAAAGTGCGCCATGCATCTTTCGCCCACCGATCCATCGACCTCACGCACGAGCGCATCGGGCGCTGCCGGCGCACCGGCGATCACACGCGACTGGACCTGCCCGTTCTGCCCATTGCTCTGCGACGACCTCGTCGTCGCATCGCATGGTGACGGCACGCTCACCGTGCCGGACACCGAATGCCCGCGGCTTTCGCAGGCGCTCGCGCAGTTCGGTGCGGCGGACACACGATGCGGCGCGCTCGTGGACGGCAACGAGGCGGACCGCGATACCGCGTTGGCGCGCGCCGCGCAGATTCTGGCGGATGCGCGGCGTCCGCTATTCGGCGGACTCGCCACCGACGTCGCCGGTGCCCGGGCGCTCTATACGCTCGCGGCCGGCTGCGGCGCGATGCTCGATCATCTGCACGGCGACGCGCTGAGCCCCGCGACGCTCGCGTTGCAGGACCGTGGTTCGTTCTTCACGACGCTCTCCGAAGTGCGCTCGCGGGCCGACTTGCTAGTGTTCTTCGGATGCCAGCCCTCGCAGCGTTATCCGCGGTTTTTCACGCGGACGCTGGCGGGCACCGATAGCGAGCGTGAGCTGGTCTTCGTCGGCAGCGCGGTGGACCCGGCGACGGCCGGCCTCACTCATGCGCGAACGGAAACGCTGCTGCCGCACAGCGATCCCTATGACACGCTCGCGCTGTGGTCCGCGCTTGCCGAAGGGCGTGCCCCCGAGGCGCTGCACAACGACAGCAGTCACGCCGACCCCGGCGCAGCGGCGACGCTCGCCGCACTGCAGGCACGCATCGCCGCAGCGCGCTACACGGTCCTCGTCTACGAGCCGGCCGCCTTGCCCGGTCCACATGCGGCGCTGCTCATCGAAGCCCTGAACCGGATCGTCAAGGCGGCGAACCGCACGACGCGTGCGGCCTGTCTCGCGCTCGGCGGCGACGACGGCGCGTTGACGGTCAACCAGACGGTGACATGGCTCTCCGGCATGCCGCTGCGCACACGCGTGTCGACGCCCGCGCGGCTCGCCGGCACCGCGCCGCTCGACCACGATCCGTACCGCTATCGCACTGCGCGGCTGCTCGCCGACGGCGAAGTGGATGCGCTGCTGTGGGTCGCGAGCTTCGCGCCGCATGCATGGCCGGCCTCGCTCGATCCTGCCGTTGCGCTGATCGTGCTCGGTCATCCGGCGCTTGCAGCGGCAACGAAGGCGCGCGGCGCGAACACGGTGTTCATTCCGGCCGCGACGCCGGGCATCGACGGCACCGGTCATCTGTTTCGCGTCGACGCTTCGGTGGTGATGCCGCTGGCCGCCGCGCGTGGCGCCGCGCTGGACACCGTGGCGTCGCTTGCCGCTCAGCTGAGTGGGCGGTTGACGGCGCAGCAGACCACGCGCCCCGCTGCACCGCGCACCGAGCAGGAGCACCCATGACGCTGGTCCGACTGAAAGGCGGCACGATCTTCGATCCGGCCAACGGCGTGAACGGCGAGCGCCGCGACCTGAGCTTCCGCGACGGGCGCATCGTCGACGTGCCGGCCAATACGCCGGCCGACCGCGAATACGACGCCACCGGCATGATCGTGATGGCGGGCGGCATCGACCTGCACTCGCATATCGGCGGCGGCAAGACCAATCTGTCGCGGCTGCTGCTGCCCGAAGACCATCGCAGCGATCCGCTGCGCGACGCCGCCTACGAATCGGTGCAGGACGATGCAGGCCGCTATCTGCGTCTGCCGTCGTGCGGCGTTTGCACGCCCGGCACGCTCGCCACCGGCTACCGCTACGCCGAAATGGGCTACACGGCCGCGTTCGAACCGGCGATGATGCCGTCCAACGCGCGCCACACACACCTCGAAATGGGCGACACGCCAATCATCGATCACGGCGCCTACGTGATGCTCGGCAACGACGAACTGTTCCTGCAAATGCTCGCGGCGCGCGACGACTTCGAGCGCCTGCGCGATTACGTCGGCTGGACGATTCACGCGAGCAAGGCGCTCGGTGTGAAAGTGGTCAACCCCGGCGGCATCTCCGCGTTCAAGTTCAACCAGCGTTCGCTCGACGTCGACGAGCCGCACGTGCATTACGGCATCACGCCGCGCGAGGTGCTGCACACGCTGTCGCGCGCGCTGACCGAATTGCGCGTGCCGCATCCGCTGCATGTGCATGCGAGCAATCTCGGCGTGCCCGGCAATCTCGATTCGACGATCGCGACCATGGACGCCGCCGACGGCCTGCCCATCCATCTGACGCACATCCAGTTTCACAGCTACGGTGTCGAAGGACCGCAAAAGTTTTCGTCGGGCGCGCGGCAGATCGCCGATGCGGTGAACGCGCGGCCGAACGTATCGATCGACGTCGGCCAGATCATCTTTGGACAAACCGTCACGGCCTCGGGTGACACGATGATGCAGTTCCGCAACACACCGCTCGCGCGGCCGCACAAGTGGGTGGCCGGCGACATCGAATGCGATGCGGGCTGCGGCGTGGTGCCGTTCCGTTATCGCGAACAAAGCTACGTGAACGCGTTGCAGTGGATCATCGGGCTCGAGATTTTCCTGCTGGTCGACGACCCGTGGCGCGTCGCGATGACCACCGATCATCCGAACGGCGGCCCGTTCACGAGTTATCCGCATCTGATTCGCCTGCTGATGGACAAGTCCTTTCGCGACGAGCAGCTTGCGAAGCTGCATCCCGATGCGCCGGTGGCGAGCGCATTGCCGGAGTTGAAGCGCGAGTTCTCGCTCTACGAAATCGCCATCATCACGCGCGCCGGTCCCGCGCGGCTGCTGGGTCTGCGCGATCGTGGCCATCTGGGTGCGGGCGCGGCGGCGGACATCGCCGTCTATCGCGACGAGCCGGACCGCGAGCGGATGTTCACGTCGCCCGCTTATGTGTTCAAGGACGGCGAGCTGGTCGCGCGCGACGGCACGCTCGTCGCCACGCCGACCGGCGGGATCCACTTCGTCGCACCGGAATTCGACCGCGGCATCGAGAAAAGACTGCGCGCCTATAGCGACGCGAACCTCGCGAGCAACTTCGCGCACGCCGCGATCAGCAACGACGAAGTCTGCCTCTGCTGCCGCGGCGGGCGTCTGTTGCCCGTCGACTGTCTGGCTCACTGATCCACGCGAACCCATCAAGGCTACCCAAGCGCCCCCAATGAACGCCCCGGCCACCCTCGAGATCAACGGCACCGCGATCGACGCCACCTTCGCGGAGGCCTTTCCGATGAAGGCGACCCGGCTCATCATCACCGCCCATACGCCCGTCTGGGCGATGCACGCGGCGAACTCGCTGACGGGCTTCGCGACTTCGGTGATCGGTTGCGGCTGCGAGGCGGGCGTCGAGCGCGCGCTCCCGCCCGACGAGACGCCGGATGGCCGACCCGGCGTCGCGGTACTGCTGTTCGCGGTGTCGTCGAAGGAACTGGCGAAGCAGATCGGGCGGCGCGTCGGACAATCCGTGCTCACCTGCCCCACGACCGCCGTGTTCAGCGGCATCGATCCGGCCACGAGCCGCGCGCCGCTGTCGGATCGCGCGGCGCTCGGCAGCGGCCTGCGTTTTTTCGGCGACGGCTGGCAGATCTCGAAGATGATCGGCGACACCCGTTACTGGCGCGTGCCGGTGATGGACGGCGAGTTCGTCTGCGAGGACACGGCGGCGACCGTCAAGGCGGTCGGCGGCGGCAACCTGCTGTTTCTCGCCCGCGACACCGACGCCGCGCTCGCCGCCGCCGAAGCCGCCGTTGCGGCGATGCGCCGGCTGCCGAACGTGATCATGCCGTTTCCCGGCGGCATCGTCCGCTCGGGCTCGAAGGTCGGGTCGCGCTACAAAGGCGCGAGCGCCTCGACCAATGACGCGTTCTGTCCGAGCCTGATCGGTCTGTCAGCGCACAGTGAACTCAGCGCGGAGGTGGGCTCTGTGCTGGAGATCGTGATCGACGGCCTCACCGATGCCGACGTCGGCGCGGCGATGACGGCCGGCATCGCCGCGGCCTCGGCGTTGGGTCTGGCGCGCGGCGTGCTGCGCATTTCGGCGGGCAACTACGGCGGCAAGCTCGGGCCGTACCACTTTCATCTGCATGCGCTGGCGGCGGGTCTCGACGGAGGCCGCGCATGAGCACGACGACCTTGCGCGTGAAGTCCGCGCCCGGCTTTCGGGTCGACGCCGCCGCGCTGCGGCCCACGGCGCTGGCCGCGCTGAGCGTCGCCGACATCGAGCGCATCGTGCTGCCGTCCGGCAACGAGTGCTGCGCGGTCGGCGACGTGTTCCAGGTGTCGCGCGATGAGACGGCCGACGACTCGGCCGCGCTGATCATCGAAGACGCCGCCCCCTGGCTCGACCGGCTCGGCGCGCAGATGGACGGCGGGCGCCTCGCCGTGCACGGTTCGGCGGGCGACTACAGCGGTTTCCGAATGACAGGCGGCGAGTTGAAGATCGATGGCGATGCACGGCATTTCACCGGCTGCGAGATGCGCGGCGGCCGGTTGACGGTCAACGGCGACAGCGGCGATTTCATCGCCGGCGCGCTGCCGGGCGATATGGAGGGCATGACCGGGGGCACGCTGACGATCCACGGCAACGCGGGCGCGCGCCTCGCCGACCGGATGCGCCGCGGCCTCGTGCTGGTCGGCGGCAATGCGGGCGAATTCGCGGTCTCGCGGCTGGTCGCGGGTACGGTGGGCGTGGCGGGCCGCCTGGGCCCGCATTATGCCTATGGGATGAGGCGCGGCACGCTGCTGCTCGCGCAGCGCCCCGCGCATCTGCCGGCGACATTCACCGGCGGCGGTCACGGATTCGACGTATTCTGGTCATTGCTCGTGCGCAGCCTCGCAAACGACATCGCGCCGTTTTCGCAGTGGCGCGCCGAGCGCCTGCCGGCTCGCTATACGGGCGACCTCGCGGTCGACGGCAGAGGGGAAATACTGATCGCCGGGTGACGTAATCAGGCCGCGCGGGACCCCGGCCAGACTGAAACGGTGTCGGCAAGAGACAGCCGGACAAAGAAGGAGACAGGCATGAGGACAGTGCATTCGCCAGATGCGAAGCCAGCTCCCGGCATCGAGGCCGGCGCGCGGGGGCCGCGCTATGCGGGCGTGCTGATCGCGCTGCACTGGCTGATCGCGTTCGGCATCCTCGGCCTCCTGGCGGTCGGCTTCTATATGGTCGGATTGCCGAAGGGTTTGCCGGTCAAAGCGACGTTGATCAACCTGCACAAGTCGCTCGGACTGACGGTTTTCCTGCTGGTGCTTCTGCGCATCGTGGCGCTGGCGGCCTTCAACCGGCCGCCTTTGCCGCCGATGCGAGCGTGGCAACGCGCCGCCGCGCGCATTACGCAGGGTCTTTTATACGCCGGCATGATCGTGATGCCGCTGGCCGGCTATCTCGGCTCGTCGTTCAACCGTTTCGGGACGCGTTTCTGGGGCCTCGCGCTGCCGAAGTGGGGCTGGGAAGATCCGCCTCTGCGCAAGCTTTTCTTCGGCATTCACGAAGTCACGGCCTACGTGCTGATTGCTTTGATCGTGCTGCACGTGGCGGGCGCGCTCAAGCATCAATGGATCGATCGCGACAACCTGCTCGCGAGGATGCTGCCATGACGATACGCCGCCGCGAGCCCGCCGCGCGGCACGCATTGCCGCCGCTCGAAGCCGATACGCTGCGCACGCGCGACGGTCATCGCGTGTGGTTCGCGGCGGCCGGCGCGGCCGACGGCGTGCCGGTCGCGGTATTGCATGGCGGCCCCGGCAGCGGCAGTCAGCCGGGTTCGCTGCGGCTCTTCGATCTGAACCGTTTTCGCGTCGTGCTGATCGACCAGCGCGGCACCGGCGCGTCGACGCCGCATGGCAGCGTGCGCCACAACCGCACCGATTATCTGATTGACGATCTCGAAGCGATCCGCGAACGGCTCGGCTTCGAACGCTGGGGCGTGCTCGGTGGATCGTGGGGCGCGGCGCTCGCGCTCGCGTATGCCGGGCAGTGTCCGCAGTCGGTCACGGGCGTCGTGTTGCGCGGCCTCTTTCTCACCTCCGCACGCGAAGTTCGTGGCCTGTTCGTCACGTCCCGCCGACGCGCGCCGCGCGCGTGGTCGCGCTTGCGGGCGGCAGCCGGGTGCGAGCGGCCTGTGGATCTTGCGGCCCGTTGCGCGGCCGGACTGCAATACGGTGCGAACGGAACGCGGCAACGCGCGCTCGCGTGGCGCGGCTATGAAAACGAGGTGCTGGCGAGCGCCGCCACGGGCCGCGCAGTGCCGCCTCGCACGCGACACTCGCCACGGCTCGCCCGCCAGCTGATCGGCAAATACCGGATTCAGAGCCACTATCTCGCGCATCGCTGCTGGCTCGGCGAAACCCGCTTGCTGTCGCTCGCGCGCCGTGCGGCATCGGCCGGTGTGCGGCTCGCCGCGGTGCATGGTTCGCGCGATCCGGTCTGTCCGCCGGCGAATCTGCGGCGCCTCGCGCGCGCGGTTCCCGCCGCGCAGCTCGAGTGGGTCAGCGCGGGTCATCTGGCGAGCGACCCGGCGCTTCACGAACGCGTCGCGCAGACCCTCGCCACGATGTTCATCTCAACCGTTCAGGAGGGGCGCAGCCTGCGCCACGCAGCATGAAAATCAAGGTGCTCGGCTCATCGGCGGGGGGCGGCTTTCCTCAGTGGAACTGCAACTGCCGTAATTGCGACGGCTTGCGCCGAGGCACGCTCAGGGCCACGCGCCGCACGCAGTCGTCGATCGCGGTGAGCGCGAACGGTGAGGACTGGCTGCTCGTCAATGCGTCGCCCGATCTGCTCGCGCAGATCGCCGCGCATCCCGAGCTTCAGCCCGCTCGCCGCGCGCGCGACAGCGGCATTGCCGCCGTGCTCGTGATCGACGCGCAGATCGACCATGTCACCGGCCTGCTGATGCTGCGCGAGCGCGATACGCCGCTGCCGCTCTACGCGACCGACGCCGTGTGGCAAGACCTGCGTTCCGGCTTTCCGGTCGCGCCGATCCTCTCGCACTATTGCGGCGTCGAGCATCGCCGCATTGCGCTCGACGGCGCGCCGCTCGCCGTCGACGCATTGAGCGGCGTGCGCATCGATGCGCTGCCGCTGTCGAGCAAGGCGCCGCCCTACTCGCCGCATCGTGATGCGCCCGAGCGGGGCGACAACATCGGGCTCGTGCTGACCAACCTGCAATCGGGCAAGCGCGTGTTCTACGCACCGGGACTCGGCGCGATCGAAGACCACGTGCTCGCCGCGATGCGCGAGGCGGACCTGCTGCTGGTGGACGGCACGCTGTGGACCGGCGATGAAATGATCCGCCTCGGCCTGTCGAAGAAGACGGCCGCCGATATGGGGCACCTGCCGCAGACCGGCGCGGGCGGCATGATCGACACGCTGGATTCGCTCGATGCGGACCCCGCGGGCAAGGCGCGCAAGGTCCGCAAGGTGCTCATCCATATCAACAACACCAACCCGATTCTGGTCGAAGACGGCCCCGAGCGGCGCGTGCTCGCCGAGCACGGCATCGAGGTCGCCTACGACGGCATGACGTTCGAACTTTGAAGCGTGAATGTATCAAGGAGCACTGACGAGGCGCGGCTGTATTCGATAAAAACACGGAGACGGTATGAACGCGAAAGATACTCATGAGACGCCGCCGATGCGCGACGCGAGTGCAATGACGGGTACGCAGCGGACCTCGGGCGCCGACGCGCCCGCGTGGAGCCGCGAGGAATTCGAGGCGCAGTTGCGCGCGAAGGGCACCGCCTATCACATCCATCACCCGTTCAACGTGAAGATGAATAGCGGCGGCTGCTCGCGCGAGCAGATTCGCGGCTGGGTCGCGAACCGCTTCTACTATCAGATCAACATTCCGCTGAAGGACGCGGCGGTGCTGTCGAACTGTCCGGACCGCGAGACGCGCCGCCGCTGGG
The DNA here is from genome assembly GCF_046030495.1 of Paraburkholderia strydomiana. GTDB lineage: Bacteria > Pseudomonadota > Gammaproteobacteria > Burkholderiales > Burkholderiaceae > Paraburkholderia > Paraburkholderia strydomiana_A. The sequence continues at coordinate 96,995 of NZ_JAQQCJ010000021.1, forward strand.
TGCTGCGCATTCTCGATCACGACGGCTATGACGGCGCGGAAGGCGGCATCGAAACCTGGGCGCGTCTCGCGGATGCCGTGGGCCTGTCGCGCGACGAACTCTGGTCGCTCGAACACGTGACGCCCGGCGTGCGCTTCGCCGTCGACGCCTATGTGAATTTCGCGCGCCGCGCGCCGTGGCAGGAATCGGTCTGCTCGTCGCTCACGGAAATGTTCGCGCCGCAGGTTCATCGCGACCGGCTCGCGAGCTGGCCGGAATGCTATCCGTGGATCGAGCCCGAGGGCCTTGCGTATTTCCGCTCGCGCATTTCGCTCGCGCAGCGCGACGTGGAGCACGGACTCGAAGTCACGCTTACGCATTTCACGCGGCGCGATCAGCAGGAACGGGCGCTCGAGATCCTGCAGTTCAAGCTCGACATTCTGTGGACCATGCTCGACTCGATCGAAAAGGCCTTTCCACAATGAACGCCATGAACGACCCCGCACGCGCCGGCGGCGCCACTGAAGCCGCCCTTCCGCTGACGATCGCCAGGCCCTTCCGCCTGCAGTGGGAACCCGCGCAGAACGCGCACGTGCTGCTCTATCCCGAGGGCATGGTGAAGCTCAATCAAAGCGCGGGGGAAATTCTCAAGCGCTGCGACGGCACCCGCGACATGAACGCGCTGATCGCCGAACTGGAACAGACGTTCAACACCACCGGGCTCGGCGCCGAGGTGCGAGCCTTCATTGCCGACGCGCATACGCGCGGCTGGCTGGAGTAGCGTGATGACCGATCTATCGCAACCGGTTGCTCAACCCGTCGTCGGCATACAGCCCGACAATCCCGACGCCGTGCCGCCGCCGCTCTGGCTGCTCGCGGAGCTGACCTATCGCTGTCCGCTGCATTGCGCGTTCTGCTACAACCCGCTCGACTATACGGATCACAGCCGCGAACTCAGCACCGCGCAATGGATCGACGTGCTGCGCGACGCGCGCGCGCTCGGCGCGGTGCAACTCGGTTTTTCGGGCGGCGAGCCGCTGGTGCGCGACGACGTCGAAGTGCTGGTGGAGGAAGCCCACAAGCTCGGCTTCTACACGAATCTGATCACCTCGGGCGTCGGTCTCACCGATAAGCGGCTCGACGATCTGAAGGCGGCGGGGCTCGACCATATCCAGTTGTCGTTTCAGGATTCGACGCAACAGTTGAACGACTTCCTGAGCAGCACGCGCACCTTCGATCTGAAACAGCGCGTCGCTACGTCGATCAAACAGCATGGCTTTCCGATGGTGCTCAACTGCGTGCTGCATCGCTATAACCTGCCGCACGTCGACAAGATCATCGAGATGGCGCTGGCGATGGGCGCCGAATACCTGGAGCTCGCGAACACACAGTACTACGGCTGGGCGCACGCAAACGAGGCGCAGTTGATGCCGACGCGCGAGCAGCTCGAGGAAGCCGAAGCGGTGGTCGCGCGCTATCGCCGCACGCATGGCGAGCGCTGCAAGATCTTCTTCGTCGTGCCCGACTACTTCGAGAACCGCCCCAAACGCTGCATGAACGGCTGGGGCGCGGTCTTTCTCGGCGTCGCGCCGGACGGCGCGGCATTGCCGTGTCATGCGGCGCGCGGGCTGCCTGGCCTCGTGCTGCCAAACGTGAAAGAGACGCCGTTGCGCGAGATCTGGTACGAGAGCGACGCGTTCAACCGCTTTCGCGGCTTGAAGTGGCTCAAGGAGCCGTGCCGCAGTTGCGAAGAAAAAGAGCGCGATCTCGGTGGTTGCCGCTGCCAGGCCTACATGCTCACCGGCGACGCCGCCAACGCCGATCCCGTGTGCGACAAGTCGCCGTTTCACGAGAGCGTGGTGAAAATCGTGCAACGCGCGGCGTCGGCGTCGGCTTCCGCTTGCGCAGGAACGGCCGCGCCGCGCGAACAACCGATCCTGTTTCGTAACGATGCCAATTCGCGCAAGCTCGCGAGCGAGGCCCGCGAGCCCGGCGGCAGCGGCGGCAGCGGCAGCGGCAGCAGAGCAAAACCATGAGTGCGGGAACCATCTCCGTCCTGCTCGTCGACGATCATGCGGTCGTGCGCGAAGGCTACCGGCGTCTGCTCGAACTGAACGCCGACGTGCAGGTGTGCGGCGAGGCCGCCGACGCCGCCCAGGCTTATCAGCGCTTTTGCGCGTTGCGGCCCGACGTGGTCGTAATGGACGTGTCGCTGCCCGGCGCGAGCGGCGTCGAGGCGATGCGGCGCATGCTCGCGCGTGAGCCGGATGCGTGCGTGCTGATCTTCAGTGTGCATGAAGAGTCGATCTTCGTGCGCCGCGCGCTCGATGCCGGCGCGCTCGGCTACGTGACGAAAGCCAGCGCGCCCGACGTGCTGGTGGAAGCGGTGCGCTCCATCGCGCGGCGCACGGGCTATCTGAGCCCGGATATCTCACAGGCGCTCGCGATGCGCACGGCCTTCAGCGAAGGGCCGCCCGGGCGTCAGTTGTCGGCGCGCGAGTTCGAGGTGCTGCGTCTGCTCGTGCAGGGCTATACGCTGCCGAGCATCGCCGAGAAGCTGGGGTTGAGCCAGAAGACGGTGGCGAATCATCAGTCCGTGATCCGGCAGAAGTTCGGCGCCGACAACGGCGTGCAGCTCGCGCAGATGGCGAGCCGGCTCGGCCTTCAGTTCACGGGTTCGGCCAGCCCGGCGTGAGCGGGCACGCGCGCGCAGAACAGAAAGCCGCCTTGCGGCTCGCTCGCTACGTGGAATTCGCCGCCGAGCGCTTCGACGCGCTCGCGCATGCCGATCAGCCCGAGGCCGGCGCGCGGCTTCGTGAGGTCCGTGCCGGGGCCGTCGTCGGCCATGGTCACGACGATCTCGTCGGTCAGCGGGTCGGTCCCGTCCGTGCCGTGCGTCTCTCGCGGCGCGCGCACCATGAACACCTCCACGCGTGAACTGCGGGCGAACTTCGACACGTTCGTCAGCCCCTCCTGCACGAGCCGGTAGAGCGTGATGGTCAACGCGTCGCTCAGGCCGCTGTAATCACCTTCGATCGTCAGAGAAAACGAGGCATCGGGCAGCCGCTCGCGCCAGCCGTCGACGCAATGTTCGAGCGCGCTCGGCAAGCCGAACTCGTCCAGTCCGATGGGACGCAGGCGGCGGATCATGTCGCCGATCTGCCGGTACACGTGGCTCGCACTCTGGATCAGACCGAGCGCGACGCGATGGATCTCCGGGTCGGGAGCGCGGGTGGCTGCGGGAACTTGTGTGCGGCTTTGCACAATGTCCTCACCACTGGACAGATCGCGGATGCGCGCCGCGTCCAGTGCGATCGCGTTCAGATACTGGCCCAGTTCATCGTGCAGTTCGCGCGCCAGATGACGGCGCTCGAGTTCCTGCGCCTGCAGCGCCTGATTGGCGAGCCGCCGGTTGTCGGCGAGCAGCCGTTCGGCCTGTTCTTCCAGCGCGCGGCGGCGGCTCAGTTCGCGGCGCGCATCGCGGTAGCGGCGCCACGCAAACCATGCAAGGCCGATGGAGAGCACGCACAAGGTGGCCGGCAATTCGTCGAGCTGGAAGCGCTCCATGCCACGCGTGAACCGGTAGGCCCGTTCGCTGAGATCGAACGCGGCGCCTAAGACCCCGGCGAGCGCGGTCACGGCCAGCACCCATGCGAGATCGCGCCAGATGGCCGAGACGGGCGACGGGCTGCCGGCGGAGGATGAGTGGATCGGTTCGCTTGACATGACGTCTGCATTCTACCCAGCGCGATCGCGAGCGGCGGACTTTTGCGGGTCTTTTGGGAACGTCTCCCTGGCAGATCGGGAAAAGCTCCCGCGCGGCTTGACGGCCTCGTATGCGAAGCTTTCAACGCACACAACAGAACGCGCGATCAGCGCGATGGGCGCGGCAAGCGCCGAACCGGCAGCGACTCAGTCGCACGCGACCAGAGGACGGCGCCCAGGCTCCCGCTCTGATCGACAGGAGACAACAATGAGCATGCGATCACAAGCACGCCGCAAACGCCGCCTGCAACGGCGCGCCGGCATCACACTCTGCTTCGGCGGGGCGCTGGCCAGTCTATCCGCGGCCGCATGGGCGCAGGGCGAAGCGCCTGTGGCGGCGTCGGCACCCTCCTCGTCTTCCGCCGTTCCCGCCGTTCCCGCCGTTCCCGCCGTTCCCGCCGTTCCCGCCGTTCCCGCCGTTCCCGCCGTTCCCGCCGCGTCCTCCACGTCCGACACCCCCGCCGCGAACGCCGCCCCGGTCACGACGCTCGCGCCGATCGTCGTGGTGGGCACCACGCCGCTGCTCGGCATCGGCACGCCGCTCTCGCAGGTGCCGGCCAACGTCCAGACGATCCGGTCGGAAGACCTCCTCCGGCAGCGCCGCAGCACGCTCACCGAGTACATGGCGAGAAATCTGCCGAGCGTCGACGTCGCCGACGCTCAGGGCAATCCGTATCAGATGAATCTCACCTATCGCGGTTTCACCGCGTCGCCGCTGCTGGGCACGCCGCAGGGCCTGTCGGTGTTCGTCGACGGCGTGCGGGTGAACGAGCCGTTCGGCGACGTGGTGAACTGGGACCTGCTGCCGCAGCAGGCCATCGACACGATCCAGCTGATTCCGGGCTCGAATCCGACCTACGGCTTCAACACGCTCGGCGGCGCATTGTCGATCACCACGAAAAACGGCAGGGACGACCCCGTCGGCGAGGCCCAGGTCTCGTTGGGCTCGTGGGGGCGCAAGAGCGCGCAGATCGAACAGGGCGGCACCCTCGGCCAGAACCTCGATTACTACTTCACCGCCGACGCCACGAACGACAACGGCTGGGCCGAGCAGAACGAGAGCCGCATACGCCAGGCGTTCGGCAAGCTGCGCTATACCGACGCGGATACGACGCTGTCGCTCTCCGCGGGCGGCGCGGACAACGATCTGCACGGCACGCAAACCATTCCGCGCTCGTTTCTTGGCAACCCTAAGCAACCCTACACGTATCCCGACCAGAATCAGAACACGGTCGGCTACCTGACGCTGTCGGGCGATCATTACTTCAACGATCATGTCGAACTGAGCGGCAACGCGTACTACCGGCATTTCCGCAACACCAACATCAGCAGCAACGTCAACGACGACTACGGCACCGTGGAAGACAATGGCGACGTCGATACCTTGCAGGCGACCAATGAGAAGTCGGTCGTGGCGACCGAAAGCTACGGCGCGAGCCTGCAACTCACGCTGCTAGGCAAACTCGGCGGCATGCAGAACCAGTTCATTGCGGGCATGGCCGTCGATGCCGCGAATTCGCAGTTCACGCAGTCGTCGCAGGATGCCGCTTTCACCGATTCGCGCGCAACGATCGGCCTCGGCGATTTCGCGCAGCAGACCGACGCGAAGACGCACAACACCAACTACGGCCTCTACCTGTCGGACACGCTGTCGCTGACGCCGCACTGGTCGGTGACGCTCGCGGGCCGCTACAACTGGGCCGACGCCACGATCGGCGATTCAAGCGGCCTGCAGCCCGCTCTCGACGGCCACCATACGTTCTCGCGATTCAACCCGGCCTTCGGCATCAACTGGAATCCGACGCCGGGCTTCACGGCCTACGCGTCCTACAACGAGGGCATGCGCTCGCCGACCGCGATCGAGCTGGCCTGCGCCGATCCGGCCGCGCCGTGTTCGCTGCCGAACGAGTTCATCTCCGACCCGGCGCTCCAGCCGGTGATCTCGAAGACGTACGAAATCGGCGCGCGCGGCAAGCTCGGCGCGGCCACGACATGGAGCGCCGCCGCGTATCGCACGACGCTCGACAACGACATCGAGTTCATCAGCAGCAATGGCGCGGGCAGCTCGCAGGGCTTTTTCCAGAACGTCGGCCGCACGCGCAGGCAAGGCGTCGAACTGTCGGGGCATAGCAAGTTCGGCCCGGTCGCGGTGACTGCGAGCTACAGCTATGTCGACGCGACCTACCAGTCGGCCTGGACCGAAAGCAGCCCGAGCAACTCCAGCGCCGACGCCGACGGCAACATCAACGTCAAGCCGGGCAATCACATTCCGGGGATTCCCGCGACCACCGTGAAACTGCGGCTCGATTACGCGGCCACGTCGAAATGGAACCTGGGCACCAACCTCGTGTGGCGCGGCAGCGTCTACGCGCAGGGCGATGAAAACAATCAGGACGAGAATGGCAGGATTTCCGGCTATCTGCTGATCGATCTGGACACGACCTACCAGGTGACGAAGCAGTTGCAGGTCTTCGCCTCGGTGTCGAACCTGCTCGACAAGCGCTACGCCAGCTTCGGCGCGCTCGGCCAGAACTTCTTCAACGGACCGAACCACACCTTCGACGGCGCGAACCCGGTCAACGAACAATTCGTCGGGCCGGGTGCGCCGCGGGGCTTCTGGGTGGGCTTGCGGTATGCGTGGAAATAAGCGTGAAAACAACGGCGCACGCTATCGGCGTCGGGTCGGGTCGCTCAATGCGACTCGATCGAACCGTCGCTGTGCGGATACGTGACGATACCCCAGGCGAGCGGCAACTCGCCGATCTGCTTGATCGGCTGATAGCTCTTCGCATCGAGCACATAGACCGCATCGGAGCGTCCGCACGCGACCATCAGTTTCGAGCCGTCGGGCGTAAAGCTGAAGTGCCAGCAGCGCTGTCCGACCGGCACGTCGGCGACGTGTTCGTAGGTGTGGCCGTCGAAAACCTGCACCGTCTTGTCGCGCGAGGCAGCCACGAAAAGCCGCTGGCCGTCCGGACCGAACGCCACGCCGTACGGTCCCAGTTTGGTATCGACGGTCTTGAGCACTTCGAGACTATGCGCGTCGATCACGACCAACTTGCTGAGCGACTCCAGCGTGACCACATAGTGCTTGCCGTCGGGCGACAGGCGGATGCCGCGCGGACGGCCGCCCGCGGCCAGCTTCACGGTCTTCACCGGCGCGCCCGTGCGCGCGTGATAGACCGATACGGTGTCGTCGCCTTCATTGGTGACGAGCATCGTCTGCCCGTCGCGCGAGAATTCGATGCCTTCGGTTTCGTGACCGCTCGTCACCGAGCGGATCACGCGCCACGTTTTCATATCGACGATCGCGATTTCGGCGGGTAGCTTGTTGTCATCGTCGTCCGCGCCGGGCTTGCCGGGCGGCTTGCCATCGGACCTGGCCGCCGTCTGCGGCGCCCCGCCCGACTCGCCGGGCTCGTACGTCACGTAGACATAGCCGTTGTGGACCCGTACATACTCCGGATTCTTGCCGATCTTCACGCGCTTGACGACCTTGCCCGACGCCGTGTCGATCACCGACAGATCGCCGGTGTTCTTGTTGGCGACCATCAGACGCGAACCGTCCGCGTTCAGGCTCAGGCCGCGCGGGCCGTCCGCGCCCACCGGAAACGTTTTGGCCAGCGTCATCTGATCGAGGTCGATCACGCCGACGCCGGCCTTCTCGCTCGTCACATAGGCAAGCGGCGCGGCGGCATGCGCGGCGCTCATGGCCAGCACGCACGCGGCGGCCAGCACGATGGAACGGCGTGGTGTTCGGGTGGGATTGCGTGTCTCCAGCATTGTTGTACTCCGTGGTGAAATCGCTGCGCCGCGATAGCTCGCGTCATCCATTCAAAGTATCCCACCGGGCGATTGTTTGACAACGCGCATCGGACGGGAGAATTTCCCGAATTGACGCGCGGCGAAGGACGCCGGTTCTAAAACTCCAGGTGCGGGAGGACAATGAACGGGGAGGTGGCCAAGGGTCCGGGCCGTCCCGAAGCGCACGCATGCCGCGATTTGCGCGGATGAAGGAACCCTTGTCTGGCCGCGAACGATGCTGCAAGTTGTCATGACGAACCCTGCACACCCTACGACCCCGGCGACGCGATATCGTCGCGGGGTGATCGTGCTGGGCGCGGTGATCGGCGCGCATCTGCTGTTGCTGTTTCTGGCGGTGTCGACGCGCGACAGAATGGTCGAGCGGCCGGTCGAACCCGCAACGATCACCGCCATGCTGTTGAGTCCGCAGGCTGAACCGGTGACGCCAGCCGCACCGGCTGCCGCGCTACCGGCGCCGACGCCGCCTGCCGCGCGCCCTGTCGTTCGTGCGAAACCGTTGCCGCAGATGCAGCCGCAAGCGCGATCACGCGCGTCACGCAGCGCAGCGGCCACGCCGGCACCGGTTGCGCCACTCGCGCCAGCCGACAGCGCCGCGCCGTCCGCCACCGCTCAGCCGGCCCCCGCCGCGCCGACACCGTCACCCGCGACAGCACCCGCAACCGAAAGCGCCCCCGCCACCGGCCGTACCCCCGCCGCCCCGGCCGAGCCACGAAACGTCGCTCATATCGATTGCGCCATCCCGAAGCCCGACTATCCTGACATGTCGAAGCGGCGTCGCGAGAACGGCACCGCGATCGTGCGATTCGTCGTGGGGCTCACCGGCCGTATCGAAACGATGCAACTGCAAAGCAGCAGCGGCTATGCGCGGCTCGACGAGGCCGCGCTCGCCGCCGTCCACGCGAGCGTCTGCCAGCCGTACAGCGAAAACGGCGCCGTGGTTCGCGCCGCGTACTCCCAGTCGTTCGTCTTCGGACTGACCGATTGACTGCGCCACCGATCACAGGACAAAGGAAAACAGCCATGCAACATTACGGACTCGCGAATGTCTGGCAAAGCGGCGACGTCGTCACGCGCTGCATTCTGAGCGTGCTGGCGATCATGTCGGTGATGTCGTGGACGGTGATCATCGTCAAGCTGTGGCAGGTGCTGCGGCTCAGACGCGTGACCCGGCAGAACGACGCGCGGTTCTGGAGCGCGGATCGCTTCGAGGACGGCTTGAGCAGTCTCGGCCACCCCGAGATGGCGCCATCCGAGAATCCGTTGCTCGCGCTCGCGCTGGCGGGCCACGAAGCGGCGACCCACCATCGCCAGACGCAACAGCATCTGCAGGACCGTATCGACGTCTCCGACTGGATCACGCGGCGTCTGCAGGACACGATGGACGAGACGGTCGCGCGCCTGCAGAGCGGCCTCGCGATCCTCGCGTCGATCGGCAGCACGGCGCCCTTCGTCGGGCTCTTCGGCACCGTGTGGGGCATCTATCACGCGCTGATCCTGATCGGCGAAACCGGCCAGACCTCCATCGAACACGTGGCAGGACCGGTCGGCGAATCGCTGATCATGACGGCGTTCGGGCTCTTCGTGGCGATTCCCGCCGTGCTCGGCTACAACGGCCTGAATCGCGCAAACCGCACCATCGTGGCGCGCCTGAAACGTTTCGCGCACGGCCTGCACGCGTACTTCGTGACCGGCTCGCAATTGCGCTCGAGCGCAGGCGCGCAGATGCACGTGGTGCCGCGCGAGAACACCCCGCCCCGTGACGGAGACTTCAGATGGCAATGAGCCCCTTCTCCGACGATGACGATCAAGGCCTCATGAACGAGATCAACATGACGCCGCTGGTGGACGTCATGCTGGTCCTGCTGATCATTTTTCTCGTCACCATTCCGGCGATGCAACATGCGGTGAGGATCGACCTGCCTCACGCGAGCAGCCAGCCGGAAGCGGTCAAAGCCACGCACGTGGACGTCGCGGTCGACGCCGACGGAGCCATCCTGTGGGACGGCCAGGCCGTCACCGAAGAGGGCTTGCGCGCGCGCATCGCCGAGGCCGCTCATGCGACGCCGCAGCCGGAACTGCATTTGCGCGCCGACCGCAAGGTGCCCTACGAACGGGTCGCCGAGGTGATGTCGGCCGTTCAGGCCGGCGGTTTGACGAAGATGGGTTTCGTCACTACGCCCAAGCCGAAGCCCTAGCGCGGCGCCTCGGGCGCGTGAACACTCAAAGCGTCGCTTATCGGACGCGAAAGAATCTCTGAATTTGAATCGGCCCGTGGCTCCGCTATCGTGGTGCGTGTCTGAACGGCAACCACCATGACGAGGACCGGACGATGCAAGCCCTTATCTTCGACGTCGACGGCACGCTCGCCGACACCGAGACCGCTCATCTGCAGGCCTTCAATGCGGCTTTTGCGGAGGCCGGGCTCGACTGGTTCTGGGACGAGCCGCTCTACACGCGCCTTCTCAAAGTGGCGGGCGGCAAGGAACGGCTGCGGCATTACTGGCGCACGCTCGAACGCGAGGAAGCGGATGGCGCGAAGGCGTGGGAGATTGTCGAGGCGCTTCACGCGCTCAAAACCCGCCATTACACCGGGCGCGTGCGCGGCGGCCTGCCGCTGCGCCCGGGCGTTGCGCGTCTGATGGACGAGGCGCAGGCGCACGGCATCCGTCTCGCCATCGCGACGACCACCACGCCCGCAAATCTCGACGCCCTGTTGCAGGTCCACTTCGGCGCGGCCTGGCGCACGCGCTTCTCGGCGATCGGCGATGCCGCCACCACGCCCGCGAAGAAGCCTGCGCCCGATGTCTATCATCACGTGCTCGAACAACTCGATCTGCCCGCGACAGCGTGTCTCGCCTTCGAGGACTCCGGCAACGGTCTGCTCGCGGCACGCGCGGCGGGTATTCCGGCCGTCGTCACGCCGACCGGCTACACGGCGCAGGACAGCTTCGATGGCGCGCTGGCCGTGCTGCCCCACCTTGGTGATCCGCAAACGCCGCTCGTGCAGGCTGTGCCTGGCGAACCACATCGCTGGGTGGACCTGGCGATGCTGCAGCGTTGGCATCGGAGGACGCTGCCGCACGCCGAGGCGGCTTCGTTCGCGGCGCCGGACGCGCGGGCAACTGCGGCGAGCTCGCCATGCTAAGCGCCTCCCGCCCGGCCGTGCTGATCGATCTCGACGGCACGATGGTCGACACCGCGCCGGACCTTGCCGCCGCCGTCGGCCGCATGCTGGAGGACCTCGGTGCAGCGCCCTTGCCGCTGGACGCGGTGACCGGATTCATCGGCAAGGGTGTGGCGAACCTCGTACGGCGCTCGCTGGAGGCGGCGGGCCTGGGCGAGCGGTGCGAATTCGAAGAAGCGCAGCGTGTATTCGAACGGCACTATGCCGATACCAACGGACGGATCGGCCGGGTCTTTCCCGGCGTCGCGGCGGGCCTGCGCGCATTACGCGAAAGCGGCTATCGCTGCGCCTGCGTGACCAACAAGCCGCAGGCGCTGGCGGCCGCGCTGCTGACGCGCACCGGCCTCGCCCGTTATCTGGAGGTGCTGGTCGCGGGCGATACGCTGGCGAGCATGAAGCCTTCGCCTGAGCCCTTACGGCATGCCTGCCGGCTGCTCGACAGCGAGCCTGCGCACTGCGTCGTAGTCGGCGATTCGCCGGTCGATGTCGCCGCGGCACGCGCGGCCGGTTTGCCTGTGTTCATCGTCAGCTATGGGTATGCGGGCCAGGACGGTGCGCACGCATTGCACTGCGACGCATTCATCGACTCGTTCGAAGCACTGCCGGCGATGCTCGCGCAGAGGTGGCGTCTGGCTGATTCGAAGTAACAGGCAGGCATCTGCCGACTCTGCGCACTGCGAGGCATGCGGACGTGTCCGCGGCTAGCCGGCGGACAGCACGCCGCTCGCTCTCGCCGACTTCGTCTGCACCGCGATATCCTTCGCCGTCATGCCGCGATTGTCCTTCAGCGCCGGGTCCGCGCCGCGCGCGAGCAGCAATTGAACGGTCTCCGCGCGATCGTATCCCGCCGCCCACATCAGCGCGGTGAGATCGTTCTTGTAGAGGCGATTCACGTCGACCCCGGCGTCGAGCAGCCGGCTCACCACCTTCGTTTGTCCCTGCCCGGCCGCGTACTCCATCGCGGTCTTGCCGACCCGATCCGTCGTGAACATGTCCGCACCATGCGCGAGCAGCAGCGCGACGATTTCATCGAAACCGCCATAGGCCGCGGCCATCAAGGGCGTGACGCCGGGCGCGCTCGCGTGCCCGACGTTCGCGCCGTGCTCGATCAGCGTGCGCGCCATGGCCGCGTCGCCTTGCTTGCAAGCGGTGATCAACGCCGTATCGCCGATGCGGTTCATCGCGTCCACGGCGGCGCCGCGCTCAAGCGCGGCAAGAAGCGACTGCTGGTCGCCGTCCTTGGCGGCGGCGAGCAGTTGCCGGTTGGTTTCGCCATCGCCTTGCGCGCTCGCGGGCAGGCACGCGCCGAACGCGACGGCAAGCAGCATCGCGGTCGCGATGAAGCGGGTGAGCGTCATTTTCATGGTGTCGGTTCCGTGCTACTGGAGGTTGTTCACATACGCGGCCAGATTGCGGATGTCCTCGTCGCTCAGATTGCGCGACACACTGGCCATGTTGCCCGCATCGTTGGTCCGCGTGTGCGAGCGGAAGTCCTGCAATTGCTTGACGATGTAGGGATACAGCTGGCCGGACACGCGCGGAATCTCGTTCTGCCCGGCGAAGCCGCCGAGATGGCACATCGTGCACAGTACTTCCGCGGACTTTTTGCTGCCCGCTTCGATGCTGGCGCTATCCGATTTGTACGGCACGGACACGAGCTTTTGCGCGGCGAAGTAGTCGGCGAGGTCCTGCATGTCCTCGCGCGACAGATTGGCCGCCATCGGCGACATGCGCGGGTCGCTGCGCCGCCCTTCCTTGAAGTCCCGCAGTTGCAGATAGATATAGCGCGCGGTTTGCCCGGCGAGAATCGGATAGTCCGGCGTGGTCGAGTTGCCCATCGGTCCATGACAGGCCACGCACACCTGCGCCTTCGCCTTGCCCGCCTCGGCGTCGGCGCGCGCGTTCAGCGGCAGCCATGCGGCGGCGAACCAGCCGCATAGCAATGCCGCCCCTGCACGGCGTGTCGAACGCAACCGCGAGCGCAGCATCGGCCCCGTCATGGCAGCGCGAAGACGAGCACGGTGTTGCCGCGCTTGAAATCGAGCTGCGTATTGCCGCCCGCCGCGACCGCGACATACTGCTTGCCGTGCACCGAGTACGACACCGCGGGTGCATTGACGCCGGCGCCGCACTGGTACTCCCAGAGCTTCTTGCCGCTGGCGGAGTCGAACGCGCGGAACAGGCCGTTGCCTTCGCCGTTGAAGACGAGGCCGCCCGCCGTCGCGAGCACGCCGCCGATCAGCGGCTGTTCGGTCTTGTAGTCCCACGCGACCTTGCCCGTGTCGACGTTCACCGCGGACAGCTTGCCCCATTGCTGCTCGTTCGCAATCACCTTGAACGCGCCGCCGAGCCACAGCTTGCTGCCGCCCGGATAAGCCGCCTCCTCGACCTGATACGTCATCGGCTGATGCAGATTGGCCGCGTAGACGAGGCGCGTCTTCGGATCGAAGGCCATCGGCGACCACTCGACCCCGCCGTTCGCACCCGGCAGCATGCGCGCGCCGGCAGCCGTGGGCAGCGTCCACATGTTTTCTTGCGGGATCATCGCCTGCGAATAGCGGATCAGACGTCCGGTGGCGCGATCGTGAACGTACACGTGGCCGGTCTTGCCGCCGTGCACGATGCCCGGAATCATCTTGCCGTCGTTGTCGCGCACGTCGATCAGGATCGGCGGGCTGACCGCGTCGAGGTCCCACACGTCGTGCGGCACGTACTGGTAGTGCCATTTGTATTTGCCGGTGTCGAGATCGATCGCGACGAGCGAGTCCGTATAGAGATTGTCTCCGGGCCGGATCGCGCCATACAGGTCCGGTGACGGGTTGCCCACGACGAAGAACACCGTCTTCGTTTGCCGGTCGATGGCGGGCGTCATCCACACGCCGCCGCCGAGCGTCTTGTAGAAGTCGCCGCCCTTCGCGGCAAGCTGCTTCTTCTCCGCGTCGATGTCGCGCTTCTCGTCGCGGCCGGTCGCGTCCTTGGTCGCCCACACGCCTTCCTGGCCGGTCTCCGGAATCGTGTAGAAGGTCCACAGCAACTGGCCGGAATTCGCATCGAACGCTTTGACGAAGCCGCGAATGCCGTACTCGCCCCCGTTCGTGCCGATCAGCACCTTGCCGTCGACAACCGCGGGCGCCATCGTTTCCGAATAGCCCTGGTCGGGATCGGCGATCTCGGTTTGCCACAGCACCTTGCCGGTCTTCGCGTCGAGCGCGACGAGTTTCGCGTCGAGCGTGCCCATGAAAAGCCGGTCGCCCGAGATCGCCACGCCGCGATTGTTAGGGCCGCAGCAGAACGTCGTGACCGGTCCCATCTTGTGCTTGTAATGCCAGAACTCCTTGCCCGTCGCCGCATCGACCGCATACACGTGATTGAACGACGTGGTGATGAACATCACGCCATTCGAGACGATCGGCGCCGTTTCCATCGATTCGTTGACGGCGGTCTGGAAGATGAACGCAGGTCTGAGCTTCGCGACGTTGGTCCGATTGATTTGCGCGCCATGGTAGTAGCGCGTTTGCGCGTAGGAACCGTTCGAATGGAGCCAGTCGGCCGTCGCGGTGGCGGCGCGGTCGAGCTGCTCCTGACTGACGGGCTGGAGCGTCGAAGGCATCGGCGAGGCGGTGGTGGTCGACGTGTTCTGGACTTCGTCGGCGGCGTGAGCGGCAGGCAGGCCAAATGCGATGGCGAGCAGGGGCAGGCCGACGACACCCCGGGTGAGTGTGAATGGCATGAGCGTCTCCTTGGCTTCTTATCGTTCGAGCTTTTCAACGACGGAGTGCGGCATTCATCCACCGGCGGATAGCGTGGAAAAGCAGGATGGCGCAGCCCTCTCAAACAACAAAAGCGTACGATTTTGAACCGTTAATTGCTTTGTCCGGATGGGTCGGCTGCGCAGAAGGGAAACGGGGCGAAGTGCTCGTCCCCTAAAAGGCCGGCTCGCTTAAGGGTAGGCTATGCGCTTCGGTTTTTCTAGAACGTCGATGCGTTTTTATCAAGCGTGACTCGATACGTATGAGGATTTTGCCGGACGGCGGGTTTGCCGCTTGCGGTAGCAAGACGATTGCGCCGGGGCCGATGCCGCCCGAACGGCCAGGCGCGGAATTCGAGGCGCCGATATGTCGGCGCCTCGACCGCATCACATCCCCGCATCACATCCTCGAATCACAGAATCACATCCTCTACTCAGCGATAAACTGACCGTCTGAGTGTCAAGGAGAGCGCCATGAAACTCGTCGACTGGAACATTCAGTGGGGTTGCGGCGTGGACGGCCGTGTCGACCTCGGCCGGATCGTGCGGGAAGCGCGCGCGCTGTGCGACTTCGATGTCCTCTGCTTGCAGGAAGTCACGCGTGGATTCAATGATGAGCCGCTGACCGGCGGATTGAAAGGCCGTCCGTCGCTCGATCAATTCGCCGAGCTGGCGGCATTGCTGCCCGAGATGACCGTGATCGATGCGATCGGCTCCGATCTGCCATCACTGCGCGACAGCCGGGCGCCGCGCCGACAGTTCGGCAACGCCATCGCCACCCGCCTGCCGGTGCGTCAAGTGCTTCGGCATTCGCTACCGTGGCCCGCCGATCCCGCCAAACCGTCGATGTTGCGCATCGCGCTCGAAGCCGTGCTCGACACCGACGCCGGCCCGCTACGCGTCATCACCACGCATCTCGAGTTCTATTCGGAGCAGCAGCGGCTCGCGCAAGTGGAGAGACTGCGCGCGTTACATCGCGAAGGATGCGATCACGCGCGCCATCCCGCGAAAGCGGAAAAGCCGGACAGCCCGTTCGCCGACACCGCTCGCCCGATGAGCGCGATTCTGTGCGGCGACTTCAACAGCGCGTACGAAGATACCGCCTATTGCCGGATGCTCGAACCAATCGCCGACGCTCCGGCCTTCGCCGACGCCTGGTCCTGCGCGCATCCAGACGAGCCGCGCGCCGCGACGGTCGGCCTGTACGATCACGAGCAATGGGCCGGCGGACCCTTCGCGTGCGATTTCATTTTTGTCACGGACGACCTCGCGCCGCGAGTGACGGTGTGCGACGTGGATCAGCACAGCCGAGCGTCGGATCATCAACCGATGTGGCTGGCGCTGCGCTGAAACGAAGCGGCGTCCAGCGCGCGGCTTGCACCAACACGCCACGACGCTCAGCCGAGCGCGGCATGCGTCAACGCGATCGCGCCCACCAGCATGAGACTCGACGCCCAGACCGCATCCAGATTGAACCAGCTGCGCGACACGAACTTCAGCCCCAGATAGCGATAGACGAGCCAGGCCAGCAGTCCGCCGGCCGCGATCATCGCCGCACCGTGCACCGCGGAGACCCACAGCGCCATGCGAAGGCTGTCATCGATCAACGCCTGGGCGGCCGGGTGCGCGTGATCCATGCCGTAAGAGCGGCACAGCCCGAGATAGATCGGCACGAGCATCAACCCCGCGCCGTGCGCAATCGCTATCGCGAACGACCAGAGCGCGAGCCTCGATGGCGGAATCCGCGCGAGCATGCGCGGGTGGCGTCGGCGGATCAGAAGACAGGCGCCGAAGGCGATCACGAGCACACTCGCGCCGACCTGGATCGCGCGCTGCCATTCGAGCAGAACCGCCAGCATCGCGAACGGCAGCATCACCACGAACATGGCGAGCACGTGCCCAGCCGCGAGATAGAACAGCGCGGCAAACAGCGCCCGCGCACGCCGCTGGATCAATCCGTTCGACACGGCGAGCGGCCAGCCCATCGCCGGGTTGAGCCCGTGATAGAGACCGCTCGCAAGGATAGCTAACCAAAGGCCGAGACGCGGCCAGCCCTCCCCGGTCAAATGCCCACCGACGGGTAGCAGAACGAATCGGTCGAGCAGTCGCCCCCTTCGAGCCGGATCTGGTGAGCCCGATAGCCATCGGGAAAGCGCACCCAGTAATCCTCGGCCAGCGCAAGGCCGCCGCCCGGTTCCGCCCGCGCCATGACCTGCGCCGCGGGCACGCCCGCCGGGTAGAACTGGTCATCCCAGGTCGAATAGAGCGAGTTGGTCCAGTACACCCGCTTGCCGTCGCGGCTGATCTCGACCATCTGCGGGCCACCGGCGAACGCCTCACCGTTCGGATGCGGTGCGCGCCGCACGATCCCGCCGAGCTGCACCGTGCCCGCCAGTTTCGGCTTGCGCGGTTCCGTCACGTCGTATTGACGCATCTCGCCGGTGCCCCAGCAGGCGACGTAGAGGAATTTGTCGTCGAGAGAGAGGTCGATGTCCGTGACGAGCGGCGGCACCGCGCCGAAACCCTGCAACAACGGCGGCAACAGTTCGGCGGCGGCCGGTTCGGGTGGGATGGTCGCCGTCTTTTCGATGTGGAACTGTCCGTCCTCGCGCCACCAGGTCCAGATCGACCCTTCGAGGTTCGTCGTGTCCACCACCACGCCGATGAACCCGTACTCGCGGCTCGGATCGTGCGCGGGCCGGACTTCGAGCGCCATCTGGTGATTCGCGCCGAGGTCGATGGTCTGCACGTTGCGTCTTGCCCGCAGGTCCCAGAAGTGAATACGATGCCCATACTTGTTCGCGAGCAGGTCCTCAGGCACGATCCCGTTCTCGAATTGCGGCGGCAATGCCCACTCGCTCGACACCATGTAATCGCGCGGGAGATTCCACCAGAAATCGTAGTGCTTCTCCTGCAGGCCGCGGTCGATCTCCCAGCGGCCGAGCACGTCGAAGGTCTCGCAGTCCATGATGAAAATACCGGGCGGCCCGTCGGTGCCGTCCTTGCCGCCGCCGCCCAGCGTGCTGATGTAAATGCCTTCGGGCCCGCAGTGAACCGTATGCGGACGCGAATAGCCGGTCTTGCGGAAAATTTCCTCGGGTTCGATGATCTTGTGAATGCGCGCCTGAGTTGGATCGGGTTTGGTGTCGACAATATAGATGCGCGACGAACGCATGCCCGGAATGATCAGGTAGCGTCGTTCGAGGAATGCGTGGCCGGTCAGCGGCGACAGCGCCGACGAGCACGCGTTCCAGCCGAAATGATGGAACTCGTCACCCTTGTTCGGCATCGTCACCGTATGAACGACCTGGCTGTAGGTCGGCGAGCCGGGTTTCACGTCGATCACGGCAAGCGCATCGGGCTGCGAGAAATCAGGGCTGAGCAGCAGCGTGTACGCGTATTCTTCCGGCGGCGCATCCATCGCGAGTTTCGGCGATGCGTGGAACGTGGAATCTGGGCGCATACCCATGGCGGGGGTCTCCTATTGTCTGGTTCCGGTCGCAAGCGTGCGGATGTTCATCGAACAGTACGCCGCCGTTCCGCGGGTTGCGAACGGCGCGCGCCGGTAACCTGCGCGGTTACACCGCAGGTATGACGCGGTCCACGATTGAGCGACGGGCGTCGCGATCTTCTGGCGGCAGCGAGTATCGGGGCGGCCGACACACATACCTGCGGCGACGCGGTCATCGCGTTCCCTTTGCCGTACATACCGTCGACTGCGGCACCCCATCGCGTGCATAGAGGCGCTCAGTTTAGATTTGTAGTTCACGGCCGAGGTGAGATCAACTGAAAGTTTCGGGGCGTTCGGCACGGGCCGGCCGGCGCATCGGAATTCGAGGAGCTTGCTTGTGCGAACGCGCGCGGTCGCGGCCGAGGCCGGCCAGACCGAACTGTCGCCGGAACCCTTTCACGTGCTTCGCTGTGCGCGCGTGGCAACGCCGGCGGAAAGTCATTGCCGTCATCATTCCGGCTCCCGTCCGCCGACGCTGCTGATCCCTCGCCGGCCGGTTCGACCAGGACCGATCCCGGTCCCCCTCTTCCAATCAGATTGCTTTATCCCGGATGCTCGCGCGATAAGCGCCGACGGAGATAATGTCCGCGACGATCCGGACTCGAAAAACTTCACGTTTTCATCGGATCCGGAATACACTGAATTCAGGTTTTCCTCCCACCTCCCCCGCCAGTCTTTGCTGACAGATGCTTTTGTCGTGCTCCGCGAGCCGGGACAAGCCGTGTCGGTTCGCGCCCAAACACCAATGAACGGGACGACTCATCATGGCTGATACGCGTTACATGGCACGGAAATCCGTCGCCGATATCGTGAATAGCGCCGAAGCTCACGGCAGTCACTCATTATCGAAAACGCTCGGCGCGGCCAGCATCACCGCGATGGGCATCGGCGCGATCATCGGCGCCGGCATCTTCGTGCTGACCGGCACGGCCGCGGCGCAATTCGCGGGCCCCAGCATCACGCTGTCGTTCGTGCTCGGCGGCATTGCGTGCGCGTTCGTCGGCCTGTGCTATTCGGAACTGGCGGCGATGCTGCCGGTATGCGGCAGCAGTTATACGTACACCTATGCGACGCTCGGCGAAATCTTCGCGTGGATCATCGGCTGGGATCTGATTCTCGAATACGCGATGGGCGCGGCGACCGTCGCGGTCGGCTGGTCAGGCTACATCGTGAGCCTGCTGCATAACGTGGGGATCAATATCCCGCCGACCCTGGCCGCCGCGCCGGGCACCGTGATCAAGCTCGCCGACGGCACCACGGCGACCGGCGTCGTCAATCTGCCGGCCATCGTGATCATCGCGATTCTCACGACCATGCTGGTGCTCGGCACGAAGGAATCCGCGCGGCTGAACAACATCATGGTGGCGGTCAAGCTCGTCGTGGTGGTGGCCTTCATCGCGCTCGGCGTGTTTTTCATCAAACCGGAGAACTGGCATCCGTTCATCCCGGCGAATACGGGCGAGTTCGGCCACTTCGGGATGAGCGGGATTCTGCGTGGCTCGGCGGTGGTGTTTTTCGCGTTCATCGGTTTCGATGCGGTGTCCACCGCCGCACAGGAAGCGAAGAAGCCGCAGCGTGATATGCCGATCGGCATTCTTGGCTCGCTGATCGTCTGCACGGTGCTTTACATCCTCGTCGCGGGCGTGCTCACCGGGCTCGTGCCTTATGCTGATCTGAACGTCCCTGACCCGATTGCCAGGGGCGTCGACGCGATCGGTCTGAACTGGTTCTCGATCCTGATCAAGATCGGCGCATTGACGGGGCTCACCACCGTGATCCTCGTGCTGCTGTACGGCCAGAGCCGCATCTTCTTCACGATGTCGCAGGACGGCTTGCTGCCGCCGCTGTTCGCGCGGGTGCATCCGCGTCTGCAGACGCCTCATCTGAGCCAGATCCTGATCGGCACGATCGTCGCGATCGTGGCGGCGCTGACGCCGATCGGCGTGCTCGGGGAGATGGTCAGCATCGGCACGCTGTTCGCGTTCATCCTCGTGTGCGCTGCGGTGATGTATCTGCGCCGCAGCGATTCCGACGCGTTGCGGCCGTTCCGGGTGCCGGGCGTGCCGGTCGTGCCGGTGCTGGGCATCCTGTTCTGTCTCCTGCTGATGGTCGGGCTGCCGCTCGTGACCTGGGGGCGGCTCGTCGTGTGGCTGGTGATCGGAATGGTGATCTATCTGACGTACGGCCGGAATCATTCGAAGCTGCGCTTTCCGGAGCGTCATTGAGCGGCAGCGCCTGAACCCTCGCTCATAGTCCGCACTCGCGACGGGCGGCTTGCTGCCGCGCGTTGCGGCGTGCTTGCGCCGCGTGCGTGGCTAGCGGGCTGCGGGCTGCGGGCTGCGGGCTGCCAGCAGCTTTATCACCTCCGCGTCAAACGTTGGCCCCCAAAGCCGGCGTCTGCATCCGCTCGGGCAATTCGCCAATGCCCTTCAGACGCTCGGCCATAAACTCGCGCAGCACGCGCACCTTGGTCGAGAAGCGCCGGTTCGGCAGATACGCCATGTAAATCTGCCGGCCGGTCAGCGCGTTTTCGAGCCGGTAGTCCGGCAGCGCGACCTCCAGCTCGCCGCTCACCAGCAGATCGCGGATCAGCCAGATCTCGAACTCGGCGATCCCGAGGCCCGCGCGTGTCGCCTCCAGCAGCAGTTCCGAGTGGTCGGATTGCAGATTGCCCAACGGCATCACCGACTGCACGGCCTTGCCATCCGACAGATGCCAGCGCCGATCGCTCTCCGGATGCAGATAGCGCAAGCAGTTGTGATTGATCAGATCGGCGGGCCTGCACGGGCGCCCGCGTCGCGCGAAATAGCCAGGCGCGGCGCACAGGATGCTGTCGTTGCGCGAGATCGGCTGCACGATCAGGTTGTCGAGATAGTTCTCGCCTTCGTGGATGTCGAGGTCGAAGCCGCCCATGACCATGTCGTTGTGGTTGTCGGTCAGGCGCAGATCGAGCTGAACGGCTGGATAAAGCTCGAGAAAAGGCGTGACCAGCGGCGCCAGATAGCGGCGCCCGAACGCCACCGGCGCGGTCAGTTTCAACGGACCGCTGGGCGCGGAATCCAGCTCCGCGACCACACGCAGCGTGTCGTCGAGATCCGCGATCATCGACACCGCGCGCGCGTGATACAGCGTCCCCCCTTCGGTCAGCGCGACATGATGGGTCGAGCGGTGCAGCAGCGGCACGCCGAGCATTGCTTCGAGCGCCGTGATCTTGCGTGCGATCGTCGACGTCGCGACCTTCAGTTCGCGCGCCGCGGCCGAGAAACTCCCCAATTCGACGATCCGCACCAGCGCGCGCATCGCGCCGAGTTGATCGAGGCCCACGTCTTTGGCTTTTTTCGAAGGCATGCTTGCGTTGCGTCCAGTGCAAAACCATTTTCGAAATTACGTCTAAATGCATTTTTTTGCAATAATTAAACTCGGCTTTATCGTTTCACCCCGAAGGACACGTAATGACCCTTCCCTCGCACGTCCCGCTCGTCGTCGCCACCCGCAACGCTCATGTGGAGCGTATTCACTGGGGATCGGTGGCGGTGGTCGACGCTACCGGCGCGCTGCTGGCCCACGCCGGCGATCCGCACGCGTGGGTGTTCTCCCGCTCGACGCTCAAGCCGTTCCAGGCACTGCCCTTCGTGCGCGACGGCGGCCCGGACCATTTCGGCTTCACCGACGCCGAACTGGCGCTCGCCTGCGCGAGCCGCGCGTGGCGGGCACGCCGGTTGCCGCCGGTACGTTGTAAGACGGCGCGAACTTTCCCCGTTTACGCCATATTCTTCACCGCCAACAGCCTGCTCGTGGACTGCCTATGCCTTTGACCGTTTTTCTGCGCCATCGGGTCCGTCTGCTAGTCACCCTGCCCTTGCTCGCATGGGGCCTGCAAAGCTGCGCCGTGCCGAACGCCGAACTCGACGCGCGCACGGGACCGTATCAGGTCGAGATCCGCCGCACCGCGCTGGGCATTCCGCATGTGAAAGCCGGCGACTGGGGCAGCCTCGGCTATGGCTACGGCTACGTCCAGGCACAGGACAATCTGTGCACAATGGCCGACGCCTTCGTCTCCTATCGTGGCGAACGCTCACGCTACTTCGGCGCGAAAGCGCGCCCCACGACCGAAGCGAGCTTCGGCCAGCCCGAGAACCTCGACGCCGACTTCTTCTTCCGTTTCATCGCCGACGATGCCGCCGTTGCGCGCTATCGGCAAAGTCAGACCGCCGACATGCATGCGCTGATCGACGGCTTCGTGGCGGGCTACAACCGCTATGTCGGCGAGCTTGCGCAAGGCGCGTCGCCCGGCGCGCATGCGGCTTGCCGTGCGGCGCCGTGGGCGGGCAAGATCAGCAGCGCGGATATTTACCGGCGTCTTTACGCGGCGAATCTGGCGGGCAGCGCGGCACGCTTTGCCAGCGCGATCGCGACGGCAAAGCCGCCGGTTGCGGACGTTGCACGACCCGCAGCTTCGCGTGAGCAGCAGCAAGAAGACGTGAGCGCAACGGACAAGAACGAACTCGCCACCACCGCGCCGCTCGCCCACTTCGGCGGCCATTCCGGAATCGGCAGCAACGCACTGGCGTTCGGCGCGGACGCGACGCATAACGGCAGCGCGCTGCTGCTCGGCAATCCGCATTGGTTCTGGAGTGGCCCGGACCGCTTCTACCAGGCACAACTGACGATCCCCGGCAAGCTCAACGTGAGCGGCGTGTCCTTGCTCGGCATCCCGCTGATCATGATCGGCTTCAACGAAAACGTCGCGTGGACACATACCGTCTCCACCGCGAAGCGCTTTGGCCTCTTCAAGCTGACGCTCGTGCCGGGCTCGCCGACGCGCTACCTGGTCGACGGCAGGAGCGAAACGATGACACCGACGCAAGTGAAGGTCGAGGTGCGCGCGGACGACGGTTCGATCCATCGCGTGTCGCGCACGCTGTATCGCTCGCGTTTCGGCCCGCTCGTCAATCTCGGCGCGATGTCGCCCGCGCTCGCGTGGAATCAGCAGCAGGCTTTCGCGCTGCGTGACATCAACGCGGACAACTTCCGCGTGTTCGAAAACTTTCTCGAATGGAACCAGGCGAGTTCGCTCGACGATTTCATCCGCATCCAGAAGAAGAACGCGGCGGTGCCGTGGGTGAATACGCTGGCAATCGGCCGGGGCGATCCGCGCGTGTGGTACGCGGATATCGGCGCGGTGCCGGACGTGCCCGATGAACTCGCGCAGCGCTGCACGCCGCCGGTCGGCCGCGCGCTGGCGCAGTCGATGCCGGGCGTGCCGTTCCTCGACGGTTCGCGCAGCGATTGCGACTGGCGCAATCAGACCGGCTCCGTGCAGCCTCGCGCATTGCCGGTCGCGCAGATGCCGAGCCTCTTGCGGCGCGATTACGTCGGCAATTTCAATGGCAGCTACTGGCTCAGCAATCCGGCTGAGCCGTTGAGCGGCTACGCGCAGATAGTCGGCGCGACACATACGCCGCAATCGCTGCGCACGCGTCTCGGTCACAGCATCGCGACGCAGTTGCAAAGCGACCCGGCGGGCGTGTCCGCCGATGCGCTCGGCCGCGCCGCGCTCGACAGCCGCTCGATGTCGGCGCTGCTGTTCAAGCAGCCGGTGCTCGATCGCTTGTGCGGCGGCGCAGTGGCCGGTGCAAATGACGCCGCGATTGAATCCGATAAAAGCAACGACCTCCGTCAAGCCTGCAAAGTACTCGCCACCTGGGACGACACCGCTGCCGCCAATGCCGTCGGCGCGACGCTGTGGGACGAACTGTGGCGTCGCCTGCTGACGATTCCTCCGCAGCAGTTGTACGCGGTGCAGTTCGATCCCGCGCAACCGCTGACGACACCCGCGGGCATCGCCGCCGACCCGGCCAAACTCGCCGCCGCGCTGCACGACGCCATCGCCGCCCTGCGTCACGCCGGCATCGCGCTCGATGCGCCACGCAGCGCCGCACTCTACGTACAGCGCAATGGCGAGCGCATCCCGCTGTTCGGCGGCTGCGACGCGGGGGGCTACTTCACGGCCGCGTGCGCGGCCCATCCGTTCGATACGCGCGGCTATTCGATGGACATCAACCCGAACGGCGACACCTACCTGCAGCTCGTCTCGTTCGACGGCGACCAGGTGCTTGCGCGGACCATGCTCGCGTCGTCCGAATCCGGCGACCCGGCCTCACCCCACTATGCCGACGCGACGCGCGACTACGCCGCGCGGCGCTGGCTGAGCGTTCCGTTTTCCGAAGCGTCGATCGCGCGCGATCCCTCGATGCGCGTGCAAACCTTGAGCTCGTCGGATGCGCAAGCGCGCTAACTCCCCCCAACTGGCACAGAGAACCTGAGCGCATGGCCATTCAACCGGCTCAACAGGTCGATGCGGCGTCGCGCGGCATTGAGCGCGCGCGGCACATGATGCTCGACAGACGGCCCCGGCTTTATACCCAGCTTTCATTGATAACGGTTGCGTGCCGTTCAAATCGCCATTGCGATATGCCGGTTTGAAAATATAATCGACCGCTCACCCATTCTTTCCGGCCAGTCCCGGGTACCAGCGCGCCCGGTAGCGCCCCCTCATGCGGTTTATCTGTACTAGACTTTGTGCGCCCGCCGCCGGCATCGCGCCGCGTTCAATTGCATTGGCGCGGCAATTTGACAAGCAGGTCAAACCTTGTAAGATCGACGGAGATTTTGTGCCGCGGGCATTAAAAAGTATCAATCTCGTTATCCGCATGAAAGCGCATTGCCGAAACACCGGATCAAGATGCTGGCCTTCAGTGAGAATACGCATGAAACACCTGTCTTCGATTACAACGTGGGTTCAGGCAACTTGCAATTGGACGCAAGCGTGTAATACGCCGGCTGCAACGGCCGCCCGGAAGCCCTAAAGAACCACCCGCCATCACACTGCAAGACCGTAAGACTGCAAGCAAATTCAAAGCGAAAAAGAGTGCCTTCACCGAGGAGTTTCTCTTGCCCAGCTCCGCGTCCAGCTTATGTAGTCGTGCCGTATTCGTTGTAATCACCGGTTTGCCGCTCGTGCTTGCCGCCTGCGGCGACAGGCAGGATGTGCCGGCTGCGGCCATGCCGCCGGTGCCCGTGCTGGTCGAAACGGTGGCCGCGTCGAACGTGCCGGACGTCGTCGAATTGCCTGGCCGGATCGAGGCGGTCCGCACCGCGGAGATTCGCGCGCGGGTCGACGGCATCGTCGAGCGCACGCTCTATCAGGAAGGCACGGACCTGCGCGCCAACGCGCCGCTCTTCCAGATCGACGACCGGGACTACCGCGCGCAGTTGCAGCAGGCGCAGGCTGCCTTGACGCGCGCCACCGCCGTGTATAAGAACGCGGCTTCGGTAGTGGATCGCTTCAGGCCGCTGCTCGAGCGGCACGCGGTCAGCGCCCAGGAAAACGACGCCGCGGTCGCGACGATGCAGCAGGCCCAGGCCAACGTCGCCGATGCGCAGGCCGCCGTGACGCTCGCCAATCTGCGACTCGAACGCTCCGTGGTGCGCACGCCGATCGCCGGACGCGTGGGCCGCGCGCAAGTCACCGAAGGCGCGCTCGTCAGCGCCGGCGCGGCCACGCTGATGGCGCAGGTCAATCAGCTCTCGCCGATCAACGCCGTGTTCACGCAATCGAATACGGCGATGCTCGACGTCGAGCAACAGATTCAGTCGGGCACGCGCAAGGCGATCGATATGAAACACGTCGAGGTCGAACTGCTGCTCGCCAACGGCCAGGTCTACGACGAGCGCGGCTTCCTCGACTTCGCCGATCTGGTCGTCGATCCGTCGACCGGCACGCAAACGGTGCGCGCGCAGTTCGCCAATCCGTCGCGCACGCTGTTGCCCGGGCAGTTCGTGCGCGGTCGCATCATCACGGCGGGCAACCGGCAAGGCATCCGGATTGCCGAACGCGCGGTCCAACTGGACAACGGCATCGCCAGCGTGGCGCTCGTCGCGGAAGACGGCACTGTAGTTCACCGCAACATCGATCTCGGCGAGCAAGGCGAAGGACGCTGGACCGTGCGCGACGGGTTGAAACCCGGCGAGCGCGTGATCGTCGACGGGTGGCAGAAAGTCCAGCCCGGCCAGCGGGTCGATGCGCGG
Source organism: Paraburkholderia strydomiana (assembly GCF_046030495.1). Lineage (GTDB taxonomy): Bacteria > Pseudomonadota > Gammaproteobacteria > Burkholderiales > Burkholderiaceae > Paraburkholderia > Paraburkholderia strydomiana_A. The sequence goes on from NZ_JAQQCJ010000021.1 coordinate 123,098, forward strand.
CCTGCCCCCGCAGCGGGAACGGCAGCGGCAACCGCGGCGCCGACACCGGCTTCGGCCACGCGCTGACGGGAGCCCGATGAATCGTTTCTTCGTTTCCCGCCCGGTCTTCGCCTGGGTCATCGCACTGTTCACGGTGCTGTTCGGCACGTTGGCCGTCGCGCTTCTGCCCGTCGAACAATATCCGGACGTCGCGCCCCCCTCGCTCAGCATCTCGGCAATCTTCAGCGGCGCCGACGCGCGCACGCTCGATCGCACCGTCACCTCGATCATCGAAGACGAGATGAACGGCATCGAGAATTTTCTCTACATGTCATCGGTCAGCCGCTCCAACGGCACCGCGCAGATCACTGTGGTGCTCAAGCCGGGCACCAATCTCGACATCGCGCGCACCCAGGTCCAGGACCGCCTGAGCCGCGTCGAGCCGCGCCTGCCGCTGGAAGTGCGGCAACGCGGCATCAGCGTGACCAAGGCGTCGTCGGGCTTTCTGATGCTGCTCGCGTTGCAGAACGCCGACGGCTCCACCAACGCGACGGCGATGGGCAACTTCGCGTCCAACAACATCGTCAACGAGTTGCGCCGGATCGACGGGGTCGGCGACGTGCAGCTGTTCGGCTCGTCGTACGCGATGCGCATCTGGCTCGACCCGACCAGGCTGGCGGGCTTCGGTCTGTCGGCGAGCGAGGTGTTGCAGGCCGTGCAGGAGCAGAACAGCCAGACGGCGGGCGGCGGACTCGGCGACCAGCCCAACGCGGGCAGCTCCGAATTCACCGCGCAGATCGTCACGCAAAGCCGTTTCTCGACGCCCGAGCAGTTCCGCGAAATCATCGTGCGCGCCAATCCGGATGGCTCGACCGTGCGTCTGGGCGACGTCGCGCGCGTCGAACTCGGCAACGACAGCTACGGCAACCGGTTGAGCGTCAACGGCAAGGAGTCGGCCGGCATCGCGATCCAGCTCGCGAGCGGGGCCAACGCGCTCGCGGTCGCCAATCACGTGCGCCAGCGCATGGCCGAATTGCAGCCGACCTTCCCGCGCGGCGTGACGTGGGCGGTGCCGTTCGATACGACGCCGTTCATCACGACGTCCGTGCACAGCGTGATCCGCACGATGATCGAGGCGCTGCTGCTCGTCACCGTCGTGGTGTTCCTGTTCCTGCAAGACTGGCGCGCCACGCTCATTCCGACGCTGGTCGTACCCGTCGCGCTGATCGGCACCTGCGCCGGGCTGTATCTGTTCGGGCTGTCGATCAACATCCTGTCGCTGTTCGGGATGGTGGTGGCGATCGGTATCCTCAACGACGACGCGATCGTGGTCGTCGAAAACGTCGCGCGCATCATGCGCGAAGAAGGACTCAGCGCGCCGCGCGCCACCGTCAAGGCGGTCGGCCAGATTTCCGGCGCGGTGATCGCGAGTACGCTGGTGCTGGTCGCGGTGTTCATTCCGATGGCGTTCTTCCCCGGCTCGACCGGCGGCATCTACCGGCAGTTCTCGGTGACGCTCGCGGTGTCGATCATCCTCTCCACTCTGCTCGCGCTCACGCTCGGCGCGGCGTTGTGTGCCGCGTTGCTACGCAACGAAACCTATAAGGGGGCCACGCCGACAAGCGCGGCCGGCAAACTGTTGCAGCGGGTGTTCGACGGATTCAACCGCGGCCTCGGCGCGGGCACCGACCGTTATATTCGCGGCGTCGACGCGATGCTGCGCTCGCCGCTGCGCTGGCTGCTGCTGTTCGTGGTCGCCTGCGTGATTACCGCCTGGCTTTTCATGCGGCTGCCAGGCGGCTTTCTGCCGACCGAAGATCAAGGGCATGTGTTCATCACCTACACCGGCGCGCCGGGTTCCACCGAGCAGCGCACCCAGCAGGCGATCAACCAGGTCGAAGCGTTTTTGCGTCAACAGCCGCAGGTGCGCAACGTGGCGTCGGTGACCGGGTTCAGCTTCTTCGGCCAAGGACAATCGGCGGCGCTCTCCTTCGTCGATCTGAAGCCGTGGGACGAGCGGCCTGGTGAGGCGAACTCCGCGAGCGCACTGGTTCGCCGCGCCAACGGCGCGTTCCGGCAGATTCCCGAAGCGATGATTTTCGCCCTCGATCCCCCGGCCATCCCCTCGCTCGGCAACGCGACGGGCTTCACGATGAAGATCCAGGACCGCAGCGGCGTCGGCGGCGATGCGCTGCAACAGGCCGCGCGGCGCATCATGATCGAGGCGGCGCAAAGCCCGATTCTCGCGGGCGTGCGCTCCGAGGGCATGCCCGAGGCGCCGCAGTTGTACGTGGAGATCGACCGCGTCAAGGCGCGCGCGCTCGGCCTGCAGATCGGACAGGTCAATCAGGCGCTGGCGCTGTCGTTCGGCTCGAACTACGTGAACGACTTCGTGTTCGAGGGCAATGTGCTGCGCGTGTTTCTGCAGGCGGATGCCGAGCATCGGATGAGAGCGGAAGACGTGAGCGCGCTGCGATTACGCAACAACCGCAACGAGATGGTGCCGTTCTCGGCGTTCAGCCGCGTGCGCTGGATTTCCGGTCCGCAGCAGCTCGAACGCTATAACGGCTTTCCGTCGGCCACCGTATCCGGCCAGGCGGCAGCGGGCCGCTCGAGCGGCGCCGCGCTCACCGAAATGGAGCGCATCGCTTCGCATGTGCTGACCGGCAATCTCACGTACGAATGGACCGGCACCGCGTTCGAGGAGAAACAGGCCGGCGGCCAGATCGGCCTGCTGCTCGGCCTGTCGCTGGTGGTCGTGTTCCTGCTGCTCGCCGCGCTGTACGAAAGCTGGGCGATTCCGGCCTCGGTGCTGCTGATCATTCCGTTCGGCGTGATCGGGGCGGTGGTGCTGACGATGCTGCGCGGCCTTTCGGCGGACGTCTACTTCAATATTGGGCTCGTGACCATCATCGGGCTAGCGGCGAAGAACGCGATTCTGATCGTCGAGTTCGCGATCAAGGAGGAATCCGAAGGAAAAGATGCGATCGCCGCCGCGAAGAATGGCGCGCAGCAGCGCCTGCGTCCGATCCTGATGACCAGCGTCACTTTCGTGCTCGGCATGATGCCGCTCGTGCTCGCGACCGGCGCGGGCGCCGCGAGCCGGCGCGCGGTCGGCACCGGCGTGATGGGCAGCATGTTGACGGCAACGCTGTTCGGCATCTTCTTCACGCCGCTGTTCTATGTAGCCGCGCGTCGCTGGCTGAGCCGCAAGAAGCGCAAGGTCGATCTCGACGACGATGATCTGTCCGCGTCCAACGGCGGCGAACCGGCGGGAGGCAAGCAAGATGCGTAAGCACCTGCTGGTCCCGCTCGTGCCGCTCGTCTGCTCGCTGGCCGCTTGCAATTTCGCGCCGACCTATCGCCAGCCTGAACTGCCGATCGCGGAGCACTTTGCGACACCCCATGCCGAAGGCACCCACCTCGCAACCGAGATCGACTGGGAAACGTTTTTCGCCGATCCGCACCTGAAGCTGCTGATCGCCACGGCGCTGCAACGCAACCGCGATCTGGCGGCGTCGGTCGCGCGCATCGAACAGGCGCGCGCGTTCTATCGCATCCAGAACGCCCAGCGCTTCCCGCAAGTCAACGTGAACGCGGGCGCGACGCGCACCAAAACGCCGCTCAGTTCGATCGAACCGGAACTCCCCGACAACAACACGTCGATCCAGTTCAACCAGTACAACGTGCAGGCGGCGGTGACGTCGTTCGAACTGGACTTCTGGGGACGTGTGCGCAATCTCAGCGACGCCGCGCGCCTGCGCTATCTCGCAACCGTCGAAGCACAGCGCGCATTCCGTTTGTCGCTGATCGGCAATGTCGCGGCGAACTATTACGCGATCCGCTCGGGCGAGGAAGGCATCGAGCTTGCCGAACGGACGCTGGCGAGCCGCCGCTATGCGCTCGAAGTCGCGAAGCTGCGGCTGGACGCCGGCGTGACGTCGATGGTCGATTACGAGCAGGCCGCGATTCTCGTCACGCAGGCGCAGACCCAGTTGGCGGAATTGCAAAGGACCACCGCGCAGCAGCGCAATCAACTGGAAGTGGTGATCGGCGGGCCATTGCAGGATACGCTCCCCCCGGCGGCGGCGATCGCCGACGCCAAACAGTTCGGCGAGCTGGACCCGGGTCTGCCGTCCGCGTTGCTCGTCAATCGGCCCGACATCGTGCAGGCCGAACAACAGCTTCGTGCAGCCGACGCGGACATCGGCGCGGCGCGCGCGGACTTCTTCCCGCGCATCGCGCTGACGGGCAGTTTCGGTTATGTGTCGGCGGAACTGAGCGACCTCTTCGTGCCAGGCAAACAGGCGTGGTCGGTGGGCGCGCTGGTCGCGATGCCGATCTTCGATGCCGGCCAGCGTCAGGCGCAACTCGCGCAGACGCGCGCACGGCGCGATGAACTGGTCGCCGATTATCAGCGCACCGTGCAGACGGCTTTTCGTGAGGTATCCGATGCATTGGTCGGACGCCAACGCTATAAGGAGCAGATTACCGCGCAGGAACAGGCGGTAGAAGCACAGCGGCAACTCGCCGAAACGGCCGAGCTTCGCTATGAGAATGGGATCTCGATCTATCTCGAGGTGGTGGATGCGCGGCGCAATCTTTTTTCTGCCGAGCAGCAGCTGATTCAGCTTCGCGCCACCGCGTTGCAAAACGGCGTGTCGCTTTACGTCGCACTGGGCGGCGGTCCCGACGCGCCGCACATGCAGCAGGTGCAAGCGGCCGGGAACCAGTCAAACTGAGGCACTGTGCGCAGCATCCTGCGCGCAGTGCCGTTTTCGTCGATGTAACGCCGCGGGGTTAGCCGAGGTTCACGGTCACCGACGCTTCTTCGCCATCGCGCACCACGGTCAGCGAAACGCTGTCGTCGGCCTGCGCGATCATCTGCTTGAGTTGCTGGACGCCGCGAATCAGCTTGCCGTCCACCGCGACGATGATGTCGCCGGCCTGAATGCCCGCAGCGGCGGCCGGGCCACCGGCCTGTTGCACGACCACGCCGCCGGGCAGCGAGGCTTCCTGCTGCTCGTCCGCGGTGAGCGGGCGAACCGCCACGCCCAGACGCGGGCGGGACTGCTGCGGCTGTTGTTGCGGTTGCCGCGCACGCGGCGACTCGGATGCAACTTGCGACGACTGCACGCCGACCGTCACCGACAGCTTGCGCTCGGCGCCATTACGCCAGACGCTGAGCGTCGCCGTGCTGCCCGGGGTCAGTTGCGAGACCTGGCCCACCAGTTCGCGCGTGCCCTCGATGCGGGTTCCGTTCACGCTGACGATCACGTCACCCTGGCGCAAACCGGCCGCTTGAGCCGGACCGCTCGGATCGACCGAGCCGACCAGCGCGCCGTGCGTCGAGGCCAGACCCAGCGACTTCGCCTGCTCGGCGCTGACCGGCTGCACGCCCACGCCGATGCGGCCGCGGCTCACATGGCCAGTGCTGACCAGCTGGTCTTTCACGTGCATCGCCGCGTCGATCGGAATCGCGAACGACAGGCCCTGGAAGCCGCCCGTGCGCGAATAGATCATCGAGTTGATGCCGATCACTTCACCGTTCAGATTGAACAGCGGGCCACCCGAGTTGCCCGGATTGACCGGCACGTCCGTCTGAATGAACGGGATCGGGCTGTCGTCGGAGAACTGGCGTGCTTTCGCACTGATGATGCCGGAGGTCACCGTGCTGTCGAAGCCGTACGGCGAACCGATCGCCACGACCCATTCGCCGACCTTGCTGTTGGCCGGGTCGCCGATCTTCACGGTCGGCAGGTTCGATGCGTCGATCTTCAGCACGGCGACGTCGGACGTTTTGTCCGTGCCGATCACGTGCGCGCGAAACTCGCGGCCGTCGGTCAGCTTCACAGTGACTTTTTCGGCGCCTTCGACCACGTGATTGTTGGTCAGCACATAGCCGTCCTGGCTGATGATGAAACCCGACCCGAGGGCTTCCCCACCATGCCCGCCTTCACCGTCTTCACCACCGGTAGCGGCCTGTTTGGCGCCAATATGCACGACCGCCGCGCCGTAGCGCGAAACGATGCCGGAGAAGTCCGGCGCAGACGAACGCGTGCCGGTGATACCTGCCGAAGCGCCTGCGGCGGAGACTCCGCTGTGCGCATCGCTGACGGACGCGTCGGCTTCGCGGTGGCTGATCGCATAGGTACCGGCGATCGCCAGCGCAACGCAAGCGGCAGCGCTGCCGCGCCAATATTTGCTGGTGGTCATAGTCTGAAAGTGTGCGGTGGGTTGCGTGGAGGTGGCGTACTGTAGGGGCCTCCTCTTAAAGGAGGCTTAAAGATGGTGAGCGATCACGAGACGCCGGCACGCCCTGGTTCGCGCTCACACACAGGCGCTCACGGGCATTCGTCGATCTGTTCGCGCGCGTCGCCGGACACGTTTGTGGCTGGGCGCCCCGCCCGCTTCGAAGCAGCCGCCGCGTCTTCCGTTTCAGTGCCGGTAAGTGATTTCCCCAGGATTGACCTCGGCGAATCCCCTTTCGATAATAGCCATATGGTGGACTTAATGTCCACAATACGGACATTTCAAAAAGGATCCCCATGCCCGAGGCTAACCATTCCCCCATGACGCCGTACCAGTTGCCTTTCCCGAAGGAAGCGCAGCAGGAGATCGTCGTTCCCTTCGCGATTCCGACCGACGAGCGCGTCTGGGTCCCGCAGGCCGAAAACGTGTCGTTCCGCCCGCTGTGCCTGAACGCATCGCAGGGTTACTGGATGAACCTGCTGCGGGTTCGCAAGTCGGGCGTGCTGAGCCGCCATCGACATCCGCAAAGCGTGCACGGCATGGTGCTCAAGGGCCGCTGGCGTTATCTGGAACACGACTGGGAAGCCACCGAAGGCAGCTACGTGTACGAGCCGCCCGGCGAAACGCATACGCTCTACGTGCCCGACGACGTCGAGGAAATGATCACGTACTTCCAGGTCAACGGGGTGATGTTCTACTGCGACCCCTACGGCAACTACACCGGCTACGAGGATGTGTTCACCAAGATCGACATGTGCCGCAAGCACTACACGGCCGTCGGCCTCGGTGAGAACTACGTGGACCAGTTCATCCGATGAGCGCGCCCGTCAGCTTCGCTCACTACGATTTCTCCGGGCGCGTCGCGGTCGTGACGGGCGCGGCCGGTGGCATCGGCCGCGCGCTTTGCGAGGCGTTCGCGTGCAATGGCGCCTCGGCGGTCAACTGGGACCGCGTGCCGGGAGAGCAGGACACGCCCCGTGCGCCGCGCCACTTCCAGGTGGACATCACGCGCCCCGAGTCGATCGAGGCGGCGCTCGCGGCGACGCTCGACGCGTACGGCCGCATCGACTATCTGGTGAACAACGCCGGTTTCGCGGGTCCCACGCTGCCGCTCGACGAATACGATCCGCTCGAATGGCAGCGCGTGATCGACGTGAACCTGCTCGGCACCTATCACGTCAGCCGCTTCGTCGTGCCGGTGATGCGCCGCGCGAACGCCGGGCGCATCGTCAATGTCGCCTCGCTGGCGGGCAAGGAAGGCACGCCGAACGCGTCCGCGTACAGCGCAGCGAAAGCCGGCGTAATCGCCATGACGAAGTCGCTCGGCAAGGAGCTGGCGCAGACCGGCATCCTCGTGAACGGCATCGCGCCCGCCGCGGTGGAAACCACACTGCTCGCGCAGATGTCGCCAGCCCACGTGCAGACGATGATCGACAAGAGTCCGCTGCGACGGCTCGGCACCACGGATGAAGTCGCGCAACTCGCATTATGGCTTTGTTCGGATTCCTGCTCGTTCAGTACCGGTGCGATTTTCGATCTGTCCGGCGGACGGGCGACTTATTGACGTCGTCGTTGCAGTTCGTGTTTTAGCCCTTGTATCCGCACTATTCCAAACACACGCAAGACATCTTGCGCAGGAGACAAACATGCTTCAGAAGTCACAGCGTCTGAAACGTATTCAGGTGGTCGCGGTCGCCTTTCTGACGGTTGCAGGCATCATCAATTACCTCGATCGCAGCACGCTGTCGATCGCGAATCACCTGGTGAGCGAGGAGCTTCATCTGTCCGCTTCGCAGATGGGGCTGCTGCTTTCGGCGTTCTCGCTGTCCTATGCGTTCGCGCAGTTGCCGGTGGGCGCGCTGCTCGACCGTTTCGGCTCACGCGTGATGCTCGGGCTCGGCATGCTGGTGTGGTCGATCGCGCAGGTGATGGGCGGCTTCATCCAGTCCCTCAATCATTTCCTCGTCGCACGGGTCGTGCTCGGCGTGGCCGAGGCGCCGCTGTTTCCCGCCGGCGCGAAAGTCGTCAACGAATGGTTCGCCGTGCGCGAGCGCGGACGTCCTACCGGCACCTTCATTTCGTCGTCGACCATCGCGCCGATGATCGCCCCGCCGCTGCTCACCGTGCTGATGCTTTCATTCGGATGGCGAACCATGTTCGTCATCATGGGCGTGCTCGGCATTCTGGTGGCGGTGGGCTGGTACATGTTCTATCGCAACCGCGATGAACTCGTGCTCACCGAAGCCGAAACGGCGCACCTCGAAGAAGGCTCGCTGAACACCGAAGGTCCGAAAGGCCTGAGCTGGTCCGAATGGGGCGCGCTCTTCAAGCTGCGCAACACGTGGGGGATGATTTTCGGCTTCATGGGCGTGATCTACATGGTCTGGCTGTACCTCACGTGGCTGCCCGGTTATCTGGAGAAAGAACGCCACCTGAGCATCGCGCATACCGGCTGGCTGGTGTCGATTCCGTACATCTTCGGCACGATCGGCATGCTGAGCAGCGGCGTGATCGCCGACTATCTGCTCAAGCGCGGCATGGCGCCGATCCGCAGCCGCAAGTGGCCGCTATGCATCGGCCTGATCGGCGCGGCGGCATTCACGGTGCCCGCCGCGTACACGCCGAGCACCACGCTCGCAATCGTCTACGTGTCCTGTGCGATGTTCTTCGTGAATATGTCGAGCGGCACCGCGTGGGCGCTCGTCAGCGTCGCGGCGCCGCGCCACCTCGTGGCATCGCTCGGCAGCATGCAGAACTTCGGCGGCTATCTGGGCGGCTCGTTCGCGCCGGTGATCACGGGCATCGTCGTCGATCAGACGCATTCGTTCGTCAACGCGCTGCTGATCAGCGCGGGAGTCGCCTTCGCCGCCGCCTTCGTCTACCTGTTCGTCGTGAAGGAAGTGGCGCCCGCGCCGCTGCCGAACGCCGTCAAAACACAACCAACCTGAGCACTCGTTGCTGACTCACATGACATTCCAGAACAATCTGCTTGAAGGCAAGGTCGCATTCGTCACGGGTGGCCTCTCCGGAATCGGCGCGGCCATTGCAAACGGGCTCGCGAAGCTCGGCGCGCAAACGGTCGCGGCCGGCTTGCCGCTGCCCGAAGGCGCGCCGGATACGCTCGACCGAGAAATCCGGCGCGTCACGCTCGATGTGCGTTCGAGCGACGACGTCGCCGCCGCGTTGCAGGCGTTCAAGCGGCTCGACATCGTGGTCAATTGCGCTGGCGTGATCAGCCGGGTGGAAGAACACCGCATCGAGGTGTTCGAGCGCGTGATGGACATCAACCTGAACGGCACGATGCGCGTCTGTTCGGCCGCGCGTGAATTGCTGAAGGCGTCGTCGGGCTGCATCGTGAATACGGCGTCGATGCTGAGTTTCTTCGGCGGCGGTCTGGTGCCGGCCTATAGCGCGAGCAAAGGCGCGGTCGCGCAACTGACCAAGTCGCTCGCACTCGCCTATGCGGCCGACGGCATTCGCGTCAATGCGATCGCACCGGGCTGGATCGCGACGCCGCTGACCCAGGCGTTACAGGACGACGACGGCCGCTCGCAGGCCATTCTGGATCGCACGCCGATGCGTCGCTGGGGAACACCGGATGAAGTCGCGCAGGTCGCGGCGTTTCTGTGCACGCCGGCCGCGTCGTTCATGACGGGGGCGATCGTGCCGGTCGACGGCGGCTATCTGGTCGCGTGACGAACCGGCTTGGCGTCGATGGCATTCTGCCCGGGAAATAAGGGCATAATTGCTCAACTGTGTCCGACCGTAGCCTGATGTCCACCTCCGATTCCAAGCCTTCCTCCCACGCCGGCCAGACCGGCGAAAGCGTCGCCACCGGCACGGCCAGTACCGCCGACGGGAAGACCGTTGCTGGCGCCGCCGCGTTCTCCAAGTTCATTGCCGTGCTGCAACTGGTCGCCGATGCGCAGACGCCGCCCAATGTCGCCAGGCTGAGCGCGGCGAGCGGCTATCCGCGCCCTACCGTCCACCGTATCGTGGCCGCGTTGCAGGCCGAAGGGCTGATCGTCGGCGCGGGCAGCGGCAACACGTTCGGTCTCGGCCCGCGCCTCGTCAATCTGGCGAGCCGCAGCTGGGAGCGCTCGGACTTGCGCCTCGCGGCGGTCGATGCGCTGATGGAACTACGCAATCTCACGTCGGAAACGATTCATCTCGCCGTGCCGAGTCAGGGCGAGATGGTGTACATCGAGAAACTGGAAAGCCCGCACGCGGTGCGCATGGCGTCGCGCATCGGCACGCGGGTGTCGCTCACGTCGAGCTCGGTGGGTAAGGCCTATCTCGCGACGCTCGGCGTGACCGAACGCGAAGCGTTGCTCAAAGACGCGCCGCTGCGCCGCTTCACCGAGCACACGCTAGTTACGCTCGACGAAGTCCGCAGTGAACTGGTCGCCACGGAGCAACGCGGCTACGCCGAGGACCGCGAAGAGAACGAAGTCGCGATCTCCTGCTACGGTGCGGCAATTCGCGGCGCTGACGGACGCGCGGTCGGCTGCGTGAGCATCAGCATGCCGACCTTTCGCCTGGAGCGCGACGCGCAAACGCGCTACATCGAGCCATTGCTCGCGGCTTGCCGGACTATCGCGGCGCGCCTCGGGCCGGCCTCGGGGCGCTGAACGACCAAGGTCGAAGCTGGTCAGGACACGCGTGCACGGTGTGCTGTTCGTCGATCGGCAGGCCGGCACGCGCCGCATGGCACGGCTCGGTCGAAGGGACAGCGCAGGCGGCACTCAAGGTCCACCACGCCCGACTGTTCGAAGACCAGAGCGGGCACGGAATCTGCTACTCGATTACCCCGTTGATCGCTTGCCCGATACGCCACCCAACGGCCCACGGCCGGGGCGACGCGATTTCAACGGATGAATCGGGGCATCCGGTCGCGCTTTTCATGAGCATCAGGAGAAGCAACCGGGGGCCATCCGTCGAATCGAACGAGGAGAACCACGATGACCCTGCTCATTTACCTGGCCGGCTGGATCATTCTGATTGCAGGCGTGTCATGGGGACTAGTCACGCTGCACGTCGCTCAACACACCGTCGAAATCGTGGCGGTCATCCTGCTGGGCGTGGCGGTGATTACCGGCGCCACGCGGGCACGCAGCCGCGACAAGACCTAGACATGCGCGCCCGTCCAAGCCTGACACCCTTCGGACGGGCGCATGGCTCATTGTCCGCCCGCCACTGTTGCCACTGTTGCCACTGCCGCCGCCAATTAACCGCAACTGCCCGCAACGACCTGCCCCTCCCGCCAAGGACCGGAATCGGCGCGCAAAACCGCCCCTATCAGTATCCAACCTTCTCGAGCGACCCCGCCAAACTCCGCCCCTCGCGACCCAAACAGCATTTCCGTCGCCAATTTCTCCATGCTATGATGCGAATCATTCTCATTTAGCAAGATGCCTGATCGGTCGATCCGGCGTCCACAGCGGGCCATGGCGGCAAACAATCCGACGCTGCATCGAGAGGTGCAGACGCTCTACAGCGATCATCACGGCTGGCTTCACGCGTGGCTGCGCAGGAAGCTCGGCTGCGCGCATCGCGCCGCCGACCTCGCGCACGACACGTTTATGCGCCTGCTCGCCCGCGACGAGCCGCTGCGCCTCGACGAACCGCGCGCTTTCCTGACGACGGTCGCGCAACGCGTGATGGCCAACCACTGGCGCCGCGAGCAGATCGAGCGCGCGTACCTCGACGCGCTCGCGCTCGTGCCCGAGGCATTCGCACCGTCGCCCGAAGAGCGTGCGCTGCTGCTCGAAGCGCTGATGGAGATCGACAGTCTGCTCGACAGTCTGCCGGTCGCCGTCAAACGCGCCTTCCTGCTGGCCCAGCTCGACGGCCTGACCCACGCCGAAATCGCCGCGCAACTGAAGATCTCAATTACCACGGTGAAACGTCATCTGGTGCGCGCCGCCGCGCAGTGCTTCTTCGCATTGAGCCCCGCGTAACGGATGCCCGGCTTGAACGCAGACACGAGACCCGATGTGCCGCGGCATGTCGCGATGCGCGCGGTCGAATGGTGGATGGAACTGCAATCCGGCAAGGACACGCGCGCGCAACAATTTGCGCTGGCCCGCTGGCGTGCCGAGCACCCCGATCACGAACTCGCATGGCGGCACATCTGCAACGTCAGCGGCCGCTTGCGCAGTCTCGCCGACGCCACCGGCGAGGCCGGCGGCACAGCCGCCGCACGCGCCGCACTGACGCGCACCGGTTCGGCCCGGCGTCGCGCCAGCGTCAAAGTACTGGCGACGCTGCTGTTCGCCGGCGGTGCAAGCTGGATGGCCAGTGAACACGTGCCATGGCGCGCATGGAATGCCGACGTGCGCACCGCGCTCGGCGAACGCCGCAGCCTCACCCTCGGTGACGGCACGCGCGTCACGCTGAACACCGGCAGCGCGATCGATATCCGCTTCGACGACACCGAGCGGCGCGTGCGCCTGATCGAAGGCGAAATCATGGTCGCGACCGCGCATCGCGACGGCGAACGGCGGCCCTTCAGCGTGGAAACCGCACAAGGCAGCCTGCAGCCGTTGGGCACGCGCTTCGCGGTCAGACAGCAAAGCGGGTTTGGCCGCCTCGACGTATTCGAAGGCGCCGTGCGGATCAGTCCGCGCGACGCGCCGCACCTTGCACCGGTCGTGCGCGCCGGGCAACGCGCCCGCTTCACGCGCGACGCCATCAGTGCGGTGGAAACCATCAGCGAGAACGACGCCGCATGGACGGACGGTCTGATCGTGGCCGGCGGCATGCGGCTCGGCGATTTCATCGACGAACTCGGGCGCTATCGCGCCGGGCATCTGAGCTGCGATCCGGCGGTGGCCGGTTTGCGTCTGTCGGGCACCTACCCGCTCGCCGATACCGACCGCGTGCTCGATACCGTAACCCGCATCCTGCCGGTCGAGGTCGTGTTCATCACACGCTACTGGGCCACCGTGCGCGCCGCGCGTTCGTAAGGACGCCCCGCGAACGACCTGCGCGGTGCTCGCCGAACAATTTTTCCGCCAGTTGTGAGCTGTTTTCGAATCTCGCGTGACAAGGGAGATGAGAGCAACACATCGTCCATCTTCCTGCGAGCTTTGAACATGGGACAGTATCGAAAGACCGGCGCCGGGCCGGGGGGGTTTGGCCCCCCCCCCGCGGGGGCCGATGCGCGGGCCATATGAAA
>NZ_JAQQCJ010000022.1:0-131644 GCF_046030495.1 Paraburkholderia strydomiana
GACCCGCCTTGCATGACACGTCGGCGCACGCCGGCGACAGACGAGCCGCTCCGCATCCCGGGAGCGGCTTTTTTGTATCGCAACGTATCTACACCGTACTCAGACAAACAAGCTTGCATTAAGCGGCTCAACGAAAACATTCCAGATACGTCGGCGCGTTTTAATACCTACACGCAAGGTTGATTCACAACAGTGCGTTTGAATCAGGCGGGACATGGCGGTTTGCATGCAGCAACGGCGTCGCGTTCCACCCAACCTTTGAATGCCTTTGATATCTGGAGAATACTCATGAAACTCGTTCAATCCCTCATCGTCGCCGCGTTGATCGCCGTTCCCGTCGCATCGTTCGCACAGTCGCAGCAACAACCGCTGACCCGCGCCGCAGTGCGCGCGGAGTTGGTCCAGCTTCAGAAGGCCGGCTACAACCCGTCCAGCGACAACACGCAATACCCGCAGAACATCGAGGCCGCGTTGGCACGCGTCCAGGCCGATAACGGTTCGGCTGCGGCGGCATACGGCGGCGTCGTGCAGACCCGTGCGGCTTCGGGCTCGCGCGCGCCGAAGAGTCACGCACCGATGAGCCATGCGCCGGCGACCGAGTCGGAAGTCATCGGCCTCGGCCCGATCTACGCGCATTCGTGATCGACGCAACGCCATGACCGTCCGCGTGTTGTCGCGCGGACGGTCATCCCATCTGCATTCCTACCTATCAAGACATAAACAATGACCACGTTTCTCAAGAAGTGCCTCGGATCAGCATTGCTGCTCGGCGGACTGTTCGCGTTGCAGGCCGCGCATGCTGCTCCCCCGCAGGACCTGAAGGGTAAGAACGTCGTGCTCGTGCATGGCGCATTCGCCGACGGTTCCAGCTGGGACAAAGTGATTCCGCTGCTCGAAGCGCGCGGGCTTCACGTGGTGGCGGTCCAGAACCCGCTGAGTTCGCTGGCCGATGACGTGTCGGCGACCAAACGGGTGATCGATCAACAGAAGGGCCCGGTGATTCTGGTCGGCCATTCGTGGGGCGGCGTCGTGATCAGCGAAGCGGGCAACGACGACAAGGTCAAGAGTCTCGTCTATGTGGCGGCGTTCGCGCCCGACAGCAGCCAGTCCATTGCGGACATAACGAAGGGCGCACCGGCGCCGGTCTGGGCGAGCGAGCTGCGCAAGGACGACGCGGGCTACCTGACGCTTTCGACGAAAGCGGTGCTCGAGGATTTCGCTCAGGACGTGCCGCTGCCCGAGAGACGGTTGATCGCGGCGACGCAAGGGCCGTGGGCTTCCGGCTGCCTCGACGAAAAGGTGACGAAGGCGGCCTGGCATGACAAGCCTTCGTACTTTGTGGTGACCGGTCAGGACCGCATGATCGATCCGAATTTGCAGCAGACGATGGCCAGGAACATCGACGCAACAGTGACGCGCGTCAACGCGAGTCACGTTGCGATGGTGAGCCAGCCGAAGGCGGTGGCCGATGCGATCATCGCCGCCTCGCGCGCTGTGCAGTAACACTGGATGTGAGCGGCGGCCCGGTCATGCGACGACGGTCCGCCGCAACAGTGCGCTGATCGCGCCGGCCCGCTAGATAGCGATGGACGGAATGCTCTTCATGCATCGCAGCGCGAACATCGACCGGCTGTGACGAATGCCGGCGATCTTGTAGAGCTTCTCGCGCAGGAAACGCTCGTAACCCGCGGTGCCGTCGACCGCCACCTTCACCAGATAGTCGTAGTCGCCCGACACCAGATAGGCTTCGAGCACCTCGGACAGGGTCGCGAGTTCGGCGCCGAAGCGGGCGAGCGCGTCGTCGTCGTGCCGGTCGAGCGTGACTTCGAGCAATACCACGTCGGCGAAACCGAGCTTCTGCTGATCGAGCAACGCGACATAGCCGCGGATATACCCTTCGGTTTCCAATTGACGCGTGCGATTCCAGCACGCGGTGGTCGACATGCCGACCAGTTCGGCCAACTCGGCATTGCTCAGCCGGGCGTTCTTTTGCAGTTCGCGCATGATCTTGCGATCCTGATTGTCGAGCGGGCGGTTGCGGGCGGTCATGAGGGGATGGGAAGGTTGTTCTGTATGAATGGATTTTACCGGAATATTGTCCCTTATGAGGTCGACAAGGCCATGCCTTTAAGAAGCCTATCCAGCCTGCGTCCGGGTATATTTTCACCATGCATTCATGCCCGGGACAACCGTCCGGCCCGCAGGCCTCGCGCCTCGCGGTCTTATGCGGCCACAAGCCGCCATCCGGTGTCTCGCCGCTTTCACAGGAAGGCGGCACGCGGGCGAATTCCGGCGCCACCCGCGCTGGAAAGCGCGCTCGCCGGGCATGGAGGCATGTTCCTGACCGATGCTTGCCAGCATGATCGTCCGTGTTGCCGGGGCTGCGACTGCGTGCCTTGAGACGTCATGCACCGGCCATGCAGCAACCCTTGCCTCCTTGCCCACTTGCCCGCCGATGTCGATCCAGCTGTACGTGTCGTTTCTTCTTGCTGCTCTAGTTCTCGTCTATTCCCCCGGTCCGGTCAATGTGCTGACTATGAGTCAGGCGCTCAGCGCCGGCTGGCGTGCCGCGTTGCCATGCGTCTGGGGCGGCACATGCGCCGTGCTTCTGCAACTGGCGTTCACCGCGCTGTGTCTGAACTCGCTGTTGCTGATCGACGAGCGTGCGTTGGTCGCGCTGCGTTGGGCCGGCGCAATCTATCTGGTTTATCTCGGCTGGAAGCAGTGGCGCAGCGGCAGTCTCGCGGTTTCCACCGACAGCTCGCAGCAACGCAGCATGTTCTGGCGCGGCTTCGCTACTTCGGGACTCAATCCAAAAACCTTGCTGTTCTTTCCGTCGTTCTTTCCGCAGTTCATCAGCACGTCTTCGAATGAAGCCCACTGGTCTGCGAATCAGCAATACATGTTGCTGGCCGCTACGTTTGCAGTGGTGTTTGCGTTGGGCGTCGCGTCGACGGCGATTTTTTCGCATCGCTTGCGCACCGTCTTGCAACGGCCGAAACGACTACGCGTCATGAACCGGATGATGGGCAGCCTGCTGGTCGGCATGGGCGCATTGATGGCGGCCGTGCGCTGATTCCGCCGAAGCGTCGATGCGCGCGCTGCACCGACGCGCGAAGGCGGCGCCCAGTTCTGGACGCCGCCTGTCTTGTTGCAAAGGATCAATGGAAGATCAGGTACAGGATGACCAGTACGATCAACGGGACGCCGAGCAGCCAACCAAGTAGATAAGGCATGATGTGATCTCCTTTCGTGGTGAAGTGCGAATACGAAAGTGATCGAGCATCCGCCGTGCCTGACCCGGATCGCAGTGGTGGACAGCGGCGCCTACGGTGCGCCAGACACAGGCCTGAATGGAAGCTGCAGCGTTATTCGCGGGCACTTGCCGCGCACAAAACAGCCTTTATTCAAGGCAAATTTTCCCGCAGCACGATACTGAACTGCACAGGTTTCACATCGCTCATCGCGTCGCGTTTCTCGCGTACGTTGCGGAAAATCCGCAGACAGTTGCCCACCATCGCTTGCGGCGTTTGAGTAATCAGCGCATCCATCGTCCCGTCGATCAGCAGCGCGCGCGTGTCGGGCGTCAAGCCATGCCCGACGAACAGAATCTTCTGCTCCGAGCGCGCCTCGACAATCGCGCGGGCGACGCCATCCGATCCGCCGCCGCTGTTATAAATGCCTGCGAGGTCGGGATGTTGCTCCAGCAGTTTGCGGGTTTGCATATAGTTGCGCTCGCTGTCGTCGTGACCCTCGCGCAGTCCGATCACGCGCACTTGCGGAAACGTCGATTCGATCAGATGCAGAAAGCCGATCTCGCGCTCCTCGTGTCCGCGATAGTTCAGACTACCCGCGAGCATCGCGATCTTGCCGCTGGGCCGCGGTCCCATGAAGCGCCCCAGCAACAAGGCAGCCGTGCGCCCGGCCGAACGATTGTCGATACCCACATAAGCCAGCCGCCGCGCATTCGACAGATCCGAAATCAGCGTGATGGCCGGCACGCCCTGGTCGGCCAGCGCATTGACGGCGTCGCGCACCACGGGATGCTCCAGCGCCATGAACACGACGCCGTCCGCACGCTGTCCGTAATGCAACAGACGGTCGGCCAGTTCTTTCGGGTTGAAACTCTCGACGTAATGGACGCGGCACTTCATGTCCAACGCACTCCATTGATCGTGTGCGAAGTCGATGTAGTCGCCGAGCATGTGCAGGTAGCGATTGGTGCCGGCCGGCAGCAGAAACGCGACGCGCATCGGCTTCGACGCGCTCGCCGCAGGCGCGGCGGGCGTGAGCAGATAGCCCAGTTGCGCGGCCGCTTGCAGCACGCGTTGTGCGGTGACGGCGCGCACGCCTTCGCGCGCATTGAGCACGCGATCCACCGTAGCGGTCGACACGCCGGCGACGCGCGCTATGTCCGGAATGCGTGCGCGCGCGGCGGCGGTGAGGTGAACCGGTTCGGACATGGCCGTCCTTCACAGATTGGAAATCCATCAAAAAACATCAAGTCCGCGGTTTGACGCAGTTGCCGCGCACGCCTAGTCTTGCAGCTATCGCGCGGCGACTCAACTGTGATGACCGGAAAATCAACGCGTTGAATCGGGTGATGATGGATTTTGATGGATTCGACAGTCACATCAATTATAAGCAAGGAGACGCTCAAATGACCAACCTCGCGAGACGCACGTTGCTGCGTGCCGCGGCCGCCGTGCCGGTGGCCAGTACGCTGGGCTTTCCGGCGATCGTACGCGCGGCGTCCGGCCCGGAGTTCGTGTTCAAGTACGGCAACAATCTGCCGCTCACGCATCCGCTGAACGTGCGTTCGCAGGAGGCGGCCAACCAGATTCGCGAGGCGTCGAAGGGGCGCATGGAGATCCGGATATTCCCTAACAACCAGTTGGGCGGCGACACCGACATGCTCGCGCAGGTGCGCAGCGGCGGCATCGAAATGTTCACGCCGTCGGCGCTGGTGGTGTCGACGCTTGCGCCGTCGGTGGCGATCAATGCGGTCGGCTTTGCGTTCAGCGATTACAACCAGGTGTGGGGCGCGATGGACGGCAAGCTCGGCGCCTATGTGCGCGCGGCCATGCAGAAGGCCGGGCTCGAATCGTTCGAAAGGATGTGGGACAACGGTTTTCGTCAGACCACCACCAGCAACGGGCCGATCACGAGCGCGCAGAACATGCGCGGTCTGAAGATTCGCGTGCCGGTGAGTCCGCTCAGCATCGACATGTTCAAGGGCCTCGGCGCCGCGCCGACCAGCCTGCAATTCAGCGAAGTCTATTCGTCGCTGCAAACGCATATCGTCGATGCGCAGGAGAACCCGCTGCCGATCGTGCAGGTCGCGAAGCTCTACGAAGTGCAGAAGTACTGCTCGCTGACCAATCACATGTGGGACGGCTACTGGTTCGTGCTGAACCCGCGCGCGTGGCAGCGTCTGCCGAAAGACCTGCAAGGCATTGCCAGCGACGCGTTCAATCAGTCGGCGCTCAAGCAGCGTGAGGATGTGCGCAAGCTCAACGACGCAGCCGTCGCCGATCTGCAAAGCAAGGGGCTCACGATCAACCGGCCCGCGCCGGACACGTTCCGCGTCGCGCTGCGTCAAGCGGGCTTCTATGGCGCGTGGAAGAGCAAGTTCGGCAACGAAGCGTGGGATCTGCTCGAACAATCGGTCGGCAAGCTGGCCTGAGCGTGCGGCAGTCCGGTGAGCATCAGAAGACGCGCGGCGAAGAGCCGCGAGGAGACCGCAGGATGTCGAATCACGCATTGAATCCGGCAGAGGCGGCGGCCGTGCCGTTGCACGCGGCCAGCACGCCGCGCCGCTGGCTGCGAACCTTGGACCGCGGCCTGATTGCACTGGTCGAAGTGTGCGCGGCGGCGCTGCTGGCGGTGGAGATCGTCGTGATGCTGGCGGGGGTGGTGTCGCGTTACGTGCTGCATCAGCCGCTCGTGTGGTCGGATGAACTGGCCGGCATTCTGTTCCTGTGGCTCGCGATGCTCGGCGCGGTGCTTGCGCTACGACGCGGCGAACATATGCGGATGACGGCGCTCGTCAGCCGGTTGTCGCCGCAACGGCGCGCCTTCGTCGACACGCTCGCGATTGCCGCGTCGATCGCCTTGCTCGCGTTGTTGATCGCGCCCGCGTACGACTATGCGGCCGGCGAGGCGGCGATCGTCACGCCCGCGCTGCAGATCAGCAACGCCTGGCGCGCGCTCGCGCTGCCGATCGGCGCCGCGCTGATGCTGCTGGTCGGCCTGATCCGGCTCGCTCAGGTGAGCCGCGTGCGCGACGTCGTCATCGTGCTCGCCGTCGCCGCGCTGCTCGGCGTGGTGTGCGTATTCGCCGGGCCGTGGTTCCAGACGCTCGGCAAGCTCAACCTGGTGATCTTCTTTGTCGGCGTGGTGGCTATCGGCATCTTTTCGGGCGTGCCCATCGGCTTCTCTTTCGCACTCGCGACGTTCGGCTATCTAGGCCTCTCCACTTTCACGCCACTCGAAGTAGTGGTCGGACGGATGGACGAGGGCATGTCGCATCTCGTGCTGCTCGCCGTGCCGCTGTTCGTCTTTCTCGGCTTGCTGATCGAAATGACCGGCATGGCGCGCGCGATGATCGAGTTTCTCGCGAGCCTCGTCGGTCACGTGCATGGCGGCCTGTCGTTCGTGCTGATCGGCGCGATGTATCTGGTATCGGGCATTTCCGGCTCGAAAGTCGCGGATATGGCGGCGATCGCCCCGGTGCTGTTTCCCGAGATGAAAAAGCGCGGTGCGTCCGAAGGCGATCTGGTCGCGCTGCTCGCCACAACGGGCGCGCAAAGCGAAACCATTCCGCCGAGCATCGTGCTGATCACGATCGGCTCGGTCACGGGGCTGTCGATTTCCGCGCTGTTTACCGCCGGGATGTTGCCGGGCGCGGTGCTTGCGCTGATTCTGTGCGTGGTGGTGTGGTGGCGGTATCGCAAGGAAGACCTGAGCGGCACGCAGCGGTTTACCAGGCGGCAGATCGGCCGGCTGTTCATCGTGTCGCTTCCGGCCCTGGCGTTGCCGTTCGTGATTCGCATGGCGGTGGTCGAGGGCGTGGCGACGGCGACCGAAGTGTCGACCATCGGCATCGCGTATTCGATGCTGATCGGCCTGCTGGTGTATCGCCGCTTCGAATGGCGGCGGCTCGGCCGCATGCTGGTGGATGCGGCGACTCTGTCGGGCGCGATCCTGTTCATCATCGGCTGCGCGACCGCGATGGCCTGGGCGCTCACGCAATCCGGCTTTTCGCAGGATCTCGCGCAATTGATGGGCTCGATGCCCGGCGGCGCGTACGGCTTTCTCGCCGTGTCGATCGTCGTGTTCGTGATGCTCGGCAGCGTGCTCGAAGGCATTCCCGCGATCGTGCTGTTCGGACCGCTGCTGTTTCCGATTGCGCGGCTCGCGGGCGTGCATGAAGTGCATTACGCGATCGTCGTGATCCTGTCGATGGGCGTCGGGCTCTTCTCGCCGCCGTTCGGCGTCGGCTACTACTCGGCGTGCGCGATCAGCAAAGTGAATCCCGATGCGGGCATTCGTCCGATCGTCGGGTATATGGGCGCGCTGATCGTGGGCCTGCTGCTGGTCGCGGCGATTCCCTGGATTTCGATCGGCTTCCTCTAAGTTTTCTTCACAGGTTCGACCTTCGGGCGCTGCATTCCTGCCGCGCCGGGGCGTCGCTCGTCCTTCAAAACCCGCAGTATCGGGAGAGTTTCATGAGTCGTTTCTTTGGCGAAATCCGGCAGGCAGGCTATGTGGTGCGTGATATCGAAGCCGCGATGGACTACTGGAGCCGCGTGCTCGGCGTGGGTCCGTGGTTCTACAACGAACGCGTGCCGATCGAAAACTACACGTATCGCGGGCAAACGTATGAAGTGCACAACTCGGTCGCGCTGGCGAACTCGGGGCCGCTGCAGGTCGAATTGATCCAGACGCGCAACGACGCACCGTCGATGTATCGCGACTTCCTGGCCGCGGGCCATACCGGCTTGCAGCACAACGCCTACTGGACCACCTCGTTCGACGCGGACCTCGCGCGTCTTCAGGAGCAGGGCTTCAAGGTGGCGATGAGCGGCGAGGTGGGGCGCAACGGGCGCTTCGTCTATTTCGATACGGAAAATCATCCGGGCACCGTGATCGAACTCTCGGAGATCGCGGGCCCCAAGGGCAAGCTGTTCGACATGATCTACGCGGCGTCGCGCGATTGGGACGGCCGCGAGCCGGTGCGCCGCTTTCCCGATCTGGGCACGCTATGAGCGCGATGCAGCAGGCGCAAGCGGCCAACGACGACACGCTCGAAGCCGACTATCTGATCGAGACGCCGCTCGATCCCGCCCAGGTCGCCGAGGTGATGGCCGGCGAGCAGTCGAGCGGCACGTTCGTGCGCGTCGCTAACGAGACCGATGCGCTGCGCGCACGCAGCCGCGCGAGCGTGCTGCGTATCGCGGAACTCGAAGCCGTGGCGCAGCCCAGTCTGCCGAGCGCGTGGCTCATCCGGCAAGGCATGCCGGGGCCGTGGCGGCGCGCGCGCGTCACGCTGTCGTTTCCGCTCGCCAACATCGGCGCGAATCTGCCGACGCTGGCCGCCACCGTCGCGGGCAATCTGTACGATCTCGGCGAAGTCACCGGCATGCGGTTGCTGTCGTTGCGCTTGCCGGCTTCCTATCGCGCGCGTTTCGAATTGCCGCGTCATGGCGTGGCGGGCACGCGCGTGTTGACGCAAGTAGCGGACCGTCCGCTGATCGGCACCATCATCAAGCCGAACGTCGGTCTGAGCGCGACGGAAACGGCGGCGCTGGTGCGCGAGCTGTGCGAAGCGGGCGTCGATTTCATCAAGGATGACGAAGTATGCGCGAATCCCGCGCATGCGCCGCTTGCCGAACGCGTGCGGGCGGTCATGTCCGAAGTGCGCGGCTACCGCGAACGCAGCGGCCGTTCCGTGATGGTCGCGTTCAACATCACCGACGACCTCGACGCGATGCGCCGTCATGCTGAACTGGTCGAGCACGAAGGCGGCCACTGCGTGATGGCGAGCATCAACTGGTGCGGCTTCTCCGCCATCCAGACACTGCGCCGCGCGACACCGCTCGTGCTGCACGCGCATCGCAACGGCTACGGGATGATGTCGCGCGATCCGGCGCTCGGCATGTCGTTCCAGGCGTATCAAACGTTATGGCGTTTGACCGGCGTCGATCATATGCACGTACACGGCCTCGGCGGCAAATTCGCGCAGAGCGATGTGGAAGTCGTCGAATCGGCGCACGATTGCGCGACACCGCTCGCGTCCGGTTGCGACGACACCGTGCTGCCGGCATTTTCGTCGGGGCAGTGGGCCGGCACCGCGCCAGCGACCTTCGACGCGGTGCGCTCCACCGATCTGCTGTTCATGTCCGGCGGCGGCATTCTCGCGCATCCGGATGGTCCGTGCGCGGGTGTGACGAGCGTGCGCCAGGCATGGGCGGCCGTGCAGGCCGGCACGCCGTTGCCGGTGTACGCCGCGCAGATGCCGGAGTTGCGGCGCGCGCTGGCGTTTTTCGGCCAACGCGCCTGAGCGAATCGGGACATGAGCGACATGGACGATCCCAGCCGCCGAGGCATAGGCGAATCGCGCGACACGCGTCCCGCGTACGCGTTCTACGGCGACGACTTCACCGGCGCGACCGATACGCTCGCGCATCTCGCGCGCGCCGGCTTGCGCACGATGCTGTTGTTCGCGCCCCCGGATGCCGCGCGTCTTGCGACGCTCGGCCAACTCGACGCGCTCGGCGTAGCAGGCGCCGCGCGGACCATGGAGCCGCTCGCGCAGCAGCAGGAACTCGTGCGGGTCGGCGCCGCGTTCGCCGCGCTCGGTGTGCGCGTGATGCACTACAAGGTGTGCTCGACTTTCGATAGCGCGCCGCAAACCGGCAGCATCGGCGTGGCGATTCGCACGTTGCGCGAGCATTGCGCGAACGAGCTGGTCGCGGTGATCGGCGGTCAGCCGAATTTGCGGCGCTACTGCGTGTTCGGTCAACTGTTCGCCGCGGCCGGGGCGGACGATCATCGACAGGCGGTCTATCGGATCGACCGTCATCCGACGATGAGCCGTCATCCGGTCACGCCGATGAACGAAGCGGACTTGCGTGTGCATCTGCAACGCCAGGGCGTCGAGCATGTGCAATCGATCGATTGGCGATGCTACGCGGCGGGCGACGCCGCGCTGCAATCCGAAGTGCGGCGCCGGCTCGAAGCGCAGCCGGATGCGTTGCTGTTCGACGTGCTCGACGACGCGCATCTGCAAGCGATCGGCCGGGTGCTCGTGCGGCGCGCGGCGGTGGCGCCGCTGCTTGCGGTCGGCGCGAGCAGTGTTGCTCAGGCTTATGCGTCGGCGCTTGAGGAACGGGCTGATTCGTCGGCGGGGAATGAGGCTGTACCGCTGACTCGCGCGCGAGGCCCGGTGTTCGTGCTGGCCGGCAGTCTGTCGCCGTTGACCGAGGTGCAGATTGGCGCCGCGCATTCGTATCTGCGGGTGGAGCTGGACCCGCAGCGAATGACCGGCGATGCCGCGTCCGTCTATCTGGCGGAACGCGTGGCGGCGATTGCGGGGCCGTTGCGAGATGGCCGCAACGTGCTTGCCTTTACCGCGCGCCGTGCGGTGAACGCCGCAAGCGCGACGAACGCAGCGGACACGGCGCTGCCGTCACTCGCGCATGCTTGCGCAACGCTGCTGCGGCAGGTGCTCGACGCGGTGCGATTGCAACGCATCGGCATAGCAGGCGGCGACACGTCGAGCTTCGCCGTGCGTGCGCTCGACGCGTGGGGTCTGTCGTATCTCGCGCCGCTATCGGCGGGCGTGACCGTGTGTCGTCTTCATGCGGACCGCGCGGAACTCGACGGCATGGAAATCATGCTCAAGGGCGGTCAGATGGGCGATGCGGGACTGTTCGAGCAACTGGTCGATGGCTATGCAGTCGGTCAGGACATCCAGCGCTAAGGCCGATCGGTGCACCGTTAGCGCCATTCAGCGAGATCGTTCGACCCCAGCCAGGCGAGTAACTTTTCCATCGTCCAGTCCCGGATGACAATGAGCGAACGAGCTTCGACCAGCGAGACTTTCCCGACCATCGACATGACAAGGCCGCCGGATATTGCTATCCGGCGGCCGCCTTCGTTCGAACTTCGTTACGACGAGCGTTCTCTCATCCGCGTGGATCGAGTCGGTTCGCGTTTGCGCACATGGGCTATATGACGCCGGCAACCAGCAGCACGATCACCACGATCAGGACGACACCGAGTCCTCCGGTAGGACCATAGCCCCACGAACGGCTGTGCGGCCAGGACGGAAACGCGCCGATGAGGAGCAGAATCAGCACGATCAGAAGAATAGTTCCCAACATATCAATGACCTCCGCTGGTTGATAAGGACCTGCCTTGGCACGACGGCCGCGCTAACTTCGCGGCTGCCGTGCCAAGACAGCGACGGTGTTTCTATTGAGCAAGCCGCATGCCCAACGCGGAGAATCGAACCGCTTTAGCCGTATTCCTCCGATCACGCCGTCACCCCACGCGCCGTGCCGATTCGCGCAACCACGATATCGGCGAGGAACGCAATGGCGAGCGCGGTCGCGCCGCAGATGAAAATCAGCGCGTAGTTGTTATGCGTATGGGAGAACAGAAACGAATACCCATAGCCGCCTAGTGCCTGGAAGAGTGCGAATGCCGTGGTCGCGCGGCTCCATGCGGCCCGCTGTTCGATGTGATCGTGCGGCACGAGTTCGTGGATGCGGCCGAGCGCGAGCGGCACGATGCCCGGCGTGAAGATGCCGAGAATCACGGTCGCCGTCGCCACCGCCAGCGTGCTGCCCGAGAGCGCCAGCATTGCCACCGCCGCGGACTGCAGAAACAGCGCGATCCGATACGCGTTGCCAAAGCCGATGCGATCGGCCACGTTGCCGCAGATGAGCGGACCCGCAATCGCCGCGAGGCCGTACAGCACCCAGTATTCGGCGCCGATTGCCGCGCCGTGTCCCAGGCCGCGCGCCACGTAGTCGACGAGCAGCACCATCGCGGGCACGAGGCCGAGTGCGTTCGCCGCGTATTGCGCATACAGCAGGCGCAGCTTCAGGTTATGAGTATGCGTGGCGTGATGCGTGCCGGCGGGTGTCACCGGAGCGGGCGGATTCGTCGACGGCCAGCCGAACCAGCTCGCCGCGCTCAGGACCAGCGCGACCACGCCGAGACCGATCCAGGTGGTTTGCAAACCGAAGCGCAGCAGCTGGGGAATCAGTGTGCCGGAGGCCGCGATGCCGAGACCGAGTCCGAGAAAGATCATCCCGCTGACGAAGCCGCGGCGCGGCGGCGGGATGTGCGGAAGAATCGACGTCGCTACCAGCACCATGATGGCGCCGCCCGAGACACCGGACAGCAGGCGCCATGCAAAGAACCAGCTGATCGACAGCGGATACGCGCAGGCGAAGAACGCTGCGGTCACGACCGCCATCAGCAGACGCAACGCGCTGCGGTTCGACATTGCCGACGCAAGCGGACGGCCGATCAGCGCGCCGATCAGATAGCCGGCGAAATTCGCCGCGCCGAGGGTCACTGCTTGCGACGACGTGAACCAGTGCGCCTGGATCAGCGAAGGAATCAGCGGCGTATAGGCAAAACGCGCGAGACCAATGGCGACGAGACTGCCGCACAGCCCAGCGAAGGTCGCAAAGAGCGCGCGGGCATCGAGCGAGGCGGGTGGTGCGGAGCTTAAAGAAGACGGTGCTGCGGACATGACGATTCCTTTACCGGTGCGCATGCCTATGGGGGCGCTGCCGGATGTCGGTGAGAAAGCCAGGCAATGCGCCCGGTCGGACGCGCGGATCGGACGCGGCCGTCTTACGCAGGTGAAGCGGGTGGCGCCGACGGCGGCGGCAGCGCAGGCAAGCCGAGCAGCGTCAAAGCCGGCGACACCGAGCCGCATAGCAGCACGTATTGCGGCGTGACTCGCGCGAGAACGCGAATGCCGATCAGCGTGGCGAGCAGATGAGAGGCGGCGTCTTCGAGTGGCACGGCGACGGTGATTTCACCGCTTTGCTGCGCTGCGACCAGGCCTCGATGGAAAAACGCGCGGATCTCCGCCATTTCCGCCGCGACCATGGCGCGAAATGCTTCGTCGTCCGATGAAACTTCGAGCGCCGAGTTGACCAGCATGCAGCCGCGCATGTCGGGATCGGCAATCGCGCGCTCGATCACTTCGTGGAAGAACAAGGTGATGCTCTGCGCTGGCGACGCGGTTTTCTCAAGCCGCTCGATCCGCTCGTGCAGGATGTGCTCCAGATAATGTTCGAGCGCCCGCAGATAGAGGCCGCGCTTGTCACCGAACGCGTTGTAGAGGCTGGGCTGCGTGAGACCGGTCGATTTGACCAGATCGCGCGTGGAGGTCGCTTCGTAGCCCTTGCTCCAGAACGCTGCGCTGGCCGCTTCGAGCACGGCGTGCTCGTCGAATCCGCGGGGTCGTGCCATGGTGAATGTCCTTCTTGCGTGATCGATGACCGTTCTATATCGGTCGATATAGAACGCGATTATATATCGATCGATACAGAATGCAAGGGGAAGTTTGGGGCGACGGCGGGGGATGTGAAGAGAGGCCTGGCGGGCGGAAACCGGCCCGCGCCGGGAGCCCCGACGCGCAATCCGCCGTGCGTCGCGGGTCGTACGAGCCCCCG
This sequence comes from Paraburkholderia strydomiana, assembly GCF_046030495.1. Taxonomy (GTDB): domain Bacteria; phylum Pseudomonadota; class Gammaproteobacteria; order Burkholderiales; family Burkholderiaceae; genus Paraburkholderia; species Paraburkholderia strydomiana_A. The sequence continues at coordinate 13,710 of NZ_JAQQCJ010000022.1, forward strand.
GCGGAGAGCCGATCAGCGCTGCGGCGGCCGGCGATCAGCGTGCCGATGTGAACCCGCTGGGGAGACCCTTTCGCGCATGACAGCACGGGCCCGTCGGGTACGTTTGAACTTGCCTGACGCCGCAAGCGGTCAGGAACGCCCTATTGCCGGGCCGCCATCAGTTTTCCGAGCGCGGCTCCCAGATCTTCGTCGGTTAGCGCGGGGAAGATGGTGATCGTCAGCAGGTCACCCCATTCGAGCGACAGCGCCGCTATGCTCCCGGTATCGGCGGCCTCGACGACCGCGAAGCCATGCAGGCCGCCGATCGCATGCCAGCGCCCCAGCATGGTGATGCCATCGGGCGGGCGGCCGCCGGTTTTCATGAAGCGTTCAATGACGGCATTCTCGGCGGTCGGCTGACCATTCCATTCCACGATGAATTTCATTGCGTGTCTCCAATCTGGATTGGCGATGCCGGCTCGTGGCGCGCCGCGCTCGTCGTCTGGGTGGCGGCGCTTCGTCTGCCGTGCGCCACGCACGCCGCTGCGCCATCGAGCCGTCCGGATAGCACAGGCTATTGGCGGGCGGCAGGCGAAAAACCACGTGGCGTCCTAAGCATCATAGGAGAGCGCACGACCGCCGATGTCGCCGTGAGCAGACATTCGCCAGGTCAATTGAACCGGCGCCGTCGTTGCGGCGAGAGCGCTAACCGGACGCCGCGTTTCCAATTGCGGATATCTCGCGCGTCCTACAAATAGGCCCCTTCCAAAGGGCGTTCGACGATTGCGGAGTCGCCGACGCCGGTTCGCCGCGCGCCGTGTCTTCACCTGTTCGGCAGTGAGCGGCGCTTCGTGATGTGCATGATCCGCGCGACGCGGCAGGTCTCATGATCATGACAGAGGATTTCGTGGCAATCCTTACTGAAGCAGGCGAGCGCGCACCATGCGGTGTGCGGCTTTGCTTTTGCCGCAGATATGGCCATGCGTGCGGGTTTGGCGCGAAAAAGCAGTGGATGATTGCGGCGCGAATTCATGCGGCGAGCGGTGTGACGCGTTGGCCGCACATTCCGCTGCAAAGTGCGGCACACTCCGCGCCCAAAAAACAAACGGCATGCGGTTGTACCGCATGCCGTTGCGATGCCTGTTCGAACTCGATTCTATTCGCGCTGGCGATTACGCGGCAGCGCCGCTTCGATAATCGTCCGATGCGCGGCAGGAAAACCGGGCGGATATTCGACGACGCGCGTGGCAGCCGGCACCAGCGGCGCGGCCACACTCGCTCGCGCGCCGACGCGCGCACCACCGATGATGGCGGCCATCGCCTCGCGGTCGAGTTCGACGCTGGCAGCAAGGTCCTTGATGATGAGTTTCGCCATGACGGCTCCCGAAAAGAAATTGGGCGGCCGGTCCATGAACTGGTCCGGCCGCCGCTACTGTCTGTCGTTCGATATAGAGAGGTCTCGTCGCACTATCAGTATAGGAAATCTGTTTGCAGCTTGCCTGTCGGTAACGATAAAGCGGCACTGAATGAACCCCCGTTCCTGCGCTGCTTCCCGTGCTTATGCAGCGGCGTAGTTGGCGCCCCACAGCGACGGGCTGACGTCCAGATGCAGCGGCACGAACCCGGCACCGATCACGCCGACGTTGTTGAGCGCGGCGACGTTCACGTATTGCAGCTGGTTGAGGTTCTGGTTGATCGAGACATTGACGTTGGCAATGCCGCCGAGCCCGGCCACAGACGGCAGGCCGGGCGCGCCGGTGCCGCCGGCCACCGCCGACATTGCGCGGCGGTCGAGCTCGCGGGTGCGGGATAGATCGCGAATCAAGAGGGATGACATGGTGATTCTCCAAAGGTGCGCGGAAGACGGGCGTGATCGGCGTGAGGCGAAGCGGCCCGCTGTCGCGGGCGCTTCGCCTCGTCACGCTTTACACGTGGATGTTGTTGTTCGACGAGATGCTCGGGCTGAACGACGAGGCGATGCCGGCCGCGAACGCAACGTTGTTGCCGTTGGCGTTCTGAAGGTCCATCTGGGTGTTGATCAGTTGCGTTGCATCGACGTGCTTGCTGTTGTTCGGCGCGTAGACCGGGCTGAAGTTGTAGTACGAGACCGACGGGCCGAAGCCACCGCGCACGGCGCTCATCGCCTTGCTGTCGAGTTGTTCGGTGATGGACAGGTCTTTGATCATCAGCGTGTTCATGGTGAGTCTCCTGGAAAAAAGTATCGCGGTGTTGCGATTGGGTTCGAGCAATTTGTCTGCTCGGGTGTCACTAATGCATGGGCTGTGCCAGTTTTATTCAAGGTTCCTAATAAAGTTGACGGAGCGTTGCTGCACAAGGCTTTCGCAATGCACCTACCGGTCGGCCGCAGCGGCATGACCTGCTCGGGCGATACGGGAGCGGTGGCGTATGGCCGACACACGGCCGCGTGCTGTCGGCTGCCGGACGACACTCGCGCGCCACGCTTGCGAAGCGCGGCGCGGGCCAATCCTGGTTTGCGAAAGCACGGACCGGGAGCTAGTATCGAAGCGGCACATGTAACTGGTTACGACAGGTTTTCCATCAGCCCGAGTGCCTTCGGTCACATGAGATCGGGCCCAACGGCAGCGGCGGCGCTTCGCACAAATGGCTAGCCTTGCACGTGTGATTCACGACTTTCAGAGCGGCGAGCTGTCGCGTGACGAGTTCGTCGCTCAACTCGACAGTACGTTGACGACCGAAGGACTCGGTCCCACGCAGCTGCTGGAGATGCTTGGCGCGGCGCATCATAAAACCCCGTTACCCGACGATCTCTACCTCGAAGTGCGCCGGCGCATCGAGCAGCTGCGCGTGTCGAACGTGGCGGCCGGCGGCGAGGAAACCGGCATTCAGACCACGGTGGAGATTCCATCGGTGCGTTCCGCCAGTGCAGGTAGTGCGAGCAACGCCAGCAACGCCAGCAACGCGCCGGACGGCGCGGGACACGATCAGAGCAAAGGCACCGGCGACACGTTGAATAACCGCTTCGTCCTCGAGGAATGTCTGGGCGTGGGCGGCATGGGCACGGTGTACAAGGCGCTCGACTTGCGCAAGCTCGAAGCATCCGATCGCAAGCCCTATCTCGCGATCAAGGTGCTCAACGTCCAGTTTCGCGGCAATCCGAATTCGCTCGTCGCCTTGCAGCGCGAGGCGCGCAAGGCGCAGGTTCTCGCGCATCGCAACATCATCACGGTGTACGACTTCGACCGCGACGGGCCGATCGTCTATCTGACGATGGAGTATCTGAGCGGCAAACCGCTCAGCCAGTTGCTGCGTACGCCGGGCTATCAGGGCATGCCGGTGCGCGCGGCGCTGCCGATCGTGCGCGGCATGTGTGCCGCGCTCGCCTACGCGCATGAGCGCGGCTTCGTCCATTGCGACTTCAAGCCGGCCAACGTGTTTCTGACCACCAACGCCGAAGTGAAAGTGATCGACTTCGGCATTGCCCGCGTGTTTCAGCGCCCTGAAGAGGAGAGCGACGCGACGGTGTTCGATCCCGGCAGCCTCGGTGCGATGACGCCCGCGTATGCGAGCCCGGAGATGATCGAGCACCGCGAGCCCGATCCGCGCGACGATATCTATGCGCTCGGCTGCATCACCTACGAGTTGCTGACCGGCCACCATCCGTTCGACCGTTTGTCGGCGACTCAGGCGCGCAATGCCGATTTCAAGCTGCAGCGGCCGCAGAATCTCGATTCGAAGCAGTGGCGCGCGTTGCGTGCCGCGCTGTCGTTCGATCGTGCCACGCGCATGCCGAGCGTCGTGCGCTTCATTGCCGAGTTCGACAACGAGGCGCGCGCGGAGAAGTCGGGTACGTTGGCGAAGGCCGGACTCGCGAGCTTTGCCGTGGTGTGCGCGGCGGCGGTCGGCGTGTTTGCGCTGCGCTCGGGGCCGAGCCGGCAGGGCAGTACGCCGGCGGCGGTGGGGGCGTCGCAGGCATTGGCGGATCGGGCGGATGCAGCGTCGGAGGCGAATGTGGTGGCGGCCGTGCCGCCGACCGTGACGGCATCCGCCGCATCAAACTCCGCACCGGCTGCTGCGAGCGCCGCGGCCGTGTCGGCGCCAATCGCCACGCCGCCCGCGCCCAAGCCCGCACTGACGCTCGCCGCCATCGCCCCCACGTTGGCGCAAGTGCCGTGTTCGGCGCTCTCCGCAGCCGTCCAGGATCATTCGCTGACGGTGCGCGGCTTCGTCTCGCAGCGCTACGGCGCGGCGCATCTGAAGGACACATTGGCGGCCTTGCCGGGCGTCGATACGTTGACGCTCGACGTCGAACCCATCGCCGACGGCAAATGCGATACCGTCAACGCGCTCGCTCCCTACTGGGTTCGCAACTGGCAAGCGGGGCGCATCGCGGCTTTGCATGTGCGGCCGCCCGGCGGTCAGTTGAGCGAGGGCGACGCGTTGGTCGTCGACGTGACGACGCCTGGCTTCGACTCGTATGTGAACCTCGACTACTTCCAGCTCGACGGCAGCGTCGTGCATATGGTGCCGAGCCCGCGCGCGAAGGACAATCAGGCGCCGCCGCACTACGCCGCGACAATCGGCAGCGGCGGCGACTGGATCATTTCGAAACCGTTCGGCGCGGAGATGGTGGTGCTGCTGATTACGCCGGTGCCGCTATTCGACAAGCCGCGTCCGGAAAGCGAATCGCGCGCCGACTATCTGCGCGCGCTCGACACGCGGCTCACGCAGATCCGCGGCAAATACGGCCAGGACCACATCGTGGCCGACTTCGCATCGATCACGACGAAGCCGCGCGCGCCTTGAATGCGGTGCGGGCGTCAACCACCATGTCTGAACTCGACGGCATGAACCGCTCGTGATCTCGCAGCGAGACCACGCGCTTCATTTGAGATCTTTGACGACCCGAAAGCCATCCTGCGATTGGCGTACGCCCGCGCTGTATTTGAAGCGCGTCGCGCTGAGCATGTAATTGCCGCCTTCGCGCCATGAACCGCCGCGAATCACGCGCATGTCGCAGCCGGGGCTGTCCCATGCGTGGCCGTCGGCGGGCGCGCCCTGATAGTTGTTGTGCCAGCAGTCGGCGGTCCATTCCCATACGCTGCCGTTCATGTCGTACAGGCCGAGCGGATTCGGCGCGAACGAACCGGCGGACTCCGGGCCTTCCTTGTGCCATGGGTCGCCGCAATCCTTGCAATTGGCGGTGCCCTTGCGCATCTGATCGCCCCACCAGTAGGCGGTCGTCGTGCCGCCTCTGTCCGCGAATTCCCATTCCGCTTCGGTGGGCAGACGGTAGGGCTTGCCGGTGACTTTGGTGAGCCATTTCACGTACTGCTGCGCGTCGTCCCAACTCAGGTCGCGCGCCGGTGCGGCCTTGTTCGTATTGCTTTCGGGCGTCGCTTTCTGACAGGCGTTGGCGGCGACGCACGCGTTCCATTGCTCGACCGTCACCTCGTATTTGCCGATCGCGAACGGCACACCGATGCTCACGTGATGGACCGGCTTCTCCGATGGATCGTCCGAGTTGCTGCCCATTGAGAATGAGCCGGGGGGGACGGGGACCATGATCGGGCAGGCGGCGCAGTCGCGGCTTTCACCGGCGGCGAGCGGACGCGTGACGGGTTTCTGTGCGACTGCGGCGGCGGGTGGGGCAGTCGGCGCGGCGGGTGCGGCCGCGCTTGGCGTGGGGGTTGGATTTGGCGCCGACGCTGTGCGCGGGTGCTCCGGCGCCGGGGCACTCGTTGGCGCGGCGGGGTGAGCGGCTTGCGGCGCAGGTGCAGGTGTCGGCGCAGGCGCAGGCGCACTCGCCGCCGCGCGCAGACGATCGATGCGCGCATGAGCGAGCGTAGCGAAGCGGCCATTCGGATAGGCCTTCAAATAGGCCTCGTAATCGGCGGGATAGTTGCTGTCCTTGATCGAATTCCAGAACGTGATTTCGTACTGCTCGCTGCTGTCTTTCGGAAGAATGCCCCTGCTGTGCAGCGCGACGAGCGGACCCTCCTGGCGCGCCCACGCGATGACCGGCACAGACGCCTCGCGATAGCGCCTAGCGGTTTCGTTCAACTGAGGCGAGGAAGCCAGCGTCGTAGCAATCCACGGCTTTTGCTCGCCACCGGTTGCATCGCGCACTTGCGCGGCGACGCGCTCGAACAGCGCGTCGAGTGTTGTCGACGAGGCGCTTTCCAGCGCGTGCAGCAAAGCGTTCGTGTAGACGCCGTGGCGCGCGCCGTCCGCCGCAAAGCCGCCGGGGGCGGCGGCATAGGCGATCACGGTATCGGCACCCGGCGTTGGAGTATTGCTCGTCGCGCCCGGCGAGAACGGATTGTTCAGGCACGTATCGAGAATCACGACATTGAGCCGGCCCGCACGCGGTGCAGACATCGCCCGCAACACGCTATTCAGATCGATGCCGCTATTCACCAGCGACACCGGCAAGCGTGCATCGAGTCCGGCAGGCATGAGCAACGTCTGCCGGCCCATTTGCATGCCATGGCCCGCGAAATAGAAGAGGCCGACGCCGCCCCCTTGCAAACGCCGCTGGAATTCGCTGATCGCCTCCTGCATGTCCAGTGGCGTCGCATTCGTGCGCATGATGACCGCGAAGCCGAGCGCCTGGAGCGTATCGCGCATTGCTTCGGCGTCGCGCGGCGCGTTGGGGCGGATGGGGGCGGCGGGATCGCCGTATGCGCCATTGCCGATGACGAGCGCAATACGTGGAGAAAGTGCAGGCTCGCGCACTGACGTGAATGGCGAGACCGCCGTATCGGTCATCGCCGCCGCATGCGTACCCGTTGCAATGGGCGCAGGAATTGCAGTGCTCGCCAATGTCGAGATAGCGGCATGAGCCATACTCCACTGCGCCTGGATTGCTCCGGCCATGCAGACCAGCAGGAATATTCGCCACATCTTTGTATCCTGTTTGTACCGGACAGAATCTAGGCATTCGAGGACCGCGCTGCGTGCTGCATTCGCTGCAGTACTTCCGGCGAAGCATCGATGCCGCTTTCGACGACCATCCGTCTGCAACCTGTTAATAACGATAGCACGCGCTTTGCGCGCCACAACTCAATGCGTCATACGGTTAACGAGTGTGGCGTATCTTTTTGGCAAGTTACGTCCTAAGCTAATTTCACAAAGTAACGCCGCACAGTCGTTTTAACTTGGCGGCCGTCCCGTCACTCGCACCCGCGATATCCAGCCGGAGCGCTCGGCCTGCTTTGCGCAGCCGAGACGGCCATGTCCCCTCTTCGGGAGAGTGCGCTATGCGAAGAAGAACCCTCACCCCCGTTGTTTCCGATTGGCGTCATGCAATGAAAACACGCGTCGGCGTGGGGCGCGCGGCAGCGTGCGCCACGCTTCTCTTCGCACTCGGCTGTATGGCGCCTTTCAATATCGCGCTGGCCGAACAGACCGCATCGCCGCCGGGCGCCGAGGAATACATCATCTGGCCGTCGGATGGCGCGGTGATTCATGGCGGCAAGCTCTGGGTGCGCATGGGTCTGCGCAACATGGGGGTGTGTCCAAAGGGCGTCGCGCGCCCGAACTGCGGGCATCATCATCTATTGATCGATACCGATCTGCCGGCGCTCGACCAGGAAATTCCGTCGGACCGCAATCACCTGCACTTCGGTGCGGGCGAGACGGACGCGCGTATCGAGTTGCCGCCGGGCAAGCACACGCTGCAACTGCTTCTCGGCGACCAGAATCACGTGCCGTTCGTGCCGCCCGTCTATTCGAAGAAGATCACCATTACCGTGCAAAAAGACTAGCGCGATCCGTTCGTTTCACGCGGGTCCATCAGGACGGAGAGACCTCATGTACAAGATCTTTGTGGTCGCGGCGCTCGTGACATCGGCGGCATTGACCCTGCCTGGCTTCGCCATGGCCGGCACGACACCAGCGCCGCCCGGCGCGTACGCCTATATCGGCTATCCGAACGACGGCCAGGTGGTGCCCGCCAACAAGCCGTTTCGCGTGTGGTTCGGCTTGCGCTTCATGGGCGTGGCGCCCAAGGGCGTCAAGTATCCGAATACGGGCCACCATCATCTGCTGATCGACACCGATCTGCCGCCGATGGACCAGGAAATTCCTTCGGACCGCAACCATCTGCATTTCGGCGCGGGCGAAACGGAAACGATGATTCAATTGCCGCCGGGCAAGCACACGTTGCAGTTGCTGATGGGCGACGATATGCATGTCCCGCACAATCCGCCGGTGTACTCGAAGAAGATCACCGTCATTGCGCGCTGAGATCTTGCTCGGCGCAGCTCGTGCATGCCAGTGTCACGAAGCAGCCAACAACCTTACGCCGTCTGTTGGCTGCAATCCGTCATCCTCTGCTCGCCGTATCGTCGCGTGCACTTCCCCCCGGCTCGCCAGTCATCGCCAAAGCCCTTTATCTGCGGCCTTTCTGGATATTTATTAGGATCGGAAATTAACTCTGGCACAGCCCATGCATTAGTGACACCCGAGCAGACAAATTGCTCGAACCCAAACGCAGGACTGTGCAGCTTCCCTTTCCAGGAGATTTACCATGAACACGCTGATGATCAAAGACCTGTCCATCACCGAACAACTCGACAGCAAGGCGATGAGCGCCGTGCGCGGTGGCTTCGGCTATCCCTCGTCATCGTATTTCACCTATGCGCCGGTGTATGCGCCGAACAACAGCAAGACCGTCGACGCTACGCAGCTCATCAACACGACGATGAACATCCAGAGCGCGAACGGCAACAACGCAGCGTTCGTCGCGGGCACCACGACCACGATCGCTCCGCATGTGAGCTCGGCCAACAACATCTACGTGTCCTGAGCGGCGCGTCCCCCGCGGAGGCCTGCCGGTCTCTGCGGGGCCCGCTCCCCCCTGGTCGAGCATCGATCTCCCGTTGGCCGCGTATCGGCTAGTGACTCAAAAAGGTTTCCAGTTCAATCGTTCTTTTCACGCACCCCTCGCGTCACCGTCCGATCCCCGCGCCAACCTGCCCGCCCGCTCCTTCGATGGTGAAGCCGCGTGGGAGAGGCTTTACCTGAAGGGCGCTCCGGTCGTGCAGTGTGTGCAGCGAAGCGGGCGTCATCGGAGACAATCGTGTCAGCGTTGCTTGATTCACTGATCTGTCAGCGCTTCTTCCTCGTGACATCGGCACGGTGCACGCCGGTGCGCGCAAGCGGCGGGCGGCGCGTCGGCGCCGTGTTGCGCGGCGTATGTGCGGCAACGGCATGCGCGCTGTCGCTCGGTGCGTGCGTCGACTTTCGCATGGCCGACTACAAGCGCCCCGACACGCCTGCCAAAGCGTCATGGTCGGATCAGAAGGGCGCGGCGGTGTCGGCCACCGCGACCATCGAGCCCGACTGGTGGAAAGGCTTCCACGATCCGTATCTCGACACGCTCATCGCCAAAGCGATTGCGGGCAACTTCGATATCAGAGTGCTGGCCGCGCGTATCGATGTCGCGGGGACGCAGATTACCGAGGCGAAAGCAGGCGCGTTGCCCACGATGGACCTCGGCGTCGGCGCCGATTTCGAAAAGACCACGGGCCAGACCTTTGCGAAGCAGTACAACGTCGCGGCCCAGGTGAACTGGGATATCGACATCTGGGGCAAGGTCGAAAAGGGCGTGCAGGCCCAGAAGGCGGAATTTCACGCCAGCGAGGCGGATTGGCGCGCCGGTTATCTCGAACTGGTGGCGAACGTCGCCAGCACCTACTTTCAGATTCTCCAATTCGACGATCAGATCGAGCAGCAGCAGAGGACGCTCGTCACGAACAGACAGATACTCACGATCTACGACGGCCAGCGGCGCAGCGGCCTCGTACCGCAAACCCAGGTGCTGCGCCAGCAGGCGGAAATCAACCGGCTGACCAACGAGCTGCTCGACTTGCGCCGTTCGCGCGCGCTGGCCAACAATGCGCTCTGTACACTGATGGGCGTACCGGCAGGCGAGTTTCAATTGCCGCAGGGCCATCTGCAGGAACGCGTGCAATTGCCCGCGGTGCCGGACGGCTTGCCCGCGCAGCTGCTTGCGCGGCGCCCCGACGTGGTGGCGGCGGAGTTCAGAGTACTGGAGGCTTACGACCTCGTGGGCCAGGCCAAGCTCGCGCAATTGCCGACCATCGGTCTCACGGCACACGGCGGCACGGCGAGCGCCGCGCTGAACAACCTGCTGAAATCGTTCACGTTCGGCTTGATGCCGAGCATCAACATCCCGTTGCTCGACCCCGGTACGCGAGCTCACGTGAAGACGACCCAGGCGCAATCGACGGTAGCCGAGCAGCAATACCGCGTGGCCGTGATGGGTGCGTTCGAGGAAGTGGAGAACGCGCTGGTCAATCTGAACTCCCATAAGGCGCAACGCGTGGAATTGCAGGAGGAGGTGTCGCGCCTGCAAATCGTCGCCGATCAGATTCAGTCGCAATTGCGCCTTGGCGTGGTGTCGCAACTGGAGGTATTCGAAACTGAACGGACCCTGCTCGAAGCGCAGCAAGGCCTTCTCGCCAACCATCAACTGATTCTGTCCGACACGGTTCTGCTGTACAAGGCGCTGGGCGGCGGCTGGCCGAGCGTGGACGTGCAGGCGCAAGTGAATAGCCAGTAGGCAGAGAATAAGTGGCAGATAAAAGAGAAGTAAAGGAACACTGAGCTAATCGCAAGACGGAGCGCCGCGCGGATGTTTCGGCTCTCGACGACGCGCGCCGCCTTCACAACTGATGATCTGAAAATTGACACTCGCCATGCGTGACTTACAATCGTTGAGGGGCCCTATTTCATACGGCTCATTACAACAAGATCGTTTCGCCGTTGTCCATCGTCCCGTTTCCGTTGCGCGCTCTGCGCAGCGGGTAAACGCTTAGTGATCCAGATAAAATGGCCGCCGGCGAAGCTCCGATTGCTGAAATGCGCGCGACAGTGGACGCTGCGTTCGACGTGGTGTTGTCACCGGTTGCGTCCGCGCAACGTCCTCCGCTCGACGCGATCCGGATTGTCGACAACCTGTTTGCGATCGGCCGCAGCGAAGCGCCATTCTCCGACTATCCTCCCGAGCGAACCTCGCGTCTGTCGCGCCGGCATGCGCGCATTTTCACGGAGCACGGCGCGGTTTATGTCGCCGATCTCGGCAGTAAGAACGGCACGGCGCTGAACGGTATCGCTGTGCGGCAAATGCCGGCGCGCGTGCGGGCCGGCGACGAATTGTGCTTCGGCGGCGAGCTGTGCTACCGGGTGAGTATCGAGCCGCGCGCACGCATCGTGGCGGCCACCGGCACGCCGCCCCCGCCGGGCCTGCTGCTGGTGCCGCAGCGCGACGACCTCGGCTTGCAGCCGATCGAGGTGCAGGCGTTCCCATTTCTCGTCAGCAAGGCGGACGACGTTTTTTCGCGCTACAAAGAGCGCTTTCCACATCAGGTCAATTACATCTCGCGGCGCCACGCGCACATTTTTCTGAAGAGCGGAGACCTCTACGTCGAGGACCTCGGCAGCACCAACGGCACCTTCGTTGGCGGAAAACGCCTGGACGAATCCGCGCTGCCGCTGGTGGAAGGCGACGTCGTTGCATTTGGCGGCGACCACTTCGTCTACAGGGTGTCGCTGCAGAAAGCCCCTGATGTCGAGCCCACCGTGACCCAGCTATTCCTCAATCCAGCCGTCGACGATGCGGCCGATAACGACAAGACCACGTTCGTCGGCGCCGCGCATTCGTTCCTCGATATCTTTTGCGTCGACCCGGGCCTACAACGTGAAGACGAAGTCAACGAAGCGGCATCGGCCGTGTCGGCACAGGCGAAGCGCGATGCGCAGAGCGGCGCAAAAGGCGTGAATGGCATCAGCGGGACGAACGGAACGAACGGCGCGCATGGCGCGAAGAGCGGCGCTAGTGCGCGCGGCGCCCACGCCTCGGGCCCCGCGGCGAGCGCGAAGAGCAAGCCGCGGCGCTGGCGCCTCGTCGCGAGCGAACTCGGCAAGGCCTTTGCGGACGACGACCGTCCGAACGTCAAACGTATCGCGGGATGGGGCGGCGCGGGCGTCGCCGTTCTGGCGGCGATCGCGGTGGCGCTTTACCTGCATGGCTCGTCGGAGCGTGAATTGAAAGACCTGCTGGCGAGCGGCGATTACACGAGTGCGGTCACGGCGGCGAAAGGCTATCTGGCGAGCCATCCGGCGGACACCAAAGTCAGTGCGCTCGCCAGCGAAGCGTTGCTGAAGGCGACACTGCCCGGCTGGTTGAACGCATTGCAGAAGGCTCAATTCGATCAGGCCGACGCTCTGCTGACGGAGATGAGAGCGTTGAGCGCGAACAACGCGGACGCCACATCGCTGGCCGGCGAACTGCAGTGGGTGGGCGATCTGGAGCGCTTCGTGGCCGGGCGCGGCGGCGCGGATGCGCCGATCCGCATGTACGCGGACGAGTCGACGATCAACAACCTGCTGCAACGCTGGGAAGACGACGCAAAAAGCCATCAACGCGCGCTCGACCGGATCGCGTCCTATGTGCCGGTATTTGCCGAGCCCTACGCGAGGGCGCTGAGTCATCTGCGCAAGCTGGAAAGCGACGATTCGGTGTATGTCGCCGCGATCGACCGGCTCAATGGCGTGATCCGCACCGAGCTGGCGCGCGATAAACCCGACGCGCTGCCACCCGTGCTCGACGATTACGCGCAGCGCTATCCGCGTCTCGCCGGCCTCGACCGGGTACGCGAGGATTTGCGCCAGTACTCCGCGTTGCTCAATGCCGCACTGAGCCGCCAACTGACACCATTGCTCGCGATGCTGAAGTCGGTGCATTTCGGCACGCCGCCGTTTCAGGCGCAGTTTCAGCAACTGGCGGCGAGCCGTTTGCCGTCCGCCGACGTGATCCAGCGTCACGACGCGGTGAATGCGGCGTGGCTGCGCGGCGACGCGCAGCAGGCGCTGGCCGGTTTGCAGGCGATGCCCGCCGGCCCGTGGTCCGACGTGCTCGCGGCCGAAGCGGCGCACAAGAAAGCGCTGCTCGACCAGTACACCGATTTGCAGAAGACGCGCGGCGGCAAGGATTACGACCAGCGCCTGCTGTCGTTCTACGCGAGTCTCGATCCGCAGGCGGACGCATGGTTCGCGCAGTCGATCGAAAAAGACGTCGCCGCGCTGCACGACAAAGCGCTCGCGCGTGCGCAAGATCTGCTGCTGCGCGCGCAGAGTGTGTGGAAGCAATATCGCGCGAGCGGTTCGATCGGCGGCGCGCAACGGCTCGAAGCGGGCATCTCGTCGGGCTTTCGCAGTGAGGCGCGTTTGCTGTCCGACGCGCAAACGGCGGCGCAACAGGGCATGCGCATCTACACGCAATTGAAGGCCGATCATCCCGCTGAATTCGACCGCCTCCTCGCGGACATCGAAGCCGAAGCGGATTTGCAGCGCCGCTCGCTGACGGAGTTGCGCATGGTGCTGGACCCGGGACTGTTGAAGGCGAAGCTGGCATTGATCGGAGGCGAGCAGAGTGAAGCGCGACAATCACCCTAGGCCGTTGTCCGAGGCGCTGGAGGACCACAGTGTCGAAGGCATTGCGATTCTGACGGCCGAGCCCGTGCGGATCGCGCGTGCGCTGATCTGGGCAATGGTCGCGCTGGTGGTGGCCGGCCTGCTGTGGTCGTTCGTCGGCCGCGCGGATGTGATCGTCACCGCGCAGGGAACGCTGTCGCCCGAATCGGAAGTGCGCCGCATTTATGCGCCGATCGACGGCGAACTGGCCGACCTGTATATCGCCGAGGGACAGCCGGTGTCGAAGGGCGACGTGCTGGCGCGGCTGAATGCACGCGGCGCGATCGAAGCGGCGAGCAACGCGCTGCAAGCGCAACTCAAACTCGAAGATGCGGAGCGCGACTCGAAGCAGTTTCCGGAAAAGAAAGCGTTCATGGAGCGTAAAGCGGCGGCGCTGAAGGCTCAAATGGAAGTGGAGTCCCGTCTGCACGAAAACCGGGTGTCGGAGGGCACCACCAAGCTCGCCGAAGGGCAGAAGGCGGAACTCGACGAAGCGCGCAGCATCCTCGACAACGCCCGCCGCACGCGCGAGGCGGCGCGTCAGGAACTGGACCGCTATTCGAAGCTGTTTGCGCAGCCGGGTGGCGGCGGCATTGCCGAATTGCAGGTCGAGCAGAAACGGACGGCCGCGCTGGAAGCGGACAACGCCTACCGCGTCGCACAATCGAAGCTCGCCGAACTGGACTTTCGCCTGAGTCATGAATACACGCAGGCGAATGCGCAACTCGAAACCAGCGGCCAGCAGACCACCGACCTGCAACTCCAATACGATTCGGCGGTGCGCGATATCACCGATGCGGAAGACAAGGTGCGTCTGCAATTGCAGAGCGCCCGTCTCGTGTCGGAGGCCGCCGCGCGAATCCGCTTCGAGAACATCGACAAGGACAACTTCCTGCTGATTCTCGCGCCGGTCTCGGGCGTCATTACCGATGTGACGTCGACGCAGCGCGGCGACAAGATCCAGGCGAACGCGCCGCTCGGCGGCATCGCGCCGAAAGATGCACGGCCCGTGCTGAAGATCGAAATCGCCGAACATGACCGCGCGTTTCTACATGAAGGCCTGCCGGTGAAGCTGAAATTCAATGCGTTTCCGTATCAGCGTTATGGGCTGATCAGCGGCACGCTCGCCTATATTTCGCCCGCCACCAAACCGTCGGCGCAGGACAAGCAGCCGGTCTACGAGGGCCGCGTCACGCTCGACAAGAACTACTACCAGATCGCCGACACCCGTTACCCGTTGCGCTACGGCATGACGGCAAGCGCGGAGATTGTGGTGCGTGAGCGCCGCCTGATCGATCTGGGTCTCGATCCATTCAGGCAGGTGGCGGGTTGAGCATGCTGAATATCCCCAATCAAAGGAGCGAGTGAAATGACCGCGATAGTGCGTATCGATGATGAAGTCGTGGACGTGTCCGAGTTCATTCGTCTTCTGAAACTGACCGGCCAGTTCGAAAGCCTGATCGAACAGATTGTGCGCGACAAGCTCACGGTGCACGCAGCGAAAAAGCACGGCGTTGCGGTGACTGCCGACGAGATCCAGCAGCGCGCCGATCAGTTCCGCCGCGTGCGCGGCCTGCATCGCGCGACCGACATGAACCAATATCTCGACGTGCTGCACGTGAGTCTCGACGAGTTCGAAGCGTTCATTACCGACGGGCTGTACCAGGAGAAGATGCTCGACGAGGTCGGCAACGAAGCTGCGATCCGCGACTACTTCGCACTCAATTCGCCGAAGTTCGACGCGATCGAAGTGAGCCATATCGTGCTCGACAGCGAGGGCAAGGCGAAGGAAATGATCTCGTATCTGCACGACGACCCCGACAGTTTCGCCGACATGGCGCGCGAACATTCGATTGCCGATACGCGTGAGGCGGGCGGCGTGATCGGCAAGGTGCTGCGCGGCTCGTTGAAGCCGGACATCGAAGCGAAGATTTTCAATGCGGCAGTGGGCGATCTGCTGGGGCCGTTTGCGTCGGCGGATCGCTCGTGCTTCGAGATTTTCGCGGTGACGGCCAAGTATCCGGCGACGCTGGATGCGGACGTGGCCGCCGAAGTCAGGCGGCTGCTGCGCGAAAGCTGGCTGATCGCGCGCGCCCAGGAGCATGTGATCGAAGCGCGCTAACAGGTCTGTACCCTTTGCGCGCTTTGCTTCATTCGCGCCATAGCGCAGTTGTACCACTCGAACCAACCCAACGCAGTCAGCCGAACGGAGGTCCGTAGTACATGGACGCACCCCAGGCCGCGCCTTCCGCCGCCGAGTTTCTCGCCTCGGTGGAAATTCTCTCGCCGTTCTCGCGCGATGAAATCGAGCGTCTTGCCGACTACGCGCAAGCGCGCTTCTATTCGTTTGGCGAAACGGTCTGCTCTGCGGGCGAGATGGCCGACGGGCTCTACGTGGTGCGTTCGGGTTCGGTGCGCATTTTCACGGAGGAGCACGGCAAGGAAACCAGCATGGGCGTGCGCAAGTCGGGCGAAATCTTCGCCGACATCGCGATGTTGCGCACGTACATGCACGAAGCGTCGGTGCGGTCGTCGGCGAAAACCGAGTTGCTGTTCATTCCGCGCGCCGCGATTGAACCGGTGATGGCCGGCAATCCGGCCGCGCTGGCGTTCGTCGCGAGCTACGTGGCGATCAGCTCGGCGGGCGGCTTCGTCGCGCAGTTGTTCGATCTGCGCGGCAAGCTGAACAAGGCCGAGCTGGAAGAGTATGTGCGCAGCGTCGGCGTGAAACGGGTTGTCGCGGGCAAGGAGATTCTCAAGCAGGACGGGCGCGACGACCGGCGGCTCTACGTGGTACGGCAGGGCCAGGTGCGTATCGTGCGGCACGAGGAGGGCCACGACTATACGCTCGCGACCCTCGGCGAAGGCGAGATATTCGGCGAAAAAGCGTGTTTGATGCGCCAGGAGCAGATGGCCTCCGTCGTGGCGACGACCGATACGCGGCTGCTGGTGATTCCGGAGCGCACGGTTCACTTCATCCTCGAACGCAATCCGAAGCTGCGCGAAGTGCTCGACGAGCGCATCCGCTACGGCGACCGCGAATTGCAGCGGCAAAAGCGGCTCGAACAGCGCCGCAAGTTGCCGCTGATGCTCGACTTGCAAAGCAAGCCCGAGTTCGGCGAGAAGGTCATCAAACGCTTCGCGCTGGTCGAACAGGCGGAGGAGATGGACTGCGGCGCCGCGTGTCTCGCGATGGTGTGCCGCCACTACAGTATTCCGATGACGCTCGGCAAATTGCGCGAACTCGCCAACGTCACGACCCAGGGCGCGACACTCGACAGCCTCGCGCGCGCCGGCGAATCGCTCGGCTTCACGGCGCGCGGTGTGCAATGCACGTTCGATTCGTTGCGCGGTTTCGATCTGCCGTTCATCATCCACTGGGAGGGCTATCACTACGTCGTGGTGTACGGGCTCTCGAAGGATTACGTGTGGATCGCGGACCCGGCGCTCGGCTTCCGGAAATTGACCGTCGAGGATTTCGAGCGCGGCTGGAGCGGCACGTGTCTGCTGTTCACCGGCGGCCCGCATCTGGTGCAAATGTCGGCGGCGCGTTCGCCGTGGATACGTTTTGTCGGTTATTTGAAGCCGTACAAGAAGATACTCGGCCATCTGTTTCTTGCCACCTTCGTGATTCAGGTGTTGGGCGTGATTCCACCGCTGATCATCCAGAACATTCTCGACGGCGTGATCGTGCATCAGAACGTCAGCCTGCTGCATCTGCTGATAGGCGGGTTGATCATCGCCAACGTGTTTTCGCAGTTGATGTCGACGATCCGCGCGTATCTCGCCAACTTCATGGTGCGCAACATGGACTTCGCGATGATGTCGCAGTTCTTCAAGCACACCATGTCGCTGCCGTTCTCGTTCTTCGCGAAGCGCAAGACCGGCGACATCTTCGCGCGCTTTCAGGAGAACCAGACTATCCGGGCGTTCCTCACCGAGTCCACCGTCACCACCACGTTGAATCTGCTGATGGTGTTCATCTACTTCACGATCATGTTCGTCTACAACGTGAAGATGACGCTGGTGTTGATCGCGTTCGTGATTCCGATCATGGCATTGACCGCGATCGTCACGCCGAAGATCAAAGGCTACGCGCGCGAGGTGTTTACCGCGTCGACCGATTCGAAGTCGTTTCTGATGGAGGCGCTTGCGGGCGTGGAGACCATCAAGGGCATGGGCATCGAGCGGCCGGTGCGTTTGCGCTGGGAGAAGAAGTACGCGAAGGCGCTCGAAGTGCAGTATCGCGCCCACGCGTTCAACATTCTGGTCGGATTCGGCAGTCAGTTGCTGAACGCCGCGACGACCATTGCGATTCTCTGGGTCGGCGCGAATCTGGTGCTGGCGCGCGAAATGACGATCGGTCAGTTGATCGCATTCAATGCGTTCATGGGCAGCGTAATGGGTCCGCTGATGGGGCTCGTCGGTTTATGGAGCATGTTGAACGACGCGGGCGTCGCGATGGAACGGCTCGGCGACGTGCTCGACATCGAGCCGGAACAGAAGCCGCAGGATTTGCCCTCGCGCGTGATGCTGCCGGAACTGCAAGGCGAGATCAGTTTCAGCGGCGTCTATTTCCGCTATGGAGACAACGACTCGGCCTATGTGCTCGAAAATATCAGCTTCGACATCAAGCCCGGCGAGCTGGTGGCGATAGTCGGGCGCAGCGGCTCGGGCAAGACCACGCTCGCGAAGTTGCTGGTCGGCTTTTACACGCCTACCGACGGGAAAATGAGCATCGACGGCTACGATCTCGGTGTGGTCGACAAAGCCTATTACCGCGCGCAGATCGGCTATGTGATGCAAAGCAATCTGCTGTTCTCCGGCACGATCGCGGAGAACATCGCGAGCGGCGACGATGCGCCCGACCGGCGCCGCATCGAGGAAGTTGCCAAGATGGCCGACGCGCACGCGTTCATCAGCAAGATGCCGCTCGGCTATGAACAGATTGTCGGCGAGCGTGGGATCGGTTTGTCGGGCGGACAGATCCAGCGGCTGTGCATCGCCCGCGCGCTGTATCACGACCCGCGTCTGCTCGTGTTCGACGAAGCGACGTCGGCGCTCGATTCGCAGTCGGAAAGCAATATCCTCGGCAATATGCATGACATTCTGAAGGGCCGTACGGCGGTGATCATCGCGCACCGGCTCAGCACCATCATGCGCGCGGACAAGATTCTCGTGCTGTACGAAGGGGCGATTGTCGAACAGGGCCGTCACGATGAGCTGATTCAGCGTGGCGGGATGTATTACCAACTGGTCCAGAAACAGTTGAGCGCGTAATGATGAAGATACTCGACCAGATTGAAGAGGCCAGCCCCGCGATTTCCTACGCGGGCCTGATCGAGCGGATCGAGATTTTGCGCTCGACGTTGCGCTGGTCGTCGCGCCTCGAACGCGCGGATATCGACAAGCTCCTCAGGCAAGCCACCTCGTTGCGAGACGAAGTGATGCAGCTTTCGCACAAGGAGCGCTTCGTGCAGGCGGCGGTGGCCGCCGAGCCGCAGACGCCGGTCGATCAATCGCGCGGCGCGCGCAGAAAGGCGTTGCTCGAACGCAGCTTCATTTTCGAAGGGACCTTCGGCGACAATGCGCGTCTGCTGGAATCGCTCGAAATCGCCGAGAAAGCGGCGCCCACCGATTTGCCCGTGCTGATCGACGGCGAAAGCGGCACCGGCAAGGAACTGATGGCGAAAGTGATTCACGCGAACGGCTCGCGCGCGGACAAGCCGTTCATCTCCGTGAACTGCGGCGCGATTCCGGACAACCTGCTGGAGTCCGAATTGTTCGGGCATCGCAAGGGCGCGTTCACCGGGGCGTCGAATGATCGCAAGGGCAAATTCGAAAGCGCGCATACGGGGACGATCTTTCTCGACGAGATCGGCGAGTTGCCGCTCGCCGGCCAGGTCAAACTGCTGCGCGTGCTCGAAGCGCACGAGATTCAACGCGTGGGCTCCGATGAAACCGTCGCCGTCGATACGCGCATCGTCGCGGCGACCAATCGCAATCTGCGGCAACTGAGCGAAGAGGGCAAATTCCGCGAGGATCTGTTCTACCGGCTCAGCGTGATTCACGTGACGCTGCCGCCGTTGCGCGAGCGCCGCGATGAAATCCCGCTGCTGATAGCGTGGTTCGGCGACGAAGCGGCCGGCACCTTGAAACGCAGGCCCGTCAGACTGACGCCGCGTTTGCGCGACTTTCTGCTGAACTACGCGTACCCCGGAAATATTCGCGAGTTGCGCAACGTGATGTATCGCGTGTCGTGTCTCGCGAGCGATATGGCGGACGTCGATCATCTGCCGCAGGACATGCGGCCGACGGCGCCGGGGGCGGCGGCTGTGTCGAGCGGTGCGCCCGCGAGCGGGCAGGAGCCGATCAGCGTGGCGAATCTGATGTCGCTGAGCGACGCGAAACGGGCCGCCAGCGACGACGCGGAGAAAGCCTTCCTGGAGCGTGGCCTTCGCGAGGTGAGCGGCACCGTGGCCGAACTCGCGCGGCGGATCGACATGAACCGCTCGCATTTGCAGATGCTGCTGAAGAAGCATGGTCTGCACTCGAAGGACTTCCGCAATCGCAATGCGCCGGCCGCCAGCAGGAACGGCTCGGAGGACGAGCGGGAGCGCGACGAGGAAGACGGCGAGACTTGATGCCGGCCAACCGTGGCGTCAAAGCGGTGACTTCAGGGCGACGGATTCAGCAAGGTTTTGTCGGACGCATTCGGGTCTTCCGCCTGCACGACCACTGCGGTGATATTGTCGCGACCGCCGCGCGCGAGCGCCAGTTCGACCAGTTCCTCGGACGCGTTCTCGCGTTGCGCCGAGGTCAGCACCGAGATGATTTCGTCGTCGCTCAGCTCGTTGCTCAGGCCGTCGCTGCAGAGCAGGAAGACGTCGCCGTCGGCGACCTCGATCGCATCGTCGTCGAGTTCGAGCCGATCCGTCGCGCCCACCGCGCGCGTGATCATATGCTGCGCCGGATGATGCCGCGCCTCTTCGTCGGTGATTACGCCGAGCGACTTGAGTTCTTCCACCTGACTGTGATCGCGCGTGAGTTGCCGCAGCTGTCCTGCGCGGTACAGATAGATACGGCTGTCGCCCGCCCACAGATAGCCGCAGAAGCGGTCGCAAGCGAGCAGCACGACGACGGTGCTGCCGATGCGCTGCACCTGGCGGCGCGCGGCTTCGTCGCGTAGTTGACGATTGGCGGTTTGCAGCCGGGTGCGGGCATCGGCGATCAGCGTTTTCATGCTGAGCGGCGCAGCGAGCCGGCTCAACGCATCGATCACGAGACGGCTCGCCAGATCGCCGACCGCGTGCCCGCCCATGCCATCGGCGACGGCCCAGCGCCCGGGGGCGGGCTGGTCGAGGCAGGCATCTTCGTTGATCTCGCGGACGCGTCCGGCGTCGGAACGCGCGCACGACGTCCAGCGAAATTGGCTCGCACAAGTCACAACGGCTACACCGTATCGTTTCTGCTGCGTGCGTCGGGAGAGACAGCGATGTTCGAGTTCGCGCCCGTGTTGTAGACGTCGACCGACTGGAACTGGTTGATCATCTGGTTAGCATAGAAGTTGTTGGACACCTCGTACAGGTTCACGACAGGTCCCATGCTCGGCGTATTGCGCACATACGGCTGAATCCAGCCATAGACCCATGGCGCGCCACCGCCGCCGCGAATCGCCGCCATCGCTTTACGGTCGAGCGCGAGGTTCAGCGTGAGGTCGTTTACTGTGATGCAAGCCATGACGTTCTCCGGTTGCCGCGCCGGTTACGCGCGCGGTTTAAAAGGATCTGGACGTGATAGTGCAAGTGCCATGCCACTTTGCGGCCCCATCCCCGGCATTGTCGTAACGCGTTGATTGCACGGCGATTCCGCGCGCCTGCGCACGCAGCGTCGGCTTGCACGGGCGCTGATCGGTCGGTTTGCAGCCAACAAACGCCCACGCGCGGCGGTGTATGACCCAACACATGCGGGCAGCTTGCGGTCACGCGCCGATGCACGGAACAACAGCAGAAAGCGGCATGGCTGGAACCCCGTAAAGAGCGTCGCGCACCAACACATCGGGGCGAATTCTGTCGGCTCACCGCTGACACACGGACCGTCCCGTATCCCACCCAAAAACCCGAAAGTGCCTTAAATAAAGGCTTTCGCGCGCATGGCCCGGATGATGCACATGACCTCGCAACAGTGTTGGAAATCGAAACGAGGCCAGCCATGAACACCCCTCTTCTTCAGACGAACAGTACCGGCAACGAAGCGCGCCAGGCTGCACCGTCCACCATCGACCTGCCGATCGGCGCGCATCTCGTCACGCAACGGCGCGGCTACGAACATCACGGCATCTATGTGGGTAATGGCCGCGTGGTCCATTACGCGGGCTTCGCGAGTTCCGCGCATCGCGGCCCGGTCGAGGAAGTGGAACTGGCGCGCTTCGCCGCCGGCCAGCCGCTGTCGATCCGCTCGACCCCGAGCGCCCGCTACATCGGCGACGAAGCCGTGCGCCGCGCGCGCTCCCGTCTCGGCGAAAACCGCTACCGCCTGCTGACCAACAACTGCGAACACTTCTGCGCATGGTGCCTGCTCGGCGAAAGCCGCAGCGAACAGGTGCATGGCTGCCTGCGTCATCCGAGTGCCGGCGTGCTTGCGCTGGTGTGTCTGGTGAAGGCTTTCGTCGAAAGCGGTGCGAAGGGCGCCGAGGTGGCCGCGCAACTGGCGTGAAAGCGCAACGGCGCTGTCAACGACTCAACGGTTTAACGATTCAAACGCGACAGGATTCAAGGAGAACATCATGGTTGCCGCAGAAAAGACCTTGCACTGGGCCGTCGACAAATGGCTCGCACCCACCCCGTCGATGCCCGCGCGCGTCGTGCGGTTCTGCCACCGCGCATCGCAACGCTATGTGTGCGTCGAAGCGCTGCGGCCCGGCGGCCTGCTATCGATCTTCTTCTTCCGTCACGACGACGGTTCGTGGAACGTATTCCCGCCGCAAGCCGAACGGCCCGCGATGAACGGTCATCGCCGCAGCGCGCTGTGCTAGTCCGGCGAACGCTGTCCCGCTTCGTTGACGATCCATTGACTGAACAGCAGCATCGCCGGCGTCATCGGCTTGCCCTTCAGATAGGTCAACCAATAGCTGCCGGCGTGGACTTCCACATCGAACGGGCGCACGAGGCGCCCCGTATTGACCTCGTGATCGAACATCAGCGCCGGCGCGAGCGCGATTCCCGCGCCTTGCATCGCCGCTTCCACCATCAGGCGTGACGAATCGAACACCGGCCCGCGAACCGGCCGCGACGGAATACCGGCGGCGTTGAACCAGTTCATCCAGTCGTCCGCGCGATACGAACGCAGCAGGGTCTCTCCCGCCAGATCGTCGGGCTTCGACAGACGCGCGGCGATCTCCGGCGTGCACAGCAGCGCGAGCGGCGCATCGAGCAGCCGGGTGGCGAGCGAGCCGGGCCACGTGCCGTCGCCGAAGCGGATCGCGAAGTCGAGCCCTTCGGTGGCGAGATCGACGAGGTTGTTGTTCGTCAGCAGCCGCAGTTCGACGAACGGATGCGCCTCGCGAAACGATTTGAGGCGCGGCATCAGCCAGCCCACCGCGAACGTGCCGACCACGCCGACCGTCAGCACCTCATGAAAATGCCCGCCTTCGAACTGCTTGAGCACCGCTTCGATGCGGTCGAACGCGTCGCTCAGAACCGGGCGCAGCGCGAGGCCTTCGTCGGTCATCGCAAGGCCGCGCGGCAGACGCTTGAAAAGCGCGGTGCCCAGCCGTTCCTCGAGCGTGCGGACCTGCTGGCTGACGGCGGCCTGGGTGACGTTCAGTTCGAGCGCGGCGCGCGTGAAGCTCAGGTGTCTCGCGGACGATTCGAACGCGCGCAAAGCGTTCAGGGGAAGATGCGGTCTCATGGTGAAGGCATAAGATTTTCTTGTGAGTCGGCTAACTTATCATCGTTTGTCAGCGCCGGGGGGAAAACCGATAGTGGCGGCTTCACACAAGGAGCGGCGATGATCACGAGACGGAAGTTCGCGGGTGCGGTGCTGGGTGTTTCGATAGCTGGAGTTGCGCTTGGCAGCACGGGCGCGCTGGGAAAGACGATGAAGGCAGGCGGTCCCGCGCGTGGGCGAGAGCTGGCCGACGCCGAGGCGATCCGCGAGCGGCTCGCGCGGATCGAGGCGGCAAGCGGCGGGCGCTTGGGCGTATCGATCGTCGACACGACCACCAGTTTGCACGCCGGGTTACGCGCGGACGAGCGCTTCCCGATGTGCAGCACCTTCAAGCTGCTGGCGGCGGGCGCGGTGCTGACGCGCGTGGACCGCGGGCAGGAGGATTTGCAGCGGCGCGTGGTGTTCTCCGCCAGCGATCTCGTGCCGAACTCGCCGGGCACGAGCCGGCATACCCGCGAACTGACCGGCGACGCGGGCATGAGCATCGGCGAATTGTGCAAGGCGGCGCTCACGCTCAGCGACAACACGGCGGCCAATCTGCTGCTCGCGAGCTTCGGCGGCCCGGCGGCGGTCACCGCATTCGCGCGCAGCCTGGGCGACGGCATGACGCGGCTGGACCGTATCGAACCCGCACTGAACGAAGCGATTCCCGGCGATCCGCGCGACACCACCACGCCCAACGCGATGCTCGGCAACCTGCGCGAACTCGTGCTGGGCGAGCATCTTTCGGCCGCATCGCGGGCGCAATTGCTGGCGTGGCTCGCGGCCAACCAGACCGGCGGCTCACGGCTGCGCGCGAAGCTGCCCGAGGACTGGGGCGTCGGCGATAAAACCGGCACCGGCGAGCGCGGCACCGCCAACGACATCGCGATCCTGTGGCCACCCGGCCGTGGACCGGTATTGGTGACCGTCTATCTGACCGAAACGGACGGCGACGCGACCCGCAGCAATGCGGCGATTGCGAACGTCGGCGCGCTGGTGGCGCAGTCTATCCGGCGCGCATGACCCGAACGAGGCCAATGCCGGCGCAGGCGCTCGCCCGCGTTTTCGCCAGTCGAATTGTGCGACACTAGGGTCACACCGAAAGGGGGCAACCCCCGGGGGCAACCGCGCCGGCAACGGCGGATCGCCTCGATGGATGCGGTGAGAAGTTGACTGTCCAGGTGAAATGCTCGACACATTCTGCCGACGTTCGTCCAGGTAAGCCGTCGGCTTGTCCAACCGTGCATCATTGCCCTGATTCGGAGTCCACTATGTCCGTGTACGTCCTGGCCTTGCTCATCGGCGTCGTCGCCGGCCTTCGCGCGATGACGGCTCCCGCCGCCGTCAGCTGGGCGGCGCATCTCGGATGGCTGCCGCTGCAAGGCACGCCGCTCGCGTTTCTCGGCTTCACCGCGACGCCGTACATCTTCACGTTGCTGGCGGTCGTCGAACTGATTACGGATCAACTGCCGGAAACGCCCAGCCGCAAAGTGCCGCTGCAATTCGGCGCGCGCATCGTGGCGGGCGCGTTGAGCGGCGCGGCGATCAGCGGCGCGCACGGCGGTTTGGCGGGCGGCTGGATCGTGGGGGTGCTCGGTGCGGTGGTCGGTGCGGCAGGCGCGGTGATCGGCACGCTCGCCGGTGCGAAGGTGCGCAGCGCATTGGCTCGCACGTTCGGACGGGATGCGCCGGCGGCGCTGATCGAGGATGTCGTGGCGGTGGCGGGGGCCGCGTTGATCGTGGTGTCGTTGCACGGGTTTTGATGGCGCTGTTGATGCCGTGATGCCGTGATGCGTCGATGCATTGAGGCTTGGGTGCTTTGACGTGAAAGCGGGGAGACGCATCTCCCCGCTTTCACCCATCAGCTCGCCTGCGGAACCCGCGAACCGGCGGGCGCTTGCCTGACGGGTGCCGCCGGGGTGGCGCTTGCGGGCAGCAGCTTGCCTTGCACCAGCAAGCCCACCGTCTTCACCACCAGAACGCCGATGATCACATTCGCCGCGATGAACAGAACCGGTGCGGCCCATTCGAGCGGACCGGCGGCGCCGCGTTCGAGCATCCGCAGAACCATCGTCGGCAGCGCGGCCACGCCGAAGCTGAAGGCCCAGTAGCCCGGCACGAAGGCTTGCTGGCGGATCCACGGCAGCAGGCGCAACAGCAGCAAAGCCTGATACAGCCCGTAACCGAGCAGGGCCAGCGCGAACAGATCAGGCGTGCCGCTGCTCAGGCTCAGGTACGTCACGCCACCGACGACCGGCGGCGCGAGCTGCACGCCGAGGATCGGACGCAGCGCTTCGGGCAGCGGCTCATGGACGGCGGCGCGGTGCAGGATCAGCGATTCGAGTGCGAGCCATGACAACACGCCGGCGCCGAAAAGCAGCTCGCCCAGCTGATGAAACCCGAAGGCGGCGGCAGCCGTCCCGGCGACGAAGCTCGGCGCGACGGTCGGCAGATAAATGGCCGGCGTGATCAGTTCAGGCTTGCGTCCGCCTTGCCAGAGCCGTCCATGGAGATACACGCCGAGCGCCAGTTGCGCGAGCGCGGCCACGCCGAACAGGCCGAGCGCCAGGGTATGCGCATACGGCTCCAGCAACTGCGCGGCGAGCAGGCTGGACACCGGCCCGAGCGCCGCAAACGACGATTGCACCGGATGCTGCATTTCCGCACGGGCGTCGGCGGCCCGCGTCAGCCACTTATGCCCGTACGCGACCATAACCACTAGCCACACGGCGAGCGCCGCGATCGTCAGCAGGGTTCCCGCCACGGCGGGCAGGTGCCACACCCTGATCGCCACACGCCACAAATTGGCGAACGCCAGCGCGCCCACCGCGATCCCGAAGAAAGCAACTGGAACCGCACCACGATTGCTGTTCATCACCGAGCCTCCGAAAGTTGCGACGCGCTCCGATGTTCCGGTGTTGCGCGATCGATGGCTCACTGTAAAAGGCGGCGGCCAACCGGTGAACGCGGCAAAAGCTCGACAAATGGCGCGATCGTCTCAATCTGCGCGGGCCGCCGTTTCATGGCGGTTGGCGAGGGGTGTCTCGAAGGATGGAGGGTTGAACGCACGCGGCGCGGCATTCGCCCGCCGCCGGGTCGCGACGGCGGCCGTCAGGCCGACATGCGTTCGAGCATCGCGAGCAACGCGTCGAAAGAAAGCGGCTTGCGCGCGTAGGCGATGGTGGGATTGGGCTGCACCGGAATGTCCGACGCGGCGCTGCACAGGATGATCGGAATGTCGCGTAGAGCGGGGTCGGCATACAGCGCCGCGCACAACTGCAGTCCCGACATGACCGGCATCATGCAGTCCGATACGATGATGTCGGGGCGCGCCCTGCGTATCTGTTCGAGCGCGGCGGCCCCGTTCGACGCCGTCATCACGGTATAGCCGTGCCGCTCCAGCAGCAGCCGCCAGACCGTGAGGATGTCGAACTCGTCGTCCACGACCAGAATGGTTTTCATGAGCGGCTACGTCGTGCGCCGCGGCTGCAGCGTGGCCGACAAGCCCTGCGCCGCGGACGCGTTGGCCGACACGCCGCTGTCGATCACGTCGAGGCCTTGCGACGAGATCACCAGTTCGCGCAGCGAAGTGTCATGCGCGCTTTCGCGCTGCTTGACCACGGAAATCATGCGCCGCAGACCGGTCTCGGACTCCGCATAGCGCAGCAGCACGAGGTTCTCGGTCAACGCCGAGACCCGCACGCTCTTCGCGTAACCGGGGTCGGCGTAAAGCGGCAGTTCTTCGGTCAGCAGCGTCGTGACACCGACTTCGCGAAGCTGATGCAGCAGCGCGTTCAGGAACAGGCCGAAGCGCTCGGTGCGCAACGCCGAATCGCGGAAGCCCTCCACACCGTCGATCACGATGCGCGACGCGCCGATCCTCTTGACGGTGGCGAGCGCGTTGGCGGCGAGTTCGTCAACGGCCAGTTCGATGGCCGGTTGCCATTGGACGACGAGGCGGCCGTCTTCGTACGCCTCGGTCAGCGCGATCGAGACCGCTTCGGCTTTGCCGATCAGCCGCTGCGGTCCTTCGTAAAAGCCGAGGTACACGCAGCGTTCGCCGCGCGCCACGCCGGCCGCGAGGAACTGCAAACAAAGCAGGGTCTTGCCGACGCCCGAAGGCCCGATCAGCGTGGTCGTCGAGCCTTGCGCGAAGCCGCCGCCGAGCAGATCGTCCAGATGCCGCAAGCCGAAGCCGAGGCGCGTGGAGAGATCCACCGGACCTGGCTTCATCGCGCATTGCGCTTCGAGGCGCGGGTACATCAGCAGCCCGCTTTCGGCGATGCGGAAGAAGTGCTTGCCCATCAGATGATTGCGCGCGCGCATCTTGTGCACTTCGATTTCGCGGGCGCGGCGCATGCCGTCGTTGTAGCGGTTCAGCTCGATCAGACCGTCGACCAGCGTGTGCTCGGGATGCGGTTCGTTGCCGGAGAGCGGCGCGAGCAGCAACGTGGTGCAATCCATGGCCGCGACCAGCGCATTGAGCTCGTGAATGAACTTCGACAACGACAGCTCGGTTTCGCTGAACTCACGCGCGCTGCGAAAACCGTCGATGATCATCAGGCTCGGCCGGTAGTCGTAGATGCTCGACGCAATCAGCTTGAGGAAGCCGTCGAGACCGTCCTGCATCAGCTCGTGATAGCCGGAGACGAACAGCATTTGCTGCGCGACGGCGGTCTCGTCGAAGAAGCTCAGGCCTTTGAGGTGTCCCAGCAGCTTGTCGTGCGACTCGGCGATCAGGGTCATGTACAGCACCTTCTCGCCCCGGCTTACACGATGAAAGCCGATCTGGCTCGACAGGATCGTCTTGCCGGCCCCGGCCATCCCTTCGAGCAGATAGACGCCGCCGCGGACCAGACCCCCGCCCAGGATCTCGTCGAAACCGGGCACACCCGTTTCCACGTTGGCCCGGACGCCGTGAGAAGAGATCGCGCTCGAAGGAGTCGCGCCAGGCCGGGAGAACGGTTGAGATTCGGGGATAGTCATTGTCGATCTGTCATCCAGAGTGCGGAAAAGCGACGGTGCCTGCCGGAACCGTCTTGTGCTCGAATTGAACATGGCCAGCAATTCGCATTCCCGCTGGCGCGGTGACGCACATCGGAATCGAACGCCCGTGATTCTATCCGGCCATCGGGCGCCTCGGGAATGAAACGCTGGCGTGGACCGGGCTCTGCATGAATGTGGCGGACGGGGAGGAGACGCGGTGGTCGAGGCTTATCGACGTGCGATGGGCGGGTCTGTCTTCAACTCGATGTAACGATGTCGCCTCGCGCATGCAAAAACGACATGCATGCGCGAGGCGCAGGCGTTGCTCACGCGCGGGGCGGCGAGCGACGCAGAGCGCGGGCGGGTCCGGGTCCCGGTCCGCGCGCTCCGTGCGGCTCAGCTACACACGAAGCTGCTCGCCGCGTTGACGTCGCCGCCCTGGTAGCGGGCCACTTTCGGATACGCGCAGAGTGGCCGCGTGCGTCCCGTGCCCCAGCCGGCGGGAACGTCCGCGTTGGGCGTGACGCTGCTCGCGTCGCGTGCGCTCGCGAGCACGCCGTCCGGCGCCTTGCCCTGTTCGACCCACGCGATCATCGGCGTGAGCAGGTCGAACTGGTCGGTGCTCGGGCCGCCGCTGCAATGGTTCATGCCGGCGATCGTGTAGAGCCGCGCGAAGTTCGACGCGTCGCCGCCGTTGGCCGCGCTCAGGCGCTGATACCAGTCGGTCGTGTCGTTCGATGAAAACACCGGGTCGCTCGTGCCGTGATAAACCATCAGCTTCGCGCCGCGTTGCTTCAATGCGCCCAGATTGGTTTCGTCGGGCGGCGTCATGAACGACCAGGCCGACTCGCTGTACGCGCCGCTGGTGGCGAAGATCTTCGGTGCGTCGGTGTCCATGCTGAAGTTCAGCGCGTAGGCGGACAACTGGCTCAACACGGCGGCGCTTTGCGGCGGCGTGGTGAACGTGAACGCCGCCGCGGCCGGATCGAGCGTGATCGAATTAGCCTGCTTCCATGCCGACCAGCCTTGGCCGAGACCTGCGTCGTACGGAAAACTTGCGTACAGCGCCGTGCCCGCACTGTTGCGCGCGCCCGAGAACACGTTGCCGATCGCGTCTTTTTGCGCGCTCGTCAGACAGCTTCCGTCGCGCGCGTCGTTCGCGCAGGTGGGGACGTCGCTGGCCAGGCTGAAATTTGCCTGGCATGCCTTGATATCCTGAATGAGGCCGTCACTCGCGCCGTCGAGGCCGTCACATTTGGCGAGTATCTTCGAGGCGACCAGTTGACGTTCGGCGGCGGTAAAACCGGTCGTGATGTCGGGCAGGCCATTGGCCGTGGTCGCGGTCGCCACCTTCGCCAGTTGTTGCGCGCTCCACATCTCGCCGATCGCGGCCTTCGGCAGGTGGAAGCCGGGATCGCCCGCAATGACGCCGTCGTATTCGGCCGATGAACGCGCTGCCGCGACCAGCGCGTGACGGCCGCCGTTGGAGCAGCCGTCGAAATAGCTGCGGTCCGGCGCTTTGCCGTAGGCGAGCTTGATCACCTGTTTGGCCATCGGCGTGAGCGAGGCGACCGCGTTGTAGCCGTAGTCGATGCGCGCCTGCGGGTCGAGCCCGAACAGTGGATTCTGCGAAGCACTATGCCCCGCATCCGAGCTGATGACCGCGAAGCCCATGTTGAGCGCGTCGTTGGTGGGACCGCCGCCGCCGATCTCGCCGGTGGCGGTTAGCACGTTACCGTCCAGGCCGCCATTGGCCTGGTAGAAGAAGCGGCCGTTCCATGCCAGCGGCAAGCGCATCTCGAAGCCGATCGCATACGTCTTGCCGTCGACGCTGCTCACGCGCTGGTTCATGTTGCCCTGGATCAGGCAGTGTTCGGCGATCGGTTTGCCGGCCACTTTCAGCGTGCCGGCCGCCACGTCCGTCACGGTGGTGAAAACCGTGTTGGCGAACGCGAGTTTCGCGGCAAGCGCCGCGCAATTGCCCGCGAGCGTGCCGGGCGTGGCCGCGCTCAGTTGCGGCAACGCATTGGCGCTGCTGTTACCGCCGCCGTTGCTGGCACTGTCGGCGTCATTGCCGCCGCATGCGGCGAGGCCGAGAGCGGCAGCCGCTGCGAGCGCGATAGAAGTGCGCTTCATGTTCATGCGGGATCTCCTAGAACGAATGACGAATGCCGAGCATCACGCCGGTCTGGCCGGTGCCTGCGGAAGGGGTCGTGCCGCCGCCTCCGCCGCTGACCGAGTAGCGCGCCTTCGCGCTGTTGGCGAGATACGAGCCTTGCGCGTAGACGGCGGTGCGCTTCGACAGCAGATAGGTGGTGCGCAGCGTGCCCATCGTGGCACGCGTGTCGTGGTCGCTATTGGTGATGTGATAGACCTCGCCGTCGACGATGAAAGCGGGCGTCACGAAATACGATGCGGCGACGAAGAACAGATTCGAGCGCACATCGGCGAGCGCGGCGGACGCCGTGTCGACACGGCGATTCAGCCAGCCCACACCGAGCTTGGCCTTGCTGCCGAGGTTCGCGTAGGCGCTCACGTGCGTGCGGATGTCCTTGTCGGCCGCGTTGATCAGCGGAGTCGGCGCCACGCCGTCGAAAAAGTTTGCTGCTGCGGTGCTGCCGCCGCGCTGTTCTTCGTATGAAGCCGCGACGCCGAACAAGGGCGCGTCATACTTCAGCATGACTGACCATTCGCGGCATTCCGTGGCATGACCTGGAACCGAACCGGTGCAGGTGCCCTGGCCCGGCGAGTTGCCGGTGCCCGCGGCGTCGCGGCCGAACGAATAATTCGCGCCGAGCGTCACCCCCGCGTAGCTGCCGAGGTAGGTCATGGAGTTGTCGGCGCGCGCGTTCGGCACATATGCGTCGAGCGAGCCCAGCCCGTAGATGTCCGGTCCGATCAGGTCCGCGCCCATCAGCGCGAGATAGGTCATCGTGTACTGGCGCCCGAACGTGAGCGTGCCGTACGGGCTCTTGATGCCGACGAACGCCTGACGGCCGAACAGCCGCCCGCCCTGGCCGAGATCGCCGGCGCGCACGTTGAAGCCGCTTTCCAGCGTGAAGACCGCGCTATAGCCGCCGCCGAGGTCTTCGTTGCCGCGCAGTCCCCAGCGTGACGGAAACTCGCCGGTGACGGCCGGCATGCGGAATACGCTCTTGCCCGCTGCGTTCGCGTGCGAAACGTATTCGATGCCGGTGTCGACGATGCCGTACAGTGTCACGCTCGATTGCGCTGCGGCGGCGCCGCTGACCGCGCACAGGGCGCCGCAGAGTAGAAGGCGTGCGGATGCTTGCATGAAAGATGTCTCCAAACCGTTTGATTGAACGTACGTGTTGTTGTTGTCGGGTCTTCTTGCGGCGCTGCGCTCAGTCGTCGGCGCGCGGGCGGCGCAGCAGCAGCAAAGCGGCCGCGGCGGCGATCACCGTCACGGGAATGCTTGCGCCGATCACGGTCGACGAACTGCGCCCCATCGCCAGCAATTGACCGGCGGCCAGCGGCCCGACCACCGAGCCGACGCGGCCCACGGCCACCGCCGCGCCGACACCGGTGCCGCGCATCGCGGTCGGGTAGAACGCGGCGGACAGCGCGTACAACACCGATTGCCCGCCGATCACGAACATCCCCGCGAAGAACGCGGCGGCCGCAAGCGCACCGAAGCCGGGTGCCATCGAGAGCGCAGCGAGCGACGCGATGATGCCGACGTACATGCCCGCCACCACGACGCCCGAGCGCATCCGATCCATCAACATGCCGATGCACAGCGCGCCGATCCCGCCGCCCACGTTGAAGAAGATCTGCACATAGCCGACCTGCGCGCGCGACAGACCGCTTGCGGCCATCAGCGAAGGCAGCCAGTTGAGCAGGAAGTAGAGGACGATCAGCGTGCAGAAGTAGCTGACCCAGATCTGCACGGTGGAGAGTCCACGCGTGCCGCCGAACAGGATTTCGCCGACTGGCGCGGGCTTGATCCGTCCTTCGTGCGAGGCCTGGGTGAATGCCTTCGAATCCGCGAGAAACAGGAGCAGCAGCGGCACCAGCAGCAAAGGCCCCGCACCGCCCACATAGAAGATATGGCGCCACTCGGCGTCGCCCGCGCTCATCACGCCGATCACCGACGCAATCACGCCGCCGAACGGAATGCCGCAATACATCACGCTGACGGCGGTGCTGCGCGAACGCGGCTCGACCGCTTCCGACGACAAAGCAATCAGGTTCGGCAGCGCACCGCCGAGCCCGATGCCCGTCAGCACGCGCACGATCACCAGCGTGTGAAAGTCGCTGACCAGCGCGGTCATGATCGAGAGCAGGCCGAACAGGCACGCGGAAATCACCAGCACGCGCTTGCGGCCGATCCGGTCGGCGAGTCGTCCGCCGAACATGGCGCCCGGCAGCAAGCCGAACGTGCCGGCGCTGAACGCGAGGCCCATCTGTGCGACCGACAGGCCGAACTCGCGCGCCATGCGCGGTGCGGCCACGCCGACCGACTGCAGGTCGAGCCCTTCGAGCAGCGCAATCGCAAAACACAATCCGAGCGTGATCGCGGCGCCCGATCGGCCGGATGCCGCCGGGGCCGAAACGCCTTGCGTCGGAGCCAATGTTCCGGTTCTTTTCACGTTAGTGATCCTTATTAAAATGCGTGGTTTTCCGGTTTCGATGAAGTACGGCAGATGCCGGCCCGGCGCCAACGCGCGTGCAGGCCCGAGCCGTCCGGGTTGACGGACGGCCTCGGCAAAACGGTAGTCAGATCGGCATCAGGCGCGTGATGGGACGCCTCGCCACACCGCGGCGCGCGGCGCATCGGGTCGATGTCCGCGTGATGGCGCGTGTGCTACGCGGCAATGCGGCGTCTCTCCACACGCCGCATCGTGGTGTGGATTTAATATCAGGTAGGCTGATAAAACAAGTGCAAATCCTTCGGTGAAAACACCTAGCACTCTAGCGGCGCGGAGAATCTAGCCGCGCAGATTCCGAACGAAAGTTTCGAGGTGAGTCTGAAGCGCGCCGGCCGCGTCGAGCTCGATGCCTTCCATCATCTGTTTCTCGATGGCCTTGACGGCCAGTTCGCATTCGCGCAGCACGGCGCGCCCTTCGTCCGTCAATTGCAGCAGCACGATGCGACCGTGCGTCGGGTCCGGCTCGCGGCTGACCCAGTTGCGGCTCGCCATCGCGTTCATCACTTCGTTGGCCGATTGCGGCGTGATGAACGAGCGCTCGGCGACTTGCGCATTGGACGCCTGCCCCTTCGCCTCCAGCACGGAAAGCGCCGTGAATTGCGCGAGCGTAAGACCGAGCGGCGCGAGCGCTTCACTCATGCGGCGCCGCAGAATGCGATCCAGGCTGCCGATCACATAGGTCAGGCGCAGGCTTGAACGGCGGGTGCGTGCGGCGGTGGGTTCGGCGGCTGGCTTTTGATTTTTGCTCATGATGGACAGGAGGTTCGGTCTATCCCGCATCTTAGCGCGCCGGACCCCCGAAACCGTCGCTAGGGGTTTGCACCGAGCCCGCGAATTTCCGCTTTACATATCAGGCAACCTGATATTAAATGTGTCCATCAGGCCGCTACGCCGGTCGACATTCACGGAGAAAACAGATGAATTACGAAGGCCGTTGGAAAACCGTCAAGGTCGATGTTCTCGAGGGTATCGCATGGGTGACGTTGAACCGTCCCGAGAAGCGCAACGCGATGAGCCCGACGCTGAACAAGGAAATGATCGAGGTGCTGGAGGCGGTCGAGCTCGACGCCGAAGCGCAGGTTCTCGTGCTGAGCGGCGAGGGCGATGCGTGGACCGCCGGCATGGACCTGAAGGAATATTTCCGCGAGGTTGACGCGGGTCCGGAAATCCTGCAGGAAAAGATTCGCCGCGACGCGTCGCGCTGGCAATGGCAACTGCTGCGCATGTACTCGAAGCCGACCATCGCGATGGTCAACGGCTGGTGTTTCGGTGGCGGCTTCTCGCCGCTGGTGGCGTGCGATCTCGCCATCGCCGCGGACGAAGCGGTGTTCGGCCTCTCCGAAATCAACTGGGGCATTCCGCCGGGCAATCTGGTGAGCAAGGCGATGGCCGATACGGTCGGGCATCGTCAGGCGCTGTATTACATCATGACGGGCGAGACTTTCACGGGCCAGCAGGCGGCGCAAATGGGCCTCGTCAACAGCAGCGTGCCGCGCGCCGAATTGCGTGAAGCGACGCGCGCGCTTGCCGGCAAGCTGCTGGAGAAGAACCCGGTGGTGTTGCGCGCGGCCAAGCACGGCTTCAAGCGCAGCCGCGAATTGACGTGGGAGCAGAACGAAGATTACCTGTACGCCAAGCTCGACCAGGCGCAACTGCGCGATCCCGAGCATGGCCGCGAACAGGGCCTGAAGCAGTTCCTCGACGACAAGGCGATCAAGCCGGGCCTGCAGGCCTATAAACGCTGAGCGCTTGCGCAGCACCCCGGGTTCGAGCGAAACAGACAAGCGAGGAGACGACACCTATGCATGAAGTGACTTTGTTGATCGACGGCGAGAGCCGCGGCGCATCGGACGGCAAGACGTTCGAGCGGATCAATCCGGCGAGCGGCCAGGCCGCTTCGCGCGCGCCCGCCGCGACGCTGGCCGATGCGGACGCGGCGGTCGAAGCCGCAGCGCGTGCGTTCCCGGCATGGTCGGCGCTGGCGCCCACCGAGCGCCGCAAGCGGCTGCTCGCCGCAGCCGACCTGATGGACGCGCGTACCGCGCAGTTCATCGAAACCGGCGTGGCCGAAACCGGCGCGATGCCGAACTGGTACGGCTTCAACGTGATGCTCGCGGCGAACATGCTGCGCGAAGCCGCCGCCATGACCACGCAGATCGACGGCGATGTGATTCCATCCGACGTGCCCGGCAGCCTCGCGATGGCCGTGCGCCAGCCGTGCGGCGTGGTGCTCGGCATGGCGCCGTGGAACGCGCCGGTCATCCTCGGCACGCGGGCGCTCGCGATGCCGCTCGCTTGCGGCAACACGGTCGTGTTCAAGGCGTCCGAAGGCTGTCCGGGCGTGCATCGGCTGATTGGCAGCGTGTTGCACGAGGCCGGCCTCGGCGATGGCGTCGTGAACGTCGTCACGCATGCCGCTGAAGATGCGCCGGCTATCGTCGAACGCCTGATCGCGCATCCGGCGGTGCGGCGCGTCAACTTCACCGGCTCGACGCGCGTGGGGCGCATCGTCGCGCAACATGCGGCGCAGCATCTGAAACCGGCTTTGCTCGAACTGGGCGGTAAAGCACCCGTGGTCGTGCTCGACGACGCCGATCTCGATGCGGCCGTGGCCGGCATCGCGTTCGGTGCGTTCTTCAACCAGGGGCAAATCTGTATGTCGACGGAGAGGGTGATCGTCGATCGCAAGATTGCCGACGCGCTGGTAGAGAAGCTCGCGGCCAAAGCGCGTACCTTGAAGGCGGGCGACCCGGCAGACGCGGACTCGGTGCTCGGCGTGCTGGAAAGCGAGGCATCGGCGCGGCGCATCAAGGCGTTGATCGACGACGCATGCGGCAAGGGCGCGCAACTGCCGGTCGGCTGCACGGTCGAGGGTGCGGTGATGCAACCGGTGATCGTCGACGGCATCACGCCCGCCATGAAGCTGTATGCGGATGAGTCCTTCGGCCCGGTGGTCACGGTGCAGCGCGTGGACGGCGACGAAGAAGCGATTCGGGTTGCTAACGATAGCGAGTACGGCCTTTCGGCCGCCGTATTTAGCCGAGACGTGTCGCGCGCCTTGAACGTGGCGAAGCGGATCGAATCGGGCATCTGCCACATCAACGGCCCGACCGTGCACGACGAAGCGCAGATGCCGTTCGGCGGCGTGAAGAAGAGCGGCTATGGGCGCTTTGGCAGCAAGGCGTCGATTGCCGAGTTCACCGATCTGCGCTGGATCACGATTCAGACCGGACCGCGTCACTATCCGATCTGATCGTCCGCGCATCGCAGGTTGATCGACACAGTAGAGAAGGTTGCTCCGCCGCATCGGCGGAGCGCCCGATGCCGTCGCGAGACGGCGCGCAGGCACCTTTCCAGGAGACAGGCTTTGCATTCCGAGCCGACACAAACGAACACCGCCGGCGCGCCGACGCGGTACCGGGCGACGACGATCGGCGCTTCGTCGTTGCGCACGCGGCAGCAGGGAGATACGTGGTATCTGCAAGCGTCTGAAGCGCTCGGCGAGCATCCGCAGCGGTTGACGCAGCGGCTCGCGAGCGGCGCGCAGGCGCATCCCGAGCGCTGGCTGGCGGCGCGCCGCGGCAGCGACGGTCAATGGGTCGGCCTGAGCTATGCGCACGCGTTGCAAAGCGCACGCGCTATCGGCCAGGCGTTGCTGGCGCGCAATCTGTCCGCTGAACGTCCCGTCGCGATTCTGTCGGGCAATGATCTCGACCATTTGCAACTCGCGCTCGGCGCGATGTGGGCCGGCATTCCGTATGCGGCGATTTCTCCGGCCTATGCATTGGCATCCGGCGACTACGGCAAGCTGCGCCATACGATCGAGCTGCTGACGCCCGGCCTGGTTTTCGTGAGCGGCTATGACACGTTCGCCAAGGCGATCGACGCGGTTGTGCCGGCCGATGTCGAGGTCGTCGCCGCAACGTTGCCGCGCGAGTCGCAAAGCGGGCGCCAGGTGACGGCGTTCAGCGAACTGTTGCGCACCACGCCCTCCACGGTCGATACCGCTCACGCGGCGGTGAGCCCGGACGCGATCGCCAAGTTTCTGTTCACGTCGGGTTCGACCAAACTGCCGAAGGCGGTGCCGACCACGCACCGCATGCTGTGCAGCAACCAGCAGATGCTGCTCGAAACGTTTCCCGAGTTCGCCAAGGAGCCGCCGGTGCTGGTCGACTGGCTGCCCTGGAACCATACGTTCGGCGGCAGCCACAACGTGGGCATCGCGCTCTATAACGGCGGCACGCTTTATATCGACGACGGCAAGCCGGTCAACGGCAAGTTCGGCGACACGCTGCGCAATCTGCGCGACATCGCCCCGACCATCTACTTCAATGTGCCCAAAGGCTGGGAAGAACTGACGATCGCGCTGGAACAGGACGCGCAGTTGCGCGAGACGTTCTTCTCACGCGTGAAGGTGTATTTCTTCTCGGGCGCGGGGTTGTCGCAAGCGGCCTGGGACCGGCTTGAACGCGTCACCGAAAAGTACTGTGGCGAGCGCATTCGCATCATGGCCGGACTCGGGATGACGGAGACGTCGCCATCGTGCCTGTTCACCACCGGGCCCATCATGAGCGCGGGATACGTGGGCCTGCCCGCGCATGGCTGCGAGGTCAAGCTCGCGCCGGTCGGCGACAAGCTCGAAGCGCGTTATCGCGGCCCTCATGTGATGCCCGGTTACTGGCGCGCGAACGAAACGGAGCGGGCCAATGCGTTCGACGAGGAAGGCTATTTTTGCAGCGGTGACGCGGTGCGCTTTGTCGACGTCGCGCGGCCCGAGTTGGGGCTGCTGTTCGACGGGCGTGTCGCCGAGGATTTCAAGCTGAGTTCGGGCACCTTCGTCAGCGTCGGGCCGATGCGTGCGCGGGTCATTTCCGAAGGCGCGCCGTACGTGCAGGATGTGGTGGTCGCGGGCATGAATCGCGACGACGTCGGTTTGCTGGTGTTTCCGCGACTCGACGATTGCAGGCGCCTCGCGGGTCTGCCTGCCTCGACGAGCTCGCGCGAGGTGGTCGATGCGCCCGCCGTGCGGGCACACTTCGCGTCGTTGCTCGACACGCTCAATCGCGGCGCGACCGGCAGCGCAACCACCATCGCGCGCTTGCGGCTGATGGACGTCGTGCCTTCGCTCGACCTCGGCGAGATCACCGACAAGGGCTCGATCAATCAGCGCGCGGTATTGACTCATCGGGCCGCGCTCGTCGAGGCGATGTACGACACGGCGCAGCACGATCCCGCAGTGATCGTCGCGAGCGCGTGCGGCGCGCTGTAATGCGTGACGCCCGAACGCGGGCACCGACAGGCAACCTGTAGATGAACCTCGACCAACTCGTCGCAATCGACACGCACGTGCACGCGGAAGTCTCGTGCTGCCAGCCGCCGGATCTGTTCGGCAAGGAGTTCGACGATGCCGCCGACAAGTACTTCGGCACCGTGCTGAAGCTCGGCAGGCGGCCGACGATTCCCGAGACCATCGAACATTATCGCGAGCGCAAGATCGGCTTCGTGATGTTCACCGTCGACTGCGAAGCGAATCTCGGCCGACGGCGCATTCCGAACGAGGAGATCGCCGAGTTCGCGCAGAAGAACAGCGACATCATGATCGCCTTCGCGAGCATCGATCCGCACAAGGGCAAGATGGGCGTGCGGGAGGCGCGCACGCTGATCGAAGAATATGGCGTGCGCGGCTTCAAGTTCCACCCGACCATGCAGGCGTTTTTCGCCAACGACCGCCTGGCGTATCCGCTTTACGAACTGATCGCCGAGTACAAGCTCACGGCCGTTTTCCACAGCGGTCATTCCGGCATGGGGTCCGGCATGCGGGGCGGCGGCGGGTTGAGGCTGAAGTACTCGGAGCCGATTCATCTCGACGACGTCGCCGCGGATTTCCCCGATATGAATATCGTGATCGCGCATCCGTCGTGGCCGTGGCAGGAGCAGGCGTTGTCGATCGCATTGCATAAGCCCAATGTGTATATCGATCTGTCCGGCTGGTCGCCGAAGTACTTTTCGCCCGAATTGATCCGTCATGCCAACACGGTGCTGAAGCGGAAAATGCTGTTCGGCTCCGACTTCCCGCTGATTCAGCCTGACCGCTGGCTGGAGGATTTCAGGCAGGTCGGTTTCAGGGAGGAAGTGCAGCCGCTGATTCTCAAGCAGAACGCGATCGGGCTGCTGGGGCTGGGCGACCGGGCCTGAGGGGGAGTGGGGCCGATCGGCGGTCGATGTGAGGCAAGCGTGAAATGCTCGCGCATGGCAAAGGCGCGCGCCGTATACAATTCGGCTGCGCCTGACTTTTGCCGGTTTTTTTGCCGGTTTTTTTGCCGGTTTTTTGCCGGTTTTTTGCCCGCTTTTTTGCCCATTACCTGCCCCATACCGACCCTATCCGATCCATGCCGAATCCGACCCGGGCCTTCCTTCTCGGCCCGCTCCTGAAAGGCGTTTCACGCTCCTTCTATCTCACGCTGCGCGTGCTGCCCGCCGGCATGCGCGATCCGATCGGCCTCGCGTACCTGCTGGCGCGCGCGGCCGATACAATCGCCGACACCTCGCTGATCCCGCCCGAACAACGCCTCGCGCTGCTGCTGTCGCTGCGCGATCAGGTGAACGGCGCCACGGACGACGCAGCGCTGCTGCGACGCATGGCCGACGAAGTGGCGAGTCAGCAGATCCAGTCGGATGAAAAGGTTTTGCTCGAATCGCTCGGTCCCGCTCTCGACGTGTTGTCGCAATTGAGCGAAGCGGACCGTAAGGCCGTGCGCGAGATCGTCACGACGCTGACCGAGGGCATGGAGTTCGATCTACGCACCTTTCCCGACGAACGTTCCGGCCAGATCGCGGCGCTCTCGGGATACGACGATCTCGACCGCTATACGTATCTGGTGGCGGGGTGTGTCGGCGAGTTCTGGACCACGATGACCTATGCGCACATGCCGGGCACGCTGAAGGAGCAGCCCGGCACGATGGCGCACCGTGGTGTGCGCTTCGGCAAGGCGCTGCAAATGACCAACGTGCTGCGCGATTGCGGCAAGGACCTGCGGATCGGCCGCTGCTATCTGCCGCAGAGCATGCTCGACGAATACGGTCTCGCTGCGCGAGACCTGCTGGTGCCGGCCAATTCGCTGCGTGCGCGGCCGCTGCTGATCGAGCTTCTGCGCAAGACGCTCGATCATTTCCGTGAGGCTCTGGACTACACCCTGGCGATTCCGGCGTTTTCCGTGCGTTTGCGTCTCGCGTGTTTGTGGCCGATTCTGATCGGCCTCGAGACGCTGTTGCTGCTGGTCGATAACGACGCGTGGCTCGATCCGCAGAAGGTTTCCAAGGTGCGGCGCAATACGGTGTATCGGATCATCGCATCGTCGCTGCTACTGGTGCCGTCGAACGGACTGGTGCGCAAGGCGATCGAAAAACGCATCGGGCAGATCGAAGCGCAGCTGTAAATGCCGCTGAAGATGTTGCTGGATGAGCGGCCTTGCGCGGCATAGCCGCCAGTCGGGCAGGGCGCGAGGCAGGCTGGGAGCGCAGCGCCAGGTCAACTTTACTGCGCAAAGCCGGATGCCGTATCCCACATGCTAGTAACTCTGGTAGTACTACCCGATTTAATCTGCATCATTGAATAGCGATCAATCGGGAAACCCCTAGGACCGTGCGTCTCCGGTTCGCGTTAGTCTCTTCTAAAGAGGAGGCGACCCATGAGACAAGCGTTCAATATTGCCGTGGTGCTGTTGCTTGGATATCTGATGGCGGATAGGGCCTTGATGCGCGCGCAGGCGGGAGAGCTCGGGACCATCACGTGCCACCAGGGCGCGCAGCTGGTCAAATCGAACGCGTTGAAGAAGGGGTTTGGAGACATTGCAGCCAGCAGTCAGGGAGAAAACTTTCTGTCGAGCTGTCTGGTCACTGGCCGTGGTCAGGTGGGCGATCTCATCGCGCGCGATTGACGTGGTCGCCCGTGTTGCCATATTGACGAGGGCGCACCATCAGGGCGCCGAATAAAAAGCGGCGTGCCGAAAGCGCTGAAAAAGCGCCCAGACCGTGAAGGTCCGGGCGAAGTCACCGGGAGCCCGATGACGGAGGTAACGAATACAAAACTGGCCCGCGCTCGGGGATACCCGGCCGCGGGCCAGTTCATTTGAATCGGGGAGCGCGTCTCAACAACGCGCTGAGCGGCAGATCGACGCACGACGGCGTGGCACAACCGGTCAATCATGCCGCCGATCGGCTAACAGCCGTCTATCGGCTGCTTACTGTCCGCTTGATGGCGCCTTACTGGCCGAAGTAGATCGACTTCTGACCGTTGGCCGTCACAGCGTGGCCCGACTGCGAGGAGCCGCTCGACACACCGCCGAAGCCACTTGCCGCTGCTTGCGCGGTGCCGTTTTGCGCATCGACACGAGCTTGCGCGGCTTGAACGTCAGCCGGGTAGTGCGGGTCGGCGTGACCCGGTTGATAGCCGGCCTTTTCGAGTTGGACCAGTTCGGCGCGCACCTGGGCGCGGGTCACGGGCTGGTTGGACTGCGCAAACGAAGCAACAGGAGCGGCCAGCACAGTGGCGATAACAACAGCTTGAATGAGCGATTTCATGATGAACTACCTCCAGTTCGGATTTTGTCTTGCTGCGAACGTTCTTGTTCGTAGTCAGTGATTACATTGTAGTTTTGCGATCTGGACAGAGTAATCACCGCTTCAGGTATTGTTTGTTGCGAATTTTGAGACAAAAACGGGGAACTTCGTGGGGCGGTGCGGGCGCCGGAGTCCGGCGACGCCGTCATGCCACGGCATTCCACCGAAACTCACGCACAGTCAAACCCGCAAAGCACGCAGCGAGCTGCGATCTCCCCGCGTGCTTTGCCTCAGTGACGAACGGCTTATCAACTGCCCGAGAAAATCGGACCTTGTCCGCCCGGCGTGAATGGCTGGAGCACTTCGTGCGGCACCGGGGCCGGGCCGCCTTGCGCACGCGCGGCCGGTGTCGATGCCGGTTCGCGCAGTGTGAGCGCGCTATCCGGCGTGATGGGCACACTAGGCTTGGCGAGCAGTTCGGTTTTCCGCATCGACCCAACCGAGGTGCCGAAGTAGTAGCCGATGATGCTGATCCACGCAGTGCCCAACGCGCCGACGATCACGTTGACGAGGTCCTTGTTGCTCCCCGGTAACGGCTGGAACGCCATCAACATCAAAATGCCGAAGAAGCCCGTGGTGACCGCCATCGCGAGTACCTTCGGCACCCAGTCGCGATTGCTGGTCGCCATCGCGCGCGCATTGGCCCGATCGTCGGCTTCGATACGCGCCATGTCGGTTTCGTGCGCGAGTCTCGCCTGGGCCGCGGTCACGACTAGTTGCTGCAATTGCAGAGAGTTCGCACTCTCGGCCTGCCTGATCTTTTCGAGCGCGCTGGGATCGTTCAACGCCGGTTCGACGAAGGCCGGATCGCTCGGCGTGCCGAGCGCATGCGAAATGATCGCCGCGGCAGCCGTCACGCCCAGTCCGACCGGGCCGCCTACGAGCCCGGCGAGAAGCGGGGCGGTGCTGCCAATGTTCGACGCTACTTTTGACCAGTCCATCATGCTGCTCCCAGAAGAAGATTCGCGGCCATCCGTTCGGTCCAGCCACGGCTGAAGTGAGGCCACGTGTGAAGGTTGCGCAGGTAGCGCAGGCGATAGGCGGCGAAGCGCATGACGAACTTCATCGCGTCGGTGCTTTTGACCGCATTCAGGGTGCCCGGACCGAACTTGCCGTCTTCCTTCGCACCGGACGCTTTTTGCATCCACAACACCACGAGGCCGCCGTTGTAGTTCGCATCGAAGATCTGGAAGGCCACGCGCGGATCGAGTTCGTCGAGATGCAGCGGATCCCAGTACTTCTGCTTGGCAATTTCCTTCGCGGTTTCCAGCGGCAGATCTTTCATCGCGCCGTTGTAGCCCTGGCTGCGCGCGACGCGAGCAGTCACGCCCCACATCGTTTCGCCACCGGGATCGGCCGGATTGAAGCAGTAACCGCCTTCGTTTCCGATCAGAGCCCTGAATGCGTCTTCAAAGTTGTCCATCGACTTCTCCTCTTCAGCTGTATCTACGACAGGAACATGGGGTGCTTCTGCGGTTACGCTTCGGCGTTGGGTGGTACTTCAAGTGATGCTTGAAACGGAACTGCTGGGCGTGGATTCGAAACGGGTCGGGTGCGCGTATTGGGACTCGGCGCCCCCGGTGCGCTGCCGCCCTCTACTGCGTTGGCGAGTCGCGCCAGTTGCGTCTCGTGGGCGCTCAACGTACCCGCATCGCGTTCCAGCGCTTCTGCATATTTGCGCGAGGCGCCACGCAGATCACCCTTGTGATCGAGTGCCCGGCCCATTTCCGCGTAGGACGGCGCAAGGTCGGGGCGCAGCGAGATGGCGCGAGAGAGTTTGTCGATCGCTTCGTCGTATCGGCCGACCTTGTCGAGCGCTTCGCCCCAGTCGTGCAGATTGTCGACGGAACTCGGATTCATTTCGTCGGCCTGCCTGAACGCGTCGAGTGCTTCTTCGTTGCGATGGGCGCGCAACAGCACGTCGCCGAGAAGACGCAGATTTTCAGCCGTCTTCGATTTCTCCCTCGCGCCGGCACGCAATGCTTCGAGTGCGTCGTCGAGGCGTTCCTGCTGGGCGAGCGCACGGCCGAGACTCGCGTGCAGAATGGCCGAATGCTTGTAGACGGTCAGCGCTTCGCGGGTTTGCCGTTCCGCCTCTTCCGCTTTCGACTCTCCTTGATCGGTCAGCAACCACGCTTTGCCCGCGAGCGCCCATTCTCTTTGCTCAGGTGAGGGCAGGGTGAGTACCTTGTCGTAGATCGCGATGATCTCGTTGTAGCGGCACTCTTCCGGATGGCATCTGGTTTTCCGGACCTGCGAATAGAGATGACTGGCGAGGATATTCGGCTCTGCGAGGCGCATCGCTTCGACAGCGATCCCGCGCACGAAATCTTCCAGGTCACGTCCTTCGAACGGCACGATGCTTTCGCGGGAATTGAACGGGCCGCCTTCTATCTGCACGTGGGCAACGTACGAGTCGGCGCTTTCGTTGATTTTCGTGATGCCGACATGAACGACCACGTCCGTGCGCTTGATGACCCCTTTGATGAAGCGGACCGTCGACGCATACGACATATCCTGGCCAGGAAGCTGGATGTCGGGTTGGGAGTCGGTGTCGGTCATCGTGTCGTGAGGAATCGAATCGGCATCCTGAGCGATATCCCGCATGGAGGACATGATTCGCTCTGCGAGAAAGCTCGACGTGTAGCCGCGCTGTGAGAGTGATTGCGGTGTTTCGACGGGGGG
Source organism: Paraburkholderia strydomiana (assembly GCF_046030495.1). Classification (GTDB taxonomy): domain Bacteria; phylum Pseudomonadota; class Gammaproteobacteria; order Burkholderiales; family Burkholderiaceae; genus Paraburkholderia; species Paraburkholderia strydomiana_A. The sequence continues at coordinate 58,064 of NZ_JAQQCJ010000022.1, forward strand.
CACCAGCAATTGCCGGTTAAGCACGCCACGTACGACGAGGCAGGAAAAGCCGATCGCAAGCACGATGAAGAACCACGGCAAGATGTACGGCCACACACGCTTCGGACCCCTGCCGATGAAGCCGACGGCGCGCCACCCGAGCGGCAGGAATCCGGCGAAACCGTGGGTTTGGCGACTATGGCGCCTCTGCGCGGCGCTGCCTGAACGGAATGGCCGGCTGCGCCAATTCATTGGCCGACGTGGACTCTGCATACTCGACATGACGTACCTCGTTTCAATGCGTTGTTGGTCACCGCGCGACTTGCCTGGGCGCAATAACGCATTGACCGTGCCATAGGGGCACCGGCCCTTGTGCGAGGGGCGTGTGGGGGTTAACGCAGAGGTCGAGAGCGGGAAAAGTGTTGTGCGCAAGCCAACGCATTCCGATGGGAAGTTGGCCGGCAGAGGACATTGCGTGGGACGAAGGCCACGGCAGACAGAAAGGCGCGTGATCCGGGAAGAACGGCTGCGAGACACGCCGCTTTCGCTTCCTGAACTGAGAACGAAGCAAGTAGGGCGTTATTCAAGCGACGCAGCGCGTCGTCGCTTCATTGCTCGCTTTCTCGCGGCAGAAAGAAAAATGCCGTTCAGTCCCGGACTGAACGGCAAGATACTCCGAGGCCATGTGCTACACGGCCGCATCCGTTTCGCTCAAACCGCAGCGGGACGCCATTTCAACAGACGCCGCTCGATTGCGGTCAACAGATAGTCGGCCGCCAGCGCGACCACGGCCAGCACGATCATCGCCGCGAACACGCCGCTCGCATTGAATGCGCCCTGCGCCGTGGAGATCAACAGACCGATACCCTGCTTCGACCCGAGAAACTCGCCAACCACCGCGCCGACCAGCGCAAAGCCGAAGCTCACGTGCAAGCTGGCGAGAATCCAGCTCAGCGCCGACGGAATCACCACCGACGTCGTCACCTGGCGACGCGACGCGCCGAGAATCTGTGCATTCGCGATCATGTAGCGATCGGCTTCACGCACGCCCTGGAAAGCATTGGCGAACACGACGAAGAACACCATCACCACCGCCAGCGCCACCTTCGACGCCATCCCGAGGCCCAACGCAATCACGAACACCGAGCCGAGCACCACGCGCGGAATCGAGTTGGCGATCTTGATGTAGAGGCTGAACACGTCGGAGAGCAGTTTGTTGCGGCCGAGCACGATGCCGCAGAAGATGCCCGCCACCGAGCCGATGATGAAGCCGAGCCCGGTTTCTTCGAGCGTGACCCACACCTGGGTCAGCAACGGACCTTGCGACGTACCGTTCACGAACCAGTCGACGATCTGATCGAAAATGGCGGTGGGCATCGAGAAGAAGAACGGGTCGATCCACTTCAGGCGCGCGGACAGTTCCCATCCGCCGAGCACGACCACGAGCACGAGTACGCGCATCGTGATCACCAGCGCATGACGTTGCCGGATGCGTTTTTGCGCGACGCGTTCGACATGCGCGAGCGACGCGGCGTCGATGCCCGAGGGCATCATCTGTTGAGAGGTAGTAGACATGTGTGCCGTTCCTTGATTATCCGATCTGCACTTCTTCGCGCAGGTCATGCCAGATGTCGCGCGAGATTTCGATGAAACGCGGGTCGTAGCGAACCTCCGAGGTGACACGCGGACGCGGCAAATCAATTTCGTACACCTTCTTCAGCGTCGCGGGGCGCGCGGTCAGCACGAACACGCGGTCGGCGAGCGCAATCGCTTCTTCCAGATCGTGCGTAACGAACACCACCGAGCCGGCACCGCCCCACAATTGCAGCAGTTCGTCCTGCATCAACGTGCGCGTTTGCATGTCGAGCGCCGAGAAGGGCTCGTCCATCAGCAGGATTTCGGGCTTGTTGATGAAGGTCTGCGCGAGCGCGACGCGCTTGCGCATGCCGCCCGACAGTTGATGCGGATAGTGCTTGCCGAACTTGTCGAGGCCCACGCGGCGCAGCCATTCGTTGGCCTCGTCGTACGCGGCCGACTTCGAGCGGCCGCGATACAGCGGACCGGCGGCCACGTTGTCGAGCACCGTGCGCCACGGGAACACGGCGTCGGCCTGGAACACGAAGCCGATGCGCGGGTCGATGCCGTCCACCGGCGCGCCCATCACGCGCACTTCGCCGGTGGTGGGCTTCAGCAAGCCGGTAATCATGCTGAGCGTGGTGGACTTGCCGCAACCCGTCGGGCCGACCACCGCGACGAATTCGCCGCGCGCCACCGACATGCTGAAGTCGCGCAACGCGACCGTCGCCTTGCCATCCGGCGAAATGAAACGGCACGACACGTTGCGCATTTCGATCGCTGGCGTATCGCGTGACATAGGTTGATTCATCGGCTGGTGCCTCGCAGTGCTCGTGATGTTGAAAAAGGCCTTACTTCGCCGCGGTCTTGACCGGCGCCGACAGGTAGTCGTTGCTGTAGGTCCTGGCGAGATCGATGTGCTTACCCTTCACCGAAGGATTGAATGCGGACAGCACCTTCAGCACGGTATCCGGGCCGTCGGCGGGCATCTTGCCGTCCTTCGTGAACATCGGCAGCGATGCCTTCAGCGCGCCGACGTACAGGTCCTTGTTGTTGCCGTAGTAGTCCTTCGGCATCTTCGCGGCGATCTCTTCGGCGCTGTGCGTCGAAATGAAGTTCAGCGTTCTGGCGAAAGCGTGCGAGAGTTTCGCCGCATCGTCCTTGTGCGACTCGGCCCATGCGCGCTGCACGTAGAAGCTCGAAGCCGGATACGTGCCGCCGAGCGCGGCGCGTGTGCCTTCCAGCGTGCGCATGTCGACCAGCACCTTGGCGTCGCCGGTCTTCAGAAGTTGCGAAACGGTCGGCTCGGTCGTCATGCCGGCGTCGATACGGCTTTGCTTGATGGCCGCGATGAAGCTGTTGTCCGCGCCGACCGGCAGCAGCGTGTATTGCGTGGACGGCACGCCCGCACGTTGCGCGAGGTATTGCGTGAGGAAGCTCGTCGACGAGCCCAGGCCGGTCACGCCGAGGGTCTTGCCCTTCGCGTCGCCCATGCTTTTGAACGTGCCGGCCGCTTTGGTGGACACCATTTCCACTTCGCCCGGCACCTGGCCAAAGATCACCAACGCCTGAACTTCCTTGCCCTTGCTTTGCAGATCGATCGTGTGATCGTAGAAGCCCACCACGCCTTGCACCGCGCCCGCGAGCAGTTCGTTTTCCGCGTCGACGCCCGCCGGTTGCGAGAGGATCTCGACGTCGAGACCTTCGTCCTTGAAGTAGCCGAGCTGTTCGGTGAGCTTGGCCGGCAGATAGATGATCTTGGTGGCGCCGCCGACCATGATCGTGAGTTTTTCGGCGTGTGCGGCAGCCGAAGCGGCGGCAAGGGTAAACGCAACACCTGACACAGCGGCAATCTGGCGCAAGGTACGCATGAAGCAGTCTCCTTAGGTTTGGTCGCCGCGGGTATGGCACGCGGCGCTTTCTGGGTGAATGACGGCGATTATAGAAATCCGAAACCTTCTGGTAGCTTTCTGAGGCCTGGACAAAGCATGGGTGTTAACCCCGTACTGCGCGAAAACCCCAGTGCGGTCCGGCGCGCCAGCGCGCGTCCGGTATGCTGCGGATCAAACGGGGCGCGCGCAAAGCCTTTGTTTTACGGCACAATCGACGGCCTGACTTTTGCCGTCCCTGCCATGAAGCTGCTGCTCATCGAAGACAATCCCACGCTCGCGCACTGGCTCGCAAAAATGCTGGAGCAGGAGGCGTTCGCGCTCGACGCCGTGCAGGATGGCGACGCGGCCGACCAGCTACTGCGCACCAATCATTACGACGTGATCCTGCTCGACCTGAATCTGCCGAAGCTGTCGGGCAAAAACGTGCTGCGCCGCTTGCGTCAACGCGGCGACGCGACGCCGGTGCTGATTCTGACCGCGAGCGGTTCGATCGACGAAAAGGTGGAACTGCTTGGCGCCGGCGCGGACGATTATCTCGTCAAGCCATTCGAAGTGCGCGAGCTGATCGCGCGGATCAAGGTGGCGATCCGCCGTCAGTCGCCGTCGAGGGCGAGCGAGGTGGCGTGCGGCGATCTCGCGTTCGATATCGACACCCGCCAGTTCACGTTGAAGGGCGCACCGCTGAACGTCACACCGCGCGAGCGCTCGGTACTCGAAGCGTTGATCCTGCGCCTCGGCAAAACAGTGACCAAGCCCGCGCTGGTCGACGCGATCTTCACGCTCGCCGACGAACCGAGCGAGGACGCGGTCGAAATCTACATCTCACGTTTGCGCAAGAAACTCGACGGCAGCTCGGCGGCGATCGTCACGCTGCGCGGGCTCGGCTATCTGCTGCGTAAGAAAGACGATGACCAATAGCCTGCGGGTACGTCTGTTGTGGTGGCTGCTGGTGCCGCTCGCTCTCTATGTGTTCGTCACCGGCAAGGCCGAATACGACAACGCGCGGCGCACGGCCGATCTCGTGCAGGACAATCAGTTGATCTCGTCGGCGCGCATGATCGCCGGCGAAGTGGAGTGGGTGGATGGCTTCCTGCGCGTCGACGTGCCGCCCGCCGCGCTCGAAGTATTCGCGTCGCCCTATCGCGATCAGGTGTTCTACAGCGTGCGCGTCGACGATGGGCGGCTACTCGCCGGCACGCCGGATTTTCCGCCGCGTCCGCTGCGGGCGGCCGACACGCCCGACCATTACGACACCGAGCTGCGAGGCCAGCCGGTGCGTGCGGTCGGGCTCGTGCGTCTCATGTACGACAATGGCGCGACGCGCCGCGTGCGAGTCACGGTGGGCAAAACCGTGCGTTCTCGCGACGCCATGGCTCAGCAATTGTGGCAGCCGCAACTCGTGCGGCAGATCGCGATGATCGCGCTCGCGGTGGCGCTGGTGTGCATCGGACTGACGTTCGAATTGCGGCCGCTGATGAAAGTCAAAGAGGATGTCACCGACCGCGATCCCATGCAGCTCGAACCGATTCGCGTCGAACGGCTGCACACCGAGTTGCGCCCGATCGTCGAAGCGATCAATCAATGCATCGCGCGGCTCGGTGTACAGGTGGCGGCGCAACGACGTTTCATCGCCGACGCCGCGCATCAGTTGCGCACGCCGCTTACGCTGCTTGGCACGCAGTTGCAGTTCGCGCGGCAGCAGGACGGCATTCATCCCGCGCTCGACGAAGCGCTTGCCGCGATGCATCGGAGCAATCGTTCGATGGTCGCGCTCACCAACAAGCTGCTGTTACTGGCACAGGCCGAAGCCACCGACAACACGCAGCTCGCGACGGAAACCGTGGACCTGGTGCCGCTTGCGATGGAAGTCGTCGAAGATCTCGCCCTGCTCGCGCAGGCACGAGAGATCGATCTGGGCGCCGAGCTAAGGGGCATCGCGCCGGTGACCGGGCATCGGGGTCTGCTTCAGGCGCTGATCGCGAATCTCGCGGAAAACGCGATTCGCTATACCGGCAGCGGCGGCCACGTCACGGTTGCCGTTAGCGCCGGCGCCGATACGGTCACCGTGAGTGTGCTCGACGATGGTCCCGGCATTCCGGCCGAGTCGCGCAGCCGCGTGTTCGAACCTTTCTTCCGGGCGTCGCCGGATACCGAGGGTACCGGCCTGGGTCTCGCAATCGTGCGTGAAATTGCCGATACGCATCACGGCGAGATAGCACTCAAGCCAGGGGGCGGCGGCAAGGGCGTGCACATCAGCGTGTCGTTCCCGCGCGCGGCTATGCAGCTTCGTGATCGATAGGGTATCCGAAGCAAACCGGCTGTCTGAATCAACTTCTCGACAGCTCGGCTTCACCCCCTGGTGCCACCCTTAAAACGCCGCGACATAAATCCCCAACGCATCGCTCTCGCTAACCGGCCGCGGATTGTTCACCAGCAACCGCGTCTGCAACATCGCATCGCTTGCCATCCGTTCGAGCCCGTCGCGTGCAATGCCGACATCGCGCAGCCGCGCCGGAATCGCGGTTGCGGCGATCATCTGCTCGAGCCGTTCGATCAGCGCCTGAGTCTTGCTCGCGTCGCCGCCGGTCGCCTCCGGCACGATCACATCCGCGAGTTCCGCGTACAGATGAGCCGCCGCCCCGGCGTTGAAGCGCAACACGTGCGGCAGCACGAGCGCATTCGAAAGGCCATGCGGCACGTGATAAATGCCGCCGATCGGATACGCGAGCGCATGCACCGCCGCCACCGGCGCATTGGCGAACGCCTGCCCCGCGAAGGTCGCGCCGAGCAGCATCGCTTCGCGAGCCCCGCGGTTCTGGCCGTTTTCGCAGGCGGGCAAGAGGCTGCGCGACAGCAGTTCGAGGGCCTTCACCGCGAGCATGTCGGAAACGGGATTCTTCAGATGCGCGGACGTGTACGCCTCGATCGCATGAACCATCGCGTCGATGCCGGTTGCCGCGGTCGCGGCCACGGGCAGGCCGAGCGTGAGCTCCGCATCGAGGATCGCGAGGTCGGCGATCAGTTGTGGCGCGACCACGCCCATTTTCTTCGCTTCCCCCACCGTCACGATCGACACGGCCGTCACTTCGGAACCGGTGCCGGCAGTGGTCGGCATCTGCACGAGCGGCAAGCGCGCGACGCTCACCTTGTTCACGCCATACATCTCGCCGAGCGCCTGCTCCTGCTGCGGCGCGAGCACCGCGATCAGCTTCGCGACGTCCATCGACGATCCGCCGCCGAGCCCCAGCACGATTTCCGCGCCGGCTTGCCGCGCGCGCGACGTCGCTTCGAGCACGATATGTTCGGGCGGATCGGCGATCACGTCGTCGATCACGGTGGCGTTCCAGCCATGCGCCGCGAGATCGGCGAGCGCGGGATTCAGCAGGCCGCTCGTGTGCAGAAAACCATCGGTGACGACACACAAGCGCGTGAGCGCCGGAAATTGCGCGCGCAGCAACGCGCCGAGGCGACGCGCGGCGCCGAACTCCACGACCAGCGTCGGCACCGTTTGGAATTTGAATGCGCTCATCATGCTGTATCTCCGGATACCAGATGGCTCGACACTTCGCGCCGCTCGAGCAGCGGAATGATGATGCCGACGCCGATGCGCTGAAAGTGCTCGGTCTCACGGTGCACGGCGAGACCATCGGCGTGGCTGTACTGCTCCATGATCACGAAGTGGTCGGGATCGAGCGGCGAGCGGAAGAATTCGTAGTACAGGTTGGCGGGCTCGGCTCGGGTTGCCGCGGCAAGCTCCGTGAGGGGCTTCACCAGCGCGTCGCCGTTGCCGGGTTTGGCAAAGTAATGCGCGATCACCTGCAGGTAAACATCAGCCATCGATCACTCCATCAAGACGGGTATGTCAACGTTTCCGCATTCGGAATCGGGATCTCATCATTCGCTGTCGTCGCTCGGGAACGCCGGCCTTTTGCGGAGGAGGCCCGGCGTGACGATCGCGGCGAAAATCTTGCGCGGGCCGCGGCGAGCATCGACACGGACATCAGTTGTACCAGATTAGGACCGCTTTGCCCGCATGCCTTCACGCTGCATAACGCGGGCGGCGTGTGAGGTGCGATTCAGTCAAGGATTGACGTTCCCACGTGATGACGCTTCGATCCGGAGTGGCACGCCCAAGCATGGGCGGGTACCCCGCATCGGCGATGAATCCTCTGGTCAACCCGTCCGACGAGTAAGGTTAATCTCGCGTTTGTTGAGAATGATTCGCGTTTACGTTAAATTGTTGCGCTGACCTTTGCGAAAACGGAGCGAATCATGTCCGAGGTGCTCGTCCGGCAGGCGCCTTCAACAGCAATGCCGATGCCGATGCCGATGCCAATGCCGATGCCGGTGCTCAATGCCGTCGCCGCCTGTGCGCCCGTCGTGCGACGCTCGCGCGGCCTTGAGCGCGCTATCGATTGGGAGAAGGGCACGCTGCTCGACGTGCTGGTCGCGAACCGGCCGATGCTCGTCGAGCTAGCGCATGGCATCGTGGGTTGCACCAGTCTTGCAGAGGACGTGGTGCACGACGTCTTCATCAAGCTCGTCGACTTCCGGGATCAGAACGCCGTGCGTCAACCGGTGGCCTACGTCACGCGCATGGTGCGCAACGCGTCGATCGACGTCACTCGCCGCCAGAGCGTGGAAGACACCTATCACGACGATGCGGACGACGCGCTGCTCGTGCCGTCGCCGGCGCCTTCGCCCGAAGCGGCGCTGCTCGTGCGCGACACGCTGCGTCACGTGTATCACGCGCTCGAACAATTGCCGCCGCGCAGTCGCGCCGCATTCGAAATGGTGCGGGTACGTGAAGAAACGCTGCAAAGCACGGCGCGCGCGCTCGACGTTTCGCAGTCGCAGGTGCATTGCCTCGTGCGCGACGCCGAGAAGCATTGCGCCGCTTGCATCGACGGGGGCAATCGCAGCGCGGCGGGTTCGGCGTATTGCAGCGGCCGTGCGCGCCGTCGATAGGCACGCGGCTATCGAACGACGGCGGGATCGAGGCGCGGTGCGCGAGCGAAATGTCGCGCTGTTGCCCGCTATACCGGCGAGCACCAGGTCGTGCTTCGCGCCAGTTCATTTGCTGGCCGAACCGTCAGCTACCAGCCGCGCCACCGTTCCACCACTGCGCAACTCGCTCATCACCTCTCACGAACGCCGCTCACGTCCCCCGCGCGGCCTGGCTTTGCCACCCGAGGACACCTGCGCTTCCAACCCTTCGATCATTTCACGCGCAGCCGTTTGAAGCTCGGGCACGAACCGCCGCTTCGCTTCCGCGAGCGTGACGGCGCGCGAAAGAAACACCACGTTCAGACTCGCCAGCACGCGCTGCTCCGACACGATCGCGACGGCCACTGCGCCGATCTTGCTTTGCGCGGACCAGTCGCCGTGATTGGAGCCAAACCCGTCCGCGCGCACACGCCGCACGAGACTGCGAATGAGCGCGTCGTTGGACGCCAGCGCTTTTTGCTCTTCGCCGCCCGCGCCTGAGCGTAGCAAGTCGAGAATGTCCTCGCGCTCGCCGTCGGGACACATCGCAAAGTACGCGCGCCCTGCCGCCGTCAACAGAATGGGCAGACGGCGGCCGACCATCGCGCGGTGAAACGACAGCGTGCTGAACCGGTGGGTCGTCTCGCGGATGATCATCGCGTCGCCATCGGGCGTCGTCAGATCCGAGGGCCATGCGACGCGCTGGAGCAGCCGTCCCATGATCGGCGGCGCGATCGTCGCGATTCGTTCGTCGTCCGTAAAACCCTCGCTCAATGCGCGCACTTTCAACGTCAACCGGAAACTGTCGTCCGACGCGCTGCGTCGCACGAAGCCTTCTTCCATCAGCGTTTCCAGCAGCCGCCGTGCGGTGGTGCGATGCAGGCCGGTCAGCTCGCTGATCTGCTGGCTCGTGGCGCGGCCGCTGTCCAGCGAATTGAGCGCCTGCAAGACCTGCAGCCCACGCGAGAGACCTCTCACACTGGTGTATTTGGTCACCTAAAACCTCAATGAATTCAACTATGTGCATTCTATGCACAATTTGCACAATTTGTTGAGCGAGTAGGTGGCCGGTCCTAGACTGCGAACAAATCAAAACGATTCATGGAGACGCAAGCAGTTGTCCGTGCGCGAGTTTTTCGCTGCGGCCGAAGGCGTTACCCGCTCGCCGCGCTCCTGATCATTTCGACCCGGTTCGTTATCTGAAGCGAAGGCGGTTTGCGCCGCGCGCGAGAAAGGAGACAGCATGCCCCCACCTTTTGATCCGGTGGCCGCCCACGGTCACACCGAGACCCTGCACGCCGACGTGGCGATTATCGGCGCCGGCCCGGTTGGTCTGATGATCGCCAACTATCTCGGCTTGCAGGGCGTGCGCGTCGTGCTGCTGGAAAAGCTCGAACAGATCATCGATTATCCGCGCGCCATCGGTCTGGACGACGAAGCGCTGCGCGTATTCCAATCTGTCGGCCTTACCGACGCGTTGTTGCCCCACACCACGCCCGATCACTGGATGCGTTTCGTCACGCGCACAGGCCATTGCTTCGCGTCGATCGAACCGCGCACCGACGAATTCGGCTGGTCGCGCCGCAACGCTTTCATCCAACCGCTCGCGGACCGTGTGCTGTTCGAAGGCTTGCGCCGCTTTGCGCATGTCGAGGTGCTGTTCGGCAACAGCGTCGGCGCATTCACGCAGGATCCGAGCGGCGTCACGATCGAGACGGAAGACGCGAGAGGCGGACGCCGCACGATTCGCGCGTCGTACATGGTCGGCGCCGATGGCGGCAACAGCTTCGTGCGGCGCGCGCTCGACGTGCCGTTCGAAGGAAGGACCAAGCCGAATCAATGGATCGTCGTCGATGTGCGTAATGATCCGATCGGCTCGCCGCATGTCTACATGCATTGCGATCCGCAGCGGCCCTATGTGTCGGCTGCGCTGCCGCACGGCATCCGCCGCTTCGAATTCATGGTGATGCCGGGCGAGACCGAAGAAGAACTGTCGAAGCCGGAGAACATGGCGGCGTTGATCCGCAAGGTCGTCGCCGATCCGGAGAAGGTCGACTACATCCGCAAGCGCGTCTATACGCACAATGCGCGGCTTGCCAGCCGTTTCCGCGTCGAACGCGTGTTATTGGCGGGCGACGCCGCGCACATCATGCCGGTGTGGCAAGGCCAGGGCTACAACAGCGGCATTCGCGACGCGAGCAATCTTGGCTGGAAACTCGCGATGGTGGTCAAGGGTCTCGCCGGCGACGCGCTGCTCGACACCTACACCGCCGAACGCCGCGCGCATGCCCGCTCGATGATCCATCTCTCGGAAGTGGCCGGCGACATCTTCGCGCCGACGAGCCGCTTCGGCATCAGGTTCCGCGACGCGTTCGTGCGCACGTTCAACCTGTTTCCCGCGGTCAAACGCTATTTCGTCGAAATGCGTTTCAAGCCGATGCCGCGCTATGAAACGGGCGTGGTGCTGCTCGCACGCAGCGAACGCAAGCATGGTTGGCTCGCTCGCGTGCTGGAGCGCTCAGGCCATTCGGCGCCGGGACGTTTGCTCGGGCTGATGAGCGAGAAGCGCGAGTCGCGCCTCGGTCGCCTCGTGTATGGCCGCGATCCGCACTGTCAATCGCCGGTGGGCCGCATGTTCATTCAGCCGCGCGTGCGCACGGTGGCGGGCGATGTCGTGCGGCTGGACGATGCGCTCGGCAACCGCTTCGCGATCCTCGGCTGGGGCGCCGATCCGACCTTCGGCCTGTCGCCTGCGGCACGCGAAATCTGGCGGCGCCTGGGCGGCTGTTTCGTGGTCGCGAAGCCCGATACACAACTCGCGTTTCAGGACGACGTGCCCGCCGACGTGATCGCGATCGGCGACGTGAATGGCCGGCTGAAAGACTGGTTCTCGCGTGTGCCGGAGTCCGTCGTGTTGCTGCGCCCGGACCGTTTCGTCGCAGGCATGTGTACGCCGCAGCAGGTCTCGTCGTACATCGTCGAGCTTGCCGCGAAGCTCAATCTCAATGCGGCCGCGCCGCGCAGCGCCGATGTCGGCGGCGCTGCGGTCGCTGGCGAACCGGTCATGGCGCGCGGCAACGTCGCGCACGCCGCTGCAGTCGCCGCTGTTGCAACCGGAGCCTGATATGCCGATGTTATTGGAGTGCCTGTCGCACACGCCGCTCGCCGGCTACTACGACCCGCCGGCGGAAGTCGTCGGGCAAGTCGAGCAGGTTCACGCGGCGGCGCGCGCGCGTGTCGCCGCGTTCGATCCTGAACTGGTGGTGGTGTTCGCGCCGGATCACTACAACGGTTTCTTCTATGATCTGATGCCGCCGTTCTGCATCGGTGCGGCGGCCACTGCGGTCGGCGACTTCAAAAGTCTTGCCGGGCCGCTCGACGTGCCCGCCGGGATTGCGCTCGAACTCGCCGAAGCCGTGCTCGATAGCGACATCGACGTGGCAGTGTCGTACCGCATGCAGGTCGATCACGGCTGCGCACAAGCGCTGGAACTGCTCACCGGCAGCCTCGATCGCTATCCGGTCGTCCCTGTGTTCATCAACTCGGTGGCGCCGCCGATGGCCTCGTGCCGCCGTGCGCGCCTGCTTGGCGATGCGCTCGGCCGCGCGCTCGCACGCATGGACAAACGCGTGCTGCTGATCGGGTCGGGCGGCATCTCGCATGAGCCGCCGGTGCCCGAACTGGCCGGCGCCAGCGATGAAGTCGCGCAACGGCTGATCGCGGGCCGCAATCCTTCGGCCGAGTCGCGGGCGGCGCGCCAGGCGCGCACGGTCGCGGCGGCGCGTGCCTTCACGGCAGGCGACAGCCGCTTGCACCCGCTCAATCCCGAGTGGGACCGGTCGTTCCTGAAGCTGCTCGAAGACGGTGATCTGAAGGCGCTCGACGGCCTGACCGACCCAGCGATCACACGGGCCGCCGGCAAATCCGCTCACGAGATCCGCACGTGGGTCGCTGCGTTCGGCGCGCTGAACGCGGGCGGGTCATATCGCGCGACGCTCGACTACTACCGGCCGATCCCCGAGTGGATTGCAGGCTTCGGTGCGATGCACGCGCGTCCTGTTGCCGCCAACGCCTAACCGAACGAGGAAATCGCTATGAACCATTCCAGTCATGCCGAAACGCTTGCCCTGCGGCTGCGCGAATCCGAGCGCACGCGCCAGACCATCGCACCGTTGCGCGACGACGCGCGCTTCGCCGATCTGAACGATGCCGCCGATGCCGCGCAACTCGCCTACGCCGTGCAGCAGGTCAACGTGGCGGCGCGCGTGGCCGCGGGCGAGCGCATCGTCGGCCGCAAGATCGGGCTGACCTCGCCTGCGGTGCAGCGCCAGCTCGGCGTCGATCAGCCGGATTTCGGCGCGCTGTTCGCCTCGATGGCTTTCGGCGACAACCAGCCGATTCCGCTCGGCGAGTTGATCCAGCCGAAGGTCGAAGCGGAGATCGCGCTGGTGCTCGAACACGACCTCACGCACGAGCGCCACACCTATGCCGATCTGATTCGCGCGACGGCCTACGCGGTCGCGGCGATCGAAGTGGTGGATAGCCGCATCGAGGGCTGGAACATCCGCTTCGTCGACACGGTGGCGGACAACGCGTCGAGCGCGCGCTTCGTGCTCGGCAGCCGCCCGGTGTTGCTGCGCGACGTGGACCTCGCGGCCTGCGCCATGACGCTAACGAACGATGCCGAAGTGCTGTCGCGCGGCAACGGCTCGGCGTGCCTCGGCAATCCGCTGAACGCCGCCGTCTGGCTCGCGGACCGCCTGGTTCAACTGGGCACGCCGCTGCGTGCCGGCGCTGTCCTGATGACCGGCGCACTCGGTCCGATGGTCGCGGTGACGCGACCGGGCACCTTCAGCGCGCAGATCGACGGTCTCGGCGGCGTCCGCGCGACTTTCTCCGCATAAGCAAGCACTCGATTGAGGAATGACATGGCAAGCGAAAAACTCAAGGCCGCGATCATCGGCTCGGGCAACATCGGCACCGATCTGATGATCAAGATCCTGCGTCACGGCAAGCATCTCGAAGTGGCGGCGATGGTAGGCATCGACCCAGCCTCCGACGGCCTTGCGCGCGCCGCGCGGCTCGGTGTCGCGACCACGCACGAAGGCGTCGAAGGACTGACGCGTCTGCCGGTGTTCGACGACATCGACTTCGTGTTCGACGCGACGTCGGCGGGCGCGCACGTGAAGAACGACGCGTTCCTGCGCGCGCTCAAGCCGGGCATCCGCCTGATCGACCTCACGCCGGCGGCGATCGGCCCGTACTGCGTGCCGGTCGTGAATCTCGACGCACAGCTCGACGCGCTCAACGTGAACATGGTCACGTGCGGCGGACAGGCGACGATTCCGATGGTCGCGGCCGTGTCGCGCGTGGCGAAGGTGCACTACGCGGAAATCGTTGCGGCGATCAGCAGCAAATCGGCGGGTCCAGGCACGCGCGCGAACATCGACGAGTTCACCGAAACCACCTCGAAGGCAATTGAAGTGGTGGGCGGCGCGGCGAAGGGCAAGGCGATCATCGTGCTTAACCCGGCCGAGCCGCCGGTAATGATGCGCGACACCGTCTACGTGCTGTCCGAACTCGCCGATCGCGCGAAGGTGGAGGCATCGATCGAAGCGATGGCCGCCGCCGTGCATGCGTACGTGCCGGGCTACCGCCTCAAGCAGAAAGTGCAGTTCGACGAGATCGGCACCGCTGCCCCGTTGAACATTCCGGGCCTCGGCAAGTTCAGCGGCCTGAAGACCTCGGTGTTCGTCGAGGTGGAAGGCGCCGCGCATTACCTGCCTGCATACGCGGGCAATCTCGACATCATGACTTCCGCCGCGCTCGCCACGGCGGAACGCATGGCGCAATCGCTCGTGCAGGCATAAGGAGACTTTCGCATGGACAAGAAACTGTATATCTCCGATGTGACGCTGCGCGACGGCAGCCACGCGATCCGCCATCAGTACTCGATCCGCAATGTGCAGGACATCGCCCGCGCGCTGGACAAGGCCAAGGTCGACAGCATCGAAGTCGCGCACGGCGACGGGCTGCAAGGGTCGAGCTTCAACTACGGCTTCGGCGCGCATAGCGACCTCGAATGGATCGAGGCGGCGGCCGACGTGCTCGAGCACGCGCAGATCGCGACGCTGCTGCTGCCCGGCATCGGCACGATTCACGATCTGAAGGCGGCGTACCAGGCGGGTGCGCGTATCGTGCGCGTCGCGACGCATTGCACCGAAGCGGACATTTCGAAGCAGCACATCGAATATGCGCGCGAACTCGGCATGGATACGGTCGGCTTCCTGATGATGAGCCACATGACCACGCCGGACAACCTCGCCAGCGAAGCGAAGAAGATGGAAAGCTACGGCGCGACCTGCATCTACGTGGTGGACTCGGGCGGCGCATTGACGATGAACGACGTGCGTGCACGTTTTCGCGCCTTGAAAGCCGTGCTCAAACCTGAAACGCACACAGGCATGCATGCGCATCACAACCTGTCGTTGGGTGTGGCGAATTCGATGGTCGCGGTGGAAGAGGGCTGCGACCGCATTGACGCTTCACTCGCCGGCATGGGCGCGGGCGCGGGCGCGGGCAATGCGCCGCTCGAAGTGTTCATCGCCGCGGCGGAGCGCGCCGGCTGGAATCACGGCACCGATCTGTACACGCTGATGGACGCCGCCGACGACATCGTGCGGCCGTTGCAGGACCGGCCCGTGCGCGTCGATCGCGAGACGCTCGCGCTCGGCTATGCGGGCGTGTATTCGAGCTTCCTGCGGCACGCGGAAGTCGCCGCGAAAAAGTATGGGCTCAAGACGGTCGACATCCTGGTCGAGCTGGGCCGGCGCCGGATGGTCGGCGGCCAGGAGGACATGATCGTCGACGTCGCGCTGGATCTCGCACGCGCGCATGAGAAGGACGCTGTTGCTTCATGACCTGACGTTGCACGGCGGCGTCGCGCGCTGTCCGTGCATTGTCGATACCCCGGCCATATCGCCGTTAGAGCGACGCCGATTTCAATATTGGAGACTTGTATGCGGCAATCAACGAAAGCGTCGGAAAGTGGTGCCCTGACCATCGGGCTATGTCTCATCGTCGCGTTGCTGGAGGGGCTGGATCTGCAATCGACCGGCGTCGCCGCACCGCGCATGGCGCGTGAATTTCATCTGGCCGTCGCGCAGATGGGCTGGGCGTTCAGCATCGGCGCGCTGGGGCTTTTGCCAGGCGCGGCGATCGGCGGGCGTCTCGCCGACAAGCTGGGCCGCAAGCGCGTGCTGATGATTTCGGTGGCGCTGTTCGGTATTTTCTCGATCGCGACCACTCAGGTGTGGGACCTCAACAGTTTGCTGGCGGCGCGCTTTCTCACCGGGCTCGGTCTCGGCGCCGCGATGCCGAATCTGATCGCGCTGTGTTCGGAAGCCGCGCGGCCTCATCAGCGCAACACGGCGGTGGGAGCGATGTATTGCGGCATGCCGTTCGGTGCGGCGCTCGCGGCGGTGATCGGCATCGTCAGTCCAGGCGATGAAGGGTGGCGGCATATTTTTTATGTCGGCGGTATCGGGCCGCTTCTGGTTCTGCCGCTGCTGGCGCTGTTCCTGCGCGAGTCGGCGGAGTTCGTAGCGGTCAGTTCACCGAGCAATGTTTCGCGCGAGGCGTCGGGCGGCGTCGCGCGCACACTGTGGCAGGAGGGCCGCGCCGGTACGACCATCGCCTTGTGGGTCAGCTATCTGGGCACGTTGATCGTGCTGTACTTCCTCATCAACTGGCTGCCTTCGCTGGTGTTGAGTCGCGGTCTCACGCGCGTGCAGTCGGGCGTCGTGCAGATGATGTTCAACGTCGGCGGCGGGATCGGCGCGATCGTGATCGCGAGCCTGATGGACCGCATCGGCCGCCGCCGCACGGTCGGCGGCATGTATCTGGGCATCGTCGTCGCGCTGGCGGCGTTGCTGAGCGCGAACGGCGGCACCTCGATGGCGTGGGGCGGTTTGCTGGCGGGGCTGTTTCTCGTCGGCGGGCAATCGGTGTTGTATGCGCTCGCCAGCAGTCTTTATCCGACCGAAGTTCGCGGCACCGGCGTGGGCGCCGCCGTGGCGGTGGGTCGCATGGGCTCGATTCTCGGACCGTTGATCGCCGGGCAGTTGCTTGCCATTGGTCAAGGCGCTTCCGTGCTGTTGGGCGCGAGCATTCCGTTGATCGCCGTCGCGGCAGTCGCGGCATGGCTCGTGGTCAGCAAGTCCGCGTCTCGTTATAGCGCGGGCGCCGTGCAATCCGTGCAATAGATGCGCGGCAAGAAAAACCGTGCGGACGCGTCATCGAAGGCGGTCCGCTTACCCAACTCGTGAAAGAAAGGGATTCAACATGAGCTCACAAGCACCGGCATTCACCGAAGCATCGACCAGCCGTTTCGTTCGCATCACGGAAGACGGGCGCGACATGCAACTCCACTACAACGACGTGGGGCAGGGCGCGGAAACCGTGGTGATGCTGCACGGCTCGGGGCCGGGCGCGACCGGTTGGGCGAACTTCAATCGCAACGTCGAGCCGCTCGTCGCCGCGGGCTACCGGGTCATCCTGATGGATTGCCTCGGCTGGGGCAAGAGCGATCCGATCGTATGCAAGGGCTCACGCTCGGAACTCAACGCGCGCTCCTTGAAGAGCCTGCTCGACGCGCTCGATATCGAGCGCGTGCATATCATCGGCAACTCGATGGGCGGGCATAGCGCGGTGGCGTTCGCGCTGGCCGAACCGAAGCGCGTCGGCAAGCTCGTGTTGATGGGCGGCGGCACGGGCGGCCCGAGTCAGTTCGTACCGATGCCGACCGAAGGCATCAAGCTGCTGCAAGGGGTGTACAAGGAGCCGACGATCGGGAACCTGCAGCGCATGATGAACATCTTCGTGTTCGACGCGAAAGCGCTGACCGAAGATCTGATGAAGGCGCGGCTCGACAACATTCTCGCGCGCCGCGACCACCTGGAGAATTTCGTCGCGAGCCTCGCGGCGAATCCGAAGCAGTTCAACGACTTCGGTCCGCGTCTCGGCGAAGTGTGCGCGCAAACGCTGGTGGTCTGGGGGCGTGACGATCGTTTCGTGCCGATGGACGTGGGTCTGCGCCTCGTCGCCGGGATGCAGAATGCGGACATGCATATCTTTAGCCGCTGCGGTCATTGGGCGCAGTGGGAGCATGCGGACAAGTTCAACAGCATGGTTGTCGAGTTCCTGGGCCGTTGAGTCTGTTGGCTCATGGGTGTCCGGCAAGTCGCGATGACGGCTTGCCAGGCACCGGCGGTTTAGCATGAATCGCAGCGAGCGTTCTGCCGTGTAGCGGGCGACGTTTGCTTCGAGGCGGGCACTTTGATCAGCCTCCTCGAAGCGCTCCCCGAGATCACGAAGCTGAGGGCCGCGAGCACCCACACGCCGATTCCGCCGTAAAGCATCACCCAGCCGAAACCCCGCATCAGCGCAGCATGCACGATGCTGCCGGACGGATCGATTCGCGTGAGCGCCGGGATGCCCGCGCGGATCGCATCGACATCGCCTGCCGCCACTTTTTCCGCCAGCCGGCCGAGTTCCGCGATGTCGAGCGTGGCCGGCAGGTTCGTCTTCAGATGGTAGAGAATGCCGCCGACCAGGATCGCTCCCATCAACGCGATATTGATGGCGAGCGTGATCATCCGCGCGCTCATGTCGATGCCGGATGCCATGCCCGCGCGCTGCGTGGGCACCGCGGCGGTCGTCGTATTGGTGACGGGCGTGTTGGTGAGGCCGAGGCCCGCGCCTGCAATCACGCAGCCGGGCAGCATGCTCGACACGCCCGGATGCGCGGCGCCGCTGCCGAGTTTCATCAGCATGAAGCCGAGGCCGATCGTCAACAGGCCCACGGGTATCGCGATGCCCGAACCGTAACGCAGCGAGAGCCGTTCGCCGAGCGGCGGGAACAGCAGCGTCGGCAACGTGTACGCGAGCAGCGCGAGGCCCGCGCTCACGCTGTCGTAGCCGAGGCCGATCTGGAAATAGATAGGCAGATAGATCATGAACGGCCAGAAGCTGAAGTTCATGCCCGCCGAGCCCATCAGCGCGCCCGAAAATTGCGGAATCCTGAAGACCGAAAAATCGAACATCGGCCGCGCGCTTAGGTTCTCCGCGTAGAGAAAGGCCACGAAGGCGAGCACGGTCGCAGTGATGATGAAGAGCGCGCGCGGATTCGTAAAGCCCAGCGCCGGGACCTGGGTGATGAAGTACACGAGGCCGAAAACCGCCAGCGAAAGCGTGACGATGCCGGCGACGTCGAGCGTATCCGCATGCGGATCGCGCGATTCCTGTACGCCGCCGAAAACCAGCGTCAACGTGACGACGGCAAGCAGCGCGTGCACCCAGAAGACCCACTGCCAACTCGACACCGCGACGATTATCCCGCCGATGATCGGCCCGAAACCCAGCCCGATGCCGAAGATGATGCCCCACGCGCTGAATGCGCGGGCGCGCTCTGGGCCGTCGCTGAACTGATGCGAGAGCACGGCGACCTGGCAGATCAGCATCGCGCCGCCGCTCGCGCCCTGCAACAGGCGCGCGGCGATCAGCATCGGCACGCTCTGCGCGAAGCCGCAGAGCAACGACGTGATGCCGAATAGTGCGATGCCGACGACGAAAATCCTGCGGCGCCCAAAGCGGTCCGCGAGCGTGCCGGTTGCCATCAGCACGGTGGTCACCGCGAGCGTGTAGGCGTTCATGATCCACTGCATGCCTTTGAAATCGCCGTGCAGCACGTGCTCGAGCGTGGGCAGGATGACCGGCACGCTGGAGATCTCCAGACCGAACATCAGCGACGCGAGGCAAACGGCGCCGAGCGCAAGCGTGTTCTTGGGGAGGCGCGCGGCGCGCGGTGGGGTGGTGGCGGCCTCGCTTGCGCTGGTTCGTGCGCTTTGTGAGTCACGCGCGGTTGTTTCAGGCTTTTCACGTTCGTCGCGCCGTGGCGGCGCGTGCGGATGACTGGACATGGACTTTCACCTCATTGGACGATGGGCTTGGCCATCATGGAATGGGTAATATAGGGGGAATCAGTGTCCCTATTGGCACACAAAAATCCCATCAATGTGTCCACGGGGGAACCAATCAGGTGAAGGTATGAGCGACATCCTCGATGGTGTGACGACGTTTGTGCGTGTCGTGGAAACAGGCAGCTTCGCGCTGGCGGCCGAGCGCATGAACCTCACGCGCTCGGCGGTCGGCAAGGTGATTGTGCGGCTCGAAAAGCGGCTCGGCGTGCGTCTCATCAATCGCACGACGCGCAGTCAGAGTCTCACGGAGGACGGCCAGGCCTATTACGACCGCTGCGTGCGCGCGCTGGCCGAACTCGAAGCTGCCGAAGCCGATCTGGATTCGGGGCGGCGCGAGCCGAAAGGGCGCCTGCGCGTGAGCGTGCCGCAAGCCTTCGGCCACTACTGCGTGGCGCCGGTGCTGCTCGGCCTCGCGCGCAAGCATCCGCAATTGAAGATCGACATATCGATCAGCGACCGCTTCGTCGATGTGGTGGAGGAGGGCTTCGATCTCGTGGTGCGGGTGGGGCCGCTCGCCGACAGCACGAGTCTGGCCGCGCGCAAGCTCGGCATGCAGCACGCGAGCATCGGCGCGGCGCCTGCGTACCTGGCGCGGCACGGCACGCCGCGCAACGTCGATGAACTGCGCGGGCACGCGGTGATCGCGTATTTGCGCGCGGGTGTCGCGCAACCTTGGGACGTGGTCGACGTCGACGGGCAGATTCGCCGCGCGCAGGTCGAGCCGCAACTCGGTTTCGACGACATGCAGGGCATTCTCGATGCCGCACTCGCCGGATTTGGTCTGGCCTGGCTGCCGAGTTGGCTACTGGCGCGGTACGAGCAAAGCGGCGAACTCGTGACCGTCATGGAGAACTGTTTCCGCCCTTCGCAGGAGATCCACGCGGTGTGGCCGAAGAGCCGCTATCTCGCGCTGAAAACGCGCTGCGCCATCGACGCGCTGGTGGCGGAGATACCCACGATGATCGGGGCGCCCGGGCGGGCCGCCCCTCGGTCACGCAATAGTTAGAATTGCAAAGTAGCGCTCGCTACCGCGGTGCGAGTCGGCGACGGCGATACGTAATAGCCCCAGGCGGTGGTCCAGTAGCGGCGATTGAACAGGTTGTTGATGCCCGCCCGGAACGTGACGTCCTTGCCGGCGATCTTCGCTTCGTACCTGCCGCTCAGATCGAACGTGGTGTAGGCCGGCACAAACTGCGTGTTGGCCGCGTTGACCGCCTGGTTGCCCACGTACTTGCCGCCGAACGCCAGCGTCAACGGACGCAGATACGCCGGGTTGTATTCGACACGGCCCGTCACCGTAAAGCGCGGCGCGCCATAAATGCGCTTGCCCTCGATGGCCGGATCGTCGATGTCGACGGCCTTCGTGTCGAGCCACATCACGCCACCCATCACGCGCCATTCGCTGGTCAGCGCGAGCCAGCCGCTCGCGTCGATGCCGGTGTAACGCTTGGTGCCGTCCTGCACGAAGACGTTCGCGGTGTTCGTGTAGTTGTAGCCCTGATCGACACGGAACAGCGCGAGGTTGGCGCCCCACTTGCTGTGGTCGGACTTGAAGCCCACTTCATACTGCTTGCTGCGCAGCGGGCCGAAAGTCGCCGGATAGTTGAGGTTGAGGTTCGACGCCGCGCCGCCCTGTTCCAGCGACTCGACGTAGCTCGCGTACACCGTCGAATACGGATCGGTCTTGAACATCAGCGCGAAGGTCGGCGTGACCGGGTTCGCGCTGTATTGCGACGTGACCGCGCCGCTCGGGTCGTACACGTTCTGGCGGTATTGCGTGTAACGCACGCCGAGCAGCGCGGACAGGCGCGAGGTGAACTGCAGCGTGTCGCTCGCATACACGGCGGCCTGCGTGGTGCGCTGCTCACGATAGAGGTCCGAGCCGATGCTGACTTCGTCGTTGGTCAGCAGCGTGGTGCTGTACAGATTGCCGTTGCCGAGGAAGTAGCCTTCGTTCCAGCCGACGCTGTTGCTGTACTCGCTGGTTTGCGTCTGGTAGCCCGCGCCGAGCACCACGTCGTGCTTGATGAAGCCGGTGTTGAATTTGCCCTGCACCATCGCGTCGACGTTCTGGTAGAAGTAGCGCGTCATCGCCGCATAGAGCGTGTTGGAGTAGTTGCCCGCGTCGTCGGACACATACAGGAAGCTGTCCGAGTTGGTACGGTTCTCCTTGGCGAAGCGGTACTTCACACTCGCGTGCCAGTTGTCGGAGAGGCGATAGTCGAGGCCCGTGCCGAACGAGGCCATCTCGGTCATGTAGTAGTTCTGCGGCTGCGTGAGCGTGCCGCTGACTTTGCTCGCGTCGGGAATGCCGCCCGCGAACATCAGGCCGAAGAGCGTGCCTTCGGTTTTGCGTTTCTGGTAGAGCGCGTCGGCGCTCAGCACGAGGTCCGGCGTAATGCGGAAGTCGAACGCGAGCGACGCGACCTGGCGGCTCACGTGCCCGTTTTCCTCGGCGGTGTTGCCGTATTCGTTGGCGAGGTTCAGGCGGTAGCCGAAGCGGTTGTCATTGCCGAAGCGTCCGCCCAGGTCCACCGCCTGCGTGAACACGCTCGACGACTCGTAGCCGAGCGTGAAGCTGCGGTACGGGTCGTCGGTGGGGCGCTTCAGCACGTAGTTGACGATGCCGCCGGGCGAGCCGAAGCCGTACATGAAACCGGACAGGCCCTTGAGCAGTTCGACCTGCTCGAACGGTTCGAGCGACAGGTCGGTGTCCCACGACGGGAAGGTCTGGCCGTCCACCTTGATGCTGTTCAGCGTGTCGATCGGCATGCCGCGCACGTTGAACATCGAGTTTTCGCTGACCGAGTTTTCGCTGCTGACGGTCACGGCCGGGTCGTACTTGAACAGGTCGTTGGCGGTCGTCGCGAACAGATCCTGCGCTTCCTCGCTCGTCACGACCCGCGTCGAGAACGGCGTGTCCACCTGCTTGCGCGAACCCAGCGCGCCGGCGCTGACGGTATCGGCCTGCGCCACGGTCGTATCTTTCGCTGCCGACACGCTCACGGCCGGCAGCGTGGCGGCCGCATCGCTAGCCGCGGCCTGCGCCCACCCCGACGATGACAGCGTGGAAAGCGACAGGCCCACGCTGACCAGAAGCCCCGCGCTCAGCAGCGAAGGGGTGCGGCGCGGAGCGCGCGCAAACGCCGGACGGCCGGCGATAAAGGATTTCTGCATGTTTGTTTGAGTTAGGCAGGGTGACGCAGCTACGCACCAAAGTCGGGCGCAACGGCGCGCGTTCGAACGAGTGGTTGTTAAACAGATGTTTCAAACCTTCAAAGAGCATGAATATTAATGCATCTAATTCGCATTTACAAACATGGGAAACATTGAGTCATGTATAAGACATCTGTCTTAAGACAGCCCTCATTGCCACCAAAGCCTTATCTGGCGGGACTCGGCCCTGTTGAGGGGTGTTTCCGGACCTGTTTGTTTAGCAGCGAATAGAGGAAAACGCGCATATACTCACGGTCAGGCCGTAAAAAGTAGTGCCGTAGGTTGCGCTGCGTTTTTGCTGCTTCGTCGCAACTTCGCTGGCTCAGCGCTACCAACGCTCTGTCTATCACTTCATCTAGCAAAGCATCGAACATGTCCACACCGCCGAAGATCATCTACACCCTGACCGACGAAGCGCCTGCTCTGGCGACTTACTCGCTGCTGCCGATCGTCAAGGCGTTCACGCGCTCGTCCGACGTGATCGTTGAAACGCGCGACATCTCGCTCGCCGGCCGGATCATTGCTGCATTTCCGGACTACCTGACCGCGGAGCAGAAGGGTTCCGACGATCTGGCGGAACTCGGTGGACTCACCACGCGTCCGGAAGCGAACATCATCAAGCTGCCGAACATCAGCGCGTCGGTGCCGCAACTGAAGGCCGCGATCACGGAATTGCGCGATCAGGGCTACAAGCTGCCGGCCTACCCGGACGTCGCCACGACCGACGCCGAAAAAGACGTCAAGGCTCGCTACGACAAGATCAAGGGCAGCGCGGTCAACCCGGTGCTGCGCGAAGGTAATTCGGATCGCCGCGCGCCGCTGTCGGTGAAGAACTACGCGCGCAAGCACCCGCACAAGATGGGCGCGTGGAGCGCGGACTCGAAGTCGCATGTCGCGCACATGAGCAGCGGCGATTTCTACGGTAGCGAAAAGTCGGCGCTGATCGCGGCAGCGGGCGCCGTGAAGATCGAACTGACGGCCGCCGACGGCACGAAGACGGTGCTGAAGGAAAAGACGGCCGTGCAGGCGGGCGAGATCATCGACGCATCGGTGCTGAGCAAGAACGCGCTGCGCAGCTTCATCGAAGCGGAAATCGCCGACGCGAAGAACAAGGGCGTGCTGTTCTCGGTGCACCTGAAAGCGACGATGATGAAGGTCTCGGACCCGATCATCTTCGGTCAAGTGGTGTCGGTGTTCTACAAGGACGTGTTGACCAAGCATGCCGACGCGCTGGCGCAAGTCGGCTTCAACCCGAACAACGGTATCGGCGACCTGTACGCGCGTCTGAAGGATCTGCCGGCTGAAACGGCTGCGGCGATCGAAGCCGACATCAAGGCGCAATACGAACAGCGTCCGCAACTGGCCATGGTCAATTCGGACAAGGGCATCACCAGCCTGCACGTGCCGAGCGACGTGATCGTCGACGCATCGATGCCGGCGATGATCCGCGAGTCGGGCAAGATGTGGGGCGCGGACGGCGCGCTGCACGACGCCAAGGCCGTGATTCCGGACCGCTGCTACGCGGACGTGTATCAGGCGGTGATCGAAGACTGCAAGAAGCACGGCGCATTCGACCCGGTCACGATGGGCACGGTGCCGAACGTCGGCCTGATGGCGCAAGCCGCCGAAGAATACGGCTCACACGACAAGACGTTCCAGATTCCGGCGAACGGCGTGGTCCGCGTGACCGACGCAGCCGGCACGGTGCTGATCGAACAGCCGGTGGAAGCGGGCGACATCTGGCGCATGTGCCAGACCAAGGACGCGCCGGTGCAGGACTGGGTCAAGCTGGCGGTCAACCGCGCCCGCGCGAGCAACACGCCTGCGGTGTTCTGGCTGGACGCGGGTCGTGCACACGACGCGCAGATCATCAAGAAGGTCGAGCAGTATCTGAAGGACCACGACACCAGCGGTCTCGACATCCGCGTGATGACGCCGGTCGAAGCGACGAAGTTCTCGATCGAACGCATCCGCGCGGGCAAGGACACGATCTCCGTCACCGGCAACGTGCTGCGCGACTACCTGACCGACCTGTTCCCGATCATGGAACTGGGCACCAGCGCGAAGATGCTGTCGATCGTCCCGCTGATGGAAGGTGGCGGCCTGTTCGAAACCGGTGCGGGCGGTTCGGCACCGAAGCACGTTCAGCAACTGGTCGAAGAAGGTTTCCTGCGTTGGGACTCGCTGGGTGAATTCCTGGCGCTGGCCGCGTCGCTCGAACACCTGAGCAATGCGTACCACAACCCGAAGGCGCAGGTTCTGGCCAAGACGCTGGATCAAGCTACCGGCAAATTCCTCGACAACGACAAGTCGCCGGCGCGCAAGGTCGGTGGTATCGACAACCGCGGCAGCCACTTCTACCTCGCGATGTACTGGGCCGAAGCACTGGCCGCGCAAACTGACGACGCCGCGCTGCAGGCGCAGTTCGCCGGTGTCGCGAAGGCGATGGCCGACAACGAAGCGAAGATCGTCGAAGAACTGGGTGCGGCGCAGGGCAAGCCGGTGAACATCGGCGGTTACTACCGTCCGAATGTCGAACTGACGAGCCAGGCGATGCGCCCGAGCGCGACGCTGAACCAGATCGTGGACTCGGTGGCCTGAAGCATCCACTGAAGTTCCCACGCAAGCAGCGAAGTAAGCTGTAAAGACGGCGATGGCGCTCACAAGCGCCATCGCCGTTTCTACATCCGCGTGACCAGCGGTCATGCCCGCCCTCACACGTGGACGATTTCCCAATCAGCCAGTTTCTCTGGAATTTCAAGCGTCGACGTGTCGTCGCTCTCGGACAGATGCGGGCAGGTCAGGCCGCGCGCGAGGTCGTCGGCAGCCTGTTGCGGGGTGGAAAATTCACCGAGCGTGTCGTTGCCGTAGGTTGCCTCCCAGCCATCATGGCCCGGCAGAATATAGAACGCTCCCTGGGTCGAACTAAAGCGAAAGCCTTTCATTTTTTGTCTCCCAACTGCCAATTAAAAACCGCGGTGCCTGAGCGGCTTCGTGCGTCGATTTGACTACTGGGCAGACTGCGTCTTTTCTGACCCATTCAAACTCGACTGCCTGAAGCCGCTGCTCTTGTAAAAGAGTCTACGTTAGCGAACCGCGTCGCAAGTGGAGGTTGGACAGTTCGATCTATTAAAAATTATCGTTTAAAAATAAAGGTTTACGCGTTTCATTTTGCGATGTGCAACGTGGGGCGACATTGCGAAATGCCTGATTTGTGCCACGCACCACGATTTTTTACGAAGCAACGCATCGTCCCGCATCGTGAAATTTTGCCGGGGTCGGCGTCGTCTTGAAGCATTGGGCGTGTGAGAGGGGGCGCGCGGCCTCCCTCTTCACGAAGCATGGCTAGGCTCTTCACAGCCACCCGAGCCATTTCCACCACGTCGCGGCGAACAGTAGAAGCAGCAAATATCCAACAATCGTCAGCACGATGCCGACGCGCGCGAACTGGCGCGCGTTGAATGTGTCGGTGGCGAGGCACACCATGTTTTGCGGCGCGTTGATCGGCAGCACGAAGCCGAAGCTGACCACGTAGCCGAGCAGCATCGTCATGCCGAGCCGGCTGAAGTCGCCTTGCATGGACTGCAACACGGCGATCAGGATCGGGAGCATCGCGGAGGTCAACGCGGTCGCGCTGGCGAACCCCAGGTGAATGACGATCAGGAACGCGGAGAGAATCGCAAACGCGGTGAACGCGCTCGCCTGATCGAGACCGGTGTGATGCGCGACGAGGTCGCCGAGCCACTGACCCGCGGTGGTCGTGAGCAAGGCCGTGCCGAGACTGATGCCGACCCCGAAGACGATCACCGTCCCCCACGGAATGCGGCTCTGCACCGTCTTCCAGTCCATCACGCCGACGCGCGGCAGCATCAGGATCACGAGGCCCACGTAGGTGACGGAGGTGGTGTCGAACGGGTGCAGCTTGCCCTCCGTCGCCCAGAAGAACAGCAGCCCGACGGCGACGCCGAGCAGGCGCTTTTGCGGCCCCGTCATCGGACCGAGTTCGCGCAGCGAGCGCGCGACCGCTTCCTTGCCGCCGGCAATGCTGTCGGTCTCGGGCGGCAACATCTTCAGTACGATGATCAGCAGCGCAGCCGACATGATGATGGCCCAAGGCGTGCCGGCGATCAGCCATTCGAGCCACGTGACGCGCGCGCCGAGCATCTTGTCCATAAAGCCGACAGTCAGCAGATTTTGCGCAGCCGCCGTCAGGATGCCGACGTTCCAGATGCTGGTGGCCTGGGCGACCACGATCATGATGCCGGCCGCGATATTGGAGCGTTTGTCCACGCCGAACGCCGAGATCACGCCGACCATGATCGGCACGACGCAGGCGCTGCGCGCGGTGGCGCTCGGCACCACCAGTGAAAGAACGATCGTCACGGCGATCGAGCCGATCAGAATGCGCCGCGTGGTGGTGCCGATCAGCGACAACGTCACGAGTGCAATGCGCTTGTCGAGTCCCGTGATGGTCATCGCCGCGGAGATGAACAGTGCGCCGGTCACGAGTGCGAGCGCCGAATTCGAAAAGCCGGCGAGCCCCATGCTGATTCCCGCCGACGTGCCGTACGTCACGCTCGGGTCTTTGATGGTCGGTGCGGTACCGATGAGAAACGCGATCAGCGAGGTGATGATGATCGCGCTCGCTTCGTACGAGACGGCTTCGGTCAGCCAGACGACCACCGCGAACGCGAGAATGGCGAGCATGCGGTGCCCGGCCGGCGGCAGCGTATCGGGCAACGGCAGCGTCAGAACGACGATCATCGCGACCACGCTCGCGATCAAACCGATCGGCACACCACGCTTGGCCGGAGCGGAACCTGGTGCGGACGGAGCTTCGGGTTTCGATACGCTCATGCTGGTCGCTCCTTAGGTGGCGTGTGGCTTGCCTTGATCCTTCGTTTCAAGCGGTGGCATTGCTGATTCAAAGCCGGCGTCGTCGATGTAGCGGCGGCAGTCCGTGCGTGCCCGGTGATTGGATCACTGAATTCGTCTGGGGGTCAATCGAGTTTGATGCGCTGGCGCAGGCATGGCTTTCCGTGAATTCGATACGCATGATCGTATTCATGGCGTCACGAAGATGAGCGCGATGTGTTCGGCTTCGCGTCCTTGGGGCTGGGATATCGGTCGGTCTCATCGAGTCGGGAAGTACGCGGTGTAGCGTCCCGTTTTTGAGGCCGTCAAGGGGCGTTGAGCGAGCCTCGCGCGGCACGCGCCTGATCAATACGCCGCGCTCAACCCCCGCTCGTCGATTCGAGCGGAAAAAAACTCATCCGCCCGCTTTACTCAACTCATGCGCACGCCGTAGCCGTTCGCGGCTATTGCTCAAGTGCATGCGCATCGCCGCGCGCGCGTCGTCCGCGTCCTGCCGCTCGATCGCACGATAAATTAGTTGATGTTCCCCGAGCACGTTGCGCAGATGCTCGATATGGTCGAGTTCCGCGATCTCGGCGGAACCGAGCCGCGTGCGCGGGCTCACCGCGCGGCCGAGCTGGCTGAGCACGTCGAAGAAATAGCGATTGCCGCTGGCGCGCGCGATCTGCAGATGGAACTCGATGTCGTGCGCGAGCGTATCCGTGCTGCCTCGTTCGAGTTCGGACTCGAAGCGCTCCAGCGCCGCGCGAATCTGCTTGAGATTCTGCTCGGTGCGCCTTGCGGCGGCGAGCGCGGCCGAGGCAGCCTCGACGTCGATGCGGAATTCGATGATCGCCATGACGTCGAGCATGCTCGACAGATCGGCGGCGGGCAGTTGCATCGGCTTTTCGGCGGCGGGCGCGAGCACGAATGTGCCGATGCCGTGACGCGTCTCGACCACCTTGGCCGCCTGCAGGCGTGAGATGGCTTCGCGCACCACGGAGCGGCTCACGGAGAGCTGCTTCATCATCGCGACTTCGGTGGGAATGCGGTCTCCCGGCCTCAGGGCGCCGCGACGAATTTCATCGGAAAGGGTGGCCACCACCTTCTCAGTTAGGCTGCTCATTTTTGTGGGTCGTTGACTAATCGGCTGGAATGCGCACGCTCGCGGGAGCGCGTGACGGCGTCGGACGGTTCGGACCGACCGGCCACCATCATGGAGCCGGCCGGCAGCGGGAGCGACGCCGTGGCTGGACTTGCTGCAAAGTATCGCACAGGACTTTACTCGATTCTCGCGCGCCCGGCGGTCCCGGCGTCGGCTATTTTGCCGACGATGCATGCCGGATTGGCGCGCTTTCATGGACTCGCTGCTCCAATGTTTATCAGTTGGGCGAGCGAGTGTCGATTGCCGTTTAAGGGGCCGCGCTACCTTGTCATCAGACGTCCTAGTTCAGTTGCGCCTTGCCATTTTGCCACCGCCAAACGGTGGAATGATCACCGCCTTCGAGCTTGTCGCAAGCGAGAAAACAGGGTAAACACCCAATTCAAACCTGCGCGCTGCAAGGTAGACTGTCATCAGACAACGTATCACGCGTGATAGGATAGTTTTACTCTGCCCGAATGCGCGCTGCGCGACGTTTTGTTCGAGCAGGCTGCCAGCGCGTGGCCGATCCCGGAGACAACCTTGACATCAGCCCTCACCACCGCAGTCAACCCGCTGGATTCCGCGGTTTCAAAGGTCAAGCGACACGTGCTGCCGCTCTTTCTGATCATGTTCATCGCGAACTACATCGATCGCGTGAACATCGGCTTCGTCAATTCGCACATGCAGACGGACCTGGGCATCGGCGCCGCGGCGTACGGGCTGGGTAGCGGGCTGTTCTTCATCGGCTATGCGCTGTTCGAGGTGCCGTCGAACGTGTTGATGCAGAAGTACGGCGCACGCGCGTGGCTGACCCGCATCATGGGCACGTGGGGGCTGGTCGCGGGGGCCATGGTGTTCGTGTGGAACGACACCTCGTTCTACGTGTTGCGTTTCCTGCTCGGCGTGGCCGAAGCGGGCTTTTTCCCGGGCGTGGTCTATTACTTCACGCAATGGCTGCCGCAGAAAGAGCGCGGCAAGGCCGTGGCGGTTTTCCTGTCCGGCTCGGCGCTCGCGTCGGTGTTGTCCGGTCCGATCACGGGCAGCCTGCTGTCCATTCGCGGCTTCGGCCTGCAAGGCTGGCAGTGGATGTTCCTGATCGAAGGCGGCTTTTCGATCGTGCTGTGCGGGGTCAGCTGGATGTTGCTGAAGTCGCATATCCGCGACGCGACGTGGCTCACCCGGGAGGAGCAGAGCGTGCTCGAACGCTCGATCGCGGCGGAACAGGCCGAACGCGAAGCGCAAGGCGGCGCGCATCTGCCAACGATAAAGCTGTTGAAGGACCCGCAGATTCTGCTGTTCTGCTTCCTCTACTTCGCGATCCAGTTGACCATTTACGCGGCCACCTTCTGGCTGCCGACGATCATCCGCAAGATGGGCGGCCTGTCCGACTTCCAGGTCGGCATGCTCAACGCGATTCCGTGGCTGATCGCGATGGTCGCGATGTACTGCTTCGCGGTGCTGTCGGCGAAATGGCGCTTCCAGCAGGCATGGCTCGCGGTAGCGCTCGTCATCGCGGCGTGCGGCCTGTTTGCGTCGACTTCGGGCAATCCGGTGCTGTCGTTCGTGGCGATCTGCTTTTCGGCGATCGGTTTCAAGGCGGCGTCTTCGCTGTTCTGGCCGATTCCGCAGGGCTATCTGGACGCCCGCGTGGCGGCCGGCGTGATCGCGCTGATCAACTCGGTGGGCAATCTCGGCGGCTTTTTCGCGCCGGCCACGTTCGGTTATCTGCAGCAGCACACCGGTTCGATCACCGGCGGCCTGTATGCGCTGGGTGTGGCCTCGCTGATCGCGGCGGCCGCCGGCTTCCTGACGCGCAATCGCCGGGGCGCTCACAGCGAGCGGCCCGAGGCGTTGCGCAGCGAAGTACATTGACTACACTGACGTTCACTACTTTCAATCACGAATGACGAACCACGGGCTGCTCACGCGGTTTTCAATTTCCACCCGGTATCGGTGTCGAACGCGATCTCGAGTCGCGATGATTTCCACCCGCCGGCTTTACTCACTCAACAGATCCTATTTACATGTCCACGAATCTCTCTGAATCGAACGCCACGCCGATCGTCACCGAGCTGCGCGTCGTGCCGGTCGCCGGCCGCGACAGCATGTTGATGAATCTGAGCGGCGCACATGGTCCGTTCTTCACCCGCAACATCGTCATTCTGCGTGACAGCGCCGGCCATACCGGTGTCGGCGAAGTGCCGGGCGGTGAGAGCATCCGCAAGACGATCGACGACGCGCGTCCGTTCGTCGTCGGCCAGTCGATCGGCAATCTGCAGGCGATCCTGAACAAGGCGCGCACGCAGTTCGCCGACCGTGACGCGGGTGGCCGTGGCTTGCAGACTTTCGATCTGCGCACCACGATTCACGCGGTGACCGCGCTCGAAGCCGCATTGCTCGATCTGCTCGGCCAGCATCTGAACGTGCCGGTTGCGGCGTTGCTCGGCGAAGGCCAGCAGCGCGACGAAGTGGAGATGCTCGGCTATCTGTTCTACATCGGCGATCGCAACAAAACCGATCTGCCGTACGCGAGCGGCGCCGACGGCCGCGACGACTGGGACCGCGTGCGCACCGAAGAAGCGATGACGCCCGAAGCCGTCGTGCGTCTCGCCGAAGCCGCCCAGGCGCGCTATGGCTTCAACGACTTCAAGCTGAAGGGCGGCGTGCTGCCCGGCGACGCCGAAATCGAAGCGGTCACCGCGCTCGCCGAGCGCTTCCCCCATGCACGCGTGACGCTCGACCCGAACGGCGCATGGTCGCTTGCCGAAGCGATCCGTCTGTGCCGCGACCAGCATGACGTGCTCGCCTACGCGGAAGACCCGTGCGGCGCGGAAAACGGCTACTCGGGCCGCGAGGTGATGGCCGAATTCCGCCGCGCGACCGGCCTGCCCACGGCGACCAACATGATCGCCACCGACTGGCGCCAGATGGGGCACGCGATCCAGTTGCAGTCGGTGGACATTCCGCTCGCCGATCCGCATTTCTGGACCATGCAGGGCTCGGTGCGCGTCGCGCAGATGTGCAACGACTGGGGCCTGACATGGGGCTCACATTCGAACAATCACTTCGACATTTCTCTCGCGATGTTCACGCACGTGGCCGCCGCGGCACCGGGCAAGATCACCGCGATCGACACGCACTGGATCTGGCAGGACGGCCAGCGTCTGACGCGCGATCCGTTGCAGATCGTCGGCGGCAAGGTGAAGGTGCCGCAAGCGCCGGGGCTGGGTGTCGAGCTGGATATGGACGAGATCGAGAAGGCGCACGCGCTGTATCAGCAGCATGGTCTCGGCGCGCGTGACGACGGCGTGGCGATGCAATACCTGATCCCGAACTGGAAGTTCGACAACAAGCGTCCGTGCCTCGTGCGTTGATGCTTGAATAAAGCTTGACTGAAGCGGGCGGCGGGGCGGGAAACCGCGCGGCGCCTGCCGTTGTTCGACGCCGCGTGCGTGCTTCGTTGCAACATGCACGTGGCAATACGCAATCATTGCGCAGGTTAGGCAGTGATCATCACGATGCCGTTGCGGCCCGCGTAGCATGACGCCGACCACGAGATCGCGCCATC
Organism: Paraburkholderia strydomiana; assembly: GCF_046030495.1. Lineage (GTDB taxonomy): Bacteria > Pseudomonadota > Gammaproteobacteria > Burkholderiales > Burkholderiaceae > Paraburkholderia > Paraburkholderia strydomiana_A. The sequence goes on from NZ_JAQQCJ010000022.1 coordinate 90,317, forward strand.
CACGGCGCCGATCAGCAAACTACGACGCGTAGCGGATCGCTGGACCGAGTGACTGCGCGCCATGGCGGCACCATCAAGAAAGTCCGCGCGTCGTTCACCACGCCAACTGCGACCGCTGCCACAGGCGACCCCACAGCAGCATCAGCTGCGCCGAAACACCACGTGCGAAATCCGCTGCACCAGCAATGCCGCCGCCAGCGACGCCACCGCCGTCAACCACACACCGATATGAATCGACTGCACCAGCGCATCGCGCGCCGTATCGAGCAGCGCGAGCGTATCGAGCCCTGACGTTTTCATATCCGCGATCAGCTTCGTTCTCGACGCTTCGTCGATGAGAATGCGCAGGTCGACGAAGCGCGGCCGCCATTGCGACGCGGCCGGTTCGCCGAGCACGCTGATCGTGCGCGTGACGACGTTGCGGTAGTGATGCGACACGACGGTCGCGACGATGCTCGTGCCGAGCATGCCGCCCACCATCCGCGTGGACTGCAGCAGCGCGGTCGTGATGCCGAAGCGTTCACGACCGGCGATTTCCTGCGCGAACACATTCAGATTGTTGAGGATGAACCCGAGACCGATGCCGACCGCCGCCATCGGCACGACGATGCGCAGATGCGGCGTATCGGGATTCGCGAACGCCAGTGCGATCGAGGCGAACATCAGCAGCGCGAAGCCGATCGTCAGAATCCGCGTGGGCTTCTTCATGTGAATCACGATGCGCGTGTTCAGCAGACTGCCGAGCGCGATGCACGCGGCGATCGGCGTCGCGAGCAGGCCGGCCTGTTGGGGCGACAGGCCAAAGCCGCCTTGCAGCAAAAGCGGCGCGAAGAAGATCAGCGAGAACATCACGAAGCCGGACAACATGCCGAGCGTAAACAGCGTCACGAGCTGCGCGTCCTTGAACAGGTCGAGTGGAATGATCGGATGCGTGGCGCGCTTTTCGCAGATGAATAACGCAATCGCGCCGGCGACCACGCACACCGCCAATACGACGTTGCCGGTGGTCAGCCCGCTTTTCGGCACCGCTTCGATGAACGTCTGCAAGCCGGCGAGCACCGCCGCGACGAGTGCCGCGCCGAGCCAGTCGATCTTGACCTCGCCCTCTTGCGGTCGGCGGAAACTCGGCAGATGCGCCCAGATGAAATACAGCGCGGCGGCGCCGACCGGCAGGTTGACGAGGAAGGTCGAGCGCCAGCCCCAGTGCTCGCTCATCCAGCCGCCCAGCGACGGGCCCGCGGCCGTGCCGATGCCATACGCGGCGGCCAGCACCACTTGCCAGCGCACGCGGGTGCGGGCATCGGGAAACAGATCCGGTATCGATGCGAACGCCGTGCCGACCATCATCCCGCCGCCGACGCCTTGGAGGCCGCGCGCGATGACGAGAAACAGCATGTCGTTGGCGAGGCCGCACAGCACCGACGCCACGGTGAACGTGATCACGGCGGCGATCACGAAACGCTTGCGGCCGAAGTAGTCGCCGAGCCGCCCGAACACCGGCACCGTCACCACCGACGCCAGCAGGTACGCGCTGGCGATCCACGCGAAATATTCAAAGCCGTGCAATTCGGCGACGATGGACGGCAGCGCGGTGCTGACGACCGTCTGGTCGAGCGCGACCAGCATGTTGACGAGACCGATGCCGAGCATCGCAAAGAGGGCGTTTCGGAAAGGCAGTGCAGTGGCAGTCGGATTCACGGAGCTGGCAAAGGGCTGTTCAGGGTGGGCGTCGCGCGCTGGAGCGCGGGCCAGGGTCTTGACGGCTACATCCTCTAGTTGTCTGACCTCTTGGCGGGAATTATACGGGTTTTCCCCTAGGCAAAACAATTTCTTGCGATTGACAGGCAAAAAAATGCCGCGCCACGCGGGCACGGCATGTTGGGGGAGGGGGACGTACGATCTCTGCCGCCCTCCGGGCACATCACACGTCAGCCGAAATGCGGGCTCTTGCCGAGCGCCATCGCCATGGCCTGCAACGCGACCAGATAGCCGTTCGCGCCGAGCCCGCAGATCACGCCGGTCGCCGCGCGTGAGATCAACGAATGGCGGTAGGTTTCATCGCGCTTGTGAATGTTGGTGACGTGCAGCTCGATCAACGGACGCTCGATCAGCTTGACCGCATCGAACACCGGCACCGACGCGAACGAAAAGCCCGCCGGGTTGATGATCACCGCGGCATCGCGTTCGAACGCTTCCTGCAGCCAGTCGACCATGGCCGCCTCGCTGTTGGTCTGGCGGAACTCGCAGGTGAGTTCGAGCTTCGTCGCTAGCGCTTGCACCTGTTGTTCGATTTGCGCGAGCGTGGTCGTGCCGTACAGATGCGGCTCGCGCTTACCGAGCATGTTGAGATTCGAGCCATTCAATACATAAACGAGTTCAGTCATTATTCAGTCGCCTGTTTGCAAAATTCAGTCTGTCGCCGGCATGCCGTAGCGCGTACGTCGGTGCTCACATTGGTGTTCACGTGCGGTGGCCGTTACCCACGCCGGCCGCCGCAAAGTCTGCTTCGCCGGTCACGGCCGCGGCCGAATCCGTGCGATTCATGTCGATGCCGCGCGTCTCGCGTGCCGTCAGAATCATCACGAGCGAGATCACGTTGAAGACCACGCACACCGCGACGACTCCCCACGGCGAGCCGTTGCATACGGCGAACAGCCACACGGCCAGTACCGGCATCGGGCCGCCCGCGACCAGGTTCGCACCCGTGTAGGCGAGCGCTGAGCCGGAGTAGCGGACGTTGGTCGGAAACGCTTCCGCGAAAGCCACCGGTTGAATGCCGCTTTGAAACTGCGTGAAGCCGAGAAAAAACCCCATCGCGGCCAGCATCGGCAGGAAGCTTTTGGTATCGAGAATCTGGAAGTAGAAGAACAGCATCAGCAGGGTCGCCGTCGAGCCGATCGCGAGCGCCTTCTTGCGGCCGATGCGGTCGCTCAACATGCCGCCCGCGAGCGCGCCGACGATCGCGCAGACATTGGCGCCCATCAGCAGCAGGAAACCGGTTTGCTTCGGAATGGCGAGCGTCTTCGTGATGTAGCTGAGCGAGAACACCACGATCAGATAGAAGATCGCCGCCGGGCCGCAAAAGAACAGCATCCAGCGCAGCACGGTGCGCCAGTGCAGACGCAGCGCATCGCGCAACGGGCTGCCTACGTGCACGACTTCCGTTTTACGCAGCGCCTCGAACGCGGGCGTTTCGCTGACGCGCAAACGGATATAGACGCCCACGATCACGAGAATAAAGCTCAGCACGAAGGGGATGCGCCAGCCGTACGAATCGAATGCCTGCGCCGACATCACGGACGACAGCAGAAGCAGCACGCCGTTGGCCATGATCTGGCTGAGCGGCGAGCACAGCCCGAGCAGGCCCGAGTACTTGCCGCGTTTATCGGCGCTCGCATGTTCGATCGCCATCAATTGCGCGCCGGTCGATTCGCCGCCCAGCGCGAAGCCCTGCAGAATGCGCAGCAGCACGAGGATGACCGGCGCCCATACGCCGATGCTCGCGTAGGTCGGCAACAGACCCATCGCCATCGACGCGAGGCCCATCACCGTGACGGTGCCCAGCATCAGGTTGCGGCGCCCAAGCTTGTCGCCCAGATGCCCGCAGATGATCGCGCCGAGCGGGCGCGCGGCGAGCCCTACGCCGAAGGTCGCGAGCGAGGCGAGCAGCGCGGAGGTCGGGTCCATCGACGGGAAAAACAGCCGCGGCAAAATCGTCGCGGCGAGCGCACCGTACAGCGTGAAATCGAACCATTCGAGCGCCGTGCCGATGGCGGCGGCGGTCACCGCTCGCGTGCGCATCGCGGCGTGCGCGCCGGCTTGTGCATCCTGAATCATGTTGTCTCCTTTGTCCGTCTGTCGTGCGAAATGCTGGGGAGGGCGGAGTCCTGACGCCTTGCCATGCCCTCGCTTTCGCTCTCTTGTCTGATCGCTTGACTCGGCGATTGCGCTGTCGGCATCCGGCATCGCAGCCTTGAAAACAGCTTAGCATCCGAAGGTGGGATGCCATTCCAGGGTGGAATTTGATCTCACAATGTGCAAAACTGCGGGCTGCTGCCGCGTTTACGGCATAGGAAAAAAGCAGGCTTTTCGTGGGAGACGGATATGCCCGGCGTCACCGAACGCACCCTCGCGGTACTCGAATTTCTCGCCACGCAGATGGAGGGCACGCCGCTCGCGATGATCGCCGACCAGCTCGATATTCCGCGCAGCGCGTGTCATCGGCTGCTGGTCGATCTGAAGCAATGCGGTTACGTGCGGCAGTTGCGCGAACACGGCGACTACGTGCTCACCACCAAGCTCGTCGGCCTGGGTCTCGGCTTTCTCGCGACGTCGGGCATCGTCGATATCGCGCAGACGATACTCGACCGGCTCGCCGAGAAGTCCGGCGAACTGGTGCGGCTCGCGATCGTGGACGGCGACAGACTGACATGGGTCGCGAAGTCGCAAGGTGCGCTGAAAGGGCTTCGTTACGACCCGGACATGGGCATGGACACGATCCTCTCGTGCAGCGCGACAGGCCACGCGTGGATGATGACGATGACCGACGAACGCGCGCTCGAACTCGTCTCGCGGCAAGGCTTTGGACAGCCGAAACAATACGGGCCGAACGCGCCGACCACGATCAACGGCTTGTTGAAGTTCGTGCATGCCGCGCGTGAGCGAGGCTACGCGACTATCAACGAGGTGTTCGCCCCCGGCATGACGGCGATGGCCGCGCCCTTGCAGCGGCGCGGCTATGCCGCGATGGGGGTGATCAGTATCGCTGGTCCCCTCGTGCGGCTCGACGAAAAACGCATGGAGACACTGGGCCCGACGCTGCTCGCGGCGGCCGCGGAACTCGCCGCCGCGAGTCACGCGTCGCCGTTGTTCAATCGCGGGCGTTAGCCGCCCGCGAGCGAGAAGATCGAAGGCCGAAGGAAGCGGCTGTCCGCGCCCCCGCTCATTGCGGAATGACCCGCTCCGCCTTCAGCCGGTCGAATAGCGCGAAGAACGCATCGGGCGTGCTTTGATAATCGAGGAAGCCCGCCTGGCGGCTCTTCGTCATGTCCGTCAGCACTTCCATCGGACGGCCGAGGTCCGCGTCGGTGTGCCACCACGAGGCGAGCCTGCCGATGTCCGCTTCCTTCAGATCGAAGCGCGCCGCGATCGCGGCCCATGTCTGCCCGGCGTCCTGCATCCGCCCTTCCAGCGGACGCAGTTCGCCATCGAACGGCGCGGCTTCGATGCCGAAGTACCCGGCGATGCGCGACCACATCCACTTCCAGCGGAACACGTCGCCGTTCACCACGTTGAAGTCCTCGTTGCGCGCAGTCGCGGAGGTGGCGGCCCATTCGAGATGGCGCGCGAGCAGGCGGGCATCGGTCATGTCGGTGAGGCTGTTCCACTGCGCGGCCGAGCCCGGGAAGACAAACGGCTGGCCGGTCTGTTTGCAGAGCGTTGCATAGACCGCGAGCGTCACGCCCATGTTCATCGCGTTGCCGAGCGCATAGCCGATGATCGTATGCGGACGATGCACGCTCCAACCGAACCCATAGCGCTGCGCCGCTTCGAACAGACGGTCTTCCTGTTCATAGTAGAAGTTGTCGACGGGCTGGCGGCCTTGCTCCTCGCGAAACGGCGTGATCGGCACCGCGCCGGTCGCATACGCTTCGAAGGGGCCGAGGTAATGCTTCAGGCCGGTCACGAGCGCGGCATGCGTGAGCGTGCCCGCCGGACCCACGGCGTCCATCACGTGACGAACCATCGCGCCGTTCACGCGAATGTTCTCCTTCTCCGTGGCCTGGCGCGACCACGCGGTGAAGAATACGTGACTGAACGACTTGCCGCTTAACGCGCCGCTGACGGAGTCGGCCGAACCCAGGTCGGCGGTGATCGATTCGACTGCCGGTGAGACCGGCGTGCGGCCGCGCGAGAGTCCCGCTACCTGCCAGCCGCTCGAGAGCAGCCGGTCCGCGAGATTGCTGCCGACAATGCCGCTTGCGCCAATGATGAGTGCTCGTTTTTCCATGAGAGTGAAGTCGTAAAAAGAAGGGCTTGGGGACTCGGCGTGGTTCTGCGATCAGGGGCGAGCCGAAGGCGAATCTGTCTCCTCGCGGGCGAACGCATGCAGATGCCGCACGAGGCTCGTGACGATGGTCTTCAGTCGTTCGTCATCGGCGTGGGCGAGGCGCGCCAGTACTGCGTCGGTGATCGTGTCCTCGTCGAGATTGCGCATGACCGTCTTGTCTCCTGCTGTCGGTCTCGCGATTATCGGCCTGTTTGACTGCGGGCGTTCGAAGCAGACCCCTCGCTCGACGCCGCGCGGCGTCAACGCCGTGGCGATGACGACCGAACCGTCCGCCAATATCTCCCCCAAAAGTCAATTGATTTTTTCGTAATCCGATTGCGCCGGGGATTCAATCCGATAACCGGGTTCAGACGCGGCTCATCAATCTCCCGCGGCAATGGTGATATTAATTTGACATTTGGATGCAGGTTTTTTGATTCGGCGCCGTATGGTTCTATTTTGTAAGAATTCGCCAATAAAAAAGGCCGACACGACGTGTCGGCCTAAAGATTCTGGCGTCCGAGGATTGCTTGCCAGAACCTGAGAGACATTGAGTCAGGCTAATCTTGCAATTAGCCTTCAGTATGCGGGACTGTTTGCCTGATACCGGAATTCGCGGTTATCACGCGGAGTAGCTTCTAACGACGGCAGTCAGGCGGCAGCGCAGAATGGTCGCCTTCGTGATCGTCACTTTAAACCAAACAGCATGGATCGAAGCATAACCAGTTCTATAAACTTTGTCAGCCGAACAATTCTTGTTAATGATCAGAAAATTCAGAAGTATTTATAGTATTTGTATGACCTTGATCAATCCCTATTAAAGAAGGCGCGATGCCGGATTGAGTCACGAATCAGTGGTGAGAGGGCGCCAGACTGTTTTTTTGATCGATCCGATTCCGGATACTATCCGTACGTGCCACGCAACGTCTGTTGCCCGACTTTTCAAAAGGACGCGATTATGGACCGCAATGAAGTCACGAAGAAAATTGTCGCCGCCAAGGTGGCCCGCAAGCTGACGTGGACCGAGATTGCCGGCAAGATCGGCAAAAGCAAGGAGTGGACGACCGCGGCGCTGCTCGGTCAGATGACGCTCGATGCGAAGCAGGCCGGCGTCGCCCGCGAACTGTTCGATCTGACCGACGAAGAAACCGCATGGCTGCAAATCGTCCCGTACAAGGGCTCGCTGCCGGGCGCGGTGCCGACCGATCCGCTGATCTATCGCTGGTACGAAATCGTGAACGTGTATGGGACCACGATCAAGGAGTTGATTCACGAGGAGTTCGGCGATGGCATCATGAGCGCGATCGATTTCTCGATGGATATCCAGCGCGAGCCGAACGCGAATGGCGACCGCGTGCAGGTGGTGCTCAGCGGCAAGTTTCTGCCTTACAAGTCGTATTGATTGTGCCGCAGGCAGTGCGCGCTCCGCGTGTCTGTGCCGGCTGGCGTCGTGCGTGTCGTCCGCGATCGGCGTCGGCCTTCGCAGAACCAGCTGCGCTGGGTTTATGCTAGCAGCTTCGTCTAACCCCGAGGAGCAAGCGATGAAAAACCCAGCAGGATCGATGATCACTTTTAGCCGCCCCGATGGCCAGCAGCTCCAGGGCTATCTGGCCAAACCGCAGAAGCTGGAAGGCGCGCCCGCCATTGTCGTAATTCAGGAATGGTGGGGTGTGAACGAGCAGATTCGCGGCGTGGCCGACCGGCTCGCGCAGGCCGGTTATCTGGCGCTCGTGCCCGATCTCTACCGCGGCAAAACGACGGTCGAGGAAGAAGAGGCGCACCACCTGATGAGCGGACTCGATTTCGGCGACGCCGCCACCCAGGACGTGCACGGCGCGGTCCAGTATCTGAAGCAGCATGCGGCGAAGGTCGCCGTGACCGGCTATTGCATGGGTGGCGCGCTCACCTGGCTCTCGCTGTGCAATGTTCCTGACGTGGCGGCCGGTGTAGTGTGGTATGGCTTCCCGCCGCTCGACTACATCGACGCGTCGAAGATCAAGGTGCCGGTGATCGGCCACTGGGCATCGCAGGACGAATTCTTCCCCGCCGAAACGGTCGACGCGTTGGAGAAGAAACTGACCGACGCCAACGTCGATTTCGAGTTCCATCGTTACCTGGCGCATCACGCGTTCGCGAACGAAACGGCGGTGGGCCCGGGCCGTATCGCGAAGACGCAGTTCGATCCGGTGTGGTCGCAGCTTGCGTGGGACCGCACGCTGACCTTCTTTGGCCGCACGATGTGGAAGTAAGCGGCAGGGCGGCAGGTTATACGATGGTCCGTTGAGGTCAGCGCGTCGGCCGATACTCCTCTCGCCGTGGCGGGGCCGTTCGCCCGCTTTCGCATTCGAGTGCGAGTGTTGCGCCGCCGCCTCGCCCGGTCGTGAAGTTTTCGCCGTGTGCGGCTATGATTCGCAAATTGCGACCGGCGGAAAAAATCTTGAGGACCGACTCCTTGACGACGCATGCCGCCACGCCTTGCGTCTATAGCCACTTCGATACGCATCACGAAGCACCACGCGCGCAACTACTCGCATGGCGAGACCGGCTGGGTCACTTTCTCGATGTGCCGATCTCGCGCCGTCAACTGGCCGATGGCTTCAGCGGCAGTATCGACAGCTACCGCGCCGGCAATCTGACTTTTATGGACTGCAGGACCGATCCGATTTCGCAATCGCGATCGGTGGCGCGTATTTCCACGGATTCGGTACGCCAACTGGTGTTTCACGTCGCCGTCGAAGGCACGATCGAAACCGGCTCGGGGCTGTACCCGAAACGCATCGCAGTCCAGTCCGAGCCGGGCATCCTCGCGCTCGATATGAATCAGCCGATGCAGATGACGCGCAGCGCCTGCCGCGTACTCGCGTTTTTCCTGCCGCGCGAACTGGTGGAATCCGTCCTGCCCGAGGCGGAGTCGATCCATGGCCGCGTGATCGACTATCATTCGCCGCTCGCGCGAATGATTCCGACGCATCTTGCCCACCTGTGCACGAGGCTGCCGACGATGAGCGGGCCCGAAGCCCACGACGCAATGCACACCTGCGCGATGCTGATCGCGGCGGCCTTCGGCAAGCAGACCGGACTTAGCGGCAGTGCGCGTGCGGCGGCGCGCGCCGCGATGTTCGCGACGGCGCGCCGTTACATCGACACCAATCTCGGGCAACTGGATCTCACGCTCGATAACGTACTTGCCGTCTCGCAACTTTCGCGGCCCACGCTGTACCGGCTGTTCGAATCCGAAGGCGGCCTCGCCGCTTATATTCGCAACCGCCGTTTGCGCGAAGCGGCCGATGAACTGCGCCGCTACCCGCATAAGGCGGTTATCGAAGTCGCTTATGGTTGGGGCTTCAATAGCGCGTCGGATTTCAATCGCGCGTTTCGTCGCGCGTATGACATGTCGCCGAGCGATTTCCGTGCGCTGACGCGTTAGGCGCGTTGCGCGCCGGCCAAACCGCGCGCGTCATGCCGCACTACAGGGGTAACCAGCCCCGCCCGATCGGCCACGCCAGCAGCCTGCGATACACCGCGACCAACCCGCGCGTCGCGCTCGTGCCAAGCAACCAGAACGGCGCGAGCAGGCAAATGGCCACGCTCGCCACGACGACGGCGCCCACCATGTCGAGTGGAAAATGGACGCCGACAAAGACGCGCGCCCACGCCACCGCGAGACCTGCCAGCACGATAGCGACGCCAAGGCGCCTCACCCCGTTCAGCAGCAACGTCAGCGCGACGCAAGCGAATATCGTCCCGTGGTCGCTGGGAAAAGACGAATCAGGCGCATGATCGAGAAAGGTGTAGCCGATGCCCAGCACGAACGGCCGTGGATGCGGCCAGAGCAAGCCGATCACCTGATTGATGCCGAGCGCGAGCAGGGCCGCGCAGCACGCATGCAACGCGGTTTCGCGGCGATGCGCGTCGCCCGATAACCACATCGCGGTCAACGACAGCGGCACGAGATAGATCACGTAATCGGCGATCAAACGCGCGACGTCGAGCAGCGATGCCGATGTCGAAGGCGTGGCGTTGATCGCCAGGAAGAGCGTCTGATTGAACGCTTCGAGTGTATTCATGCCGTGAGTTTTTCGGGGCAGTGCGTTTCAGTTGAGTTGTGCCGACCGATATTAGCGGCCCAAGCTTATGGCATGCTTAGCGCTCGCGTGGCATGAACGCGCGTCGCAACCGAACCCACGCAGCGTGGGTAATCAATCAAAGGAGAGCAAAGCGTGGTGAAGATCAATCCGGACCGGTTGCTGGCCGACCTCAAGCGGCTGCGCAGTTTCGGCGCGACTGGACCGGGTGTGGTCCGGCTTGCGCTCTCGCCGGTGGATCTGGCGTCGCGCGAGTGGCTCGCGGCACGCATGACGGAGGCGGGACTCGACGCGCGCATCGACGGAGTGGGTACGGTGTTCGGGCGCTCGCGCAACAGCGGTCCCGCGCTCGTGATCGGCTCACATACCGACACGCAACCGACCGGCGGCTGGCTCGACGGCGCGATGGGCGTGATCTACGGTCTGGAGATTGCCCGCGCGCTGGCGGAACACGACGATACGAAGCATCTCGCCGTGGACGTGGCTTCGTGGATCGACGAAGAGGGCACGTTTTCCGGCTTGCTCGGCAGCCGCAGCTTCGTGGGCGATGCTGTCGACGACGCGATTCACGGTGCGACGAACCGGCAAGGCGAGCGCCTCGAAGACGTGCTCGAAGCCGCGGGTCTCGCGGGACGGCCGCGTGCGCGCTTCGAGCCCGGCCGTCAGGTCGCCTATCTGGAGCCGCACATCGAACAGGGCGGCCGGCTGGAAGCGGCGGCGAAATCGATCGGCGTCGTCACGACGATCGTTGGGCTGCGCGAGTTGCGTCTGTGCTTCACGGGCCAGCGCAACCATGCCGGCACCACGCCGATGGCGATCCGGCGCGATGCCGGCGCGGCGCTGGTCGCCTTTATTGCCACGATGAACGACGCGTTCGCGCAACTCGCGGATGCCGACACCGTCTGGACCGTGGGCCGCATCGATCTCGACCCGGGCTCGCTGAGCGTCGTGCCGGGCGCGGCCGATATGTATCTGCAATTCCGCGATGCCAATGCCGCGCGCTTGCAGGCGATGGAAAGCAGACTCGCCGGGCTGGTACGGGACTTCAATGCGCGAAACGGCGTGCACGTGGAATTGACGGCCATCGACGAGCCGATGGAACCGGTCAGCATGTCGTCGGCGCTCGCGGAGCATCTCGCCCAGGCCGCCGACGCGATCGCGCCACGGCAATGGATTCGCATGCCGAGCGGGGCGGCGCACGACGCGCAGGTGATTGCGCGCTGCATGCCGGCCTGCATGATGTTCGTGCCGAGCATCGGCGGCGTGAGCCACGACTTCATCGAAGATACGGCCGAGGAGCACATCGTCCTCGGTTGCCAGGTCGCGGCCACGGCGGCCGCCGCTATCTTGCGGGAACAGTGGACGAAGCATGCGTGACGCGCACGGGCGCCGTGGCGTTACGTCAGATGAACCGCCACGACGCTTCACGCGCCACAGGCACTATTTCCATTTCGAGCCGAGCTTGTCCAATCCGGCCTTCATCAGGTCTTCCGGCAACATCGCAATGCGCAATTCGCAGTCGGCGTTGAACTTCAGGAACCAGGGTTCCGCGAGCGACGGAATCGCGGACGCGTCGTCGATGTTCACCGCGAGCACCGCTCCGCGGTGACCGTTCTGTTCGGTGAAGTAGACTGTCTCCGGTTTCGTCTCGTCGAGTATCTTCGCCATGACTTCGCCGATGCTGCCGTCGCGCACCATCGTGTTGAACGGTTCGTGCGGGATTCGTATGTTGAGAAGCATGCGCATGTCATCCTCCTGGTTGAGGCCCAAAGGGCTTCTTAAGGATAGGTGCTTTATGCGCCGCTACTAGTCCGCACTTGCGCTCAGTTGCCGAACAGCGATGCTTGCGTTCCGTGGCTCGGCGCATAGCGCGCGGGCTTCGCCTGAGCCTTGCTCTCCGTGCCGGCGATTGCCGGCGCGTGCGCTTGCGCTTGCGTCTTTCCTTGCGTATCGGCCGCCGCCTCCAGCGAAGTCTGCCCGGCTTCGAGCGACAGCAGCAGCATCTTGTTGGCCAGCCCGCCCGCAAAACCGGTCAGCTCGCCGGACGCGCCGATCACGCGATGGCACGGCGCGACGATCGAGATCGGGTTCCTGCCGTTTGCCGCGCCGACTGCCCGCACCGCATTGACGTTGCCGATCTGCTGCGCGATTTCCGCGTAGCTGCGCGTCTGGCCGAACGGGATCGTCAACAGTGCGTGCCAGACTTTCTTCTGGAACTCGGTGCCTTGAAAATCGAGCGCGAGGTCGAACGCGTGGCGCGTGCCGGCGAAATACTCCTGCAATTGCCGCTCGGTTTCGATCAGCACGCCACGGTCATTCGCTTCGATGAGCTCGCCGAGACGCACCCGGTTCGGCTTGTCGTTTTCCCACAGAATCGCGGCCAGGCGCTCGCCGTTGGCGACGAGCTTCAACTGACCGACAGGCGAATCCATCAACTTGTATGCGTACGTCACTTTGCTTGCTCCTGACTGGTTGGAGGCCGAGGCAAACGAGGCCGGCCGGCGAATCCGCGCTGAAAGCGCGCCTATATTCGACAGTGTGAGCCTCGCTGCTTCTGAAGACGCTCCAGATCTTGCTATCTGATTCGTGCCCGGCATCGATGTTCCCGCACCTTGGCGGGAAAGCACGCAGGGCTGTCACTGTACCGCTCTTTGCGCGTCTCTTCATAGCAGGTCGCGGGCATTGCCATCCGATCGGACACGCTCAGCCCGCACCGCATCGACAAGCTCCGGCGAATGGCCCGCGCGCGCATCCGGCCCGCGACTCAGTAGAATCGATACCTTCGATACGATGCTCACCGCCTTCTCCTCACTGTGACGACGACACTAGAACAACTGCGGGCCGGGCAACTCACGGGCGCACGCCAGCTCAAACTGACATGCGGCCTGAACGAATTCCCGCGCGAAATTTTCGATCTCGCCGACACGCTGGAAGTACTCGACCTCTCGGGCAATGCGCTCACCTCGTTGCCCGACGATTTGCCGCGACTGCGCAATCTGCGCATTCTTTTCGCGTCCGACAACCCGTTCACCGAACTGCCGGAAGTGCTGGGCGAATGCTCGCAATTGAGCATGGTCGGCTTCAAGGCGAACCGCATTCGGACGGTGCCGGGGAACGCGCTCGCACCGCAATTGCGTTGGCTGATCCTGACCGACAACGAGATCGAAGCGTTGCCGCCGGAGATAGGCGGCTGTACGCAATTGCAGAAGCTGATGCTGGCCGGCAACCGTTTGCGCACGCTTCCCGACCAACTGGCCGCGTGCTCGCGGCTCGAATTGCTGCGTCTCGCGGCGAACCGGCTCGACGGATTGCCGGGCTGGCTGCTGCGTCTGCCGCGGCTCGCATGGCTGGCTTATGCGGGCAATCCGTTCAGCGAGGCGCTGGAAGCGGCGGCATTGCGCGACACGCCGATCGCCGGGATTCGATGGGATCGGTTGACACTCGAACAGCCATTGGGCGAAGGCGCTTCCGGTGTCATCTATCGCGCGCAGCTTTTCGCGGACCCGGAGCACGCGTCGCGTGCCGTCGCCGTGAAGCTGTTCAAGGGCGCCGTGACCAGCGACGGTTTGCCCGACTGCGAAATGGCCGCTTGCATTCGAGGCGGCGACCATGCGAACCTGATCCCCGTGGCGGGAAAAGTGCAGGACCATCCGGCGGACACGCATGGTCTCGTGATGGAACTGATCGATCCGCAATTCAGGAACCTCGCCGGTCCGCCGAGCCTCGCGTCCTGCACGCGCGACATCTACGACGCCGGCACGCGCTTCGATCTCGACTCCGCATTGGATATCGCGTACGGCATTGCAGCGGCGGCAAATCATTTGCATCGGCGTGGCGTGATGCACGGCGATCTCTATGCGCACAATATTTTGTATGACGGCACGGGGCGCGCGCTATTGGGCGATTTCGGCGCAGCGTCGTTCTATGCCGCGGACGATCGCGACACCGGCGCCGTGTTGCAGCGCGTGGAAATCAGGGCGTATGGCTGCCTGCTCGAAGAATTGATCGAACGCTGCGACGCTCTGGATGCACACACGGACATCGCGGCGAAGCTCACCGCATTGAAGGACGCCTGCCTCACCGAAGCGGTCGGCAGCCGTCCGCTGTTCGACGAAATCGCGGCCTGTGTGCTCGCGTTGAAGGGCGATCGATGAACCGCATGCACGGCTCCGCACGTTGTCGGCGTCGCGATCCGCTTTCGTTCGAACGCGGCGCGCCGATGCGCCGAGCCGGCCCGCAAGGAGAGAACCGATGAAGCAGACCATGCGCCGCCGCGTACTGTTTGCCGGCGCGCTCGCCGCTGCCGGACTGAGCGGGGCAGCCCGTGTCGACGCGCAAGGCGGCAAGCCGAAGGTCGCGCTCGTGCTGAAGTCGCTCGCCGATCCGTTCACGGTGGCGATGGCCGACGCCGCGCGCAATCATCAGCAGCATTACGCAGCGCAATTCGCGCTGACTGTTCGGGGCACGGCGAGAGAGACCGACACGGCCGCGCAGATCCGGATGGTCGAGGAGATGATCAAGGCGAAGATGGACGCGATCGTGATTGCGCCCACCGATTCGAAGGCGCTCACGGCGGTGGTGGCGCGTGGCATCAGGGCCGGCATCATCATGATCACGATCGACAATCCACTCGACGATGCCTCGCAGGTGGCCGCCGGCATTTCGGTGCCGTTCGTCGGTCCGAACAATCGCAAAGGCGCCGCGCAAGTGGGCCACTATCTGGCCGGGCGGCTGAAGGCGGGCGATCAGGTGGGGATCATCGAAGGCATCGCGGTGGATCGCAATGCGCAGCAACGCACGGCCGGCAGCAAGGACGCCATGGACGCCGCCGGTATCAAGGTCGTCGCGATTCAGGCCGGCAACTGGGACTACGGCAAGGGCCGCGACGTGGCCACGAACATGCTCAACGAGCATCCGCAGATTCGCGCGCTGCTGTGCGGCAACGACAACATGGCGATGGGCGCGGTCGATGCGATTCGCGACGCGGGCCGAAGCGGCGGCGTGTATGTCACCGGCTATAACGCAGTCGAAGCCATCAAACCGCTTCTCGCCGACGGCCGCGTGCTCGCGACGATCAATCAGTTTGCCGACCGGCAAGCCATCTTCGGAATCGATGTGGCGTTAAAGGCGGTGACCGAGCACAAGAAGCAGAAAGAACTGTCGAGACTGATCGAAACGCCGCTGCAACTCGTCACCGCCGCGGGTCATTGAGCGCCGGCGCTCGCCGGCCCTTTGTCTATTCCGCCTTCACCTTGCGCGGCTTGGTCGCCTTTTCGAGCCTGTTGCACTCGAAACTGGGCACCGACTTCAACGCTTCCTTCGTGGCGCCCGCGAGGAACAGATTGCCGTCGCGAATCTCGAAGTGATCGATCGGGATCGCGACATAATGCTTGCCCATGCCGAGAAAGCCGCCGACCGACACGACCGCGAAAGTCGCCTGACGGTCCGGCGAAACGATCACGTCATCGATGCTGCCGATCTTGTCGTTGAGGTCGTTATAGACCGGCTCGTCGACCATGGAGCCGCAGATCATGCTGTTCGACGAGCCGACTTCGGCGCTCGATCCCGAAATGATCAAAGAAGTGCTTGAAACCATGATCGGGCTGGCGGACTCCGGCATGACGATGATCTGCGTGACCCACGAGATGGGATTCGCGAGGCAGGTTGCGGACCGCGTGGTGTTTATGGATCAGGGCGAGATCATCGAGACCGTCACGCCGCGGGCGGTGTTCGATCATCCTCGCAGTGCGCGGTTGAAGCAGTTTCTTTGTCAGGTGGTGAGGGCGGATCAGGTCGGTTGCCGGTACGCCATTCACGCGATGTGGGGCGGCTTGCAACAACGGCGGTCGCCCACATGTCACCAGGCGTCTTCAGTCGTCCGAGAGGAAGTTCGGATGACTCGTGCGGATCTGATCCACCTGATTGAGCGTACCGGACAGATGCTTGCGCAGCGCCGCCTGCGCGGCCGCGACGTCGCCCTTGTCGATCGCATCGACGATCTCGGTGTGATCGCGCACCACCGCCATCGTCTTACCCTCCACCGGCAGGTGCAAGCGCCGCAGCCGGTCGATGTGGCCGCTCAGTCTGCGCACCAGATCCCACAGTTGCGGCACGCCCGCCGCCTCGTACATCTGTCGATGAAAGCGCTGGTCGAGCAGCGAGAACTGCTCGTAGTTCTTGAGATCACGCAGTTCCATCTGCCCCGCGATCGTGGCGCGCAACTGGGCGATCAATGCGGCATCGCGCTGCTCCGTGAGCGTGCGCACGACCTCCAGTTCGATCGAACGACGCAGGAAGTGCGCCTGCAACGCCGACGTCACGCTGATCTGGCTCACGACGGTGGCGTGTTGCGGAAAGATGTCGACGAGGCCTTCCTCGCCGAGCTTCATCAACGCATCGCGCACGGGCGTCTGGCTCAGGCCGTACTGCGTGGCCAGATCGGCGCGCGAGAGCACCGTGCCGGGCGCCAGTTCGAGCGACAGGATCATTTCGCGCAGTCGTTCGAATACTTGCGGCGCGGCGTGGCGGGACCGGTCGAGCCGGCACGCCGTCGGCGGGGAAGCGTTGGTTTTCATGGCGGAGCGCAATGCGTGGACGCGGACGGAAAGGCTGATCCGACCCGCTGAAATATTAATACTATAGCCGACGCCCGCACGCCTTCTGCGATCGTGCAACCATTTTCCGGCCAGGCGAAGGTGGGTATTTACCCCACTAACGCACTAATACATTAGTGCTTTACTATGCGTCCATCAATTTCCACCCCCTTATCTGCCGGATTGCCACCATGACTCGGGACATCACCGTCACCCAAGTGCGAATTACTCCGATCGCTTTCCGCGACGGCCCGCTCCTCAACGCAGCCGGCATCCACGAGCCGTGGGCCTTGCGCGCGATTGTGGAACTGGAGACGAGCGACGGCCGCGTCGGCATCTCCGAGACTTACGGCGACGAACCGATGCTGCGCGTGCTCGAACAGGCCAAGGCACTGGTGATCGGCCTGTCGCCGTTCGATCTCAACCGGATGGAAGAGCGCGTGCGCGCGTCGATCAAGGCGGCGCCAGGCGCGGTCGAATTCGAACTCGCGCCCGGCTCGCACGCGGCGAAGAACGCGCCGAAAGTCATCAGCACGCTCGAAGTCGCGATGCTCGATTTGCAGGGGCAAATCGTCGGCGCGCCGATCGTCGACCTGCTCGGCGGCAAGGTTCGCGACGCGGTGCCCTACAGCGCTTACCTCTTCTTCAAGTACGCGGAGCACGTCGACAAGCCGTATGCGCCTGATGCCTGGGGCGAAGGCCTGAGCGCGGAGCAGATCGTCGCGCAGGCGCGCCGCATGATCGAGCTGTACGGCTTCCAGAGCATCAAGCTCAAGGGCGGCGTGTTCGAGCCGGCGCACGAAATCGCGTGCATGCGTGCGTTGCATCAGGCCTTCCCCGGTGTGCCGCTGCGCCTCGATCCGAACGCCAACTGGACGCTCGAAACGAGCATCAAGGCCGCGCCAGAACTCGACGAACTGCTCGAGTACTACGAAGACCCGTGTCCGGGGCTGGCCGGTATGGCCGAGCTGGCGAAGCACACCCGCCTGCCGCTCGCGACCAACATGGTGATCACGACCATGGACGACTTCCGCCGCGGCGCCGAGATGGGCTCGGTCAAGGTCTTGCTCTCGGATCACCATTACTGGGGCGGCCTGCGCGCGACCCAGACTCTCGCACGCATGTGCAAGCTGTGGGACCTGGGCATGTCGATGCACTCCAACTCGCACCTCGGCATCAGCCTGATGGCGATGACGCACGTCGCGGCGAGCATCCCCAATCTGACCTACGCCTGCGACACCCACTACCCGTGGCAGGAGGAAGAAGTCATCAAGGGCGGCCGCGTGAGCTTCGATAACGGTGCGGTGCGCGTGCCGGCCACGCCGGGCCTTGGCGTCGAGCTCGACCGCGACCGGCTGGCCGAATTGCATGCCCAATATCTGTCATGCGGTGTGCGCAATCGCGACGACCTGAAGCAGATGCAAAAGTACGACCCCAGCTTCACCGGCAAGAACCCGCGCTTCTGAACCGCGCGGACAGCGGATCCGCAACGCGCATTGCCAACCAAGGAGACAACCCCATGAGCAGATCCAATCCGGCCACGGCCGGCGTGGACCGAGTCGACGCGCTGGCAACTGCCGTCCGGAAGATCAAGTGGCATGTGTTGCCGCTCTTCGTCGTGATGTTCATCGTCAACTACATCGACCGCGTGAATATTGGCTTCGTCCGCCAGCACCTGAGCGCCGATCTTGGCATCGGCGCGGCGGCGTACGGGCTCGGCGCGGGGCTTTTCTTCGTCAGCTATGCGGTCTTCGAAGTGCCGTCGAACATGCTGTTGCAACGCTACGGCGCGAAGGCGTGGCTCACGCGCATCATGTTCACGTGGGGGCTGGCCGCGGTCGGCATGGCCTTCGTGCGCGGCGAGATGTCGTTCTACGCGATGCGGCTCGTGCTCGGCGCGGCAGAGGCCGGCTTCTTTCCCGGCGTGGTGTTCTATTTCACCAAATGGCTGCCGCGCGACGAGCGCGGCAAGGCAATGGCGATCTTTCTCAGCGGCTCGGCGCTCGCCTCGGTGCTCTCCGGGCCGATCTCCGGCGCGCTGATGCTGATCAGCGGCGGCGGCTTGCACGGCTGGCAGTGGATGTTCGTGATCGAAGGCATGGCCTCGGTGGTGCTGGCCGGCTTCATCTGGTTCTGGCTCGACTCGAATCCGCGCGACGCCCGATGGCTGAGCCGTGCCGAGCAGGATGCGGTCGTTGCCGAGATCGAGGACGAGCAGCGCCGGCGCGATGCGGCGCACGCGGTCGCGCCGTCGGCGTGGAGCCTGCTGCGCGACCCGCAGATCCTGATCTTCTGCCTGATCTATTTCTCGGTTTCGCTGACGATCTACGGTGCGACCTTCTGGCTGCCCAGCATCATTCGCAAGATGGGCCACTTCAACGACTTCCAGGTCGGGCTCTTCAATTCGATCCCGTGGCTGATCTCGATCGTGGCGATGTACTTCTTCGCCATGCTCGCCGCGCGCTTCAAGTTCCAGCAGGCATGGGTTGCGTGCGTGCTGTTGATCGCCGCGCTCGGCATGTATGCAGCAGGCAAGGGCAGCCCGACATTCTCGTTCGTCGCGATCTGCTTTGCGGCGATCGGTTTCAAAGCCGCATCCGCCCTGTTCTGGCCGATTCCGCAGGGCTATCTGGACGCGCGGATTTCCGCGGCGGTGCTGGCGCTGATCAATTCGATCGGCAACCTGGGCGGCTTCGTCGCGCCGGCGACCTTCGGCTTGCTCGAGCAGAAGACCGGCTCGATCGAAGGCGGGCTCACGGGGCTGGCCGTGATGTCGGTGGTGGCCGCCGGGGTGGTTTTCTTTGCCCGCATGACGCCTCGCGAGGGCCGGCGCGCCCTCGCGCTATAGACGGCGTACGGATCGCTTTGCCGGGCATTTCATATTGACATTCAGGTCCCGGTGTCCGTCGTATTCACGAGGATATCGCGGCCATTCATACCAACGTTGGGGACACACGATGAAAATGATAGGAACCCAATCCGCCGCCGATCAAACGGCAGTCGGACGATACCGATGGACGATCTGCGCGCTGATCTTCTTCGCGACGACGATCAACTACATGGATCGTCAGATGCTCGGGCTGCTCGCGCCGCTGCTGCAAAAAGACATTGGCTGGACGCAGGTCCAGTACGCGCAAACCGTGATGGTGTTCACGGTCGCCTATGCAGTAGGTCTCGCGACGTTCGGGCGCATCGCGGACAAGATCAGCACCAAGGTGGTCTACGGCAGTGCGATGGCGATGTGGAGCCTCGCCGCGATGCTGCATGCGGTGGCGGCGAGCGTCCCGGGCTTCGCGGCCGTGCGTGGTTTGCTCGGGTTCGGCGAGGCGGCCAATTTCCCGGTCGCTATCCGCACCACGGCCACCTGGTTCCCGAAGAAGGAGCGCGCGTTGGCCACGGGCTTATGGAACATGGGCGCTACCATCGGCGGGATCGTGGCACCTGCATTCGTACCGATCGCCGCCGTCACGTGGGGTTGGCGCGCGACGTTCATTGCGGGCGGGGCGGCAGGTTTCGTGTGGCTGGCGGTGTGGATGCTGGTGTACCGTCCTCCCGCGGAGCATGCGTCGGTATCGAAGGCTGAGCTGGATTACATCAATTCGGACCGCGACGAAAGCGTCGAGCAACCCGTGAGCTGGCTTTCGGTGCTGAAGTACCGCGAAACGTGGGCGTTCGTCTTTGGCAAGCTGCTGACCGATCCGGTGTGGTGGTTCTATCTGTTCTGGCTGCCCAAATGGCTCAATGAATCGCGGCATATCGACATCAGCAATATGGGCCTGCCGTTGATCGCCATTTACACGATGGCATCCGTCGGCAGCGTGGCGGGCGGCTGGCTGTCATCGCGACTGATGCAGCGTGCCCACAAACCCAATATCGCGCGCAAGGTCACGATGGGTATCTGCGCGCTGTGCGTGCTGCCGATTGCCACGCTGTCGCATTTTCAGAGCCTCTGGTACGCGGTTTTCGCTGTCGGTCTGGCCGCGGCGGCTCACCAGGGGTGGTCGGCGAATCTCGTCACTACCGTTGGCGATGTGTTTCCGCGCCGGATGGTGGGCACGGTGGTCGGTATCGGCGGCGTGGCGGGGATGATCGGTTCGTTCTTCTTCTCGGGCGTGATCGGCGAGACGTTGCAGCGCACCGGTCAGTATTGGGCGCTCTTCGCTGTGGGGGCGTCGGCTTATCTGGTGGCGCTCGGCATCATTCATTTGTTGATGCCGCGGATGACGCCTGTGAAGTTGCGCGATTAACGGGCTATGGCTGGTTGAGGTCTCTTTGAAAGAGCAGGCGCGATACTGGATGGGTGTCGCGCCGGAGACCGTGTTTTGCGTGTGTATTGACGGGGTTGCGCCCATGCATTGGCCGGCATCGGTGCATTTATTTGAAGCCGGAACCTCCCGGCATGAAATACCGCATCCGGCTACTCTCGCCATTGGTCCCCGGGGCCCGACAAAATGACCCGAATGCAAAGTGTCGTCGATGTGCATGTTCTGTTCCTGAACGACAACGACGAATGCCTCTTCATCCAGAGAGCCAATACCGGACATCGAGACGGGCAGTACTCGCTGGTGGCCGGCCACCTTGAACCGGGCGAATCCATCGAGGCGTGTGCGATCCGCGAATCGAAGGAAGAAGCGGGCGTCACGATTGCACCAGGGGCGCTTGAATTCTCGCTGGTGATGAGGCGCGATTCGGAACAGAACCGCATTAGCTTCTTTCTGTCGTGCCGGGCATGGCAAGGCGTCCTGATCAACATGGAGCCGCACAAATGCGCCGGCTTCGTATGGGCGAAACTGGACAACCCTCCCGCGCCGACCGTCGACTACGTGGCCAATGCGCTCGAACGCATTCGTGAAGGCGTGCAGCTGGCCGACTTCAAACCATAGGCGCAGGCTCGCGCATCTTTTTCTGATGCGACGGTCTAGCGCGATTCGCGCCATTGACCTCATCCTCATCGAAGCCACGCATCCTCCGGCAACTGCGCATGCGCAAACGCCCGCACGTGCTGTACGAATTTCTTCACCAGCAATGAAGGCGGCCGCTGCGACGGCAGCAGCACCGAAAAATCCGTTCCGATGGCCGGCTCGAAACGGCGAAACACCACGTCCTTGCCGCGATATTCGAGCGCGGCGACCGGATCGATAATCGCGATGCCCATGCCCGCGGCGACGAACGAACAAATGCCCGCCGACGTCTGCGTCTCCACCATCAGCTTGCGCTCGATACCGTGCGACGCGAACAGCGCGTCGATTTCATAACGCGACTGCAAGCCGCGCCAATGAGACACGAACGGCTCATTGCGCAAATCCTCCGGCACGAGTGTGCTTTTGGCCGCCAGCGGATGCGCGGCCGGCACCGCGCACACCATCCGCGTGGACATCAGCAACTCGCCGTGTGCGCTCGGTGTGGTCAGCGCCAGAATCACGAACCCGACATCGCAGCGATGCTCGACGACCATGTCGAGGACGGTGCGCGACGCGTGCGACGCCAGCGATATCTCCACCCCCGTATGCAGCGCGCTGAACCCGGCGATCGCGCGCGGCAGGAACGACAGCGCCAGCGCCGGGGCACTCGCGATCTGCAACATGCCGCGCTGCGACGCGCGAATCTCCAGCGCCGCCCGTTCGATCCGCTCGACGCCGACCAGCGAGCGCTGCACTTCCTCATGCAGCGCGAAGGCCTCCGGTGTCGGCTGAAGACGGCCCAGCGTGCGGTCGAACAGCGCGAACCCGGTGTTCTCTTCGAGGTCGTTGATGAGCCGCGTCACCGCGGGCTGCGAGATGTGCAGCATTTGCGCCGCGCGCGTGACCGTGCGGCACACCATCACGGCGTTGAAGGCTTCGAGCTGACGGATCTTCACGGCGGGTCTCTCCAATTGGTATAAGCAAATGTTATACGACACCAAAAAAATTCGATTATCCGCTGCTTTTTTTTCCAAATAAGCTGACTTTACTGCGGGATATGCGGCGCATTGTTTACGATACATGCCAATAACCCGGTGATATCCCTCATTGACTCAACCGCGCTGCGGGGCGCTTCTCGAGGAGAGACGAAGATGGCTGGACGTTCGAGGTGGTTACTGGGTGCAGCCGGCGTGCTGGCCGCCGGCTGCGCGTTGCCGGCACTGGCGGCGCCGACGCTGTATCTCGGCTCATATGGCGGTTCGACGCAGGACCTGTTTCAGAAGAAGATCATTCCCGCGTTCGAAGCGAATCACGACGTGAAAATCGTCTACGTGCCGGGCAATTCCACGGACACGCTCGCGAAGCTGCAAGCGCAGAAGGCGAAGGAAGAACTCGACGTGGTGCTGCTCGACGACGGCCCGATGTACCAGGCGACCCAGTTCGGCTTCTGCGACAAGCTGCAGGACGGCCCGGTCTACAAGGACGTGTACGACATCGGCAAGATGAACGCGAACGCGACCTCGGTGGGCGTGGTGGCGACGGGTCTCGTCTACAACACGGAGGCGTTCAAAAAGGCCGGCCTGCCGAAGCCCGACTCGTGGGAAGTGCTGACCGACAAACGCCTGCGCCAGAAGATCGCGATTCCGCCGATCAACAACACGTATGGCCTACAAACGCTGCTGACCTACGCGCGGCTGCGCCACGGCAGCGATCACAACATCGATCCCGGCATGACGGCGCTTGCGAAGGAAGTCGGCCCGAACGTGCTGGCGTGGGAACCGTCGCCGGGCAAGATGACGGAGATGTTCCAGAACGGCGACGTGACGCTCGCCGTGTGGGGCAGCGGCCGCGTCGCGGCACTGAAGGCGACCGGTTTCCCGGTCGAGTTCATCTATCCGAAAGAGGGCGCTCCGGCAATGTTCACCGCCGCGTGTCCGGTCGTGCATAGCGACGTCGCCGCGCTATCGCAACAGTTCGTGCAATTCCTGCTGTCGCCGCAAGTGCAGGCATGGCTTGCCGAAGGGCAGGGCTGGGGGCCGGTCAACAAGAATACGAAGCTCTCGCCGGCCGTCGCCGCGACCGTGCCGTACACGCCGGATCAGATCAACCGGCTCGTGAAGACCGATTGGACCTTCGTCAACGACAAGCGCTCCGACTGGACCAACCGCTGGAACCGCACCGTCGAACGTTGATCGGCGCCGCCGTGTTGCGCGGCGGCCTGTATCTATGCGTTGCCATTGGTCGTGCATCAGGACACTACAACATGAGCTTCCTCACACTGGATGGCCTCGGCAAGGCCTACGGCGAATTCAATGCGGTCGAGAGCATCAACCTGTCGATCGAACGCGGAGAATTCGTCTCGCTGCTCGGTCCGTCAGGCTGCGGCAAAACCACCACGCTGCAGATGGTCGCGGGCTTCGTCGAACCGACGCGCGGCCGCATACTGCTCAATGGTGCGGACATTACACGCGAGCGGCCCGAGAAGCGTGGCATGGGCATCGTGTTCCAGAGCTACGCGCTATTCCCGCACATGACGGTCGGCAATAACGTCGGCTTCGGCCTCGACATGCGCAACGTGACGCGCGGCGAACGCGCCACGCGCATTGCCGAAGTGCTGGAGATGGTGCGGCTCACGGGCCTCGACAAGCGCTACCCGCGCGAACTGTCCGGTGGTCAGCGGCAGCGTGTGGCGATTGCGCGTGCGCTCGCAATCCGTCCGCAAGTGCTGTTGCTCGACGAGCCGATGTCGAATCTCGACGCGAAGCTGCGCGAGGACATGCACGTCGAATTGCGCGCGATCCAGAAGAAGCTCGGCATCACGACGATCCTCGTCACGCACGATCAGGTCGAGGCGATGACGATGAGCGACCGCATCGCTGTGATGCACGGCGGCCATATCGTGCAGACAGGTTCGCCGTTCGATGCTTACGAGAAGCCCGAGTCGGTATTCGCGTCGGGCTTTCTCGGCAAGACCAATGCGTTGCGCGGCACCGTCGAACGGTTGAACGAGCGATGCGCGGAAGTGCGGGTCGGCGCGAGCGTGATGAAGGTGCCGCACGGCGGCCGCCGTTTCGATGGCGACGTGCAGCTTTACGTGCGGCCCGAACGGGTCTCGCTGACGGATTCGTCCGCCGCCGACGCAACGCTGCAAGGACGGGTGTCGACGTGCCTCTTTCTCGGCAATCACTGGATGCTGCAGATCGACACGCCGCTCGGCATGGTCCGCGCGAGCCTGCCCAATCTCGGCACGACGCCGCCGCGTGAAGGCGACACGGTCGGCGTGCATTGGTCCGACGACGCGGTACGGATTCTCGCGGAGAGCGCACATGGCTGAGTCTTCTCCTTCCCCGCTGCCCGTACCGTCCCATGCAGCACCCCGCACGAGTGACACGCGTGCGAGCGCCGCGCCGTGGCTGCTCGCCGGCCCCGCGCTACTGCTGTTTTGCGGGCTGCTGCTGGTGCCGCTGCTGTTGACCGCCGTGCTGTCGTTTCATGCGTTCGACGGCACGCAAGGCGTGTTGCCGACGTTCACGCTGTCCAACTACGTCGAAGTATTGAGCGACGGCTATTACCACGAGATCTTTCTGCGCACGGCCGGCATGGCGCTCGCGGTCACGCTGCTGTGCGTGGTGCTCGGCGTGCCGGAGACGATCATCCTCGCGCGTATGAAAAGCCCGTGGCGCTCGATTTTTCTGATCGTGATTCTCGGGCCGCTGCTGATTTCGGTGGTGGTGCGCACGCTCGGCTGGGCGATCCTGCTCGGCAATAACGGTCTGCTCAACGATGCGTTGCAGGCGCTCGGCGTGACGAGCGAGCCGATCAAACTCGTGTTCACGATGACCGGCGTGATCATCGGTCTCACGCATGTACTGGTGCCGTTCATGGTGATCTCGGTGTGGGCCACGCTGCAAAAGCTCGATCTGCAAGTGGAAAACGCCGCGCGCTCGCTCGGCGCGCCCCCGTTCGCGGTGTTTCGCCGCGTAGTGTTGCCGCAATTGCTGCCGGGCGTGCTGTCCGGTTCGATCATCGTGTTCGCGCTGGCCGCCTCCGCGTTCGCAACGCCCGCGCTGCTCGGCGGCCGGCGTTTGAAAGTCGCCGCCACCGCTGCCTACGACGAGTTTCTGAACACGTTGAACTGGCCGCTCGGCGCGACCATCGCCGTGCTGCTGCTGATCGCGAACATCGCGATCATTCTCGGCTGCAACCGCTGGATCGAACGGCGCTTCCGCGCGGTCTTCGAGGGCTGACGTCATGCGAAAAAACAATTGGCTCGCGCTGTGTTACCACACGCTGTTCATGATCTTCATCGTGGCGCCGCTGCTGGTCGTAATCGCCGTGTCGTTCACCGACAAGGGCTACATCTCGATGCCCACCAACGGTTTGTCGTTGCGCTGGTTCCGCGCGATCGCCGACGCGCCGGACATCATCGACGCGTTCTGGCTGTCGTTGCGTCTCGGCGTCGCATCGGCGAGCGTGGCAGTGCTGTTCGCGGTGCCCGGCGCATTGGCGCTCACGCGCTATCGCTTTCCGGGCCGTGGCGCGGTGTCGGCGTTCTTCCTGTCGCCGCTGATGATTCCGAACGTGGTACTCGGCGTCGCGTTCCTGCGTTTCTTCACCACGGCCGGCATGTCGGGCTCGTTCTTCTGGCTCACGCTGACGCACGTCACGGTGATTTTTCCGTACGCATTGCGTTTGACGCTGGCGGCGGCCACCGGGCTCGACCGCGACGCCGAACGCGCGGCCTTGTCGCTCGGCGCGAAACGCTTCACCACGTTCCGCCGCGTGATTCTGCCGATGATCCTGCCAGGCGTTGCCGCCGGCTGGATGCTCGCATTCATCCAGAGCTTCGACGAACTAACGATGACCGTCTTCGTCGCGACACCTGGCACCACCACGCTGCCCGTGGCGATGTACAACCAGATTGCGCAAACCATCGATCCGCTCGTCGCGTCGGTGTCGACGGTGCTGATCGTCGGCACGGCGATCCTGATGGTGGTGATGGACCGCATCGTCGGACTCGATCGCGTGTTGATCGGCAAAAACTGAAACAGATGATGAACTCTTCCGATGTACTCGTGATCGGCGGCGGCCTGGTCGGCACCGCCGTCGCCTATGGACTCGCCCGTGAGGGGCTGAAGGTCGGCGTGCTCGACGAAGGCGACGACGCGTTGCGCGCGTCGCGCGGCAACTTCGGCCTCGTGTGGGTGCAGGGCAAGGGCTACGGCAAGACGCCGTATGCGACGTGGACGCGCGGCTCCGCCACGCGCTGGCCGATGCTGCGCGACCACCTGCTGAGCGAGACCGATATCGACGTGCAGCTAACCCAGCCGGGCGGCTTCCATTTCTGCTTCAGCGAAACGGAGTGGCACGAGCGTGCCACGCGTTTGCAGGCGATCCGCGACGATCTGAACGGCGACTATCCGTTCGAGATGATCGACCACGCGGAGGTGAAGCGGCGTCTGCCCGGCGTCGGCCCACAGGTGATCGGCGCAAGCTATTCGCCGATGGACGGCCACGCGAATCCGCTGAAGCTGCTGCGTGCGCTGCATACCGCGTGCCGCAAACGCGGCGTGCAGATGAGCGCGGGCATGCGCGCACAGCGCATCGAACGCAGCGGTAGCGGCTTCGTGGTCGAGGCGGGCGGTCAGCGTTTTCACGCGGGACGTGTGGTGCTCGCCGCGGGGCTCGGCAACCGGGCGCTCGCCGAACAGGTCGGCATTCATGCGCCGGTTGCGCCGAATCGCGGACAGGTCCTGATCGCCGAACGCGTCGCGCACTTCCTCGACTACCCGACCACGTACGTCAGGCAAACCGACGAAGGCACCGTGCAGATCGGCGATTCGATGGAAGACGTCGGCTTTGACGACGGCGTGACCGCCGATGTCGTGAGCCACATCGCGTGGCGGGGCGTGCGCAGTTTTCCGGCGCTCGGCGACGTGAAGCTGGTGCGCGCATGGGGCGCATTGCGCGTGATGAGCCCGGACGGCTTTCCGATCTATCAGCAATCGGCGACCTGTCCCGGCGCGTACGTCGTGACCTGCCATAGCGGCGTCACGCTCGCGGCCGCGCACGCGCTGCGCGTCGCACCGTGGATCGCAAAGGATCTCGCGCCCGCCGGCATCGAACATTTTTCCGGCGAGCGCTTCTTGCAGACCGACAAGGTATTGACGCATGGCCACTGACACTCTTTTCAAGGTATTGCCGCCGGACGGCGTGCAAGGGAACGCGGCGACCGTCGCCATCACGTTCGATGGGCGAGCGCTGCGCGTGCCGCGCGGAGCGAGCGTCGCCGCCGCGTTGCTCGCTGCCGGCGTGCAGCGGTTTCGGACCACGCCGGTCAGCGGCGCGTCGCGTGCGCCGTTCTGCATGATGGGCGTCTGCTTCGAGTGTCTCGTCGAAATCGACGGCGTGGCGAACCGGCAAAGTTGTCTCGTGCCGGTTGCCGAAGGCATGACGATCCGCTCGCAGCTTGGCATGCGCGAGCTGCACGAACCCGCCACGCTTGCAGGAGACGCACGCGATGAACGCTAATCGAGTGGATGTGGTGATCGTCGGCGCGGGACCGGCGGGCATGGCGGCGGCGAACGTCGCGGCGCAACGCGGCCTGAGCGTGACCGTGCTCGACGAGCAGGCCGCGCCGGGCGGACAGATTTATCGCGCGATCACGCAGACCAGTGCGCGGCGTCTGCAGATTCTCGGCCCCGACTATGCGGCGGGCGGCGAACTGGCGCGCGCCTTTGCGGCGAGCGGCGCGAAGCACGAACGCGGCGCGTCGGTGTGGCAGGTGACGGCGGAGCGTACCGTCGACTATGTGCAGGACGGTGTGGTGAAGTCGCTGCGGGCGGGTTCTATCATCCTGTGCAGCGGCGCGATGGAGCGGCCGTTTCCGATTCCGGGCTGGACGCTGCCGGGCGTCTTGACCGCCGGGGCCGCGCAGATCCTGTTGAAGAGTGCCGAGGTGGTGCCGTCGCAGCCGGTGGTGCTCGCGGGCTGCGGGCCGCTGCTGTACCTGCTCGGCTGGCAGTATTTGCGAGCGGGTGTGCCGATCCGCGCGATCGTCGATACGACGGACAGCGCCGACTATCGCCGTGCACTCACGCATCTGGGCGGTGCGCTCAAGGGCTGGCGGCAACTCGCGAAGGGGCTGAAGCTCATGCGTGCGTTAAAGCGCGCGGGCGTGCCGTTTCATCAGGGCGCAACGGACCTCGCGCTCGAAGGCACGGACGCGCTCGAGGCAATCCGCTTCAGCGTCGCTGGCCGCGTGCAGCGTTTGCCGGCTACGCTCGTGCTGCTGCATCAGGGTGTGGTGCCGAATACGCAGGTCAGCTGGTCGTTGCGCGCGCGGCATCGCTGGGACGACGCGCAATTGTGCTGGGTGCCCGAGACCGATGCGTGGGGCGAACTCGACGTGGCGGACATCTACGTTGCGGGCGACAGCCGTGGTATCGGCGGCGCGCAGGCCGCCGCCGAACAGGGCCGGCTCGCCGCGCTGGAGATCGTGCATCGCGCCGGCCGTATCGACCGGGCCATGCGTGACACGCTGGCGGCGCCGGTGCATCGCGCGTTGCGCGAGATGCTGCACATCCGGCCGTTTCTCGATGCGCTGTACCGGCCGAAAGACGCCAACCGTATTCCCGCGGACGGCGTCACCGTGTGCCGCTGCGAAGAAGTCACCGCTGGGCAGTTGCGCGAGTTCGTGAAGCTCGGTTGCCTCGGGCCGAATCAGGCGAAGTCGTTCGGCCGTTGCGGCATGGGGCCGTGCCAGGGACGTCTGTGCGGCTTGACCGTCACCGAGGTGATCGCCGATGCGCGCGGTGTGCCGCCTGCCGAAGTCGGTTATTACCGTGTGCGTCCGCCGATCAAGCCGGTGACGCTGGCCGAGCTTGCGGCAGCGCACGAAGCGGCGTTGCGGCGCGACGACACGCAGCAGCCTGTCCAAGCCGTTGCCGAATCGCACGACACCGCCGCGCGATGAGCGGCGTCAACGAACCGGCGGGCGCCGATGTCGTCGTGATCGGCGGGGGCTTGCACGGCCTGTCGAGCGCGCTGCATCTCGCGCGACGCGGTGCGCGTGTGGCCGTGCTGGAGCGCGACGTGTGCGGACGGCATGCATCGGGCGTCAATGCAGGGGGAGTCCGCACCCTGGGACGGCACGATGCGGAGATTGCGTTGTCGCTTGCATCGCGCGAACTGTGGTTCAAGCTTCACGAACTCGTCGACGACGATGCGGGCTTCGTCCCGTCCGGTCAGTTGAAAATCGCGGAGAACGAAGCGGAACTCGGTGAGTGCCGCGCGCGCGTCGCGTATTTGAACACGCTTGGCTTTACACACGAGGTGATGATCGACGCGCGCGCCGTTCGCGAGTTGGTGCCGAGTCTTGCGCGGCACGTCACCGGCGGTGTGTGGGTCGAGCACGATGGTCACGCGTTGCCGTTTCGCGCGGTGACGGCGTTCCGGCGCGCGGCGCAACGCGCGGGCGTCGGGATTCACGAGCAATGCGCGGTCCGTAATGTTGCGCGCCGTGACGGACAGTGGGACATCGAGACTGCCGGGCGCCGCTGGCGCGCACCCCATGTGGTGAATGCGGCGGGCGCATGGGGCGGGGAATTCGCGCGGCAGGTCGGCGAACCCGTTCCGGTCGAACCGCGCGGCCTGATGTTGATGGTGACGCAAGCCGTACCCGCGTTTGTGAATCCCGTGCTCGGGGCAACGGGCCGGCCGCTGTCGTTCAAGCAGTTCAGCAACGGCACGGTGGTGATCGGCGGCGCGCTCGAATGTGCGGCCGATATGGACGCGCGGCAATGCCGGCTCGACTTCGCGCAATTGGGCAGAAGCGCCCGCACGGTCACGGACCTGTTTCCGCATTTGCAGCACGTAGTAGTCAATCGTGCATGGGCCGGTATTGAAGGCTTCATGCCGGATGGCATTCCGGTTATTGGCCGCAGCGGCGTACACGATGGTCTCGTGCACGCGTTCGGCTTTTCGGCGCATGGGTTCGAGTTGGGACCGATTGTCGGCAGCGTGGTCGCCGAACTGGTTTGCGACGGCCGCAGCACGCATGACATCGACGCATTTCGAATTGGGCGCTTCGCGGGCGCGACTCATCTGCCTCGTGCAACTCACTGACTCTTTCGTTACTTCTTTCACCCACTCACTCGACATACGAACCATGAGCGATATTCAGCGTTTCGAAACCAATCCGCGCCTCTCGCGCATCGTCATTCACAACGGCACGGTGTACGTCGCCGGCCTGACCGCGACTTCGCGCGACGGTGATGCCAAGGCGCAAACCGAAGAAATCCTGAGCAAGCTGGATGGGCATCTGAAAACCGCCGGCACCGATAAAACCCGTTTGCTTTCCGTGCAGATCTGGGTGGCCGATATGGCGCGCGACTTCGGGCCGATGAACGCCGCATGGGAAGCATGGGTTCCGGCCGACGCGACGCCCGCTCGCGCGACCTGCGAAGCGGCGTTGGCTTCGCCGGACATTCGCGTGGAGATTATTGTGACCGCGGCGGTTTGAGTCGTTAATCAAGACGTGCGGCAGGTGCTTTGCGAAGGGAGCGGGGCGCTTGCCGCTTGTCGTGTCGCGGGGAAGCTGCGGCACGAGATTCTGGAGGGTGAATCTCGTGCGTAAGCGCAGGCCTGGTCGTTATCGGACACCGTTGTGGTGCATCACGAACGTTTCGGTGCGGGAACCATAGTGCTTCGTGACTTCGGCTTCGGTCATCAGTTTTGACGACTTGAGGATGGGAGCCACCGCCGCATACAGTCGGTCGGGATCGGGGCCGTACATGTATAGATAGCCGTCGTTGCCATCGATGTGAAATTCGGTCTCGCCGAGTTCGCCGACACCCGCACGCTTTATTGCGCTTTCCAACCGATGTTCGAGAACATGAATGCCCGCCAGGTCTTTGGGGTAGTAGTCGAAATGGACCATCATGACGGGGCCTGGGGGCCGCGTTGGCTGTTCTGAAGCTGCAGAGCCTGCTGATAAAGCGATGCATAGAAGTGCGATGGAGACTTTTCTTCGCAGCATGAGTCATTGGTCGTGCGTGGAGGGAAGGTCAATTGTCGATGATGCGGAGGGTGCCGTCGACTGCTTTGCTGCGCTTGAGGGTGAGGCCTTTGCCGCTTACCTGAGTCGACCCGTCGTCGACCGTCGACACGCTTCGGCCTGACCTGCTGCTCGCTCAAATGAGTCGAGGGGGGCAGTTGCAGGCTACTGACGATCATTCTCAATCGGTAGCGAACGGCCGATGGGACATCCACTAGATGCTTACTTTCGATCCACATCGGCTTTTGGAGCGAACGTGATCGCGATGGTCATTCGCAACGTACACGGTCATTCCATGCGCCACTATGGGCTGTCGGGTGCCGTTCCCTCCGCCTGTCGCACAGAAAACCCTGTCTTCGACTTGTGGATGCTTTCGCATGGCGCAATAATGAATTTGGCCACCAAAAGTGGCGAAAGTGAGCCACGTTTCTGTCTGGAGCTTGAATGCAACCTCGCTTCCGGCCAATTTGGCAATCGGTTTGGCTGAAAAATACTTGGGCGCTACAGTGCAACAAGTGCCCTTTGGGTGACCGGCGAGCACTGGGAGAGACCTATGCCGATTTCTGAAGCCGTGATTGCAGCGTTGGTAAAGGCGACCGTTGACATTGCGAGCAAACGGATATCATCGGCATTAGAGATCAGTGACGCTGAGACCGACTGGAGTAGCGAGAAATTGGCTAGTCACCTTGATTTCGTGAGTGGCTGGTGCCAAACGTTTCAGATTCTCGGGATGAACAGCCCTCGCAGCATTGAGTCGGGGACAATACCGTTAAAGTTTATCGACAGACGCCCCAATCTTGACTCCATGCAACCGGCGTCTTTCGTCCCTGGTCGCGCCCTTTCGCGAGCCAAAGATGTACGCATGGCGGAACTTGAAAATAGTCAGTTTGACTATACTGAAAAGTCCTTGCTCACTACCTGGGGGAATTTTCTGATTTTAGGAAGTCCAGGCGCGGGAAAAACTACGACTGTCAAGCGGCTTTGCTATCACCTGCTAACTTCGGAAGCACCTGTTGCGGTAGACGGCAGTCCTGCATATCAATATCCAATTCTCGTGAGAGTCCGCGACATTTCACGGCCTATGCCTCTTGCCGCCGTCATCGCAGATCAAATCGGAATCAAATATGAGCTTAAAGAGACTTTGGTTGGCGGAGTGAAAGAACATCTCCTCGAGTCCGGGGGGATGCCTTTACTGGACGCCGTAGCGGCAGTGTTGGATGCTAGCCAGGCAGTACTGTTTATCGACGGTTTAGACGAAGCCGACGGGAAACTGAGAGCCAAGCTCGATGGTGAAATACAGAAGCTCCTCTACATGCTGAAACAAAGTAAGGTGATCGTGTCCTTGCGAAAGGGGGATTATGATCGAACATTTGAAAATATTATTGCGTTGGAAGTAAGGCCGCTTGATTGGGATGGGATAACACTTATCTGCAATTGCTGGCTCGGAGACGGATCTGTCTTTATAAAAATGCTCAAGGAGAAGCCTTACCACGATCTTGCCAATCGGCCATTGTTCATCACTCAACTGCTTCTGATTTATTTGGCGGAGCAAGATCTGCCGTCGTCGGCAATTTTGGTGTACGAGCGAGTTGTGCGTTTGAGCATAGAGCTATGGGCGAAGGATCAAGGGATACTGCGACGGTCAAAGTACGGCTCGTTCGGGGTCGACGCCAAATTGCGTTTTTTGGCGTCAATGGCCTATCAGCTTACGTACAGGCACAAGGCGAAGGTATTCGAGCGACGCATGATTCAAGACTCGTACGAGCGAGTTCGTCGGCGCTTTCGCTTACCTGCCGCCGAGGCGGAGGAAGTGCTGCGCGAACTTGAAGCACATACGGGTCTCTTACTGCGTTCTTCCCTGGAGGCAGTCGAATTCTCTCATTTGTCGCTCCAGGAGTTTCTGTGCGCAGAATACATAACAAGGGAGCCATCAAACAAAGCCCTTGCAGATTACTTCGAAATTAACCCCGCTCCTGTGGCCGTTGCTGTCGCTTTGTCGACGGCTCCCGAAGCGCTATTTGCCACACTTCTCTTGAATTTTGAGCCTTCTGGATTTCCGAATCCACAGCGACTACGTATTTTCCTAGACCGCCTATGCTATGAGGCGCCATATTTTTCACCGACTATTGACTTGGGCGTAGCGCTGCTGCGCCTCCTGTCGGAACCCGCAGTCTTTGAGCTTGGAAATCTTTCGCTCCTGGAAGATTTGATCGAAATTTGCCAACTTTGGGACTCTATCTTGATGGGCCTGCACGCATATCGCGCGACAAAAAGGGATGCTGAATCGTTGTATATGTCGCTGATAAAGCGAGAAGATGTCGAATCCAATTTTCCTCTAACGATTACTATTCCAATACGGTTTGTAACCGGTGCCATACGAGCCAACGGTACGCACCGTTTAAAATGGGGGGCGCGAGATGATGTTCTGTTGCCTATTGAGATCACCAAAGAAGGGTCGTTGATATTCAGGGAATGTAACTGATCCAGAAAGTAAGGTATGCGGTAAAAAATCGATCAAGTGCGTATTTAATCAGGAGTGCGATTGGTATTCAATTGGGCGAGGCTTCGAAATGACTGCTGATGACGCAGGTCGACGACTTGTGTGACGGCCTCCGTTTCGACGCAGTCCATCACATAGAGTGATCCTCTGAATGCCCGAGCGATTCAACGAACGAATGGCCCTCTCGGCCCGAATTCGACCCGACGCGAAACGACCTTGGCCCACCGCGGAGAGATAACCACATAGACCTGGTTCGACTATCTGAGACTCCGCCGCTCGCGCCTGCGTATATTGCACCGGTAAGCGCAACACACGCAGACTTCATCTCCAGAACACCGACCAATCACAGACAACCAATCAGAATCCGAAAGGCCGATGTCCCGAATGCCCATGCTCGTCCCGGTCATCTTTCACGAAGCTGCACTCGCCGGCATGGCCTGAAAGCCGCTGAACACCGGCGAACTGCTGAGGCACGTAATCGGGCAGATCGTCCTTGTCCATTGCGAAGACAAAGAACTGGTTCGGATTCGCCATGCCGGCCGGGTGATTCGAGTCGGTGACATTGCCGATAAAGTCATTGTCGTTCGCGATGAGGAAGGTGTGCTTGTGCACGCCGTTCATCACGATGTCAGGGCCGAACGTCAGGCTTTCGAGTTTCGCGGGAATGTCTTGCGCACTGAAGCCGTGAGCGGTCAGCACGGCAACCACATCGAGAAAGAGCGACTTCTGGAGAGCATAAGGTGCGAGGCCGGATTCGCCGCTTGCCTGGCTGACGTCCTGCGCGCCGTCGAGGTCGACGCGAAACACTTTCTTGAACGCCGCGGTCGAATCATCGCCGAGGCCTTTGCCATCGCGCTCATCCATCAGGAGCACGCGGTCGTTGACCGCCACGACGTCGCTGATGGTCGGATAGTTCGGCTTCGATGAAGTCCCAATGTTCGTCAGCGGATACGCAAACTGCTGGGTCTTGCCGGTGCGCAGGTCGATACGGATGATGCGGCTGAAGCCGCCGCTGGTACCGCCGTCCTGCAGCAGCGGACTCTGCATCGCGCCGAACAGTGTTTTGCCGTCGGGCGAGATCGCCAGCCCTTCCATACCCTTGTTAGCCACGCGACCGGACGTGTTCGCACTGATTTCGGTGTTGCCTACCGAACTGAGCATCGACACGGCGAACGAGTCAGGCAGCTTGATCACATCGAGCCGACGCCCCGTGCGGCGATCGAAACGATAGATGTACGGACCGTATTCATCGGAAATGAATACGCTCTGTCCATCATTGGTCACCCGGATGCTTTCAGGATCGAGGCGTGCATCGAGGGGATTCGTCGAAAGGTGCGTCGGGTCGAAGTTATCCGAGCGCCCCGTGAAGTAGTGCGTGTGGTTCTGGCGGTTCAAGTCGGGCGCACCGTCCGCCACGCCGGCCGCTGCGCCGTTGCCGTACACGAGCCGCTCGGCGGTGTGCAGGAGCGTCGTGTCGACCAGCTTCGGCGTGAGTGAGTAAGGCAGAGCCGAACCTGTGGGTGCGGCGACGAGCGACAGTTGGAACGTCTGGAAGCGGTTGATGTACGACACCGTATCGTCGATCGCCGCGTTATACGAAATTGCGTTGGGGCCGCGATCAGGCAACGCGACGAAAGTGTTGCAGCCCGCGAAGCTCATGCCGGAGCCGATACCGCCGAGCAGATTACCCGGCGCACCGTTTTCGAGCGGCGCCGCCGTCTCGCGGGACAGGTCGGAGATCGTGCCGCTAATCTGACCTTTGGCGATTAGATCGACGGTAGCGTGAGCGTTCGCCATCGCGAAGAGCGATGATGCAATCACGGTGAGCACGAGCGGTCTAAATTTCAGCACGGATATCTCCTTTCAGTTGTTTCGACAGAGCATCGTCAGGTAGCCGCAAAAGGCGGCTTTCATGGGCTTACGCAGAGCCATCGAAAGTGTGGGTAACTTTCGTGTCATGAGGGTGAAACCGAATCGGGCGCCGTCGCAGGCGTGCGTTTTTCAGAACCTGCCGGTCAGCGATGTTCCTTTTTCTCGGAGTTTGATATT
The DNA here is from genome assembly GCF_046030495.1 of Paraburkholderia strydomiana. GTDB lineage: Bacteria > Pseudomonadota > Gammaproteobacteria > Burkholderiales > Burkholderiaceae > Paraburkholderia > Paraburkholderia strydomiana_A. Next base: position 126,551 of record NZ_JAQQCJ010000022.1, read on the forward strand.
GCATTGCAGCAATTTACGTATAGACTAGGTCATGAACGTCTACAGCCATAAGGTTTGCTTTGATACGACGGAGAGCGACATGCCGACTTTCCCGGCTTCACACCGCCCAACCGTCCCTGAATTGCACGTTTTCGAGCAGGAGGGAGGTTGGCATTGGGGTATCACCGTCCCGCGCGTGGCGGGAAGCGGATTCAAACTGATTGCCTTCAGCGAAAGCTCTTTTTCGCTCGAAGCGGCCGCGCGCGCCGACGGGAGCCATGCGCTGGCGCATCTTGCAGATAGGGCACACGCAACGGACTTGCCGTTCACGCCGCGTGTGACGGATTTTCAACAGGAATAAGCAGGCCTTGGCTGGCATGGATGGCGCTTCGTAGGGTGCAAGAGCACTGAGGTGCTTTTGCTGTTGTCTTCACCCCCATCCGCTACCACGGATACGCGTACGCGATTTGCACACAATCGGCGCGTATGCCTCGAGCCAATCACCTTCCCACGAAGAAGAAAGTCGATATAGCAGCCATCCGAATGTCCGCGCGGCACTCTCGACGATCCACTTGCTCCAGCCCAACGATGTGCGAGCAATGGCGCCTGCAAACTCACGACGTCTGCTTCCAGCGTGCGTGAACTTCGCGGCGCCGCGCTCAGCCCAGTTCATTACACCGATGTAACTGAACTTTCACATAACTATCTTAAGCTCCTGCGCCGATGTAATAAATCCAACAATCGGGCGAGCCGGCGTGAAGATGCTGCCTGCCCGGCGTGCGACGGGAGCCCCCACGTGATTTTTTCGATAAACAAGAACCTGATATGTCGGAAAGGTGCATTAGCCCTACTGGCCAGTATCGGCCTCGCGGCGGGTTTGAGCGCCTGTGGTGGGAACGTTGACAGTACTCCTCAGGACACGACGCCCCAGGTTTCCGGGCAGGTGCTCGGCAGCTACATCCAGAACGCCAAGGTCTGTCTCGACCTCAATGACAACGGCAAGTGCGACAGCGACGAGCCGTATACAGTGAGCGACGCCAAAGGCAAATTCTCCATCGGCGACAAGAACAACGGCAGCTGGAAGAATGTGGTCGCCGATCTGACCAACGCCCGCGAAAACGACGCCAACGGCAAAGACATGGGCACCACGTTCGGTTCCGGCGCGTTCTTTCTCGCGCCCAAGGGCGCGAGCGGCACGGTGAGCGCCATCACCACGCAATTGGCTCAACTGGTGACAGGCGGCGCGGCGCTAAGCGACGCGAAGAACACGCTGGCAGCCAAATACGGCGGAGTGTCCGCCGACAAGCTGCTGGGAGACTTCAACAGCGACAGCAGCCTTGCCAGCGTGAAGGCGGCCAGCGACGACTACATCAAGACGGTCGTCGGTTCGAAGGCTGTGCGTCACGTCTTCGTGATCACGCTCGAGAACAAGAACTACGACGAATCATTTGGTACGGGTTCGGCGACTAGCGGCCAGGATCCGTATCTCAAGTCGCTCGCTCCGCAAGGCGCGCTGCTGACCAACTACTACGGCACCGGCCACGTCAGCCTGGACAACTACATCTCGATGATGAGCGGCCAGCCTTCGACGGTCGACACCGAGACCGACTGCTTCAGCGTATGGTCTGACATCGTCGACGCAGGCAACGACAGCAGCAATTCGAAGGTCCTCAAGGCCGGTACGGATGCGAACGGCCACGCCGGCGGCGGATGTGTGTATCCGGCCCGCGTCAAGACGCTGGCCAACCAGCTCGATAACGCCAAGTTCACCTGGAAGGGTTACATGGGCGATATGGGCAATGACCTGAACCGCGACGGCACGAAGACGTGCAGCTTCCCGACCCGTACCGCGAAGCTGGCAGGCTCGGATCCGGCGAAGACGGTCGACGGTACGCAGTCTGCCCAGGCGGGTTCCGCGTCCGGCGACGTCAAGGGCGATGCCTACGCGACCCGTCACAATCCGTTCGTGTACTTCCACTCGATCATCGACGACATCAACTATTGCGACCAGCACGTCGTGAATCTCGACGACAACCTGGTCAACGATCTGAAGTCGATCGATACCACGCCGAACTTCGTGTTCATCACGCCGAACCTGTGCGATGACGGCCACGACGGCGACGGCACTGGAGCGGCAGGCAAGGGTTGCAAGAGCGGTGCGCCCGGCGGCCTGACGTCGATCGACGCGTTCCTGAAGAAATGGGTTCCGATTATCCAGGCTTCGGCAGCTTACAAGCAGGACGGTCTCATCATCATCAACTTCGACGAATCGAATGCGGCCAGCTCGCCGATGACCACGTCGTTCAACGCCAGCTACTCGCAGATGAATCTCACGATCAATCTGACGGGCGCTTCGTGCTGCACGCAGCAGGTTGGTCCGAACGTCAAGCGTCCTGAAGATCAGGTCATGTCGACGCTCCCGATTGCCTACGCATCGACGCTGGGTATCAACACCGCGCTGCTTCCGTCGACCGTTCAGCTGATCCAGATCGGCATGCATTACGACGGTGTTGGCGGCGACCGCACGGGTGCAGTGCTGCTGTCGCCGTTCATCAAGGCGGGCACCACCTCCGATACCGGCTACAACCACTACTCGCTGCTCAAGAGCCTGGAGAACCGTTTCGGTATTCCCGAGTATCTGGGTTATGCGGACGATTCGAACCTCGCGACTTTCGGTTCCGACATCTTCAACCAATAAAGATAGATGCTTTTTCTCTGTACTAAAGGGACCGCCCGGGGGGCGGCCCTTTTTTTCATTTCAAGTCTCTTCCTGACGGCATGCGGCCGCCAGGAAGAAGCCCTCGGCGCCCCCGCCGTCACTACGGTTTCCGCGGCGCCTTCCAATAAGGATATGGCCGAGATCGGCAAGCTGGCTTTTTTCGATCCGTCGCTGTCGGCTTCCGGCAAACAGTCGTGCGCGAGCTGTCACAGCCCAATGAACGCCTACGGGCCACCCAACGGCCTCGCCGTGCAACTGGGCGGCGCCGATATGACGCATCACGGCACACGCGCTGTGCCTTCGTTGCGCTATCTGCGCCGCGTGCCGATCTGGACACACACGTACGCGAGCAGCTTCAAAGAACGTCTCGAGGACGGCGACAACATGCCGTCCGGCGGCTACACCTGGGACGGGCGCTTCGACAGCCCTGCCGCCCAGGCGGCCTTCCCTCTGTTGAACCCCGACGAGATGGCCAATACGGACGCTGCCGACGTCACGGGTAAATTGAGCAGGAGTGCTTATGCCGCGCGTTTTAGCGCAGTGTTCGGCCGGGATATTTTCTCCCGCCCTGCCGATGCGCTCGCCGCACTAGGCAAGGCGCTCGAGCGCTTCCAGTTCGACGATCCCAGCTTCCAGCCATTCGACAGCAAGTTCGACAAGGTACTGGACGGCAAGGCGCAGTTCAGCACCCAGGAGGCGCGTGGCTTCGCGCTTTTCAACGATCCCGATCGCGGCAACTGCGCATCCTGCCACCTCGTCGAAAAGGGCGCTGCAGGTGCGCATCCGACCTTCACCGACTACAACTTTCAGACGCTCGGCGTGCCGCGCAATCCGGAGATCCCGGCGAACGCGGATCCGAAGTACTACGACATGGGATTGTGCGGCCCGATCCGGACCGACAAGACCGACACCGACTGGTATTGCGGTATGTTCAGGACACCTACTCTGCGCAATGTCGCGACGCGCCGGGCGTTCTTTCACAACGGCCGCTTCCACACGCTGGAAGACTCCTTGCGTTTTTATGTGCAACGGGACACTAACCCGCAGAAGTGGTATCCGCATCCGGGCGGCAAGCAGCAGTTTGACGACCTGCCAGTGAAGTACCAGAGGAACGTCGACCATATCAATGCGCCGATGACGAATCACAAGGGTGGCAAGCCGGTCTGGTCGGAAGGCGATATTCGCGACGTGATCGCGTTTCTCAAGACCTTGAACGATAGCGATGCGCAGATGGTGGGGAATACCGCGACGCATTGAGGGTTGAAGCTTGGTCCTCGATAGGGAAGGGCCGCCGTTGGATTGCAGGGGGCTTCGACGGCGGTCGGTGCTGCGCGGGCTGGGGCGCTGCGGGGGCATCGGACTAGCGCGGGCATGGAGTACGGCGCATCATTCAAATGTGACAATCGGCCCGATATTTTGTAAATACTCGACCTTTTCCCGAATCCAGTAGAAGCCTTGTAATCAGACGACAAATGGACGACAAGATTGGTATTGTTCGCCGCTACCTGAAAGCGTACGTTTCCGCGATCAGTGTCGTGGGTGCCGTCGTACTTGTGTCGGAAATGCAGGGAGCCGACTGGAGGCCCGCCTTGGCAGGAATGCCCCTGTACGTCACGTTGTTCCTTGCGATTACTTATCAGTTGGTAAAGGACGTTCGCGAGTACAAACGGATGCGTTAGCCTATCTGGGCAAGGCCGATTTGGTCCGTGACGCTGTAGTTCTTTGCTCAAAGAATTACGATTATTCCGAACGCGAAGAGGACGACGCCTGCAAATAGTTGGGCGTTCACAAAAGTTGACCAACCGGGTTCGAGTGGAGCGATTGTTCCGTATCGTGTTCTACATGGCCGCCGCAGCAGTCGTATGCGCAACGCGTTAAAAAAAGGCGATTCCACCGATCGCTGGAAGACCCATGAGCGCTACCCGATCTGCATCTACTGTGCGAGGAACGCCAAACACGTAGATAACAAAACTCAAAGCGGCCCATGCTACAAAAGAAATACAGGAAAGAAAATGCAGCGCAGTTGTGAGAGTCGAGACAAACTCACTCCGACTCGTGAAAAACCTGGACATAGCTATAACTCGTGAGGGTTGCCGCGTTCGATCGACCAAGCGCTTCATCAGTAGCCCCTTGGAATCACCAGCGGCGGACATACCACGCCCCCGGCTCTCACGGCTCGTGCCAGTTGATCAGGCACGCGCTACTCTACAGACTCCGCAAGGCTATCCGAACCTTTACGAAAAGAAAGTCCGCTTTCTTGAGAGACCCCATCGTAAGAGAAAAGCTCTGCGCGACAAAGTCAGGTGCGTCTCAATAATATCCGCGCACAAGTGAATTGAAGGGCCGCTTCGGGCCATGTACGAAGGCCTGCTTCGGGTCGAGCTTGTGTGAAAACG
>NZ_JAQQCJ010000023.1:0-117927 GCF_046030495.1 Paraburkholderia strydomiana
TTCCCGCTTCTCTGTGCCCCGGTATCCGAAGCACGAAAGAGCGGAATTCTAGCGAGCCCCAAGGGGACTTGCAAGCGTTATTTTGACAAGCGTATTAACGATGCTTGAAAACCGGCCTGCGCTTCTCCACAAACGCGGCCATCCCCTCTTTCTGGTCTTCCGTGGCGAAGAGCGAATGGAACAGACGGCGCTCGAAATGCACGCCTTCCGCGAGCGTCGTTTCATATGCGCGGTTGACCGACTCCTTCACCATCATCACTGCCGGCAGCGGGAATTCCGCGATGGTCGCAGCCGCCGCTATCGACTCATCAAGCAGGGAGGCGGCCGGAATAACACGCGAAACCAACCCGGCGCGTTCAGCCTCAGCCGCATCCATAAAGCGGGCGGTCAGACAAAGATCCATCGCTTTCGCTTTCGACACGGCGCGTGGCAATCGCTGCGTCCCACCCGCCCCCGGCATGATGCCGAGCTTGATTTCCGGTTGACCAAACTTCGCGGTATCGGCGGCAAAAATGATGTCGCACATCATCGCCAGCTCACAGCCACCGCCAAGAGCAAAGCCTGCCACCGCGGCAATGATCGGCTTACGCACCGAGCGAACCGTTTCCCAGTTGCGGGTGATGTAGTCGCCCTTGTACACATCCATATAGGTGTAGGTCGACATCATGCCGATGTCGGCGCCGGCGGCAAACGCCTTCTCGCTCCCAGTCACCACAATCGCGCCGATCGCGTCATCGGCGTCGAACTCGCGCAGCACGGCCCCCAACTCGTCCATCAATGCGTCATTCAAAGCGTTCAACGCCTTCGGACGATTCAACGTGATCAGCCCAACCCGCCCCCGCGTCTCAACCAGAATGTTCTCGTAAACCATGCCGCCTCCTAATGGTTAATCACACGCGAAAACGCTTCGCGCGGCTCTCTTAATAATGCTACCATTCACCAACCAACCGGTCGGTCAATTATTAGACAGGCTTTTCCCCAACGCACAGCCAAGCCCCTCTGCCATGACACATCCGCTATTCACCAAGCACGAAGACACGCTGCAAAAGGCTCTCACCGCGATTGAAACGCGCGGCTACTGGAGCCCGTTCGTCGAAATGCCCAATCCGAAAGTGTACGGGGAAACAGCCAACGCGGACGGCGAAGCCGCTTTCAAAGCGCTGCTCAACACGACGTTCGAACTGGATCAACCGTCGACGGGAGAAACGGTCGGCGCCGAAGTTTCTCCGTTCGGCTTCCCGCTCGGCGTGCGCTATCCGAAAGCGGACCCTGACGCACTGATCACGGCAGCCGCCGCCGCGCAACGTGACTGGCGCGCGGCTGGCCCGCAAGCGTGGATCGGCGTGAGCCTCGAAATCCTCGCGCGGGTGAATCGCGCCAGCTTCGAAATTGGCTACAGCGTGATGCACACGACCGGCCAGGCGTTCATGATGGCTTTTCAGGCCGGCGGCCCGCATGCACAGGACCGCGCCCTCGAGGCAGTGGTGTACGCATGGGACCAGTTGCGCCGCATCCCCGCCGACGCGCACTGGGAAAAACCGCAAGGCAAGAATCCACCGCTCGCGATGCACAAGCGCTATACCGTCGTGCCGCGCGGCACCGGCCTTGTACTTGGCTGCTGCACATTTCCGACATGGAACGGCTATCCAGGCCTCTTCGCCGATCTGGCCACCGGTAACACGGTCATCGTCAAGCCGCATCCGGGCGCGATTCTGCCGCTCGCGCTGACCGTGCGAATCGCGCGCGACGTTTTGCGCGAAGCAGGCTTCGATCCGAACGTCGTCACATTGCTAGCCACCGAGCCGAACGACGGCGCACTCGTCCAGGACTTGGCCCTGCGCCCGGAAATCAAGCTCATCGACTTCACCGGAAGCACCCAGAACGGCACGTGGCTCGAGCGCCACGCACATCAGGCACAGGTCTACACCGAGAAAGCGGGCGTCAACCAGATCGTGATCGACTCCGTCGACGACATCAAGGCAGCCGCCCGCAACATCGCATTCTCCCTGGCGCTGTACTCGGGCCAGATGTGCACGGCGCCGCAGAACATCTACGTGCCGCGCAGCGGCATCCGCACCGCCGACGGCTCGCTCAGTTTCGACGACGTCGCTCAAGCCATTGCCGACGCGGTGCAAAAGCTCGTCGCCGACCCGGCCCGTGCAGTCGAACTGCTCGGCGCGATTCAGAACGAAGGCGTGATTCAGCGCATCGGTGAAGCCTCAAAACTCGGTCGCGTCCTGGTCGAGAGCCTGGCGCTCGAACATCCGGCGTTTGCGGGCGCTCGCGTGCGCACGCCGCTCGTGCTCCAACTGGACGCCGCCAACGACCACGCCCAGTTCACCAAGGAGTGGTTCGGCCCGATCTCGTTCGTTATCGCGACAGACTCGACCGCGCAGTCGCTCGATCTCGCCGGCGCGATCGCCGCCGAGCATGGCGCGCTGACACTGTCGGTTTACAGCACCGACCCGGCTGTGCTCGACGACGCCCATGAGGCCTCGATTCGCGGCGGCGTAGCCCTGTCGATCAATCTGACGGGCGGGGTGTTCGTCAACCAGTCCGCCGCCTTCTCCGACTTCCACGGCACGGGGGCGAACCCCGCTGCCAATGCCGCGCTGGCCGATGCAGCCTTTGTCGCCAATCGCTTCCGCGTCGTTCAAAGCCGCGTTCATGTTGAACCGAAAGCGGCACCGGCGGTAGCTGGCTGAATGGCGTAAGAGACAGAGACAGCGGCATAAGAAAAAGCACGGCCTCGTTCCTATGCCGTTTGGCCGAATGGACCGGGTCGTGCGCCCCAACTAACATGAGACATCGGATCGGCATTGCGCGCCGCTCCGTCCAGCGGAAACTCCAATGAACGACGCCTTCATCTGCGATGCGATTCGCACACCCATCGGCCGCTACGGCGGCGCCCTGAAAGACGTCCGTGCCGACGACCTCGGCGCCGTGCCGATCAGGGCATTGATCGAGCGCAATCCCGGCGTCGACTGGCGAGCCCTCGACGACGTGATTTACGGCTGCGCCAATCAGGCCGGTGAAGACAATCGCAACGTCGCTCGCATGTCGGCGTTGCTGGCCGGTCTGCCTACGGACGCGCCGGGCGCCACCATCAACCGCCTGTGCGGCTCCGGCATGGATGCGGTCGGCACCGCCGCGCGCGCGATCAAGGCAGGCGAAGCGCGCCTGATGATTGCCGGCGGCGTCGAAAGCATGACGCGCGCGCCGTTCGTGATGGGCAAAGCAACGAGCGCGTTCTCGCGCCAAGCCGACATTCACGACACGACCATCGGCTGGCGTTTCGTCAATCCGCTGATGAAGCGCCAGTACGGCGTCGACTCGATGCCCGAGACCGCGGAAAACGTCGCCGTCGAATTCGACGTGAGCCGTGCGGACCAGGACGCGTTCGCGCTCGCGAGCCAGCAAAAAGCAGCCCGCGCGCAACGTGACGGCACGCTGGCCGAGGAAATCGTCGGCGTCGATGTCGCGCAGAAGAAGGGTGACCCCGTGCGTGTCATGCTCGACGAGCATCCGCGGGAAACGTCGCTCGAAAGTCTGGGCAAGCTCAAGGGCGTGGTTCGTCCGGACGGCAGTGTGACGGCCGGCAACGCTTCCGGCGTGAACGACGGCGCCTGCGCACTGTTGCTCGCGAATCAGCAGGCAGCCGATCAGTACGGCCTGCGCCGCCGCGCACGCGTGGCAGGCATGGCAACCGCGGGCGTCGAGCCGCGCATCATGGGTATCGGGCCGGCGCCGGCGACGCAAAAGCTGCTCAGGCAACTCGGCATGACGCTCGAACAATTCGACGTGATCGAGCTGAACGAAGCATTCGCGTCTCAAGGGTTGGCCGTGCTGCGCACGCTCGGTCTGCGCGACGACGATCCGCGCGTCAATCCGAATGGCGGCGCCATTGCACTCGGCCATCCGCTGGGCGCCTCGGGTGCGCGTCTGATCACGACCGCGCTGTATCAACTGGAACGGATCAACGGCCGCTTTGCGCTGTGCACGATGTGCATCGGCGTGGGCCAAGGCATTGCGCTGGTCATCGAACGGCTTTAGGAGCAACGCCGCGGTGACCATCGGCTAAAGAGACTTTGAGGAGACACCCAATGTCATATGAAGCGATTCGCCTGGATCTCGACACGTCGAGCCATGTCGCAACCATCACGCTGAACCGCCCTGACAAGCTCAACAGCTTCACGCGCGCCATGCATCGGGAATTGAGCGACGCACTCGACCAGGTCGAAAAATCGGGCGCGCGCGCACTCGTGCTCACAGGGGCGGGGCGCGGCTTCTGCGCCGGCCAGGATCTCGCCGACCTCGACTTCACGCCCGGCGCAATGACGGATCTGGGCAATCTGATCGACGAGCATTTCAACCCGCTGATCCGCCATCTGCAAGCGCTGCCGTTGCCGGTAATCGCCGCGGTCAACGGCACGGCTGCCGGCGCCGGCGCGAATCTCGCGCTGGCCTGCGACCTCGTGCTCGCGGCGCGCTCCGCGAGCTTCATTCAGGCTTTCGTGAAGATCGGCCTCGTGCCGGACTCGGGCGGCACCTGGTTGCTGCCGCAGCGCGTCGGCATGGCGCGCGCGCTGGGGCTTGCGATCACCGGCGACAAACTCAGCGCGGAAAAAGCCGAAAGCTGGGGCATGATCTGGCAGACGCACGACGACGCGGAACTCGCCGCCGCTGCGGCCAAACTCGCGGCTCAGCTCGCGCAGCAACCCACGCGCGCCATCGCCGCAATCAAGCAGGCGATGCGCGCGGGCGCGACGCAAACCCTCGACCAGCAACTCGATCTCGAGCGCGATCTGCAACGTGAGCTCGGTGCATCCCATGATTACGCAGAAGGTGTGCAAGCCTTCGTGGAAAAACGCGCACCACGCTTCGAGGGCCGCTGATATGTCCACCCAAACCACTCACGCCAAGCAGATGACGCCGGATGAACTCGCCCGTGCAACCGCAGCTGCGATGTACGAGAACGATGCTTGCAGCCGTGCGCTCGGGCTCGAAATCCTGGAAGTGCGTCCAGGCTATGCACGCCTGCGCATGGCTGTGCGCGACGACTTTCTGAACGGCCACCAGATTTGCCACGGCGGCCTGATCTTCACCCTCGCCGATTCGACGTTCGCGTTCGCCTGCAACACCTACAACATCAACACGGTCGCGGCCGGTTGTTCGATTGAGTTCCTGAAAGCGGTACGCGGCGGCGACGTGCTGACAGCGGAAGCGGTCGAGCAGACACTGAGCGGCCGCACCGGCATCTACGATATTCGCGTCACCAATCGTGCCGACGAAACCGTCGCCATGTTTCGCGGCAAATCGGCACAAATCAAGGGCAACCTGATTCCCACGGGCGATTGAAGGGCCAGCGCGCGGCGAACCCACGGTAATGCAGCGGCCAACGCCGCAGTGGTGCCGCGGCAAACGTGCGACGCAGCGTCGGTTCATCGACGCTATCCAAAATAGCAGCCAGTCCCCGGTTTTTAGCGCACAAGCGCACCATAGACTCAAGCATTGAGGCAGCAAGGAGACATTCAATGACGACCGCCCTTCCGCTCGATCCGATCGAGACCGCCAGCCGCGACGAACTTGCCGCGCTTCAACTTGAACGGCTCAAATGGTCGCTGAACCATGCGTATGAGAATTCGCCGGTCTATCGCCGCAAATTCGACGAAGCCGGCGTGCACCCGAACGAAGTCAAGACACTCGCGGACCTGGCGCGCTTTCCGTTCACCACCAAGAAAGACCTGCGCGACAGCTACCCGTTCGGGATGTTCGCCGTCCCGCAGGAGCAGATTTCACGCATTCACGCGTCGTCCGGCACGACCGGCAAGCCGACCGTCGTGGGCTACACCGCGCGCGACATCGACACGTGGGCGAATCTCGTCGCGCGTTCGATTCGCGCCGCCGGCGCGAAGCGCGGCGACAAGGTTCACGTGAGCTACGGCTACGGTCTGTTCACCGGCGGCCTCGGCGCGCACTACGGCGCCGAGCGCGCGGGCCTCACCGTGATTCCATTCGGCGGCGGCCAGACCGAGAAGCAGGTGCAACTGATCCAGGACTTCCGCCCGGACATCATCATGGTGACGCCGAGCTACATGCTCTCGATCGCCGACGAACTCGAACGTCAAGGCATCGACCCGGCCACTTGCTCGCTGCGCCTCGGCATCTTCGGCGCGGAGCCGTGGACCAACGACATGCGTCAGGCAATCGAAAAGCGGATGGGCATCGATGCCGTCGACATCTACGGGTTATCCGAGGTGATGGGCCCAGGCGTCGCATCGGAGTGCGTGGAAACGAAGGACGGCCCGACCATCTGGGAAGATCATTTCTATCCCGAGATCATCGATCCCGAAACCGGCGAGGTGCTGCCGGACGGCGAACTCGGCGAACTGGTGTTCACCTCGCTGACCAAGGAAGCGTTGCCGATCATCCGTTACCGCACGCGCGACCTCACGCGTCTGCTGCCAGGCAGCGCTCGCACGATGCGCCGGATGGAAAAGATCACCGGCCGCTCGGACGACATGATGATCGTGCGCGGTGTGAACGTATTCCCGACGCAAATCGAAGAACTGCTGCTCAAGCAGCACGCACTCGCGCCGCATTATCAGATCGTGCTGACCAAGGAAGGCCCGCTCGACGTGCTGACGTTGAACGTCGAACCCTGCCCGGAAACCGCGCCGGATACGGCAGCGCTGAACACAGCCAAACAGGCGCTCGCCTACGACATCAAGGCGCTGATCGGCGTGAGCGCGGTGGTGAACGTGCTGGCGGTCAACGGCATCGAGCGTTCGGTTGGCAAGGCACGGCGCGTGGTGGACAAACGCAAGCAAGGGCTCTAAGCCGCCCCTACAAAAAAGGCGTCACGTCCGGAATCCCAACCGGGTGTGACGCCTTTTTCAATAATGCAGCGTAGCTCTCCCGCAAGCGGGAATCATGTTGAATGCTCGTGCTGCTGCGGCACACGGTGTGCAAAGCCAAAGCACGCGTCAGCGGTTCCGTTATCAGAAAGCCGCAGCTACACCGATCACCCAACACTCACGAATTCGGCAGCAACAACCACATCCGGCCGCCCTGCTTCATCTTGCCGGCCAGATCGCCGGCGTCGTCGCCGAGGCCCCAGAAGTAGTCGGCGCGCACGCCACCCTTGATCGCGGAGCCGGTGTCCTGCGCGAACACGAGGCGGTTCATCGGCGAGTTCGTCAACGGACGCGTGGTCTGCAAGAACACAGGCGTACCCAGTGGAATCGACGTCGGATCGACCGCGATCGACCGCTCCGGCGTCAACGGCACACCGAGCGCGCCAACTGGACCGTCCGCGCCGCCGCTCGGTGCGCTTTCACCGGATGGCATCTCACGGAAGAATACAAAGCGCGGATTCGTGTCGAGTAGCCCATCGACGCGCGTCGGGTTCGCGCGCGCCCATGCCTTGATGCCCTGCATGGTCGCCTGTGCCGGCGTGAGTTCGCCGCGATCCAGCAGCCACCGCCCAATCGACTTGTACGGCTGATTGTTGGTGCCGCCAAAGCCGACGCGCATGACGCTGCCGTCTTCCATCACGATTCGCCCAGACCCTTGTACCTGCAGGAAGAACGCTTCGATCGGATCGTCGACCCAGACGAGTTCATTGCCGTTGAGCACGCCCGAGCGCTCGAGCTGCGCACGCGCCGGCAGCGCCGTGCCCGCACGATACGTGGCGGGCCAGCGATACAGCGCCGTCTGATACACGCCGTGCCGCGTACGCGAGCCACGCAGCAAGGGCTCGTAGTAACCGGTGACGAGCCCGTCGAGCGAGCCGTCGTTATTGGCTAGCTGGAACGGCGTGAAATAAGCCTCGAAAAAAGACCGCGCGCTGGTGACGTCGAGATCGTCGATTTGCGAAGCCGCGGCACAGGCACGCGACCAGTTCGGTTGACGTGCGAGCCTCGCGCAGTTCTGCCGCAACGCGGCCGTCGCACCGATCAGCGAATCGTCCTGCCAGCCCGGCACCTGCCGCCAGGCGACTGCCGTGAGGCGCGTCGCAGCAATCTGTCCGGGTATGATCGCGGCACCCGTGGGCGGCGCAACCGACGGCCGGACCGCCCCGCCGCCGCCGCAGGACGCCAGCAGCACCGCAACCGAAAGCGCGCCGAGCCATGCTCCGGCCGTGCGGACAAAACGCATACAATGTTCGTTCTTGATGGAAACCGCCATGTCTGATCTGTTCGACGAATACCCGATGCTCATCTTCGCGCTGGAAGCGCTCCTCGCGCTTTTCCTGCTCGTCTTCATCGTTGTATGGACATCATCCGGCAGGAAGAAAGCCACGCGCGCCGCCCGAAGCGAACAACCGAAGCAGCAAAAACCTCAGTAACGCTATGCGATAAACCGCGCGCCGAAGCTGAATCAGGGGCTCGCCTGCTCGTTCAATCGCGCAGTTGAATGCGCATTTGAATGTTTAATGACCGCGGGCCCGCCCTCCGGTTCAATGCAACGTGCGCGGCATGCGCAGAATAAACTCCGGCACCTGTGCGTCGAAACGCTCACCGTCCTCCGCCACGCAGAAGTAATCGCCACGCATGGTGCCAACCGGCGTCGCGATGACCGCCCAGCTCGTGTATTCGAAATGCTCGCCCGGCTTGAGCAGCGGCTGATGGCCGACCACACCCAGGCCCTTCACTTCCTGCACCGTATTTTCGCTATCGGTGATCACCCAATGACGCGCAATCAACTGCGCGGGGACCTGGCCGGTATTACGGATAGTCAGCGTGTATGCGAATGCATACTGGCGGCGCTCCGGGTCCGACTCTTCAGGCAGATATTGCACCTGCGCCGAGACGCTGAATTCGTACTGGCTCATCCTGATTCCGGTCTGATGAAACGGGCTGTGAAAAATCTCGGGAAACCCCGAACGCCAATGGTTTGCCGTACATCGGCGAAGCGATATGCATGGATTGGCATTCTGCTTGATGCGCGGCATGCCCGCAACCGGACATATCTTTCGGCCAAGGGCCGCTACGGAGCGTTGTCACTGTCACCGCGGCCGCGGTGAGCCCGCAATCGACCACAAACCGCCCGCGCGCCGCTTCGGGGCCGCTACAAAACGGTAAAATGGCGCTTTCCCGCTTGCACCCGCTCCCGCCATGACGCAATTTCGCATCGCCCCCAGCATTCTGTCCGCCGATTTCGCCCGCCTCGGCGAGGAAGTCCGCAACGTCGTCGCCGCCGGCGCCGACTGGATTCACTTCGACGTGATGGATAACCACTACGTGCCGAACCTGACCATCGGCCCGCTCGTGTGCGAAGCGATCCGCCCGCACGTCGACGTGCCGATCGACGTGCATCTGATGGTGCGCCCGGTCGACCGCATCGTGCCGGACTTCGCGAAGGCCGGCGCGAACCTGATCAGCTTCCATCCGGAAGGCTCGGACCATATCGACCGCACGCTGTCGCTGATCCGCGACCACGGCTGCAAGGCCGGCCTCGTGTTCAACCCGGCCACCTCGCTGAGCTATCTGGACCATGTGATGGACAAGCTCGACCTCGTGCTGATCATGTCGGTGAATCCGGGCTTCGGCGGCCAGTCGTTCATTCCCGAAGCGCTCAATAAGCTGCGCGAAGCCCGCAAGCGTATCGACGCGTACAAGGGACGGACCGGCCGCGAGATCCATCTGGAAGTGGACGGCGGCGTGAAGGTCGACAACATCGCGGAAATCGCGGCGGCCGGCGCGGACACGTTCGTGGCCGGTTCGGCGATCTTCGGCCAGCCCGATCACAAGGTCGTGATCGACAAGATGCGCGCCGCCCTCGCGAATATTCAGCACTAAGGTTCAGCACTCAAGCCCGCACGCCCTATGACCGCTCCGTTCCCCGCCCCGACCTTCAGCAGCCCGCGCCTGCAAGCCGCGATCATCGACCTCGACGGCACGATGATAGACACCGCCGATGACTTCACCGCCGGCCTGAACGGCATGCTCGCGCAACTCGACGCGCTGGAAACCTCACGCGAGGAAGTGGTCGGCTATGTCGGCAAGGGTTCGGAGCATCTGATCCGCAGCGTGCTCGCGCCGCGCTTCGAAGCGGACCATGCGCAGGATCGCTTCGACGAAGCGCTCGCGATCTATCAGGCGGAATACGCGAAGATCAACGGCTTGCACACGCGGCTTTATCCCGATGTCGAAGCCGGGCTGATCGCGATGCGCGATGCCGGCGTGAAGCTGGCGTGCGTCACCAACAAGCCGCACCGGTTCGCCGTCGAGCTGCTGCAACAGTACGGGCTCGCGCAATATTTCAGCGTCGTGCTCGGCGGCGACAGCCTCGCGAAAAAGAAGCCGGACCCGCTGCCGATGCTCACCGCCGCGGCACAACTAGGTGTCGAACCGCAAGCCACGGTGGCCATCGGCGATTCCGAAAACGACGCGCTGGCGGGCCGCGCGGCCGGCATGGCGACGCTCACCGTGCCGTACGGCTACAACCACGGCCAAGCTATACAAACAATAAAATCCGATGGTATAGTTGCCTCGCTGCTCGACGCCGCCAAGGCGATCGCAGCGCACCATTCCACGACTTGAAAAGTCCTTCATCCTCATGTTTCTGAATAAAAAACGGAGTCTGATTAGCATCGACCGGGGAGCCTGGCCCTGGCGTCGCTGGTCGCGCTAACCTCGCCTGAGGTACGCTGAAGCTCGTCTTCGGCAACCGTTTTTTACTTCGCTGCGCTCACGCGTTTTTTCCATCGTCTAGTTTCGCTGCATTGGTTGATTCGGCCTGCGTGTACCCGCAAAGTACAGCTGTGCGCTGAAACCCCTTGCTCGCGTCGATGGGAAACTCGCGCCGGTCGGTATCATCGCGTCGCAACGTCGACGCACGCTCCGTCCGGTCGCGCAACGCCCCGCTTTGTCCGACGCACGCTGCCGCCGGACCACCGTACAGGATCGGAACATGACCGAACTCGAATTCCAGTCCCTCGCCAATGAGGGCTTCAACCGCATTCCGCTGATCGCCGAAGCGCTCGCCGACCTCGAAACGCCGCTCTCGCTCTACCTGAAGCTAGCGCAGACCGAGCGCAACGGCGCCAACTCGTTCCTGCTGGAATCGGTGGTGGGCGGCGAGCGTTTCGGCCGCTATTCGTTCATCGGACTGCCGGCGCGCACGCTGCTGCGCACCCGCAACGGCGTATCGGAAGTGGTGCGCGACGGCAAGGTCGTCGAAACGCACGAGGGCGATCCGCTCGAGTTCATCCAGCAATTCCAGGGGCGCTTCAAAGTGGCGCAACGCCCCGGCTTGCCGCGTTTCGCGGGCGGCCTCGCCGGTTATTTCGGCTATGACGCGGTGCGCTACATCGAGAAAAAGCTCGCGCACAGCGCGCCGAAAGACGATCTGAATCTGCCCGATATCCAGCTGCTGCTCACCGAAGAAGTCGCCGTGATCGACAACCTCGCGGGCAAGCTCTATTTGGTGGTGTACGCCGATTCGACGCAGCCGGAGGCCTACACGAAGGCGAAACACCGTCTGCGCGAACTGCGTCAGCGTTTGCGTACGACCGTGCAGCCACCGGTCACCTCGGCCAGCGTGCGCACCGATACCTACCGCGAATTCGCGAAGGACGACTATCTGGCCGCCGTGCGCAAGGCGAAGGAATACATTGCCGCCGGCGAACTGATGCAGGTGCAGGTCGGCCAGCGTCTGACCAAGCCATACCGCGACAATCCGCTGTCGCTGTATCGCGCGCTGCGCTCGCTGAATCCGTCGCCGTACATGTACTACTACAACTTCGGCGAGTTTCATGTGGTCGGCGCGTCGCCCGAAATTCTGGTGCGCCAGGAAAAGCGCGGCGAGGACCGCATCGTGACGATTCGCCCGCTCGCCGGCACGCGTCCGCGCGGCAACACGCCGGAACGCGACGCAGAACTCGCGACCGAACTGCTGAACGACCCGAAGGAAATCGCCGAACACGTAATGCTGATCGACCTCGCGCGCAACGACGTGGGCCGCATCGCGCAGATCGGTTCGGTGGTCGTGACCGACAAGATGGTGATCGAAAAGTACTCGCACGTGCAGCACATCGTGAGTTCGGTCGAGGGCAAGCTGAAGCCCGGCACCACCAATTTCGACGTGCTGCGCGCCACCTTCCCGGCCGGCACGCTGTCGGGCGCGCCGAAGGTCCGCGCGATGGAACTGATCGACGAACTGGAGCCCGTGAAGCGCGGCCTGTATGGCGGTGCGGTCGGCTATCTGTCGTTCACCGGTGAGATGGATCTCGCCATCACGATCCGCACCGGCGTGATCGCGAACGGCAATCTGTATGTGCAGGCGGCCGCGGGCGTGGTCGCGGATTCGGTGCCGGAATCCGAATGGCAAGAGACCGAGAACAAGGCGCGCGCCGTGCTGCGTGCTGCCGAACAGGTCCAAGACGGCCTCGATAGCGACTTCTGACCGGAGACACACCATGCTGCTCATGATCGACAACTACGACTCGTTCACCTACAACCTGGTGCAGTACTTCGGCGAACTTGGCGAAGACGTATGCACCTACCGCAACGACGAAATCACGCTGGACGACATCGCGAAGCTCAACCCCGAGCGCATCTGTCTGTCGCCCGGTCCCAGCAATCCGCAACATGCCGGCATCACTCTCGACGTGCTGCGCAAATTCGCCGGCAAGACGCCGATTCTCGGCGTCTGCCTCGGCCATCAGGCAATCGGCGAGGCGTTCGGCGGCCGCGTGGTGCGCGCGCAGACCATCATGCACGGCAAGGTCAGCACGATCGAAACCGACTGCAAAGGCGTGTTCGCCGATCTGCCGAAGCATTTCGTCGTGACCCGCTACCATTCGCTCGCGATCGAACGCGAATCGCTGCCGGACTGCCTCGAAGTATCGGCATGGACCGAAGACGGCGAGATCATGGGTGTGCGGCACAAGGAACTGGCCATCGAAGGCGTGCAGTTCCATCCGGAATCGATCCTGTCCGAACACGGCCACGCGCTGCTCGAAAACTTCGTGAAGCAGTCGAAAACCGCCCACCGCACCGCTTGATGAAGAGAGACGAGATCATGTCGATTACGCCCCAGGAAGCGCTGCAACGGACCATCGAGCACCGCGAGATTTTCCACGACGAGATGCTGCATCTGATGCGCCTCATCATGCGTGGCGAACTCTCGCCCGTGATGGCGGCCGCGATCATCACCGGCTTGCGCGTCAAGAAAGAGACCATCGGCGAAATCACCGCCGCCGCCACGGTGATGCGTGAATTCGCCCGCCACGTCGACGTGCAGGACAACTCGAATTTCGTCGATATCGTCGGCACCGGCGGCGACGGCGCGCACACCTTCAACATTTCCACCGCCACCATGTTCGTGTCGGCCGCGGCCGGCGCGAAGGTTGCGAAGCACGGCAATCGCGGCGTGTCGAGCAAGTCAGGCAGCGCGGACGTGCTCGAAGCGCTCGGCGTGAATATCGATCTGCAACCGGATCAGGTGGCGGCGTCGATTGCGGAAACCGGCATGGGCTTCATGTTCGCGCCGAACCATCACCCGGCGATGAAGAACATCGCCGCCGTGCGCCGCGAACTCGGCGTGCGGACCATCTTCAACATTCTCGGCCCGCTGACCAATCCCGCCGGCGCGCCGAACCAGTTGATGGGCGTGTTCCATGCGGACCTCGTCGGCATTCAGGTGCGCGTGATGCAGCGTCTCGGCGCGAAGCACGTGCTGGTCGTGTACGGGATGGACGGCATGGACGAAGTGTCGCTCGGCGCGGCCACGCAAGTCGGTGAGTTGCGCGACGGCGAAGTCCGCGAGTACGAGATTCATCCGGAAGACTTCGGCATGCAGATGGTGTCGAACCGCACGCTGAAAGTGGCCGACGCGAGCGAATCCAAAGCGATGCTGCTCGAGGCGCTCGACAACAAGCCGGGCGTCGCGCGCGAAATCGTCACGCTGAACGCGGGCACGGCGCTGTATTCGGCGAACGTGGCGGCGTCGATCGCGGACGGCATTCAACTGGCGCGCGAAGCGATCGCGAGCGGCAAGGCCCGCGCGAAGGTCGACGAGCTGATTCGCTTCACCCAGCAATTCAAGTAATCACGTAGCGAGATACTTATGAGCGACATCCTCGACCGCATCATCGCGGTCAAACGCGAAGAAGTCCGCGCGGCCGAACAGAGCGCGCCGCTGGAAGAGTTGCGCCTCGAAGCGTCGTCGCGCGATATCCGCGATTTCGTCGGCGCGCTGCGCGCCAAGCACGCGGCGGGTCTGGCCGCGGTCATTTCCGAAGTGAAGAAGGCGAGTCCGTCCAAAGGCGTACTGCGCGAGCACTTCGACCCGGCCGAAATCGCGCGTTCGTATGAGAAGCACGGCGCGGCCTGTCTGTCCGTCCTCACCGACGTGCAGTTCTTCCAGGGCAGCGTCGCGTATCTGCAGCAGGCGCGCGCCGCGTGCCAGTTGCCGGTGCTGCGCAAGGACTTCATCGTCGATCCGTACCAGATCGTCGAAGCGCGCGCGATGGGCGCCGACGCGATCCTGCTGATCGCAGCCGCGCTCGACACCGCGCAGATGCAGGACCTCGAAGCGCTCGCGCATTCGCTGGGCCTCGCGGTACTGGTCGAAGTGCACGACAGCAACGAGCTTAAGGAAGCGTTGACGCTGAAGACACCGCTGATCGGCATCAACAACCGCAACTTGCGCACTTTCGAAACGTCGATCGAGACGACCATCGGCATGCTCGACGCGATTCCGGATGACCGCATCGTGGTCACCGAATCGGGCATTCTGTCGCGCGCCGATGTCGAGCGCCTGCGCGCGATGGACGTGCACACGTTCCTCGTCGGCGAAGCGTTCATGCGCGCGGACGAGCCGGGCGTGGAACTTGCGCGGATGTTTTTCTAGACGCCGCGTCGGTACACGCAAGGAAAGCATCATGGGCATGGAACGCGAAATCAAGCTGGCGCTGCCGGCCGGGCAGGTGCAGGCGGCGCAACAGTGGTTCGTCTCGCGCACGGGTCAGGAAGGCCACCCGGTCAAGCTGGTGAACATTTACTTCGATACGCCGCAGCTTGGGTTGGCGAGTTCGAAGAGCGCGCTGCGTCTGCGTCAAACGCCGGATGGCTGGCTGCAAACCTTCAAGACGGTGGGCAATGCAAAGGATGGTTTGCACAGCCGGCACGAATGGGAAATGCCGGTGGCGGGCCCGAAGCTGGAGATCGACGCGCTGCTGCACGCTTGCGATGAGCCAGTTGCGGCAGATGCGTTACGCCAGGCGGCGTCCACGTTGATCGAACTGTTCCGCACGAATTTCACGCGCACGCTGTGGCACGTCGAACTGGGCGGTGCGGAAATCGAAGCGGCGATCGATCAGGGTGACGTGCTCGCGGTAGTCGACGGCGAGAACCGCCGTGCGCCCATCTCGGAGGTCGAGCTTGAACTGAAGTCCGGCGAGGAAGCTGCGCTGCACGCGCTCGCGGCGGAACTCGGCAAGCAGATAAGCGGACTCGCGCCGGACAACGTCAGCAAGGCGCAGCGCGGGTATCAGTTGCGGGCGGGTTGAACTGAGGCGTTGAACGCGCCCCGCGTGGCGCCGCCGCACCTTGAGCCGAAGCCCGTTTGCTGCGACACTCCCCCGCCATGACCTCCGCTTTCCGAACCCGCTCCAATCCGTCGCAGGCTTCCCTGTTCGGCGACGCCGCATCCACATCGGCCAGTGAGATGACCACACCATCGCCGACCGACTTCGCCACACCGACGCTCGAAGCCCAATTCGCCGCCCTGCCCCCGGCATGGCGCATGCATCTGAAGCCCTTCATCGACAGCGACGCATACGCGCCGCTGTGCCGTTTCGTCGACGGTGAGCGCGCGGCCGGCAAAACCGTCTATCCCGCCGACGTGTTCCGCGCGCTGCGCCTGACGAGCCCCGACGAAGTCAAAGTGGTGATCCTCGGCCAGGACCCGTATCACGGCGAGGACCGCGGCACGCCGCAAGCGCACGGGCTCGCGTTTTCCGTCGCGCCGAACGTGCGCACGCCGCCGTCGCTGCGCAATATCTTCAAGGAAATCGCCACGAGTCTCGGCCACGAAACGCCGCGTCACGGCTGCCTCGACACGTGGGCCAAACAAGGCGTGTTGCTGCTGAACACGGTGCTGACCGTCGAACGCGACAGCGCGGCGAGTCACGCGAAACGCGGCTGGGAAAAATGCACCGACACGCTGATCCACGAACTGGCGATGCGCCATGACGGCCTCGTGTTCATGCTGTGGGGCGCGCATGCGCAAGCGAAGCGCGCGCTGCTCGGCGGCAAGTCGCATTACGTGCTGGAGGCGCCGCATCCGTCGCCGCTGTCGGCGCATCGCGGCTTTCTCGGCTGCGGCCACTTCGTGAAGGCCAACGAGTATCTCGTGAAGCATGGCCGCGCACCGATCGACTGGCGTCTGCCCGGCGAAGCGCAAATGCTGGCGTGAGAACCGCGAGCCGCGCCGCAATAAGAAAACGCCACGGACTCACATCCGTGGCGTTTTTCATTTCACCGCTATCCGCAGCTATCCACCGTTATTGACTGCTTCGAAGCAACGGCGTCGAAGCAGCAACAATCTTACGCAGCAGCAATCGCTTCACGCGCGGCAGCCAGCGCGGCGGTGGCCGCGTCAGGGCCCATGTTCAGGCCTTCGGCGTAGATGAAGTTCACGTCGGTCATGCCGAGGAAGCCGAGGAAGCTCGTCAGATACGGCGTCTGGCTGTCGTTCGGCGTGCCCAGGTACTTGCCGCCGCGTGCCGAGACGACATAAACCTTCTTGCCCTTCACGAGACCTTCCGGACCGTTCGCCGTGTACTGGAACGTGATGCCAGCGCGGGCGATGAAGTCGAAGTACGTCTTGAGCTGCGACGAGATGCCGAAGTTGTACATCGGCGCGCCGATCACGATGATGTCGGCGGCTTGCAGTTCGGCGATCAGCGCTTCGCTGCGGGCGGCAATGGCGACTTGCTCGGCCGTGCGCTGTTCAGCCGGCGTGAAGAACGCGCCAAGGACGGCGTCGTCCAGGTGCGGCAGCGGTTCGGCTTGCAGGTTGCGGACGACGACTTGCGCGCCCGGATTCGATTGTTGCAGCTTTGCGGTCAGCTCGTTGACGAGCAGCGTCGAGTTCGCGCCTTGCGAGCGGGCTGCCGAGTTGATTTGCAGGATCGTGGTCATGGTTGACTCCAGTAGGGGCGCGCAATGTTGCGCGAGTGGAGGCATTGTGTTTTTTTACCGACCTGGGAAAAAGCCATCCGGCAGCGAAGGATTGTTGCGCTGGTAGAACAATCCCCCGCCCTCGCCCGCCAATGAATGCCGCAAAGGCTGACGATCAGCTTGCCAGCCAGCGTTCGCGCGCCTTGCGCGCGGCGGCCCGCTTGTCGGTGACGGCGAGCTTGTAGCGCGCCACCTCCGGGCCGTCCAGCTTGACTTGCGTGGTGCGCAGCTCGTCGCGACGGAACGCATGGATTTCGACCTTCGCACCCGGCTGGTAACGCGCGAGCAACCCGTCAAGATTCGCGCCAGTGATGCGCAGGCCGTCGAGCGCGATCAATACGTCGCCGGCCGAGAGTCCCGCTTTTTGCGCCGCGCTGCCTTCGTGGACCGCCGCCAGCGTGCAATCCGCGCCGCCGCGCAGACGCACGCCGAGCGAAGGCTTACCGTTATTGTCCAGTTCAGGCGCGAGCGCGACGCCAAATGGCGCGAGCAACGGCCCGAGCGGCAGATCACGCGTGCCGTGCACGGCTTGCGCGAACATTTCGCCCAGGTCCGCCCCAGTCGCTTCCGCGAATATCGCTTCGATCTCGCTTTCGGCGACGCCGACCGGTTTGCCGCGATAGAAGTCGCGGCCAAAGCGCTGCCACAACAGACGCATGACGTCGTCGAGCGATTTGCGGTCACCGGTCTGCGCGCGAATCGTCAGATCGAACGCGAGCGCGACGAGGGAGCCCTTGGTGTAATAGCTGACGATCGCGTTCGGCGCGTTCTCGTCCTGCCGGTAGTACTTGACCCACGCGTCGAACGAGCTTTCGGCAACAGTCTGCTTGAGCCGTCCGCTGCCGCGCTGCACGCCGCCGATTACCTTCCCGAGCATGCCGAAATAGTCGTTCTGCGAAATCAGGCTGCTGCGCACGAGGATCAGATCGTCGTAGTAAGACGTGAAGCCCTCGAACAGCCACAGCAGCGACGTATAGTTTTCGACGCTCAGGTCATACGGTGCGAACACGGCCGGCTTGATGCGCTTGACGTTCCACGTGTGGAAATATTCGTGGCTGCACAGGCCGAGGTAGGTTCGGTAGCCTTCGCTCATCGCTTCGCGGCCTTCCACGGGCAGATCGCCGCGATTGCAGATCAGCGCCGTGGACGCGCGGTGTTCGAGGCCGCCGTAGCCGTCGGTAACGGCTTGCGTCATGAACACATAGCGGTCGACCGGCGCTTTCTTCGTCTTCGGTTCGAACAATGCGATCTGCGCTTCGCAGATGCGCTTCAGGTCGGCGCTCAGGCGCGCCATATCCAGCCCAACCACTCGACCCGCGATCACGACGTCATGTGGCACGCCATGCGCGTCGAAGGTCGCCAGAGCGAATTCGCCGAGCGTGACCGGATGATCGATCAGCTCGTCATAGTTCTGCGCGCGATACTCGCCAAAACTGTAACGCTTCGTGCCGCGCGCTTCCGGCAGCGCGGTCGCGACCCGCCAGTTGCGGTACGCCGCGCCTTGCGGCTTCTGAATGTCGACCACGCACTGCGCTTCCTCGTGACCGAGCGGCGACAAGAACACGCTCGTGCCGTTGAAAAAGCCCGTCGTGTCGTCGAGATGCGCGGCGCGCACCGACAGGTCCCACGCGTACACCTCGTAGCGCAGCGTCAGCGCGCCTTTGACCGGCGCGGTCTGCCACGTGTGCTTGTCGGTCTTTTCCACCCGCACCTTGCGGCCCGCGTCGTTGGTGGCGCGCAGCGTGACGATGTTGCGCGCGAACTCGCGCACCATGTAGCTGCCCGGAATCCACACCGGCAGCATGAAACGCTGGCCGGCCGGATCGGGATCGGCGACGGTCACGGTGACTTCGAACAGATGGGCGGCGGGTTGCTTCGGAACGATGGTGTAGCGGATCGGCTTCATCGGCGGCGATTAGGAGATGGGGGACGAAAAGTTGATCAACGCGTCGAATGCGTCGATCAAGGCGTCGGATCTAGGCATGAGAATCGACGCGTCGGCATGGCTGCGGCGGGCCGGACGCGAAAGGAGGCGCCCTGCGCGCCTCCTTGCTCCTGCATGTGCCGCGTGGTTCAGTGCACGGCGGACATTTCGCGGTCTAGCCGGTCGGCCGGCACGGCGCCCGGCAGGCGGCGGCCGTCGGCGAGGAACACCGTGGGCGTGCCCTCGACGTTCATCGCGTGGCCGAGCGTCAGGTTCTTGTCGATCGCGGCGGTGTCGCAAGTGCCGGCGGCGGTGGGCGCCTGGTGGTCCTGCATCCAGGCTTCCCACGCTTTCGCGCGATCCGTCGAGCACCAGATCGACTTCGACTTGGCGGTCGAATCCGGCGACAGAACCGGGTACAGGAACGTGTAGATCGTCACGTTGTCGAGCGACTTCAGCGACGTTTCGAGCTGCTTGCAATACGGGCAGTTCGGATCGGAGAACACGGCGATCTTGCGTGCGCCGTTGCCGCGCACGACCTTCACCGCGTTCGCGAACGGCAGGCTCGCGAAATCGATCCGGTTGGTCTCGGACAGACGCGCTTCCGTCAGATTCTTGCGGGTCTTCGCGTCGACCATGTCGCCGAGCATCAGGTAATCGCCGTTCGCGTCGCTATAGACGATCTGGCTGCCGAGGTTCACTTCGTACAACCCGGCGATCGGCGACTTCGTGATGCTCTTGATCGTCACGTCGGCCAGACGCGTTTGCAGCGTGGCTTTGAGCTTGTCGGTCGTCTGGTCGGCCTGCGCCGAGCATCCGATCGTGAAAGCGGCAATCGCGAGCGCGCCCGCCACCATGCGGAAGGTTTTTTTCATGCTGAATTCCTGGGTTTCGATCGCGCGTCGCGCGCGTTGTGTCACGTGCCGGGTCGGACCGGCACGCCGTCAATCCGTTCATGATACCTGTGTTGCCGGCCGTGGCCGCCGGCCCCACGTTTACCCCAGCGCGGCCGACACCAGCCAGCGCTTGATGAACGGCTGCGCGCCGACGAAAGCCATACCGCTATTACGCAGTGCCTTCGCGAACGGACCGGGCACGGAGAAAAGCTTTTGCAAGCCGTCCGTGGCGATCATCAGCGCGCGGATATCTTCGCGGCGGGCGCGCTCGTAGCGGCGCAGCAGCACCATGTCGCCGAGATCGCGGAACGATTCCTTGCCCCCGACCGTCTCGGCGAGCGCCGCTACGTCGCGCAAGCCGAGGTTCATGCCTTGCCCCGCCAGCGGATGAATCAGATGCGCGGCATCGCCGACCAGCGCGACGCGCGGCGCCACCAGCCGGTCCACCGTTTGCAGCGCGAGCGGGAAGCCCTGCGCGGGCGTCACGCATTCGAGCGCGCCGAACTGGCCGCCGCTCACGCGTTCCACTTCGGCGGCGAGCTGCGCCGGATCGAGCGCGAGCAGTTGCCCGGCGTGTTCGGTGCGCGCCGACCAGACCAGCGACACATAGCCGTCCGGCATCGGCAGCAGCGCGATGATCTCGCCGTCGCGGAACCACTGGTAGGCGGTTTCGCCATGCGGCTTCTCGGCCTTGAAATTGGCGACCACGCCGGTTTGCCGGTAGTCGCGCCGGTTCATCTTCGAGCCGATCTGCGCGCGCACCCACGAATGCGCGCCGTCCGCGCCGACCACCAGATCGGCCTCGACGACGTTGCCGTTCGCGAGACCGACGCTCGCGCTTTCGGCAGTGAAGTCCAGCGCCTGAGCGCGCGAGTCGATCCAGGTGAGATTCGGCTGGAAGCGCAGCGCCGCATCCAGCGCGCGTTCGATCACCGACGACTCGACGATCCACGCCAGTTGCGGCACCGACGCCTGAAATGCGGAGAAATGCAGCTCGGCATGAGCGTCGCCGTAGACCCGCATGTCGTAGACGGGCCCGAGCCGCGACAGATCGAGCGCCTGCCAGACCCGCAAGCGCTCGAGCAGCGCCTGCGAACTCGACGACAACGCGTAGACCCGCGAATCGAAAGCGGCACCGGCGGGCAATGCCGCGCAAGCTTGCGCGAGCAGCGCCACGCGCAGGCCGCCTTGCGTGAGCGCGAGCGCCGCGGTCTTGCCGACGAGCCCGCCGCCGATCACGGCGGCATCAAAGGTCTGGTGGTGTGCGTTCATCCGCGCATTATAGCCGCGGGGGGTTGCGGGGGACGGATCGGCGGGTGCGGCAATTGCGCCCGAAAAATCCGGCCTGGCGCACGCCTGAGGGCTAGTGCTGTGAACCTGACGCCATCGCCGCATTCGCTTCGCGCAGACGCATGAAGCGCGGGTCGGACTGGAGAATGCGCCATGCGCTCGCTTCGAGCTGGGCTTTGCGCTCGCGCTGGTCGCCGCGTACGGCGCAATCGGGGAAAACCTGGTCGTACACGCGCCAGAGTGATTCGAAGTCGTTTTTATCAGCGAACTGCGCGATGCGCGCCCGGTCGTCCTGCGTCAGGTGGTTCGTGAGGCACTCGACCGTCTGCCGGTCCGTGTTGGCCTGTGCTTCGTCGAAATTCTGCGACAACCACGTCGCGACCGCACCGCCGACCAGCACCACCGCCACGCCGGTTCCCAGCCATCTCACTGCTCGCACAGCTATCCCCCGAAAAAGAGCTCTGACGGCCCTAAGCCGTCGATTCTACAGTGGCCGCCCAAAAACAGACCCTAGATCGCGTCCGCCGCACGTTCGCTCGGCGCGCCCGGCTTTCCCGCCGGCGCACCGGTACGCCCATCCGAACGGGTTACAATTGCGTTTTCCGTGAAAACTCGCACCCAATCGTCGAGCCAACGCCCCGATTCGGTGACCTGTCCCGCTCCGCTGTGTTTGCCCCCACGCCACACGCGAAGGCTTTCCGAAGCCGCACTCAGCGTCGAGCGCATCACGCAACTTACTGATTCACTGAAGGATTTCCATGAGCCTCAAATGCGGCATCGTCGGCCTGCCTAACGTCGGCAAGTCCACCCTGTTCAATGCGCTGACCAAGGCGGGCATCGCCGCCGAAAACTATCCGTTCTGCACGATCGAGCCGAACGTCGGCGTGGTCGAGGTGCCGGACGCGCGTCTGAAGGCGCTCGCCGAGATCGTCAAGCCGGAGCGTATCCTGCCGGCGGTGGTGGAGTTCGTCGACATCGCCGGTCTGGTGGCGGGCGCCAGCAAGGGCGAAGGGCTCGGCAACCAGTTCCTCGCGAACATCCGCGAAACCGACGCGATCACGCACGTGGTGCGCTGCTTCGAAGACGACAACGTGATTCACGTCGCGAACAAGGTCGATCCGCTGTCGGACATCGAAGTGATCAACACCGAACTGGCGCTGGCCGACCTCGCCACGGTCGAAAAGGCGCTCACGCGCTATTCGAAGGCCGCCAAGTCGGGTAACGACAAGGAAGCCGCGAAGAACGCCGCCGTGCTGGAAAAGGTGCGCGCGCAGCTCGACCAGGCCAAGCCGGTCCGCGCGCTCGATCTGTCGGACGACGAAAAGGCGACGCTCAAGCCGTTCTGCCTGATCACGGCGAAGCCGACCATGTACGTGGCCAACGTCAAGGACGACGGTTTCGAAAATAATCCGCACCTCGACGCCGTGGCGAAATTCGCGGCCGCCGAGAACGCGCCGGTCGTCGCCGTGTGCGCGGCGATCGAAGCGGAAATCGCCGACCTCGACGAAGCCGACATGGCAGTGTTCCTCGCCGACATGGGCATGGAAGAGCCGGGCCTGAACCGCGTGATCCGCGCGGGCTTCAAGCTGCTCGGCCTGCAAACCTACTTCACCGCCGGCGTGAAGGAAGTGCGCGCATGGACGATCCATATCGGCGACACCGCGCCGCAGGCGGCGGGTGCGATTCACACGGACTTCGAGCGCGGCTTCATTCGCGCGCAGACCATCGCGTTCAACGACTACATCACCTACAAGGGTGAACAAGGCGCGAAGGAAGCCGGCAAGATGCGCGCGGAAGGCAAGGAATACGTCGTGCATGACGGCGACGTGATGAACTTCCTGTTTAACGTCTAACGGCATTCAAGCTGCGGCGTCGCCGCACCGCACGAGTGCGCAAAGTCCGAGCGCCATCGTCCGCAGCGTCCGCCTTCAAAAAGAGCCCGCTTCCAGCGGGCTTTTTTATGGTCGCCAGCCGATTGCAAAGGAGCGCGAACCACTCGCTCGGCTTCGTCACAGTGCCGCTGCGGCGGCCGTTCACCGCACCGACTCCACCGGCACCGCCCATTTCGATTGTTTCCGTTTCATGACAGCCGATGTTAAATTGCGGCTTCCGGCGCCCGCCGTCCGCGGTCCACGCCGTCCGGCCGCCGAAGCCGCAACCGACGCCGGACTGTCATCGAATACAAATAGAATCGCGCGATTCGCATCCGCGCCCGTTCCGCACTGCCGTGCATGGGATCGGACCACGTGCTAATGCACCCACTCCGATCGACACAGGAGACACAATCGATGAATTGCAAGCCGCTGTTCCGTTCGCTGTCCATTGCCGCCGTGCTGAGCGCCGGCTTTAGCCAGGCGGCCCACGCCGCGACCGAAATCCAGTTCTGGCACGCGATGGAAGCCGCGCTGGGCGAACGCCTGAACGACATCGCCAACGACTTCAACAAATCGCAAAGCGACTACACGATCGTGCCGGTGTTCAAAGGCACCTACGACCAGACTCTTGCCGCCGGCATCGCCGCGTATCGCAGCGGCAATGCGCCGGCCATCCTGCAGGTCTACGAAGTCGGCACCGCCACGATGATGCAGGCGAAGAAGGCCGTGATTCCCGTCACCGACGTGTTCAAGCAGGCAGGCGTCCCGCTCGACCAGAAGGCGTTCGTGCCGACCATCGCGAGCTATTACAGCGACGCGAAAACCGGCCAGCTGATCTCCATGCCGTTCAACAGCTCGACGCCGGTGCTCTACTACAACAAGGACGCGTTCAAGAAAGCCGGGCTCGACCCGAACCAGCCGCCGAAGACCTGGGCCGAATTGCAGGCCGATGCGCAGAAGCTGAAGGCGTCGGGCATGTCGTGCGGCTATTCGTCGGGCTGGCAGAGCTGGATTCAGCTCGAGAACTACAGCGCGTGGCATGCCGCGCCGTTCGCGTCGAAGAACAATGGTTTCGACGGCCTCGACGCGCAACTCGAATTCAACAAGCCGCTGCAGGTCGCACACATCCAGTTCCTGCAGAACATGCAGAAGGACGGCACCTTCACCTATGTCGGCCGCAAGGACGAACCGGTATCGAAGTTCTATAGCGGCGACTGCGGGATCATCACGAACTCGTCGGGCTCGCTCGCCACGATCAAGAAATACGCGAAGTTCAACTTCGGCACCGGCATGATGCCGTACGACGCCAGCGTGAAGGGCGCGCCGCAGAACGCGATCATCGGCGGGGCGAGTTTGTGGGTGTTGTCGGGCAAGGATCCGGCCGTCTACAAGGGCGTGGCGAAGTTCCTCGCGTATCTGAGCTCGGCGCCGGTCGCCGCGAAGTGGCATCAGGACACGGGTTACTTGCCGGTCACGACCGCCGCCTATGACCTGACTCGCCAGCAAGGCTTCTACGACAAGAACCCGGGCAGCGACACCGCGATCCGCCAGATGCTCAACAAGCCGCCGCTGCCGTTCACGAAGGGCTTGCGTCTGGGCAACATGCCGCAGATCCGCACGGTGATCGACGAAGAACTCGAACAGGTCTGGGCGCAGAAGAAGACGCCGCAACAGGCGCTCGACTCGTCGGTTTCGCGCGGTGACGAGTTGCTGCGCCGCTTCGAAAAAGCCGGCAACTAGGCCGGCAGCCAAGCTGGCAACCCGGCATTCACCGGCACGGTTTCGGCGCGCTCGCGCCGAAACCCATGGTCGCAGCAAACCCAGGAAATCTTCGATGGAAAAGCGCTCCAGCTTCGGCACTAGTCTGCTGCCCTATCTGCTCGTCGCGCCGCAACTCGCGATCACGCTGCTGTTCTTCCTGTGGCCGGCCGGCGAGGCGCTCTGGCAATCCACGCAGAGCCAGGATGCGTTCGGCACGTCGAGCGAGTTCGTCGGACTCGCCAACTTCAGGCAACTGCTCGCCGATCCGCTCTATCTGTCGTCGTTCAATACGACGCTGATATTCTGCGCGCTCGTCACGGTATCGGGGCTCGTGATTTCGCTGCTGCTCGCGGTCTGCGCCGATCGCGTGACGCGCGCCGCGAAGACCTATCAGACGCTCCTGATCTGGCCATACGCGGTCGCGCCCGCGATCGCCGCGGTGCTGTGGTCGTTCCTGTTCAACCCGAGCATCGGCCTCATCACCTTTGCGCTCGCGAAGTACGGCATCGTGTGGAATCACGCGCTGAACGCGGGCCAGGCGATGTTTCTGGTGGTGCTCGCGTCGGTCTGGAAACAGATCAGCTACAACTTCCTGTTCTTCTATGCGGGCTTGCAGGCGATTCCGCGCTCGCTGATCGAAGCCGCCGCGATCGACGGCGCCGGTCCGGTGCGGCGCTTCTTCGGCATCGCACTGCCGTTGCTATCGCCGACCAGTTTCTTCCTGCTGGTGATCAACATCACCTACGCGTTCTTCGACACCTTCCCGGTGATCGACGCCGCGACCGGCGGCGGCCCCGCGCAAGCGACCCGCACGCTGATCTACAAGATCTTCGCCGAGGGCTTCCAGGGGCTCGACATCGGCAGCTCGGGCGCGCAGTCGGTGATTCTGATGGTGATCGTCGTCGCGTTGACGGTCGTGCAATTCCGCTTCATCGAACGCAGGGTTCAATACTCATGATCGAGAACCGCCGCGGTTTCGACCTGTTCTGCCACGCGGTGCTGATTCTCGGCGTCGCGCTGGTGGTGTTTCCGGTGTACGTCGCGTTCTGCGCGGCGACGATGAGCGAGCACGAGGTATTCACCGTGCCGCTGTCGCTCGTGCCGAGCACGCATCTGTTCGAGAACGTCGCGACCATCTGGTCGCACGGCAGCGGCAATGCGGCGGCGCCGTTCGGCCGCATGCTGTTCAACAGCCTCGTGATGGCGCTGGCGATTTCGATCGGCAAGATCGCCGTGTCGATGATCTCCGCGTACGCGATCGTGTTCTTCCGCTTTCCGTTTCGCATGCTGTCGTTCTGGCTGATCTTCATGACGCTGATGCTGCCGGTCGAAGTGCGGATCTTCCCGACCGTGCAGGTCGTGTCGTCGATGCATCTGAGCAATACATACAGCGGTTTGACCTTGCCGCTGATCGCGTCGGCCACCGCGACGTTCCTGTTTCGCCAGTTCTTCATGACGCTACCCGACGAGTTGATGGAAGCGGCGCGCATCGACGGCGCGGGCGCGATGCGCTTCTTCTGGGACGTCGTGCTGCCGTTGTCGAAGACCAACATGGCCGCCCTCTTCGTGATCACCTTCATTTACGGCTGGAATCAGTATCTGTGGCCGATCCTGATTACGAGCCAGCAGTCGCTGATGACCGCGGTGGTCGGCATCCGCAGCATGATCGCGTCCGGCGACACCGCGACCGAATGGCACCTCGTGATGACCGCGACGCTGCTCGCGATGCTGCCGCCGCTCGCCGTCGTGCTGACGATGCAGCGCTGGTTCGTGCGCGGACTGGTGGATTCGGAGAAGTGATTCGCGCGGCGTGCGCGACACTCGGGCACGCCGGCATTGAACAGACAACACCGCGCACCACGCGGCAAGCAACAAAAGGCTAAAACGGCATGGCTGCACTGACTCTGCAAGGCGTTAAAAAGACCTACGACGGCAAACAGTTCGTGCTGCACGGCATCGACGTCGACGTGGCCGACGGCGAATTCGTCGTGATGGTCGGGCCGTCCGGCTGCGGCAAGTCCACCTTGCTGCGGATGGTGGCCGGACTCGAACGCATCTCCGAAGGCCGTATTTCGATCGCCGGCAAAGTGGTCAACGAATTGGAGCCCAAGGATCGCAACATCGCGATGGTGTTCCAGAACTACGCGCTGTATCCGCATATGAGCGTCGCCGAGAACATGGGCTACGCGCTGAAGATCGCGGGGGTCGAGCGCGCGCAGATCGCGAAGCGCGTCGAGGCCGCCGCGCAGATTCTCGAACTCGAAGCGCTGTTGCAACGCAGGCCACGCGAGCTGTCCGGCGGACAACGGCAGCGCGTCGCGATGGGCCGCGCGATCGTGCGCGAGCCGGCGGTGTTTCTGTTCGACGAACCGTTGTCGAATCTCGACGCGCGTTTGCGCGTGCAGATGCGCCTCGAAATCCAGCGGCTGCATGCGCGCCTCGCCACCACGAGCCTGTACGTGACGCACGATCAGATCGAAGCGATGACGCTCGCGCAGCGTGTGATCGTGATGAACAAGGGCCACGCCGAGCAGATCGGCGCGCCGACCGAGGTCTACGAGCGGCCGGCCACGGTATTCGTCGCGAGCTTCATCGGCTCGCCGGGGATGAATCTGCTGGAAGGCCGCGTATCCGACGACGGCGCGACGTTCGATGTCGCCGGCAACGGTCCGAAACTGCCGTTAGCGGGTGTGGCGGCGATTGGCAGGGAGGTCGCCAAAGGCCGTGAGTGGACGCTCGGCATTCGCCCCGAGCACATGAGCCCTGGCCACGCGGACGCATCGCACGCGACGCTCAGCGTCGATTCTTGTGAGTTGCTCGGCGCGGACAACCTCGCGCACGGCCGCTGGGGCAAGCACGATGTGACGGTGCGCTTGCCGCACGCCCATCGGCCCGCGAGGGGCGAGGCGTTGCAAGTGGCGTTGCCGGCGGCGCATCTGCATTTCTTCGATCCGGCGACGGGACGGCGCGCTAACTGAGACCCGCCCGAAGCACACGCACACTCACGCACAAGCAGAATAACAATCACCCGAAAGACCATGACAGGCATCGCCCTCAAGCGCCTTGGCCGCCATGCGGCGGTGGCCGTCGCGCTGTTGTTCGGCGTGGCGGCAGCGCCGGTGCTCGCTTACGTGGCGCCCGGCACGACACCCGACGAAGCCGACCTCAGCAACCACAACACCTACACCAATCGCGACGGCAATGCCGTCCACGCGCCTGCCCGTGCGCTGTCCGGCAAAGCGCCGCAAGGCGCGAGCGCGCGCTGCCGCGACGGCACCTACAGCTTCAGCAAACATCACAGCGGCACCTGTTCGCGGCACGGCGGCGTCGCCGACTGGCTCTGAGCATCCACACCCCCCGCGCATCTACACACGAGCCGACCGCCGACACCGCGCGCCGCCCCCTGCCGCCCCACCCGCCGCGCGAAGTACAATGCCACCTGAACCACCCGCCCGCGCGCGGGGCGTCGCGAAGTTCGACGCCGCGCTCGATGCCGCGCCGGCCGGCGCCGGGCATGCCGCCTGGCCTCAACACCGCTAACACCGATTACCCATCCACCCAACGACTGCCCGCCCCCACGCGGCCGGCGTCGTCAACGTCTATTGCAAGCAAATGGCCCAATACGTCTTCACCATGAACCGGGTCGGCAAGATCGTGCCGCCCAAGCGTCAAATCCTGAAAGACATCTCGCTGTCGTTTTTCCCCGGCGCGAAGATCGGCCTGCTCGGCCTGAACGGCTCGGGCAAGTCGACGCTGATCCGCATCATGGCCGGTGTGGACAAGGACATCGAAGGCGAAGCGACGCCGATGCCGAATCTGAACATCGGCTACCTGCCGCAGGAGCCGCAGCTCGACCCGACCAAGACGGTGCGTGAAGCGGTCGAGGAAGGTCTCGGCGACGTGTTCAACGCGCAGAAGAAGCTCGACGAAATCTACGCGGCCTACGCCGAGCCGGACGCCGACTTCGACGCGCTCGCCGCCGAGCAGGCGAAGTACGAAGCGATCCTCGCCACGTCGGATGGCGGCAGCGCCGAACAGCAGATCGAAATCGCCGCCGACGCGCTGCGCCTGCCGGCGTGGGACGCGAAGATCGAGAATCTGTCGGGCGGCGAAAAGCGCCGTGTCGCGCTGTGCAAGCTGCTGCTCGAAAAGCCCGACATGCTGCTGCTCGACGAGCCGACCAACCACCTGGACGCAGAGTCGGTCGACTGGCTCGAACAGTTCCTGACGCGCTTTCCGGGCACCGTCGTCGCCGTGACCCACGACCGCTACTTCCTCGATAACGCCGCCGAGTGGATTCTCGAACTCGACCGCGGCCACGGCATTCCGTGGAAGGGCAACTACAGCAGCTGGCTCGATCAGAAGGAAGAGCGTCTGAAGCAGGAAGAGTCGTCGGAATCGGCGCGTCAGAAGGCGATCAAGAAGGAACTGGAGTGGGTGCGCCAGAATCCGAAGGGCCGTCAGGCGAAGTCGAAGGCGCGTATCGCCCGCTTCGAGGAACTGAACAGCCAGGACTACCAGAAGCGCAACGAAACGCAGGAAATCTTCATTCCGGTCGGCGATCGTCTCGGCAATGAAGTGATCGAGTTCAAGAACGTCCGCAAGTCCTATGGCGACCGTTTGCTGCTCGACGACGTCAGCTTCAAGATTCCGGCGGGTGCGATCGTCGGCATCATCGGGCCGAACGGCGCGGGTAAATCGACGCTGTTCCGCATGCTGACCGGCCGAGAACAGCCGGATTCGGGCGAGATCGTGCAAGGCCCGACCGTCAAGCTCGCTTACGTGGACCAGAGCCGCGACGCGCTCGACGGCTCGAAGACCGTGTTCGAGGAGATCTCCGGCGGAGCGGATGTGCTGACGGTCGGCAAGTACGAAACGCCGTCGCGCGCGTACATCGGCCGCTTCAACTTCAAGGGCGGCGATCAGCAGAAGGTCGTCGGCAATCTGTCGGGCGGTGAGCGCGGCCGGCTGCATCTGGCCAAGACGCTGATCGCGGGCGGCAACGTGCTGCTGCTCGACGAACCGTCGAACGACCTCGACGTCGAAACACTGCGCGCGCTCGAAGATGCATTGCTCGAGTTCGCAGGCTCGGTGATGGTGATCTCGCACGATCGCTGGTTCCTCGACCGGATCGCGACGCACATCCTCGCGTTCGAAGGCGATTCGCAAGTCACGTTCTTCGACGGCAACTACCAGGAATACGAAGCGGACAAGCGCGCGCGTCTCGGTGAAGAGGCTGCGCGGCCGAAGCGTCTGCGTTACAAGCCGATCACGCGGTAACGTGGCGTTCGGTGGCCCGCCTCGTGGGTGTGAGGCGGGCCGCTTTGCTGTTTCGTTTCATGGGTCCGCCTGACTGGTTCGCTTTGTCGGTCCATTCCGGCTGTGGTGTATCGGATCATTCCGGCGACCGTTTTGCTCCCCCGCGGCTTCCCTGCGGCTCCTCTGCGCACAGTCGCCTGGCCATGCCTCGCACACAATGCCCGTGCCTCACGCGCAGCACGTCGGACGAAATAGGCGGCAGGGCACACGCATTGCGGGTCGAGGCGTGATACATGTCGTCGTTCCGGCAGACGCGGCCCGTCCCGCCGGAATAGTCGTGCGCCCCAACGGCGCATGCAAACCCAAGCCAGTCACAGCCGCACCACGCGCCACGTGGTGACGAGGAGGCAAGCATGGCGATGTCGAAGGGCAAGCGCTGGTTGGTCGCCGTCGGCGGCGTGTTGCTGGTGCTGATCGTCCTGGCGGTTGGCGCGCTGCGGTTCGCGCAGCAGGAGGTCAAGAATCGCCTGGTGGCGGCGCTCGGCCCGCTCGGCAGCGCCGAAAGCATCGACGTGGGCCTGACCTCGATTCATCTCACGCGCGTGCTCATCAAGGCGCCGCCCGGCTGGCCGGCCGGCGACCCGCTCAGAGCCGACGAGATCACCCTCACCCCCGACATCCGCGATCTGCTCGCGCGGCGCATGCATATCCGCAGCGTGGTGGTGCGCGGCTTCGACATGGCCGTGCTGCGCACCAGGGACGGTTCGATCAACCTGCTGCCGAACCTGCGGGAAGCGGTGAACCGCTCCGATGGCGACACCGGCGGTGTGGTGACGCCCGCCTCGCACGAGAAGCAGGTCGATCACATCCGCTTCGAGCAGGGCAACTTCCATTTTTACGACATGACGGTCGGGCCGCCGCCGTTCAAGGTGACGGTCAGCAACGCCAACGCGAGCGTCGACAATCTGAAACTGCCCGCGCTCAGCGAGCCGACCACCGTCAGCGTCAGCGGCTCGATCAAAGGCCCGGCGCATACGGGCACCGTGTCGTTCGGCGGCTGGATCAAGATCGCCAGCAGGGATTCGCAGACCACCAGCCAGCTGCGCGGCGTCGACATCGTGATGCTCGACCCGTATCTGCTGAAGAAGGCCGGCACGCGGACGCAGGTGGCGGGCGGCACGGTCGACCTGACGGTTGAATCGACGGTGCGCAACTATCGGCTGCATGCACCCGGCACGGTGACGGTCCACAATCTGCAACTCGCCGACAGCGGCAATCCGTTCGACACCTTCCTGTCGATCCCGACCAAGGCGGCCGTCGCCGCGCTCAAGGCGCACAACGGTGACATCACACTGCATTTCGTGCTGGACGGAGATTTGCGCGACCCGAAATTTTCGGTGCGGGAAGGCATCATGATGCGGCTCGGCGCGGGCTTTGCGAAGGCGTTGGGCGTGAGCGTCGAAGGCGTCGCGAAGGGCACGGGGGAGACGGTGAAAGGGTTGGAGAATGCGTTGAAGAATCTGCTGGGTCAGTAGATCGGACGCCGGGGTGCGGCTTGTGGGTGTGAGGCGTGGGGGCCCGCTCGCGCTTGCAAACCGTGACAGGCTAAAGCCGGTGAAAGCAGGCGGGCCGGGGCGCAATAGTGAAACGAGTCGGCGCCGCGAATAAAACGCACGCGCCTTTCTCCCTCTTCGCGCCGGTCAAACGAGCTTTGCGCGTCTCAAACCGGCAGTCCCAATTCGCGCAGCTTCGCTTCGGTCTGCGCGGCGCTGGTGTGATGCACGCCGTGCCAGCCGAGCGCGCTCGCGGCTTGCGCGTTTTTCGGATTGTCGTCGATGAAAACGAGTTCGCTGGGCTGGATGCCGGGCATCTGCGCGTCGATCCGCTCACACATGGCCGCGAAGATCGCCGGATCCGGCTTCACTAGCCCGACCCGCCCCGACACGACGATGTCGCGAAACCGCCGCAGCACCGGGTAATGCTCCCACGCATACGGAAATGTCTCAGCCGACCAGTTGGTCAGCCCGAATAGCGGCACGTCGGCGGCTTCGAGCTTTTCCATGATCGCGACGCCCTCCTCCAGCACGCCAGCCACCATCTCATGCCAGCGCTCGTAAAACGCACGGATCAACGATTCGTGATCGGGATACTTCGCGATCAGTTCCTCGGTAGCCTCGACGATCGGCTGGCCGCCGTCCTGACGGATCACCCAGTCCATCGAGCAGACGTGCGTCAGAAACCAGCGACGCTCGGTGTCGTCAGGAATCAGCTCGCGATACAGATACTCCGGACTCCAGTCGATCAGCACACCACCGAAATCGAACACCACTGCCTTGATCGCCATGCGTTCTCCGTTAGCCAACTCTGGTGGCGGCGCTCAGATGGGTTGCGTGCGCAGTTCCAGCCACGCCTTCGCGTCGCCCGACACATGCGGCGACAGGCGGGTGCGCACCGTTTCGTGATACGCGTTGAGCCACGCGCGCTCGTCCTCGCGCAGCAGCGACAGGTCAAGGCAGCGGGTGTCGATCGGGCACAGCGTCAAGGTCTCGAACTTGAGGAAATCACCGAGTTCGGTTTTACCGGCGGGTACGTTGAGCACGAGATTTTCGATCCGCACGCCCCACTTGCCGGGCCGGTAAATGCCCGGTTCGACCGACGTGATCATGCCTTCCTCCATCGCGGTCCACGGTTCGGCTGGCGCGTAGTGCGAGATCACCTGCGGGCCTTCATGCACGTTCAGGAAGTAGCCCACCCCGTGACCGGTGCCGTGGCCGTAATCGGCGCCCGCTTCCCAGATCGGCGCGCGAGCGATCGCGTCGAGCATCGGCGATCGGATGCCGCGCGGGAATTGCGCGCGCGACAGCGCCATCGTGCCCTTGAGCACGGTCGTGAAATCGCGCCGCTGCGCGTCGCTGGGCGTGCCGATCGGCACCACGCGCGTGATGTCCGTCGTGCCGCTCAGATACTGCGCGCCGGAGTCGATCAGCAACAGGCCGTCGCCCTCGATCACCGAATGCGCTTCCTCTGTCGCGCGGTAGTGCGGCATCGCGCCGTTCGCATTGAAGCCCGCGATCGTCGCGAAGCTCAGCGACACGAAGCCCGGACGGCGCGCACGCGCGGCCGACAGGCGTTCGTCGATGGTCAGCTCGGTGATCGTCTCGCGGCCCAAGGCGCTTTCGAACCACGCGAAGAATTCGGCCAGCGCCGCGCCGTCCTGCTCCATCGTCGCGCGCACATGCCCGGCTTCCGCCGCGGTCTTGCACGACTTGAAGAAGGTGGAGGGGTTGACGGACTCGACCACCTTGACCGTCGACGGCACCGCTCGCAACGAACCGTACGTAATGCGGCGAGGATCGATCAGCAGCGTGCTGCCGGCGGGCAGCGCCGCGAGCGCGTCCGCCGCCTTCGCGTACGGCTCGACGCTGATGCCGTCGCGCGCCAGCGCGGCGGCCAGTTCCGGCGGCACTTTGCCGTCGGCGACGAACAGCGCCACCCGATCGGCGCCGATCAGCGCATGCGCGACGAATACCGGGTTGTAGCTGACGTCGGCGCCACGCAGATTCAGCAGCCATGCGAGGTCGTCGAGCGTCGAGACGAAGTGCCATTGCGCGCCCTGGTCCGCCATCGCGCGACGAATCCGCGCAAGCTTTTCCGCGCGCTCGACGCTCGCATGCGGCGCGGCGTGCTCGAACACGGCGGCGTTCGGCAACGACGGACGCTGCGGCCAGATCGCGTCGAACAGATCGACGTCAGTGCGCAGTTGCACCCCGCGCGCGCTCAACGCCTGGCCCAATGCCCGCGCCGCCGCCACGCCGAGCACCGTCCCGTCCACGCCGACCGTGCCGCCAGTCGCCACGTTCTGCGCGAGCCACTCGAAATGCGGCGAGGTCTGTTGGCCGCCGGTCATCTTCATCAATTGCACGCCGGTGCCGGCCAGTTGCGCACCGGCCTGTTCCCAATAGCGGCTGTCCGTCCAGACGCCCGCGAAGTCGGCGGTGACGACCAGCGTGCCGGCCGAGCCGGTGAAGCCGGACAGCCACTGACGGCCTTGCCAGCGCTCAGGCAGATACTCGGACAGGTGCGGGTCCGAGGACGGCACCAGATAGGCGGCGACGCCTTCGCGCGCCATCGCGCTGCGCAGGCTCGCGAGCCGTTCGGGGATGGAGGAAGTTTCGGGGAGTCGGGCATTCATGGGAGTCACCTGCAAAGATTCATCGACGGGAAAGCAAGCCGACCGTCGCGGCAACGGCGATTACTGCGATGGCGGTGCATACCGGCCATTCCAGTGTATCGCCGTCATGAAAGAGACCGGTCACGTTGCCGGCCATGCGCGCGACGCTCGTGCCGAGCACGCCGGCCAGCAGCGCCATCCACCAACGGGCGCGGCTCGCGCGCCGCAACGGATGCAGCCACCAGCCCGCCAGTCCGATCGCCACCCCCAACACGATGATGCCGGGCCAACCCATTAGCGGCCGATCTCGTGCATTTTCAGATTTGTCTGATACTCGTAAGGGGGCAAGACAGCTAGCATTTTTGTCTCATTAACTTTAGGAAGTTCAGCACGGCGCTTTCCGCATAGCGGTTGAGTTTAGGGGTCGGGATGAGGTTAGGCAAGCCGCAAACGGTGCGGAAAAATCCAATTCCCGGTCGTTGCCAGCTGAAGCCGCGCCATGCGAATCGCCCTCATCGAACCGGATGTGCGACATGCCAAACTGGTCGACCAGCTGATCTTCGCGGGCGGCCATGTGTGCCAGCAGTTCACCGCCAGCGCGCCCTTCCTGCAGCGCGCCACGGACGAGTTCTTCGATCTTCTGATCACCGCAAGCTGGGCCGGCGACCATTGCGCCGAAGACGTGATCGCGCGCGCCCGCGCCATCCTGCCGAGCCTGCCGGTCATCGTGCTCATGTCGGCGCCGCGCGAAAGCCAGATCGTCGCCGCATTGCACGCCGGCGCCGACGATTGCCTCAGCAAACCGGTCCGCGGCCCGGAAATGCTGGCCCGGGTGGACGCACTGCTGCGCCGTGCCGGCCTGCGGCGGCCGGCCAACCGGCGGCGGGACACGATCGGCGGCTATGCATTCGACACTGCGCATTCCGCCGTCACCTTCCGCGGACTGACGGTCATCCTGACCCCCAAGGAATTCCGCCTCGCGCTGCTGCTGTTCAACAATCTGGCACGTCCGGTGTCGCGCGCGCATATTCTCGAAACCGTCTGGGCGCGCCGCCGCGACGTAAAGTCGCGCACCATTGACACGCACGCATCGCGGGTACGCAGCAAATTGCAGCTGCGCCCCGAACTCGGCTATGCCCTCACGCCGGTTTACGGCTACGGCTATCAGCTCGACGCGATCCCGCCAGAGACCGTCGTCGAGGCGGATTGAGGCGGCTTGACGGGTGCAGGATGTAAGAATCGTGAAAACGCTATAATATTGGGCTAAACCATAGCCCCCCAAAATGCAGCTTCTAACGATCGGAATCAATCACCACACTGCGCCTGTCGCCTTGCGCGAACGCGTGGCGTTTCCGCTCGAACAGATCAAGCCTGCACTGGACACGTTCAAGAGCGTCTGGCTCGGCCGCACGGCCCGCACGGCGCCGGAAGCGGCGATTCTGTCCACCTGCAACCGCACCGAACTCTACTGCGCCACCGACGACCAGGCCGCGCGCGAAGCCGCGATCCAGTGGTTTTCGAAGTACCACAATCTGCCCATCGACGAACTCGCGCCGCACGTCTACGCGCTGCCGCAGTCGGAAGCCGTGCGCCACGCGTTCCGCGTCGCGTCGGGGCTCGACTCCATGGTGCTGGGCGAGACGCAAATCGTCGGACAAATGAAGGACGCGGTGCGCACCGCCTCCGAAGCCGGCGCGCTCGGCACCTATCTGAACCAGTTGTTTCAGCGCACCTTCGCCGTCGCGAAGGAAGTGCGCAGCACGACTGAAATCGGCGCGCAGTCGGTTTCCATGGCGGCCGCCGCCGTCCGGCTCGCCCAACGGATTTTCGACAAGGTCTCGAACCAGCGCGTGCTGTTCATCGGCGCGGGCGAAATGATCGAATTGTGCGCGACGCACTTCGCCGCGCAACATCCGCGTGAACTGGTGGTCGCCAATCGTACGGCCGAGCGTGGTTCGCGGCTCGCCGAGCGCTTCAACGGCCGGGCGATTCCGCTGTCGGAACTGCCGGCGCGGATGCACGAATTCGACATCATCGTGTCGTGCACCGCGTCCACGTTGCCGATCATCGGGCTCGGCGCGGTCGAGCGGGCAGTCAAAGCGCGCCGTCACCGGCCGATTTTCATGGTCGATCTCGCCGTACCGCGCGATATCGAGCCCGAAGCCGGCCAGCTCGAAGACGTCTTCCTGTACACCGTCGACGACCTCGGCGCGATCGTCCGCGAAGGCAATGCGTCGCGGCAAGCCGCGGTCGCGCAGGCCGAAGCGATCATCGAAACGCGTGTGCAGAATTTCATGCAGTGGCTCGACGCGCGCAGCATCGTGCCGGTGATCCGCCATATGCACACGCAGGCCGACGTGCTGCGCCGCGCCGAAGTCGAGCGCGCGCAGAAGATGCTCGCCCGCGGCGACGACCCGGCCGCAGTACTCGAAGCGCTGTCGCAGGCGCTCACCAACAAGCTGATCCACGGCCCGACGCACGCGCTCAATCGCGCGAGCAGCGATAACCGCGACACGCTCATCGAACTGATGAGCGGTTTCTACAAGCACTCCGGTTCCACCGAGCGTTAGCGGCGCAGCCAGCGCCGCGCTGTCCGCGCCGCCCGCCAGTGGCGCGCGACATGCTTCCGATCAGGGCATCCGCCCACTCCCCTAGTCGCCGTCCTTGCCGGAGCCCGCTCCGAAACCCGTCCGATGAAAACGAGCATGCAACGCAAGCTCGACCAGCTCACTACGCGGCTGGCCGAACTGAACGACCTGTTGAGCCGCGAGGACATCACCTCGAATCTCGATCAATACCGCAAGCTCACGCGCGAGCACGCCGAGCTTGGGCCGGTGGTCGAGCATTACGCGCTCTGGCGCGAGGCGCGCAGCGACGAGGAAACCGCGCAGGAGCTGCTGGCGGACACGTCAATGCGCGACTTCGCGGAAGAGGAAATTCGCGCGGCACGCGACCGGATGGAGCAACTCGGCGCCGGCCTGCAAAAAATGCTGCTGCCGAAAGACCCGAACGACGATCGTAATATCTTCGTCGAAATCCGTGCGGGCACGGGCGGCGACGAGTCCGCGCTGTTCGCGGGCGATCTGCTGCGCATGTATCTGCGCTATGCCGAGCGCAATCGCTGGCAGGTCGAGATGATGTCGGCGAGCGAATCGGATCTCGGCGGCTACAAGGAAGTGATCGTGCGGATCGCCGGCGAAGCCGCGTATTCGAAGCTGAAGTTCGAGTCCGGCGGTCATCGCGTGCAGCGCGTGCCGGCCACCGAAACGCAGGGCCGCATTCACACGTCAGCCTGCACGGTCGCGGTGATGCCCGAGGCCGACGAAATCGGCGAAGTCGAGATCAATCCCGCCGATCTGCGCATCGACACGTTCCGCGCGTCCGGCGCGGGCGGGCAGCACATCAACAAGACCGACTCCGCGGTGCGCGTCACGCACTTGCCGACCGGCATCGTCGTCGAGTGTCAGGACGACCGCTCGCAGCACAAGAACAAGGACCGCGCGCTGAAGGTGCTCGCCGCGCGCATCAAAGACAAGCAGTCGCACGAACAGCAGGCGAAGGAAGCGGCGACGCGCAAGAGCCTGATCGGCTCGGGCGACCGTTCCGAGCGGATTCGCACGTACAACTTCCCGCAAGGGCGGCTGACCGATCACCGGATCAACCTGACGCTGTATCGGCTTGACGCAATCATGGATGGCGATCTCGACGAACTGATCGCGGCGCTCGTCAGCGAGCATCAGGCGGAGTTGCTGGCCTCGCTGGGCGACGCGGACTGACGCACCGATGACACCCGCCACGCCAGACAATCCGACCACCCCGGCTAGCCCGACGGCCACGGCCGCCACGCCCGCCGCACTGCTGCGCGCCTCGCCGCTGCCGCCGCTCGAGGCGCGGATTCTGCTCACGCACGTGCTCGGCTGGCGGCATACGCAATTGATCACGCGCAGCGATGAAGGGCTCGACAGCGCGAGCGTCGAACGTTACCTGGTGTTGCAAGCGCGGCGCGTGGCCGGTGAGCCGGTCGCGCAACTGGTCGGCGCGCGGGAGTTTTTCGGGCTGGAGTTCGAAGTCACGCCGGACGTGCTGATTCCGCGTCCTGAAACCGAATTGCTGGTCGAAACCGCGCTGGCGGCGATGGAAAACATCACGCGGCCGCGCGTGCTCGATCTCGGCACCGGCACCGGCGCGATTGCCGTGGCGATTGCGTCGACGCGGCCCGACGCGCGGGTTTGGGCGCTCGACCGTTCCGCCGGAGCGCTGGCAGTGGCCACGCGCAACGTCACTCGCCTGCTGGACGCGAAACGCCCGGGCGGCGCCATGTCGCTCAGGCAAAGCGACTGGTACGACTCACTCGACGCCGCACTGTGCTTCGACGTGATCGTCAGCAATCCCCCGTATATCGCGAGCGGCGATCCGCATCTGTCGGAAGGTGATTTGCGTTTCGAGCCGCGCGGCGCGCTCACCGATGAAGCCGACGGCCTCAGCGCGATCCGCGCGATCGTCGCCGGCGCACCCGCTCGCCTCGCCGCTCATGGCGCCTTGTGGATCGAGCACGGCTACGATCAGGCCGAAGCGGTGCGCGCACTGCTAAGCGCGCAAGGTTTCGCGCAGGTGCGCTCGGAACGGGATCTAGCCGGTATCGAGCGGATCAGTGGCGGGCGACTCGGCGAGGCGGCCGCATGCCTCGAACACCCGGGCGAACACTCACAATAGACGCACGGACGAATCGACCTTCGGCCGGCCGTACCGAAATCCGCTATCATTTCAGCCTATTCCCTACACATCACGGAACCGCAAGGTCAGTCATGGATACGCAACAACGCATCAAGCAAATCGTCGACGAAAACAACGTCGTCCTCTTCATGAAGGGCACCGCCCAGTTCCCGATGTGCGGCTTCTCCGGCCGCGCCATCCAGATTCTGAAAGCGTGCGGCGTCGGTGAACTCAAGACCGTCAACGTCCTCGAAGACGACGAAGTCCGCCAGGGCATCAAGACGTTCTCGAACTGGCCGACCATTC
Organism: Paraburkholderia strydomiana; assembly: GCF_046030495.1. Lineage (GTDB taxonomy): Bacteria > Pseudomonadota > Gammaproteobacteria > Burkholderiales > Burkholderiaceae > Paraburkholderia > Paraburkholderia strydomiana_A. The sequence goes on from NZ_JAQQCJ010000023.1 coordinate 39,390, forward strand.
CGCAGCTCTACGTGAAGGGCGAGTTCATCGGCGGCTCGGACATCATGATGGAAATGTACGAATCGGGCGAACTGCAACAACTGTTCGCCGCGGCCTGAGCGGCCCCGGCCGTTCCGTTCATCCCGCTAAGGCGCCGCGAGCCATGGAAACACGCGCTGCGGCGCCACGCCGGCTGATCGTCGCGATCACCGGCGCGACCGGCGCCATCTACGGCGTCCGGCTGCTCGAAACGCTGCGCAGGCTCGGCGGCGTCGAGAGCCACCTGCTGATTTCGAGTGCAGGCTGGCTCAATATCCAGCACGAACTCCAGTTGAGCAAAGAAGACGTGCATCCTCTCGCGGATGTCGTCCATTCGGTGCGCGATGTCGGCGCGAGCATCGCGTCCGGCTCGTTCGCCACCGACGGCATGGTGGTCGCCCCCTGTTCGATGAAGACGCTCGCGAGCGTCGCGCACGGCTTCTCCGACAACCTGATCACCCGCGCCGCCGACGTGACGCTCAAGGAGCGTCGCCGCCTCGTGTTGCTCGTTCGCGAGACGCCGTTCAATCTCGCGCATCTGCGCAATATGACGGCCGTCACCGAAATGGGCGGCGTGATCTTCCCGCCGCTGCCCGCGTTCTACAACCAACCCGCATCCATCGACGAAATGGTCGATCACACCGTGGCGCGTGTGCTGGACCTGTTCGCGCTCGGGCCGGCTTTGTCGCCCTCGTGGACGGGTTTGCGCGACGCTCAGAAGTAGCGGACGGCATCCTGCCGCCTCTGCCAGGTATGTTGACGCGCGTCAATTGTCAACAATGGCGACGCAATCAATTCTGTTTTCGCCGGTTTATCAAACGGTGGTGTGAGCCTATATTGATAGCAACCCAACTTCTGCGCCGTGTCCTCGCGACTGCGTTGCTGCCATGAACCGCCTACCCTCGCTTTTCCTGTCCCACGGTGCGCCCACGCTGCCGATCGATCCGTCGATGCCGTCCGCGGAGTTCGGCGTCCTGGGCGCGCAACTGCCGCGTCCGGCGGCCGTGCTGATGCTGTCGGCCCATTGGGGCACCGCGCATCCGCTGGCGAGCACGGCCACGACGCCGGAAACCATCCACGATTTCTACGGCTTTCCGCGTCAGTTGTACGAAATTCAGTATCCGGCGCCGGGCGCGCCCGATGTCGCGCGCCGCGCCGCCGTGCTGCTCGGCGCAAGCGGTATCCTCGCAGACACCCAGCCGCACGGGCTCGACCACGGCGCGTGGGTGCCGATGCTGCTGATGTTCCCGCACGCGGACCTGCCGGTCGCGCAGTTGTCGATCCAGCCGCACATGGACGCCGCACATCATTTCCGCGTGGGCCGCGCGCTGCGCGCATTGAGAGACGATGGCGTGATGGTGATCGGCTCCGGCCAGATCACGCACAATCTGCGCGCCGCCGATTTCTCCGCGCGCCCGGAAGATGCCGATCCGCGCGTGACCGAGTTCACGGACTGGTTCGAAACGAAACTCGCCGCGCACGATATCGACGCGCTGCTCGACTACCGCCGCCAGGCGCCGCACGCGGTGCTGATGCATCCGACCGACGAGCATCTGCTGCCCGTATTCGCGGCATTGGGCGCGGCAGACGACGATTATTCGCTGGCCATCCAGTCGCTCGGCACCTATCAGCGCTCGCTCGCGATGACAAACTACGTGTTCGGCACCGCCTGATCCTGGCGCCGGTAAGCCGCACGCAACACCCACGCGGCAGCCAACAAAAAAGCCCGCCTGAGCAACTCAGGCGGGCTTTTTCTCGTCCCGGACCCAACCACGATCCGGCCGACAGGCTCAGCGCGGCGCTTAGTGCGCGCCCATGCCTTCGAGCACTTCGTCGTGGGTCTGACGCTCTTCCAGATACTCCGACCGGTAGCCGCTATTGACGCCCCAGTAGTAGAACACCAGCGAGAACGCGATCACCACCAGCATGTCCCAGCCGTACGGCAGGATGCCGAAACCGCCGAACTCCTTGCTGCCGATCAGCGACAGAACCGCCATGATCGGCAGGTAGGCGACCAGCCACCATGCCGCCTTCAGATCGCGGCCCCAGCCGGCAAAACCCGACTTCGCCTGGAAGTAGAAGTACACCGGCAACGCGACGACCATCAGCAGAATGATTTCGCCGGTGAGCGGCCACCTGGCCCAGTACAGGATCAGCGAGGCGCACACGAACGCGAACGGCGCAATCACTTTCATGCCGACGATATGCAGCGGACGCTCCAGGTCCGTCGCCGCACGGCGCAGCGCCATCAGGCTGATCGGGCCCGTCAGGTACGAGATCACCGTGGCGACCGAGATCACCGCCGCCAGCGAGCTCCAGCCGCGGAAGAAGAACAGGAAAATGAACGACACGAACAGGTTGAACCACATCGCCTGACGCGGCACGCCATAGAACGGGTGCACATTGCCGAACATCTTCGGCATCGTGTTGTTGCGCTCCATCGCGTAGATCATGCGGGTGGTGGTCGCCATATAGGTCGTACCCGTGCCGCTCGGACTGACGAAAGCATCCACGTACAACAGGATTGCGAGCCAGTTCAGGTTCAGCGCGATCGCAAGTTCAGCGAACGGCGACGCGAAATTGAAGTGGCTCCAGCCCTTCATGACGTCGCTCGGGTTCACTGCGCCGATATACGCGATCTGCAACAACACGTAGATCACCAGCGCCAGCAGGATCGAGCCGATCACCGCGAACGGCACGCTCTTGGCCGGATTGCGCGCTTCGCCAGCGAGGTTGATCGGGCTCTGGAAACCGTTGAACGCGAACACGATGCCGCTCGTCGCGACCGCCGTCAGCACCGACGACCAGCCGTACGGCGCGAACGTGCTTGCTTCGCCGAAGTTTTCCTTGTGGAAGCCCGTCAGCATCAAGCCGAGAATCGTCGCGCCGGGGATCAGAAACTTGAAGATCGTGATCGCCGAATTGGCGCGCGCGAACAGTTTGACGCCCCAGTAGTTCAGCAGGAAGTAAATGATCACGAGGCCGGCGGACAGCAATAACCCGTTAGTGGTTAATGATCCGTCGACGAAGAGCGCATGCGCCCACGCGTAGGGCCACGTGCTCATGTATTGAATGGATGCCTCGGCCTCGATCGGAATCACCGAAACGATCGCAATCCAGTTGGCCCACGCGCTGATAAAACCGACCAGCGCACCGTGCGAATAGCGCGCGTAGCGCACCATACCGCCGGATTCCGGAAACATCGCACCGAGTTCCGCGTAGGTCAGAGCAATCGCGAGAATCACGACAGCGCCGATGACCCAGGCACAAATGGCGGCGGGACCGGCAATTTTGGCGGCCTTCCATGCGCCGAACAGCCAGCCCGATCCGATGATCGAGCCCAGGCCGGTCAGCAGTAGTGCGAACGGCCCGATGTTCCGTTGTATAGAACTTTTCACGTCTTCTCCTGTATCAGAACCATGTCGGCACCGCGTGACATCGCTTGTGGCGCTGGAGACGGGTGACGCGCATGCATGCGCGACGGACCCATTCTCACAGGTGCAACCGACGCGCGGCGCGTAGTTTAACGGTTGCACCGACTTGATGCAGCGAAACTAAGGGTTCTCCCTGACAAAAAGATCGAGGCGACAGCAAGGTTTGTAAGCAAAAACTGCGCCTACACATCGAATATTGGTAAAGATTTGACGATACTGTTGACCTTCTCTCGAAATGGCCGTATAACGTCCGGGCAGGATTTCAAGCGGCGAGTGAATTGGTCTTTCGTAGTTCGCCCATCAACGGTACTCCGGTTGGTCCCATTACCCCCTTCCTTGATTTTCATGCACCTTCTGGGCTTCGGCCTTATTTACCATCTTTAGGAACAAGTAATATGGAAACCGGTACCGTCAAGTGGTTCAATGACGCAAAGGGCTTTGGCTTCATCACGCCGGACGGCGGCGGCGAAGATCTGTTCGCGCATTTCTCGGAAATCCGCACGGAAGGCTTCAAGACGCTGCAAGAAAACCAAAAGGTTACGTTTGAAGTGAAGACGGGCCCGAAGGGCAAGCAAGCCGCTAACATCAAGCCGGTGTAAGCGACACGCTTCCTTCTGGACGCAAAAAACCCCGCCTCGGCGGGGTTTTTTTATATCCGTCGCAACTGAATGCGCTGATTATCTTCGCAGTATGCGAGGGATTAGTTTGTTGGTTATCCGAACAGACGCCGGGCGTGAATACCGAGTCCCGTTGCAACGCTGGCGAGTCGATCGCCGAATACCGCTTTCGCATCCGGAAATGCCGCAGCCAATGCGCCCGATAGAAATGCGAGTCCCGTCGACCCGCCTGTGAAATAAACGGCGCTGACGTCGCGCGGCGCGACGCCGGCCACCTGGACCGTATCGCGCGCCGCCTGCACGATGCGCTGCGTCTCATCTTGGCCGGCCCTGATGAGCTGGGCTTCGTCGAAGGCGAGGCGGAGGTCGTTTTCCACTTCGTCGAGATCGATGACGGTCTCGCCGCCGGCGGCCACGCCGATCTTCGCCTCTTCCGCATGGGCCGCCAGCGCGTGGCCCAGACGGCGCTCCACGACGCGCATCAGGCGGTCGTGATGCTTGACCTCGGTAAAAAGGTGCCGCATCAGCGCGAGTTCGCTGACCCGCTTCGGCGCGTAGACTGTATTGATCAGGTGCCAGGTCGCCAGATCGAAATAGACCCGGTTCGGAATCTCGCGCCCTTCCGGATCGAGCGACTGATAGCCGAGCTCGCGCAGAATGGTCGCCAGTTCGACGCGGCGGTCGAAGTCCGTGCCGGCGACGTGCACGCCGTGGTGCGCCAGCACGTCTTCCTTGCGCTCGACACGCTTCATCCGCTCCGGCCCGACCCGCACCAGCGAAAAGTCCGACGTGCCGCCGCCGATGTCGGCCACCAGCACGAGACCTTCTTCCGTCAGATGCGATTCGTAGTCGAACGCGGCCGCGATCGGCTCATACTGGAAATGAATCTCCCGCAAGCCGACCGAGCGCGCCGCGGCTTCGAGCTGCTGCTGCGCCATCCGGTCGGCGCGCGGATCGTCGTCGACGAAAAACACCGGGCGGCCCAGCACTGCGCGATCGATCGCGCCGCCGACGCTCTTTTCGGCCGAGCGCTTGAGGTGATCGACGAAAATCGCGATCACGTCCGTGTACTTGATCGCGGAACCGTCGCCCAGATCCGTCGAGTTTTCGGCGAGCGGCGAGCCGAGAATGCTTTTCATCGAGCGCATCAGGCGGCCGTCGAAGCCGTCGATGTACGCCGCCAGCGCCGCCCGCCCGAATTCGCGGGTGTCTTCGTCGGTATTGAAAAAGACGGAGGTGGGCAGCGTCGTGTAGGCGCCTTCGACTGGCGCGAGCTTGAGCAGAGCGCCGTCAGGCACGGCCACGGCCGAGTTGGAAGTACCGAAGTCAATCGCGCAATAGTTCATGGCAGGCATCGCCGCTCAGCTGGCGCGGACATAAAGGGGAGCGGCTTTGTAACACGAAAGCTCAATCAGCATCAACTAAGGCTTTCGAGCTGGCCGCAATAAGACAAGAGGTCGCTCGACGGAACGAATATTGCTCTTTTCGACAGGATACGCCGCCAAATTTCCGGATTGAGGAGACTTCAAGCAATGAGCGCGCCGCCGACTGCCGCTGTGCACGAAAAAAACGCCACGCTGATCGAAACGGACCTGCCCTCGCGGCTCGACCGGCTGCCGTGGGGCCGCTTTCATTCGCTGATCGTGGTGGCGCTGGGCGTCACGTGGCTGCTCGACGGCCTCGAGGTGACCTTGGCGGGCGCCGTCGCGAGCGCGCTGAAGTCCAGTCCTTCGTTGCGCTTTTCCAACGCCGATGTCGGCTTGGCAGGCAGCGCATACATTGCCGGTGCGGTGCTCGGGGCGCTCGGCTTCGGCTGGCTGACCGACCGGCTCGGCCGCCGCAAGCTGTTTTTCATCACGCTCGCCGTCTATCTGGCCGCGACAGCGGCGACCGCGCTGTCGTGGAATCTGGCCAGCTTCATGCTGTTTCGCTTCCTGACCGGCGCGGGGATCGGCGGCGAATACACGGCGATCAACTCGACGATCCAGGAATTCACGCCGGCGCGGGTGCGCGGCTGGACCGATCTGGGCATCAACGGCACGTTCTGGGTTGGCGCGGGGCTTGGCGCGGCCGGCTCGCTGGTGCTGCTCGATCCTCACCTGCTGCCGGCCGACTGGGGCTGGCGCGCGTGCTTCTTCATCGGCGCGGTGCTCGCCCTGGTGATCCTGCCAATGCGCATCTGGGTGCCCGAGAGCCCGCGCTGGCTGCTGACGCACGGCGATGAGCGCGACGCGCGCTCGATCGTCGAAGGCATCGAAACGCGTTTTCGTGCCGAAGGCCACGCGCTCTCCGACGACCAGCTCACACGTCTGCGGCTGCGCGCCCGTGCGCATACGCCGTTGCGCGAGGTGTTCCATACGCTGTTCAACGTGCACCGGCGCCGCGCGCTCGTCGGCCTCACGTTGATGACCGCCCAGGCGTTCTTCTACAACGCGATTTTCTTCACTTACGCACTCGTGCTCACCGATTTCTACCAGGTGCCGGGCGACCACATCGGCTGGTATCTGCTGCCCTTCGCGCTCGGCAATTTTCTCGGACCGCTGCTGCTCGGACGGCTTTTCGACGTGATCGGTCGGCGCAAGATGATCGCGGCGACTTACGGCATGTCCGCGATCCTGCTGACGCTGAGCGGCTACCTGTTCGAGCAGCAGTTGCTCACCGTCGTCACGCAGACGATTGCCTGGATGGTGATTTTCTTCTTCGCGTCGGCGGCGGCGAGTTCGGCGTATCTGACGGTCAGCGAATCGTTCCCGCTCGAAATCCGCGCACTGGCGATTGCAATCTTCTACGCGTTCGGCACGGCGCTCGGCGGCATCATCGGCCCGGCGTTTTTCGGGCGGCTGATCGACACGCATCAGCGCAGCGCGGTGTTCTCGGGCTACCTGGTGGGATCGGGGCTGATGCTCGCGGCGGCCGTGGTGGCGGCGATCTGGGGCGTGGACGCGGAGCGGAAATCGCTCGAACACGTGGCAACGCCGCTGTCGAGCCTCGCGGACGAGGTGGAATAAAAAACGCGCGAACGGGTGCCGCGCGCTCTTCGCATCTAGCGTGGTGAGCCGCTCAGAGGGCCTTCTTCCAGCCGCCGCCGTAGGCGACGTCGGCCAGCGGCAAACGCTGGCGCACCGACTTCTCGCGCTCGCGCAGCACCGGATCGAGCTTGTCGACTTCGCCGTAATGGCCAAGCGAAATGATCGCGATCACGTCGACGTCGTTCGGCAGCGCGAATGTCGTGCGGAACGCGTTCGGATCGAAGCCGCTCATCTGATGCGCGGCCAGCCCGAGCGCATGCGCCTGCAACACCAGCGCCATGGCGGCGGAACCGGCATCGTACGCGGCGCAACGGTTCACTTCACCCTTATTGGTCAGCGTGTGCGTGGTCACGGCGATCAGCACCGGCGCGCGCGAGTTCCAGCCCTGGTTGAACGGCACCAGCGTCGCGAAAGCCTGCTTGAACGAGACTTCATCGACACTGCGATCAAAGACGAGAAAACGCCACGGTTGCGCGTTGTAGGCAGACGGCGCCCAGCGCGCCGCTTCGAGCACGGAACGCAAATGCTCGCGACTCACCGGCTCGCTCGAATACGCGCGCGGACTCCAACGGCCTGCAATCAGTTCGTGAATGGCAACTTCGGTAGGGGCGGGTTTGTTGGTCATGCGCTTCTCTCGGTCGAAATTCATGATCGCCGGGCGGTCGCCCAGGGTCACATAGGATAACCGGGGTTAGGCGCGCGCGCTCCAACAAGCGGTCAGTTTGTTTCCACGCGGCTTGCAAAAGGAAACGGCCACCGGATTCACCCAGCGGCCGTCGCTTGTTGCTTCGTTGCTTCATTACGAAGCGCAGCTTTACACCGCCTGCGGCTCCGGCACCTTCGCAGGCCGATTGATCCGCAACACGATCATTGCGGCGACCAGACACAGCCCACCCGAAATCATCGACGCCACCGTATAGGTGCCGAGGCTCGCGCGCAGCATGCCCGCGCCGAGCGCCGCGAACGCCGCGCCGAGCTGGTGGCCCGCGACCACCCAGCCGAACACCACGGGCGCCGCTTCCTTGCCGTATACGTCAGTTGCGAGACGCACGGTCGGCGGAACGGTCGCGATCCAGTCGAGCCCGTAGAACACGGCGAACAGCGGCAGACCGAAGAAGTCGATACCGAACGCGTGCGGCAAGTACATCAGCGACAAGCCGCGCAAACCGTAATACCAAAACAGCAACACGCGGCTATTGAAGCGATCCGACAGCCAGCCCGACAGCGTCGTACCGAACAGATCGAAGATGCCCATCGCGGCGAGCAGCGACGCGCCCTGCACCTCGGTCATGCCGTAGTCGCCGCACATCGCGATCAGGTGGGTGCCGACGTAGCCGTTGGTGCTCGCGCCGCAGATAAAAAAGCTGAAGAACAGCAGCCAGAAGTCGCGGGTTTTGCTCGCCATGGCCAGCGTGCCAAACGCGATGGCGAGCGGATTCTGTTTAGTCACGGTGCTCGCGACCGGCGCATCGTGCGGTTCGCCGTACGGACGCAGTTTCATGTCGGCTGGGCGTTCGGGCAGCAGAAACGCGACCAGCGGAATCACCACCGCCGCCGCAAGTGCGACGACCCACACGACCTGGCGCCAGCCGTAATGCTCGGCGATGGCCGCGAGCATCGGCAGGAACACCAGTTGGCCGGTGGCCGAACTGGCCGTGAGAATGCCCATGACGAGGCCGCGGCGCGTGGTGAACCAGCGCGTCACCACGGTCGCCGACAGCGACAGCGCCGCGACGCCGGTCGAACCGCCCACCATCACGCCCCAGATCAGCACCATCTGCCACGGATGCGTCATCAGGGACGACAGCGCCACGCCCGCAGCCATCGTGCCGAGCGCGACGAGCAGCGTGGGGCGCACGCCGAAGCGCTGCATCGCCGCCGCCGCGAACGGCCCCATCAGACCGTAAAGCGCGATGTTCACGGAGATTGCCAGCGAAATCGTGGCGCGGCTCCAGCCGAACTGGTGCTCGAGCGGCACCATCATCACGCTCGGCGTGGCGCGCGTGCCGGCCGCCGCCAGCAATACCAGAAACACCACCGCGACTGTCAACCAGCCATAGTGGAACCGTCCGCCAATCAGTCTCGCTGCCCAGTTCATTGGTTCTCCAATCGACGCTCCGCCTCGCCGGCTGCGTCGTTCGTATTATTACGGGTTCCGTAAATGACTTGTGACAGATCAGTCACAATAGTGTTGCGATGTTAGTTACTGGTCGGTAACATGTCAAGGCGTCAATTCAGTTCAATCAGGTGTCCCATCATGTCCGAGAGCAACACTCCCAAGCCGACCGGCAAAGCCCGTGCGCGCGGTGCGCAGACGGCCGGGCCGCAGGCGCAGCGCAATCTGCTGCACGCCGCGAGCGAGCTGTTCTATCGCGAAGGCGTGCGCACGGTCGGCGTCGACGCGGTGGTCGAGCGCGCGGGCGTGAACAAGATGAGTCTGTACCGCCAGTTCTCGTCGAAAGACGAATTGGTGATGGCTTATCTGGAACAGCAGGACGAGCGGTTCTTCGGCTACGTCGAGAGGAGTTTCGCCAAGCATCCGGGTGAACCGGCAAAGCAGCTTCAGCAGTATTTCGACGACCTCGCGGTGCGCGCTTCGGTGGACGACTATCGCGGCTGTCCGTTTGTGAACGTGTCGGTGGAGTTTTCGGACCCCGCGCATCCGGCCCGGCAGTTCGTCTTTCGCAACAAGCAGCGTTTGATGGCACGACTCATCGAACTGTCGACGGCGGCGGCCGCTGACGATCCAGAGGCGCTCGCGAATGCACTGGGTGTGGTAATCGAGGGCGTCTATGCGGCCAGCCAGACTTACGGCCCGGGATGCGGGCCCATTCGGGCCGCGCCGAAAGTCGCCGCGCAGTTGATCGCCGCGGCATGCGGCGGGACGCGGGCGGTTTGATCTGAAGCGGGGTCGAGTCGGGGTTGCGTCTCGTTCGCGCCGAGGATTGCGCCGGGGGCAAAGCGGTGCGGGTTCGCGCCATTAGAATAGTGCTTTTCCCCATCCGCTTTCATCCGCCGTGTCGCCTGCCATGCCGTTGCCCGCCGAATCCCACGATGCCGTCGTTGCCGCCACCCGTCACTGGCTGACCGAGGCCGTGATCGGGCTCAATTTGTGTCCGTTCGCGAAAGCCGTGCACGTGAAGGGGCAGATTCGGTATGCCGTGAGCGAGGCCGCGGACATGGAGGCCGTGTTGACCGATCTCGAAGCGGAGTTGCAGACGCTGATCGCCGCCGATCCGGAAGCCATCGACACCACGCTGCTCATTCTGCCGCGCGCGCTCGGCGATTTTCTCGACTTCAACGATTGCCTGTTTTTCGCCGACCGGCTCATCAAGCAGCTTCGGCTCGAAGGGGTCGTTCAGATCGCGAGCTTTCACCCTTCTTACCAGTTCGAAGGCAGCGACCCGGACGATATCGAGAACTACACCAATCGGGCGCCCTATCCGATCCTGCATCTGCTGCGTGAAGACAGCATCGAGCGGGCCGTTCAGGCGTTCCCCGATGCGGAAGATATTTACGAACGCAATCAGGCAACGCTGCGGCGAATCGGCCTTGCAGGCTGGAACGAATTGATGAAGCGCTGAACGTACGCGCGCGGACAGAGGGCGGCAGTGCCGGTGGCACTATGGGCACACGACCGCCAAGGCCGTTTCTCTTATTGAAAAAGCTTCGCCGCGCCAGCCGGAACCCAATCAGGCCTCAACAAAAAACCGCTCTTTCAACTCCTGAATACCGAGCGTGTCCATCACCTCATTGAGCCGTTCGGCCGGCCGACGCCTCGGCAGATCCTTGTATTGGGCGATGATCAGTTCGTTTTTCATCGAATGCTCCCAGCCGACCAGTTCGGTTACGCTGACCTGATACCCATGCGCCTCGAGCTGCAGGCAGCGCAGCACATTCGTGATCTGGCTGCCGAATTCCCGCGTGTGCAGCGGGTGCCGCCACATTTCCGTCAACGCATTGCCGAGCGACTTGCCCTTGTTCTGCCGTAGCACACCGGCCACTTCGGCCTGACAGCATGGCACCACCACGATGTACTTGGCGCGCTTTTCGAGCGCGAACCGGATCGCGTCATCAGTGGCGGTATTGCAGGCGTGCAGCGCCGTCACGATGTCGATCTGCGCTGGCAAACGTGTCGACGTAATCGACTCCGCGACCGACAGGTTCAGAAACGACATCCCTGTAAAACCCAGCCGCGCCGCCAATTCTTCGGACTTCGTAACGAGATCTTCGCGGGTTTCAATGCCGTAAATGTGTGAAGCCCCACCCGCCGCGCTCTGAAACTCCTTGAAGAAAAGATCGTAAAGAATAAAACCTAGGTATGACTTGCCTGCGCCGTGGTCGACGAGCGTCAGGGCGCCTTGCTTGTCCTTGAGGTCTTTGAGCAGCGGCTCGATGAACTGGAACAGGTGATAGACCTGCTTCAGCTTGCGGCGGCTGTCCTGATTCATCTTGCCGTCGCGCGTGAGGATATGGAGCTCCTTCAGCAACTCGACGGATTGGTTCGGACGGATTTCGTGGGTTTTGCTGGACATCGTATGAACCGCCATCAATTGCAACGCGAACGTGCGACAGATGACGGAAAAAGGGAAAAGTTGCTGCCAGTTTACCCAAAGTGCGACTCGCTCACCCAGCGAGCCACGGAAACCATGCGAGAAATGCATCAGCCTGGAACGTTTCATGCTCGAAAAGCATCACGGAAACGTGCCGGGAGTGACTGAAACAGCTTGCGCCGCGGCTCTGGCCGATCGCGCGAGCCGTGTCGCCGATAACAAGAAGCTGCCGGCCGTGGCACCGATCACGCGAACCGAACGCATGTGGGGAGGACGGACCCAGAAAGCGGGCCGAACGTTACGTAACCAGCAGCGCGCCGAGACTTCAAGCGGACGCGTGCTCGGATGATAGAAGAGGCGGCAATGGATACGGTACCCAACGGAAACGTGGAACAGAAATTTCAGGAAATGCTGGCGAAGCTCACCGCGACGCCGGCCTGGTCGGAGAAGCAGCAACTCGAACTGGAAATGGCGCGCGACATCTCCACCGAAATGCTGCGCCTGGCCGAAGTCATGCGCGATGGCAGCGTCGACATGGAAACGTGTCTGACCATGCTCAAGTACGCCAAAGTGCTCGACTTCGTGATGACCACGCTCGCGTCGCGGCGCGACATCAAACCACAAACGCTGCGGGTCATCTTCAAGCTCGCCGGGCTGAAGGTGGACGAGGCGTACCCCGGCTAGCGCTCAGGAGAACGCTTCACGCGAGAACGCCGCGACCCGCGGGCGGCGGCTCCAAGCCGCTTGCCCGGGTCGGACGAGACATCTTTCGTCCACAAGGACGATTCACTCACCCGCGCGGTGCCTCAACCGGCGGTGTGCCTTCATGAAACAGCGTCTTGAGTTGTGCACGCAGTTCCGGCGAATCCGTGTGCTGGTGGATCGCGACGGCGTGCTGCACGGCGGCTTCGAGCAATTCGCTGTCGCTGTCGGCGGATAGCGCGACGGTGCAATTCATTTCGCTCGGGAATTCGCGGCAATCGATGTATTTGCGGCTCATGGCTGGCTCCTTGATTTTTCAAACGATCGCCCCCCATGCGAGCGGCGCACGCGCGAGCCACGACGCCGGCCGTCGCGCGGCGGCGATCGCTGCGCCCCCGGTATTTGCCGGCCTTGCGTGCAGCATTGATCGCAGCGGTGGCCGCGTCGGGGCGGTAAGCAGTCGATGGGCTGGTTTGACGCGAGAAAGACGCGCGCGGCGTCCGAGGGAAGGTGTTTGAAAAGTATAGGTCGCGCGGGTCCGGAACACAGATGCGAACGCGCGGCGGACGACTACGCAAGCGCCTGAACCCGGCTTTTTTCGGCCCCTCGCTCTGGCCGTGCGTTTGCCCTGTGCCGTGTACGGTGTGAAAATAGCGCCCTTCGCGCCGCTCGGGGTCGTCGGTCCGGCCGGCGCGCCGCTTCTTCCTTCCGCTTATCCGCAGGTCCGCATGCCCTCTTCCCTGGATTCCGCCCGTGTCGCCGTGATCGGCGGCGGCCCCGCCGGCCTGATGGCGGCCGAGGCACTCGCCCGCCAGGGCGTGCAAGTCGGAGTCTACGACGCGATGCCGTCGGTCGGCCGCAAGTTTTTGATGGCGGGCAAAGGCGGCATGAACATCACGCATTCGGAGTCGCGCGAGCCGTTTCTCAACCGCTACGGCGCGCGCCGCGAACGGATCGCGCCGCTGCTGGACGTCTTCGGACCCGACGCGCTGCGGGCGTGGTTGCAGGATCTGGGGGTCGACACTTTCGTCGGCAGTTCCGGGCGCGTGTTTCCCACCGATATGAAAGCCGCACCGATGCTGCGCGCGTGGCTGCATCGGCTGCGTGAGACGGGCGTGCGGTTTCATATGCGGCACAAGTGGAGCGGTTGGGGTCCTGACGCGGACGACGCCACCACGCACACGCTGCGGTTCGAGACGCCCGACGGCGAGCACACCGTAAGCTGCGATGCTGTCGTGTTCGCGCTCGGCGGCGCAAGCTGGCCGCGTCTCGGATCGGACGCCGCCTGGGTGCCGCCGATGGCCGCCCGTCAGGTGCCGGTGACGCCGCTGCGGCCCGCGAACTGCGGCTTCGACGCCGACTGGAGCCCTTATTTGCGCGAGCGTTTTGCCGGTCAGCCGGTCAAGCCGGTTGCCATCACGCTCACCGATGTAGACAAAAACGTCCACAATCGACAAGGTGAAATACTTCTGACCCAAACGGGCCTCGAAGGGAGCCTGATTTATGCGATGTCAGCGGCGATCCGCGAGCGGATTCTGGCCGCCGGCGAGGTGACGATCGCGCTGGATCTGGCGCCAGGCTTGTCGCTCGAGCGGGTCGTCGCCGAAGTGACGCGGCCGCGCGGATCGCGCTCGACGGCAAGTCACCTGCACGGACGAATCGGGATTGGCGGCGTAAAACTGGCTTTGCTGCACGAGATTTTGTCGAAGGAGGCGTTTGCCGATGCGCACGGCCTCGCCCATGCGATCAAGGCGCTGCCGGTGCGGCTAACGCGCGCCCGGCCTATCGCGGAAGCGATCAGCACCGCCGGCGGGATTGCGTTCGAGGCGCTCGACGCGCATCTGATGATCGAGCGGCAGCCCGGCGTATTTTGTGCGGGGGAGATGCTCGATTGGGAAGCGCCCACGGGCGGTTATCTGCTGACCGCCTGCTTTGCCAGTGGACTGGTGGCCGGCACGGGGGCAGCGGCGTATCTGAAGGCGCTTAAGGCGCGCGGCGCGCCGACGTGATGCCGCCACGGGTTGCCGCTTTCTGGTCTCGCGGGAACACGCTTCACCATTTCTTCCGTCGCCCGATCACCTGAGATGCTTGGGCGCCATAGCGACACGCCTGACGTGTGGCGTATCGCAGACTTTCAAGACGCGGGGCGCACAGGCGTGATGCGCCGAGACGCGGCGTCCCGGTTTCGCGGCAAACGCACCTCTTGCCGACTTTTTGACCGCAACGCACTTTGGGCACCGCAACGACGGCGCTACCGTGCGGCGTATTACGAGGCCCCCAAGACGCGAGTCGCGTCCGCGTGATGCGTAATGCGCCGCCTCTCGCCGCGCCAACGCATCGCGCCACGTCTCACCCGCTCAACGCGCCTTGAGACGCCACAACGACGTCACCTCGGCCAACCTCGCCGCGTGCAGCGCATCGGTCTCATCCGTCGACTTCGGATGACGCGGGCGAATATCCTCGCGCCCCACTACCGTCAGCCCGGCTTTCTCGATTGCGGCAAGCAGCCATTCACGCGACCGCAAGCCGAGATGCTCGGCGAAATCCGACAGGATCAGCCAGCCCTCTCCGCCTGGCGACAGATGCTCCGCGAGGCCGTTCAGGAAGCCGAGCAGCATGCGGCTTTCCGGATCGTACACCGCGTATTCGATCGGCGAGGCCGGTCTCGCCGGCACCCACGGCGGATTGCACATGACGAGCGGCGCCCGGCCTTCCGGAAACAAATCCGCCTGTACTACCTCGACTTGCTGATCGTAGCCGAGGCGCGTGAGGTTCTCGCGCGCACAGGCGAGCGCTCGCGGGTCCTGATCAGTGGCGACGATTTTCTTCACACCGCGTTTGGCGAGCAGCGCGGCCAACACGCCGGTCCCGGTGCCGATATCGAATGCCTTGTTCAGCGACGGCAGCGGCGTGCGCGCAACGAGATCGACATACTCGCCGCGTACCGGCGAAAACACGCCGTAGTGGGGATGGATGCGCTCGCCGAGCGCGGGAATCTCGACACCCTTCTTGCGCCACTCGAACGCGCCAATCAGACCGAGCAGTTCGCGAAGCGACACGACCGACGCTTCGTCGGTGGGCGGGCCGTAGGTTTCCGTACAGGCCTGCTGCACGTCAGGCGCGCGGCGCAGTGGAATCCCGTAAGTGGCGTCGAGCGGAATCAGGATCATGCCGAGCGTTCGCGCGCGTTGCGACTGGGCCTGGCGATGCAGGTTGAACACGTCGAGCGGCGTCTCGCCGCGCTTGCGCGGCTTGCGCTCGAGTCGGCGCGTGACCGCCTGCAGCAACTGACGAGCGTTCTGGAAGTCGCTGTTCCACAGTAGCGCCGTGCCTTCGCAGGCGAGGCGGTAGGCCGAGTCGGCAGTGGTGCGATCGTCCGCGACGATCACGCGTTTGGGTGGCGGCACGGCGGCTTCGGAACGCCAACGTGCGGTGCGGGGGCCGTCGGCTTCGGGCCAGGAAATGGTTGCGGGGCTGGTCATGGTGAGGTGGGATCGGTGTTGCGGAAGCGACGCGCGGAAAACGTTGCGTCGTTGGGGGCGCTGCCCGCCGGAGTACTTATTAGCGATGCCGACTGACGCCCGAATAGTACCTCTGTCGCACGGTTTCGCGGCGCGCTATTCGCGGACGAGCGTGATTGGGGGGCGTCGGCGCCGACTGCGTGGACTAAAAAATCTACAATCGACAAGGTGAAAGAGATATGGTGATTTTGAGCCGTTGCCGTTCTCACCGATGCGGTCGGCAAAGGCTCGACGCCTTCAGCCAGCGGCCTTGGCGGCTAAAGCCGTGTGCGATCCGGCACCGCGCTGCCGGCGCCAACGCACGGCAAGGCACGGAAATCAACAGACCGGTCGGCGACAACAATGCCGATGCACGTCATTTTCTCGACGACGGATCCTGTAATGATCTGGTCGGGCCGAAAAACTTAATGCATGAAATATGCAAAATGAATAAATAGAGAATCGACTGCCTATTGCGTAATGTGATGTTTTAACATCGCCGTCAATGAGCAAAATAGACAGACGCGTATCCTCTGGGTATAGTTATCGTTAGTAAGAATATGGCTGAAAAAGAACCTGAGAGACCAAAAGTGGCGCGGCACGGTATTCTGCCTAGCGCCCTAGTCAAACAAATAGGCCGTCCTTCCGTTGCGGACCCGCCGCGGTCCGCAACTCATCTTTTCTTTAACGCTTAATCGCCACTGGCCATCTCTGGCGTTTAACGCATTCAAGCTCGTTTCCCTCTGCAATAAGACCATTTGCACATCCCGGCACAGCCAGGTTAATCGCACGCCCAGTAAATTGAATTGCGGACCGGCAAATAAAAAACGGGGTTTCTGGTTGAACAGAAACCCCGTTTCGTACTACTGGTGCCGGCTGCAGGACTCGAACCCGCCACCTCATGATTACAAGTCAAGCGCTCTACCTGATGAGCTAAGCCGGCATGAGGCCGTGATTCTACTTCATTTTACGATCTTGAGGCGAGCCCTTCCGCCACCTTTCGAGCCATCGTCGTCAGGTTGGGGGGCGTTCGTCGCGCTATCCGCCTTCGCGGCAGTTGCGTCGCTCGCCGGCGATGCCTCGACCGCGCGCGGCGCTGCGGGTGTAACCGGCGCTGCGGCCTCGTCCGCCGGCACCGCATCGGCGCCGGAATCCTGCGCCTCGCCACCCGCCGACTCGACCGGAAACGCCATACCCTGGCCGTTTTCGCGCGCATAGATCGCGAGAACATTCGCGACCGGCACCTCGATCTTGTGCGACTTGCCGGAGAACCGCGCGCTAAACTCGATCCACTCGTTGCCCATCTGCAACTGGCTGGTCGCCTCGAAGCTGATGTTCAACACGATCTCGTTGTCACGCACGAACTGACGCGGCACGCGCGTCTGATTGTCGACCCGGACCGCGATGTGCGGCGTATAGCCGTTATCCGTGCACCACTCGTAGAGCGCGCGCAGCAGGTAAGGCTTGGTGGAAATCTCTTGCATCAACAGTCCTCTTACCGGGTTCGGGCTCGCGCAACGAGTTGCGCGGCGCCCTCACCCCAAAGCCAAACTCAACGACGCATCACCTTTTCCGAAGGCGTCAGCGCTTCGATGTAAGCCGGGCGGCTGAAAATGCGCTCAGCGTACTTCATCAGCGGTGCGGCGTTCTTCGAGAGTTCGATGCCGTAGTGATCCAGACGCCACAGGAGCGGCGCGATCGCGACGTCGAGCATCGAGAACTCTTCGCCGAGCATGTACTTGTTCTTCAGGAAGATCGGCGCAAGCTGGGTCAGGCGATCGCGGATCGCGAGGCGGGCCTTCTCGTGATTCTTCTCGGCGGCCTTGCCCTTCTCGTTCTCGAGCGTGCCGACGTGCACGAACAGTTCCTTTTCGAAGTTCAGCAGGAACAGACGGGCGCGAGCACGCTGCACCGGATCGGCCGGCATCAGCTGCGGATGCGGGAAGCGCTCGTCGATGTACTCGTTGATGATGTTCGATTCGTACAGAATCAGGTCCCGTTCGACGAGAATCGGCACTTGACCATACGGATTCATCACGGCGATGTCTTCCGGCTTGTTAAACAGGTCGACGTCGCGGATTTCGAAGTCCATGCCCTTTTCGAACAACACCAGCCGGCAACGCTGGGAGAACGGGCAAGTTGTGCCGGAATACAGAACCATCATGTTTACGTTTCCTCAAAAAGCTGAAGGGCCAGCGCGCGGAAAAACCGTTCAGCAGGTTTTTCCTGGCGCCGGCCCCACGCCGGGTGACGGCGTGATTATTTGATATGTTTCCAGTACGCGGCGTTCAGTCGCCAGGCGAAAAAGCTCAGGATACCGAGGAACAGCAGCACCCACACGCCAAGCTGTTTGCGGGTTTTCTGCGTCGGTTCGGACATCCATGACAGGTACGACACGAGGTCGGCCACAGCAGAATCATAATCTACCGGCGACATCGTCCCCGGAGTGAGCTGCTGGAAGCCGACAAATTTGTGTACCGTCTCGCCAGTTTTTTCGTCGGTTTCGTCACCGAACTTCGCTGCACGTTGCCCCTGAAGCTGCCACAGCACGTGAGGCATGCTCACGTTCTCATACACCAGATTGTTCCAGCCGGTCGGCCGCGTATTGTCGCGATAAAAACTGCGCAGATACGTGTAGAGCCAGTCCTTGCCCCGCGCCCGCGCTTCCACCGACAGATCCGGGGGCGCCGCCCCGAACCACGCTTTCGCGTCGTCCGGACGCATCGCCACGGTCATCGTGTTACCGACCTTGTCGGTGGTGAACAGCAGGTTCGCCTGAATTTCGCTCGGCGTGATGCCGATGTCGGTCAGGCGGTTGTAGCGCATCAGACTCGCACTGTGGCAATTCAGGCAGTAGTTTACAAACAATTGCGCGCCGTGCTGCAAAGAAGCGAAATTCTCCGCGTTATCCGGCGCGCGGTCGAGATGGAAATTCTCGTCCGCGTAAGCCGGAGTGGCCAGCACCGCGAGCAGTGTCGCGCCGATCAGCGCGCACGTCGAAAGCAGTTTCTTCATTTCGTGTTCTCCTGGCTCGCGATTAGTGAGGCTTGAACCGCACCCGCTCGGGCGGCTGCTTGAACTTGCCAAGCCGCGTCCAGAACGGCATGCCGAGGAAGAACGCGAAGTAGATCAGCGCGCACACCTGGGCAATCAACGTCGAGGCAGGCGACGGCGGTTTAGTGCCGAGGAAGCCCAACGTCAGGAAAGCGAGCACGAAGATCGCGTAGAACACCTTGTGAAAAAACGGCCGGTAGCGGATCGATTTCACCGGCGAGCGGTCGAGCCACGGCAGGAAAAACAGCGAGATCACCGCGCTGCCCATCACCACCACGCCCCAGAACTTCGACTCCGTGAAGGCCATCGCCAGAATCACCAGCACCGCGAGCACCGGCAATCCGAGCTTCCACTTGCCGCGCGCGCGCACCACCGCGAGCAGGCCGAGCAGCGCGATCACGATCATCAGCACGATCTTGAACGGGTCGGTGGTGGCGCGCAGCATCGCGTAGAAGGCCGTGAAGTACCACACCGGCGCGATTTCCGGCGGCGTCTGCAGCGGATTGGCCGGCACGAAGTTGTTGGCTTCGAGGAAGTAGCCGCCCATCTCCGGCGCGAAGAAAATGATCGCCGCGAAGATCAGCAGGAACACCGTCACGCCCATGAAGTCGTGCACCGAGTAGAACGGGTGGAACGGAATGCCGTCGAGCGGCACACCGTCCGGGCCTTTCTTCGCCTTGATCTCGATGCCGTCCGGGTTGTTCGACCCCACTTCATGCAGCGCGACCAGGTGGGCGATCACGAGGCCGACGAGCACCAGCGGAATCGCGATCACGTGAAACGCGAAGAAGCGGTTCAGCGTGACGTCCGAGACGACGTAGTCGCCGCGAATCCACAGCGACAGATCGGGCCCGATGAACGGAATTGCCGAGAACAGATTCACGATCACCTGCGCGCCCCAGAACGACATCTGCCCCCATGGCAGCAGATAGCCGAAGAACGCCTCGGCCATCAGACACAGGAAGATCAGGCAGCCGAAGATCCACACCAGTTCGCGCGGCTTGCGGTACGAGCCGTACATCAGCCCGCGGAACATGTGCAAATACACGACGACGAAAAACATCGACGCGCCCGTGGAGTGCATATAGCGGATCAGCCAGCCCCACGGCACCTCGCGCATGATGTACTCGACCGACGAGAACGCAAGCGTCGCGTCGGGCTTGTAGTTCATCGTGAGGAAGATGCCGGTGACGATCTGGTTGACCAGCACCAGCAGCGCGAGCGAACCGAAGAAGTACCAGAAGTTGAAGTTCTTCGGCGCGTAGTACTCGGAAACGTGCTTCTTCCAGGTGGAAGTCATCGGGAAGCGCCGGTCGATCCAGCCGACCAGCCCGGTCGTCTCTACTTCGTGGTCGCTCGCCATTACGCTTCTCCTTTCTCGTCCTTCCCGATCACGAGGCCGGTGGCCGACGTGAACATGAAGCGCGGGATATCGAGGTTTTGCGGCGCAGGTTTGTTCTTGAAGACGCGGCCGGCCATGTCGTAGGTCGAGCCGTGGCACGGGCACAGGAAGCCGCCTGGCCAGTCGTCCGGAAGATTGGGCTGCGCGCCCGGCTGGAAGCGCGGCGTCGGCGTGCAGCCCAGATGGGTGCACACGGCGACGGCGACTAGAAGGTGCTTGTTCTCGGCGCGTGAACGGAATTCGTTGTTGCAGTACTCCGGCAACGGCATTGAAAAGGGATTCTTGGTGAGGGGATCCGCTACCTGGTTATCGGCTTTCTGAACATCGGCGAGCATCTGGTCGGTGCGGTTGATGATCCACACCGGCTTGCCACGCCAGGCGACGGTCATCATGTCGCCGGGCTTGAGGTTGCTGATATCGACTTCGACCGGGGCGCCTGCTGCCTTGGCCTTTTCAGATGGTGCAAACGAACTAACAAAGGGTACGACAATGGCAACACCTCCGATGCCACCTGCTACGGTCGTCGCTACCAGCCAGTTACGGCGGCTGCCGTCGACGACGCGTTCATCTTCCTTGTCTCGCATCACACGCCCCACTTCTGAGTTGGATTTTTCCTTCACGTCGCTTCTACCGCCGCTAGTTTGCGCGAATGGAGTCGCCATTTACAAGGGCCGATTGCCAAAAACCGTGCGAAGCCCTTGATAAATCAGGGTTTCTCCGTACGGATCGCAAACTATTTTGCACCTCCTTTTAAGTACCCTCTGCGTTATTCGTGACTTTTCCTTCTTTAATGCAATTCGCAATTCAAACTGGATTAGGGATATCGATAAAGAGGTGTTCGATATCGAACTGCTCGGACAGATGCTTGCCCACCGCCTGCACGCCGAAGCGCTCGGTCGCATGGTGTCCGGCCGCGAGAAACGCGACGCCGCTCTCCGCCGACGTGTGCATCACCGATTCCGAGACCTCGCCGGTCAGGTAGACGTCGGCGCCCGCGTTGATCGCCGCGTCGAACATGCCTTGCGCGGCGCCCGTGCACCAGCCTACGCGCCGCAGTTCGCGGTCCGGGTCGCCGAACACGAGCGGCGTGCGGCCGAGCGTCTGTTCGATTTCCGCGGTGAAGTGCGCGAGCGTAATCGGCATCGGAAAAGTGGCGAGCCAGCCGAGGTCGTTCTCGCCGAAGCGCGCGTCGCTGATCCAGCCCATCTTCGCGCCGATCTGCGCGTTGTTGCCGAACTCGGAGTGGTCGTCGAGCGGCAGGTGATAGGCGAACAGGTTCAGGTCGTTGCCGATCAGCAGTTTCAGGCGCGCATGTTTGCGGCCGGTGATCTGCGGCGCTTCGTTGCGCCAGAAGTAGCCGTGGTGGACCAGCACGGCGTCCGCGCCCCAGTCGAGCGCGGCCTCCAGGAAGGCGACCGACGCGGTCACGCCGGTCGCGAGTTTATTGATCCGGCGCCGCCCTTCGACCTGCAATCCATTGGGGCAATAGTCCTTGAAGCGCGCGGTTTCAAGAAGATTGTTCAAGTACAATTCAAGTTCGATCCGATCCATATAAACCTCTAGTCTTCAGATGCTTAGACGCTTTTGGCTGTTCTTTGCCCAAGCGGTGACTGTGCTGTTGGCGCTGATGTTCATCATTGCGACCCTCAAACCGCAGTGGCTCCAGCGTCAAGGGCAATTCGGCAAACAACTCGCCGAACCCATCGTCGCCCTGCGGGAAGTGGCGCCAGGCATCGGCAGCGGCCCGGCTAAGGCGTCCTACGCGGACGCCGCGCAAAAGGCCATGCCCGCGGTCGTCAATGTGTTCTCCAGCAAGGATGGCTCACTGCCGCCCGATCCGCGCGCGAAAGATCCGCTGTTCCGTTATTTCTTCGGCGACAAGAACAAACGCAATCAGCAGGAGCAACCGGCATCCAACCTCGGCTCCGGGGTGATCGTGAGTTCGGAAGGTTACATTCTAACGAACCAGCACGTCGTGGACGGCGCCGATCAGATTGAAATCGCGCTGGCCGACGGCCGCACCACCAATGCCAAGGTGATCGGCATCGATCCTGAAACGGATCTGGCCGTGCTCAAGGTCAACATGACCAACCTGCCCACCATCACGCTGGGCCGCATGGATCAGACGCGCGTCGGCGACGTGGTGCTCGCCATCGGCAATCCGTTCGGCGTCGGCCAGACGGTGACCATGGGCATCGTCAGTGCGCTCGGGCGCAACCACCTCGGCATCAACACGTTCGAAAACTTCATTCAGACCGACGCGGCGATCAACCCCGGCAACTCGGGTGGCGCGCTGGTCGACGAGAACGGCAACCTGCTCGGCATCAACACCGCCATCTATTCGCGCTCGGGCGGCTCGCTCGGCATCGGCTTTGCGATCCCCGTGTCGACCGCGCGCAGCGTGTTGGAGAGCATCATCACCACCGGTACGGTCACGCGCGGCTGGATCGGCGTCGAGCCGCAGGACGTAACGCCGGAGATCGCCGAGTCGTTCGGGCTCGATCAGAAATCGGGCGCAATCGTCGCGGGCGTGCTGAAGGGCGGCCCTGCCGACCGCGCGGGCGTCAAGCCGGGCGACATCCTGGTCAGCGTGAACGGCCAGGAGATCACCGACACCACGCGCTTGCTGAACGTCATTGCGCAGATCAAGCCGGGCACGGCCGCAAAGGTGCATCTGGTGCGCAAGGGCCGCGAGATCGATCTGGACGTCACCATCGGCAAGCGTCCGCCCCCTCCGAAGCAGCCGGTCGAGGATAACGGCGGCGGCGACCAGCAGGACGACGACGCGGGTTAAGGCAGAGGGAAGAGAGTACGCAGCGGGTCGCGCAAAGGCATAGCGAGCGACCCGCGAATGCCGAAAGCAAAAAGGGCAGTCCGCGATGGACTGCCCTTTTGCATGGCGATCACTGCTTTTCTGCAAGACCCCGGCATGTGTCAATTCAACCCGGCGGCGAACTCGCGTCTTCGACCGCGATCGGCTGCTTGCGGACAATCAGGCGCGCCGCAATGATCCCCGCTTCGTAGAGCACGATCAGCGGAATCGCCAGGATCAGTTGCGAGAACACGTCCGGCGGCGTCACCACGGCCGAGATCACGAACGCGCCGACGATCACATACGGCCGGATCTCCTTGAGCTTCTTCAACGTGACGACGTTCATGCGAACCAGCAGCACGACGACGATCGGCACTTCGAACGTCACGCCGAACGCGATGAACATGGTCAGCACGAAGCTCAGGTAGTTGTCGATGTCGGTGGTCATTTCCGCGCCGAGCGGCGCGTTGTAGTGCGCCATCACGCGGAAGATGGTCGGGAACACCACGAAGTACGCGAACGCCATGCCGCACAGGAATAGCGTGTAGCTGCTGGCGACCAGCGGCACGACCAGCTTCTTCTCGTGCTGATAGAGACCCGGCGCGACGAACGCCCAGATCTGGTACAGCACGATGGGCAGTGCGATCACGAACGCGACCAGCATGGTCACCTTCATCGGCACGAAGAACGAGCCGGTGACGTCGGTGACGATCATCTTGCCGTCCTTCGGCAGGTTCTGCATCAGCGGGCGCGCCAGCAGCCGGAAAATATCCGGCGCCCAATACACGAGTCCGATGAACACCACGATGACGGAAAGGCCCGCGCGGATGATGCGGTCGCGCAATTCGACGAGGTGTGAAATGAAGGTCTCTTCAGTGCCTTCGTTCTGGGTATGCTGGGGGTCGCTCACACCGGCCCTCGGTTAGAGATTGTCGTTCTGATCATCAGAAGAACCGCGTCGGACGACGCAAGGTGGCGGGCGTATGCCGCGCGACGCGCGCCGCCCCCGATTGCACGCGCGTGCGCCGCGTGGTGGCGCGTTTGTACCAGGTGGGCATGGCGGTCTGCTTGACACGCCAGTTCTTGCGCTTGGACGCCGTGGCCGGCGTGCTGGTCTGCCACGGCGAATTGCCGACGTCTTCGAGCGCGCCGCCGGCAATGCTCGGCGACACCGACGTGCCGCTGTTCCACGCGTCGTTCAGTTCGCTCTCGTGCTTGCGCAGATTGTCCTGAACAGAGGTTTCGACATTGCTCGCGGCCGTTTCGAACTCGGTCTTCATGCGCCGCAATTCGTCGAGCTCGATTTCGCGCGTCACTTCGGACTTCACGTCGTTGATATACCGCTGCGCGCGGCCGAACAGCGCGCCCGCCGTGCGGGCGACGCGTGGCAGGCGCTCCGGTCCGAGTACGACCAGCGCGACGACGCCGATCAGCGCCATCTTGGTTAGACCGAGGTCCAGCATGAAGTGGAATGTCCGTCAGTAACGCGGGTGAGCCGCGGCTTAGCGGTAATCGCCGGAACGCGGCGCTTTTTCCTTCGCATCCACATCCACGGCGCCGTTGCGCGGTAGTTCGCGCTGCTGCGCGTCACCTGCCGGCGTTTCGGCTTCCTTCATGCCTTCCTTGAAACCCTTCACCGCGCCGCCCAGGTCGGTGCCGATATTGCGCAGCTTCTTCGTGCCGAACACGAGCGCCACGATCAACAACACGATCAGCCAATGCCAAATGCTCAACGAACCCATGACTACTCTCCTTAACCCCGACACCGCACCGCGATGCGGCAAAATTCGTGCGCCTTGCGGCGTGACCGAAGCGCTTGCGTTTGCTCTGTCGCGCTTGCGCTTCCTCTATACGTGACCGCGGACTGCTCCGATTCAACCGGCGACATGACGAATGTCATTGTGGCCGAACGATCGCGTCGTCGTTATTACAGTGCTTAAAAAACGACAGCTGCGCTATTGTCCACGACCAAAACTTGCAGCGGGCATACATGACCCCGCTTTTGCGTCAGCCCATCCGTTGCCACGGACGCGGTCCCGCGAGAATGTGCGCATGCAGGTGATACACCTCCTGGCCGCCGCCGGGGCCGGTATTGATTACCGTGCGAAAACCCGTTTCGCCGCCGGTGTAGGCAACCCCGAGCTGATCGGCCAGACGCGCCACCAAGACGATCATTCTACCAAGCAGAGGCGCGTCGCTATCGGTGCAATTCGACAGTGTGGCGATGTGTTTGCGCGGGATCACCAGCACATGCGTGTCGGCCGCCGGACGGATGTCGCGGAAGGCAACGAACTCTTCGTCTTCGTGGACTTTGGTCGATGGGATCTCGCCAGTGGCGATCTTGCAGAAAAGGCAGTTCGGATCGTGACTCATCGTATTCCTGACGCGGTATGACTGGGGCGCGAAGCGACGCGGCAAGATTCGAGCAAAGCCCGATAAACGGGCGTACTACACTCAGACCCAGGCACGCGGATTCGCAAGCGGCTTGTTATCGTACAGATACAGCCAGCCTTTGATAATACGGTACAACATCCAGATGCTGACGGCCCACAGAACCGGTATGCCGATCACGACGAGCAACAGCATGGCCCCGATCGCGTAACCAAGCAGACACAGCCAGAACGAACGGATCTGCCATTCGAAGTGGGCTTCATACGGCGTGCCCGCTACGTCGGGCCGCTTCACGGAGTTGATGATGATCGCGATCAGGATCGTCAGGCCGCCCGTCAGCCAGTGGACCGCGTATAGCGCATACAGCACGTGGGTGAGCGTGCGCAGACTGCGTTCGCGTTCCGGCTCCATCGCGTGGCGATAAACCGGCGGCGGGTAGCTCTCGTGCGGCTGTTCCATGCTTGCGTCCTCCCGATGATGCGCTCAGATGCGTTCAGTGCAATATGGGCGCCGGTGCGCGCGGCTTCAAGCCGGGCCTGCCGATCAATCGCCGTTCTGCTCGCGTTCGCGGCTCTTGCGCAGCGCCTTTTCCTCGATACCCGACAGGCCTTCGCGGCGCTCGAGTTCGGCGAGCACGTCCGCCGGACTCAGATCGAAGTGCGACAGCATCACGAGGCAATGGAACCACAGGTCCGCGACCTCGCCGACCAGCGCCTTCGGCGCGCCGCCGTGGCGCGCGTCCTTGGCGGCCAGCACGACTTCGGTGGCCTCTTCGCCGATCTTCTTGAGCACCGCGTCATCGCCCTTGTGGAACAGGCGCGACACGTAGGAAACGTCCGGGTCGCCGCCCTTGCGGCTGTCGATGATCGCCGCGAGGCGCAGCAAGGTATCGGCGGTAGACGACGTGGTTGGCGTGGATTGCGTCATTTGTAGATGTGTTCGGGGTCTTTCAGCACGGGATCGGCGGCGAGCCAGTCGCCATCGTCCACCGAGCCTTCGAATTTCTGGAAAAAGCACGAGTGGCGGCCGGTGTGGCACGCGATGCCCGACACCTGCTCCACTTTCAGCAGCACGACGTCTTCGTCGCAATCGAGCCGCACTTCGTGCACGTGCTGCACGTGGCCGGACTCCTCGCCCTTGAACCACAAACGCTGACGCGAACGCGAAAAGTACACCGCACGGCCCAATTCGATGGTCTTCGCCAGCGCTTCGCGGTTCATCCACGCGAACATCAGCACGTCGTTGGTCGACGCTTCCTGCGCGATCACCGGCACGAGGCCGTTCGCGTCCCACTTCACCTTATCGAGCCAATTCACCGCCGAGGGATTCACCACGTCACAACCTCACCGAAATGCCTTGATCGGCCATGAAGCGCTTGGCCTCGCCCACGGTGTGCTCGCCGTAGTGGAAGATGCTCGCGGCCAATACCGCATCTGCGTGGCCGCTCCTGATGCCATCGGCCAGATGCTGCAGGTTGCCCACGCCGCCCGACGCGATCACCGGAACGGGCACGGCGTCCGACACCGCGCGCGTGAGCGCGAGGTCGAAGCCGCTCTTGGTGCCGTCGCGGTCCATGCTGGTCAGCAGGATTTCGCCGGCGCCGAGTTCGGCCATCTTGCGCGCCCATTCGACCGCATCGAGGCCGGTGGCCTTGCGCCCGCCGTGCGTGAAGACTTCCCAGCGCGGCGGCTCGCCGTCCGCGGACACGCGTTTCGCATCGATCGCAACGACGATGCACTGCGAGCCGTATTTGTCGGTTGCGTCTTTGACGAGCTGCGGGTTCGCGACCGCCGACGAGTTCATGCTGATCTTGTCCGCGCCTGCGTTCAGGAGGCGCCGCACGTCTTCGACCGCGCGCACGCCGCCGCCGACCGTCAGGGGAATGAACACCTGCGAGGCGACCGCTTCGATGATCGGCAGGATCAGATCGCGCTGGTCGGAGGTGGCGGTGATGTCGAGGAAGGTGAGTTCGTCGGCGCCCTGATCGTCGTAACGGCGGGCGATTTCGACGGGGTCGCCCGCATCGCGCAGTTCGACGAAGTTGACGCCCTTGACCACGCGTCCGGCCGTGACGTCGAGACAGGGGATGATGCGTTTAGCTAGAGCCATGATCTTGCAATTCTGCCAATACCGCTGATGAGGCCGCTCGCCCGGGGGCTTGCGGCGCTATGCCGGCGCGACCCGCCGCGAGGCTGCCGAGGCTGGATCACGCCGCGAGTGAAGCTCGGCCGCGACGCGTTGTTCCGCGGACGAAGCACCGCGTCCGTGGCGCACGCCGCACGATCGGTCTACCGCGACGGCCGGCGCTCGGGGCTCGGGGCTCGGGGTCTCGCCGCGAGCCCGAATCGGGGTTACGCGTCGTCCGATTCGCGCAGCCGGTCCGCGAGCGTCTGCGCCGCCGCGAAGTCGAGATCGCCCGAGTAGATCGCACGGCCGCAAATCACGCCTTCAATGCCCTCGTCTTCGACTTCGCACAGCGATTCGATGTCAGCGAGGTTCGACAGACCGCCGCTCGCGATCACTGGAATCTTCACCGCGCGCGCGAGGCGCACCGTCGCTTCGATGTTGATGCCTTGCAGCATGCCGTCGCGGCCGATGTCGGTGTAGATGATCGACTCGCAGCCGTAATCCTCGAACTTGCGCGCGAGATCGGCGACTTCGTGGCCGGTCAGCTTGCTCCAGCCGTCGGTCGCGACCTTGCCGTCTTTCGCATCCAGCCCGACGATGATGTGGCCGCCGAACGCCGTGCACGCATCCTGCAGAAAGCCCGGATTCTTGACCGCCGCGGTGCCGATGATCACGTACGACAGACCGTCGTCCAGATAGCGCTCGATCGTGTTCAGGTCACGGATACCGCCGCCCAGTTGCACGGGAATCTCCCCGCCCACTTCCTCGATGATCGCCCGGATCGCCTCTTCGTTCTTCGGCTTGCCGGCAAACGCGCCATTCAGGTCGACGAGGTGCAAACGGCGGGCGCCACGCTCGACCCAATGTCGGGCCATCGCCGCCGGTTCCTCGGAAAATATCGTCGCCTGGTCCATATCGCCTTGTTTGAGGCGTACACACTGACCATCTTTCAGGTCGATGGCGGGAATCAGCAGCATAGCAATCGGGTGTTGTCTGGGAAGGGGTTGAAGGTCGGCGGCAGCGGCTGATGAGCCAGTCCGCCAAAACGCCGTTTCGCTAGTTTAGTACAAGTCTTTCGACGCCCTTGCTGAGCGTCCTCTGCAAGCGAAATCGCAGTGCCGCGGTTACGGCGCGCGGCAGCCGCCGCATTTGCGGCGCAATGGCGCGCAGCAACCGGATGAAAAAAGGCGCTCACGGGTTCCAGTGCACGAAGTTGCGATACACGCGCAGCCCCGCGTCAGCGCTCTTTTCCGGGTGGAATTGGGTGGCGAAGATGTTATCGCGCGCCACCGCCGAGGTAAAGGGCACGCCGTACACCGTTTCGCCCGCGGTATGAGCCGCGTTGTCCGGCTGCACATAATAGCTGTGCACGAAATAGAAAAATGCGTTGTCCGCGACGCCGTCCCACAGCGGATGCGGCTGCGCCTGGCGCACGCGGTTCCAGCCCATTTGCGGGACCTTGAAGCGCGAGCCGTCGTCCTGCACCTGGCCTTCCAGGTCGAAGCGCAGCACCTTGCCCGGCAGCAGACCGAGGCCCGGCGTGTCGCCTTCCGCGCTCCAGTCGAACAGCATCTGCTCGCCGACGCACACGCCCATCAGCGGCTTGCTGCGCGACGCCTCGATCACGGCTTCCTGCAAGCCGGACTCGCCGAGACTGCGC
The DNA here is from genome assembly GCF_046030495.1 of Paraburkholderia strydomiana. Taxonomy (GTDB): domain Bacteria; phylum Pseudomonadota; class Gammaproteobacteria; order Burkholderiales; family Burkholderiaceae; genus Paraburkholderia; species Paraburkholderia strydomiana_A. Next base: position 68,689 of record NZ_JAQQCJ010000023.1, read on the forward strand.
ATGCAGTCGGGCATCGCACCCTGGCCGGGCAGCACCACGCGGTCGGCCGTGCGGATCGCTTCCGGCCGGTCGACGATCGCGACGTCCGCTTCCGGCGCAGCCTTGCGCAATGCCTGGGCAACCGAACGCAGGTTGCCCATTCCGTAATCCACAATCGCTATCGAAGTTTTCATTTCAAGTTTGGCGGCAACGCCGTCAATCGATCGACGGTGAGGTCCGGCGCCGAACGACGGTCGGCCGACGCGCGATCCTGGTCAATGAGTCGTCTGAAGTTGAGCGGCTGAATGCGGCTTGGTTAGGCTTAAAGGCTGCCCTTGGTCGACGGAATCTGCCCCGCCGCGCGTTCGTCCATTTCCGTGGCCATACGCAACGCCCGGCCGAATGCCTTGAACACCGTTTCCATCTGATGGTGAGCGTTCAGGCCGCGCAGGTTGTCGATATGCAGCGTGACGCCCGCGTGATTCACGAAGCCGCGGAAAAACTCGATCGACAGATCGACGTCAAACGTGCCGATGCGCGCGCGCGTGAACGGCACGTGGAATTCGAGGCCCGGGCGGCCGGAAAAATCGATCACGACGCGCGACAGCGCTTCGTCGAGCGGCACGTACGAATGACCGTACCGGCGGATGCCCTTGCGGTCGCCGATCGCCTTCGCGACGGCCTGGCCGAGTGTGATGCCGGTGTCTTCGACCGTGTGATGGTCGTCGATATGCAAGTCGCCATGCGCTTCGATCTCGAGGTCGAACAGGCCATGCCGTGCGATCTGGTCGAGCATGTGGTCCAGAAACGGCACACCGGTGGCCAGCTTCTGCTGACCGGTGCCGTCCAGGTTGATCTTCACACGGATCTGCGTTTCGCTGGTGTTGCGAACGACTTCCGCAAGGCGCATGGTAATTCCTCGAATCTAGCTAGAAAGCGATAGTAGTGTGGGATGGGAAAACGGCAATGCCGTTCGTTCAGTGCAGCACGAGCTTCAGGCCGGCCAGCAATTGCGCATTCTCCTCCGGCGATCCGACGGTCAAACGCACGCAATTGGCCAGCAATGGATGCATTTTACTCACGTTTTTGATCAGAACCCGCGCAGTGAGCAGGGTTTCGAACATAACGGACGCATCGGGCACGCGCACCAGCAGGAAGTTGCCGGCGCTCGGGAACACTTGCGCGCCCGGCAACGCGGCGACCGCCTGCGCGAGCCTCGTGCGTTCTTCGCGCAATTGCGCGGCTTGCGCATCGAGCACGTCGACGTGGTCGAGCAGGAAATCGGCGGCAGCCTGCGTCAGCACGTTGGTGTTGTACGGCGGCCGCACTTTGTCGAACTCGGTCAGCCACGCGGGCTTGCCGACCAGGTAGCCGAGACGGATGCCGGCGAGGCCGAGCTTGGACACCGTGCGCATCACGACGACGTTGTCGAACGCGTCGGCGCGCGGCAGCCAGCTTTGCTGCGCGAACGGCTGATACGCCTCGTCGATCACCACCAGGCTCTTGCCCGCCGCGGCGATGATGCGTTCCATGTCGGCGTCGTCGAAAAGCGTGCCGGTGGGGTTGTTTGGATACGCGAGATAGACGATCGCCGGTTCGTGCTCAGCGATCGCGGCGAGCATCGCTTCGGTATCGAGCGCGAAGTCCGCCTTCAACGGCACGCCCACGAATTCGAGATTCGCCAGCTTCGCCGACATCTGGTACATCACGAAACCCGGCACCGGCGCGAGCACCTTCGCACCCGGCTTCGCGCACGCGACCGACACCATGCTGATGATTTCATCCGACCCGTTGCCGAGCAGCACGTCGCAGCCGGCCGGCACGCCCATCACGCGCTTGATCTTTTCGATCAGCGCGTCCGGGCGCGGCGCCGGGTAGCGGTTCAGCGCGACGCCGGCGAGATGCTCGCCCAGATGCGCGGCCAGGACCGGCGGCAGCGGAAACGGATTTTCCATCGCGTCGAGCTTGATGAAGCCCGTGGCGTCCGGAACCGGATAGCTCGTCATCGCGAGCACGTCGCGGCGGATGATGTCTTGAGGTGTCGTCATAGCAGTGTGGAACCGGCCGCGAAGGAAGATGCCGGCCGGGCATCGGCGGCGCACGGGCCGCCCTGGTTGGTCTCTATTGTCGTTTTGAACGGGAGGGCAACGAGCACGCGCAGTCCGTCGCTGAAGATTGGGGGCACCGGTTCGCTGGCTGCCCGCTTATCTTCCGTGTCCGACTCGCCGCGCCTAGCCGCGATCGTTGTTGTTCTGCCGCATCCGGTATTCAGCGCTGCGGGCATGCGCCTGCAGGCCTTCGCCATACGCGAGTTCAGCGGCGATCTCGCCGAGTGTCTGCGCGCCTTCCGCGCTGACTTCGATCACGCTCGAGCGCTTGAAGAAATCGTAGACGCCCAGCGGCGACGAGAACCGTGCGGTACGCGAGGTCGGCAGCACGTGATTCGGTCCCGCGCAGTAGTCGCCGAGGCTCTCGCTGGTGTAGCGGCCGAGGAAGATCGCGCCTGCATGGCGAATCAGCTGGCCCCACTGATGCGGCTCCAGCGCGGAGATTTCGAGGTGTTCCGGGGCGATGTCGTTGGCGATCGCGCAGGCTTCCGCCATGTCGCGCACCTTGATCAGCGCGCCGCGCCCTTCGAGCGACGCGCGGATCACGTCCTGGCGCGGCATGGTCGGCAGCAATTCGTTGATTGCATCGTGCACGCGCGCGATGAACGCGTCATCCGGGCACAGCAGGATGGATTGCGCGAGTTCGTCGTGCTCGGCTTGCGAGAACAGGTCCATCGCGACCCAGCGCGGGTCGGTGGTGCCGTCGCACAGCACGAGAATTTCCGACGGCCCGGCGATCATGTCGATACCGACCGTGCCGAATACGCGGCGCTTGGCCGATGCGACGTACGCGTTGCCGGGGCCGCAGATCTTGTCGACCGCCGGCACGGTTTGCGTGCCGTAAGCCAACGCGCCCACCGCCTGCGCGCCGCCGATCGTGAACACGCGATCCACGCCGCCCAGCAGCGCGGCCGCCAGCACGAGCGGATTTTTCACGCCGTCCGGCGTGGGCACGACCATGACGATTTCGCGCACGCCGGCCACACGCGCCGGAATCGCGTTCATCAGCACCGACGACGGATAGGCGGCCTTGCCGCCCGGCACGTAGATGCCCGCGCGATCGAGCGGCGTGACCTTCTGGCCAAGCACCGTACCGTCGGCCTCGGTGTACTGCCAGCTATGGCTGCCGCACTCGATCTTCTGCTTCTCGTGGTAGCCGCGCACGCGCGCCGCCGCCGCTTCGAGCGAGGCGCGCCGCTTCGGCTCCAGACCTTCGAGCGCCGCTTCCAGCTCGGCCATCGGCAGCTCCAGCGCGGCGACGCTCTTCGCGTCGAGCCGGTCGAAGCGGTTCGTGTACTCGAGCACCGCCGCGTCGCCGCGCGCCTTCACGTCGTTCAGAATCTGCGCGACCGAGCGCTCGATTGCTTCGTCTTCGCTCGCCTCGAACGCGAGCACCGCATGCAACGACTTGTGGAAGTCGGAAGCGGTGGAATCGAGTTTGCGAATCTTGATAGACATACGGGTATCCGTTTTCGGTAAGGCGCGCTTTACAGCGTGGTCACAACATTGTCGGGCCGCCGATCAGCCGGCTTTCGACGCACGTTCGAACGCGTCGAGAATCGGCCGCAGCGCGGCGCGCTTCAGTTTCAGCGCCGCCTGGTTCACGACGAGGCGCGACGAGATCTGCATGATCTCCTCCACCTCGACAAGATTGTTGGCGCGCAAGGTATTGCCCGAACTCACCAGGTCGACGATCGCATCGGCGAGGCCGACGAGCGGCGCCAGTTCCATCGAACCGTACAGCTTGATCAGATCGACGTGTACCCCCTTGGCGGCAAAATGCTCACGTGCGGTCTCAACGTACTTGGTCGCCACGCGCAGGCGCGCGCCCTGGCGCACCGCCTTCGCATAATCGAAACCCGCGGCGACTGCGACCGACATCCGGCAACGCGCGATATCCAGGTCCACCGGCTGATACAGGCCGCTGCCGCCATGCTCGAGCAGCACGTCCTTGCCCGCCACGCCGAAATCGGCCGCGCCGTATTCGACATAGGTCGGCACGTCGGTGGCGCGCACGATGATCACGCGCAGGTTCGCGTCGGTGGTTGGCAGAATCAGCTTGCGCGAGGTTTCCGGATCCTCGGCCACTTCGATGCCGGCTGCCGCGAGCAACGGCAGCGTTTCTTCGAAGATACGCCCTTTCGACAACGCCAGCGTGAGCGGCGCGCTCACCGCCGGCGACGACGACGTTTGCGGCATCGAACTCATGCCTGGCTCCCGGACACGCGGCGCACCTTCGCGCCGATCGCGTTGAGCTTGGTCTCCATCCGGTCGTAGCCGCGATCCAGGTGATAGATACGGTCGATCAGCGTCTCACCTTCGGCACGCAGCGCGGCAATCACGAGACTCGCGGACGCGCGCAGGTCGGTGGCCATCACCATCGCGCCCGACAGCTTGTCGACGCCATTCACGAGCGCGGTGTTGCCGTCGATCGTGATGCTCGCGCCAAGGCGGTTCAATTCCTGCACGTGCATGAAGCGGTTCTCGAAGATCGTTTCGACGACCTGCGAGGTGCCTTCCGCGATCGTGTTCAGCGCCATGAACTGCGCCTGCATGTCGGTCGGGAACGCGGGGTATTCGGAGGTGCGGAACGTGACGGCGCTCGGACGCTTGTCCATGCGCACGCGCATCCAGTCGTCGCCTTCTTCGATCGTGACGCCCGCTTCGCGCAGCTTTTCGGTCACGGCTTCGAGAATCAGCGGACGCACTTTACGCAGCGTGACGTCGCCGCCGGCTGCCGCCACCGCGCACAGGAACGTGCCGGCTTCGATGCGATCCGGAATCACCGTGTGCTTCGCGCCATGCAGCTTGTCGACGCCCTGGATCACGAGACGGTCCGTGCCGATGCCTTCGATCTGCGCGCCCATCGACACCAGCAGATGTGCGAGGTCGCCGACTTCCGGCTCACGCGCCGCGTTCTCGATGACCGTTTCGCCTTCGGCCAGCACCGCCGCCATCAGCAGGTTTTCGGTGCCGGTCACGGTGATCATGTCGGTGACGATGCGCGCGCCCTTCAGACGCTTCGCGCGGGCTTCGATGAAGCCGTGCTCGATCGTGATCTCGGCGCCCATCGCCTGCAGGCCCTTGATGTGTTGATCGACCGGACGCGCGCCGATCGCGCAGCCGCCCGGCAGCGACACCCGCGCGTGGCCGAAGCGCGCGACCAGCGGGCCGAGCACGAGAATCGACGCGCGCATGGTCTTCACCATCTCGTACGGCGCGACGACGTTGTCGACCTTCGATGCGTCCAGCGTCACGCGGCCTTCGCCGCTCTCGATGCGCACGCCCATCTGGCCGAGCAGCTTGAGCATCGTGCGTACGTCCTGCAGGTCGGGCACATTGTCCAGATGCACCGGTTCCGCGCTGAGCAAACCCGCGCACAGGATCGGCAACGCCGCATTCTTCGCACCCGAGACGACGACTTCACCCGACAGCGGGTAGCCACCTTCAATGACGAGTTTATCCATGCCTGTCAGTTCCTGATTGACCCGGACTTCGGCCGGGGCTGCATTGAGCGTGTTCGACGCGCCGCTACCGGCGTCGCGTCCTTCTTGAGTAATTCGCACTAAATTTCCAGATTACGCGTTCTGCCATTCGGCGGGCGTCAGCGTCTTCATGCTGAGCGCGTGGATTTCTTCGCGCATGCGGTCGCCGAGCGCCGCATACACCAGTTGATGACGCTGGATCGGGCGCTTGCCTTCGAAGCTCGGCGACACGATGGTCGCGAAGAAGTGCTGGCCGTCGCCTTCGACTTCGAGATGCTGGCAAGCGAGCCCAGCCGCAATGTATTGCTTGACCTGTTCGGGAGTCGGCAACATGAGAGAAGCTCCTGATCAGTGGCGCAGTTTGTAGCCGGAAGCGAGCATGCGCATCGCTACCACAGCCAGCACCACGAAGAAACCGGCGACAATCGCAAGGCTCACGAGCGGATTGATATCCGACATCCCGAAGAACCCATAGCGAAAGCCGTCGATCATGTAGAAAAAAGGATTGAGACGCGACACTTCGCGCCAGCCCGGCGGCAGCGTATGCGTCGAGTAGAACACGCCCGAGAGGAACGTAAGCGGCATGATCAGAAAATTCTGGAACGCGGCGAGCTGGTCGAACTTCTCCGCCCAGATACCGGCGATCAGACCGAGCGTGCCGAGAATCGCCGCGCCGAAAATCGCGAACAGAATGATGTAGAGCGGCGCGGTGAAGCTGAGCGGCACGAACCAGATTGTCACGATGAACACGCCGAAGCCAACCGCGAGCCCGCGCGCCACGGCAGCGAGCACATAGGCGGCGAACATCTCGTAATGCGACAGCGGCGGCAGCAGCACGAACACGAGGTTGCCCGTGATCTTCGACTGGATCAGCGACGACGAACTGTTCGCGAACGCGTTCTGCAGCACGCTCATCATCACGAGACCCGGAATCAGGAAGCTCGTGTATTCGACGCCCGGATAGACCTGCACGTGGTCGCGCAATGCGTGGCCGAAGATGGTCAGATAGAGCAGCGCAGTGATGACCGGTGCGAGCACGGTCTGGAACGCCACCTTCCAGAAACGCAGCAACTCCTTGTAAAACAGCGTACTGAATCCACTGTAGCCGCTCATGCAAGCCCCTCGATCACTTCCGGACCGTTCATCACCTGAACGAACACATCTTCGAGGTCGGCCTTGCGGACCTCGATTTCTTCGAATGTACAGCCCGCTGCGCGGCACTGCGCGAGAATCCGTTCGACCTCGTCGTAGCTCGTGAGGCGCAGCAGATGCTGACGGCCATTGCCGTTGCCCGCGCCACTTTCCGCTTCGAGCGGACGCAGCTCGGCAGGCAGCACGCCCTGCGCGAAACGCACGAACAACTGCATGCCGGCAAAGCGCTGCAGCAGCGTGCTGGTGCGCTCCAGCGCGACCACTTCACCACGCCGCAACATCGCGATGCGGTCGCACAGCGACTCGGCTTCTTCCAGATAGTGCGTGGTCAGCACGATGGTGTGGCCTTCGCGGTTCAGGCGCGAGATGAATTTCCACAACGTCTGACGCAGCTCGACGTCGACGCCCGCGGTCGGTTCGTCGAGCACGATCACCGGCGGGCGGTGCACCAGCGCCTGCGCGACCAGCACGCGACGCTTCATGCCGCCCGACAGCGCGCGCATGTTGGCGTCGGCTTTATCGGTGAGGTCGAGATTGGCCATGATCTCGTCGATCCACGCGTCGTTGTTGCGTAGCCCGTAGTAGCCGGACTGGATGCGCAAGGTTTCGCGGACGGTGAAAAACGGATCGAACACGAGCTCCTGCGGGACCACGCCGAGCGCGCGGCGCGCGTGGCGGAAGTCGGCCACGACGTCGTGGCCGCGTACCGCGATGCTGCCTTCATCGGCGCGGGCGAGGCCGGCGAGGATGCTGATGAGCGTCGTCTTGCCCGCGCCGTTCGGACCGAGCAGTCCGAAGAACTCGCCTTCTTCGACTGTGAGGCTGACGCCCTTGAGCGCCTGCAAGTCCTTGTAGCGCTTCTTGACGTTACGAATTTCTATGGCTGACATGACTGTGGGCCGCGTGGGTCGCAGCGCCTAAATGAACCCTGTGGGAGCCTGGAGGCAGCCCAGAGCAGGGTCAACAAAATGCTGGGAGAACGGAATTGGGGCCGGTGACGAGCACCAAAAAACGTTTGATTATAGGGCAAAAATCAGCAAGCCCGACTCGACTGGGAGGATTGGGAGTGACGCGGACGGAGCGTCAATGTCGCGTTGATGCAGCGATGATGGGAGGAAGCGGTGTAAGCGCTAAAGCGGGAAGCCCGGGGCCTCGCGCTGCGTGGGGCCGTGCGTAAGCGCTAAAGCGCCTAGGCAGCTCGACACACCAACGTATCGACGCCGTAGGCCTGGGCGAGACTGGCGAGACCAGCCGGCAGATTGACGATCTCGAACTTGACGCCGCGTGCCTGGGCGGCACGCTCCCACGCGAGAAACACAGCCAGTGCGGATGAATCGAATTGCGCGAGCGGCGTGCAATCCACACCGGTCGCGCCGGCCGAGATGCGTTGCAAACCCGCCGAGAGCGCGGCCTTCGCGCTCTCGTGGGTCAACGATGCGCCGCTCTCGAAGCGGTTCGCGACGGCGCTCAGCCCTTCGCTCACGACTGCTTGCCCGCGGCGAGTTGCTGGTTGCGCTGCGTGAGGAACTGGATCAGCCCGTCGACGCCCTTCTGCTGGATCTGCTCATTGAATTGCTGCTGATACGCCTGGATCAGCCATGCGCCGAGCACGTTGATGTCATACACGCGCCAGCCTTGCGGCGTCTTGTACAGACGGTAGTCGAGTTCGATCGGCGAGCCGTTGTTCATCACCACCGAGCGCACCACCGTGTCGGTGTCGTCCGGATTCATGCGGAACGGCTTGTACTGGATCTGCTGGTCGCGCACCTGCGCGAGCGCGCCCGAGTACGTGCGGATCAGCAGCATCTTGAACTGCTCGACGACCTGGTTCTGCTGCTCGGGCGAGGCGGTGCGCCAGTTACGGCCCATCGCCAGTTGCGTGGTGCGGCGAAAATCCATGTACGGCAGGATCTTTTCGTTGACGAGACGGGTGATGTGCGAAATGTCGCCCTGCTGGATCGACTTGTCGCCGCGCACCGCGTCGACCACCTGCTGGGTGACGGTCTTGATCAGGACGTCGGGCGAATTCGTGTCCACGGTTTGCGCCGATGCCCCGGCACTCACGAAGGAAAACAACACGGCGAACAACGGAATCAGGAAAAGTTTTTTCATATCGAGCCTAGCCTTAAAAGTAGTGCAAGCGTTTGAGGCGACCTTAGCACGCGAGTTCGACGGCAATCCATGCGCAAACTGCGAGAGTCGTATCGATCTGTTACCGCCGCACGTTCAGCGCAATTTGAATGACGGAAAGTTGAAACGCGACGGCGGAACCAGTTGGCCGGCCGGAATTTGCGTCGTTTCGGGACCGCCGTTCAGGTCGAGCGGTGGCGTTTCCGACTCGCCCGCCGCGGCTCCCGACGCAGCTCGCGGCGGCGTCGCGACGACCGGGCCGGATGCTGGCGCAGCCTTCGCAGCAGCAGCTTGCGTGCCCGCCGCGGCGCCGGCCGTTCCGGTGACCGCACCGGCAGGCGCGGCGGCCGCGCCTGCCGCGCCGTCGACGTCCTCGTCGTACTTCGGCAGCGGCGCTTCGTCGTCGTAGTTCGGCAGCTCCTGCGTGCGCCGGCGGCCGTCCGACAGCAGATACTGGCGGCGTTGCAGATACGCGTTACGCACGAAGGAGTATTTGTCGAGCGCGGCGCCTTCCAGCACGTCGCTCGCACTCAGCAGATTCGCGCGCACGTTGACGATGTTCAGGCCGTACAGCGCCCAGCTCAGACCCGGCGGGTCGATGTAGCTCAGCGGGTTCACATAGTAGTTGCCGACCGAGCCGACCGCGTCACGCACCGTGCTCGGGCCGAACAGCGGCAGCACCAGGTACGGCCCCGGCGGCACGCCGTAGTGACCGAGCGTCAGACCGAGGTCGTTCTCGTGCTTGGGCAGCTTGGCGAGCGTCGCCACGTCGAACAGGCCGCCGACACCGAACACCGTGTTGATCACGATCCGCATGATGTCCTGCACGCCGTCGGTAATCTTCAACTGCAGCAGGTTGTTCGCCGCGATGTAGACGTCGCCGATGTTCGAGAAGAAGTTCGTCACACTGTCGCGCACCGGCTGCGGAGTCGCCCACACGTAGCCCTTGGCGACCGGCTTCAGCGCGTACTGGTCGATCTTGTCGTTGACGGTGAAGATGGTGCGGTTCAGGCCTTCGAACGGATCGCCCTTGGTGGGCGTTTCCACCGTGGCGCAGCCGGCCAGCACCGCGGCCGCCACCACGATCGTGCCCAACTGGAAGGCGCGCACGCCTCCGATGCGTGTGGTCTGCATTCGTGTTCTCCTTATTGACCGGCCGCGCCGGCGGCAGACGAACCCGGCGCCGCAGCCGCCGGGGCGGGCGCGGCCGTCGCGGGCTTCGACGCCCCCGAATCCGCGGCCTTGCTATACAGGAACTGGCCGATCAGATTTTCCAGCACGATCGCCGATTGCGTCATCGAAATCGTGTCGCCGGCCTTCAGCATTTCGGTGTCGCCGCCGGGTTCGAGTCCGATGTACTGCTCGCCGAGCAGACCCGAAGTCAGGATCTTCGCGGAGGTGTCTTTCGGAAACTGGTACTGCTTGTCGAGATCGATCACCACGACTGCCTGATACGCATTGCTGTCGAAGCCGATCGACGCAACCCGGCCCACCGTCACGCCCGCGCTTTTCACCGGCGCGCGCGCCTTCAGCCCGCCGATATTGTCGAACTTCAGCTTGACCGGGTACGTTGCCTGGAAAGACAACGAGCTCATGTTGCCGGCCTTCAGCGCGAGAAACAGCAACGCCACGAAACCCAACACCACGAACAGGCCGACCCAGAAGTCGAGAGCAGTCTTTTTCATCGTCATCCCAAAGTGAATCTGCCACGCCGCCAACGCTGCCCGCCGCGCGCGTCCAGTGACGCGTCGCCGGCGGCCAACGTGCCGCGCAGTCTTAGCTGAACATCAGTGCGGTCAGCAGAAAATCGAGCCCGAGCACCGCCAGCGACGCATACACGACCGTTTTGGTCGTCGCGCGCGACACGCCTTCCGGCGTGGGCTTGGCTTCGTAGCCCTGAAACAGCGCGACGAAGGTCACCGCGAGGCCGAACACCACGCTCTTGACGACCCCGGCGCCGACATCGCGCCAGACGTCCACGCCCCCTTGCATCTGCGACCAGAACGCGCCCGCGTCGACGCCGATCAGCAGTACGCCCACCACATAACCACCCAACACGCCGACCGCGCTGAAAATCGCGGCGAGGACCGGCATCGCGACAATGCCGGCCCACAGGCGCGGCGCGACCACGACCTTGACCGGGTCGACCGCCATCATTTCCATCGCGGTGAGTTGCTCGCCCGCCTTCATCAGGCCGATCTCGGCCGTGAGCGACGTGCCGGCGCGGCCGGCAAACAGCAGCGCGGTCACCACCGGTCCGAGTTCGCGCACGAGCGACAGCGCGACCAGCAGGCCCAGCGCCTGCTCGGAACCGTACCGATTGAGCGTGTAATAGCCCTGCAACCCAAGCACGAAGCCGACGAACAGCCCCGACACGGCAATGATCACCAGCGAATAATTACCCACGAAGTGGATCTGCTTCGTGACAAGGCGCGGACGACGCAGCAACGGGAAGAACTCGAGCAGCAGCCGGAAGAAAAAACGCGTGGCGTAGCCGGCCGTGCCGAGCCCGCCGATCACCGAGCGACCGATCGCACTGATCATGACTGGCCTCCGCCGATGCCGAAGTCCGCCGCCAGCGACGCCTTGCTCGGATAGTGGAATTTGAACGGGCCGTCCGGGGCGCCGTCGATGAACTGCCGCACTGTCGGATCGGCCGACGCGCGAAGTTCGGCCGGCGTGCCTTCGGCGTGGACCCCGCCGTTGGCGAGAAAGTAGACGTAATCGGCGATCGCGAACGATTCAGGCACGTCGTGCGTGACCAGGATCGAGGTGGCGCCCAGCGCCTGGTTCAGCGCGCGGATCAGGTTCGCGGTAATGCCGAGCGAGATCGGATCGAGACCGGCGAACGGCTCGTCGTACATCATCAGTTCGGGGTCGAGCGCGATGGCGCGCGCGAGCGCCACGCGCCGCGCCATACCGCCGGAAATCTCCGACGGCATCAAGTCGCGCGCGCCGCGCAAGCCGACCGCGTTGAGCTTCATCAGCACGAGGTCGCGCAGCAATTCTTCGGGGAGATCGGTGTGCTCACGCAGCGCGAAGGCCACGTTTTCGAACACCGACATGTCGGTGAACAGCGCGCCGAACTGGAACAGCATGCCCATTTTGCGGCGCAGCGCGTAAAGGCCGTCGCGCGTCTGCTGGCCGACGTCCTGGCCGTGAAAGAGGATCTGGCCGCGCTGCGCGCGCACCAGACCGCCGATCAGACGCAGCACCGTGGTCTTGCCGCAACCCGAGCCGCCCATGACCGCGACGACCTGCCCGCGTTTGAAGCGCAGATTCAGGCTCGACAGGACGAGCCGGTCGCCGTAACCGAAGTCGACGTCGCGCAGCTCGAGTAAGGTCTCGGGGGAGGAAGACACGAAACTGACAGTCCTTTTACACGGAAGGCCGAATTATAGGGCCATCATGCAAAAGCTGCCGTGAGGTGCCCTGTCTCTAAAATAAGCCTGACGATTATTGCGTAAACGCTTGCTGCAGCGCAGAAACGGCGGCCGCCGGATCGGCTGCTTCCGTGACCGCGCGCACCACCGCAGCACAGCCGACACCCGTCGCCAGCACGTCGGGCAGCACCTGCAGTTCGATGCCGCCAATCGCCACCAGCGGCACGACACCGTCGAGCAGACGCACGTAGCGCGCAAGGCGCTTGAGACCCTGCGGCGCGGTGGGCATGACCTTGGTCGTGGTCGGAAACACCGCGCCCAATGCAATGTAGCTCGGCCGAAAATGCAGCGCTTTCAGAATCTCGTAGAAACCGTGCGTCGACAGACCCAGCCGGATGCCGGCGGCGGCCAGCGCGGAGAGGTCGGCGGTATGCACGTCTTCCTGACCGAGGTGGACGCCATACGCGCCCGCTTCGAGCGCGGCCTGCCAGTGGTCGTTGATGAATACCTGAGCGTCGTGCGCGCGTCCGGCGGCCACGCAGCGGGCGATTTCGCGCTTCAGCTCATCGGCGGGTTCGGCCGATTTGCGGCGCAACTGCACCGTCTTCACGCCGAAGCCCACCACCCGCTCGACCCATTCCGCGCTCGGCAGCACCGGATACAGGCCAAGCCGGTCCGGGCAGCGCGCGAACGCTTGCGCGGGCGCGGCCGGCAAACCGGCAAGGCGCGGGAATCGCGCGATGTCGGCCGGAAAGGCGTCGTCGGCGCGAGTTTCGTCGCCGTCGCGCCACGCGAGCGCCAGCACCAGCGCATCGTGCGGGTCGAAACCACAGTCGAGAAACGCGGCCAGCGCGGCAATCCAGTCGTCCGCCAGATGACCTTCGAGGCGGTACTTCTCGCCGCCCAGATGCAGCGTGGCCGTGTCCTGCGCCGCTTCAACCACGCCGGCGCCCTGCACCAGCCAGCGCGCCATCTGCTCGCCGTGCTGCTGGGCGTCGGCGATCACGATCAGGTCGCCGCCGTTGGGCTCGTCCGGCGCGGTCAGGCAGATGCGCCACGGCGCATGCGTCGGCGGCCAGTCGCCGAGGCGCGCGCGGATGCGCTCGGTGGCTTCGGTGAGTTCGTCGGCGGGCGGCCAGAACAGGTCGCGATGCTTCAATGCCAGTGTTTGCGTCATGCGGCGCTCCCGTCTTGGTGCCAGAACGGCATGCCGACCACCGGCGTGCTCGCGTGCGCGCTTTCGCGCTCGGCCATCGGCCCCGCCAGAAAAGCCTGGCGGCCCGCTTCGACGCCCAGCGCGAACGCGCGCGCCATCGCATCGGGGTGCGTCGCCTGCGACACTGCGGTGTTCAGCAGCACGCCGTCGAAACCCCACTCCATCACCTGCGCCGCATGCGACGGCACGCCGAGCCCGGCGTCGACGATCAGCGGCACGTCCGGCAGCCGCTCGCGCAGCACCCGCAGCCCGTAAGGGTTGATCACACCCTTGCCGGTGCCGATCGGCGCGCCCCATGGCATCAGCGCTTCACAACCGGCGTCGAGCAGACGGCGGCCGATCACGAGGTCTTCGGTGCAATACGGCAGCACCTTGAAGCCGTCCTTGATCAACTGCGCGGCCGCTTCGATCAGCCCGACGGGGTCAGGCTGCAACGTGTAGTCGTCGCCGATCAGTTCGAGCTTGATCCAGTCCGTTTCGAAGATTTCTCGCGCCATGTGCGCGGTAGTCACCGCCTCGCCGACTGTCAGGCAGCCGGCCGTGTTCGGCAGCAGCGGCACGCCGTGGCGCTTGAGCAGATCGAAGAAGCCGGCTTCGGCGCCGCCTTCGTTCATCTGCCGGCGCAGCGCGACGGTGACCATGCCGGGGCGCGCCGCGTCGATCGAATCGGACAGCGACTGCAGCGACGGATAGCGCGAGGTGCCGAGCAGCACGCGGCTCGCGAAGGATTGGCCGTACAGCGTGAGCGCGTCGGCGGTTTGGGGGGAAGTCATTTGCATCATCGGGTCTCCGGCAAGGCGTGGCGGGCGGCGGGCAACGCTTAGCCGCCGGCCACGGGTTGCACGACGTCGAGCCGGTCGCCCGGCTGCAGCGCGCGCGCCGCATGCTGGGTGCGCGCGACGAAATCGCCGTTCAGCGCGACCGCGAACGGCGGGCGCGCGCCGTACGCGGCGAGCGCATCGGCGACGGTCGCGCCTTCGGGCAGCGACAACGGCTTCTGATTGATATGAATGTCCATGGTGTTCGAATGCGGTTCAATCGATGGCGAAAGCGGCGGGCGAGCGGCATGGGAGCGCGCAACGCTCATGCCGGCTCCCGCGCGCAATCCTGTTGGAAAAGCTCGCTCCAGCGCGCGTCGCGGCGCCAGTCGGCGAACGCGTCGGCATCGCCGATACGGCCGTCGAGCAGCGCCGACGCGAAGCGCACGGCTTCGTCGGCGACTTCGGGCACGATCATGTAGCCGTGCCGGTACAGCCCGTTCACGCGCAGTGTCCGCGCGCCGTCCCACAGGAGCGCCGGACGGTGGTCCGGCAAGGTCGGGCGGCACTGCGAATTCAGTTCCAGGATGCGTGCCTCGCCGAAGCCCGGATGTACGGAAAACGCCGCGCTCAGCAGTTCGAGCGCGGAGCGCACGCTGACCGGCGACATGTCCTCGCCTTCGACTTCAGTAGCGCCGATCACGTACAGGTCGTTCTGCTTCGGCGCGATATAGAGCGGATAGCGCGGATGCAGCAGCCGCACCGGGCGCGTCAGGTTGATACCTGGCGCATGCACCCGCGCGACTTCGCCGCGAATGCCCCGCAGCGTGGGCAGCACGGGCTTCGCACCGAGGCCCCGGCAGTCGATCGTGATGCGCGCGGACGGCAGCGACTGCTCGTCGACGGGCGTGTTCCAGTGAGCGTCGACGCCGCGCTGGGCAAGCCCCGCGGCCAACGCGGCCAGCACCTGGCGGTTGTCCAGTTGGCCTTCACGCGGCAGCAGCCAGCCCTGATTGAAGCGGCCCGCCAGCGCGGGCTCGGCCGCGCCGACCTGGGCGCCCGCCAGCGTCACGAAACCGCCGTCGAGCAGGTCGGCCGGCGCGTTCGAGCGAACCCGGCGCTCGAACAGCGGCGCTTCGGTGCGGTCGGCATGATGCCAGACGACCAGCGTGCCATTGCGCTGGAAGAACACCGGCTCGGGCAATTCGGCCAGCAACTGCGGCCAGGTATCGAGCGAACTCGCGCCGAGACGCGTGATCAGCAGCTCGGCGCTGGCGGCTTCGGCGAGCGGCGCGAGCATCGCCGCGGCGACCCACGCGGCGGCCTGCGAACCGGCGGCGTCGCCGCGCTCATACAGCGCCACGCGATGTCCCTGGCCCGCCAGACGCCACGCGACCAGCCGGCCGCAAAGACCGCCGCCGAGGACGGCGAAATCAGGTTGGGCGGACCGGTTCATCGCGCGGACTCCCGCGTGGGCGCCGCTCTACGGCGGCAAGCAAGGCTGAAGCACGACGCACCGACGGCGACGTAGCGAAGAGCAAAACACATATCTGAAGAATAGGCGGTCATCGAGTCCTTTCCGTACGGCAAAAAAACGCACGTACCCAGGACGAAACCGGCGGGTGAAGCCGGCCGGACAATACGCGCGCACTTACGTACGGACGCCGTCCGGCGGGGAATGGAAGACTGGCTGCTTCCGGAAACTTCCCGCGCCGGTATTACCCGGATCGGGTGCAAAGGGTCTCTCTCAGCCTCGCCGCCGCAGCCTGAAAATCAAGCCGCCTGTGGGCGAAGCACCCCTGTTTCGTCACAGGTCATTAGACCATAAAAGGCGCGGCACCCGCAAACCAGCGGCTCGCGCGCGCAGCCGGCGTTTGATCCGGCACCTTGTTTCATTGCATCGATGTGGGCGGGACCCGGCGCTCTGGCACAATGCCGGGACCGGATGCCGCAAGCGCGCCTCGCCGCATGCGCGACGGGCGGCGCCAAGGCGAGGCCCTTAAGCGAAAATTAATTTTCGCTTAAGGGCCTCACGCCAGAATCGGGCGCTCGCCTGGACGCGCGTTCGCCGAAACACGTCGCCCGGGCAGGTATCGCACCGCCGTCGCAGAGCGGCCCAACATTGGGCCGCTTCGCGGCGCAATAGCCCGACATGGGCCGGCCGGAGTCGGGTCGGCGCTTCGGATCAGCACTTCGGGCCTGCACTTCATCAGGACGCTCATGACACCCAATATTTCTGCCAGCCCCGCGCTACCGCCCGACGAAAAAGTCTCCGCCTGGAGCCTGATCAAACCCTACTGGGTTTCCGAAGAACGCAAGACGGCGTGGGGCTTGCTCGTTGCGATCATCGTGATGAACCTGCTCGTCGTGTGGATCAACGTGCGCCTGAACCGCTGGAGCGCCGACTTCTACAACGCGCTGCAATCCAAGAACGTGCACGATTTCCCGCACCTGCTGATGGTGTTCTCGGGACTCGCGTTCGGCTTCATCATCCTCGCGGTGTACGGGCGATACCTGCGTCAGATGCTCGGCTTCCGCTGGCGCCAGTGGTTGACCACGCGCTATCTGAACGAGTGGCTGCACGACAGCGCCTTCTACCGGATCGAACGCGACCGGCTCGCCGACAACCCCGACCAGCGGATCAGCGACGACCTGCAATCGTTCGCCACCACCACGCTGTCGCTGACGCTCGATCTGCTGTCCACGGTCGTCACGCTGGTGTCGTTCATTACGATCCTGTGGTCGCTGGCCGGTGCGTTGACCATCTCGCTCGGCGGCATGCCGTTGCAGATTCCCGGCTACATGGTGTGGGCCGCGGCACTGTATGCGGTGGTCGGCTCGCTGATCATCCAGAAGGTCGGCCATCCGCTCGTGTCGATCAACTACCAGGCGCAGAAAGTCGAAGCGGATTTCCGTTTCGGCCTGATCCGGCTGCGTGAGAACGCCGAACAGATCGCGTTCTACAACGGCATGGACACCGAGAAGTCGAACGCGCACTCGCTGTTCGGCCGCATCCGCGACAACTGGTGGCAGGTGATGAAGTACACCAAGCGGCTCACCTTCGTGCTGAGCTTCTACGGCCAGATCGCGATCATCTTTCCGCTGGTGGTCGCCGCGCCGCGCTACTTCGCGGGCGCCTTCACCTTCGGTGTGCTGATGCAGATTTCGAGCGCGTTCGGCACTGTCAGCGATTCGTTCTCGTGGTTCATCAATAGTTATGCGAGCCTCGTCGAATGGCGCGCCACCGTGAACCGGTTGCGCGAATTCAAACGCGTCGTGCATGCGCCGCGCCTGAAGGAATCGGTCTCGCCGGCTACCGAGCATGGCGGCATCAACCTGCATTTCGTCGACGCCGATCAGCTTTCCACCGAAGGCCTCAAGCTCGCTCTGCCGAACGGCAACCCGCTGTCGCGCATCCGCGATATCGCGATTCAACCGGGCTCGCGCTGGCTGGTGCGCGGTCCGTCCGGCTCGGGCAAGAGCACGCTGATGCGCGCGCTCGCCGGCCTGTGGCCGTTCGGCGACGGCTCGATCGACGCACCGGTCAACGCGCGCATGATGTTCATTCCGCAGGTCAGCTACATGCCGATCGGCACGCTCAAAGCGGCGCTCACCTACCCGTCCTCGGCCGCCACCTACACCGACGAAGAGTGCCGCGAAGCGCTCGTCATCTGCCATCTGTCGGAGTACGCCGACCGCCTGCAGGAGTCCGGACACTGGACCCGCATCCTGTCGCCGGGCGAACAGCAACGCCTCGCCGCCGCGCGCGTGCTCCTGCACAAGCCCGACTACCTGTTCCTCGATGAAGCGACCAGCGCGCTCGACGCGGAAAACGAAGCACGTCTGTATCGCCTGTTCACGGAGCGGCTGCCGAAGGCGGCGATCGTCAGCGTTGCGCATCGCGAATCGCTGGCGGCGTTCCACGACGAAACGCTCGACGTCGAACGTGCGGGCGAAGCGGTCGCGGCCTGACCATCATGAGCGACATCCGTGACGTGAGCGCAGCCCGCCCTGATGAGCGCGTCGTGCTGATCACCGGGGCGGGCTCCGGCATTGGCGCGGCGCTTGCCCGGCGCATCGCCGCGCCGCACTCGGCACTGATGCTGCACGCCCGTGGCGCCGATGACGCCGCCCGCCAGCGGCTTGCCGGAGTCGCCGCCGAGTGCCGCGCACGCGGCGCAAGCTGCGCGACGGTGTTCGGCGACCTCGCCGAACCCGGTGCCGCGGAACATCTGGTTCACCAGACGCTGGCACACTTTGGCGCACTCGATCAACTGGTCGCCAACGCGGGGCACGCGCAACGCCAGACCCTCAACGCACTCGACCCCGACACGTTCAGCGCCGCCTTCGCTGCGATGCCGGCCGCGTTCGCGGCGCTCGTCAGACGCGCAACCCCTGCATTGGAAACGTCGAAGCGCGCTCGCGTGATCGCGCTGAGTTCGTTCGTTGCGCACCGCTATCGCGCGGACGCGCCGTTTGCCGCGACGGCGGCGGCGAAAGCGGCGCTCGAATCGCTGGCCAAGACCGCCGCCGCGGAACTGGCGCCACACGGCGTGACCGTCAACTGCGTGGCACCCGGCTACACCCGCAAGGATCGCGGCCCGAGCGCGGAGAATGCGTCGGCGTGGACGCGCGCCGCCGAAGCGACGCCGCTCGGCCACGTCGGCGAGCCTGCGGATGTCGCCGCGCTGATCGCGTTCCTGCTCTCCGACGAAGCGCGCCATATCACCGGGCAGGTGATTCATATCGACGGCGGTCTTACGCTCGGCTGAGCGGCAATCCTGGCAACGCACTACGCAACGGCACACCACTCCCGCCGCACGCGCGACCCCGTCACGCCTTCCCCTCGCCGCAACACAACATCCCGCAACATCCGGAAACACGCGAGAAGGGCTCGAAAGCATTTGCGAAGCGGGCAAGCTGTTCCGCGCTTTGAAAATGCCTCCCGGCAGCGACGATAGTCATGCGGGCCGATCCCGTCCTCGCCCCAACGTCATTCACTGTTACCGGACTCTTTGCCCATGTCATTCGATCGCCGCCCCCATCCATTGACCCAGCGCCTCGCGCTCGCTCTCGGCGCAGCGTTGCTGGTCGCGAGCACCGCGCATGCAGCGCAAGCCACTCAACCGAACGAGCCCGCAGACGTTTGCCCCGCGCTGAAACACATCGTCGACGCCGACGATTTCAAGCAGCTGCGCAGCCAGCCCGCTGCACAACTGCCGGGCGTATCGACCGCCGACGACTGCCGCGCCAACTCGCACTCGTACGACTGCCACTGGCGCGCGCACTGGGAAGCCGACGGCGTGATCAACGATCCGCTCGAAGAATTCGGCGCCGACATCGCCGCGTGCTTCCCGAACGTCGTGCACGACGTCAACACGCCGACGCGTCAGCATTTCATCGTGACCACCGCCGAGCGGCGCGTCAGCGTCACGGCCAGCGTGCAAGGGCAAAACGAATTGCGCCTGCGCGTCACGCGCTGAGCGTGCGCGCAAGCGCCATTCTCCGTAGCGATCCGCCGCGATCGGCCGCATTCCTCACCGCCACCAGGCATCCGCTCTCATGACCCTCACGCCGAGCATGCGCGTCGACGCCCGCTTCACGCGCCCCTCACGGGCCGCGTGGGTCCGGCTGCGGCGACCGTGCGCGTGGCTGGCCGTCGCCGCTCCGCTCGCGTTCGGGCTGAACGGCTGCGCATGGACGCTGATCCAGGCGGCCGACGCCACCGGCTCGGTGATTCAGGCGGGCTACGCGATCGCGGCGAACTACTCGTCACCGACCTTCGTCAACGGCAGGCCGGCCGACCTGCATCACGTCTGCATCGAAGTGAACCAGACGGTGTCGGTCGGCGATTTCGTGCCGGCGCTGCAACTCGCGCTCGACCGGCGCGGCATTCGTTCGGACGTCTACAATCCGGGCACCTCGCCCGCCGGCTGCGAGGCGCGGCTCGTCTACAACGCCGCGATCGACTATGGCCGCCGCTCGTTCAGCGACGAATCGATCCAGTATCTGTCGATCATCGATCTGACGCTGATCCAGAACGGCCGCATCCTCGTCACGGCGCGTTATCAGACCGGCGGCCTCAACACCGACCGCTTCTCTTCCGCATCGACCAAGCTCAGCGGTCTGATCGACCGGATGGTGGTCGATCAGACCGACTTCGCGCGCTCGCCGCCGCAGACCATTCAAACGTCGCAGGCAAACTGAGCGCCGGCTGCTTGCTTTGTCTTACGCGGGAAAGGATTCGAAAGTATCGCGCGCTTTGCTCCGCGCGCGCGCATCACTAAGATGCCCTGAATGAACCAAACCATTCTTGTCGTCGACGACGACCCCGTCGTACGTGAGCTCGTCAGCGAATATTTGCAGGGGCGCGGCTTCAAGGTCGCCACGCTCGAACACGGCATGGCGCTGCAGCGCAAATTGCAGGACGAGCGTCCCGCGCTGATCGTGCTCGACATCATGATGCCGGAGCTCGACGGCATCAGCGCGCTGCGCGCGTTGCGCGTCGCCGGCGACGATATCCCCGTGATCCTGCTGACCGCGCGCGCCGATACGATCGACCGTGTGATCGGGCTCGAACTCGGCGCCGACGACTATCTCGGCAAGCCGTTCGAGCCGAGCGAACTCGTCGCGCGCATTCGCACGGTGCTGCGCCGGCGCGGCTCGATTGCGCCGAGCGCGCCGGAGCAGCGCGCGCCGTATCACTTCGGGCGTTTCGAAGTGAATTTTCCCGCGCGCGAACTGCGCCGCGACGGCGAGCGCATCACGCTGCGTTCGAGCGAATTTGCGATGCTCAAGGTGTTCGTCACCCACGCGATGACCGTGCTCACGCGCTCGCAATTGCTGGAGAAACTACACGGCAATAGCGAGGCGCATCGCAACCGCAGTCTGGACGTGTCGATCTGGCGTTTGCGCCGGTTGATCGAAGTCGATCCGTCCGAGCCGCGCTACGTGCAAACCGTGTGGGGACGCGGCTATGTGTTCGTGCCGGACGGTGAGATCGGGGCCGCGGAACGAAGCGCAGCGCTCGCCTGACACGGCGCGGCGCGGAAGACGAACTGCGC
This sequence comes from Paraburkholderia strydomiana, assembly GCF_046030495.1. Classification (GTDB taxonomy): domain Bacteria; phylum Pseudomonadota; class Gammaproteobacteria; order Burkholderiales; family Burkholderiaceae; genus Paraburkholderia; species Paraburkholderia strydomiana_A. The sequence continues at coordinate 89,964 of NZ_JAQQCJ010000023.1, forward strand.
AGCTTGCGCGGCATCGCGCAGCAACGCCGCGCGCGCATGCGTTAGAAAGTCAGCACACTCAGGAACATTCTCTGCAGCCAGCCCATCGTGGTGGCGTCGGACACCATGCCGACGCCGGCCTGCTCGATGCGCGCGTTGGCGACCTTGCTCGACGCGACGTAATTGCCTGCTTCGATATCCTTCGGATTGACGATGCCCGACAGCCGCAACCGGTCGCGGTTGCCGCTCATCGCGATCACCTTCTCGCCCGACACCACGAGGTTGCCGGTCGACATCGTGCCGATCACGGTGACGGCAAGCGTGCCGGTCATGCCGCTGACGTCGGTGAGGCTGCCCTGGCCTTTGTAGTCGGTGCTCGCCGAGCCGATGTTGAACAGCCTCGCGAGCCGCGCGGCGGCGTTGCTCGAATGATCGGCAGCGTCGGCGGTGATGCTGCTCGCGCGGCTCGCCGCCGCGGTCGAGCTGTTGTTGCCGCTATACGATTCCGCGAGACGGATCGTCAGCACATCGCCGATATGTTGGGCGCGCGGCGTTTCGTAAAGCAGCAGCGGTGTGCCCGCCTGATAGATCGCGCCTTGCGTGTTGACGTTCAGCGGCGCCGAAGCGAGCGGCGGCGCCATCGGCGTGTCGACGATCGAGTTCTGCTGATGGCCCGCGCAAGCGGCGAGACAAACCGCCGCGCCTAGCGTGACCGTGAGACGTAGCGCGATCATGCGTGCTCCTTGAAGGGGATCGGCCGGATGGGCCGGGTTCGGAATGGGTTCGGCCGACGTGAACGCACCACCGCCCCCTCGCATCGACGATCAGAGCGGTTCATCACCCCGCCTCCGCGCCGCTTGCCTGCCACTGCCGCACGACCGACTTCACCCACGCATCCGAACCCTTCAGCAGATAAGTGAGCGTGCCGTTGCGGCTGCCCGGCAAAAAGCACAACGTGATCGAACTCACCGCGTTTTCCCACACGTACGTCGGCATCGCACCCGACGCCGCCACGTTCTGCGTCGCGAGACGCGGCGGCCCGTAGCGATCCTCGAGCGCGTCGCGCAAGTCCTCGGCGGTCAGTTCGTCGATCACGAACGAAATCTCATACAGACGCAGCGCGCTCTGCGCGTCGGTCCGCGCGAAGCGCAGCACGTGCTCGAGCGCGGGCGCGCCGTCCACCACCGCTTGGGACATCGCCCAGCGGTCATCCACGCGATGCGCCCAGCGGCACGCGACCATCAGGCTCTCGCGTGATTTCAGCCGCATGCCGAGCGTGCCCGCCTGCACGTCGGTCTCGCAGACGGGCACGCTACCGATTGGCGTAGCCCGCACGGTCGAACCCGCGCGGAATTCGTCGAGCGTGATGCCGAGCGCCACGCCGCGAAAAGCAAACGGCGCGTCCTGCGAGCGCCGGCGCGCGGTGAACGCGGTGTTGACGGACGCGTCGGCGGACCCGTTGTTCGACGCGGCGCCCACCGCCTTCGCTTCGCGCGCGCCGGGCTGTGCGCCGGGTTGTGCACCAGCGGCCGACGCGACGATTCCGCCCAACAGCGCCAGCGCGCAAACAATCCGTGTGAGTGTCATGGTTCAGTCGATTGCGGAGGAGCACATATCGAATGGCGTGGCCGCGGCATGGCCGACGACCGGGATGATCTTCAGCGTGGCCGAAGTCAGCCGGCACGGCAGCGCGGCGACGGCACAGCCGCCGAGCGGCAGCAGCGCCGCGCCGAGCGTCAACCACACGGCGGCACGGACGAGGCGGGCAAAAATTCTCGGAGTCGACACACAGGCCTCGTGGGATCAGGCAGTCGTATTGACGTTGTGCCCGACGACCCCGGTCGGCGGCGACGGCTGCGCGCGGGTTGCGCTCTCCTGCGTCTGCGCGCTCGCGGCCGGGTTGCTGGCGCTCGCGGGTTTGTCCCTCGCGGTCGTGGACGTGAGCGAAGGAAGGTGAGTCGAACTGAGGTTGCTGTGAATGGTCATGATGAGCCTCGCGTGGCACCGGGTTTCGATTTCACGCCACCGGCCGTGGTCCAACGCATCAAGGCTGTCCCCGGCATGCGGCGCAACGTACTGCACGGCGAATCATCGCGCCGCACCCGCATCGGCGATGCACGAAGCAAAGCGCGCTTTCCGGCGGTTCTTACGAGCCGTTCCGAGCCGTTGCCATCGGTTCCAATGCTTGCAACGGATGCCATCGCGCAGCCGTTTTTGATCGGCGGGAGGCGCTGGTGTGACACGGATTCCGCACGATTGCCCCGATCCAGCCGCGCTGAAATATGCTGTGAGCCTTGAGCGGCGGGCCTGACACGCGAGTCGCCCAGGACCGCGCGGCGCATCGTAAGCATTGGTAAGAAAACAGTCGGTCTCGCGTTGCGCGCGCCAGTCTAGAATTTCGCCATGAATCCACAGGTCCTTATCGTCGACGACGATCCGGTCGTACGCGATCTGCTATGCAAGTTTCTGCAATCGAACGGCTTCGACGCGTCCGTGCTGCACGACGGCACCCATCTCCAGCGCCGGCTCGAACGTGAACGGCCATCGGTCGTCGTGCTCGACATCATGATGCCGAACACCGACGGCCTGCGCGCGCTCACCGCGCTGCGCGCCGCCGGCGACGACATACCGGTGATCTTCGTGACCGCGCGCGGCACGGTGGCCGACCGCATCGTCGGGCTCTCGCTCGGTGCGGACGACTATTTGACCAAGCCGTTCGATCCGCGCGAATTGCTCGCGCGCATCCAGACCGTGCTGCGCCGTCGCGGGCCGAGCACCACCAGCGCGCCGGAAGCCCGCAAGCGCTATCGCTTCGGCCCGTTCGAACTCGACTTCGCGACCCGTTCGCTGTCGCGCGACGATTCGAAGCTGCCGTTGCGCGACAGTGAATTCGCGCTCCTGAAGATCTTCGTCAACAATCCGTACAAGGTGTTGTCGCGCGTGCTGATTCACGACCTCGTGCATCGCGACAATCTCGCGTTCCGCGACCGTAGTCTCGACGTGCCGATCTGGCGCCTGCGCCGCGTGATTGAGGAAGATCCGTCCAACCCCTGCTACGTGCAGACGGTGCGCGGCAAGGGCTACGTGTTCGTGCCCGACGCCAACGCCTCGCCCTTCGCCGACGAGGCCGCCCCAAGCGCATGAAAAATCCGCTGAACACGCTGTTCGGCAGAATGGCGTTGCTGTCTGCGGCGGTGTTGTTCGCGATTCAGGCCGGCTGGTTCGTGCTGGTGGTGATGCAGCCGCCGCGCCACGAAATCGACGGCTTCGCACGCGGCATTCTGCTGGTGCTGCAAGCCATCAACGGCGAGCCGATGAAAGGCACGGCGCTTCCGCCGGCCTTGCGCGTGCATCTGGTCCCCACCTGGAACATGCCGGCGAGCGTGCATCTGCGCAAGCCCACGGCTCATCCGCTGGTCGAACTGAGCCGGCATCTGCGAGAGAACCTGCCGCCGGGCACGCAGATCGCCGTCGACGACCTGCATCCGCCGCAGCTCTGGGTATTGTTCCCCGGCAAGTCGAACTGGGTGGTCGTGCCGGTCGATGTGCCGCCGCGCCCGCGTTTTGTCGTCGAAGGCGCGTCGATGCTGCTCGCCGCGCTGATTCTTTCGCTGTTCGCGGTCTGGCAGATGCAGCGGCCGCTGTCGCGCGTCTCCACCGCCGCGCGTGCGTTCGGCTCGGGCGGGCGTCCCGAACCGGTGACCGTGCAGGGCCCGCGCGAGTTGCGCGATCTGATCGGTTCGTTCAACGACATGATGCGGCGCCTGAACGAAGCCGGCGACGATCAAGCGGTGATGCTGGCCGGCGTCGCCCACGATCTGAAAGCGCCGCTCACGCGGCTCAAGTTGCGCGCAAGCGTGCTGGTGGCGGAGAACGAACGCGCCGGTCTGATTCGCGATGTCGACTCGCTGACCAACATCGTCCAGCAGTTTCTCGAATTCGCCGGCCAATCCGCCGACGCGGGGCCGCCGGTCGAAGTCGAAGAATTCTTACGGGAGCAGTTCTCGTCCGGTGACGCGTCCGGCGATACTGCCGGCGACAGCGCCGAAGCACCGCTCTTCACGCTCGATCTGCGCGCGGGCCCCTCGTTCACGCTGCCGCGCACACTGCTCGACCGGCTCGTAACGAACCTCGTCGATAACGCGCTCGAACACGGCACGCCCCCGGTGGAGATCGCCACCGGGCGCGACGATCGGCATTGGGTGATCAGCGTGCGCGACCACGGTCCCGGCATTCCCGACGAGCGCATCGCCGCGGCGATGAAGCCGTTCGTCCGGCTCGATGCCGCGCGGGGCGGCGAAGGCCATTGCGGCCTCGGCCTCGCGATCGTCGCGCGGCTCGCGCACGATCGCGGCGGGCGTTGTCATGTGCGCAATCACGTGCAAGGCGGACTGGAAGTACGGATCGAACTACCGGTTGCCGCGCCGACCGCGTGACACCGAGCGAAGCGGCACGGCGAACGTGGCCGCTTACGCGTCCTTACTGAATGGATCCTCGCGATGACTGCGGCTTTATAGTCAGAGACGGCAACCTCGATGCCGCCCTTCTCTGTCCGCCCGGTTACTTGGGGCGGACTTTTTTTTCGCCTGCGTGTTTGCCCGCGTTTTGCGCGAGTCTTTGACGCGCCTTAGCTCACGAGCCGGGCACGCAGCGTGTCGATCGTCGTTTGCGACATGCCGAGGCCGCGCGTCAGATAGTTCGCCATCGTGCCGTAGCTCATCTGCACCTGATCGAAACCGGCTTGCAGATAACTCTCCTGAACTTCCAGCAAAGGCATCTGGATCGCGACGGCGGCCTCGCCGTCCTGCGCGTGCAGCGTCTTGGTCTGTTCATCGAGCGACGCCGCCAGGTAAGTGTTGCTGAGCAGATAGTCCTGCATGACGACGTCGAGCGGCACGTTGGCGATGCTGAGCAACAGCGCCGCGACCCAGCCGGCGCGATCCTTACCCGCGTTCGAATGAAACAGTTGCGCGCCGGCGCCATCGGCGAGACGCGTCAGCAACGTGCCGTACGCGGCTCGCTGCGCGGCGCCGGTCACATAGGCGCGCGCTTGCGCTTCCATGAACGCGGTGGAGGCCGCCGTCGTATTCATCTCAGGCACGACGAAGTCGCTGCTGCCGAGCACGTTGAGGTTTTGCGCCGCCGCGCCGCCCGGCACCACGTCGTCTTTCCGCGCGATTTCGCCAGGCGTGCGCAGATCGTAGACCGACGCGATGCCGAGTTTGTCGATCGCGGTTTCATCGGCGCTGCTCAGCGCCAGCACATTCGCGCGATAGAACGCGCCACGGCGCATCCGTTTGCCGTCGACGGTCGTGTAGCCTGCGCCGACGCCCGCCAGATCGCGAAAGTTGCTGACCGATGCCAGACGCGGGGTCTCGGGCAGTTCGGTGTCGAGGTCGCCACCACCGCACGCAGACAGCAGCGCGCCGCCCAGCCCGGAGGCGAGCACCACGTTCGCGGAGCCCTTGAGGAAGCCTCTGCGCGACATGGATATGGCACCGCGCGTGCAATGGCTTCCCGTCACGATCGAACTCGCTGAGCGGTGGGACGGCGAGCAGGATTTCGCGGTTGCGGGCATTAGGCGTGGCTGGCGCGGGCGTGAGGGAGTGATTCGCAGCATCGAGGCTGCGGGCAAAGTTTAACGGTGCTCAATATCTTTTGCGTTACACAGTAGTAGTTCGTAAGGGAAGGCGAGATGTGAGTTTGTCCACGGCGGCGGCTAGAACGGCCAACCCAAGGCGCGCGGCATGTTTCCGGACTCGTTTCCACCTGCTTGCGTCTCTTATCGCCGGTTATCGGCGCTTATCAGCGATTACCGCCGCCGCCATTTTTGACCACAACTGGCCGCAGGACGCCGCATCCCCGTAGAATACAACCACCCTACTATCGAGCCCCCCGCCGGCAGAAAGATCTGGAGACCACAACAAAACATGCCTTCTCTCCAATGGTTCACCGAGCTGACCACGCGCGAGCGCCGCACGCTTTACGCCGGCTTCGGCGGCTACGCGGTCGATGCCTTCGACTTCATGATTTACTCGTTCCTCATCCCGACGCTGATCGCGACCTGGGGCATGACCAAAAGCGAAGCCGGCATGATTGCCACCAGTTCGCTGATCTCGTCGGCCATCGGCGGCTGGCTCGCGGGCATACTCGCCGATCGATATGGCCGCATCCGCGTGTTGCAATGGACCATCGCCACCTTCGCGGTGTTCACCTTCCTGTCGGGCTTCACCAATTCGTTCTGGCAACTGCTCACGACCCGCACACTGCAAGGCATCGGCTTCGGCGGTGAGTGGTCGGTCGTGACGATCATGATGGCCGAAACCATCCGCTCGCCGCAGCATCGAGCCAAGGCGGTCGGTACCGTGCAAAGCAGCTGGTCGTTCGGCTGGGCCGCGGCGGCGATCGTCTATTGGGCGGCCTTTGCGCTGCTGCCGGAACAGTACGCATGGCGCGCGTGCTTCTGGATCGGCCTGCTGCCCGCGGCGTGGATCATCTACATTCGCCGCAACGTGAGCGATCCCGAAATCTATCTCGAGACGCGCCGCGCGCGCGAAAGCGGCTTCGACACCTCGCACTTCATGCAGATTTTCTCGGCCGCTCACGTGAAGACCACGCTGCTCGGCAGCGCTTTGTGCACCGGCATGCTCGGCGGCTATTACGCGATCACCACGTGGCTGCCGACCTATCTGAAGACCGTGCGCCATCTGTCGGTGTTCAACACCAGCGGCTATCTGATCGTGCTGATCGTCGGGTCGTTCACCGGCTATATCGTCGGCGCGATTCTGTGCGACAGGATCGGCCGGCGCGCGTCGTTCGTGCTGTTCGCGATCGGCTCGTTCGTGCTCGGCATGGTCTACACGATGCTGCCGATCACCGACGTCATGATGCTCGCACTCGGCTTCCCGCTCGGGATCGTCGTGCAAGGCATTTTCGCGGGCGTGGGCGCATATCTGTCGGAGCTCTATCCGAACGAGATACGCGGCTCGGGCCAGGGCTTCTGCTACAACCTGGGACGCGGGCTCGGCTCCTTCTTCCCGATTCTGGTCGGTACACTGTCGCAAACCATGACGCTCGTGAAGGCGATGGGCATCGTGGCCGGCTCGGGCTATCTGCTCGTGATCGTCGCCGCGTTGTGCCTGCCGGAAACCAAAGGCAAGGTGCTCGGCTCGACACGCGCAGCCACCTGAAATCGCCAGCATTCGCCTGAATTTGCAGCACACACACATGAAAACGATTGTTCTCGGCGGCGGCGTCATCGGCGTCGCCAGCGCTTTTTACCTGTGCCAGCAAGGCTGCGAAGTCACGGTGATCGAGCGCGAACCCGACGTCGCGCTCTCCACCAGTTTCGGCAACGCCGGCGTGATCGCCCCGGGCTATGTGACGCCGTGGGCCGCGCCGGGCATGCCGGCCAAAATTCTCAAATACCTGTTCAAACCGGCCTCACCGCTGATCTTCCGGCCCACCTTCAATCCCGCGCAATGGCGCTGGATCGCGCGCTGGCTGCGTGAATGCGACCTCGAACGCTTTCGCGTCAACAAGCAGCGGATGCAGCGCATCGCCTACTACAGCCGCGATTGTCTGCACGAGTTTCGCGGCCGCCACCCGTTCGATTACGGCCGCAGCCAGGGCTATCTGCAACTGTTTCGCAGCGAGTACGACCTTGAACTCGCGCAACCGGCGCTCGCGGTGCTGCGCGACGCCGGCATCGCACATCGGGAAATTAACGCGGCGCAATGTGTCGAGATCGAACCGGGGCTGCGCTGGGCCCGTCAGATGCCGCTCGCCGGTCTCTATCTGCCCGACGACGAAGCCGGCGACTGCGCGCGCTTCACCCGTGAGCTGCGCGCGATCTGCGAGCGCAATGGCGTGCGCTTTCGCTTCGACACGCGTGTGACGTCGCTCGATGTGCAAGGCGCAGCGGTGCGCGGCGTGCGTGTCGACAGTGAACGCGGCAGCGAGACATGGCAGGCCGATGCGGTAGTGGTGGCGTTAGGCGTCGATAGCGCGGCGCTGCTCGCACCGCTCGGCGTGAAAGTGCCGCTCTATCCGGTGAAGGGGTATTCGGCGACGCTGCCGATCACCGACGAAGAAAAAGCCCCCCGCGCCGCGTTGATGGACGAGTCGCTGAAAACGGCGATCACACGCTTCGGCAACAACTTGCGCGTGGCGGGGACGGCGGAGTTGGGCAATGGCCAATCCACCCTGCGCGAACAGGCGCTGCAAACGTTGATGAAAGTACTCGCCGACTGGTTCCCGTACGCGGCCAATCCCACGTCCGCGCATTTCTGGGTCGGCCGCCGGCCGATGACGCCCGATGGGGCGCCGCTGCTCGGACCATCCGGTGTGGACAATCTGTGGCTGAACCTCGGACACGGTTCGACCGGCTGGGCGATGTCGATGGGCTCGGGACGCGTGGTCGCGGATCTGATCGCGCAGCGCAAACCGGAAATCGATCTGGAAGGATTGACGTTGGCGCGGTACGGGAAGTAACGGCGCGTCTGCGCCAGGCGCACGAACCACTGGACGTTAAAAATCCGGGTCCACCCTCTCAGGTGGCCCGGCTTTGTTTTTCACCGCTTTGATGTACCGCTTATGTGCCGTTGTTCAGCACATTGTCGTCTCCACCTCTTCCTGCAAGCAGTGGCCGGTATCCGTGTCACGCCAATCCAGAACGCGGACCGCAACGGCAACCGGCCGGAGACGTTTTAGCGCGGCAGTTCCGAATGACCCATCAGGAACGCATCGACCGAACGCGCGCACTGACGGCCTTCGCGGATCGCCCACACCACCAGCGACTGGCCGCGGCGCATGTCGCCCGCGGTGAACACCTTGTCCACCGACGTGTAATACGCCTTGTCGCCTTCGGTCGACGCGCGCACGTTGCCGCGCGCATCCTTGTCGACGCCGAGCGCTTCGAGCACCGGCGACACCGGTTGCGTAAAGCCCATCGCGAGCAGCACCAGATCGGCCTTCATTTCGAATTCCGAGTTCGGCACTTCCTGCATCTTGCCGTCCTTCCATTCGACGCGCGCGGCGATCAGCTTCTCGACCTTGCCGTTCTTGCCTTCGAGGCGCTTGGTCGCAACCGCCCAATCGCGCTCGCAGCCTTCGTCATGCGACGACGACGTGCGCAGCTTGATCGGCCAGTACGGCCACACGAGCGGCTTGTTCTCCTCTTCCGGTGGTTGCGGCAGCAACTCGAATTGCGTGACGCTCTTCGCGCCGTGACGATTCGACGTGCCCACGCAGTCCGAACCCGTATCGCCGCCGCCGATCACGACCACGTGCTTGCCCTTCGCGAGCAGCTGGTTCGCGACCTTGTCGCCGGCATTGACCTTGTTCTGCTGCGGCAGGAAGTCCATCGCGTAGTGGACGCCTTCCAGCTCGCGACCCGGCACCGGCAGATCGCGCGGCGTTTCCGAACCGCCTGCAACCACGACCGCGTCGAACTGTTCTTTCAGCTCGGCCGGCGTGATGGTTTCCTTCGCCGTGCTGCCGATGTAGGCCGGCAGCGAATCCGCCTTGCCGACGAACACGTTGGCGCGGAACGTCACACCTTCGGCTTCCATCTGGCGCATGCGGCGATCGATCAGCCACTTCTCCAGCTTGAAGTCGGGAATGCCATAACGAAGCAGGCCGCCGATGCGGTCGTTCTTCTCGAACACGGTGACATCGTGCCCCGCACGCGCGAGTTGCTGCGCGACAGCGAGACCCGCGGGGCCAGAGCCGACCACGGCGACTTTCTTGCCGGTCTTGTGCTTCGGCGGCTGCGGCGCCACCCAGCCTTCGGCCCAGGCTTTGTCGATGATCGCGTGCTCGATCGACTTGATGCCGACCGGGTCGTCGTTGATGCCGAGCGTACACGCCGCTTCGCACGGTGCCGGGCAGATGCGGCCCGTGAACTCCGGGAAGTTGTTCGTGGAGTGCAGCACTTCGATCGCGTTCTTCCAGTCCTGATGGAACACCAGGTCGTTGAAGTCCGGGATGATGTTGTTCACCGGGCAGCCGTTGTTGCAAAACGGAATGCCGCAGTCCATGCAACGTGCGCCTTGAATCTTCGCTTCGTCGTCGCTGAGAGCCGCGACGAATTCCTTGTAGTGCTTCACACGCGTGAGCGGAGCTTCGTACGCCTCGTGGCGGCGTTCGAACTCGAGAAAACCGGTTGCCTTGCCCATGTGGTTCTCTTCTCTATCTGTATCAGGTGGGGTGATCTACACCCGCCGCGCGTCGAATCATCGAGCGGCGGCGGGTACGGCTAAAGGTGACATCTTGCTGATGAACAGCGCAGCGGTGTTTAAGCGGCGAGTACTTCCTTGTTCGCCTTCTTCGCTGCCAGTTCGCCCAGCGCGCGCTTGTATTCGGTCGGGAACACCTTCACGAATTGACGGCGCGATGCGTCCCAGTTTTCGAGCAGCGCTTTCGCACGCGGCGAGCCGGTGAACTGGAAGTGACGCTCGATGAGCCCCTTCAGCAGTGCCTCGTCGGTCGTCTCGGCGTGCCACAGGCCCTTGTCGACCGTGCGTTCCTGTTCGGCCTGTTGCAAGACCGGATCGAGCGCGACCATCGACTTGTTGCACTTGCTCGCGAACGTGCTGTCCGGATCGAACACATACGCGACGCCGCCCGACATACCGGCTGCGAAGTTACGGCCCGTTTCGCCGAGCACGACGACCGTGCCGCCCGTCATGTATTCGCAACCGTGGTCGCCCGTGCCTTCGACGACCGCCGTCGCGCCCGAGTTACGCACGCAGAAGCGCTCGCCCGCCACGCCGCGGAAGAAGGCTTCACCTTCGATCGCGCCGTACATCACCGTGTTGCCGCAGATGATGTTCTCTTCCGACTTGCCGCGGAAATCGTTAGTCGGACGGATGATGATGCGGCCGCCCGACAGGCCCTTGCCCACGTAGTCGTTGCCGTCGCCGACCAGATCCAGCGTGACGCCCTTCGCGAGGAACGCGCCGAAGCTCTGACCCGCGGTGCCCTTCAACTGGATGTGCACCGTGTCGTCGGCGAGACCGTCGTGGCCGTACTTCTTCGCGATCGTGCCGGACAGCATCGCGCCGACCGTACGGTTCACGTTGCGCACCGGCTGGATGAACGAGACGTGCTCGCCCTTCTCGATCGCCGCCTTCGCCTTTTCGATCAGCGTGTGGTCGAGTGCCTTGTCCAGACCGTGGTCCTGCACGTCGACGTGCTTGCGCGCCACTTCGGCCGGCACTTGCGGCTGATAGAACACGCGCGAGAAGTCGAGACCCTTCGCCTTCCAGTGCTCGATGCCCTTCTTCGTGTCGAGCAGTTCGGCACGGCCGATCAGGTCGTCGAACTTGCGAATGCCCAGTTGCGCCATAATCTCGCGCGCTTCTTCCGCAACGAAGAAGAAGAAGTTCACGACGTGTTCCGGCTGGCCCTGGAACTTCGCACGCAGCACCGGATCTTGCGTCGCGACGCCGACCGGGCAGGTGTTCAGGTGACACTTGCGCATCATGATGCAGCCTTCGACGACGAGCGGCGCCGTCGCGAAGCCGAACTCGTCCGCGCCGAGCAGCGCGCCGATCACGACGTCGCGGCCGGTCTTCATCTGACCGTCGGCCTGCACGCGGATACGGCCGCGCAACTGGTTCAGCACCAGAGTTTGCTGCGTTTCGGCGAGACCTAGTTCCCACGGCGTGCCCGCATGCTTGATCGACGACAGCGGCGATGCGCCCGTACCGCCGTCATGGCCGGCGATCACGACGTGATCGGCCTTCGCCTTCGCGACACCCGCGGCCACCGTGCCGACGCCCGATTCCGACACCAGCTTCACCGACACGCTAGCCGCCGAGTTGGCGTTCTTCAGGTCGTGAATCAGCTGCGCCAGATCTTCGATCGAATAGATGTCGTGGTGCGGCGGCGGCGAAATCAGGCCGACACCCGGCACCGAGTAACGCAGCTTGCCGATGTAGTCCGACACCTTGTGGCCCGGCAGCTGACCGCCTTCGCCCGGCTTCGCGCCCTGCGCCATCTTGATCTGGATCTGGTCGGCCGACGCGAGGTATTCCGCCGTCACGCCGAAACGGCCCGACGCCACCTGCTTGATGCGCGAGCGCAACGAATCGCCATCCTTCAGCGGAATGTCGACAACCACTTCGTCGCCGATCACGGACTTCATCGTGTCGCCGTTCTTGATCGGAATGCCGCGCAGTTCGTTGCGGTAACGGTTCGCGTCCTCGCCGCCTTCGCCGGTGTTCGACTTGCCGCCGATGCGGTTCATCGCGACTGCCAGCGTGGCGTGCGCTTCCGTGCTGATCGAGCCCATCGACATCGCGCCGGTCGCGAAACGCTTGACGATCTCCTTCGCCGATTCGACTTCGTCGAGCGGAATCGCCTTGGTCGGATCGAACTTGAATTCGAACAGGCCGCGGAACGTCATGTGGCGCTTCGTCTGATCGTTGATCAGATGCGCGTATTCCTTGTACGTCTGGTACGAGTTGGAGCGCGCCGAGTGCTGCAGCTTGGCGATCGCATCCGGCGTCCACATATGTTCTTCGCCGCGCACGCGGTACGCGTATTCGCCGCCCGCGTCGAGCATGTTCGCGAGGATCGGGTTGTCGCCGAACGCGTCGCGGTGCAGACGGATCGCTTCTTCCGCGACGTCGAACAGGCCGATACCGCCCACCTTCGACGACGTGCCCTTGAAGTACTTCTGCACGAGGTCTTCAGCGAGACCGACCGCTTCGAAAATCTGCGCGCCGGTGTAGGACATGTAGGTCGAAATGCCCATCTTCGACATGACCTTCATCAGGCCCTTGCCGACCGCCTTGGTGAAGTTGTAGACCGCCTTCTCCGCCGACAGGTCGCCCTTCAGCCCGCTGGCGAGCTGGCCGAGCGTTTCCATCGCGAGGTACGGGTGCACGGCTTCCGCGCCGTAGCCCGCGAGCAGCGCGAAGTGGTGCGTTTCACGCGCCGAACCGGTTTCGACGACCAGACCCGTGCTCGTGCGCAGACCTTGCTGCACGAGGTGCGTGTGGATCGCGGCAGTGGCCAGCAGCGCCGGAATCGCGACGTTGTCGCGGTCGGTCTTGCGGTCCGACACGATCAGCATGTTGTAGCCGGACTTGACCGCATCGACGGCTTCCGCGCACAGCGACGCGAGACGCGCTTCGATGCCTTCCTTGCCCCACGCCACCGGATAGCAGATGTTCAGCTCGTACGAGCTGAACTTGCCGCCCGTGTACTGATCGATCGCGCGGATCTTCGCGATGTCCTTGAAGTCGAGCACGGGCTGCGACACTTCGAGGCGCATCGGCGGGTTGATGTTGTTCGTGTCCAGCAGGTTCGGCTTCGGACCGACGAACGACACCAGCGACATCACCATGTTTTCACGGATGGGGTCGATCGGCGGGTTCGTGACTTGCGCGAACAGCTGCTTGAAGTAGTGATACAGCGTCTTGTTCTTGTTGGACATGACCGCCAGCGGCGAGTCATTGCCCATCGAACCTACCGCTTCTTCACCGGCTTGCGCCATCGGCGCCATCAGGAACTTGAGGTCTTCCTGCGTGTAGCCGAACGCCTGCTGACGATCCAGCAAAGCAGCGGCTTCGCGGCGTTCGGTCGCGACGTCTTCGGCCTTCGCCTCGATTTCGTCGAGCTTGATCCGGACCGCGTCGATCCAGCTCTTGTACGGCTTGGCGTTCGCGAGGTTGTCCTTCAGTTCCTTGTCGTCGATGATGCGACCGTGTTCCATGTCGATCAGGAACATCTTGCCCGGCTGCAGACGCCACTTCTTGACGATCTTCGACTCGGGGATCGGCAGCGTGCCCGCTTCCGACGCCATGATGACGAGGTCGTCATCCGTGACGATGTAGCGCGCCGGACGCAGACCGTTACGGTCGAGCGTCGCGCCGATCTGGCGGCCGTCGGTGAACGCGATGGCGGCGGGGCCGTCCCACGGCTCCATCATCGCGGCGTGGTATTCGTAGAACGCGCGGCGGTTGTCGTCCATCAGCGTGTGCTGTTCCCAGGCTTCCGGGATCATCATCATCATCGCGTGGACGAGCGGGTAGCCGGCCATCACCAGCAGTTCGAGACAGTTGTCGAACGAGGCGGTGTCCGATTGGCCCGGATAGATCAGCGGCCACAGCTTCGGCAGGTCGTCGCCGAGCACGTGCGACGCGATTGCGCCGGTACGGGCGTTCAGCCAGTTGACGTTGCCCTTCACCGTGTTGATTTCGCCGTTGTGGGCAATCATGCGGTACGGGTGCGCCAGCTCCCACGCCGGGAACGTGTTGGTCGAGAAGCGTTGGTGCACCAGCGCCAGTGCCGAGACCGTGCGCTCGTCCTGCAGGTCGCGGTAGTACACGCCGACCTGACCGGCCAGCAGCAGACCTTTGTAGACGACCGTGCGGGCCGACATCGACGGCACGAAGTATTCCTTGCCGTGCTTGAGCTTGAGCGCCTGGATGCGGTGGCTCGCGGTCTTGCGGATCACGTACAGCTTCCGCTCGAGCGCGTCGGTCACGATGATGTCCTTGCCGCGGCCGATGAAGATCTGGCGGATCAGCGGCTCGCTCGCCTTCACGGTGGGCGAAATCGGCATGGTGTGGTCGACCGGCACGTCGCGCCAGCCCAGCACGACCTGGCCTTCGGCCTTCACCGTACGCTCGAGCTCCTGTTCGCAGGCGAGGCGCGATGCGTGTTCCTTCGGCAGGAACACCATGCCGACGCCGTACTCGCCGTACGGCGGCAGCGTCACGCCTTGTTTGGCCATTTCCTCACGATAGAAACCGTCCGGAATCTGGATCAGGATGCCCGCGCCGTCGCCCATCAGCGGATCGGCACCGACGGCGCCCCGGTGGTCGAGGTTCTCGAGAATCTTCAGGCCTTGCTCGATGATCTGGTGGCTCTTCTGGCCCTTGATGTGAGCGACGAAGCCGACGCCGCAGGCGTCGTGCTCGTTTTGCGGGTCGTACAGACCTTGCGCGGCGGGAACCGGGTGAGTCGGTTGCTGGTGGTCGTTCATGGGGACACCGTCTGTGAGGGGCCGGACAGGCCGTTAAAACCATTTTTCTATTGCCGCAGTTGGCATCGCAACCACGACGGCGCTCTTTACGCTGAATGCTACGCGTGTCAAAAAGCGCCGGAATTCGGAATATACGCGACGAATCAATGGAATAGCAAATAAAACGTGACGATCGAACCCCAATTATCAAATTGGTGCATCGCGCTCGTTTTTTATTGGTGCCATATCAAAACAGGGCAAAAGAAAACGGCATGCGCGATGCCGTTTCCCTTTAGATCTTTGACGCGAAACGCTTTATTGCGTGTGCGGCGTCTCGCGGACCTTGCGCGGCCGCCCGCGCGGCAGCGGCGAGACGCGCCGGTTTGCAGCCCGCGCCGCCCATTCCCGGTAGGTATCGCTGCCCAGAACCCAGCCTTTCAGGGTGGCTTGCTGAAGTTGGCTGGCTTCGCGTTCGTCGAGCGGTTGCTCACACAATTCGCGGTATGCGCGCTGACGCTCGAACGGCGTGTTGCCCAAAGACCAGTACAACGGATGGTCGGTGATCAGGCTGTCGAGCGTGAGGCCAATGTGATGACGGTAGCTCGACCAGCGATAGTCCTCCGGCGCGTTGACGAGTTGGGCGCGCACCGGACACATCTCCACGACACGGCTCGCCAGCAGGAAGTAACGCTCGCCTTCGATCACCGTGGCCCGGTAGCGGCCTTCCCACAACGTGCCGCGGCGTGCGTAGCGTCGATTGAAATGCGCGACGTAGCGACGACCCACCGCCTGCATCGCCTTGGGCAAGCTCGACTCTTCGGTTGGCGTGACGAGCAGTTGCACGGCGCCCGGCATCAATGCGTACGCGTGGATCGAAAGATGATGGTCGCGAGAAGCCGCTTTCAGGCAGTCGATGAAGAGCTCGTAGTCCTGGTCGTCGACGAATGCGGGCTGCTGATCGAGCCCGCGAAGGATGACGTGCTGCGGCTGGTCAGGGACATAAAGACGTGCAAGCCGTGCCATGCTGGAGTATCCAATAGTCGCGTTGGTACATACCCGAAGGTCCGAAGAACCGCATGCGCTCAAGGTTCGGCGCGACGCGGCTAAGCCAGAAACCGCGCGGCGCTTAGGGAGAAAGCTCTAACCGCCGCGTATGGTTTGTTTCAAACGTTCTCGTCATAATGAGCGGGCCTTTTTTGGAGGAGCACATATGAAATTAAAACAGGCCGTAACGGGGATGGCGGCGCTAGTCTGCATGACGACGGCAGCGCACGCACAATCGGCCGGCAGTTTTTACGTCACGACGGGCTGGTTCCATCTTGCGCCTCAATCGAGCAGCGACCCATTGAGAGTGACAAGCATTGGCGGCAGCCCGACCAACATCACAGAACCGAATACCGGGGCATCACTCAATTCAACCGACACCATCGGCTTCACTGCGGGTTACTTCGTCACCGACCACATCGCAACCGAACTCGTCATGGGCTATCCGCCCACGTTCGATCTGAACGGCACGGGCAGCCTCCAACAGTTCGGCAAGCTGGGCCAGGCGAAACAATGGAGCCCGACTCTGCTGTTCAAGTACTATTTCAACGCTCCGACCGCCGCGTTCCGTCCGTATCTCGGCGTCGGTGTGAGCCGCGTCTGGTTCACGGACGAAAAGATCACCAACAGCGCATTCGAAGCCAACGTTCTGCATGGTCCGACCAGCGTCACCACGGATAGTTCGTGGGCGCCGGTGTTTAATGCCGGTTTCACGTACGCGTTCACCCAGCACTGGTTCGCGGGCGTCTCGATCTCGTACCTGCCGCTCAGCACCACGGCCAAGCTGAACACCGCCGCGAACACGCCGGTCGGCACGCTGAACGTGCAGTCGCAGACCAAGATCAAGCTGAACCCGATCGTTAGCTACGTCAACATTGGTTACCGTTTCTAACGCTTCGAGAAATTGGGGGCGTAGAGGTAGGGTAGTCGAATTTTCGTGGCTTGGACAACGCCGTCATCCATTCGATGACGGCGTTTCTATTTGCGCTCGCAGCAAGGGGCGATCCGCAGCACGGCTAGGCCGGTGCCGCACGCACGCGTGAGTATTTGTAAATTTGACCCGGAATCGGCCCGGCTCGTGCAATATCTGCGGAGGATTCTTCATCCGCGCCACGCCCTGAGGGGCTTTACGGGTTTGGCACTGAAGTTGCGTTCTCACGGTGTTTTCCGCGTCGTGACGCGCTAGCGCGTCATCGTGACAACGCGTGAACTCTTTCACCCTCATCGACGGAGCGACCATGACAGCACTTCCGAATACGAGAGACGCCCTCGGCGAATCCTGGACCAGCACGAGCCGCCGCGCACGGCGCATCGCCCGCCATAGCCGCCATGCTGCCGAAGACATCGCGGGCGAGTTGCGCACGCTGTTGACCGAACTCGAATCCACGCTGGCGGACGGCACCCATGCCGACGCCGTGGCATTGCGCGGCAAGCTGCGCAAACAGCTGGACGCCGCGCGCACCCGCCTGAACGACACCCGCGAAGTCGTGCGTGAACGCGCTGAAGTCGCGATGTCCGACGCGGACGATTACGTGCATGAAAATCCGTGGCAGACGATTGCCATCGTCGGTGGGGTGGCGCTGATCGCGGGCGCGCTGTTCGCGTCGCGGTTGCGCTGAGGTACGCCGAAGGTGCACTTCCGTGTACGCCTGAGTTGCACTCGCAGGCTGCGCTGAGTGAAGAGTCGAGCCGCCATCATTCCGGCGGCTTTGACTGACGGCTATCAGTTGCGATCGCGAATGTGCGGTTGCGTCGGCGCCCGAGCTCGGCGCCGACGTGCGTTCGCGTGGTGCTGGCTAGTTGTCGTCGATCACGAACAGCCGCTGATACTCCTTCACCGCATAGCGATCCGTCATTCCCGCGATGTAATGGGCAATCAGTCGCGGCTGCTGCGTCACGTCCGCCGACTGATAAGCCGGCGGCAACAGCCGCGGGTCTTCGGTGAACGCGTCGAACAGGCCGACCACCACGCGGCGCGCCTTGTTGGCCATGCGCATCACGCGGTAGTGGCGATACAGGTTCTTGAAGAGGAAGCGCTTGAGCGCCGCAGCCTGGGCGGCAATCGCGTCGCTGTGCGCGACGAGGGCGGGCGCGGCGCGCACGGCGTCGAGCGAGGCCGGCGCATGCCGGACGATGTTCTCCCGCGTCGTATCGATCAGGTCGACGATCAGCGTGTTGATGATCCGGCGCACCGTCTCGTGAATCAGCCTGCGCCCTTCGATCTGCGGAAAATCGCGACGCGACGCCTCGAAATGCGTCTGCCACAACTCCACTTCGGCAAGCTGCTCGACCGTGAGGAGGCCTGAGCGCAAACCGTCGTCGACGTCGTGATTGTTGTACGCGATCTCGTCGGCGACATTCGCGATCTGCGCTTCGATGGACGGCTGGCGTCCTTCGAGAAAGCGCTCGCCCAACGCACCGAGCCGCCGCGCGTTTTCTCGCGAGCAATGCTTGAGGATGCCCTCGCGGGTTTCGAAGCACAGGTTCAGGCCGTTGAACGCGCCGTAGTGCTCCTCCAGATCGTCCACCACCGCGAGACTTTGCAGGTTGTGCTCGAAGCCGCCGTGCTCGCGCATACATTCGTTCAGCGCGTCCTGGCCGGCATGGCCAAATGGTGTATGGCCGAGATCATGAGCAAGCGAAATGGCTTCGACGAGGTCTTCGTTGACGCGCAGATTGCGCGCCACAGAGCGCGCGATCTGCGCGACCTCCAGGCTATGGGTGAGGCGCGTGCGAAACAGGTCGCCCTCGTGATTCACGAACACCTGCGTCTTGTATTCGAGCCGGCGGAATGCCGTCGAGTGAACGATGCGGTCGCGGTCGCGCTGGAACTCGGTGCGCGCGCTCGGCGCGGCTTCGGGATAACGGCGGCCGCGCGATTGCGCGGAATGCGCTGCGTACGGCGCGAGGTGCGCTTCGAGTGCATCCTGTGTGGGCACGGCGATCGCCGCCATGCCTGCCGCGGGGTCATGCTGTACATCGTCGCTGCGCCTGTCAGTCACCGGGTTCTCCGAAACATGGGGCGGCGCCTCGTGACGCTGGTGCGTGATGCGTAGCTGGGAATTGCCTCGTCGTGTCTAGACGGCGGCGGCCAGCGTGGCGTGCACCTCGGCATCGGGCGCCTGGGTGATCAGCGTCTCACCGAAACGCTTCAGCAGAATGAATTTGATCGCGCCGGCTTCGGCCTTCTTGTCGACCTGCATCAGTTCGACATAGCGCGTTTCGCCGAGCGCAGGCGCTTTGGTCGGCAAATGCGCGGCTACGATCACGTCGACGAGGCGCCGGCGCGCAGCATCGTCGAGATAGCCCATGCGCACGGACAGATCCGCCGCCATCGCCATCCCGCAGCCGACGGCCTCGCCGTGCAGCCACTCGCCATAGCCGAGGCCAGCCTCGATCGCGTGGCCGAACGTATGGCCGAAATTGAGGATCGCGCGCAGTCCGCCTTCGCGCTCGTCCTTGGCCACCACCGACGCCTTGATCTCGCACGAACGCTTGACCGCCTCCGTCAACGCCTCCGGTTCGCAGCGATTCAACGCCTCGATGTTGGCTTCGATCCAGTTGAAGAAATCAGCGTCGGCGATCGCGCCGGTCTTGATCACTTCGGCGACGCCCGCCGCCAGTTCACGCGCAGGCAGCGTGCGCAGCGCGCCGATGTCGGCGATCACCGCCTGCGGCTGGTAGAACGCGCCGATCATGTTCTTGCCGAGCGGGTGATTGATGCCGGTCTTGCCGCCCACCGACGAATCCACCTGCGACAGCAACGTAGTCGGCACCTGAATGAACGGCACGCCGCGCATATAGCAGGCCGCGGCAAAACCCGTCATGTCGCCGATCACGCCGCCGCCCAGAGCGATCAGCGTGGTCTTGCGATCGGCGCGCGAGCCGAGCAGCGCGTCGAAGATGAGGTTCAGGGTGCCAAGGTTCTTGTGCGCCTCGCCGTCCGGCAAGACGACCGTCGACACCTGCTTGCCGAGCGGCGCGAGCGCGGCGCGCAGCGTGTCGCCGTAGAGCGGGTCGACCGTGGTGTTCGTGACAATGGTGACCGAACTGCCGGCGATATGCGGCGCGAACAGCGCGGTCTGGCCGATCAGATCGGCACCGATATGGATGGGGTAGGCGCGCTCGCCCAGTTCGACGTTGACGGTAATCATACGGTCCATTATGACGCAGGATGTTTGGCGACGCCGGCCATCTCGAGCTGCATCAGAACCATGTTGACGAGTCCGTTGACCGACGGCCGGCCGGTTTCAATCACGAAATGCGCGCATTCGCGGTAGAGCGGGTCGCGCACTTCGTAGAGCGCTTCGAGGCGCGCTTTGGGATCTTCGGTCTGCAACAGCGGGCGGTTCTTGTCGCGCCGCGTGCGCAGCCACAGGTCGTGAGGATTGGCCCGCAGATAGATCACTACGCCGTTGTTCTGGAGCGCCGCGCGGTTTTCCGGCCGTAGCACCGCGCCGCCGCCCGTCGCCAGCACGATATTGTCGCGCCCGGTGAGCTCGGAAATCACGCTCGCCTCGCGCTCGCGGAAGCCCGCTTCGCCTTCCATCTCGAAGATCACCGGAATGCGCGCGCCCGTGCGCGCCTCGATTTCATGGTCGGAATCGAAGAACGGGCGATCGAGACGGCGCGCAATGGCCCGGCCCACGGTGGTTTTCCCTGCCCCCATGAGACCTACAAAAAAAACATTGGCGTGTGCGTCCCGCGCTTGCAACGGTGTCCTCTGGCTAATCCGGTATGGTTCGTGCCGCAGCTTACTGGCAAAGCGGCTGCCTTGTCGAGCCTACGCGCCGCCGCTGGCGAGCGGCGGCGGCCTGCCCCTAATTTATCGGAACGACGCTCGGCGTGATGAATACCGCCAGTTCGCTACGCTGGTCGCGATGTGCCCGATTGCGGAAAAGCGCGCCCAAAATGGGTATTTTGCCCAGGACAGGGACCCGAGTCATATCGTCCCGGTCATCGGACGCGTAAATTCCGCCGATCGACACCGTACCACCATCCTCGACTTCGACGCGCGTTTGCACGTGTTTGGTGTTGATCGCGGGCCCGGCGTCGGTCTGTTCGCCGACGCTGTCCTTGGCGACATCGAGGTCCAGCACCACCCGGCCGTCCGGCATGATTTGCGGCTCGACCTCCAGTTTGAGCGTGGCCCGGCGAAACTGCACGCCCGACACGCCCTGCCCCACCTTGGCCTGATACGGCAGCTCGGTGCCCTGCTCGACCACCGCCTTCATCCGGTCGGCGGTGACGACCCGCGGGCTCGAGATGATTTTGCCGCGCCCCTCCGCTTCGAGCGCGCTCAACTGGATATTCAGCAGCCGCGTCGCGCCGGCTGCGAACAACGTGAGCCCAGCGCTGGCGGCGTCGAAGCCGGAAATCGGGCGGGCCGACAGATCGTAGACGGTGCCGTCCGTGCCGCCGCCCAAGCCTTTCGCCGTCCCGTCGGTACTCGTGGCCGCCAGCGAGAGCCGCACGCCGAGGTTGCGCGAAAAGCCGTGATCGCCCTCGACGATGCGCGCTTCGATCAGCACTTGGCGAGTCGGCCGGTCAACGGCAACGAGCAGCGCCGCGATCTGTTCGAGGCGCCCCGCAAGATCGGTCACGAACAGCAGATTGGTGCGCGGATCGGCGGTCACGGCGCCGCGTTTGGACAGCACGCGCTGCGTACCCGAGCCGGTCAACAGGCGCCGCACGTCCTCGGCGTGCGCATAATGCAACTCGAAGGTGCGGCTCGCGAGCGGTTCGAGATCGGCGGCCCGCGCGTGCGCTTCGAAACGCTGCCGCTCGCGCGCGGCCAGATCCGCGACGGGTGCGACCCAGATCACGTTGCCGTGCCGCTCCATCGCGAGGTTGTTGACGTCGAGCAAGGTATCGAACGCGGTGCGCCACGGCACCTTGTCGAGGCGCAGCGAGACGGCGCCGCGCACTCGTTCGCTCGCGACGATGTTCATCCCCGTGAACTCGGCAAATGCTTTGAGCACGGCGCCAAGTTCGGCACGCTGGAAATTCAGCGAGATCGGTTTGTCGTCGGCGGCGAGGCGCGCGTCGGCTGCGCTCCTGGGTCCGTTACTCAGACGCACGCGCGGCGGCAGCGGCACCGGCGGACCTTCGAGTGCGCCGGCGTCGACGCTATCGTCGTGAGGCGCAGCGGACGACTGTTTTGCGCCCAGCGGCACGGAGCCTTCGGCGGCAGCGGCGAAATCGTCCATGTTGGCGCTGTAGTTGGCTGACGGCGCGGCCGTTCGCGCTGCCATAGGGTCCTCCGCCGGATTGTCGCGAAACGGATTCGGCACTTCGCCGGAAACGGCGCGCGGCAGCGGGGCTGCGCCGTACGCGGGATCGGCAGGCGCCACCGCGTCGTCGAGCGGCATGAAACCCGGCAACGGCGGCAGCAGTGGTTGCGGTGGCGTCGAAGCCTGCGCGATGCCTGCACCGAGTGCCGCGCTGATGTAAAGGCCGATGCACGTTCGAGCGCAACTATGCGCGCGAAAACCTGGAGATGCGCGAGCACCGATGCGCGCACACGTCGCAAGCCATGGCTTCGTCAGTCTTTTCGTCATGAAGCCTCCGCGAGTGCGAGCGTGCGCGTCGTATCGCCTCTCGCGAGCGTAATGCCGAGCGCGTCGAGCCGCGTCACGCGCTCGGCGCCAAGCTGCTGCCCGGATGCGACGGTGGTCGCGCCGTCTGGCGTATCGAGCAGGGCCAGGCCGTGCGTGCGATCGCGCAGCACGCCGACCAGACGCATTTGCGAGATATCGGGCAACTCGCCGGCTGCCCGCACCTGCGGTTGCACGAACGGGTCGAAGAACACGATGTCCTCGTCGTCGTCCGCGTCGAGGCTCACGTCGTCGAACGCGTGCGCGGCGTCATTCGAAGAAGCGGGCCGCAGCGCACTGAACACGCGCAGCGTCCCACTCACCGACAACGACGCGGCGTCCTGCTTGACGGTCACATCGACGGGAACGATCAGCACCGGCAAGTCCGACAGTCCGTGCAGAAACGCCATCAGGTGGACAAAGTCCGTGCGCGCGGTGAGCTGCAAAGGGCGCATGCGTTCGATGCCATCGCCACTGACCGCACCTGGCTCGAGCGCATACAAAGCGACGTTATTCGCGGCAGCCAATTCCGAGACGATGCGCACGTCGTCCGCGGAACTCCACGAGGCAGCCGGCGACACGGCGGGGCTCGCCGTGGCTTTGCGGCGCAACGAGGGCAATTGCGCAAGCGAGCGGCGCGCGTGCGCAAGACGCTGAACACTCGCGGCCAATGCCGTGCGGCTCGCCTCGACACCGCCGAGATCGGCGACGATCCAGCCATGCGCGCCCAGCCCGAACACCAGCATGGCGATCAGCAACGCGACCAGCCAGCGCTGGCGCCGGCTCCACGCAGCGAGCGGCAACCGCAACCGTTTGGTCAACTGGGCAACAGAGAATTGGGGGTTGGCCACGCCGCCCGTCCCGACAAAGATCGTACTCATTTCACACCTCCCGACGGTTCGGACTTCGCAGGACGCGCCGCCGCGGCGGCAGCAACGTGGGCGGCTTTCGGCGCCGGCTCGTCCCAGCGCAGACGTGCGCCGAATTCGACCGGGCCGCTCACGCTTTCATCCGCGGGCGAGTTGCCGCGCGCCGTCGGGCGATGCAGGTCGCTCATCTCCGCGCCCTTCACGCCGTGGATCGCACTCAGGCGCTTGAGCCACTCCGCCGACGCGAGATGTCCGTGCGATGTCGCCAGCAACTCGGTTTCGTGCTCACGCTGGCGCAACTGCCGCAATACCACGCCTTCGCCAGGTTCGAAACTCAACGCTTCGAGCAGATCGAGCAGATGCGCGAGCGGCTCGGACAAGCTCGTCGCACGCGCCGCATGCTTGCGCATTTCGTCTTGCTCGCGCAGCAAGGTGGCGTGCTCTGCGAGCGGCGCGGACAATCCCGCCAGGGCGTGCTCGATCGACGCGCGCTGTGCATCGAGACGCGTCTTCTCGAAGGCCTGCCACCCGGCCAATGCGAGGACAGCGGCACACCCCGCGAGCACGGCGCCGCCCCATTCGCACGCACGACGCCGCCGCGCGAGCCGCACGTCGCGTTGCCGGTACGGCAGCAGGTTGAAACCGCCGAGCCACGGCTGCGTGAGACGCGCGGCACGCGACGGAACCGCTGCGCGCGAACCAGCCGCGCCGGAAAAGAAAAGGCCGCGCATCATTCGATCACCCCGCGCAATGCAAGCCCGAACGCGACAGCCCCCGCCGGTTCATTCAGCAACTCGTCGCTCAGCGGCCGCACGAGCCCACCCAGCACCGAGCATTCGAACGGCAACACCGTGCAGCCCAACACGTCCGCGATATCGGCCAGCGTGAAACCCACGCCGTCGAGCAGATCGACTTCGCCGCTCACCAATGCGCAGTCGAGTACGGGACCATGCACGAGATCGCGCAACGCGTCGGCGAGATCGGCATGCTCGGGCGCCGGATAACGCATTTCGCCAGCGATGGAGTCGTCCACGATGCGCCAGCCGTACACGCCGTCCGTGCCAATCCACAGCGCCACATACGGCTCGAGCGGATCGAGTTCGCGGCTCGCCGCATAGCGCATTGCGCGCAGCGCCGCATGCGGCTCGCCATCGACGGCGGAGAGCGAAATGCCGGCCGTCGCCGCGCACTCCATGCGCGCTTCGAGATGCTGGCGCGCGGTGGCGGCGATCTTCACCGAGCGAATCGGCGACGGCGTTTCATCGACCGACCAGTCGACCGCCAATGCATGCCGCTCGATTCCCGCGATGCGCTCCGCCTCGCCCATCACCGCAGGCTCCAGTGCGGCCAATGCATGGCCGCCGTCGTCCGCGCAATGGCTTTGCGCAGCGAGCCGCGCGAGCGGCACCGTGGTGGTCGACGTGGCCGATGCGGGCACCGCCATCGCGCACCGCAATGCGTGCGTCGCACACGCACGCGGCAAACCGGCGAACGCGTCGCGCAACGCACGCGCCACCGCCTGGCGGTCGGCGATCTCCGTGCCGGCCATCGCACCGGCGGCAAGCGCGACGGTGCTGACATATTCGAGATATAGCGCGCCGTGTGCGCGCGAGCGCTGACTCACCACGACGAGACGCACGTTTTGCGAACCGACGTCGATCCCGGCGCCGAAACGCTGACGCCCTGATCGCACGGCCTGAAGCCACGAATTTCTGAACCCCATCACGCCCTCCCTCTGACTCTCGCGACGAACCATTCGAACGCGAGTGACGAGGGAGAATTGTGCGTAGACGCGCCGCCGCGCGACACTCAGCCGAATGGCTAACGTTGCGCAGCACGCGCCCTGCGTGCGATCAAAGCGACTACAGTGAAGCTACAGTGAAGTCATTCCCGCGCCCTGCGCGCAGACCTGACAGCACGTCTCGTAAGCGAGCCGAAAGCTAAAAACCGAGGCGGCTATAATCGCGGGACTGTTTTTTGGTGCACATATGCAATCCACGTCTCCTACGTCCCCGCCGCCCACGCCTCAGAAGCGCAAACGCCCGCTATGGCTCAAGCTCATCCTCGGCTTTTTCGGCCTGATCGTCGCGGGCATTCTGTGCGTGCTGCTGGTACTCGGCTATGCGCTCGTCGTCGCCACGCCGAATCTGCCCTCGCTCGATGCGCTGACCGACTATCGCCCGAAAGTGCCGCTGCGCATCTATACGGCCGACCACGTGCTGATCGGCGAATTCGGTGAAGAGCGGCGCGACATCGTGCACATCCAGGACGTGCCCGATAGTCTGAAGAAGGCGATCCTCGCGATCGAAGACGCGCGCTTCTACGATCACGGCGGTGTCGACCTCACCGGCATCGCGCGCGCCGGCTTCGTCGCGCTGACCAACGGCCACGCGACCCAGGGCGCCAGTACGATCACGATGCAGGTGGCGCGCAACTTCTTCCTGTCGAGCGAGAAGACCTATACGCGCAAGATCTACGAGATGCTGCTCGCGTACAAGATCGAGTCGAAGCTGACGAAAGATCAGATTCTCGAGGTGTACATGAATCAGATCTATCTCGGCCAGCGCGCGTATGGTTTCGCCAGCGCGGCACGCGTGTACTTCGGCAAGGATCTGAAGGATCTGACGCTGGCGGAGTCGGCGATGCTCGCCGGTCTGCCGAAGGCGCCGTCCGCGTATAACCCGGTGGTCAATCCGAAGCGTGCGAAGGTGCGTCAGGAATACATCCTGCAGCGCATGTACGAACTGCACTACATCACTCAGGAACAATACGACGATGCCAGCAAACAGGCACTCGTCGTCAAGGGTGCAGGCAAGGAATTCATCGTGCACGCGGAGTACGTCGCGGAAATGGTACGGCAGATGATGTACGCGCAGTATCGCGAAGAAGCGTATACGCGCGGCCTGAATGTCGTGACCACGATCGATTCCGCCGATCAGGACGTCGCCTACCGGGCGCTGCGCAAAGGTCTGATGGACTATGAACGCCGTCACGGCTATCGGGGTCCGGAGGCGTTCATCAATTTGCCGGCCGACGCCGGGGACCGGGAACAGGCGATCGACGACGCGCTGCTCGAACATCCGGACAACGGCGAGATCATCGCGGCAGTCGTCACCGCGGCGAGCCCGAAGCAGGTGCAGGCCACGTTCATCGACGGCAATGTGGCGACCATCGAGGGCGATGGCCTGCGCTTCGCGCAGTTCGCGCTCGGGCCGCGCGCGCAGCCGAATCAACGCGTGCGGCCCGGCGCAATCATCCGCCTCGCGAAGAACGACGACGGCGACTGGTCGATCACGCAACTACCGCAAGTGGAAGGCGCGTTCGTTTCAGTGATCCCGCAGGACGGTGCGATTCGCGCGCTGGTCGGCGGCTTCGATTTCAACAAGAACAAATTCAATCACGTGACCCAGGCCTGGCGTCAGCCGGGTTCGAGTTTCAAGCCGTTCATCTATTCGGCGTCGCTCGAAAAGGGGCTCGGGCCGGCCACCATCATCAACGACGCGCCGCTCTTTTTCAGCGCCGCCGAAACCGGCGGCCAGGCGTGGGAGCCGAAGAACTACGGCGGCGGCTTCGATGGTCCGATGACCATGCGCACCGCGCTGCAGAAGTCGAAGAACCTGGTGTCGATCCGCATCCTGAACCAGATCGGCCCGAAGTACGCGCAGCAGTACATCACGCGCTTCGGCTTCGACGCGGAGCGTCACCCGGCCTATCTGCCGATGGCGCTCGGCGCGGGTCTCGTCACACCGTTGCAGATGGCGGGCGCGTTCTCGGTGTTCGCGAACGGAGGTTACCGCGTCAATCCGTATCTGATCGCCGAAGTCACCGATCAGCGCGGCATCGTGGTGGCGCACGCGCAGCCGCTGGTGGCCGCGCAAAGCGCGCCGCACGCGATCGAGCCGCGCAACGCGTACGTGATGAACAGCCTGCTACAGAGCGTCGCCCAACGCGGCACGGGCGCGAAGACCAACGTGCTCAAGCGGACCGATCTGGCCGGCAAGACGGGCACGACCAACGATTCGCGCGACGCATGGTTCGCCGGTTATCAGCACACGCTCACGGCGATCGCGTGGATCGGCTATGACAACCCGCGCAGCCTCGGCGACAAGGAAACCGGCGGCGGCCTCGCGTTGCCGGTGTGGATCGATTACATGGGACGCGCGCTCAAAGGCGTGCCGGAATACAAGATGGCGCGCCCCGACGATGTGACCGAAGTCGGCTCGGAGCTTTACTTCGCCGACTTCACACCGGGGCACGGTTTCGTCGCCACGGTCGGCGTCAGTCAGGCGACGCTGGACGCAGAGGCGAGCGCGGCGGCCGCCGCGCCCCAACAGGTCGGCGAACAGGAAAAGCAGGACATCATGAATCTGTTCCGCGGACACTGACGCGTCGTCTGGTGCCACTGGAAAAACAAAACCGCCGCGCTCGAGAGATGCGCGGCGGTTTTTGTTTTGGGCGTCTGATTTGCGCTTCGCAGCGTTGGGGGGGGGGGGCGC
>NZ_JAQQCJ010000024.1:0-116638 GCF_046030495.1 Paraburkholderia strydomiana
CGCGAAATACCCCTTCACGGCGGCGATGAACG
Organism: Paraburkholderia strydomiana; assembly: GCF_046030495.1. Lineage (GTDB taxonomy): Bacteria > Pseudomonadota > Gammaproteobacteria > Burkholderiales > Burkholderiaceae > Paraburkholderia > Paraburkholderia strydomiana_A. The sequence goes on from NZ_JAQQCJ010000024.1 coordinate 33, forward strand.
TGTCGATGTCGGCGCGCGACACGTCCTTATGCGTGACGAAGCGCGACGCATACAGCATCTGCGTGAGGATGCCGCGCTCCTTGAGCCACGCTTCGAGCGGCACGCAATGCTGCTGCGGAAACTGCGCGAACACCATGTTCGTCGCGACCGACTGCACCTTCACCTGTTCGATCGACTCCAGACCCGCTGCCAGATGCGCTGCGTTCGCGTGGTCGTCGGCGAGACGCTCGACGTTGTGATCCAGCGCATACAGGCACGCCGCCGCCAGCACGCCGGCCTGGCGCATACCGCCGCCCAGCACCTTGCGCCAGCGGTGCGCCACGTCGATCAGCGCCTGGCTGCCGACCAGCACCGAGCCCACCGGCGCGCCCAGTCCCTTCGAAAAGCAGATCGAGACGGAATCGAACGGCTCGCACAGCGCCGCGACCGGCTTGCCCGAGGCGACTGCCGCGTTGTAGACGCGCGCGCCGTCGAGGTGAGCCGCGAGGCCCCGCTGACGCGCGAGTTGCACCGCCTCGGCGACGTAACCGGCCGGCAGCACCTTGCCGCCGATGGTGTTTTCCAGCGCCAGCAGACGCGTGCGCGCGAAGTGGTTGTCGATGGGCTTGATCGCGGCGGCGATCTTCTCGAGCGGGATCGAGCCGTCGGCGGCGTTCTCGAGCGGCTGCGGCTGGATGCTGCCGAGCACCGCCGCGCCGCCGCCTTCGTATTTGTACGTGTGCGCCAGTTGGCCGACGATGTATTCGTCGCCGCGCGCGCAGTGCGCCATCAATGCCGCGAGATTGCTTTGCGTGCCGCTCGGGAAGAACAGGCCGGCTTCCTTGCCGGCGCGTTCGGCGACCGTGGCTTGCAGACGCAGTACGGTGGGGTCGTCGCCCCAGACGTCGTCGCCGACTTCGGCGGCCGACATGGCCGCGAGCATCGGCGGAGTCGGGCGGGTTACGGTATCGCTGCGCAAATCGATCATTGTGTGTCCCTGTGCGTCCATGAATGACAGCCTATGACCGCCGGCGGCGCGCCCTTCAATTTTGCGAAGAGGGAATGCGGCGTTGGCGGGTCAGCCGTGTATTTTGCTTTTTGCTTTTTGTTTTGTCACTGGTGCAGCGCAGCACCCACCGGCAGGGATGTCCGGTGAACCGAGCGCGGCGGCCCGCTCCCGTGGGATGCGATTGCAGCAAAGCCGGCGCGCTCGCGCCATCAGATTGCGCCAGGAATGCTCTAACGATGCGTCGTCTCGCCGGCGTCCGAGCTTCCACTCACCGCTGCGTGCGGATCGATTTCCGGTCCCATCGTGACGAGCACGCTGCAACTGACCCGGTCCAGCAGCAGGCCGTTGCTCCTGCCGCCCCACCAGCGCGCGAGGCGGCTCGAATGACGATGTCCGACGACGATCAGGTCCACCTTCAGTTCGTTTGCCAGCAGCGGAATCTGATCGAGCGGATCGCCGATGGCGAAATGTCCGCGCGCGATGATTCCGCGCGCGGCGAGCTTCTGCAACCCTTCGTCGAGCAAACTTCTGGCCGAATCGGTGATGAGATCGATCGGCACGGCGGAGGCAACGTCGGCGCCTTGCATCCACGGGAGATTGTTGAGGACGGAGAGCACGTGCACTTCCGCGTGAAGCTCCTGAGCCAGAGAAGCGCCGTCCTTCAATGCGTGCTGTCCCTCCCGGGTTCCGTCGTAACAGAGAAGAATGCGGTTGAATGTCGGCATGTCATTTCTCCCTGTGCTTTGCGTTTGCGAAACGCGACAGCACGGCAACCCGCAACTCAAACGACAGAGGCGAAAACGGATCCGCCACGCTCGACGCCAACAGCTGCATAGCCGCAAGGCCAGCACATTCCCAGTTCATTGTATGTCACTTTGTGACATATGAGCCGCCTGGCATCCGAAGGTGAAAATGGGTGCAAGAAAACTCGGCGGGCAATGCTCAATTGTCATTGCTCCAGGTCGCGCATCGCTGAACTTGATCTGCAGGACGAAACGACATTGCCGCTCACCCTTGAACCGGTCAGGAGTCAGTTTTTATATCACAATGCAATATAATCACCGCCACAGGGCACGCGCGTCGCCAGGGTTTCCCCGGTCATGCCGGCCCGCATCATCAACTCCTTTTCCTGTCCAGATCTTGTCCCGCTCCATTGCCCTGCGCTGGCTTGCCAGCTTCATTCCCGCACCGGTCGCCGTGAAATGGCAGGAGCGCGGCCGCTCGTGCCTCGGCGCGCTGCTCGGCATCGCATTCACTGGCGGTTCCATGTATCTGCTGCTCGGGCCGGCGGCGAGCATCCCGCTGCTCGTCGCGCCGATGGGCGCATCCGCCGTGCTGTTGTTTGCCGTGCCCGCCAGTCCGCTCGCGCAGCCCTGGTCGATCATCGGCGGCAATCTGGTGGCGGCGACGATCGGCGTGACCTGTGCCCATGCAATCGCCGATCCGACCCTCGCCGCCGCGCTGGCGGTCGCGCTGTCGATCGGCGGGATGTTCGCGCTGCGCTGCGTTCACCCGCCTTCGGGCGCGGTCGCATTGACGGCGGTGGTGGGTGGACCGGCCATTCACGCGCTGGGCTACCGGTTCGTGCTGGAGCCGATTGCGATCCAGTCGGTTGCGCTGCTCGCCGCGGCGCTCGCCTACCACGCCGTCACCGGCCACCGCTACCCGCACGCGGGGCGGCAGAACCGCAGCGCCCCGGTCGACGACGCGTCGCGCGGCGGCTTCACCCGGGCCGATCTCGACACGGTTTTGAAGCGCCGTGGCGAAATGCTGGACATCGACCCGGACGACCTCGAATCGCTGCTGCGCGACACGCAGCTTCAGGCCTTTTCGCGCAGCTTCAACGAGCTGAGCTGCGAAGACATCATGTCCCGCCATGTGGTGACGGTCTCCGTGACCACGCGCGCGACGACCGCGTGGGGCCTGTTGAAACGCAACAAGGTCAAGGCGCTCCCCGTTATCGATGCCGGCCAGAACCTGATCGGCATCGTGACGCGAACCGACCTCGTCGATAAGCGGGTTTTCAGCAAGTTCGCGCCGATCATCACGCAGATCGACAGCTGGCTGCGCGGCGACCCGCGCCGTCCTCCGAGCGTCGGCCACGTGATGAGTACCGAGGTCCGCACCATCGCGGCCACGGCGCCGATCACCGACCTCGTGCCGATGTTCGCCCATCACGGCCACCACCACATTCCGGTGCTCGATGCCGGCGGGCATTTGATCGGCATGATTACGCAGGTGGACCTGATCTCCGGCCTCTACCGGCAAACCGTGATGAAGGCTCAGCAGACTGCCTGACGGCATCCGGCAGCAGGAATGAATACATCACTTCGTGATATATTCAGCGTTTCATCTGCATGCACAGGCGTCCCATGAAAGTACGGACTCGCGGACTGACGAAACCCGACTTCGAGCAACTCTCGGAGTTTCGCTATCAGATGCGGCGCTTCGAGCGCTTCTCCGAACAGGCCGCCCAGAGCGAGGGCATCACGCCGTTGCAGTATCTGTTGCTGCTGCATATCAAGGGGTACCCCGGGCGCGACTGGGCGAGCGTCGGCGAGCTCGCCGAGCGCCTGCAGTCGCAGCATCACGGCGTCGTCGCGCTGGTGTCGCGCTGCGAGGCGCTCAATCTGGTGCGCCGCCAGGTCAGCGAAACCGATCGCCGGCAGGTGGAAGTGCACCTTGAAAAAGCGGGCGAACGCGTGCTCGCGAGACTCGCGGAACTGCACCGCGCCGAATTGAAATCGCTCGAAGGCGCTTTCCAGATTCCACAGATCGACCTCGACTAATCATGAGCATGGATTCCCATAAGCGTGACTTTTCGGCTAACGCCCGGCTGCCTGGCATTTTTGCGCTGGCCGCGTGCATCGGCATAGTCAGCACGCTGGCTGCATTCGTGTTGCTGAACCTGATTCATCTGTTCACCAATCTGTTCTTCTTCGGCACGCTGTCGTTCGCCGAACGTTCGCCCGCCGAAAACACACTCGGCCTATGGGTGATCGGCGTGCCGGTGATCGGCGGCCTGATCGTCGGGCTGATGGCGCGATACGGTTCGGAGAAAATTCGCGGACACGGCATTCCCGAGGCGATCGAAGCGATCCTGTTCGGCAAGAGCAGGATGTCGCCGAAGGTGGCGGTGCTCAAGCCGCTGTCGTCAGGCATCGTGATCGGCAGCGGCGGCCCGTTCGGCGCGGAAGGTCCTATCATCATGACCGGCGGCGCACTCGGCTCGCTGATCGCGCAATGCGTCAAGGTCACGGCGGCGGAACGCAAGACGCTGCTGGTGGCGGGCGCCGCTGCCGGTATGACCGCCGTGTTCGGCACGCCGGTGGCGGCCGTGCTGCTCGCGGTCGAACTGCTGCTGTTCGAGTGGCGCCCGCGCAGCTTCCTGCCGGTGGCGGTAGCCTGTGCGGTCGCCGGTTTCGCCCGCGCGCTGTTCTTCGGCACGGGCCCGTTGTTCCCGCTCGAAACGGCCGCACCGGATAGCTGGTCGCTGCTGTCCTGCGTGATCGCCGGGCTGCTGTCCGGCGCGTTGGCCTCCGGACTTTCCGCGGCGCTGTACAAGACGGAAGACCTGTTCGGCAAACTGCCGATCCACTGGATGTGGTGGCCGGCGTTGGGCGGGATCGTGGTCGGCATCGGCGGATGGCTCGAACCGCGCGCACTCGGCGTCGGTTACGACGTGATCGGCGATCTGCTGCATCAGCACATCGCGTTGCAGGTCGCACTCCTGCTGCTGGCGGTGAAGGCCGTCATGTGGGTCGTCGCGCTCGGCTCCGGCACCTCGGGCGGCGTACTCGCGCCGCTGCTGATGCTCGGCGCCGGGCTCGGCGCGGTGCTCTCGCACTGGCTGCCTGGCAACCAGCCGGCGTTGTGGCCGCTCGTCTGCATGGCCGCCACGCTCGGCGCCACCCTCGGTGCACCGTTGACGGCCATCGTGTTCGCCTTCGGTCTCACTCATGACAGCAACGCGCTGCTGCCGCTCCTGACCGCGACGCTGATCGCACACGGCTTTTCCACCGTGGTGATGCGTCGCTCGATCATGACCGAGAAAATCGCACGCCGTGGTTATCACATCTATCGCGAGTATGGCGTCGACCCGCTCGAGCGTCATTACGTCGACGAGGTGATGACGACCACGGTCGAATCGATCGATGCTGACATGACGGCCGGCGACGCGCTGACGGCGTTTTTCGGCGCCAGCCAGCTGCGCCGGGCCTATCCCGTGGTCCTTGACGGCGCGGTGATCGGCGTGGCCGACCGCGCCATGCTCGAACGCTTGTGCGCCGAAGACGGTGAAAGCAAAGCGGCGAAACGCGCGCTGAAGCTCACCGATGTGTTCGGCCAGACCACCCCGGCCTCCGCGTTGCCGTCGGAAACCTGTCGTCTCGTCGCGACGCGGCTGGCCGTGCACAATCTCGAACGATTGCCCGTGGTGGCCGACCACAAGAGCATGCGCCTCGTTGGCATCGTGTCGCGGAGTGATCTGGTCAAACCGTCGCTCAGCCATTTCGAAGAAGAGCATAAGCGGGAGCGTTTTCGGCGCCTGACACCGGCGCGCGGCAAGCGGCGCTTTGCGCCGGTTCGCAGAGCGGGCTGACACAGGCACATTGGAATCGAGGCCGCTTGCGGCCTGCCGGCTACGCGGTGCGGCGCTATTTGCCCGCGCCGCGCTCGCTTGCGCAACTCAGCACGAGTGTGTCACCCCATCTCACTGCGGGGCCGAGTGCGGCGGTGTGGAACTCGGCCCCGCCGCAACGCCACTCGGCCACGAAGTCATTGCTGCACGCCGCGGCCACGCGGCCTTTGCGCGGCGCGCGCGGCGAATATTCGCATGTCGTCCGGCCGTCGCAACGATGCGCCAGGTCATGGGTGACGTTGCCGTGTAGCGCTCCGCAGTTCTGGCCGTACGTGCCCGATACGATGCGGATAGTTCGCCCTTCCGCTTTCGCTTCCCGGCTTGCAACCAGAACGCAGATGACCGACACGGTCAACATACAGCGAATGCTTCCGCCGGGGAAAGCCCTTTTCCCGCACGAATACTTAGGGACGCTGATCATTTCTCGCCTCCCTGCAAATCACCTAGCGAACCGAACTGCACCGGTTAACAACGGCCGACGCCGTTACGCTCACCAATCAGACTTGCCAGCACAGCAGCGACCACCCGGTCGCATCGAGCGCCGCCGAACTCGAACAGGTCCCGTTCGATCGAATCGACTTCCCGAGCCAGCGATTCGCGCAGCAGATTTCTCGCGCGAAAATGCCGGCGGCGCACCGTCGCCTCCGGAATCGCGAGACATTGCGCGGTTTCCTCGATGCTCATTTCCTCGACCGAGCGCAGCACGAAGACGACGCGGAACACATCAGGCAGTTCGTCCAGTTTGCGTTCGAGCAACGCGCGTAATTCAGCGCGCGCCGCCGCTCTGTCCGGGGAATTCGAATCGTCTGCTTTCATCACGTCGAAGTCGGCATACATGCCGGGGTCCACCATCGGAATCACGTTCTGACGCCTGGCCTCGCGGCGCAAACGGCCAAAGCATTCGTTGAGCACCAACCGCGACAGCCACGTGAGGAGCGCGGACTCGCCGCGAAACTGGCCGATCGATCGATATGCCGAGAGATACGCTTCCTGCAACGCGTCCTCGGCCTCGGCGTCGTTATGGAGTGTTGCGCGCGCCAGACGATACAGACGCCGGCCGTCATAGCGCGCCCGTCAGGTTGTATCACCGGACATTCAGTGTGCCATGCATCGTCGGATGGAAGTTGCACAGATACGGATAGCTGCCCGGCTTGCTCGCCACGTAACTCCATGAAGCGTTCGGCGCGGTGCTGCCCGAATCGCTGCGCTCTGAGGATCGGTGGGGCCGGCGCTTTGCGCATGGCCAGCCTGGCTGGCCAGAGTCAGCGCCCCGAACAGAGTAACGTTGAGCCACTTCATGAGGTGTCTCCCGGATGATCGTCGCGCGCCTGGCTGGCGGTCGCAGTCCAGATCCGATGCGATCGTTGATACGGACCTGGATGTCACCGGGAGGAGCCCTGTTTCCGCATGCTTCATGCGCTTCATGCGTTGAGTGCGACGGCTACGGGCTCCGGTAGCCGCACGCAATGCTTCAAACCCGCTTGCGCGCCACGCCGATGCGTTCATCGACGCAGTGCCAAAACACGCCACGCGCAAACCGGGCTACGAAGGCTCATCCACCTGTTTTCGGCAGCCAGGTGAGTGGGTCGACAGGTTGACCGTTGTAGCGGACTTCGAACTGGATCGACGCGACGCCGCGGCTATCCACCCCTACCTCGCCGATGGTCTGCCCTTGTGCGACCGCGTCGCCTTCCTTGACGAGCAGCGTGCTGTTCTGACCGTACGCGGTGATCAGCGAGTCGTCATGCTTGATGATGATGAGCGGACCATACGCTTCGATACCGGAGCCTGCGTAGACCACGCGGCCGGTCGCAGCGGCTTTGACCGGATCGCCGGGGCGCCCGCCGATCACGATGCCGTTCGACTTACCCTGCGCGAAGGCTTTCAGGATCGGCCCGCGCAGCGGCCATTGCAGCACGCCCTGCTGGGGACCGGCGGAGGCAGTGGGCGCAGCGGGCGCAGCACCCGGCGCGGCCGGGGCAACGCCGACCGGCGGCGTGACGACGCTGCCGGAGGCCATCGGCGGAGACACGCGCAATACCTGGCCCGGCGTGACCGGTGAGTTGACCGCGAGACCGTTCCACGCGGCGATCTCCTGCGGCTTGCGGCCATACGCCGACGCGATGCCGCCAATCGTATCGCCCGCATTGACCCGGTAGAACCCGGCGGGAACCGGCACCGTGCTGAGGGTGGTCGGGCTGGACGGCGCGCTGCTGTAGAACGGCGTGCTCTCCCACGGCATCGACGTGCAGCCGCTAAACATCACGCCGAGCGCGGCCACTGTCAGCCAGCGCGTCCCCGCCAATTGCCATTGTCTTGTCATGTGATTTTCCTCGACACCTGTTTCAATCGGATTCAATCGATGCCCAAGCATTTACCGTGCCGCCGTGTCTCGCGGACCGGCGCGGCAATGGCTCTCCATTATGCCGCCATGCCCACGGGCGACGGTGTGGGCATGGCCTCAAACCTGCCGAAGTTCGTTCAGACGCTGCCCTGCGCTTCGACCACCAGGATGCGCGCCGCGCCGATCGGATGAGCCACGTGCTCGGTGCCTACCGACGCGTAGAACACATCGCCCGTTTCCAGCACGGCCGAGCGCTCGACGCCGTCCTCGCGATAGCGCATCTCGACGCGGCCATCGAGCACGGCGAACACTTCCTCGCCGTCGTTGACGTGCCACTTGTACGGCTGATCGGTCCAATGCAGGCGCGTCGTGATGCCGTTCATGCTGGCGATGTCGAGCGCGCCCCAGGGACGCGTCGCGGTAAAGCTCTTGCTGCGGATGATCTTCATGGTCAAAGGGCAGTTGAGAAAAACGGACGCCGCCGAGTGCTTTCCTCGCGCGCATACCGCAGCGGCGCAAGCTGGCGCAACAGGCTTTCGACTGGCCCCATTATAGGTCGGACAGCGGGTCGGACAGCGGGTCGGACAGCGGGTCGGACCGCTCTGGCGCCCTCCGCGACAAGGTCATCTGACCCATTCGTGTGATTATTGAAACCTTTGAGGCCTCGCCTATACTCCCTCAAGCTGCGCGGAGCACACCCTGCGCCTACGTCTGGATCCTGCGAGGAGCGGAGCATGAACAAAGCCACCTTTCTGGCCGTGCAACTGAACGTCGACGATGTTGCGGCGTCGCCCGGTCTGGTCGAGTTGCTGAATACGCACCTCGTTTTCGCCGCCGACGTGGCCGAAGCCGCCGACGCCTTGGTGCAACTGGCCAGCATCGCGGGGCTATCGAGCGGCGTCGAAGCCAGCGTCGAGATTCCGGCGTTGGCGATCGAGCGGCTGCGCGAGGCGCTAGACAACCTGAGCGGCTACGACGAATCCTGGCTGCTCGCCCTGGAACCCAGCCGCGCACTCTTCGATGAAATCGGCCGCCGGCATCGTACGTTGCATTAGCGGGGGTGTTTGCGAAGTGCCTATACATCCCGCGCTGTCGCTCGCTTCACCAGCTGCGCGGAGGGAGCGCTGCAGGCAGGCGTAGGTGGACAGCACGCGCGGGCCGGTCCGGTGACTCAATCTGGCTGCCGGCCAAGGGATCAAGCCCTTGTCCAATCGCAGACAGCCGCATTGGAGCCTCGACCGAGACTGGCCCAGCGCCGTAAACGACAAAACGCCATCCAGCAAAGCGGATGGCGTTTTTTTATTGCTCGCCGCCTTATCGATCAGGCGGCGCCTTCATGAGCTTCGGCGCAGCTTAGTTGCCGAAGTAGACCGAGTTGCGGTCGGTGTTGCTCACCGGACGGCCGGCTTGCGAGGTGCCAGCCATCGGCGCGCCGTAGCCGCTGTTCGCAGCTTGAGCCGTACCGTTTTGTGCATCGACGCGCGCTTGCGCAGCCTGGATGCTCGCCGGGTAAGCGAAGTTGTCGTTCGACGGGTTGTAGCCGGCCTTTTCGAGCTGCACCAGTTCAGCGCGAACCTGAGCGCGCGTGACCGGCTGATTCGATTGGGCGAACGACGCGACAGGAGCAACCAGAGCGGCGGCGACGACAACTGCAGAGATCAGGGTCTTCATGATTAAACCTCCATAACTTGTTGTGTAGTGCGCTTTGGGTTTGTTCTCCTGCAGCGCTTGAAAACAAGTTTAGGAGGGTTGATACCTAGGGTAAACACCTAAAACAACGAAACTCTATTGTTGTTTTTGCAATAGTGCTGAAATCATTAACCAGTATGCGAAATGGTTCAGCGAATTCCAGCAACAATATGCGGCGGCCGGCATTCGAACAACGACGCGACCCGCCCTGCCCTACGACGAAGGCGCGGCAGGTCGCGATTCGAACGATCAGCTCCAGTTCGCGTGGAAGCTGCCCGGCTTATCGGTGCGCTCGAACGTATGCGCGCCGAAGAAGTCGCGCTGCGCCTGCACGAGGTTCGCCGGCAGGCGTTCCGAGCGATACGCATCGAAATACGCCACCGCCGACGCGAAAGCCGGCACCGGCACACCCGCATTGATCGCGGCCACCACGACCTCGCGCAATGCCGACTGGTAGTTCTTCGCGATGTCGCGGAAGTACGGATCGAGCAGCAGATTCGCGATCGCTTTGTCCTTCGTGTAGGCGTCCGTGATCTTCTGCAGGAAACGGGCGCGGATGATGCAGCCGGCGCGGAAGATCTTCGCGATCGTGCCGAAATCCAGGTCCCACTTGTACTCTTGCGACGCGGCGCGCAGTTGCGCGAAGCCTTGCGCGTACGAAATCACCTTGCTGAAGTACAGCGCGCGGCGCACCGCTTCGATGAACGCGTCGCGCTTGCCACCCTCGAGCGGCTTCGCCTGCGGTCCCTCCAGCACCTTGCTCGCGGCCACGCGCTGATCCTTCAGCGACGACAGCACACGCGCGAACACGGCCTCGGTGATCAGCGGCAGCGGCGCGCCGAGGTCGAGCGCGTTCTGGCTGGTCCACTTGCCGGTGCCCTTCTGCGCGGCGCGGTCGAGAATCACGTCGACCAGATCCTTGCCGGTTTCCTCGTCCTTCTTGCCGAAGATCTTCGAGGTGATTTCGATCAGGTAGCTGTCGAGCTCGCCCTGATTCCACTCGGTGTAGACCTTGCCCAGCTCTTCGTTCGACAAGCCGACGACCTGCTTGAGCACCGCATAACTTTCGGCAATCAGCTGCATGTCGCCGTATTCGATGCCGTTGTGCACCATCTTCACGAAGTGGCCCGCGCCATCCGGACCCATGTAGGCGACGCACGGCTCGCCGTCCGGCGCCTTCGCGGCGATTTCGGTGAGGATCGGGGCGACCAGGTCGTACGCTTCGCGCTGGCCGCCCGGCATGATCGAGGGGCCCTTCAGCGCGCCTTCCTCACCACCGGAGACGCCGGTGCCGATGAAATGCAGACCGGCCTTCGCGAGTTCCTGATTGCGGCGGATGGTGTCGGTGAAATGCGTGTTGCCGCCGTCGATCAGAATGTCGCCCTTGTCGAGCAGCGGCTTGAGCGAGGCGATGGTGGCGTCGGTGCCTTCACCGGCCTTGACCATCAGCAGAATGCGGCGCGGCTTTTCCAGCGACTCCACGAAGTCTTCCAGCGTGAAGGCCGGCACCAGCTTCTTGTCCGGATATTCGGCGATGAGTTCGTCGGTTTTCTCGCGGCTACGGTTGTACACCGACACCGCGTGGCCGCGGCTCTCGATGTTGAGCGCCAGATTGCGGCCCATGACCGCCAGCCCCACCACGCCGATTGCCTGTTTGCCCATGTGAATTCTCCAGAGTCCAAAAATGTCGTGACGCCGCGCCGGAAGGAAGGTCGGCGCGGCGTCGAGGGTGAAAGGATAAAAGAAATGCGCACTTGCCGCTCGTTGGCGGACAACGGGCGGTGTGTTCCACTGCATGCGGCCGGCGCGGCGCCGCTTCATGATTCGCTTCGCGGCGGCCCTTCATGAAGCCTCGATGCGTGCCGCCACGTCGCCGCGACTCATGAAGCAGGCCGGTTTCAGCCCGCGAAAAAACCGTTTGCCGGAGCCGCGCCGTGGCCGAATGCGACGTCCGTCAGACTTGCGCCGCGTCCGGGCGTTTCCTGAACACAAGGCTGAAATTGTTGGCCGGCATCGCGATCGGCTCGTCGCACGCGAAGCCGACCGACGCGCCCAGCGCAATCACGGCTTCCATGTCGCGCACGCCCCACTCGGGGTCGCGGCTGCGCAACTGCTGATCGAACGCGTCATTGCTCGGCGCCGTATGCGCACCCCCGCGTTTGTACGGACCATACAGATACAGTACACCGCCATCGACGAGACGGCGGCTCGCGCCGGCGAACAGCGCCTCGGCCGCGCTCCACGGCGAGATGTGAATCATGTTGACGCAGATCACCGCGTCGAGCGCAGCATCCACGCCCCAGTCCGGTTGATGCACGTCCAGAGCGAGCGGCGCGCGCACGTTGCGCAGACCCTCGTGCGCGATCCACGCGGCAATCGACGCGCGCGCGTCGGCGTCGGCGTCGCTCGGCTGCCAGTCCAGCCCGGGCAGCGCGCGGGCGAAGCACATCGCGTGCTGGCCCGTGCCGCTCGCGATTTCGAGCACGCGGCCGGTGGCCGGCAGCGTGTCGCGCAGCACGGCGAGGATCGGTTCGCGATTGCGCTCCGCGGAAGGCGAACGTTGCCGCAGCGCCGGATGGGAATCAGTCATGGTTGGATTGTGTGTCAATAGAGGGTCGTGCGCACGCGTTCGGCGAACTCGCGGTCGTAGGTGGCGGCGTCGAAGCCGGCGCCGTTCAGGCGCCGATGAATCTCGCCCGCGCTCGGCAACTGCGAGCGTTCGACGTGCCGCGCCGGGTCCCACAGTTTCGAACGCACGAGCGCCTTCGAGCAGTGAAAATACACCGAGTCGACGTCGATCAGCAGCACGGTGCGCGGCAGTTTACCTTCGACGGCGAAACTGTCCAGCCATTCGGCGTCGCTGGTAATCCGCCCGCGGCCATTCACGCGCAAACTTTCGCCGACGCCGGGAATGATGAACAGCAACGCCAGCCGCGGCTCGACGATGATATTGCGCAGACTGTCGAGGCGATTGTTGCCGATGCGGTCCGGCAGCGCGAGCGTGCGTTCGTCGACGACCCGCACGAAGCCCGGCGCGTCGCCGCGCGGCGAACAGTCGAGGCCGTCCGGACCGGCGGTGGCCAGCACGGCGAACGGCGCGACTTCGATGAACGCGCGATAGTCTTCGTTGACGTACGCGATCTCCTTGCGCAGCGCGCGCTCGTGCGGCTGGCCGTAGAGGGCTTCGAGCTGTTCGATCGTGGTCAACATCGGCGTTTCCTTTCGAGTTGCGTTGTTATTCGGGGCGACTCACGAGCAGCACGCGAGCGGCGCGCGCGGCAGAAGCGAAGCGGCTTGTCGGAGCAGCCCAATGGGTGAGCCGCCCCGCACGCCACCGCTCCTCGCGTGCCCGTCGCTCAATCCAGCGCCAGCCGGCCGGCCAGCGCGCTCAGCGTGTCCCCGCAAGGCGCGGCGAGCTTCAACGACAGCAACGGATCGGCGCGCGTGCGCCCCAGATTGATCGCGGCGATCGGCTTGCCCTGCCTCTGCGCCCACACGCAGAAGCGATAACCGGAATACACCATCAGCGACGAGCCGGCTACCAGCAACGCATCCGCCGCATCGAGCGCGTGCGAGGCCGCTTCGACGCGCTCCTTCGGCACGCTTTCGCCGAAGAACACCACGGCCGGCTTCAGCAGACCGCCGCAGTTCGGACACGCCGGAATGCGGAAGCCGCCGAGACCGTGCCATTCGAGATGCGCGTCGCCATCGGCGGCGGTTTCGGCGCTCACGTCCAGCAGCGCAGGATTGTCCGCTTCCAGCACCTGCTGAATCGACGCGCGCGCATGCTGCAACCCGCAATCGAGGCACGTCACGCCGTCGATGCCGCCATGCAGTTCGATCACCGCGCGGCTGCCCGCGCGCTGATGCAGGCCGTCGACGTTCTGCGTCACCAGCGTCGGCACGTGGCCGGCCGCTTCGAGCCGGGCCAGAGCGGTATGCGCGGCGTTCGGCTGCGCCCGCGCGACCACCGGCCAGCCGACCATGCTGCGCGCCCAGTAGCGCTGGCGCATCGCGAGCGTGCCGAGGAACTCCTGCAGTGTGATCGGCGGCGAGCGCTTCCACTCGCCGTTGTCGTCGCGATAGCCGGGGATGCCCGAGTCGGTGCTGATGCCCGCGCCGGTCAGCACGAACAGGCGCGGATAACGCTGCACGAAGCGATGCAGGTCGTCGAGCGTGTGCGAGTCAGGCAAAGGTTCGAGTGGCGCGGGCTGAAGATCGGTCATGACGGAGCACGGTGAAAGACGGCGGCCTGGACGTGTCACCTCGCATGCCGCTCAACGAGGCGGGCGCGGCCTGGTTTGCCGCGTGGGTGTCGCGTGCCGCGCCTGCCACTCGGCGAGCGCGGTCCGATAGCGCGCGAGCGCTTCGTCGTAGAGATCGAAAATACAGGGACTGCAGCCGCTATGACAACAGTCGTTGAGATCGGGCTGCTCGGGCGGCAACGGCTGCGGGTCGTCGCTGGGTGTGGCTTGGGGCACGGCGAATCGCGTTCCGTGAAAAACAGGAAGCGCCCAGTATAAGTTGATCCCGCATGGCGCGCTGCCGCGCGCGCAACCTCAGCCCCGGCCGACGAACGGCATCTTGCTCGCCATGATGGTCATGAACTGCACGTTCGCCGACAGCGGCAATTCGGCCATGTGCAGCACCGCGTCGGCGACGTGCCGCACGTCCATCAGCGGCTCGACGGCGATTTCGCCGTTGGCTTGCCGCACGCCGCGCGCCATCCGCGCGGCCATTTCGGTTTCGGCATTGCCGATGTCGATCTGCCCGCACACGATGTCGTACTGGCGGCCATCGAGCGACACGGCTTTCGTGAGACCTGTGATAGCGTGTTTGGTGGCCGTATAGCCTATGCTGTTGGGCCGCGGCGCATGCGCGGAAATCGAGCCATTATTGATGATGCGGCCGCCGCGCGGACTCTGCGTTTTCATCAGGCCGAAGGCGGCCCGTGTGCAGAGGAACACGCCAGTGAGATTGGTGTCGACGATGGAGCGCCATTCATCGATATCGAGTTGATCGATATCGACGGGCGAGCCGTTGCGGCCCGCGTTGTTGAACAGCACGTCGAGCCGGCCGAAACGCTCGCGGATCTGAGCGAACAGCGCCGCGACGCTGGCGGCGTCCGCCACGTCGCAGGCGACGGCGAGCGCGTCGCCGTTCAGGTGTTGTGCTTCCTGCGCCACGGCATCGAGCGCCGCCTGACGGCGCCCGGCCAGCACGACGTGATAACCGTGTTCCAGCAGCCTGAGCGCACACGCGCGTCCGATGCCGCTGCCCGCGCCGGTTACCAGCGCGATCTTTCCGATTTCCGTTTCCGTCACTGTGTGTCTCCTGTCGACCTCAATGCTCGCAACTGCGCGTGCTCACCGGTCCGCCTCGACCCTATAACGGCGGACACGCACGCGCTCCTGCCCCGGCACCATACAGCAGCGGATTGCCAATCGCAAAGGCCCCACCACAGCGCCTCAACTTTCATCGTGCTTTCATTTGCAACCATTCCTGACACCCGCGCGCCCCGGCGCGCATCAATGGTATCTTTCGCGGCTGCGCGTGATGCGCAGGATTCATGGCCTTCCCGGACGGAAGAAGGCAGACAGGAAGCACGCTTTGATGAACGAATTCTCCACGACGCCGCATGGCGTCCAGCCCGCGCCGCCGCGCCGCTGGCCGCTAACCGGCTATCCCGCGATGCTCACCGCGACCGCCGCATGGCACGTCATCGTGCTGGCCGGCTGGCTGCTGGCGCCCGCCGCGTGGCTCTGGTGGCTGGCCGCGATCTTCGTGAACCACGCCATTTTCACGGTGACCGGCCTGCTGCCGCGCACTTCGCTGCTGGGCCCGAACTGGACGCGCCTGCCGGCCGGCGCGCACAACGCGGACGCCATCGCGCTGACCATCGACGACGGCCCCGATCCCGTGGTCACACCGCGAGTGCTCGACCTGCTCGACGCGTTCGACGTGCGCGCCACTTTCTTCTGCATCGGTGCGAACGTACAGCGCTATCCGGCACTCGCCCGCGAGATCGTCGCGCGAGGCCATGCGCTCGAAAATCATTCGCAGGTTCACGTGCACACCTTTTCCGTGACGCTGCCAGGCGCGCTCACGCGTGAGATCGACGCCGCGCAACGCACGCTCGAAGAGGTGTGCGGCGAGCGGCCGATGTTTTTCCGCGCCCCCGCGGGCTTGCGCAACATCTTTCTCGAGCCCGTGCTGCGCAAGCTCGATTTGCGGCTGGCGGCATGGACACGGCGCGGCTACGACACGCGCGAGCGCGATCCTCGCGTGGTCACGCGACGGCTGCTCGACGGTCTCGCGGCGCGCGACATTCTGCTGCTGCACGACGGCAATGCCGCGCTCACGATCGAAGGCACGCCGCTGATTCTCGCGGTGCTGCCGAGGGTGATCGATGCAGCGCGGCAAAAAGAGTTGCGCTTCGTTACGTTGAGAGAAGCGCGGATCGACGCGTGAGGCGAGCGGGTTGTGGGCGACCGCATCCGCCCCACTCCCGTCATCGCCCAAAATCCGCCGCCATATCCTCATCCGTACGCACCTCCAGTTCACCGCTGCGGCACGCCTTCAGAAACACGCCGTAGTCGCGTTCCACCTGGTCCGCGTAGCTCGTCGCATACCCGGTCAGCGCTTCCGCGAACTGATCGCCTCGGCCGATATACGCGCTCACCTCGATCGCCTGGCCGCTCGCCTTCGCATGCGCGCGCGCCATGATCCAGCCGCATAGTCGCGCATAGCCCTCCAGCAAGTCGTTATCGAACAGTTCGAGATTCGCCGACAGCTTCATGTCGCGCAGTTGGCGAAAGTAGAAATGCCGGCCGAGCGGGCTTGCGGCCCAGCCTAGAAAGATGTCGCTCGTCGCCTGCAACATGCGCTGCCCCTGCACGACACGCTCGCCCTCGTGCGCGAGCGGTCGCGACGTGTGAAACCGCGCGATCACCGACGGCCGCGCTTCCTTCATTTGCAGGAACAGCGGCTTTCCCATGTGATCGACCAGCAGCAGCGCGAGGCAACGCGTACCGACGCCGCCCACGCCCATTACCCTGAACACGATGTCCTGCACGGAGAAATGATCCAGCAATTCACGCCGGTCGTGCGGCATCGTCTGCAGGTACTCGCCCCACATGCGTTCGAGCAGCTTGCGCCAGTGGGCACCTCCGTACATCTCGGTCTCTTCCGGTGTGAATAGCGTGTTCGTGCCGTGCACGTGAAAGAACGCCGGCGGTGCGTCGCGAATCGTCCAGTGATCGCCTTCGTGCAAAGCCATTTTTTCGAGCGCGCTTTCGTGGGTTCGCGCGGCCGCCTTTTCCATGCCGCGCCGCACGCTGCGCCGCCGCTCGGGTGACAGCGTGGTTTCCGCCATGCGGTCGAACGTGATGCGGTCGTACCAGAGTTCGAGCGCACCCAATTGCGCGTACTGCGCCATGCGCTCGCGATACTCGCGCACGGCGGTCATCACGAGGTTCTCGGCGGTGCCGCGGCTCAGCCGCATATGACGCGCGGCCACCACGAGGCTCGCGCTCAGCCGTTTCAGGTCCCATTCGAACGGACCGACCGACGCTTCGTCGAAGTCGTTCAGGTCGAACACGAGTTGCCGCTCGGGTGTGGCGAAGCCGCCGAAATTCATCAGATGGCCGTCGCCGCAGATCGGCATGGTCAGGCCACTGTCGTGAACCTTGCTGAGATCGTGCGCCTGCAGCAGCGCCGCGCCGCGAAAAAACGCAAAGGGCGATGCAGCCATGCGCCCATGGCGCAGCGGCACGAGACTCGCGACCCGGCCTTCGCTGCTTTGCTTCAGCAGGTCGATCGGGTTGCGATGCAGTTCGCCTACCGTGCGATGGCTCGAACGTTTCGAATGCTCACGGGCGGCACGGCCACGGGCCTCCCGTTCAGCGATGGTGCTGGCTTTCATGCGCTTCTCCGTTTTGGGCGAGTCTTGACCGGCGGTTGCAAAGACTGCTTTTACTGGCACGACAAAGCAAATCATCAGGCGCGCGAGGCATCGTCGAACGGAGCCCTTCGCGGGAAATCACCTTCGGGCTTCGAACCGCGATCATAGCGGCCTGCGACAGGCAATCGGTAAAAATGTTGCCTCGCTCTATTCGACCATGACGGTCGCTCACTTCGGGTTGCCACCGACGTCGTGGCCAATTTCTCATGCAAGCAGCGGGCAAAATTACCGGAGCGTACGTTTCAAACTAACCATTTGGTGAATTTCCATTTTTTCCTTGCCCGACACACTTCAGCTATAGCGAATCCAGCCGTTTACCCATCCATACAGAACTTTTATGACGCGTGAAAAAAGCCCTTGAATTAGGGCCTGTTCTGAACGGACGTGCGTCGCGCGAGAGAAACGGAGAGAGTATGTTTGTCGCAATCGGCTGGGTGGTGGTCATCGCTTCCGTAATCGGTAGCTTTATCGGCGTGGGGGGCCATTTGCCGGCGCTCGTTCAACCGTTCGAACTACTGTGTATTTTCGGCGCGGCAATCGGCGCGTTCGTCGTGAGCAATCCGACTTCTACGCTGAAGAAAACCCTCAAGGCGATTCCTTCGTGCTTCAAGGGTGGCGGCTACACTAAAGAAAAATATCTCGAACTGATCGCCCTGCTTTATGAACTGCTGCAGAAGGCGCGCAAGGAAGGGATGATGGCGCTCGAAACCGACGTCGCCACACCCGAGGAAAGCGTGATCTTCCAGAAGTATTCGCACGTGCTGAACGACCACCATCTGCTCGATTTCATCGTCGACTATCTGCGCATGATGTCGGGCGGCAACGTCAACGTACTGGAAGTGCAGGACCTCATGGACGAGGAACTGGCCACGCATCATGCGGAAGCCTCGGTCGCGGCCAACGCGATCCAGAAAATGGCCGACGGCCTGCCCGCGTTCGGCATCGTCGCCGCGGTGATGGGTGTCGTTCACACGATGGGCTCCGTGGGTGCGCCGCCCGCCGTACTCGGCGAGATGATCGCCGGCGCGCTGGTCGGCACCTTCCTCGGCATCCTGCTCGCGTATGGCTTCATTGGTCCGGTGGCGGATCTGCTCAACGCGAAGGGCCGCGCCGAAGCCAAGCCGTACCAATGCGTGAAAGCCGTGCTGCTCGCATCGCTGTCCGGTTACGCGCCGCCGATCGCCGTCGAATTCGGCCGCAAGGTGCTGTTCACCGCCGACCGCCCGAGCTTCCAGGAACTCGACGACGCAGTCCGCGCCACCAAGATGCCGAAGTCGGCCTGACGCGGAGCGACACGATGAGCGAAAGAAGATCGCGCGCGTTGCAGCAGGTCGAGACGCCTGCGCCGGTGATCGTGCGCCGCTCGAAAAAGGGCAACGATCATGGTGGGCATCACGGTGGAGCATGGAAGATCGCATACGCCGATTTCGTCACCGCGATGATGGCGTTCTTCCTGCTGATGTGGTTGCTCGGCTCAACGTCGAAGTACGACAAGCAGGGCATCGAGGACTACTTCAACACGCCGCTGTCGAGCCTGCTCGGCGGCAACGAGGGCGCGGCGGCGGCGCGGCCGAGCGTGGTGCAAGGCGGCGGCCGCGACATCGCCGATACGCGCCCCGCCGAGGGCAGAAAGAGCCAGACCGAGCCGACCCCGCCGTCCGCCGCTACGCCGAGCGTGACGCCGCCTGCCGACGCGGCCCGCTTGCAGCAGTTGAAGGCGAAGCTCACCGCGCTGATCGAGCAGAGCCCGGCGTTGAAGGCATTCAAGGATCAGATCCGCATTTCGATCACGAACGAAGGGCTGCGCATCGAGATCGTCGATTCACAGAACCGGCCGATGTTCGCCTCCGGCAGCCCGAAGCTGCAGCCCTACGCAGTGACGATCCTCACGCAGATCGGCGCCGCGCTGAACGACGTCGACAACCGCATTTCGATTGCGGGCCATACGGACGCAGTACCGTACACGGCGGGGCCGGAAGGCTATTCGAACTGGGAGTTGTCGTCCGAACGCGCGAACGCCGCGCGCCGCGCGCTGGTGGCGGGCGGCATGCACGGCGAGAAGCTGCTGCAGGTGCGCGGGCTCGCCGACGTCTTGCCGCTCAACAGCCATGTCGCCGACGAGCCGACCAATCGGCGCATCAGCATTCTCGTGTTGAACAAGGCGGCGGAGCTGGCGTTCTTCCACGATGGAGGGCGAACCACGATCGACGAAACCTCGCCGGCGAGTTCCGCCATTCCTGACGTCGTCGGACGCTTGCGGCCGGTGAGCGGCTCGCGTGGCACGCCTTGAGTTGCGAAGGGCATTGCGCACGACTGGTGCGGTGATACCCGCGCCGGCAGCTTCGTGCGACGCTCTCATGACGGCGCATGCGCTGTGTTCCATGCAGTGCCCGGTCCGGACTGCAACGCGTTGCATCGAACGCACTTCCACCTCGATATGGCGCGAGCTTCGGTGGCGCAGTGTCGCTTCAAGCCCTTCGTCGAGACATAAGACACCTGTGATTCAGTGCGCAAGCTGCCAGCGCAAAACAGAATGCGGCGCGCGCGCCGGCATCGCCCACACGCCGCTCGAACTGAGGTCTCGAAGCGTTCGCGCGCAAGCTCAGGTTGCCCACGCCCAGATTAGCGATCGTCGCGCCGGTCGCGATGGAGACATTGTGGTAGGCCGCGAGCGTGAGCGAAGCCGGACCGCGCGCACGCGCTCCGCGCCGCCGCCTGGCTGATCAGCTGCCGATCGAAACATACAGCAGCACCATCGGCGCTTTCGATCCACCCGGCGTCGGCGCGCGCAGCGGTACCCCGTACGTGCAGCGAAAGTCGACGAATCGCGACCACTGGAAACGCACGCCCGCGCCGACGCTGGAGAGCGTGCCGCTACTGGTTTCCGCCGGCTGATCGATGCGATTCCACACGTGCCCGGCATCGAAAAAGACGAAAGCCTGAATGATCGCGCTGCTCGTGCCGAACGGCAGTCCGGGCGCGCGCAATTCGGTCTGTATGTTCCAGCCGCGATCGCCGAGCGCGACGTACGGCGTGTACCCACGCACGCTGGACTCTCCGCCGAGGCCCATCTCCTCGCTGGGCAACAAAGTGTTCGGCGTCCACTGGAACGCGCCGCTTGCGCTCAACGTGAAACCGGCGCCGAGCGCGAACGTGCGCAGCGCCGCCAGTTGCAGATACATGTAGCGCGCGGTTGCGCCTTGCCGCGCGGCGTTGAAGGCGGCGTCGTCGTTCTCGCTCGCCAATCCGCCCGGACTGCCGACGAGTGTCGCCGACGCGTGCGCGTTTCCCGCGTCGGTCGGCTTGCTGATGTCGTAAGTCAGCAGGAACTGATGGATGTGGGTGTTCGAGTTGAACACCTGGAAGCCGCCGAATTCCAGATCGTTGTTGCTGCGCTTGAAGTCGTAACCGAACTGGATCTGCTGCGCCGTATCGGTCGTGCCCGGCAGACGCCAATCGTAGCGCGCGCTCATCTGCGCGGAGATGCCGGTCTGTCCATAACTGTCGGGCAAGCGCGGCGTGCTTTGCGCGTAGACCCCGAACAGTTCGATGCTGTCGCCCCACGGCAGCGGCGCGACGTAGTTCAGCGCATGCGCCATGAAGCGCGCGCGGTTCGGGCGCCCTTCGATGTCCGGATTGCCGCTGAAGAAATCGTTGCTGGCGGTGAATTGATACGCGATCTGCTGATCGAGTCCGAACAGGTTGCCGTAGCCGATGCCCGCGAAGAAGCGATCGCGGCCGAGATCGGGCACGCCGGCATTGTCGTAGCCCGCGTTCACGCGCAGCGGCAGGCGATCTTCGGTTTGCAGGATGACGTCGGTCGAGTTCGCCGCATCGCCGGGTGTAAAGACCGCGTCCACGCGCCGATACGGGTTCGCGTTGAGCACGGCAAGCCCCGACGACACCGCCGATTGGAGGATCGCCCCGCCGGGTTCGAGCGGCATCTCGCGCTCTAGCAGCGCATCGGAAAAGTAGCGGTTGCCGCGAGCGCGAACCTGACCGAGCCGGAATTCGGCGACGGCGATATGCACGATGCCCGAGCTCACGTCCTGCTCGGGCACGTAGACATCCACGAGCGGCTTGCCCGCCGCGCGATAGTGCTCGACCACCGCGCGGCGGATCTCGGCAAGACGCGCGAAGCTCAGCGGCTTGTCGAGATCCGCGTCGAAGGTGCTGAGAAATGAGGCGTCGAGTACCGGCAGACCGGTGGCCGCGATGCGTTGCGGCGCAAGCGACTGCGCGGCCGAATCTGTTCCCGCGGGCTCGAAGACCAGTCCTTCGAGCCGGCTGACGGCGATCTGCGCGGACTGCGCGCCGGCTTCCGGAGTCTGCTCGGGCGGCGCGCTGCGCGGCGTCGGCGGGGTCGGCTGCGGCGCGAGATCCCGCCACGCCTGCGCCGACGCCGGCGCGCACTGAACGGCGAGCGCGACGCCTAGCGCGACCAGCGTGAGATGCAGAGGCTCGAACACGCGTCGCGATACGCCCGCCGGTTCGGCTCTCGACGACCCGAACGGGCTAGTGCGCAAGCTGCCAGCGCAGCACGGGGTGGGTCGAGCCAGCCGGCATCGCCCATACGCCGTTCGGACCCATGTCGTAACCGGCAAAGCTGGCGGGGGCGCTCATCTGCGCGGTGGTGAACCCGTTCGACGGCGGCAATGTTCCGCCGCTCAAGGCCTGGCCCGTCGTTTCCGTGTTCCAGTGGACGTCCGGCGCGAGGGTGCCGGAACCGAACGCGATCACGCCGTGCGTCGGCATCAGCCGCGTCTGAACCGCGCCGGTGGCGAACGACTGGCTGATCGTCCCATCGTTGATGCCAACCAGCCCGCCGCCGAATCCCGTCGAATAGGTCGGACTGACGCTTCCGGTCGCATACGACTGCGTGATCGAACCCAGGTTGTAGCCTACGAGCCCGCCGTTCGCGTCAGAGCCCGATACGGAAGCACTGCTCCACGAGCGTTCGACAACGCCCTCGTTGCGTCCCGCCAGCCCGCCGAACGTGGTGCCTTCCTGAGTCGGTTCCGACGCCACGCCCGTGGTGTGCGCCGCCGTGATCAGGCCTTCGTTGAGGCCGGCCAGGATGCCGCTGCCGAGAAAGCTGGTTCCGACCGAACCGCTCTCCACACCCACGTCGCGCAGCACGCCTGCCTGTCCGACCACACCGAATAATCCAGCCGAGTAGTCGTGACTGAAATCGGCGATCTGGACATTGGCGTTGAGCACGCTATGCCACATGCCGTCGAACTGGCCCGTGAACGGCGTCGTGTGGTTGCCGATCGGCGCGAGCGTGACGCCCGCGGCGTCCACGTCCTTGCCGAGCGCGTAGTGGCCCGCGAGGTCCTGCGCAATGTTTTCCAGGTCGGTGACGTTGTTGATCAACTTGTACGCGGTGATCTGCGTGATCTGGCCGCTGCCCGGCGCGCGGGTCCACGCCGGATTGGCAAGCACCGTGCCCGCGTTGTAGGTGCCGTTCATGTCGTAAAGCGCATTGACGATCCCGGTGCTGCGCGACCAGTCGATGACGCCGTGGTTGACGACTGCGCCGCCGTTATCGAGGCTCGCCGCATCCGCTCGCAAGGTCAGGTTGCCGCTGCCCCGATTGCCGATGGTCGCGTCCTGGCCGACCGTCAGCGTGCGATACGCGGCGAGCGTGAGCGATGCGCCTCCGTGCCAGGTGATCCCCGAATTCACGTTGAGCTCGCCGCTATTGCCGTTTGCGCCCGTCGTTTGCAGCTCGACTGACGTACCTTTGGCGAGGCTCCTGGAAAGGGCGCGAGCCGCGCTGTCGTCGACCGTGAAGCCCGCTGTCGATATGTTCCATTGACCTGCCTTCACCGACGTGCCGCCGGCGGGGAAGGTGACGGTGTCCGCACTCATGTCGACGGTGCCGCCGGCCGCCTCGATGAAGCCGCCGGGCCGTACCTCGCCATGACCGCCAACCAGCCAGACGTGGCCGTCGCGCGTGGCGGTGCCGGTCGCACGAATGGCTTCGTGATTGCCGGCGAGCGCGTAGATGTTGCCGTCCATCGCCTGCAGGTTGACCTGAGCGGCCCGAATCACGCCGTTGTTCTGCAGCGTGCCGCCCGTGCCCGCCTGCACGAACACCTGCTTGCCCGACGAGGAATCCTGCAGCAGCACCTGCTGCGCGACGGCCAGTTCGGCCGTGCCGTTGGGCGCGCTGATGGTGCCGCTGTTGATCACCTCGCTGCGCGCGATGAGAAAAACGTCGCCGCCGCTGGACGCAATCGTGCCGAGATTGACGATGCCCGCATCGGCGTCGCCGGAGAACATCAGCGGGCCGCCGTTCATGAAGGCCGCGCTGTCCACGTCGAGCGTCGAGGCGACAAAGCGTCCGTGGGTGGAAATCACGCCCTTCGGTCCGACCAGAACGCCTTGCGGGTTGATCAGGTAGACACTGCCGCTTGCGGTGAGCGTGCCGAGAATCGCCGACGGCGAGCCGCCCGTCACGCGATTGAGCGTGGCGCCCCCGCCGTTGGCGAATACGACATGGTTTTTGCCGCCGATCGAAAAGCTGTCCCAGTCGATCACGCCGCGGCTGGAAGTCTGGTTGATCGTCAAGGTGGCGCCGCTTGCGCCGATCGATCCGGTTCCGCCGGCGAAGTGCCCGCCGGCCGGCAGCGCGCCGGCCGCTCGCGCAGGCTGTGGTGTGACGCAGCACAGGACGGCGGCAACAACGGGGAGCAACGCGGCGAGCGCGTTGCGGCGACGTAAAGGTCCACATACAGGTCCAGCATGTGATACCGGCGAAACATGGTTCATCACGTCTCCTTGTCGCCTGTGGATCGTGTCGCTTGCCGCGCTGGACGTGCAAAGGGCGGGAGTTTCAGCTTCCCGGTCGCGTTAGTCCAACCGCCGCACGTCCACGGGATTATCTACGACGAATCCGGGCATTGCAGCCTGTCGTGCGGATCCAGCACCGACGTTTTCGGCCTAAACATCTGCGGAATAGGACATGCGCCGGCCTCCTTGCTGACCCTCGGGAAAGCCCGCAGCCGTTCTGCGATGGCGGGCGTCGTGATTCGCGCAACGCAGCGCAGCATTTCCAGAGCCGATGTCGACGCCAGTCCGCCATATCGCAGCAAGCATAAAGTTGTCCGCGGGATTGTCGATAGAAGGGCAGAGAGCATGCCGCCCGCGCTGATCCGGCGCGCTGCAAGAAAAGCAGTCGCAAGAGACTGCTACGAACGAGAGAGAGAGAGGGCCGATGACTGGGATCTATAACCCGCTGCTGGTCTGGCTGTCGCTGGTGGTGGCATTTCTCGCGTCCTATACGGCCGTGGAACTGTCCGCCGGCCTGAATGCGCTCGCCAGCGCGAAACGGCGGCCGCCCTGGCTCGCCGGCGGCGCATTGTCGATGGGCCTCGGCATCTGGTCGATGCACTTCATCGGCATGCTCGCCTTCACGCTGCCGGTGGCGATCGGCTACGACCTTGTCATCACCACCGCGTCGCTGATTCTCGCAATCGGCGTGTCGCTGATCGCGCTGGCCACCGCGAGCCGAGGTGCGCTGTCCCGGCGCCGCCTGTGCGCCGCCGGAACAATCATGGGCGTCGGCGTGGCCGCCATGCACTTCACCGGCATGCAGGCAATGCAGATGTCGCCGACCATCGACTACACGCTGTGGCGAGTTGCGCTCTCGGTGGGCGTGGCGATTGCCGCGTCCATCGCCGCGCTCTGGCTCGCCTTCACACTGCGCAGCTCGGGCGTGCAAAACCGCGTGGTCAAGCGGCTCGGTGCGGCCTTCATCATGGCGATGGCGATCACCGGCATGCACTATGTCGGCATGAGCGCGGCCAACTTCGCCGCCGGCAGCCTTTGCCTGTCCGGCGATAAGCTCGACGCCAACTGGCTCGCGCTGATCGTCAGCGCGACGTCGTTCATCGTGCTGGTCGGCACGCTCGCCTTTCTCGGCTTCCATACGGGCAGCCTGACCGTGTCGCTGAAGCGCGCGAACCGGCAACTGCACTATCTCGGTACGCACGACGCGCTGACGAATCTGCCGAACCGTCAGCAGCTTTCGCTGCACATCGCACGGGCGGTCGCCGAATGCGCGCGCCGTGAAACGTCGTTCGCCGTGCTCTTCATCGATCTCGACGGCTTCAAGGCGATCAACGACTCGCTCGGCCACGCCGTCGGCGACGATCTGTTGCAGGTGTGCGCCGAGCGATTGAGTCAGGACTTGCGTCAGACGGACATGGTCGCGCGGCTCGGCGGGGACGAATTCGTGATCGTGGCCGAGGCGTCGTGCGCCGAGGCGAGCGCCGCCGGCGTGCTGCGGCGCCTGAGCGAGGAGATCGTTGTCGACGGGTTGCCGCTGCGCGTGAGCGCGAGCATCGGCATCGCCTTCCATCCCCGTGACGGCGGCAATGCCGACGAACTGCTGCATTGCGCGGACGCCGCGATGTATGCCGCCAAGCAAAGCGGGCGCAACACGTTCTGCGTGTTCGAGCCGCACATGAACCAGACCGCGCTCAAGTCGCTGATCCTGCAGCGCGACCTGCGCCGGGCGTTGAGCGATGGTGAACTCAGCGTGTCGTTCCAGCCGAAGTTCCGCGTGGCGTCGCAATCGGTGACCGGCGTCGAAGCGCTGATCCGCTGGCGTCATCCCGAACTCGGCGAGATTGCTCCGCTCGAATTCATCCCGCTCGCGGAACGCTCCGGCCTGATCGTCGACATTGGCGACTGGGTACTGCGCGAGGTTTGCCGCAACATCGTGCTATGGGACGCGCAAGGGCTGCCCGCGATTTCCGTCGCGGTGAATCTCTCGCCGATCCAGTTCAACGTGCCGGACCTGGTGGCACGCATCGACGCGCTGCTTGGCGCGGCCGGCGTCGATCCGTGCCGCCTGATGTTCGAGATCACGGAAACGGCGGCCATGCAGAACGTCGAGAAGGCAAGCCGCACGATCGAAACGTTGCAGTCGCACGGCTATACCGTCGCCGTCGACGATTTTGGCACCGGCTATTCGAGCCTCGGCTATCTGCAGCGCTTCAGATTCGACCAGATCAAGATCGACGGCTCGTTCATGCGCGACCTCGACGCGGGCGGCGAGCGCGGCGGCGCGTTGCTGTCGGCTGTCGTGGCGCTCGCGCGCGCGCTGCGGATCGAGGTCGTCGCGGAAGGTGTCGAGACGGAGTCGCAATTCCACGCGCTCAGCGAGCTGGCCTGCGATCAGGTGCAGGGCTTCCTGTTGAGCCGGCCGTTGCCGGCCTCGGAGTTTCTGGCCTTCCTGCGTGGTTCGGCGGACCGGATCGTCGCCGCCGGCAACGTCTGCGCTGCGCCCGCCGTATGAGGCGCGCGGGGCCTGGCCGCGCAGCAAGCGGCCAATTTTTACCTGGTATCTTTTAGCGTGGCTGCGCGCGATGCGGCCGCGCCGGGCAGGTTCTTCAACACTGCTGCAAAGCGCGTATAAAATCGCACGCATGCGCCCTTTCCCTCATCAGCAGCGGGAGCCCGAGCTTCCGCTGCATACGCCAAGCGTTTCGTCGGTGACGTTGGCCGCGGTGATCGCCGCGATCAGCTGGGTCGCCCTCTTCGCGCAAGCCAATGTCACGATCGATCGCACGCTCGCCCGCGGGCTGACCGTGTTCGACGGCCTCGCTCGCATGAGCAGCTATCTCACGAATCTGACTGTGCTCGCGTGCGCGATCTGCTTCACCTGCGTGGCGCTGCGTAAGCACCGTTCGCCGCTCGTGCGGTTTTTCCGGCAGCCCACCGTCGTGACGGCGGTGGTCGTGTACATGGTTTTCGTCGGGATCGCGTACAACCTGCTGTTGCGCGGCTGGTGGTCGCCTGCGCCGCTCAGACGGCTGCTCACCGAATCGCTGCACAGTGTGCTGCCGATGCTCTGCGCGCTCTACTGGGTGCTGTTCGTGCCGCGTTTTCATTTGCGGTGGCGCCACTGTCTGTTGTGGCTGATCTATCCACTGACGTATCTGGGCGTCACGTTCTGGCGCGGCAGTCTGTCGGACTTTTATCCCTACCCTTTCATCAACGTCGATGAACTCGGCATCCGGCACGTGGTGGTCAACTCCGCGCTGCTGTTCGGCGGCTTTCTGATGTTGATGGCGGTGTTCGTCGGCATCAATTCCCGGCGGCGACGCTGACGCCTCATTTCCACTGCCCTCAATCTGTTTGCGGTGCGGGCGCGCTTTTTGCGCGCTGTTTGCTGGACGTAAGCGGCCTCCGGCGCGGGGCGGCCTGCGCGACCCTTGTGTGTGACGGCGTTGCAATTGCAGCGCGCTCGCACGTAAATATGACAACGGGAGCACATTCGTATGGACACCAATTCAGCGGAAGGCGCAGTGAAGGAAGTCGCGGGTAAGGTTCAGGGCGCGGTCGGCGAAGTACTCGGCGATACCGGTACGCAAGTGGCCGGCAAGGCTAAGGAACTCAGCGGCAAGGCGCAGCAACTTTGCGCGAGCACGACGAGTCTGGTGCGCGACACGACGGCCGAAAGCCCCT
This sequence comes from Paraburkholderia strydomiana, assembly GCF_046030495.1. GTDB lineage: Bacteria > Pseudomonadota > Gammaproteobacteria > Burkholderiales > Burkholderiaceae > Paraburkholderia > Paraburkholderia strydomiana_A. Next base: position 28,138 of record NZ_JAQQCJ010000024.1, read on the forward strand.
TTACCACCATTGCGGTGGTCGCGCTCGCGGGATTTGTCGCCGGTGCGATCTGGTCGCATGGCCCGGCGAATCGCGACTATCGCCGGTAGTCGATAAGCACGGTTAGACCGGAGTGACGGGCGATCTGCCTGGACGGAGATCGCCCGATCCGTGTGGAGGCGATTCTTTCGGATCCAGAGGCGTTTCTTCTGGATCGCCCCTTTGCTGCGCATCTGTGAGTCGCTTCTGGGAGTCGCGTGCGTTGTCTCGCGGCTGGTTCCGTGGTGCCTCGTTCCGACTGGCCTCTGATTCACTCGCCGCTCGTCACTACCCGCCCTTCTTCTTGCGCCCGCTACCCATCTCCAGTTCCACCCACGTCGGTGCGTGATCGCTCGCGTGCGGTTCGCCGCGCACCCAGCGGTCGACGCCCGCGTCGCGCAAACGCGGTGCGAGCTCAGCACTCAACAATAGATGGTCGATTCGCAAGCCCGAGTTCGTCTCCCAGTGGCGGCGAAAATAATCCCAGAACGTGTAGACCCGTTCGTCGCCGAAGTGCGTGCGTAGCGCGTCGGTCCAGCCTTGCGCCAGCAGCCGCCGATAACGTTCGCGGCTCTCCGGTTGCAAGAGCGCGTCCTTGAGCCATGAACGGGGGTTATAGATGTCCTCGTCGGTGGGCACGACGTTGAAGTCGCCCGCCAGCACCACCGGATGGCCGCTCTTGAACAGCTTGGCAGCATGCGTGATGAAATGATCGAACCACGCGAGCTTGTAGTCGAACTTGGGGCCCGGTTGCGGATTGCCATTCGGCAGATACAGGCAAGCCACCAGTACGCCGCCGGCCGCCGCCTCCAGATAACGGCTGTGCGTATCGACCTCGAAGCCGGGCAGACCGCGGCGGTTCTCGAGCGGTGCATCGCCTTTCGACAGAATCGCCACGCCGTTCCATGCGCTCTGTCCTTGCCAGATGGCACCGTAGCCCGCGTCGCGCAATTGCTCGACAGGAAACGCGCTGTCGACCGCCTTGAGTTCCTGCAGACACACGATGTCCGGCGCTTCACGCTCCAGCCATTGCAGCAGTGCGGGCAAACGCGAACGGATACCGTTGATGTTGAACGTCGCAATTCGAAGCTTCGCCACGGTGTGTTCTCCCTGGGTCTGTTCTTCCTGTCACGCGCTCCGTTCTGCCGCGACGTCGCACCACTCGATCGCCCACGACCTCGCGCATGCAATGGCATCGGCTTCGTTGGCGAAGGAATCGATGTCGCCGGAATCGTGCGACTTCACATGCTCGTTTTTTCGCGGCACGTGCGTGATTTTCGCTCTCGCGTAGTAGACGCCGTCTTCCGCATGGCGTGCGCGGCAATCGATGTGGAAATGCCTGTAGTCGAACTGCATGGACTCTCCTGTCGACCGGAGTTAGCGCTTTAGCTGTCGACCGGAGTTAGTGCTTCAGCACTTACTCCGGTCCCATGCAACGCACTTACTCCGGTCCCACGCAACCTGTTGCAGCCAACACGCACAATAGTTGCTCTGATCGAATTAAATCTATTCAGCGGTAGCATCGGCCGTACCTGGCCGGATGCAATAAGCGAAGCCGCGCGCAACGCCATCGCACCCGGAACAGGCACCTCTCAATTCGGCACGTTCACCGCCCCACCCGCCGCCGTAATCGCATTGCTCCCCGGGCTCGCCGCAATCGCCGGCAAATTCGCCGCGCTCAGCGCGGGCGCCGCGCCAGCCACACCGCCACGCGGTGTCGTGTGAATCACCTGCGACGGCGGCAGCGGCGTGCCGCTCTTCAGGTGACTCCACATCAGATTGAGCGCCTGCAGATTGTAGTAATGCAGCGGCACGAAACGCGTATCGAAACCGGCCACACTGAGAAACGCGTCGAAGTGCTGAGCATTCGTCACTTCGTAGAACGACAGCTTGCTCGCCCCCCCCTCGATCAGCTGATTCATCCCGAGGTACGGCCGCGACGCGTGATTGATCGGCACCAGAGCATCCGCGCGGCCCTGCACGATGATCGTCGGCTTGCCATGCAGATTCGCATTCACGCGGACGGCGTCCACACTGCCGGTCAGCGCGCCGCCGGTCCACAGCGCACGCAGACACGCCGCTCCCGCGTAGCTCGCATCGGCGGTCGCCAGCCGGTGATCCGCCGCGCCGAATGCCCCTGCGTTATAGACGAGATTGATGCCATTGGTCGGCGGCACACCGTTGCCGTTGCCGAACACCGTGAGCATCGGCGATACGCCCGGCGTCACACCCGCTGCCCCGGCCGCACTGGTCGTGCCGAAGCTGAAGTTGCAGAGGTTGTCGGCGACACTGGCGCGCGCGTACGCATTCGCATAGGTCGCAGCGACGGCGGGCACGGCTTGCGAATCCCACATCGGCGCGTGCAGGAGATCCGAGTCGGTCTGGTAGCCGCTCTGATGCAGCAGCGCGAGCGCGTTCACCGCCCTGGTCGTCACATCCGTTCCCGCGATCACACCAGCGACCGCGAGCGACGCACAGCGTGCGACGCGGATCGCCGTGGTGGTCGTGGTCGGCAACGTGCTCAGATACGGCGCGCCGGCGGCGGCGGGCGCGAGCGCGGCGCACGGCTGCAACAGGTTGGCGAGCGTCATGTAGTCGGCAAGCGGCTCGCCGACCGCGCCGACCGGCACGCCGCCCTGCTCCACCGAGACTTGCGTGCCAACCCGCAAATTGATCTGCGGCTCGCCGACCACCACCGCGGTGATCAGGCCGGACGTATCCTGCTCCGCCGCCGCGAGCGACGCGCCGCCGCCATTGCTCACCGACGCCGCAATCGTCGTGATGCTGCCGCTCGCATAACGCACGGCGCGTGCGGAGCCGTTCAGCGCGCCGTACGAATCGTTGAGCGCCCAGTATGCGAACTGGATCGCCTGCAAGGTATTCTTGCCCCAGTCCTGCTCCGGATTCTGCTGCGAGTGCGCGTGCTTGAACGCATAGCGATTGGGGAACTGCGTGTTGAACGAGGTGAGCGCGCTGCCGCTCAGGTTCGCGGTGAAGAGACTCGCTTTGCCGGCGGCCGACGCATCCTGCAACGTGCCGTCGATCAGCGTGACGCGATTGGTCGACAGTTCGTGCGCACCGTTGCCGCTGCCCTTGTCGGTATAGGCCACCGCGCAGCCGCGCTTGAGGCCCCACTCGCCAGCCGCGGAAATCGCGCCGTACACGCCGCGCGAACCCGACGACGTCGCCGTGACGATGCACGGCTGATCCGGATTGAAGCTCGCCGGAATCTGCACCAGCATGCTGACGTTCTGCGCGCCGCTGCCGTCGTCGGCGAACGCGAGGTACTCCTTGCCCGCGATCTTGCCTTCGCCCAGCGTGTCGTTGCCGTTCAGGTCGACGTTGGGTCCCCAGAAGCGTCCATAGCCGCCGTTCGCGCTCATGTCGACGAGCGCGCGATAGTTCGACCAGATCGCCACGCGCCGCAACTCGGCGGCCGTGGGCTGCGCAGGGTTCGCAATCGCCGGCACGGTGGCCAGCGCAAGGCCGCTCTTGCCGAGACCCGCAGTAAGCAGATCGTCGGTGTTGCCGTCATAGGACTGGGTGGTCACGGCGCTTTTGATGAAGCCGGGCAGCACGTTGGCTGGCGGTGAAGGTGGAGCGTTGTTTTCATCGTCGCTATGGCAGGCAGTCAGCGCAATTGCCGCCATCATCACGACGGCCACGGTACGCATAGGCGAAGCAACGCGTGAAGCCTTACGCGAAGCCGGCCAGACTCTGATCGTTGAAGTCATTTTTGCTGTCTCCGTCATTTTCTAATACCGTTGTAGTTGCAACGGCACCGAAATTGCTGCGTCAGCTTTGTTAGAACGCGACGCTTCGGATACCGATGCATCGCTAGCCTGCATTGACCTTTCACTGGAGTCAACAGAACGTCATGTCCACGCATAACGAATGTCAGGATTCAGGCGCTTCAGACGCCACCCCACAGCAACCCGCACGCCGCCGCTTTCTGCAATCGGCCGCCGCCGCCGCGACGGTCGGCGCGGCGCCGCATCTGCGCGCACAAACCCAAACGCCGGCCGCGCCGCCGGCTCAACTCAACCAGGCCGTGCCGCCGCGCCCGGTCACACTGACCGTCAACGGCCGCGCCTATACGCTGCAACTCGAACCGCGCGTGACCCTGCTTGATGCGCTGCGCGAATACGCGGATCTGATGGGCACGAAAAAAGGCTGTGACCGTGGTCAGTGCGGCGCGTGCACGGTGCTCGTCGAGGGCCGCCGCATCAACTCGTGTCTGACGCTCGCGGTGATGCACGAAGGCGAAAACATCACCACCGTGGAAGGACTCGCGGCCAACGGCGCATTGAGTCCGATGCAGCGCGCGTTCATCGAACACGATGCGTTCCAGTGCGGCTACTGTACACCGGGGCAGTTGTGTTCCGCGACGGCTCTGCTGAACGAATTTCGCAACGGCACGGCGAGCACCGTGACCGCCGATGTCCGCAGCCGTCCCGCCCAACTGTCCGACGAGGAAATCCGCGAACGGATGAGCGGCAACATCTGCCGCTGCGGCGCCTACGCGAACATCGTGGCCGCGGTGCGTGCGGTGCATGAAGGCGGTGGCTCGAGCGGCGCCCCCCAACCCGGCAATGCCTGACGGAGCGACCAGCATGGATGCGATCTCTTACGAACGCGCCGGCGACGTCGCCAGCGCAGTGCGCGCGGTTCAGCAACCGGGCGCGGTCTTCATCGGCGGCGGCACCAATCTGCTCGATCTGATGAAGGGCGGTGTCGCGAGGCCGATGCGGCTCATCGACATCACGCACATCAGCGGACTCGATACGGTAACGACGCTGCCCGACGGCGGCATCCGCATCGGCGCGCTGGTGCGCAACAGCGATGCGGCGAACCATGCGCTGGTGCGCGAGCAATACCCGTTGCTGTCGCAAGCGCTGCTCGCGGGCGCGTCGTCGCAGTTGCGCAATATGGCGACGGTCGGCGGCAACCTGCTGCAACGTACGCGCTGCGGCTACTTCTACGATACGGCCTTCACGCAATGCAACAAGCGCATGCCCGGCAGCGGCTGCGCGGCGCTCGGCGGCCACAACCGCATGCATGCGATTCTCGGCGCGAGTGCCCAATGCATCGCGGTGAATCCTTCGGATATGAGCGTGGCGCTGGCCGCGCTCGAAGCGGTCGTGCGCGTGAGCGGTCCCAACGGCGAGCGCACGATCGCGTTCGCCGACTTCCACCGCCTGCCCGCCGACCGGCCCGACGTCGATACCACGTTGCAGCCTGGCGAACTGATTACGGCGGTCGATCTGCCGCCGCCGCTTTTCAGCGCACATTCCCATTATCTGAAAGTGCGTGACCGCGCCAGTTACGCATTCGCGCTGGTGTCGGTGGCCGCCGCGTTGCAGATGGACGGCGAACGCGTGAGGACCGCGCGCATCGCGCTGGGCGGCGTCGCGCACAAACCGTGGCGCGCGAGCGTCGCCGAACAGATGCTCAACGGTCAGCCGCTCACGCAGGCGTCGTTGAATAACGCCGCGGCCGCCGCGTTGAGGGACGCACGCCCGCAGCAAGACAATCGTTTCAAGGTGCAGCTCGCGCAACGCGCGATCGTGCGCGCAGTCAACCAGGCCGCCGGCCACGCGGGAGGTGTCGCATGAATCTGATCGGTCAACCGGTCGACCGCGTCGACGGTCTGCTCAAAGTCACCGGCGAAGCACGCTATGCCGCCGAATTCCCCGAAGCGCGTCTCGCGCATGCGGTGCTCGTCACCAGCACGATTGCGAGCGGCACGATCGCGTCGATCGACGCGAGCCGCGCGCAGGCGCTGCCCGGCGTGCTGCTCGTGATGACGTATCAGAACGCGCCGCGTCTGCCGAACGGCGGCAGGCCCGCGCTCGCGCCGCCCGCCGGCAGGCGGCTGTCGCTGCTGCAGGACAACCAGGTTCACTACAGCAACGAGCCGGTCGCGGTGGTGGTCGCCGACACGCTCGAACATGCGACCGACGCCGCGCGTCAATTGCGCATCGTCTATCAGGCGAGTGCCGCGACCGTGGACTTCGCGCAGGCCAAACCGAACGCGCACGCGCCGGACAAGCCGCAAGGCCGCCAAACCGACACGCAACGCGGCAGCTTCGAAGACGGCATGCAAAGCGGCGCGGTCCATGTGACTGCGACGTACACCACGCCCATCGAGCATCACAACCCGATGGAGCCGCACGCCACGATGGCGCGCTGGGACGGACCGCAACTCACGCTCTACGATTCGACGCAAGGCGTGAGCAGCGCCGCGCAGGCGGTGGCCAAGGTGTTCGGCATCGCGCCCGGCGACGTGCGCGTGATCTCGCCGTTCATCGGCGGCGGCTTTGGGTGCAAGGGCTCGTCGTGGTCGCATGTGTCGTTGTGCGCGATGGCGGCGAAACAGACGGGGCGTCCGGTGCGCCTCGTGCTTGAACGGCCGCAGATGTTCGGGCCGGTCGGCGCGCGTCCGCGCACCGAGCAGCACTTCACGATCGGCGCTCGGCGCGACGGCACGCTCACCGCCATGCGCCACGACAGCTTTTCCAACACCTCGACGATCGAAGACTGGACCGAGACCTGCTGCATGGTCACGCGAATGCTGTACGCGGTGCCCAACCAGGTGACGACGCATCGCATCGTGCCGCTCAATCTCGGCACGCCGACCTTCATGCGCGCGCCAGGCGAAACCACGGGTTCGTTCGCGCTCGAATCGGCGATGGACGAACTCGCGGCCGCATTGAAAATGGACCCGCTCGCGCTGCGCATCAAGAATTACGCAGAGGCCGATCCCCAGGAAAACAAGCCGTGGTCGGGTAAGTCGTTGCGCGAGTGCTATCAGATCGGCGCGGAGAAATTCGGCTGGTCGCGCAGAAGCGCCGCGCCACGCTCGATGCGCGCGGGCCGCACGCTGATCGGCATGGGCATGGCGACCGCGACCTATCCGGCCAACCGCAGCGAAGCGGCGGCCATCGCGAGGATTCTGCCGGACGGCACGGCGATGGTCGCGTCCGGCACCCAGGACCTCGGCACCGGTACTTACACGGTGATGACCCAGGTGGCCGCCGACGCGCTCGGCTTCGCGCCGGAAAACATCCACTTCGCGCTCGGCGATTCGACGCTGCCGCGCGCGCCCGTGTCGGGCGGCTCGCAGTCGGCGGCGAGCGTGTCGCCCGCCGTGCGCGAGGCGGCGAGCCAGGCGCGCAGCCAGTTGATCGCGCTGGCGCTGGCCGACCCGGCTTCGCCGGTGCACGGCATCGCGCTCGACGACATCACCGTGGATAACGGCTGGGTGGTGAGCCGCTCGCAGCCGGGCAAACGCGATCCGGCGGCCGCCATCATCGCGCGCTCGGGCGGCAAGCCGATCGAAGCGACCTCGACGGTCAAGCCCGGCGATGAGAAGCAGAAGTACTCGTTCCACTCGTTCGGCGCGGTGTTCGTCGAGGTGCATGTCGACGCCGAACTCGGGACGATTCGCGTGCCGCGGGTGGTCGGGGTGTACGACGTGGGCCGTGTACTCAATCACAAGACCGCGCACAGCCAGATGATCGGCGGCATCGTGTGGGGCATCGGCGCGGCGCTGCAGGAAGAGTCCACGGTGGACACGCGTTATGGACGCTTCACCAACGCGAATCTCGCGGAGTACCACGTGCCGGTGAATGCGGATATCGGCGCGCTCGATATCACGTTCATCGATCGGCCCGATCCGTATATCAACTCGCTCGGCGTGCGCGGGATCGGCGAGATCGGCATTACGGGCGTGCCGGCGGCGATCGCGAACGCGGTGTATCACGCAACCGGAGTACGGGTGCGCGATTTGCCGCTCACGTTGGACAAGGTGATGGGGACGGGCTGATCCTTTTGCGAGCGGCAGCGAGGGCTGCCGGTTGATTGTGACGGGCACGTGCGTCGATTTGAGTTTCGCCGATGCACGGGTGAGCCGCGCTCGTCAGTCGCCCCGTCGCCGCGACAACCTTCGCGCCGCACCAAAATGACGCGGCGCCGCGCTTCACGTCCGCCGGCCAGGTAGCGCGGCGAGGCGCCATGCACCCACATTGGCGCTTGCCTGCGACCGCGTTGCATCGCACAATCGGCTTCATTCCCTCCACCGGTGTCCGTCCATGGCCTACGCCTCGCTCGCCACTGGCGTGCTGCTCGCCGCCGGCTTCGGTTCGCGCTTCGATCCGGACGGCCTGCACAACAAACTCCTTGCCCGGATGCCCGATGGCACGCCGGTCGCGCACGAAGCCGCGCATCGGCTGCTACACGTCGTGACGCGCGTGCTGGCCGTAGTGCGACCGGGTTCGGACGCCCTCGCGCGTCTGCTGAACGACGCCGGTTGCGACGTGGTATTCGCGTCCGACGCCGAACGCGGCATGGGCGCGAGCCTCGCCGCCGGCATCGAAGCGAGCGACGACGCCGAAGGCTGGATCGTCGCGCTCGCGGACATGCCGCGCATCGCCACCTCGACGATCGAGACCGTGGCAATCACGCTCGACAAGGGCGCATCGTTAGTCGCGCCGTTTTATCGGGGACAGCGCGGGCATCCGGTCGGCTTCGGCATCGAGCATCGCGAGGCACTGCTGGCGCTCGACGGGGACACCGGCGCGAAATCCTTGCTGATGTCGCAGTGTGTGACAAAGGTGGAGGTCGACGACCCGGGGATCCTGCGGGACGTGGACACGCCGGAGGATTTGCGCAACGTCTAGCGTGAGTGAGCGGCGTGCAGGCGCCGCTCGTAGTGCGGCCTTGATCCCGGCGCGGGTTTGAGTGCATACTGTATATCCATACAGTATTTTTGTCCGCATGGGCTGCCGCTTCTCGTCGCGCGCCCACGGCGCGTCCGCATGAAGCGCATTCCGATCGAACCGTCTTTTGCCGCATGGCGCCGCACGGCGCGAGAGCTACTGCGTCAGGGTGCTGAGCCGGGGTCGATCGAGTGGGTCGAGGTTGAAGGCGAGATGGCTGGAGAAGGCGAGTCGGAGGCTGGGCGCGATGCGCGGCTTCCGGGTGCGGCCCAGACAACCGTAGATACCGCCGCCGCCCTCGACGCCCTGACCACCGCCCCTCCTCTCACGGCGCCCGCCATTCCCCGCGACCTCCTCGCCCAGTTGCAGACGGCGTCCTGCTTCCGCGCGCCGGATCGCTGGGCTCTGCTTTATCGCGTGCTGTGGCGTTGGACGCACGGCGAGCGCCACGTCGTCGATCCGGCTGACCCCGACGGCGCGCAACTCGCGCTGCGCGTGCAGTCGATCGAACATGAAACCGACGAGCTGCTGAGCTTCACTCGCTTCAGACTGCGCGATCCCTCGATGGGCCTGCCCGAATTCGTCGGCTGGTACGAGCCGCGGCACGATATCCTGAAGCGCGCCGCCGCGCGGTTCGCCCAACCCATGGGCGACTCCACGTGGATGCTAGCCACCCCGCACGGCGCGGTGTTCTGGAACGGCATGCTGTTGCGTATCGACCGGTGCGCAACGGAAGAAGACCAGCAGGCTGCGCAGGCTGTGCCGCCTGACGTCATGGCGGGCGAAGCCACCACCAGCGAGCCCGCCGAAGCACTCTGGCTCGCCTACTACGCAAGCGTCGTCAATGCGCTGCCGACGCCGGCGCGGCTCTCCTACTGGCGCACACCGCCCGCCGGTCCGCCGCTGCCCGCGCACCTCGCGCGCAAGCGCAGCCGTCTCGGCGCGCAAGCCGTCACTGTCACGGTGCCGCAGACGCCGCCGGTCGAATATTCAGCGCTCACGCCGCCCTTGCGTGAGGCGGTCGGCCCGCTCGCCGCGTGCCGGCGTTGCGCGCTGTGGCGCAACGCGAAGCAGGCCGTCGCGGGCGCCGGGCCGGCCCACGCGACGATCATGGCCATCGGCGAACAGCCCAGCGAATATGAAAACCAGCACGGCGAACCTTTTACCGGACCCGCCGGCCAACTGCTGGACGCGGTACTCGCGCGCGCCGGTCTCGACCGCGCGGCGCTGTATCTGACCTATGCCGTCAAGCATTACAAGTGGGAAACGCTCGACCAGCAGCGCGTCCACCGCACCCCGGAGCGCCGCGAGGTGGAGGCTTGCCGGCACTGGCTGGAACAGGAACTGACGCGCGTCGCGCCGCGCGTGATCGTGACGCTCGGCGCGACCGCGCTGAAAGCGCTGACCGGCGCGCACGTCAATCTGTCCGAATATGTCGGGCAGACCATTGCTCATCGCGAACGCCTGATCGTGCCGACGTGGCATCCGGTGTATGCGCTAAGAACGGCAGACGCGCGCTTGCGCGCGGACATCGTGGAGAGCATCGTGACGACGTTTCGCCGGGCAGCGGCGCTGGCGGTGGGGGCGAGTAGTTTTTCTGATCCGGATGAAACGGTCAGAAAAAGGTGCGATTGACTCCCTGCAAACGGGCTCATGGGCTGACGCGACAGGCCGCAGCAGCAGCGCGATGCCCGGGCACTTTCCTCGCGCGAGTCGCATGCCGATGCGTACCGCCTTATCCCGCCAACGAAAATCCCGCCTTCCACCGCCAACCGACGGTGAGTCAATTCAGGAGCCCCCACGCTCCCAACCGGTGAGCCTCTACGGGAGCCCGCCAAACACAGTCCAACACAGCCAGCCACACCCAGGCACACCCAGGCACACCACTTGCGGCCCCACAACCGCCGCGCAAGCCGCATCGATTCGGCCTAAGCTGATGTGAGCCCATGTTTTCCGCGCGGACCGGGCCCTGAGAGCTCTAGCTCACGCATTAGCCGGCCGCCCGCGCCCAACCCTACCGCCCCAATGAGCGAAACCAGCCCACGCCTGTTCATCGTCTCGCCCCATTTCGACGACGCCGTTTTCAGCTGCGGCGCATTGCTCGCCGCTCACCCCGACGCCTCGGTCTGCACGGTGTTCGCCGCGCCGCCGGAGCACGAGATGCATACCGAATGGGATCAGAAGTCGGGTTTCGCGAATGCCTACGAAGCCATCCACGAGCGCACGCTTGAGGACAACCGCGCGCTGGAGGTGCTCGACGCGATTCCGCTGCGCATGCCGTTTCGCGACAGCCAGTATGCCGACTCGCCGTCGATCAGCCGGATGGCGGCAATGCTCGAAGAAATCATTTATCGCAGCACCGCGAATACGCTGCTGATGCCGCTCGGCCTCTATCACGACGATCACGTGCGGGTCTTCGAAGCCTGCTGCGAAATCCTGCCGCGGCTGTCGCATCTGGTCTGGTTCGGCTACGAGGAAGCGATTCACCGGCGCACGCCCGGCGTCGTGCAGGCGCGCCTCGCCGATCTTGCGCAGCGCGGCATCGTGGCGACGCCGGCGCATCCGAGCGCAGCGCATACGATCGACGTCCAGCGCCGCGCGCAACTCAAACGCGAGGCGGTCAATGCGTACGCCAGCCAGTTGCGCGCATTCGGCGCGGGCAATTACGACGACGTTTTCGCCACCGAGCGTTACTGGCAGCTCAGCGTTGGCCGTCGCGGAAGAAAGTGACAACACTGAGCAGCGCGGCGCGCGGCAAAAACGCCTACGCTTGAAGATGATTGCCGGCGTCGGTTCGAGCGCGGATTGTCCGAAGCGCTCGAACCGCATGCGTTTCAACTACAGGGTGATGCGATGAGCTACGACATGCATACCAGTCCAATTCCCGACCCCAATGCCGATCCGAACCGCGACCCGGAAGCCGACCCGCTGGTGCCGCCGTCGCCCGGCCATCACGTGGAGGAGCCGCAGCGGCCCGACGGGCCGCCTGACAAGGATCCCGTGTGACCGGGCGCATTGCATCGCGCGGTACGGCGCGGCGCGGTGAAAGCCGCCGCGCCCTGCACCGCGACGCCCGAATCAACGCGTCAGTTCGGTGAAGCCCTGCAGCAAACGGTCGATATCGGCGGCGTGGATATTGCCCATCGTCGAAATGCGGAACAGTTCGGCCGACAAGCCGCCCTGCCCCGCATAGATGACGAAGCCGCGCGCCTTCAGCGCGTCGTGCAATTGCGCATACGCGACGCCGTCCGGCAACCGGTACGCGCGCAGCACCACCGACGATTGCTCCGCTGGCAACACGCTGCGGATGCCCCGCTCGGCGAGCCCCGCCCGAGCCTGTTCGGCCAGCGCCGCATAACGCGCGTGACGCGCGCGCCAGCCGCCTTCGTCGGCGAGTTCGCGCAGCGCTTCGACGAGCGCGTAGTACGCGTGAACCGACGGCGTGAACGGCGTGTTGCGCTGATCCTGCAAACGCGCGAGCCGCCCGAGATCGAGGTAGTAGGTGCGGCTCGCCGCCTGGGCGAGCGCCACGCGCCGCACCAGCACGAACGACGCGCCCGGCACGCCGTGCAGACACTTGTTCGCGGTGGCCGCGACCGCGTCGAGACTCGCATCGGCGAAATCGATCGCTTCGGCGCCGAAACTGCTCACGCCGTCCACCAGTAGACGCAAACCGCGCGCGCGGCACAGCGCGCCGAGCGGCGCGAGGTCGTTCAGACGGCCCGTGGTCGTTTCGTGATGAATCACCGCGACGTGCGTGAACGCCTTGTCCGCATCGAGGCGTTCGGCGATCTTCGCGAGGTCCGGCGCGTGCATCCAGTCGTGCTTCAGCGATTCATGCGCGATGCCGTATTGCATGGCGATCTGCGAAATGCGCTCGCCGTACACGCCGTTTTCCACCACCAGCAGCTTGCCGTTTTGCGGCACCAGCGCGGCGCCCATGCTTTCGACGGCGGCCGTGCCGGAGCCGGTCATCAACACCGCCTGCCATTCATTCGCATCGAGACCGTACAGATCGACGAGGCGCGTGCGGGCATCTTCCTGCAAGTCGAAAAACTCGCTTTCGCGATGGCACAGATCCGTCTGCAACAGGCTATGGCGAACACGTTCGGTGAGCGTCACCGGACCGGGATTGAGCAGCAGCATGGGCGCTCCTTTACTGTGATTTCAAGCGGCGCCGATGTGGCGCATCAGGCGCGTCTTCACATCGGGCGGGGTGATGGTGGGACGCGGCAGGCCGTCCGGCGTGCCGCGGTGAATCGCGAGGCGCACGAAGCGCGGGCCGTCGAGCGGCGGCGCGTCGAAGACCTGATCGAGCACCGCTGCGTTGTCGCTTTCGACCGCCGACGCATAACCGCACGCCGCGGCCACACCCGCGAACGACACTTGCGACGACACCGTCGCCTGGCCGCCGGTCGAATCGTGCGCGCCGTTGTCGAGCAGCACGTGCGTGAGATTGCCCGGACCGTAAGCGCCGAGCGTCGCGAACGCGCCCATGCGCATCAGCGCGGCGCCGTCGCCGTCGAGCGCGACCACGTGCAGGTCGGGACGCGCGAGCGCGAGCCCGAGCGCGAACGGCGTCACGCAGCCCATCGAGCCGACCATGTACAACTGGTTCGGCCGGTCGTCGATCGCATAGAGTTCGCGGCCGCAAAATCCGGTCGACGCGAGCACCACCGTCGATTCGAGCGGCGTGTGCGCGATGACCTTCTGCAACGCGTCGTGACGCGAAGCCAGTTCGCCCGCCGCGACGTCATGGAACTGCGAGCGCGGCGCCACCGGCGCACGGCGCGTACTCGCGCCGCCGGCTTTCAACTCGTACGGCGCCACGCTGCCCTTCTGCATCACGAGCGCATACGGGCGGCCGGTTTCGTCCATGTGCGCGATCGCGCGATCCAGCGCCGGGCCGATCGCGTCGGCCTCGGTCGGGAAAGTCTCCCAGGGAATCTCCATAGTCTCGAGCATCGCGGGCGTGACCGGACCCATCAGCGCGTGCTGCGGTTCGTCGGCGACACCGGGCTGGCCGCGCCACGTGACGATCAGCAATTGCGGCAGACGGAAGGTCCACGTGAGCGACGTAAGCGGGCTCACGGCGTTGCCGAGGCCGGAGTTCTGCATCATCGTGATGCCGCGCCGGCCATGCTTCGCGCCGAGCGTGACGCCCGCGATCAGCGCGACCGCATCGCCTTCGTTGGCCGCCGACACGTAGTGCAACGACTCGTCCTGCAACACGTAGTTGATGAACGGCGTCAGATACGAGCACGGCACCCCTGCGTACCAGTCGAAGCCGCGCTCACGCGCCGCCTCGACAAACTGTGCGGCTTCGATCATTGCGCCGCTCCGTTCGCGGCGCTCTTCGCCGCGCTTTGCATCGCGCTGCCGCCCGCCGCCGCGAATGGCGCTTGCGCATGCGCGAAGTCGCCCGCACGGCGGAAGTCGTCCAGATCGTTCACGCCGCGCCAGTGGCCATGCACGTATTGCACCTCGATCGATTCACCCGCTTCGATCAGCGCGTTCAGCAGCGCGGGCATGTCGAGCGAAGCGAAATCGGCGCGCGCCTGCAACCGGCTCATCACCGCCTGCAGACGCTCGCGGCCTGCGTCGCGCACGTTCAGCAGACCCACCCAGCGGCCATGCGGCGCTTGCGCGGCAATCTCCGCCGATGCGTTCTGCCCGCTCGACACATGGCGCAGCACGACCTTGTTGCCGAACAGTCCGCGATCGTCGGCGGCCGAGCACCACGCGAAATCGCGCACGCTGGCGTTTTCCGTATCGGTCAGCGACGAATCCACCACGACGCTGAACGCCGCTTCGCTCTCCACGAGGTCGCGCAGGATGTAGCTGCGGAACAGCAGATCGCCGTACGAGACGACCGTATCGCCGCTCAGCTTGTCGAGCGCGCACGCGAGCGACGCGAGTTCGCCGGTTTGCGCATGCTGTTCGTTGACGACGAGCTTGATGCCCGCCGTTTCGATCGCATCGGCACGATAGCCGCCGACCACGGTGATGTCGTTGACGCCCTGCTTCTTGAACGCGTCGACGAGCCAGCGCAGCAGCGGCTTGCCCGCGATCGGCAGCATGACTTTCGGCCGGTCTTCGGTGACGGCTTCGAGGCCCTTGCCGCGGCTCGCGGCGAGCACGACCGCGGCGCCGGCCGCGCGGCCGCTCGACAGATAGCGGTCTTCGGCTTCGGAATATTCGTCGGCGTCCTGCAAACGGAAAATTTCGTTGACGGCGGCAATGCTGTCTTCGACGTTCACGAGGGTCTGGCTCGAATGAATTTCCTTCGCGACGGCCTGCATCGCCGAGGTCGCCGAGCGGATCAGATGATTCGCCCAGATCACCGTGCTGATGCCCGCTTCGCGGAACACTTCGGTCGGCGTGCTGTAGTACTTGGTCGGCACGATCACGAGCGGACCACGGCCGGCCCATTCGCGTGCGAATTCGAGAATTTCATCGGGACGCGAGAGCTTGCTGTGAATCAGGATCGCGTCCGCACCGGCTTGCCGGTAGGCTTCCGCGCGGCGCAGCGCCTCGTCCATGCCCCAGCCCGCGATCAGCGCTTCGACGCGCGCGACGATCGAGAAATTTTCGTCGGACTGCGAGTCCTTGCCGGCTTTGATCTTGCCGCAGAACTCGTCCATATCGGCGAGCGGCTGCGCTTCGCCGTTGATGAAGCTGTTGGTCTTCGGGAATTGCTTGTCTTCGATACAGACGCCTGCAATGCCGCGCTGTTCGAGCTTGCGCACGAGGCGGCGCACGTTGTTGAAGTTGCCGTAGCCGGTGTCGCCGTCGAGCAGGATCGGCAGATCGCTCGCGTCGGCCATGAATTCGAGCGTGTCGACAACCTGGGTCCAGCTTGCTTCGTTGTTGTCGCGCACGCCGTATTGCGCGGAGATCGCAAGCCCCGAACCCCAGATCGCCTTGAAGCCGGCTTCACGGACGATTCGCGCGGACAAGCCGTTATGGGCCTCCATCATGAATTCGAGTTCGTTGCTAAGGAGCATCTGGCGCAGACGTGCGCTGCGGGATACGGAGACGAAGGCGGGTTGGCGGGCGTTCATTTTCTACTCCTGATAGCGGGCTTATTGGTGCTCTTATTGCCCGCCTGGCGACGGGAAAATCGCGACTATAGCGGAATTTTTATTTATTCGTCTTTTCGATGACAGCGCGTTTTTCTGCGTTGCCGTTAAGTGGAAAAATGTGTCTTTTTTTGCGTTTTCCGCAATACTGCAGCGGGTTTTGGATTTGATTGGCGTTTTGTGGCGGTTTGACGCGCTTTCGTGGTGAGCACGGGGTTGGCGCCGGGCCGGCCTGTTTCAGGCTTTACCTGAGTCATTAATAGCCGTAGCGGGTCGCTTTTTTATATCGCTTGTTATTGACGCAGACCGATTAATTTCATGACCGCGCTCTCAAGTCGTCATTGGCATTAAACGACGCGAATAACAATAAGCCGGCAATGGAAAATCCAGATTAAAACCGTCGCGGATCGCGCAGTGAAAGCTGCCGCCCGGGCGAGCCAAACGGCTTATAGATCAGACGAATAACAACCTGAAACAACGGGTTTCCCCTGCCTGCGGAGCACACCGTGTTGCGCCGTAAACAACGTTAGCGACAAGCTAATCGCTGCCAGGCAAACTCAACTCCGCCCGATCACCTGCAAAAGCCACTCTCATTGCTATGACTCTGAACAAAAAACTGACGTCCATGATCGCCGTGCTGTGGATCGGCCTGATCCTGATCGGCGGCTTCGGCGCATGGCAAAACCGCGCGTCGATGATCTCGGACCGCCGCGATCAATTGACCGCGCTGATCGACCAGGGCAACCACATCGTCGCCCATTACTACGCGCTGGCCCAGCAGCGCACCCTTTCCGAGACCGACGCCAAAAAGCAGGCGCTCGAGATGCTGGCGGCCATGCGTTACGGCAAGGACGGCTACATTTCCGTCAACGATTCGCAGCCGGTCATGCTGATGCACCCGTTCAAGCAGGAACTGGTCGGCAAGAACCTCGCGCAGTTCGCCGACCCGGCGGGCAACCATCTGTTCGTCGCGATCGTCAACGCGGGCAATCACGACGGCGGCGGCTTCGTCGACTATCTGTGGGCGAAGCCCGGCAGCGAGCAGCCGGTCGCCAAAACCAGCTACTCGATGCACTTCGCGCCGTGGGATTGGTATCTCGTCACCGGCATGTACATGGACGACGTGCAGAGCGCGTTCTACGCGAATCTGCTGCGCTGGCTCGCGATCACGGTGACGCTCGGCGCCGTTGCCACGGCCGTCATGCTGCTGGTGTTGCGCAGCATTCGCCGCTCGCTCGGCGGCGATCTCGAAGTGGCCGTCGAACATGCGCAACTGATGGCGCAAGGCAATCTCGCGACGCGCGTACCGGTCGGCCCGCACGACAACGGCAGCCTGCTGCACGCGCTACAAACCATGCAGGCCGGTCTCGTCGACACGGTGTCGCGCGTGCGTCTGGGCACCGAGAACATCAACATCGGCGCGACAGAAATCGCCGCCGGCAATACCGACCTCTCGCAACGCACCGAGGAACAGGCTGCGGCGCTCGTCGAAACAGCGTCGAGCATGGATCAGATGACCGTCAACGTGAAGCAGAACGCGGACAGCGCGATGCAGGCCGCGCAGCTCGCCGGCCAGGCGGCGGACGTAGCCACGCGCGGCAGCCGCGTGGTCGACGACGTGGTCCGCACGATGGGCGAGATCACCGCCAGCTCGCGGCAGATCGGCGACATCATCGGCGTGATCGACGGCATTGCGTTCCAGACTAATATTCTCGCGCTCAATGCGGCCGTCGAAGCGGCTCGCGCGGGCGAACAGGGACGCGGCTTCGCGGTGGTCGCCGCCGAAGTGCGCAGTCTCGCGCAGCGCTCGGCGACGGCGGCCAAGGAGATCAAGGCGCTGATCGAAACCTCGACGAATACGGTCGAAACGGGCGCGTCGCAGGTCGCCAATGCGGGCTCGACGATGGGCGAGATCGTGCACTCGGTGCGTCGCGTCAACGAAATTCTCGAGGAAATCAGCCATGCTTCGCGCGAGCAGAGCGCGGGCATCGAGCAGGTCAATCGCGCGGTGGGCGAGATGGATCAGGTCACACAACAGAACGCGGCGCTCGTCGAGCAGGCCGCGGCCGCGGCTCATTCGCTGAAGGATCAGGTGGGTGTGCTGCGCGAGGCGATTTCCAGCTTCGCGTTGCCGGGTTGAGGGTGTTGGGGCCGGCGTGGCTGGCGTGGGTGGCTTGCCCGGCGCTCGCCACGTGCAAGCAGGATCGGAAGCCCATAAAAAAGAAGGCGCTCGACAGGCGGAGAGCGCCCCTTTAACACGCCGCGTCGGAGTCGACGCATCAATCGAACGAGCCAGCCGCGCGGATTTTTCAAATCCACGCGGCTTTTTTACGGCCATATGAGTGGCTGCCTCGCGTGGCGCATTGCGGTCTAGTTGCCTCGCATTCTGCCGACGTCCACCCCGCTCGACAACGCAACGAACTTGAGCCGAATTGGGTATCACCGGATTCGGCTTAACCGTTTTCAAACCAACAACACGCTTACGATAATCGCCGTTTTACAACGCGAGCCCCACAGCGGTCTTCGCCGACGAAGCCGCTCATGAGCGCGCTCCGTCAAGACTGGCCGTCATGCTGCTGCACCGTCCCCTCCCTGCTCGCCATCGCCGCGAAGCCGTGTCCGGCGTGCTGATGGGCATGCGCCGCAGTATGGAACGCCTGGGTTTGCGCCCCGTCGGCACCGTTGCCACGCTGGGCGGCGGCACGGTGCGAGACGTCTTGCCCGGTCACTCTCCACTTGCGTGGATCTCGCATACAGATTACGTTCTCATTACAATCGAGGCGGCCAAGGTCGTGACAGGCGTGCGGCATCGCGCGAGGACCGGCGTCGATCGTGATGTCGGCCGCAGGCTTCGCGATACACATGCCGGTCGTGCGCGCCCATTGGCATCTCAAAATGTCGAGCGCCGCCGATCCGGACGGCGCAAGTTAATCGCGTTCTCGAGTTCATTACCCGCAACCAATGATCCAGCAGAAAAAATCGCAGTCGCATGATCCCTACGCGTCCGTCGCGAAGAACCCCTTGCTGGCCGCTCGCCTGCCCACCTGGCGCTCGAAGTTCATCGTCCTGCTGGTGTTCGGCGCGTTCGCGGCGCTGGCGGGCCGCGCGCTGTGGGTGCAGGTGGTGAACCGGGATTTCTATATCGACCAGGGACAAAAGCGCTATCAGCGCACCATCGAACTCGACGCGACGCGCGGACGGATCGTCGATCGCAACGGCTCGATGCTTGCCGTGAGCCTCGCCACGTACGAAATCTGGGCCACCCCCAGACAGGTCGATGAAACCGCCGCCGTGCCGCTGGCGAAGCTGCTCGACCTGCCGCTCGCGGAATTGCGCCGGCGTCTGAACGGCGACAAGAGCTTCGTCCTGCTCAAGCGCCAGGTGGATGCCGACACCGCCGCCCAACTGTCCCGCCTCGGCCTCGCCGGCATCACGCAGATTGCCGATTCGAAGCGCTTTTATCCCGAAGGCGAATCGGCGGCGCACGTGGTCGGCTTCACGGATATCGAGGACAACGGCCAGGAAGGCGTCGAGCTGGCCGCCAACGAGCACCTGCTCGGCGTGCCCGGGCAGCGCGAAGTGATCCGCGACCGGCTCGGCCGCGTGGTGTCCGAGACCCGGCCGCTGGTGCCGGCGCGCAACGGCGAGACCATCCATCTGACGATCGACCGGCGCATCCAGCAACTTGCCTATGGGCAACTGAAGGAAGCGATTGCGAAGCATCACGCCGAAGCCGGCAGCGTCGTGGTGCTCGACGCGCGCAACGGCGAGATTCTCGCGCTCGCCAACTATCCGAGCTTCGATCCGAACGACCGCGCCCGCCTGACCGGCCGGCAACTGCGCAACCGCGCGGTGGTCGACACCTTCGAACCCGGATCGACGATCAAGCCGCTGGTCGTCGCCCTCTCGATCGACGAGGGCAAGGTGCGGCCGCAAAGCGTGATCGACACGGCCCCCGGCTGGTACAAGATCGGGCCGGCCGTGATTCACGACACCTCGAATCACGGCGTGATGACGGTCTCCGAAGCGGTGCAGAAGTCGAGCAATATCGCGCTCGCCAAGCTCGCGCTGAATCTGCCGGCAGAGACGATCTGGACCAAGTATCAGCAATACGGGCTCGGACTGAGACCCGAGCTGACCTTTCCGGGCGTGGCGTCCGGCAAGGTTCGCCCGTACAAACGCTGGCGTCCGATCGAGCAGGCGACCATGGCGTATGGCTACGGGCTGTCCGCCTCGCTGCTGCAGATGGCGCAGATCTACACCGCCTATGCGGGCGACGGCACGATGCAACGCGTCAGTCTGCTGCGCAACGGGGCGCATGCCGCCGCGCCCTCCGTGGACACCGACCTCGCCGTGACGAAGCCGGCCACCGCGCGGGCGATCCGCGCGATGCTGGAGATGGCCACCGGCGAAGGCGGCACGGGACGGGCGGCGGTGGTGCCCGGCTACCGGATCGGCGGCAAGACCGGCACGGCCCGCAAACAGGTCGGCGCAACGTATGCGAAGAACCGCTATCGCGCGCTGTTCGTCGGCATGGCGCCGATGAGCGACCCACGGCTGATCGTCGCGGTCATGATCGACGACCCGGCGGGCAAGGCGTTCTATGGCGGAACGGTGGCTGGGCCGGTGTTCAGCGAGGTGACCGGCGGCGCATTGCAGTTGCTGGGCGTGCCGCCGGATGCGCCGGGCATTTGACGCCTCGCCAGCACCACCCATGCCTGACCGGCAAACTCAGTGTTCCGCCTGATCGTCGCCCGGCTTCACCAGCGCCTCGATGCGATTGCGGCCATTGCGTTTGGCCTGGTACATCGCACGATCGGCTTCCTCGATCATCTCGCGCCCGAGCGACACGGCCCCGGCCGCCGTCCCGCCGACCCTGCGCGCCGCCACGCCGATCGACACGGTCAATGCGATGCGTTGGCCATGATCATCCTGCAGATCCAGCCGTTCGACCGCCAGCCGCACGCGCTCGGCGACGGTGAGCGCATCATCCCGGTCGCCTTGCAGCAGCGCGGCGAACTCTTCGCCGCCATAACGCGCGACAGTATCGCCCAACCGCACCTGTTGCCGCACGCAGGCCGCCACCACCGCCAACGCGCGGTCGCCGGTCTGATGGCCGTAGGTGTCGTTGATGCGTTTGAAACCGTCGATATCGATGAACAGACATGCCACCGGTACACCATAACGGACCGCGCGCATGAGTTCCTCGCGCAGCCGCTCGTCGAAATAGCGGCGATTGGCGAGGCCGGTCAGCGAGTCGGTCATACCGAGCTGCTTGAGTCGCTCGCGATGCGCGACATTGTCGAGACTCGCCGTCACGACACTCGCGAAGCGCTCCAGAATGTCCGTGGCCATGCCGTCGCCGAAACGCGCGGGGTCGTCGCTGCCGAGGCATAGATAACCGCTGACGGTGTCGCCCGCGGCAAGCGGCAACAGAATCGCGCTCGCCGGCGGTGGCGCGGCGCCGAAGAACGCGTGACGCACGGTGTCGCTCAGTTCGCCTGGCTTGCCGAGCCACGGCCGGCCCTCCTCGCACAGGTCTCGCGCGGCGAGTCCGCCTTCGCGCGAGGTCTTCAGATTCGCCTGATCGAGCGCGCGCAACGCGACGGGCTCGAGCAGGTCGAGCAGCATCGGAGCGCGGTCGTCGAGCCATAGCGTCACGCTCGCCAGCGAGAATTCCTGCGGCAAATGGCTGAACAGGGTGTCGAGAAACGAGGCGAAATCCTGCGCGCCGATCAATCGCAACTCGACATTCTGGAAACGGCGCAACGTGCGCTCGTTATGTTGCACGGTATCGACTAGCGAGCGAAGGCGGTCGGAGAGCGGCGTTTGGGCGAGATTCGTCACGTTATCAGGATGCGAGCCCGAAGGCGAAGCGGGGATGGCGGCCCCAACCGCTCTAATAACGGCCTATCCCGCGCGGTCTTGAGGGTGAGAATACGGCGCGGACGCCGATGCGCCTCTTAAGTTTCGCTTAATTCTTCCCTGCAACCATGCGCACACCATCCCCTGTTAAGCCGCCAGAACATCGGCGGTCTTTTTTCTTAAGGGTGTCGACGACGCGCCAAAAGACGGGCTGCAGGCCCGCGAGAAGGAGTCAAATCATGGTTGAAAAGACAGTATTCGAGCATTTGCGCGCCATGCCCGGCATTGAATGGGTCAGCCAGATCCACACCTGCAGAGTCTCCGACCCGTTGCAACCGCCTTGGGGACGTTCGTACCGTCTCGTCGAATGGACCATGAAACACACGCCCGAATCGAGCCGCCGGGTCGTGCCCGCCGAAAGTACACCGCTCGAAATCGCTCAGGCCGTCGTCTCACACGTTCCCGGCCGCCGCTTCTGCCAGCAAGGTAACGAATAAGCGCTGCCGCGCTCCCCACTCATTGGGCTGCACGCGTCGAATCGCAGTACGCCAACGCGTCATCCAGCCTGTCGTTGCCCCAGAACATTTCGTTTCCGACGAAGAACGTCGGTGCACCGAATATCCCTCTGGCCGCAGCCGTTTCCGTCTGTTCGCGCAGGCGCAGTTTGTTGGCGTCGCTTTGCGAGTCGGCGATGATTTGCCGAGCGGGTAAGCCGAGTTCGGCAAGCGCGTCGCTCACTACCTCCGTCGAGCCGATGTCGCGGTCATCGGCAAAATTCAGTTGCATGATCTTGCGGCAGTAGCCAGCCATCCATTGCTGATCCGCGCCCAGCAGCGCCACGCGCATCGCCAGCAGCGCCGCACGCGGGAAGGTGCTGGGCCGCACGAACGGAATATCGTATTTGCGACATTGCCGCTCCATGTCCTTCCAGACGTATGCGCCCTTTTCCTTCTGCAGTACGAATGGTGAGTTGGTGAAGCCGAGATCGCGAAACACAGGCCCGAGCAAGAACGGTCGCCATTGAATCCGCACGCCATGCGCGGCTGCCAGCGCCTCGATTCGCATGACGCTGAGGTAACTGTAATTGCTGCCGAAGTCGAACCAGAACTCGACCCCCGGTGCGAAGGAAGGCGTTGAAGAAGACGCGGCGCCATTCATGTTGCCTCCTATATCAAGCATGCCCACTCGTTGCCGCCGATGGACTATGCCTTGCAATGCTTAACAGTCGCGTGTGACGGTTCTCCCTATGATGAACCTCCCGCACATGCCACGTTGACGGTCCGCAATGAACTATCCGTACGACATGCTCACCGCCGTCTGTCTTTTCATCATCGCCGTGTCGTCATCGATTCTGCTCGCGCTGTCCTGACCTCACTGAAGCCACTCGCACGGTTTGGCGAGAAGCCGTTGACGCACGCCGCACGGCTTCGAAATAAGACGAGCTATACTGTACATATATACAGTATTTTTCGTCTGAGCAATGCGTCTTCCTCCCTTCGAATCTCCCACGCTCGCCGAGTTGCGCGCCTGGTGGCGAACGCGCGACGAGCGGGCCGTCCAACGGCTCATCCTCGAGATTCAGCGGCAGCGGCTCACGCTGCTGGAGTTGCGCAATCTGATCGATAGCGGCGTTCAGCAGGCACGCGCCACGGATCGCACACTGGTCGAACGCGGCGAACCGTTGATGACGCTACGCATCAGGATCGCGCAGGAAGTGCTGCGGGTCGGCGACATCGACGATACGCAGCAAGCAAGCCGCGCCGAACGGGACAAGGTCGCCGTTCGCACGCAAAGCCAGATGGAATACGCCCGCGAAGGCCGTCTGCAACGGCAACGCCGCAACATCTAGCGCAAACGCACCTAGTGCACAACGAGACGAAACAGACGCGCGGATCGATCAGCGCGTCTGCGCAGCCACGCGCAGGCCGAGCGAAATGAACAGCAACCCGATGATCTTGTTCTGCCAGCGCGCCAGCCACGTCAAACGCTTGACGAATTTGCCCAGCGGCCGAATGGTCAATACGATCAGTGTCGTATACAACGCGCTCATGCCGACGAAGATCAGTCCCAGCGTGGTGAACTGCAGAAACGTGGAACCGTGTTCGGGGCGCACGAACTGCGGCAGAAACGCGAGAAAAAACAGCGCGGTCTTGGGATTCAACACTTCAGCGGGAATCGCCTGAAGGAACGCTTTCGATCCCGATACCGGCGCGACCACCGGCAAATGCGCGCTCGCCTGCTTCTCGCGCAACGCGCGAATGCCCAGATAGACGAGATACGCTGCGCCGACGTATTTCACCGCATTGAACGCGAGCGCGGAAGTCATCAGCAATGCAGAGAGGCCGACCGCTGCGCCCAGCGTGTGAATGAAATCCCCGGCCGCGATACCGAGGCCCGTGAGAATGCCGGCTTTGCGCCCGCCATGCACGGTGCGCGTCAACACCAGCAGCACCGCCGGGCCCGGAATCAGGAAGAGCCCGAGCACGACTGCAACGAAAGTCCCCAACGTGGATAGGTCAAGCATGTCGTCTCCTTGTCGACGCGCTGGATTCAGCGAACTGACGCGCGTTCAGCCGGCAATTGTAGACGAATGCGTGAATTCGATCTTTGTGCGGCGCGGACGTGCCGTGCCGCGGCCAAGCCGAAGGTCCTCGTGGGTAATGCGCCGGCGATCCGTTACCATGGCGAGCACAGAGCCGCCTGCGGCTCGTACTCGTTCATTTACTGAAGTCTTTGCCTTGCCCACCTATACCTTGCCCGCAGCGCTGAGCGCGGAACTCGAGATTCGCAAGAGCCGATTCATTGCCTATGCAATACCGGTTGCCGACCGTGATGCAGCAATGGCCGAGCTGCGTCGGCTGCGCGACGAACATCCTGCCGCGACGCATGTGTGCTGGGCGTTGCTGGCCGGCGGCCAGTCCGGTATGTCCGACGACGGCGAACCGTCCGGTACCGCGGGACGGCCGATTCTCGAAGTATTGCGTCATCATGATCTGGACGGCGTGCTGGCCGCCGTCGTGCGCTACTACGGCGGCGTGAAACTCGGCGCCGGCGGTCTCGTGCGCGCCTACACGGATGCAATCGCCTCCGCCCTGCTGGATGCGCCTCGAATCGAGAGGATTGCTCAGGTTTCGTTAATCGTCGAAGTGAGTTATGCCGATGAAGCCAAGGTTCGCCGATGGATCGAAGCCGAGGAATATACGCTTGTGGATAGCGCATATGGCATGCTGGTGAAGATGACGATCCGGTTACCCGTCAATAAGCTCGAAGAGGCTCAGCGAGTGCTGGTGGATATGACTCAGGGAAAAGCGGGTTTCTTTTGATGGTCCACCGGTGTTGCTCTCCTTTGCGAGACCGCAAGTAGGAAGCAGGGAGCAGGACTGCACGGTACGTAAATGGTAAAAATATGACAACGCTTTAATGACGCGGTGTCTATTGAAAAAACGGCTCTGTATGATGAAGCGATTCGCGCCGATACGACAGGGAGCGCGAACCGTGTCACCCAGAAGGGCTCCGACGTCGGCTCACTGTTACCATGCTGTTCTCTACCGGATGTCTCCATTAAAAAGGGCAACGCCTCTGACCTCGACCGCCGCTTTCTCCAGCACAACGCCTGAATCGCCGCGACGGAGCCCGTCTCTGCCGCGCCCGGCCAGTGCCATGGATTCAACGTTGAGCACTACCCTGCTCAGGGGTTGCGGCCTCATTGCGTTGCCGTTGATGCTGTCGGCGTGCTCATGGTCGTGGTTCGGCCTGAATAGCAGTGCACCGCGCGCGGCCGCGCATTCCACCGGATCGCTCAGCGTCGCCCCTGCCCACGAGTTCGCCTACGTGCCCGCTCGCAGCGGACGTGTTTCGCCGAACCGCATCGAGAACACCGCGATGACCGGCATCGTACTTAAGGACGACATTAACGAAACCGTGCGCAACGGCGTGGCGAACAGTTTGCAGGTCGCGGGGTTTCGTCTCAACGATCGCAAGCGGGTGCTGAGCGGCAGCATCGAGATGTTCACCGTCGACGATGCGCGCTCGCCGGCGTTCTGGACGCTGAAGATGCGCTACGTGGTTACCGACTCCGCTACCCGTCAAATCGTGTTCACGACCGTCAAGACGGTCAAACAGAAGTCGCCGAAATTTACCAGTAGTACGATCGCGATCGAAGATACCGTCAAGCTGAGCGTCGATTCGTTGATTAGCGATCCCGGATTTGTCAAAGCGGTGAATTGAACCCGTCGGCGTGGGGTGCACGCGCGTTTCGCTACAATTGCATGACCACGGGTGGCGCGCCGGCCCCGACGGCCATGACGGCCATCGCGCCGCGCGATTCCCCCTGCAATCTGCCGTTCATCGCGCGAGCCATCATGTCCATCACCGCCTGGCTTTTCTTTTTGCCCGCCTGTTTTGCTATCAACCTCGCGCCCGGGCCCAACAACCTGTTGTCGATCAATGTGGCCGCGCGTCATGGATTCCTGAAGGCGTTCGTCGGCGGCACCGGGCGTCTGGTTGCATTCGCGATGATGCTGGTACTCGCCGCAACCGGTCTTGCAGTCGTGCTGCACGCGTCGGAGTGGTTCTTTCTTGCGATCAAACTGGCTGGCGCAGCGTATCTGATCTGGCTTGCCATTCAACTGTGGCGCAGCGATGCGCCCACCATCGATACGTCGCAACCGCAGGACACGTCACTCGGTCGAATTGCGTGGCGTGAGTTCCTCGTCGCGGCCGGCAATCCGAAGGCGATTCTGGTCTTTACCGCGTTTCTGCCGCAGTTCGTCGATGTTGCGAGGCCAATCGTGCCGCAGTTCTCGGTGCTCGGCGCGAGTTTTCTGGTGCTCGAATGGGTAGCGATTGCGCTCTATTCGTGGGCCGGGATGTATCTCGGGAAATGGTTGGTGCGGGCGCGGGTCAGGCGGTGGTTTAATCGCTTTTGCGGCGGGTTTCTGGCGGCGATCGGGGTGAGTTTTTTGTTGGTGAGGCGGGGTTGAAGGTGAATATGGGAGGGAAGGCGCAAAGCCCCAGCCTTTCAGGATCGGCCACATTCCAATCGAACATCGCGAGACCGCGCACATCGGACATGCAGAGCACATTGACGAGGTCGCCGCTGAATTCGTCGAATTCGCGCAGACCTGCGAATAAGGCAAATCATGCACGCCCGGCTGCGTCGTGCCTCGCGTGTTGAACGTCGCCACCGCACGAAAGCCTGCGTCCGGCAAACTCGCCATGCTGCGCCGATGCGCATCGTCCTTCCATAACCGATACCTAATGCATCGGACCAGAAACTTTAACTATCTGCTTTCGTCGCCCCCCCTTATCCTCGAACAGTGACCCGTTGGCTACGCTACGGGCGACCGACTTCTCACAGTCATTGGAGCGGCATCATGAAGATCTGCATCTTTGGAGCGGGGGCGATTGGCGGCCTGATGGGCGTGCAACTCGCCCGTGCAGGCGCGGACGTGAGTTTCATCGCGCGCGGCGCGCATCTGGCGGCCATGCGCGAGCATGGCGCGCGTCTGATCATGGACGGCGAGACATACAGCGCACCGGTTCGCTGTACGTCCGACCCGCGCGAACTCGGCGTGCAAGACTTCGTGATCGTCACGCTAAAGGCACATTCGCTGCCTGGCGTGGTCGACGCCATGCAGCCTCTGCTCGGCAAACACACGGCGATCGTCACCGGCGTCAACGGCATTCCCTACTGGTACTTCTATCAACATGGCGGGCGCTTCGCCGGCACGCGCCTCGCGAGCGTCGACCCGGACGGCGGTCAATGGACGAAGCTCGGCCCCGAACGCGCGATCGGTTGCGTGCTGTATCCCGCTGCGGAGATCGTCGAATCGGGCGTGATCAAACATGTGTACGGCAAGAAATTCCCGATCGGCGAGCCAAGCGGCGAGCGCACGCCGCGCATTCAGCAACTGCACGACATCATGCAGGCGGCGGGTTTCGAGGCGCCGATTCGCGACAACATCCGCGACGAAATCTGGCTCAAGCTGTGGGGCAATCTGTGCTTCAATCCGATCAGCGCATTGACGCACGCCACGCTCGACGTGCTCACCAGCGACCCGGGCACGCGCGCGGTATCCCGCACGATGATGCTCGAAGCCAAGCGGATTGCCGATCAGTTCGGCGTGCACTTTCGCGTCGATGTGGAAACGCGGATCGACGGTGCGGGCGCGGTCGGCGCGCATAAGACGTCGACGCTGGTCGATCTGGAGAATCGCCGTCCGATGGAGATCGATCCATTGTTGACGGTCGTGCAGGAGATGGGACGTCTCGTCGCCGAACCCACGCCCACTATCGACGTGGTGCTGGCGCTGATCAAACTGCGCGAGCGCATGGCATTGCAGGGCAACTGATCGAACGTCGCGGGCTTTTCGGCTATTCCTGTTGCCGCTGCAATAAAAAAGGATCGAACGCCTGGCGCGTTCGATCCTTCTTTTTTACTATGCCGCTATTGATCGATTGCCAGCCACACCGCCTTCGGCTCGGTGAAGTTCTCAATCGCGACGTCGCCGTGTTCGCGGCCGAAGCCTGAATCGCCGGACCCACCCCACGGCAGCCGCACGTCGGTATAGCCGTAGGTATTGATCCACACGGTGCCCGCTTTCAGATCCCGCGCCACCCGATGCACCCGGCCAATGTCTGCGCTCCATACACCGGCCGCGAGGCTATACGCCGTACCATTGGCAATCCTTAACGCATCGGCCTCGTCGTTGAAGCGAATCACGCTGGCGACCGGCCCGAAAATCTCCTCCTGCGAAATGCGCATTTCGTGCTCGACGTTGGCGAACACCGTCGGTTCGACGAAGAAGCCGCGCTCGCCGATTCTCGCACCGCCGGTCACGAGCGACGCGCCTTCGGCTCGTCCCGCGTCGACATAGCCCAACACGGTCTTCATCTGCGCGGCGGAGATGAGCGGGCCCATCGACGTTTCGCGCGCCGACGGATCGCCGACCTTGATCGACTTCGCACGCGCGGCGAGACGCTCGACCACTTCGTCGTACACGTCGCGATGGGCGAGAATGCGCGAGCCCGCCGAACACACCTGACCGGTATTGAAGAAAATCCCCGATGCTGCGGCGCGCACCGCATTGTCGAGATTTGCATCGGGGAAAATCAGGTTCGCCGACTTGCCGCCGAGTTCGAGCGTGACACGCTTGAAATTGCCGGCCGCGCCTTGCAAAATGCCGCGCCCGACTGACGGCGAGCCCGTGAAGGTCACCTTGTCGACACCCGGGTGTGCCACCAGCGCATCGCCGACCACCCGTCCTTTGCCGGTGACGATATTCAGCACGCCGGGCGGCACGCCCGCTTCGAGCGCCAGCTCGCCGATGCGTAACGCGGTGAGCGGCGTGATCTCCGCGGGCTTGACGATCAGCGTGCAACCGCACGCGAGCGCCGGCGCGATCTTCCACATGCCGATCATCAGCGGGAAATTCCACGGCACGATCGCGGCGACCACGCCGACCGGCTCGCGCAACGTGTACGTCAACGCATCGGGCCGCGTCGGCACCACCTGACCGTTGATCTTGTCGCACCAGCCTGCGTAATATTCGAGCGTATCGATCGCGGCCGGAATGTCCTGGCGCATCACCGAGGCAATCGGCTTGCCGGCGTCGAGACTTTCGAGCGCGGCGATCTCGTCGAGGTTGGCGCGCATCAGGCCGGCGAGGCGCATCAGAATGCGGCCACGCTCTGCCGCACGAATCGAATTCCACACTTTCAGCGCAGCGCGCGCGGCGTGCACCGCCGCATCCACGTCGGCGGCGCTGCCCTGCGCCACCAGCGCAATGGGTTCTTCGGTGGCCGGATTGATATCGACGGAATACTCGCCTGTGCCCGGCGGCAAACGCTTGCCGTCGATCAGCAGATCATGGCGCCTGAGGTCGGTTTCAGTTTCCATCATGAAGCTCCTTGAATGGATATTGTCGTGTGGCTGATCGCGGCGAATCGCTTGGGCAGACGTGCCGGCCATCTCGGCTCACGCTAAGGCTCATGCAAAAGGGCGCCGCGCGGCGCAAATGCCGGCCCTGTGATCGCTTGCGAAGGAGATGATGTCGCGCCGCCATGTGCGTCGATAGACTCCGGCGCGGCGAACTGTGTCCAGGCCGCCGCGGCGTTGGGTCGTAAAGAGCGGTTCCGGCGATGCACGAGGAAGGTAGTCACGGTCACTTCGGGCACCAAAGGCCGGCTCACCAGCGATCCCGCCGGTGCCGGCCAATGCGCATCGACAGGCAGCACGCCGACGCCGAGGCCCAGTTCGACCATGCGCGACACGGCCGCCACATGGCCGAGTTCCTGCAGCGGGCGCCGCTTCAATTCATTGGTGCTGAACGCGAGCTCAAGCGCCGTGCGCACACCCGTGTCCGCATTCAGCGTGATGAGCGAGCACTCCCGTAAAGCTCGCCATGCAACGCTGTCATGACTGGCCAATGGATGGGTGGGAGGAATCACCGCATGCAGCGGCGTCCTGAAGATCACCTGCGCGTGCAGCAATTCATTGTCGAACGGCTGGGCCAACGACACCAGGCCGAAGTCCACTTCGCCTTGCTCCACGCTCGCGAGTACACCACATTGCGGCTGATCCCTGACGGATACGATCAGCTCGGGAAACGCCGATGCGCAACGTGCAAGCGCCTGCGCAACCCAACTCGACGACAACACCGGATTGCTTGCCAGCACCACGACACCGGTATGTCCGTCGTAAGCGGCGCGCTCTTCGAGCAAGGTCAGTTCGATCTCGTCGAGCAGCCGCCCAATCCGGCGCTCGAGGCTCGCACCCGCATGGGTCAGTTCAACCTGGCGTGTGGTGCGATCGAACAGTTTCAATTCAACGGCATCTTCGAGCTCGCGCACACAGCGGCTCACCGCCGATTGCGTCAGATCGAACTCGCGCGCCGCGCGCGTGAAACTCCGCTCACGCGCGACGGCAACGAACACCTTGAGCTGCTGCAGCGAAACGTTCATGACGTCTGCGCCGGGCGCGGGCAGTTCATGCTATTCCCCGGTCTGTTCGGGCCAGTGGCTCAGCCGCGAAGCATTGCCGTTGCCTGCGACCGCCAGCGCGCCTTGAGGCTCGTTGTGCGACTCGATCCAGCGCGAGCGCATCGGTGCGAGGATGAATTTCGCCGAGACGCCTGCGGCGATCGTGATGACCGCGGAGACGATGAAGACGAGATTCCAGCCGCCCGCGGCCGCCAGTACCGATGCGATCGGCACGAGCAAAGCCGCCGTACCCTTCGCGGTGTACAAGGTACCCGCATTCGCCGTCGCGTATTTGCTGCCGAAAGTATCGGCGCAGATTGCCGGAAAGATCGAGAAGATCTCACCCCAGAACAGGAAGATCAGCCCGGCGAAAACCATGAACGCATACGGATTGGTGCCGAACTGCATCAAGCCGAGCAGTGCGAGGCCCTCGCCGATGAAGATCACGAACATCGTATTTTCGCGGCCGATCTTGTCGGAGATGAAACCGCACAGCGGGCGTGTCAAGCCGTTGAGGATGTTGTCGATCGAAAGCGTGGCGGTGAGCAGCGGCAACGTCAGTCCGAGGAACGACATCGGAATGCGGGCAAGCCCCCAGTCTCTCGCGATCGGGCCGATCTGCGCCGTCGCCATCAGCCCGCCTGCGGCAACCGCCACGAACGACACATAGATCACCCAGAATACCGGTGTCTTGATCATCTGGCGCGACGTGAAGTCGGCCTTCGACACGGCGAACTTGCTCTTGCGCATACCTTGCTGACGCAGCACCGGCCGGACCAACAGCATCGCGAGCACGAAAATGCTGACGCCTTGCAAAATGCCGAAGAAGAAGAACGTGTGTTCGAAACCCGAGCGCGTGATCATGTTGGCAATCGGAATCACCGTAATCGCCGCGCCCGCGCCGAAGCCCGCAGCCGTCAGACCCGCTGCGAGACCGCGTCGGTCGGGAAACCATTTCAGCGCATTGCCGACACACGTGCCGTACACGGCGCCCGCGCCGATGCCGCCAATCACTGCAGACGCGTACAGAACACCCAATGTCGTCGCATACGAATTCATGACCCACGACAAGCCCGCGCATAAGGCACCCACCGCGACCACCGGCCGTGGCCCGAATTTGTCGACCAGCAAACCTTCGAGCGGCACGAGCCACGTTTCGGTCAGAATGAAAATCGTGAAGGCAAGCTGAATTGACGCTTCACCCCAATGATGCCTGGCGTTCATCGGCGCGACGAACAGCGTCCATGCGTATTGCAGATTAGCCACCAGCGCCATGCATGCGATGCCGATCACGAGCTGCCACCAACGATTCCCCAAAAACCTGCGGGTCGTTGTTTCCTCGGTGATATTGTCCATGAGTCTTGTCTCCGCTATTTGTCTGGTGCAGCCGGTCGACGCCCCGAAGGAAAGTGTCCTCGGAGGACGCGCCGCGCTGTATGCGTCCCACCTTATGGTTAGAACCCAAAAAGCCTTGCCTTTCGGGGATATTTAATATTTGCCTCTCTAATCCACTTCTTTAAAACACCCGGTTTTTATTCATCGCATTTTTCAAAACTTCTTTATTCCGATCAATTAACCGTCAACAGGACATCTCGACCGGCTGCCTCGTCCGCCACGCCTGACATCCAAGCGTTAACCCGAATGCTGTGACGACAATTTCGCTTTCTTATACAGGCTGATGCTAGGGTCATTGCTGAATTACTAATAATTAAAGTTTGTTATTATGTCGATTCATATTTGCTTATACATCGGCCATGACGATGCGCAATGCGACTCTACGGCAACTGAAGGTCTTCGAAACAGTGGCGCGCCACCTGAGCTTTTCGCGTGCCGCAGAAGAATTGCATCTGACGCAGCCCGCCGTCTCCACCCAGGTCCGGCAGCTCGAAGAACATGCGGGACTGCCGTTGTTCGAACAGCTCGGTAAAAAGATCTATCTGACGCCGGCCGGCACCGAAATGCTTCACTACAGTCGCGCGATCATTCAGCAGTTCCACGAAGTCGACGAAGCGATGTCCCAGCTCAAAGGCGTCTCCGGCGGCAAGCTGAATGTCGCGGTAATTAGCGCGGGCGACTACTTCTTTCCGCGCGTGCTCGCCGAATTCACACGCCGCTATTCCGGCGTCGTTCTCAATCTTGCCGTGCACAATCGCGAAGAACTGCTGCATCAACTCGCGACCAACCAGACCGATCTCGCCGTCATGGTGCGCCCGCCGCACGAGACCGACGCGACCAACGAGCCGTTTGCACCGCACCCGTATGTCATCGTGGCGGCGCCCACACATCCGCTCGCGCAGAAACGCAACATCCGGATGAGTCAACTCGCGAACGAGGCCTTCATCGTGCGCGAGCGCGGTTCGGACACGTGGAATTCGATGGAAGAAGGTTTTGCGGGACGCCTCTCCAATCTGAAGATCGCCATGGAGATCAAGAGCACCGAGACGATCAAGCAGGCGGTGATCGCCGGCATGGGCATCGCGTTCCTGTCCGCGCATACGATCAGCCTCGAATTGCAGCTGGGACATCTGGTTGTGCTCGATGTCGAGAGCTTTCCCGTCATGCTCAACTGGTACGTCGTGCACCGGAAGAACAAGCGCCTGCCGCCGGTGGCGGTCGCCTTCAAACGCTTCCTGATGGAGGAAGGCGCGAACCTGATCGAGAAGATCACGCGCGTCAAGGAATTGAGCGTGTATAAGCAGTAAGCTATGGACACCCAATAAAACTTTAACTATTTCAAATTGACCGGTACTTCTATGCTGCAAGCGAGTTCTCTCACTTGTCAGCCCAGGAGGCCGATCATGAACCATGCTCCGGTTGAGTCTCATACCAGTGGCACGCGCGCCGTCCGTCTTTCCACGGACGCTTCTGACGACGCCCATCTGAGCGCATACAATGCCGCGTTCAGCGACCTCGGACTGCGATTCCGCTGGGATCACACGACGCTCGAACTGCTGAGGGAATTCAATGGCGAAGTCGCGCGCATCACCGCGTACATCGAGCGGTATCACAGTCATCTTCACCGCGCCTACGACGCCGACTTTCTCGCGCAAATGATCCTGCACAAGAAGGACCGGTACTACAGCGAGTTCGCGGCCGCAGGCGCTTGAGGACACAGGCGGGATCATGGTCCCGCCGTGCGTCGCGTCTGCGAGTCGATGAGTTTGCGCATTCATGCATTGGCTCATCTTCAATGGCGTGCCGTGAAATGAGTCGGACGATGGCGAACACACGCGCGTTGACGTCTGTTCGCGCGCCCGCTGTCATGCCGGCTCGCGCGGTGTCCGCGGTGTCGATACGCTACCGTACGGATCGTGCCCGGCGTCATGTCGCGCAGTGCCCACGCCAGTTCTTCGCCGCCATGCCACTCGATGCGCGCGAGCAGCCCTCCCTTGCCCATGTCCACACCATCGCAACGTGCGGCGAAAGCGTGCGCGTGCAACGCTCGCCCTTCGCCGTGACCGACGCAATACTCGCGGCTGATCATCAGATGCGCGCCCATGGCGGACGCCAGCGCGCTCATTGCAAGCAATGCAGCGAGTCCAAACGGCTGCGCCTGCTCGGTTGCGAAGCCGTAACCGAGCCATCCGCAGAGCACCATCGCGAACAGATTGACGATGCGGTGGCCCGGACGCGCGATCGTATTCAACTGCAATGCGCCGCGTAATTTGCAGAACGCAATCGCGGAAGTCGCGAAGATCAGTGCGCCGATGAATACGGCTGCATAGAGTTCGATACGCTCGGCGCTTTCCCGCGCATCCGTCGACAAATAGCGCACGATGCCGCCCGACATGACAGCGAGTCCCATGCCGCTGCCCAGTAGCGCGACGAGACGCGGCCGCCGCGTCAGATCGCAACCGCGTACGAGCCACGCTCCGAGCACGGCGCCCAGCAGCGCGGCGTCGATCACCGCGCCGCTCGCTCCCATTCCCGCGGCGAACAGTCCCGTGAACACGGCTGCGAATGCGCCCGCATGCCAGTACGGCCGACGCGTCGCCCGCATTTCGAGCTGCCGTTGCCCGACCGCTGCAAGCGCAACCGTCAACACGGAGATCAACGCCGCACCGAGACCGGCGGCCAGCGAGAAGAGCACGCCCATCCATGCGGTACTGTCAGACGCCTGCAGCATGCGTACTCCTTCGAGTTGCGATGCAAAAACTGCTGGACCGATGATTCAGTTCACCGTCAGACCACACCCGCCGCGACGCCCGGCGGTACCGGTGCGACCGGCTCCGCGCGAGCGGCGCTCAACGTATTGCTGAGCGTACCGATCCCGTCGATCGTGATCGACACGGTCGCGCCATCCTTGATCGATCCGACGCCGACCGACGTACCGCACGCGATCACATCGCCGGGTTCGAGCGTGAGGTCCTGCGAGATCAGACTCACCTGCTGCGCGGGCGAGAAAACCATATCGGCGAGCGGATAGTTCTGCCGCTCGACGTCGTCGAGCTTCGTCACGAGATGCGCCTGCTGCCACGCGAACCCGGAGACGATCGCCGGCCCGATACAACAGAACGTATCGAAACCTTTCGCGCGGCACCATTGCGGAAAATGCGGATTCTCGTTCAGCAGATCCGCTGCGGTCACGTCGTTGACGAGTGTGTAGCCGAAAATCGCGTCGGCGGCCTCCTCCAGAGTCGCGTCGCGGCAACGCCGGCCGATCACGATGCCCAGCTCGCCTTCGTAGACGATCTTGCCCGCGTAACTGACAGGCCGCCGGATTGGCGCACCCGCGCCGATCACCGAGGCCGCCGGTTTCAGCAGAAAAAGCGGATGCGTGGGCACCGGCTTGTCGAGCTTCGCCGCCAGCGCGTGAAAGTTGTTCCACAGCGCGATGACCTTGCCGGGCGCGCACGGCGCTAGCGGCGTCAGCGCGCGCGTCGACAATACCGCGCCGGTCGGCACCGGTTGTTCGAGACTTTCGTATTCATGCAAATAGCCACCTTCGACACGGCCGAACACGATGCCACCGTCGTTCGACATGAACCGCATCCACGTATCCATACCTCGCTCCTTGAGCGTTCCAGGACAATCCTGGGTTGACTGATTTCGACTTCCGCGCACTCAGATCGCGCCGGCCGTGCGCAACGCGCTGATCTGCTCGGGCGAATAGCCGAGTTCGGCCATCACTTCGTCGGTATGCTCGCCCAGCAGTGGCGAACGTGTGACGTCGGTCGGACTGTCGGACAGTTTGATAGGATTGCCAACGGTCAGATACTTGCCGCGCGTCGGATGATCCACTTCGACGATCGTGCCGGTTTTGCGCAACGACGGCTCCTCGGCGATTTCCTTCATCGACAGGATCGGCCCGCACGGGATGTCGTATTTGTTGAGGATCTGCATGGCCTCGAATTTCGTCTTGGTCATGGTCCAGCGCTCGATCTCGGCAAAGATCTCTTTCAGGTGCGGCAGACGCGCGGCGGGCGTCGCATAGTCGGGATCCGTCGCCCACTCTTCCTTGCCGATCACGTTGCAGATCTTCGCCCACACCGGCGCTTGCGTGATGAAGTAGATGTACGCATTCGGGTCCGTCTCCCAGCCCTTGCACTTCAGAATCCAGCCCGGCTGACCGCCGCCCGAAGCATTGCCGGCACGCGGCACCGCTTCCCCGAACGTCCCATTCGGATATTGCGGATACTCTTTCATCGTGCCGGTGCGATCGAGCCGCTGCTGGTCACGCAGTTTTACGCGGCACAGATTGAGCACGCCGTCCTGCATGGCGGCGAGCACGCGTTGCCCGCGACCGCTCTGCGTGCGCTGATACAACGCCGTGACGATGCCGAGCGCCAGATGCAAACCCGTCCCGCTGTCACCGATCTGCGCGCCCGTCACGACCGGCGGCCCGTCGTCGAAGCCGGTGGTCGACGCCGCGCCGCCCGCGCATTGCGCGACGTTCTCGTAGACTTTGCAGTCCTCATAAGGTCCGGGACCGAAGCCCTTCACCGACGCGACGATCATGCGCGGATTCAGCTCCTGGATCCGCTCCCACGTGAAGCCCATGCGATCCAGCGCGCCCGGCGCGAAGTTCTCGACCAGTACATCGCATTTCTGGATCAGCGCTTCGAGAACCAGTTTGCCTTCGGGGTTCTTCGTATCGATCGTGACCGAACGCTTGTTGTGGTTGAGCATCGTGAAGTACAGGCTGTCCACGTCGGGAATATCGCGCAACTGCTCGCGCGTGATGTCGCCCGCCCCGGCCCGCTCCACTTTGATCACATCCGCGCCGAACCATGCCAGCAATTGCGTGCAGGTTGGCCCCGATTGCACATGCGTGAAATCGAGAATGCGTACACCGTCGAGTGCTTTGCCCATGTCCTATCTCCTGAACGCCTTGTGTTTTACGTGTACATGGTCTGGTTCTTCGTGCCCGGCGCGTACTCGCACGGGTCGACCCAGATATTGACGACCGCCGAACGACCGGTCCGATGAATCGCTTCGCGACCGCGCTGCAACGCGCCGGCGATCTGCGCGGGGTCGCGCACTTCCTCGCCGTGGCTGCCGAGCATGTCGGCGAACAGGGGTCCGCCCGAGATGACAGCGGCATTGCGCGTCTTCTGCCGGAGCGTGTCGTCGGCCGTCATCCTGTCCCTCGGGTTCAGCGATGAAACAACTGCAGACATGGTTGTCTCCTGTGTCGTTGCTTTGGCGCTTATGCCGGCACCGTCTCTGCCACATACCGTATGTGATATATCAGATTCAAGCAAGGCCAATTTCGAGATGCGTGTGCGTCGGAACACTTGCCGCTACGGCTTGCTGGTCGCGGCTTTGCAACGAAAAAGCGACTGCGGTTTCGGGTGCGGCTCGGGAAAATACCGAGTCGACAGTGGCTGATTCGGAAAGTTGATATATCACATACCATATTTTTTAGGCCGTCAAGGATGGGTTATCCCTGTCCCGCGAGCCACGCACAAACAAAAAGGCCCGCGGTGTTTGCACACCGCGGGCCTCTTCGCCGGCAACGCCGGTCAATCGCTTACGCAGCCATCAATCTAGAAAATCGCAATTCGCCTCGACGAATGCCGCGAGATCCAGCGAATGCTGACGCACGAGCCGTTCGGCCAGCTCGGTATCGCGTTGCTCCAGCGCCTCGATGATCCGCAGATGATCGACGATCGAGCGCGACGCGCGGTCGCTCTGCGAAATCGTCATGCGACGGATCGCCCGCACGTGGATGAAGATGTTCTTGATCGTGTCGAGAATGATCTGCGACTTCGACAATTCGACGATTGCCTGATGAAACGCGATGTTGGCGTCCGAATACTCGGCGATATGCTCGGCCGGCGTCGCATCGCGGAAATTGTCGAACATGTGGCGCAGACGGGCGATTTCCCCGTCCGAGGCGTGCAGCGTGGCGAGCCGCGCCGCCATGCTTTCGAGCGCCGCCCACATCTGGATCATCTCGACAATTTCGCGCTTGCTCTTGCGCACGATATAAATACCGCGCCGCGGCACCATGCGCAGAAAGCCCTCCTGTTCGAGGAGCGTCATCGCTTCGCGTACGGGCGTGCGGCTCACGCCGAGCGATTCGCTCAGCACGCGTTCGTCGAGGCGGATTTCATCGCGATTCTGGTATATATCCGCGTCGGCGATCGCCTGGCGCAGCATCGCGTACGCCTGATCACGCAAGCTCGCGCTCGCGCCGATCGGCTGCAATGACAAGGTCAACGGTGTTGCCACTGTTTCAGTTTGAAGTTCTGACGACATTCATCGCCTCGGATTGAACATGCGCGCGATACGACGTCGCCCCGCGCGGTTGCTCGCCCAGACCGATGAACCGGCCATGTTGCGATGCAAGCTGCGCGACCGATTGCGGAATCCAGTCGGTCAGCAGAACGGTGGCGGAGGCGCCCAAACCCACAACAGCAATGGCGAGCAGCAGAAGAGACACAAATTCCATTTGTAACTCCAAACGATTGAGTGAACGAATGACTCAATCATATGCTGCATCGCCGCATTTTTCAATATTCGGTATGTAGTATATCAGTAAATGTTGTTTTCACGTAACGCTCACATTCCCCAAGTTAGCACGCGCCAGCCCGGTTGGTTTGCCAGCTGGCCGCTTCGATCCGCGCCTGATCATTGGCCGACGCTCGGTGTAAACGCGCAAAACGCGCGCTATGCGCGCAGACGCGTCCGATGATCGCGCAGTTTCACCCCCGCGCGGATTGTGAGATCCGCTTCGCATCATTAACCTTCCGGACATTCTGAGCGGATCGACGGCGGCCACGGCGCTGCCCGCTCCGCCCGGTCTCACCCTGCAATCCGAGCATTTCAAGGAGACAACGACAATGAGCAGCACCCTCCCGACAGCCGCGATGGCCGACCACCAGAAAGCGCGCAACCAGGCGCGCAAGGCGGCGCTCGGCAGTTTCGTCGGCGCCGTGGTCGACTGGTACGACTTTCTGCTGTACGGCATCGTCGCGGCGCTGGTGTTCAACGCCGAGTTCTTCCCGAAAGTCAGCCCGGCGATGGGCACGCTCGCGGCGTTCGCGACCTTCGGCGTCGGCTTCCTGTTCCGTCCGCTCGGCGGCTTCGTGTTCGGCCACTACGGCGACCGCCTCGGCCGCAAGCGAATGCTCGTCCTCACGGTGATGATGATGGGTCTGTCGACCGCGGCGATCGGCCTGCTGCCGGCCTTTTCGGCGATCGGCTGGTGGGCGCCGGTGCTGCTCGTGACCTTGCGCGCGATTCAGGGCTTCGCGGTCGGCGGCGAATGGGGCGGCGCGGCGCTGATGGCGGTCGAAAGCGCGCCGGAAAAGAAAAAGGCGTTCTACAGCAGCGGCGTGCAGGTCGGCTATGGCGTGGGCCTCGTGCTGTCGACCGGCCTCGTCGCGCTGATCAGCCGTTCGATGGACAACGCGTCGTTCCTGAGCTGGGGCTGGCGTTTGCCGTTCCTGTTCAGTGTCGTGCTGGTGCTGATCGCGCTGTGGATCCGCTCGAGCATGGAAGAGTCGAAGGAGTTCGTCGAAAAAGTGGGCAAGCGCGGCGAGCGTCGCGCGCGGCTGCCGATCGTCGAAGCGCTGCTGCGGCATCCGAAAGCGTTCCTGCTGATTATCGCGCTGCGTCTTGCCGAGCTGTTCACGATGTACATCGTGACGGCGTTCGCACTGAACTACTCGACGGCGAATCTGCACATGCCGCGCGAATTCTTCCTGACGATCGGCCTGCTGGTCGGCGCGGTGAGCTGCGTGACGATCCCGTGCTTTGCCTTGCTGGCGGACCGCTTCGGCCGCCGCCGCGTGTACATCATCGGCGCGCTGGTCGGCATGTTCAGCGCGGTGCCGTTCTTCCTCGCACTCGACGCGCGCTCGACGGTGTGGATCGTGGTCTTCGCGGTCATGCTCGCGAACGTTGCGCACGATATGGTGGTGAGCGTGCAGCAGCCGATGTTCACCGAGCTGTTCGGTACCGAGTACCGCTATAGCGGCGCGGGCGTCGGTTATCAGGTGGCGAGCGTGGTCGGCGGCGGCTTCACGCCGTTCATCGCGGTGGCGCTGGTCAGCTTTGCTGGCGGCTCGTGGCATCCGGTGGCCGCGTACCTGGCGATCGGCTGCCTGATCTCCGTGCTGGTGGCGGCCAGAATGAAGACCGGGCGCGGCGTCGCCTGACACCCGGCAATCCATAACCGCCCAGAACAAACGGGCCGGCGTGGCGCAGATGCCACCGCCGGCCCGTTTGCTTTTGCGCCCGCGGTAACCGCTACGCGGTCCGCGCCGCGTTGCCGCGCATCGACAGGTTACTGTCGCATTTCACCAGGACAATGCCTTATGTCTTTGCACCTCATATTGCAAAGGCCAACTTCGCGCCCTATCGTTCGTCAAAGCAAAATTCCTCATGAATTTGGCCGAGTCACATGAAAATAGAATGCATATATCGATGACGCGAAAGCCCGCAAGCTTTACACTGCGCCGCCTCAAGCATTGTGTATGAAACGCCGATAACAAAGCTTTCCTCACCGGAGACCGACGATGAGCAGCATTACCGAGCCAGGCGGCCAGCCAGGCTCCGCCCCCTTCTTTTCGAAACAGGCCACCATCGCGAAGCCGGGGTTTTCGCGCTGGATGGTTCCGCCCGCAGCCCTTGCCGTGCATCTGTGTATCGGCCAGGCGTATGCGTTTTCCGTGTTCAACGGCCCGCTGACCAAAGTCATCGGCGTTACGCAATCGGCCGCCGACGACTGGTCGCTGACCGCTCTCGGCTGGATCTTTTCGCTGGCGATCGTGTTCCTCGGCTTGTCGGCGGCCTTTGCCGGCAAATGGCTCGAACACGTCGGCCCGCGCCGCACGATGTTTACCGCCGCATGCTGCTTCGGCGGCGGCTTCCTGGTCTCCGCACTCGGCGTGTACCTGCATCAGATCGCGCTGCTGTATCTCGGCTATGGCGTGATCGGCGGAATCGGGCTGGGACTGGGTTATGTCTCGCCGGTGTCGACGTTGATCCGCTGGTTCCCGGACCGCCGCGGCATGGCGACAGGCATGGCGATCATGGGCTTCGGCGGCGGCGCGATGATCGCCGCGCCGCTGTCGGTGGCGTTGATGAACCACTTCCGCAGCGCGACCAGCATCGGCGTGGCCGAGACCTTCGTCGTGCTCGGTATCGCCTACTTCATCTCGATGTCGATCGGCGCACTCGCGATTCGCGTGCCGGCCCCCGACTGGAAGCCGGCTGGCTGGACGCCGCCCGCGACGAGTCAGAACAAGATGATTTCGCGTAACCACGTGCACATCGACCAGGCATTGAAGACGCCGCAGTTCTATCTGATCTGGCTCGTGCTGTTCCTCAACGTGACGGCCGGCATCGGCATTCTCGGTCAGGCCTCGGTGATGATCCAGGAGAGCTTCAAGAACACCGTGACGGCCGCTGCGGCAGCCGGCTTCGTGGGCCTTTTGTCGCTGTTCAACATGGGTGGCCGTTTCTTGTGGGCCTCGGCGTCGGACTGGATTGGCCGCAAGAACACCTACTTCATCTTCTTCGCGCTTGGCGCGGTGCTGTACTACCTCGTGCCGGGTTTCGCGGCTTCCGGCCAGATCGCGCTGTTCGTGCTCGCCTACTGCGTGATCCTGTCGATGTACGGCGGCGGCTTCGCGACGGTGCCCGCGTACCTCGCGGACATGTTCGGCACGGCCTTCGTCGGTGGTATTCACGGCCGCCTGCTGACGGCGTGGGCCGCCGCGGGCGTCGCCGGTCCGGTGCTGGTGAACTACATCCGCGCGTATGAAGTCGCGAATGGCGTCGCGAAAGCCGACGCCTACACGATGACCGTTCATATCATGGCTGTGCTGCTGGTGATCGGCTTCGTCTGCAACCTGCTGGTCAAGCGTGTGGATGACAAGCACCACATGACCGACGCACAGCTCGCCAAGGGCGCTTAAGGAGATCCGC
This sequence comes from Paraburkholderia strydomiana, assembly GCF_046030495.1. Classification (GTDB taxonomy): domain Bacteria; phylum Pseudomonadota; class Gammaproteobacteria; order Burkholderiales; family Burkholderiaceae; genus Paraburkholderia; species Paraburkholderia strydomiana_A. The sequence goes on from NZ_JAQQCJ010000024.1 coordinate 70,187, forward strand.
ATGTCGACCGCTCACACTCAAACCGTGCCTCAGTCCAGCAAGGCGAAGCTCGCCATCTTCTGGCTGTACGTGACGCTGCCGCTGGCATGGGGCGTGGTCAATACGATCTCGCAGGCAATGAAGCTGTTCAAGTAATACCCGCCCGGCACCCCGTCCGCTCAGGCGACGGGGTGCCGACGAAGCGCGTAGCAAGTCCTCCCTCCTTACCACTGGTACGATGCGCCGGCGCCGACTGTCGTCGTAGCGGAACTGACGCCCGCGCCGACTTTCACCTTCAGATTCGACGTAACGCGCGCGGACAAAGCCACCGCCACCGCCTGATATCCCTTGTAGCCAGCCGTCGCGACACCGAGCGCGAGGTTCTTCGTTGCATCGACCTCCGGAACCATGGTCAGCGCGATAGCCGACGCGGTGCCCGAATACGCATTGCGCGCGACCTCGTTGATGCCGCCCTGGAACTGCTGCATGTTCACGGCGTCTGCAGGCGCCTGCCCCGCCGCGACGTTGGTGATGCGGCGCTCGTTGCCGGCCGAGCCCACCGACACCGTGCCCGTCTGATCGGCCACCGAGCCCTCGCCGATCGCCACCGAGTTCGGCGCCGAGGCCTTCGCGCCGCCGCCGAGCGCGACGGAACCATTGCCGATCGCCTGCGCCGCGTTGCCGGAACTGTTGACGGATACGTACGTGTCGCCGGTGGTTTGAATATTGTTGATGACCTGATTGAGGCTGCCGAGCTGCTGGTTCGTGCTCCACAGTTGCGCGCCGGTCACGGCGTCGCTGCTGGTGGCCGATAGTTCGCCATCCTTCAGATTGGTCAACTGCACCTTCGGCGCATTGGCGGCCGTGCCGCCGAGCGTGACCTTGTCGTGGGCCGAGCTGTCGTACTGCACCGCATTCGCGACCGCGCCGTTGAGGTTGACGAGGGTGCCCTGCAAGCCGGCGATGTCCGTGCTGTTCTGCGTCACGCGGCCATCGAGATTGGTCAGCGCGCTGCCGACATTGCTCACGACCGTACCGCCCACCTTGTATGACGGCGCGGTCATCGTTCCATCCGGATTGACCGTCGCCCCGCCGCCGAGCGCCACCGCCGTGTTCGCTGCCTGCGAATACAGTTGCGCGCCGTTGACCGCGTCGGTGCTCGACGGACCGACCGCCCCCGCCGCCACGCCGGTGACGACCCGGCTGCCCGCCGTGCCGGCCATGTTGATCAGCGAGCCATCGGTCGCCGCGCCGACATTGATCACGCGGGTTGCCGCATCTTGCGTGACCATGCCGATGCCGCCAGTCTCCATGTTCTGCTGCAACGTGGCGAGTCCGCTGTCGAGCGAGCCGAGCGCGTCGCCGACGTTGGCCTGTGTGCCGCCCTGCACGTGATACGTGGGGCCGCTCACCGATCCGTCTGCGTTGATCTGCGCGCCGCCGCCCAACGCGGCCACCATCGGTCTGACCTGGCCGAGATTGACCGCCGACGAATCCGTCATGCCCGCCGCAATGCCGGTCAGTTCGCGCGCGCCAGCCGTGCCGGTGAAATCGACGCGGGCGCCGTCCGTATCTTTGGCCACACTGAGATCGCGCGACGCCTGATCCTGCTGCACGAGACCGATCTCGCCGTTCGTGATCTGGTTCGTGATGCTGCTCACGTCCCCTTCGATCGTCGTGGTGCGCTGGTCGAGGTTCGTGATGCTGCCGGTGTTCTGCGCGACGGCCTCATTGGTGCTGAACAGTTGCGCGCCGTTGACGGCATCCGAACTATCGGCGGCAAGATTGGCCGCGCGCACGTTGGTGAGCTGGACGGGCACGGGCAGGTTGCCCAAAGTGACCTTGTCGTGCGCCGCCGAGTCGTACTGGAGCGCATCGGCGCCCGCGCCCACGCTTGTCGCGACGGCTGCCGCGAGTGCCGCGCCGACGTCGCCATATGTGGATCCGCCGATGCTGTAGACGGGCTTCTGGATCGTGCCGTCCGGATTGACGGTTGCGCCGCCTCCGAGCGACTCGACGACCGGACCGAGCTGTCCGAGATTGACCGCGGAACCCGCCGTCGTCCCCGCCGCGACGCCGAGCAGCTCGCGCGGCCCGTCCTTGCCCGTGAAGTCGACATGCACACCGTCCGTGTCCTTCGCGACGCTCAGATCGCGCGAAACCGGATCCTGCCGAAGCAGACCCAAGGTCCCGTCGGCGATATTGCTGACGTTGTTGGTGATATTGGTAATGGCCGTCGAATTTTGCGTGACCGCCTGATCGACGCCATACAACTGCGCGCCGGTCACGGCGTCGGAACTATCGGCGCTGAGCGTGCCGTCCGCGATGTTGGTGAGCTTGACGGCCGTGCCCCGATTGCCGAGCGTCGCGATGTCATGCGCCGTGGTGTCGTAGCGCAAGGCGTCGGAGCTCGCGGCCACGCCGTCCGACGCGGCCGCGGCCAATGCCGCGCCGACGTCGTGATAAGTCGCGCCGCCCACCGTGTAGGACGGCGCGACCACCGCACCATCCGAGTCGACCGACGCGCCGCCGCCGAGTGCGGCGGCCACGCCAGCGAGCTGGCCGACGTTGACCGCGTCGGTGACTTGCGTGCCGGCCGCGAGATACCCGATCTGCCGGTTCAGCGCGCTGTTGCCGACCGAGACCACGTTCGCGCGATCCGCCATCGAGCCGCTGCCCAACGCCACCGCCCCCGCCGCGGTGGCCGTGGCGTTCGAGCCCATGGCCAGCCCGTTCGGCGCCGTCTGCCTGACGAACGAGTCATAGCCGATCGCCACCGCGCCAGCCGACGTCGCGCTCGCGAGGCCGCCGATCGACGCGCTGTTGAGCCCGCTCGAACGGGAGTTGTAGCCGAGTGCGATCGAGTTGTCCGACAGTGCGCCGACCGTCGCCCCCGCGCCGACGACAGTCGAGTTCACCGACAGCGCGCCCGCCGAGGAGCCGACTGCGGTCGAGCCGTCGCTACCCGCCGCCGAGCCCCCGCCGACAGCCAGCGCATTGATACCCGTTGCCGCGGCCACGGGGCCGATCGCCATCGCGTTCAGCGCGTCCGATGCGCTGGTGCTGCTCCCCTGAACGACATTGGGGCTCACGGAGATGTAATCGGTCACCGGCGTGGGAGCCACCGCCGCCAGCATCATGATCGGCTGACTCGCCGCGCTTCCATCCCCATCCACCGGCGTGCCGGCGAACACGCTGGCGTTGTTGATCGCGGCAGCGGTTTCCGGGGACATCGCAGCGTCATTGGCGGCCGGGCTGGACGCGCTTGCCACTTGCGTGGTCAACGCCTGCGCGAGGTTAATGCAACTCGGCACCTGCGGCGTGCAATCGTCGGCGCGGGCAGCCTGCGACAGCGTCAGCGCGCCCAACAGACCGGCGCAGGCGGCCGTCAGCGCCCGGCACACCGAGACGCCGGACGCGCCTCGCCGCGTTGCCAGCTCGGAGACGGCCGCATAGATGCGGGTGGTTCTGTTCCATACGGTTTGATATGTCTTGTTCAACACGGCTCCCAATCTTCTTTTGAGATTCACTCGCCAAGATTTTTCCTACGCCATCCTAAGTAATCAGCCTGATCACGCCATCACTTAGGAATGCAGCGCGCTTCCACTTGGCCGGCAAAAGCGAAGTGCCCAGTGTCCTCGACAGAATCGGATTGGGAAATACGACTACTCTTAAAAGAGTATTTTTTAGCTCAATTAAGAAAAACGGCAGAGCGATACTAAGACGAAAGCTGCCAGATTTCCTAACTGGAGCGTTGTTTTCTTAGGTCGCTTTAAGACGCGCGCTGAATTCGTCTCAGAGTAAAGAGACGGACATGGGTCATCGAACCCAACTCAGGGCAATGGAAGGAAAAACGACAGCGGCCGCTTCAGGCACCCGCCACCGGCAAGCGCATCGGAAAGGTGATCTCGAAAATGGTCCCCTCGCCTTCCTGCGAATCGAAACGAATGTCGCCTTCGAGCACCCGGCACAATTCCTTGACGATCGCGAGACCCAGGCCGACGCCCGGAATGTCGTCGTCGGTGGCGCGCTCGAACTCCTTGAACACGCGCTCCCGATCGGACACGCCGATTCCCACGCCGGTATCCGACACACGCAGACGCCAGCGCTCGCCCTGTGCAGCCATCATCGTCAATTCGATCTGGCCGGCCTTCGTGTATTTCGCCGCGTTGGTCAGCAGGTTGAGCGCGATCTGCTTGAGCTTCAGCCGATTGGACACGACCTCGTCCAGGGCGCCGTCGAATGCGCTCTGAAGGCGCAGCCCTTTCGCTTCGATCGCGGGTGCGCACGCGCTCACCAGTTCGTCGAACAGCTCGCGCAGCGCGAAACGCTCCAGCACCGGCGGACTGCTGTCGCCGAGGACGACCGAGTATTCGACCAGTTCATCCACCAGCGCTTTCATGTCGGCGGCCTGACGGTTCGCCAGCGCAAGCGCCGTGTCGATTCTGGCCGGCGCGCGGCTGATCAGTTGCAGCGCCATCGAAAACACATTGAGGAAGTTGCGCAGATCGTGCACGACGCTGCGCGTGATCTGCATGCGCGATTCGTGCAGATCGCCGACCAGCCGCTGCTTGAGCGTCAGTTCGTGATTCGCGCGCTCGAGCCGGCCCGTGTAGTCGTCGATCTTCCTGTCGCGCTCGCTGACGACCTCGCGGATTGACGTCAGTGTGACGAAACTGACCGCTTCGTCGATGAAATGGCGCGCCCGCTCCTCGTGACGCCGCGTGAAAGACGGCCGCGCTTCGCTGAATTCGACGATCGCGCCCGTCAGCATCTGCCGGAACAGATCGAGTTCACGCACCAGTTCGTCGATCCGGTAGCCCTGTTTCCAGCGCAATTTGCCGTGCAGGCGTGCGTCGCGCTCGATCGCATCCTCCACGTGGTCGAGGTCCTGATTCTCCAGCACGCTGCAGATTTCGTCGAGGATGTTGGGGATGTGATCGGCGAGTTGTTCGTAGGTCAGCCGGTCGGATTCGGTCAGTTCGGCGTCGCGAAAGACCGCCTTCATCCAGCGTTCGGTCAAATCGACCTGTTGCGAGCGCAACTGGGCGGCGAAGGCAGTCAACGGGGGGACTTGCGAGTCTGTCATCTAGGAGACCTGGCGCCGCAACACGGCGAAAAATAAGTGTGCCGCTCCCTGCGCAACGCGACTGCAGGGGCTGCAAACCGCGCTCGCGAGGCAGATCGTGAGCGCTCGGCCAGCCGCTCCCGCGCCTCCAGTATGCGCGATCTGGCGGACAAAAATTAACCAGGGTTTAAGACGGATGGACCGCGCGAGCGCTTCAGATCTTCTCGAACAGCACTTCCTGCGCGCCTTCCCACAGCACCTTGGTGCCGAGTTCGCGCAGCTTGTCGCGGCCTTCGACGACGGTCAGGAAGTGGTTGCCCGCCAGTTGCCCCAGCTTGCTCGCGAAGCAGCACGAACCGTACGCGAGGATGATCTCGGTCTCGCTGTAGCCGCCCGGGTAGAACAGGATGTCGCCGACCGACGGGTGGCTCGTGTGGTTCTCGAAGCCGACCGCCGCGCCGTCGTTCTCCAGCTTGAAATCGCCGAGTGGAACCCAGCAGCCTTCGCCGCTCCAGCGCACGTGAATGATCTTCTGGCGATACGGCAGCAGCTTGAGGAACGCAGCCACCGTGTGCGGCGCGTCGGGATGGGTTTCGGCGATGAACTCATGGCCGCAGGAGGTGATTCGAAGTCGGGTCATCGCAAAGGTGTCCGGTGTGAGGGGTTGAACCGAGAGCGTTGGCTGGCGAGGCCGAGCGCGTACCATTCTGTCGTCCGGCGCAAGGCTTCGACAGGTACAGTTGCTTCCGCACCGGTCAGGCCAGTTAGACCTGTGAGTGCCCTGCAGTACCCAACGTGCCGGGAACGCGCGCACGGCATGGTCATGCCAGGTCTTGCAGACTGCCGCCACGAAAGTTCGTAGTTTGCAAGCCGCGCAATGCGAAGCACACTGCGCATTGCGCGTGATTCCCACCAGAGGCCTGCTTGTCCGCATGTACTCGCTGACAACACCTCGCGATGAACCCGCGCGGCTGGCCATAAGTCGCAGCGCAGCACATCGGCACCACCGCTCCGCCGCACGATGAAAACGGTGCAAGCGGGGGCAATGGCCAGCGCCACAGACGAGACACATGACGAGATAAACGCGTCGCAGGCGCCGAACGAGGCCAGGCTTCCCGCCGCCGTCCACCGCCAATGGCCGCCTTAACCCGATCCGCCGCCTCGCTGAACGCCGCCCGTGTCGCGTTGCGCTACCCCGCGGTATCGGTTATCCGTACTCAGCCGCGCAGCCGGTAGGCGAGCGGCGTCACGCCATAGCCACGCTTGAACTGCACGGAGAAATGACTGGCACTCTCGAAACCAACCGCAATCGCAATCTGCAACACGGTCTGATCGGTGGCGCGCAGCTGCCGCGCCGCCTCCTCGAGCCGCAAGCGCGTGACGAACTGATGGGGCGTCTCGCCGGCCTCGCGGCGAAACACCCGCGCAAAATGAAAACTGCTTAGCCCGGCCTGCCCGGCCAGTTCTCCGATGCTCAGATCGGCGGCCAGATTGGCGCGGATGTAGTCGGTCACGCGGCGAATCCGGCGCGGCACCAGCCGTTCTGCCTGGGCCGGCAGCCGGCCGGGCGCAGGCCGGCCACGCGAATAATGCTGCAACAGATGCGCGGCGAGCGCGTGAGCCAGCGCGTCGACATAGAGACGCGAGTCGGACGGATCGGCGGCGGCGCGATGCAACGCACTGAGCATCGTGGCGATCAACGGATCGTCAAAACGCATCGCGTCGCCCAGCGACAGTTCGCGCGAGCCGCCGAGTTCCATCTGCTCGGCGACGCTGTCGATCAGGGCGCGCTCGATGTGCAAATGCACGGTGGACAGCGGCTCGTCGCCGAGCGAGCGCCAGCGCCACGAGATCGGCGAGGATGGCACGAACCAGACATCGCCTACGCGCATGTCGGCGCGCTCCCAGCGTCCGTTCAGATTGCGTTCGAGATGCTCGGCGCCGCTCGCGAGCGTCATCAGCGTGAGGTCCTGCAGCCCGGGCGCCTCCAGCAGTTCCTGCTCGGCCGGTTCGAGATACGAGCGCAAGACCAGGTGACGCCACGGCCGGTCCACGCTCGACACCAGTCTCTGGCCGGCCATGTAGCGGTCGTAGGCGAGCGTCGTTGTCAGCTTCGGAATTCGTACCATCACATCCATTCCCAGGGAGGTGCCGTATGCAAGGAGAAACCCCGCCATACCCGCGTTGCCGGTCCGCTGTCAGCGCAAGATCGCGAAAATGATAGCAAGGAACCGGCTACCGTAATTTCTGGAAATAGCTAATCATTCAGGTTGTCGTCTTTCACGCGTTTCGAACGCCGGAGCTACCGTTTCATGGAACACGAATGCGATACGCTGCCGCACTGGCTGGCCGGCTCGCCGCAAGGTGAAGCCGGGCACGCGTCGGCAGCATACAAGTCAGCGGCTTCCGCACACCCGGCCTACCCGGCCGCCGCGCGGCAAGCCGTGAAATCAGTCCACGCGGCTGAAGCATCGAGAGCATCGTCCCGCGCCGCCACCGCTGCGGCGTCCAATGGCTTTCTCACCCTCTTCACCGAGGAAGAGATCGGCACGCCCGTGCCCGCCGCGCGGCGAGCCGCGCCGATCATCAGTCCGCTGGGGCGGTTCGGCAGCGCGCAGGACCGCATCGAATTCGTGCGGCGGCGCATCAGGCAGCTTGGCTTCGACTCGTTCAGCTATACGGCCACGCGCACGTCGTCGCATCACAAGACGATGTTCGCGCTGACCAGCTACGAGTCGCAGACCTGGCTCACGCGCTACTTCCGCGAGCGCTATTTCGAGCTGGACCCGCGCGTCGCGCTCGCGTCGCCGACCGGCCTGCCGCTCCTGTGGAACACCGTCGACATGCGCGCCGATCTGCCGCGCGCGCAAATGCGCAGCGAGCGCCTGGGCGGGCTGATCGACATGCTGGAGGCGACCGGCCGCAAGAGCGGGATTCTCACGCAGATGCCGCTGCCCGAGCCGGAACTGAGCGCGAGCCTGTGCTTCAACTCTGAGATCGGCAACCCGCGCTGGATGACCGAATCGATCGTCGCCGAAACGCTGATGTTCGCGCACTCGATTCACGAGTTCATCTGGACGCACGCGAAGAGCGTGATCGGCATTACGCCCGCGCAGCAGCAGCGCGTCGCGTTGAGCGAGTTGCAGCACGCGGTGCTGAAGGCCGTGGTGCAGGGTCAGCGGGACAAGGAAATCGCCTATTTCCTCGGGCTGTCGCCGCATAACGTCGACTATCACCTGCGCCGGTTGCGGCAGTTGTTCAACGTGCGCAATCGCGTGCAGTTGATCAACGTCGCGCAGGCATATGTGTCGTAGCGGACTGCTAACGGCGTGGCGGCGAATGCCGCCACGCCGTGACTTCGCTCGGGCGGCAGGCGGCATGAGCGTCTCGCCTGCCGGTTCGCTGAACGCTCAGCGGACTTCCGGCTTACCGGTCGCCCACGTGCCGATGATCTCCTCGATCGCGCGTGCCGCCGACAGCAACGCTGCCTCGCCACGCACCTTGCCGACGATCTGTATCCCCACCGGCAGACCGCTCGCGCTCATCCCGCACGGAATCGCCATGACCGGCATGCCGGTGAGCGTCAACGCATAGGTGATCGCGAGCCAGTCAATGTAGGTGTCGAAGTGCTGGCCGGCCGCTTCACGTATGTCGCGTGCTTCGACCGGGAACGGCAGCACGATCGATGCCGGGCAGATCAGCACGTCGTAGCGGTGCAGGAGCGCGTTCATCTTGTGGAACAGTTCGGCGCGCGTGCGCTGCGCCGAGCGCATCGCGCGGTTGTCCAGTTGCAGGCCGAACTCGATGTTCCAGATGACATTGGGGTTGAGCAGATCGCGGTGCTGCGCGAGCACGTCCTCGTAATTGGTCGCGTACGCGATGCCGCGCAACGTGTGAAACGCCGGCTTCGCCGCGCTCAGATCGAGATCGCTTTCTTCCACCCCGACGCCCGCCCCCGCCAGCCGGTCCATCGTCTTGCGGCAGATCGCGAGAATCTCCGCTTCCGGCGTGGCGATGCCGAGCCCCGCGCTGAACGCGACGCGCGCCGGACGCCGCGGGCTGCGCGCCTGCGCGAGAAACGAATGCGCGGGCTCGCTCAGCGACAACGGCGCGCTATCCACTTCGCCGCACATCGCGTCGAGCAGCAGCGCCGCGTCGGTTACGTTGCGCGCCATCGGCCCATGAATGCCGAGCGTGTCGTAGGGATTGGCGGCCGGTCCGTACGCCACGCGTCCCGGTGTCGGGCGCAGACCCACCACGCCGCAGAACGCCGACGGCGTGCGCAGCGATCCCGCCAGATCGGAACCCTGCGCGACCCATGCGGTGCCCGACGCCAACGCGGCCGCCGCGCCGCCCGACGACCCGCCCGCCGAGCGCGACAGGTCCCACGGATTGCGCGTGATGCCAAACACGCTGTTGTACGTATGACCGCCCGAGCCGAACTCCGGCGTATTCGATTTCGCATAGACGACGCCGCCGCGCGCTTCGAGCAGCGTCACGCCGGCGTCGGAGGTAGCGGGAACCCGCTCGCGATACACGAGCGAGCCGCGCGTGGTGCGCACCCCCGCGACATCGGTCAGATCCTTGATCGGCACCGGCAGGCCGCATAGCAGGCCGCGCTCGGCCACCGGCTTTTTCAGCAGCGCGTCGGCATGCGCGTGCGCGCGCTCGAAACACAGCGTGGGCAGCGCATTGACCTGCGGCTCGACGCGCGCTACCTGCGCGGCAAGCGTGTCGAGCAGATCATGCGGACTCACCGCTTCCTCGCGCAGCAACTCGACGACATCGCACGCGCTGCGCTCAATCAGACTCAAATCGACGGACATGTTGGCTATCGGCTCCGTGGTGAAGGTGCGCGCCAGTTTCGCATGCCGCGTCGATTAGCGTCGATCAGCTCTTGAGCCGGTAGCCGGTCCTGAAGATCCAATGGACGATCACGAGGAACACCAGCAGAAACAGCACCGTCATGCCGAGGCTCAACTCGACGTTCACATCGGCGAGACCGAAGAAGCTCCAGCGAAACCCGCTGACCAGATAGACGATCGGATTGAACAGCGTCACGACGCGCCAGAACGGCGGCAGTATGTTGACCGAATAGAAAGTGCCGCCGAGGAAGGTCAGCGGGGTGACGATCAGCAATGGCACGATCTGCAGCTTCTCGAAGCCATCCGCCCATATGCCGATGATGAACCCCAGCAGACTGAACGTGACCGCTGTCAGCACCAGAAACAGCACCATCCAGAACGGGTGCTGGATCTGCAACGGCACGAACAGTCCGGCGGTTGCGAGAATGATCAGGCCGAGCAGGATCGACTTGGTGGCCGCCGCGCCCACATAGCTCACGACGATCTCCAGATACGACACCGGCGCCGACAGCAACTCGTAGATCGTGCCGGTAAAGCGCGGGAAGTAAATCCCGAACGATGCGTTCGAAATGCTTTGCGACAACAGCGACAGCATGATCAACCCCGGCACGATGAACGCGCCGTAACTGATGCCGTCCACTTCCTTGATGCGCGAGCCGATGGCGGAGCCGAACACGACAAAGTAAAGCGAAGTCGAAATCACCGGCGCGATGATGCTTTGCATCAGCGTGCGCCAGGTGCGCGCCATCTCGAACTTGTAGATTGCGCGCATCGCGTAGATATTCATTGGTCACCTCGGAGCAGACTGACGAAGATGTCTTCGAGCGAACTCTGCGTGGTGTGCAGGTCCTTGAAGCGGATGCCGGCGTCGTCGAGCGCCTTGAGCAGCGCGATGATGTCGGTGCGGCCGCCCTCGCCTTCGTATGTGTAGATCAGTTCGTGGCCGTCTTTCGCGACGGCCAGCGCATAACCGGCCAGCGACGCCGGCACGTGCGCGAGCGGGCTCTCCAGTTGCAGCGTCAACTGCTTCTTGCCGAGCTTGCGCATCAGTTCCGTTTTCTCTTCGACCAGCATGATCTCGCCCGCGTTGATCACGCCGATGCGGTCGGCCATCTCCTCCGCTTCGTCGATGTAGTGCGTGGTGAGGATGATCGTCACGCCGCTTTCGGCGAGCGAGCGCACCAGCTTCCACATGTCGCGCCGCAACTCGACGTCGACGCCGGCGGTCGGTTCGTCGAGAAACAGCACGCGCGGTTCGTGCGAAAGCGCCTTGGCGATCAGCACGCGGCGCTTCATGCCGCCCGACAGCGTGATGATCTTGCTGTCACGCTTTTCCCACAGCGACAGGTCACGCAGCACCTTCTCGATGTAGGCGGGGTTCTTCGGCTTGCCGAACAGCCCGCGGCTGAACGAGACGGTCGCCCAGACGGTTTCGAACGAGTCGGTGGTCAGCTCCTGCGGCACGAGGCCGATCAGCGAACGCGCGCCGCGATAGTCCGTCGCGATGTCGCGGCCGTCCACCGTCACGCTGCCCTCGCTTGCATTGACGATGCCGCAGATGATGCTGATGAGGGTCGTTTTGCCCGCGCCGTTCGGCCCGAGCAAGGCAAAGATTTCTCCGCGGTCGATGGCCAGGTTGATGTTTTTGAGTGCGTGAAAACCGCTGGCATAGGTTTTCGACAGATTCGTGACCGAGACGATTGGCTGCATGGATTCGAGGATGGCAGACACCGTGATTGAATTGGAAGGAGCGGCGCAAATATTCGACCGCACCCGCAATGTAATGGAAAGTGCGAAAGCGTGCAGCGCGCCGGGTGGCGGCGTCGGAAGCGGGTGTGGCCATCCCGTCCTTCAATGCCGCCTTTCGAAGCAGTCCGGCGAAGCCAAGCCATCACTTCGCTGCAATGCAAAATAGTTCGGGTTCCATATTGATCTGACGATGGCTCGATCTTTGAGCCGACCGCTGGGTGCAGGCATGCGGCATGCGCGTCTCCCAGCCCCGCCAAAGAAGAAGCGACCAGGTATCGCGGCATGTGCTTTCACTCGACGACTGAGGCACACCGCTTGCGGCAGCTCATTCATGTAAGCGAAAACGCTTGCGTGATATCAACCCGATTCTCTGGAGGTAATCATGAAACACATGACCAGGACGATTTTCGCTTCGGTACTCGTGATGGCACTGTCGGGCGGCGCCTATGCGCAAGCGGGCGGCGGCGCGGGCGGTGGTGGTGCGGGCGGCACCGGGGGCGCGGGGGCCGGCGGCGGTAACGGCATCGGCGCCGGCGGCGGCACCACGGGCGGCGCGGGCGGGACTGCCACACCTGGCGTCGGCCCCGGCTCGATGAAGAACCCCAACAACTCGGGCTACGGTTCGCCGGGCGTGACCGGCACCGGCGGCGGCGTGGGCACCGGCACGGGCGCAACGCCCAATAGCCCGTCGATGAACCGCTCGACCGGCGACATGAACAACGGGATGAACAAGGGCACGCGCAGTGGCACCGGCAACGGCATGAACGACATGAACAACGGGGCTGGCGGCACGATGCAGAAAGGCCAGTAAGCCATCGCCGAAGCGGTAGCGAGGCAGCGCAGCCGCGCGGGTCAGCGGCTCACTTCGAACAGGCGACGACGCCGATGGAGGCGCCGTCGCCTTTCTGCTTTCTGCGGCAAATTTGCGGCAAGGCAGCGGCATCGAGCCGACAAGTTAGCCTTTCAACCCAACGGCAGTTTTTGCAAGCACGACACCGGCCGCGAGGCCGGCACATCGTGACGCCATCTCGCGACTGCCGCCCCTCACGGCTCGGCACACTCGAAATTGTCCGCAAGATTCATATTGCCTTTGCCGAGATAGCGCGGAAACAGCGGATAGCGGCACAACGGCCGTGAGCGTCCATTGGTCGCCGCGGCGATGTCGGTCGCCGTCAAGGTCTCGGGCGGCACGCCGCGTGTCACCCAGTTGTCGAGCGCGCCCAGCAGATCCACTGACGGCACGAACGCGCCGCTGCCGTGCTGAAACCCCGGCACCATGTATAGCCGCATGAAACCGTCGACCGGCCCCACGCCGAATCGATCGATCAGCGCCTGGCGATACGCGATCGTCTGATTCGGGCTGATGACTTCGTCTGCCAGGCCTTGCACGGTGATGAGTTTGCCGCCGCGTGCGATGTAGCGCGACAGGTCGGGGTTCATCGCGCCGATCGTCTGCGAGAGCGCGACTAGTTGCGCGCGATATTTTCCGGGCCGCTGCGGGTCGAATCCGAGCGGGTCGAAGTCCGCGTCCCGCGTCACGAAATAGCGGATATAGCCGTCGCCCTGCGCGAACAGATAACCGTTGGCATAGAACGTCGGCACCGGCAGGCGCTCCGGCTGATGCGCGAGCCCGAGCAGCCCGGTCAGACGCGTGCCTTGAAAAACGTTGTAGCCGCGGTAACCCGTCACGTCCCACGCCAACCGGTAGGGCAAGGACAGGCCGTCGCGCATCACCAGCAAGGTGGCAAGCTGCGCGTCCGTCAGGCACTCGTCGGATGCGTGCGCGGACCCCGCGCAATGCAGCGAATCGACGATCTCCGCCTCGTGCTCGCGACAGGCGGCGACATCGCTGACGATGCCGTCCGCCGCGCCGTCGAGCCGGTCGCAGGCGGCGAGCGTGCGTTGATAAATGCGGTCGAGCAAGGGCGGCGGAATGAAGCCGCCTCGCGTCGCGTACTCGGCGCGTCCGAGCTTCACGCCGAGCAGGCGCACGCCCGAGAAATTGAGCGCGGGGGAATTGGCGATCACACCGTCGTAGTCGTCGGGAAAGCGCTGCATCACCGTATAGCCTTCGCGCCCGCCGGTCGAGCCGCCGGCAAAATACAGCCGCTGCGGCGGCCGGCCGTAAGCGCGCGCGATCAGCGCGAGCGCGACGTCATGGGTCTTCTTCAGATGCGCATAGCCGAAATTCGTCACCGCCTCGTCGACGAGGCCGAACACCGCCAGCGACGAATCGCCGACATGCCCCGAGTCGTCGCCGAACGTCGCATAGCCTTGCGCGAGCGGCGCGCGATCCGGCGAAAACGGCATCACGCCGGTGCCGCTCACCACCACGCCGTTGTAGCCGCCCCCGCCGATCTGCAGCGCGCGGCCGTTCCAGCGGCGCGGCAGATTCAGATCGAAACGGATATCGGGCGTGCTCGCCTTGAGCCCCTTGATACGCCCGGTGACGCGGCAATACTCGCCGCCTTGCTGATTGCCGGGCGCGGTCGCGCGCACCATGGCCGCGGTTTCGATCTGCGCGCCGGCAGTGGGCAACGCAATCAGCTCAGGAGACAGCACCGCGCCCGCGAACTCCGCGCAACGCATCACGAGAGGCTCGCCACCGGGCGAGGCAAATACCGCTTGAGCCGCAAGCGAAAGCAGTATGCCGGCGACGACCCCGGCAGCCGTACGCGCATTCCCTCTGCGACGCCGGGCGCGCCACCGCACCGTCATCCGTAACCCGCGCCGTTGGCAGGCGCACCCGACTGCTGCCCTTTCCAGCCGCTCCAGCCGCGCGCGATCATCAGCACGGCGCCGATCGCGACGAGATCGCCGCCAAGCCCGATCAGCACGCCGCGAAAGCCATGGAACGTATGCGGCGTCGCCGTATCGACGATCAACGACACCAGCGTGCCGGCGACGAAACACACCAGCCCGGTGCGGCCGACCGTCACGACCGCGGGCAGCCGCCGCGCGAGCCGCGCGATGCTGCCCATGCGCACGAGTTGCGCGGCGAGCCAGGCGATGACGATGAAGTTGATCACGCGATCCACGGACAGGTTCTGTTTAAACGTGCCGGGCAACGGTTGCGTCAGCACGAAGAGTTTGACGACGGCGAACGCCAGCACCGCGACCACCGCGGCGCGCGTGAACCAGCGCGCGGTGCGGCTTGCGTGAAAGCGCTCGCTGATGGGCTGCACCCGGCACAGCATGCCGAGCACGAACATCAGTTGCCATGCAAACGGATTAAAAGCCCAGTCGGCCATGTCGTCAATGCTGAATAACGCGGCCAGCGGCCGGGCGAACGCCCAGATCGCCACGCTCAGACCGAGCGCGATCCACGGCGCACGGCGTGCGAACGGCACCGCGAACGGCACGCACAGTGCAAACATCACGTACATGGGCAACACGCTCGACAGATACGGTTGACGCCGCAGCACCGCGATATCGAACGCCGCGCGCAGCGGCGCACCCGCGAACCGCGTCCAGCCGGTCAGCTCCACCATCGGCGGATTCAGATGCAGCAGCGCGAGGACCGCGCCGGACAGGAGCGTCAACATCGCCGTCAACAGATACGCGCGATAGATTTCCCAGCAGCGTCTGACGAAGCGCATTTTCGCCGCGCTCTCGCCACGGCCCGCGAGCACCGCCGTATACGCCGCCGCCGACGCATAGCCGCCGAGAAACACGAACACTTCCGCCGAGTCGCACAACGCGTACGCATGCAACATCAGATGCGACAACGTGCTGCCTGGAATGTGGTCCAGCACGATGACGATCAGCACGACGCCGCGGAAGAAATCCACTTCGATCGAGCGCCCCCTTGCGGGACTTGCTTCGCAACGGCCGCGACGAATGTCCATCAGGCTCTCGAAGAATGGCGCGAACGACGCGCCGGGAAAAGCGGCCATGAGCAATGATCCATGAGCCGCCGTCGTTCGTACGAACACCATGACGATAATTCGTTCCGGCCGGCCTCGTGCGTGCTGCCAACGCGCGCTGACAACCGGCCTTTAATTGCGTTCCTCAAGACGGCAATCTGAAATCGGGCTGTCGGCGTGCGGTAATACTGAGTCATCGCGCCTTCGATTCGCGGCAAGTTTTGCGGGTTTGGCACGCAAAACGCGCACACGCCCGGTCATGACTGCGGAAAAAAAATCACCGAACGCGCGCTGCGATTTTTTTCGCTTTTTTTCATCGTACGATGGTTGCACGCTTGCCCGCCGGAGCTCGCGCGTGCCAGTCGCGCGATGCCCTCTTCCGGCGGCGGCCACTCATGTGGACCGGACACGTTGCCAGCCGAACCTCGAACGGTCGGCTCGCCAGGCGTCATGACGACGCCATCTTTTCGCCGCGGCCAGGCTTCGCCATCGCTGGGCACGCCGGTCCTTCCACTACTGCCCTGAACGGCTGCGCGCCGCGCACGCCTTCGCTCTGGAAGACAACCACATGAACAACAGAATCGCCGGCTTCGACGGATTGCGCGCCATCGCAGTGCTGATGGTATTTTTTCAGCACCGGCTGTTTGGCGACATCGGCGAGATCGGGCATCTCGGTGTATGGATCTTCTTCGCGCTGAGCGGCTTTCTGATCATCGGCATTCTTTCCTCGCAACGTGCGCGCATCGAAGCGGGTGCCAGCCGGTTCGGCGCCGAACTCAGGCGCTTTCTGTTTCGCCGGACCCTGCGCATCTTTCCGATCTACTACCTGATGCTGGTGGTGATGTGCGTGCTGATGGCGTTCGGTCTCGCGAGTCCCGAACTCGCGAGCGGCATGCCGTTTCATTTCGCGTATCTGACGAACTTCTGGATCGGTTCGGTGCTGCGTTACTGGCCGGGGCGCTACTCGCATCTGTGGAGTCTGGCGATCGAGGAGCAGTTCTATCTCGTGGTGGCGCCGCTATTGCTGCTGGTCGCCGCACGTCGGCATCGCGCGGTGTGCTGGACGATCGTCGTGGTCGGACTGATTTCCCTGCTGGCGATGCGCTCCGCGCATTGGGACGAGATCACGATCTACACGCATCCGTTGACCAACTTCTGGCTGCTGGCGTTGGGCGGGATCGGCGGTCTGATGATCGCCCGCGAGCAAAGCGCCCTGCGGGCCTGGCTCGGGCGCGGTATGACGCTGTTCGCTTTGAGTCTCGCTCTCGTGGGCTTGTGCGCGACCGAGCCGAGGTGGAGCGAACTGGACAATCCAATGCTGTTCACCGTGATCAGCGCAGTGTACGGCGTATGCATCGCGGCGCTGGTTGGCTCGATCGCGTGCTGCCGCAATGCGGTTGTCATCGGTATGCTCGAGGCGGGGTGGCTGGTGAGCTTCGGGCGCATCAGCTATGGCTTCTACCTCTATCACAACCTGATTCCCGATCTGACCCGCAACCATCACGCTGCGGCGTTTTTCGGCGGCACGGTGCCGATGTGGGCGCACGCGGCGGGCATTGCCGCGTCGTTTGCGATCTCGCTGGCGATAGCGGTGCTCTCCTGGCGGCTGATCGAGGAGCCGATTCTCCGGTTGAAGACGCGGCGCAAGTCTGCTGCGCACGCGGCGCGCCCGGTTGCGGCGCAAACGCCATCTGCGTTGAAGCTGCGCAATGGACGCGCGCTGCGCGAAGACAGCACCACCTCCGATGCTGCGTGAGCGCTCGCGCTGCGTCGAGCGCTATATCGAGACCTCAAAGGGGGCGTGGAACGCGGCTTGCGGCGTACCGTTGAACCTCATCAACCGGAGAACGTCGTGGCAAACACCGCAAATGTCCCGAACGAGCATGACGAGCATGAGCGGCGGGCCGACGAAGACCCGGGCAGCCCGCCCACCGAAGTGTCCAAACCGATTGGAGATGCGATTCCGACACCGGTCGAACCCGGCCTCGATCAGCCGTTGCCGCACAAAGGCGAGGACCCCGTGCCGGAGAAAGATGAAGGCGACGGCACCCCGTCAGGCAATACCGACACGCCGCCGGGTGTGCCTGACCCCGGACCGTCCGACTTCGCATAGCCGCATAGCGAGCGGCAACGCTCGGGAAAGAGCAAGTCCGAGGCGGCGAGCGCGCGGCCGTAAAGGGTCCGCGCTTCCGTGCGCGTTGAGATTGAAGCCGCGTTCGGCAGGCCGCTCTTACGCTCAGGCCGCAGCCGGTTCGTGCACGATCGTGAGCGTACTCTTGTGTTCCTTGATCAACCGATAGACTGTTTCACCAGGAACGGTTTCATGCTCCAGCAGTTCGTCGGCGATTGCGCGCAGCACCGGTTCATACGCATGCAGCAGCTTGTAGCAAAGCTCGTTCAATTCCTTGAGCAGCACGTTCGCATGCTCGATCGCGCTCTTCATCTGCAAGCCCGCGTACTGCGACGGCAGCGCCGCGAGGCTGAACAGATCGCCGTCGCTGTTGAAGCCGAACTTCGACACCATGTCGAGACTGATCCGCGACGCCTCCTGCAAATCCGATGCGGCGCCGCTCGATGCTTCGGAAAACGTCAGAATTTCCGCGTTGCGCCCGCCGAGCAACACCTGGATCTCGTTGCGGATTTCGGTCTCACGGTACAGATGCTTGTCCTGCGCCTTGGTGATGAGCGCGACGCCCAACGCGCCGCCGCGCGGCAAAATCGTCACCTCTTCCAGCACGCCGGTGTCCAGCAGGGCGGCAACCAGTCCATGTCCCGCTTCATGCACCGCGATGCGCGTGCGTTCGTCTTCGCTGAGCGCGCGCTCGGCGCCGCTCACGTCGCCGATGCGCGCAATCTTGATCGCTTCCATGAAATGCTTCGCGGCGATTTCCGTGTCGCCGGCTTTGCGCGCGACGAGCCCGGCCTGGTTCACCACCATCGCGACCGTGGCCGGCGACAGGCCCGTGGTTAGCCGCGCGAGTTGGTCGTAGTCGATATCCGCCGCCTTCGACTTCAGCTTCTCCGCGTAGAAGCGGAAAATCTTCGCGCGGTCTTCGCGGTCGGGCAAACGCACCTGCACGGTCCGATCGAACCGGCCCGGCCGGCGCAACGCCTCGTCGAGATTGTCGGGATGGTTGGTCGCGGCGACGATGATGACCCCTTCGTTCGACGCGAAGCCGTCCATTTCCGCCAGCAACTGATTGATGATCCGGTTGCTCTCGGCTTCGACGGGGCCGCCGCCGGTGTCGGTACGTTTCGCGAGACCGTCGGCCTCGTCGATGAAGATCACCGTCGGCGCATTCTTGCGCGCCAGTTCGAACAGATGTTTGACCTTCTGGATGCCGACGCCGTAGTACTTCGCGCTGAAGTAGCTGCCGGTAATCGAAATGAAGCTCGCGCCGCACTCGCCGGCCAGCGCCTGCGCGAGCCGCGTCTTGCCGACGCCCGGGCCGCCTACCATCAGAATGCCGCACGGCGCACGCACGCCCATCGACGTGAACTGCTTCGGATCGGAGAGATAGCCGCGAATGTCGGCGAGCGCGGCTTTCGCTTCACCCGCGCCGATTACATCGTCGAAACGCAGCGCCGGCGTTTCGCTGAGCAGCCTCGCGCCGCCCTTCATTTCGCGCCGCATGAACCACACCATCCCGCCGATCAGCAGCAGCGGCAACAGCACGCTGATGGCGTCGCGCACATGGTCCAACGCCTGGGTCAGGCGCGCGCCGTCGGTGCGGATGTCCGCATCGGGCAGCCACACGAGTTGATACGGCGTAGCCTCGCCGGATTTGGGTTCGCCGAGCAGCAACGCGTGCGAGAACGTCGCGTTGTGGTCGGTGACGAAATACTTCGCCCCGTCACGGGTCGACACGAGGATCGCGCTGGGGCTCACGCCGATCGCGGTCACCCTGGCGTCGTGAATATCGCGCAGCATCTCCGACGCGTCTTTCTCTTCGTGCGTCCATGCGGACGGGTCGTGACGCATCTGGCTCGCCACGCCGGTCAGCGCCGGCGCCGCCTGCGCCGCGCGCTGCCGGGAATGCCAGAAGCCCAGCGCGAGCAATGCCGCGATTAGCACCGCCATCACCGCGACGGCGACCTTGCGTGTACGTCGTTTCCCAAGCGAATTGTTTCCCGGCTTCATAAGTCACTTCCAAAAACGGGCTCAAAGGCAAGCCCCAATACTTGTCAAAATCAGGGAGGTGGAGAGTGGCGGGGAAAATCGGCTGAAGCGATAAGCACCGCGCGTGCGTGGAAGAAAGGACAACCAGGCATGCGTCCCTTTTTGCCGCATTCACTAGCGACAGTATGTCGTGTGAATGCGTCTTCCAAATCACGGAAAAGGCCTGTTTCTGCCGTCAATCCGGCGTTTTACGCTGCCGGAATCAACGAAGCGGGGTGAAGATTTGAGAGGCATTACCGCACTGCTCCGGCGCACAGTTTATCAGCGTTAAATTAGCTGCGTAGTTTGATTAGCTATATTTAACCGCACCCCAATTAAAGCGGTCAGAATTACTTCAGTCTCAATTTATTTAAATGCCCGTTAAAATAACCGGCAGGCCATGATGACCTGTTTCCTCTACGGCAGGATGTCGGCCTGTTGCGGACGATACTCACGCGGCGCGGCGTGCCCTCAGGCGGGCGAACAACGGATGGTAAGGTTATTGACGTGACCGGCACGCCTGCGATCAAGGCCAGCCGGCGAAACCGCATGGATTCACGCGGCCAGTCGTCTTTCAGGCCAAGGCAGATGAGCGACGAGCCTCTGTGGGCCCGTTCGCATCATTGCCACTTTCTCTCAGGTCCTACGGTTTTTATGATCGACGCT
Organism: Paraburkholderia strydomiana; assembly: GCF_046030495.1. Classification (GTDB taxonomy): domain Bacteria; phylum Pseudomonadota; class Gammaproteobacteria; order Burkholderiales; family Burkholderiaceae; genus Paraburkholderia; species Paraburkholderia strydomiana_A. The sequence continues at coordinate 90,539 of NZ_JAQQCJ010000024.1, forward strand.
GGCCCGCGTCGATAGCGTTCTCCTCTGCTTTGCTACCCCGGCCCTCGCACTCCCATCCGCTAACCAGCCACTAAGCGGCTCAGGCGGCCGTGCGCCGCTTCAACCCGATTCGCGCTTCGCTCGCCAGCCTTTCCAGCAGCCTGGCGCTCCGTTGTCGCTGGCTCGCAATCAGTTCGTGCGTCTCTTCCAGTAGCCGGACGCGCTTTTCCCAATACCCATGGTCGAACCCGTGCTGCAAGTGCGCCGTGCCCGCGCGCGTGACGTACTCGACCATGTTCTCAAGATGTTCCAACTGGCTGTCCACCAGATTGGCCGGACGCCGCCCGCCGCGTTGCGCGGTCGGTTGCTTGATCGTGCCGCTCATCGTTCATACCCCGTGTCTTGCCTGCTGGCAAAGCGTGGACCTCGCCGCCCATTGCGCCGTACCCGGCGGGTCGGCTTGTCTTGCGCAGTTGCGATTCCGGTGCGGGGCGTCAGCCAGCCAATCTGCGGCGCCGTCGGCGAAACCGACCTGCAATCTAATCGTGCGACGATATCGCAGCTTTTTTGTTAGGCTTTACCATCTGTCTCAATATTGGACGCGCGGCGCGAGAAAAATTCGTTGACCGGCACTTGCCGCCGTCCCGTCGCCGGAACCGCTGTCAACCGCCGTTACCTGGGCGCCCCAACCGATTCATGAACCAGCGTTCACTGCCGTCCCACCTGGCCGCGGCTGCCGCCGCCGATTCGCGCTCGATCATTTCGACGAGCCGTTTCAGCACGCGCGGACTCGCGCCCGACGAGCAATTCCTCGCCTGGCGTCAGCGCGTGGGGCACGTGGTCGACGCGCCGCCGTCGAAGGAGCAGCTCGCGCGGGGTTTTCGCGGTGAAATCGACCTCTATGCGGTCGGCGGGATGGTGCTGACGGACTGCCGCACCGATTCGATGCTGCTGGAACGTTCGGTGGCGCGCGTGTCCACCGACACGCGGCGCGATTACGTATTTCAGCTCTTTCTCGAAGGAGAAGTCGGCCACGTGACGGGCATGCGCAAGAAGCGCAGCGATCTGGGCTCGGTGCAGGGCATCGTCGCGTTCGACCTGAACCAGCCGTTTCGCGCCGAACGCCCCGAGAGCCGCCTCCTGAGCCTGTTCGTGCCCGCCGCTCTGGTCGACGAGGGCTTGCGCGACGGCGCCGGGATTCACGGCCGCATCGTCCAGAAGGAGTCGCCGCTGGCGGGCGTCGTGCTCGACCATCTCGCGGCGGTCGCCCGCGAAATCCCCACTCTCGATCCGGCCGCCGCCATCGAGGCGCTGCACGCCGGCGCGCAGTTGCTGGTCGCGGCGTTTCGCAAGGCGGCGCATCTGAGCGGCACGGACCGCGCCGCGCTGCAGGCCGCGTTGATGGGACGGGTGCGCCGCCACGTCGAAGCCAACCTGCACCAGCCCGACCTCACGCCGACCAGCGTGGTCGAGGCGCTGCAACTGAAACGCGCAACGATCTATCGCTGGTTCGAGCACGAAGGCGGTCTCGCCGCCTATATTCGCCATCGCCGGTTGCGGGAAGCGGCGGACGAACTGGTCCGGTTTCCGCACCGGCACGTCGTGGAAATTGCCTACGGACTGGGCTTCAACAGCGCGTCCAATTTCACCCGCGCGTTTCGCCGCGCCTTCGACATGAGCCCACAGGACATGCGCCTTCGCGCGCTGGACTTGCAGCGTCGCCAGCTGGCGTAGCGCTCAGGCAAGTGGCCGGGCCACGCGGCTGTCGGCGCACGCAAGGGGCGCCGCCTGCTCCGGAAACGATTTCAGCGCGATCAGCGTCAGCACGGTCGCGCCCATCAGATACCAGGCCGGAATCATCGGATCGCCCGTGCGCTCGATCAGCCAGGTGACGAGAAACGGCGAAAAGCCGCCGAACAGCACCACGCCGACGCTGTAGATCACCGACAGCCCGGCCGCGCGCCGGTGCGCCGGAAACGCCTCCATCATCAGTACCGAACCGGCGCCGGCGTTGTTGACGGCCAGCGCCACGTACGCGGTGATGATGACGAGCGCGGCGAGGTCGCCCGCGCCGTGGGTCAGTGCGCGGAACGCCAGCCAGGCCACCAGCAGCGACGCCCATAGCAACGCGTACTGCAAGGTCTTGCGGCTCGCGAACCGGTCGGCCGCGCGCGCGACCAGTGGCGTCACCACGAGAATGACGAGGCCCGAGAGGCAGGCCGTCAGCAGACTGATCGCCGGCGGCCGATGCAGCGTCCGAACGAGGTAGGCCGGCATGTAGAACACAGTGATGTAGATGCTCACCGACGGCGCGGCCATCATCAGCATGCCGCAGACGAGTGCTCGCGGGTGCTCCGCGAACAGCCGCCGCGGGTCGAGCCGCACGCGCTGGCGCGGCGCGGCCGCCGGCATGCGGCGGCGCAGATACCAGCCGACCGGGCCGATCAGGCCGCCCAGCACGAACGGGACGCGCCACCCCCATTCGAGCATCGCGGCGGGCGACAGCAACGCCGTGGTGCTCGCGCCGACCAGCGCGGCGGCGAAAGCGGCTGCGCCCTGGCTCGCGCCGCGCCAGCTCACCATGAAGCAGCGCTGCCGGTCACCCGCGGACTCCATCAGCGAGGCGGATGCGGGGCCGATCTCACCGCCCGCCGCGAGTCCCTGCATCAACCGCGCGAGCACCATCAGCACGGCCGCCGCCGGACCGATCGACGCGTAGCCCGGCAAGCACGCGATCAGCCACGTGCCGAGCGTCATCAGTGCGAGCGATACCGTGAGACCGGCCTTGCGGCCGCGGCTGTCGGCGATGTGGCCGATCATCAGCGCGCCGAGCGGGCGCATCACGAAGCCCGCGCCGAAAGTGGCGAGCGACAGCAATAGCGACGCCGCTGGATTGCTCGCCGGGAAAAACAGCTTGCCGATGATCACGGCCGAGAAGCTGTAGACGGTGAAGTCATACGCAACGAAGCCGTTGCCGATCACGATCGCGATAATGATGCGCCGGAGTTCGGCGCGGGATGGCGGGGCCTGGGTGCCGGCGGCGGTGTGCATGGGTGGCGGTCGGCGGGTTCGTCGAAGGGGTTCGGGGGAAAGGCGTGGCCAAGGGGTTTTCGTTACGGGTCTCGCGTTCGGTCTCCCGTCGTCTGCCATCGTCTCCCATGATTAACGGCGCGCCGCCACACAACTTGATAAGCGCGCGGCGGTGTCTTCTTCACGAGCGCTTGCCGCGCTCCAGACTTCCCGCCATGACGATGCACGCTCCGTTCGATTTCGATCCCGGATGAGAACACGATCCTAAGCCGGGACTCAAGCGCGAGAACTGGGCGCGCCGGCGCACGTGGCGCTGCTACACTGGCGCGACGCCAACCGCCCAGCCCAACCACGCGCCCTTGTCGCGCCGACCCACGCTCCAACTCATGCTTCGATTCGACCACCTCAGCAAGCGGTACAACGAACGCGTCATCTTTGAAGACCTGCATTACGACGTCGCGTCGGGATGCGTCGCGTTAAACGATGAATCCGGCAGCGGCAAATCGACCCTGCTCGGCATCCTCGCCGGCACGCTCGCAGCCGACGCCGGCGAAGTGTGGCTCGGCGGCCATTCGCTGCGCAGTGCGCCGCTTGCCGCGCAAGCCGTGCTCACGTATGTGCCCGAAGACTGCATGCCCTCGCCGGACCGAACCGGCCGCGAGTACCTGAACCATGTGGCGTCGGAGAGAAAGACGACCGTGGGGAGCGATACGCTCGATCTGGCGGATCGCTTCGGTCTCACACCGCATCTCGACAAGCGCTTCGAGCAGATGTCGTTTGGCAGCCGCAAAAAATTCTTCCTGACGGCAGCCGCGCTTGGCGAAACCAGTGTGGTGATTGCGGATGAGCCGGTCGGCGGACTCGATGCAAGCGCACGCGCCGTGCTCGCCGATCTGTTCAAGACGCTGGCCCGAACCCGCACCGTGTTTTTCACGAGCTACGACGCGGCTTTTACTCAAGCGTGCGAGGCGGCCAGCATCAGCTTCGCCGAACTAGCAAGGCGTGGCTAGCGGAGCATCACGCGTCGCCTCTCACGCCCATGGCGGCAGCAACGGGCGTGGCAGCGCGAACCTTGGCGCCACGCCCGTCTGCCAAGTGAACAGCTCACACCGCCACGCAGATCTTCCCGAAGTGAGCGCCCGATTCCTCGTGCCTGAAGGCGTCACCGAGCTTCTCCAGCGCGAACGTGCTGTCGATCACCGGCTTGATGCCTGTCACCTCCAGCGCGCGGATCATGTCGAGCTGATCCTGGCGGCTGCCGACGATCAGCCCCTGCAAGCGCTGCTGCCTCGCCATCAGCGCCGCCGTCGGCACCGGGCCCGCGCGGCCGGTCAACACACCGATCAGCGCAATATGGCCGCCGATCCGGCAAGCGGTGATCGATTGCGGCAAGGTGCCCGGACCGCCCACTTCGATCACGTGATCGACACCGCGCCCGCCCGTCAGCTGACGAACCTGCTTGCCCCACTCGGGGTTGTCGCGATAGTTGATCGTATGGTCCGCCCCGAGCTCGCGCAGCTTCGCAAGCTTCGTCTCCGATGACGACGTCGCGATCACCGACGCGCCCATCGCCTTGGCGATCTGCAAGCCGAAGATCGACACGCCGCCCGTGCCGAGCACGAGCACCGTGCTGCCCGCCTTCAACTGACCGTCGACGACGAGCGCGCGCCACGCGGTCAGCCCGGCCGTGGTCAGCGTGGCGGCTTCGGCGTGACTGTAGCCGCGCGGCGCGTGCGTGAAGTAGTGGCTCGGCAGCACGACGGCTTCGCGTGCGTAGCCATCGACGCCGTCGCCGGGCGTAGTCGAGAAATCGGCGATCGCCGGCGGGCCGTTTTCCCAGAACGGGAAGAAGCACGACACGACGTGATCGCCCGCCTTGAATCCGCTGACGCCCTCGCCGACTGCTTCAACGACGCCCGCGCCGTCCGCCATCGGAATGCGGCCAGCTTCGGCAGGCAGGTTGCCGTTCACCACGCCAAAGTCGTGGAAGTTCAACGAATTCGCGTGAATGCGCACGCGAATCTGGCCCGCCGCGGGTTGACCGGGATCGGGCAGATCGACCACCTGGAGATTCGCCACGGTGGCGGGCGAACCGATCTTGACGGCTTTCATGTCTGTTTTCCTTTCGTGAGCTTTGTCGGCTTCGTGGGCCTGGTGAGCGACGTGCGCGACTCACATTACGCACGCGCTTTGCAAGCACGCTTCGGTAGCGTGGCCCGCATCGCTCGATGCTTGCCACGCAACGAGCACCCACCCGCCGTTCGAGTCGCAAAAGAATACCGCATGCGCGATTTGCGCGTCGGCACACGCGCATAGGCCGCCGTACTCAACGCGTTCACTGATAGCTCATCGTGAACGTCGCGATTCCCTTGACCGTGCCCGCGCCCACTGTGCCCGTCGAGATGTATTGCGCGGTCAGCGCAATGCGCGTCGTGCTCGACGACGCCCCGACCAGCCACTGGTTCGGATTGCCCGCAACCGCCGAGTCGGGCCCGTAGCTCACCGGCGAGCCGCCGCTGTTCAACACGCGCAGCTTCACGCCGGTCGCGGTCGAGCCGCTCGCGAGCGTGAGATTGCTGGTGGTGTTGCCGGGATTGGTCGCGTCGGTCAACGTGACGTAGACATTCGCGCCGGCCTGGCATGACAAACCGATGCTGAGACTAGTGTTACCCACTGTCGTGCCGGTCGGGCTCAACGCGCTCGCGTTGACGGCCGGCAGCGTGACGCTGATCGACGGTGTAGTCACCGTGCAGGTTATCGCGACGATCGATGTGTTGTTCACCGAGATCGTCACCAGCGTCGGTGACGTGACGTTCGCCGGGACATTGTGGCTAACCAGCGTGAACAGTTGCGGGATGTTGATCGCGCCGCCCGTCGTCACCTGCGCGGCGGTTTTGACCAGTTGATAGGTGAACGTAAAGCTGCCCTGAAACGCGGCCGTATTGGTGATCGGCGCGCCGAAATCGTCCCACTTGCCGACGTTAAGCGTCGACATCGTCTTGTTGCCATAGGTCACGTCGATTACGCGAATGCCGATTCCCGCGATGCCGGTATTCCACACGCCGGCCACCGCGCTGACGCTCAGTTGCGGGTAATACTGGATGTACCAGCCGTTGTTGTACGGCGGCACCGTGCCGGGATTCGACGGACAGTTCACCGATACCGTCGACGAGCGCAGCGGCCCGATCGCCGTGCCCACCGGCGTATCGCGCGGCACCGTCAGCGTGCCGAAGCTGATCGCCGCGGAACCGCTGATCGTGCATTGCAGCGCCGCCTGCGCCGGCAAGCTGATCAGCAGCGCGGCGCATCCCGCCACCCACATCGTCAGGATGCCCAATGATTTGACGATCACGCCGCGCCCGCGCGACGCAAGCCTGCGTGACAAAACTCCGCTCATTGCGTTGCTCCCTCTGCGGACGAAGCCGCTGCCTGTTTCGCCACTTCACTCGTCGAGCCGCACACCGCGTCGATATGCGCATACGCACCGCGGTCTTCGCCCTTCGGCGGCAGCTGGTAGCCGAATGCGCACTGCTCGTCGGCGGCGTCGCCCCACTTCACCGTGAGCGCGCCCTCGTCCGCCACGCCGCGCACGAAGATCCGGCTGTTCTGCCCGATCGCGCCGACGCTCGCGCCCTTCGCGTCGTATACGCTCGCGCCGAACGGTAACGGCGCACCATTCGGCAGGCGCGCGCCGATCACCGCCGCCCTGCCGCTCACGGTGCCGAAGTGAATCATCACCACCGAATTCGCACGCGGCGCGACCTGCTGGCTGGTCGATTTGAATTCGACGTCGAGTGGAATACCCTTTGGATCGATTTCGACCGTATTCAGGCTGTATGGCGTCAGATACGGAATCACCGCATAGCCGAAGCGGTCCACGCGTACGCCCGATGAATTCGTGATGCGCGCACCCTTCGCGTCTTGCGCGTCGACCACGCCGATCGTGTCGCCGAGATCGTTGGCAAACGTCACGCCGCCTGGATGTGCGACGATCGCGCCGCTCACGCCCGCGGACATCTGCGAGAAGCCCGAGCCGCCGCTCGCGCTCGCGGCGAGCGTCGCGTACGGGCTGCGGTACTGGCCATTCACGCCGCCCGCGCTCGAACCCGGCGCGTGATTCGCCGTGACGCCATAGGTGAATTCGTTGTCCACACCGGCCGCGCCGTTCAGCATCGCCTGCGCGGACGAGCCGCTCGCGCTGTTGTGCGTGAAGCTCGTCGACAGGGTCGGCGCGTGCTGGCCCGTGCCGAGCGGAATCGACACGCTCGCGAAGAACTGGTTGTTCATCTGTCCGCTCAGGGCGTCGCGCTGTCTGGACAGCGATACGTTGTAGCTGAAGCTGGTGTCGAGCGCACGCAGCACGTTGTTGTAGCCGATCTGAAACTGCGTGGTGGTGCGGCCGCGATTCCAGTAATCCAACGTCGAGCCAACCACGTAGGCATTGCCCCAGCCGTTGCCGAAGCTCTGGTTCATCGTCAGTTGAACCTGATTGCGCTGACGGTCGACCGCGCTCGGGTCCTGTCCCGCCGCGACCACGCTGCGCGCGAGCATGGCATCGCGCAACGCCCAGAATCCGCTCGACGAATAGCGATACGCCGCGACCGTGAAATTCGTGTCGGTAGCGGGCAGCAGTTTGCTGTAGCTGATGCGCACGCTCTGGCCGGTGGTGTTGGTCACGCCGCGAATGCTCGCGCGCGCCTCGGTCACGTCGAGCGCAACCGCACCCAACGGCGTATTGACCGCCGCGCCGAGCAGGCCGGCCAGATAGCCTTGCGCAACGATGGTCCCCGCATAGCCGGTTATCACGTTGTTGAAGCCGCGCTGCACAGTCGCCTGCACGAGATTGTCGCGCTCGCTCACCTGAGCGTCGCGCAACTGGCCGGCCGCCACATTGAAACGCGTGATGCCGGGCCGCAGCAATTGCGCGACCGATGCATACGGCACCGAGAAACTGTGCTGACTGCCGTCCGCTTCCGTCACCGTGACGAGCAGGTTGCCGCCGTATCCGGTGGCGTACAGGTCGTTGATTTCGAACGCGCCCGGCGCGACCGTGGTCTCGTACAGCCGGTTGCCGTTCTGCGTCACGCTCACGCGGGCGTTGGTCATCGCGACGCCGCGAATCAGCGGTGCATAGCCGCGCAGCGAATCGGGCAGCATGCGGTCGTCGCTCGCGAGTTCGACGCCGCGAATACCGATGCTGTCGAACACCGCGCCGTCCGTGAAGGCGTCACCCAGCGTCAACTGGCTGCGCAGCGACGGCAGATCGTGCTGCAGATAAGAGGCGATGTTCTGATACGTGCGCGGGCCGTTCGATTGCCACGTCAGCGCGGAGTTCTGCCGGAAGTGCCAACTGCCGATGTTGACGCCGCCGTTCAGACCAAGATACGTCTGCGTGCCCGATGCCCCCGCACCGCTCACGTGAAACGAATTCAGGTTGTAGCCGAGCGTAGCCGAATTCACGCCTTCGTCCCAGAACTCCGGGCTCACATAGCCTTGCGGATTGCGCAGCAACGAGGCCTGCGCAATGCTCAGATCGAGCCGCAGATCGGACAGATCGAACGTTTGTGACGCACCGTCGAGCAAGTCGGCAAGGCTCGCGCACTCGCCCGCCTGAGCCTTCGCGAGTTCACCGCGCCCTTTGTCCGACAGCGTCGTGTAGTCGAGGCCGAGGCGTTCGATCAGCGTCTTGTCCAGACACGGCTCGGCGTTGGCCGCACCTTCGCGGACCACGAAGCGCAATGCGTCATGGCCGACCCAGTTGCCGTTCACGTAGAGGTCCACCGTGTATTCGCCGGGCTGCACCGGATTGCCGCGCTCGAAACGCGACACGTCGACGCTTCGCCCTTTCGGCTTCATCAGAAAGTCGCTGTTGAACTGCACGTCGGCGAGTTGGGCCGAAGCAGCGAAGGCCGGCACGGCGCTCCATGCGGCGAGCGCGCCAAGCACCACGGCATGGCTGCGCCTGAGCGTGAACCACGTTCCGGCACGCGGCCATCGAGATTGTCCCCGGGTTCGCATGGCTTACTTGCTGGTCCCATCGCGCAGACGTTTGCCGTTGACGCCGGCGCCGTAGTCGTTGATGAACGTGTAGTCGACCTGCGCGGGCACGGTGGCGTGCGGCGCGAGGTTGCCGATATCGAAGTCGGCGCTCGCGCCCGGATCGACCATGCCTCCCTTGTCACTAGTCCAGTTCGTCGCGCCGTCCGCCACGACGATCCTGCTGAACGTCACGTGATACGGCGTCGGATTGCTCGCCTCGAGCGCATAGCCGCCGTTTTCCTTGCGCACGAATTTCCAGCGCACCTGTGCGGCGGCATCGTCCGCATTGCCCGGCAGACCCGCCGGACGGAAAAACAGCTTGATACGCGAGCGAAACGCCAGTTGCAGCGAGTTCGGATCGTTCGAGCCCGTCGCGGCGTCGGCGCGCGGCGGCACTTCGAGCACGTTGAGCCAGAACAGCGACTCCTTGTCTTGCGGCAGCGGCTCCTGTGTATAGATCAGCCGCAGGCTCTGCCCTTTCTTCGGATCGAGGCGAAACAGCGGCGGCGAGAGCGTGAACGGCACCTTCGACTCGTCCGGCAACGCGTTCGGATTGCCCGTGTCGAGCCACACCTGAACCAGCGCCGGGGCATCGCCTTCGTTGCCGAGCTTCACGGTGACTTCCCGCTCGCTGGCCTGATAGATCACTCGCGTACCGCTGATCACGACGCCCGCCTGCGCACCGCCTGCCAACCATGACAATGCGAAAACCGTCATCGCCGTTGATATTTTTTTTCGCACTGTCATTTGCAATCCTCATTACATGGCGAAATCGTATTTCGCTCTGATCTCCTCGCCGGCCGGCGCTTACTCAGCGCGCCGGCCGGCACCCCGTAGCGCTTTGACGCTTACTGATAGACGATCGAGTACATCACGGTGGTATTGACCGTACCCGCGGTCGAGGCACCGTTGGTCGCCACGTACTGTGCGAAGTACTTGAGCGTGGCCGCACCGCTCGCGAGCGCGACAGCCTTCGAGTTCTGCGACGCCTGTGCCGCACCGAGCGTGATCGCGCTGCTGTCACCGTTGAGCAGGCCGACTTCGACATTGGTCGCCGTGCCGGAAGCGTTGACCAGTTGACCCGTCGTCGTATCGACGGTCGCGCCCGGTTCGAAATAGGTCGACACGTTGCCCGAATTCGGCGTGCAGTTCGACAGCGCGATGTTGAAAGGTGTACGGCCTGCCGTCGTCCCTGCGGTGGCGAGCGCCGAGGTCGAGACCGTCGGCAGCGTGACGGTGAAGTTCTTGCCGCCGCCGTTGCCGCTGATCGTACAGGTCTGGCTCGTGATCTGACCGGTGAACGTGATGGTCCCGTCCGCCGCGTGCGAAACGGCCGGCATGGTGAATGCAGCAGCGAGGGCCGTCGCGAGAACGCCCGAGCGCGTGATTTTCATGGTTATCCCCATTCGATAAGTAGTGCGATCTATTGGAAAATGTAGGTATGGCGAGTTCAGCGATGGCGTTGTGCCCGAACCGTCGCGCCGGGACACATTATCAAGATAGCCTTGAAAGCCGACCGTCAATCAATGTCAGACAAAGCGGCGAATGGTTTAAACAATGTCAAACTGGGGAATGGAGGCGTCGGTGCGGCTCAGGAGGACGCGCAGCGGGCAAAATCTTGCTGAAGACGCTAACGCTGCTTTATTCGCGTTCGTCCGATCGAAGTGGAGATGGGTGTGGCGTGCTTGATGGCAGCGGAGACGTTCTCCGTACCGGGTGAAATGACGCGCTGGTGTGAACCCGGACCGAGCCGGCGCCCCGCCACTCGCCAGCCATGGCAAGCGGAATGCGGGACACCGCCTCAAAGCGACTACTTCACCGTCTGGATAACTTCGAAGCCCTCGAATTCCGGGTGCCCGAGATAGAGCACGCGATTCTCGTTGCCCGCGCTCCGATGCGCGGCCCGGAAGGCTTCCGATTTCGTCCACGCTTCGAATGCCGCGTGGTCGCGCCAGATCGTATGACTGGAATACAGGACGTGATCTTCCTTTTGCGGCCCCCTCAGCAGATGAAACTCCACGAAGCCCGGAACCTCTTTCAGATGCGTATCACGAGACGTCCACAGATGTTCGAATGCGGCCTCGGACCCAGGCGTCACTTTGAAGCGGTTCATGGCGATATACATGCTGTCGGCCTCTTTGCAGTAGCGATACAGTTGGCGGGCAGCGGGCTTTCCATCCGACTCATTCACGAGTCGAGAACCCGCAACGCGTTTTTTTATTATAGGCCCGCGCTTGCCGACGCCCGGCTCAGCCTGCCTACGCCTGCATCGCTGCGGGATTCAACTCGATATGCAGGATCACCAGCCACCGTTTCGGACAATCTTCGGCGATCTGCACGTGCTGCGCCGCGTCGCCACTTTTTTCGCCGCTTTTTTTCACGAAGCCCTTCTCACGCGCGAAGCCGAACGCGCGCCGCGCATCGGCTTGCAGCCAGAGCGTCACCAGCCCGGACGTCACGCAGCTGAATAGCCAGATCGTGTCATGCGGCAGCGCCGAGTCGAGCTGCTGCGCGGCATAGGTGAAGATGGTCGTGAGCACCTGGTTGGTGACGAAGGCAACGGCCACGACCTTGCACAGCCCTCGGAACATCATGGTGGATCTCGACGGCGCTCTCATGACAGGTCGAGCCCCAACAAGCGGCGAGCTTCGAGTTCGGCCAGCGCCATCGCCGTCGCGAAGCTGCGCACCGGGCGGCCGCAACCGCGTCCGGTAATCCGCTGAACCTGCTTGTCGTGCCGGGTGATCGTGACGCGCAGTGCGCCCTTGAACCGCTGCCCCGGAGCGGGAAACACGCACGCTTCGACGCGCACGGTCCCCTTCGTCTGATCGAATGCCATACCACCTCCAGCAAAAACCGTTGCTTCCTTTACGGCAAAACGCCAGTCACACACTCTAGGGACTTCGCCATCAAGACCGCGAAACGATTGCTGCGGACGGTATAAAAATTCTGTGAATTAAATGCGCGCATTGCGCTACGACGCGGTTAGCGGGTTTCAGGCCGTCGGTTGGAACGCGCCCGCTCGGCGCCTGACATCCGTCAAAAGGGGGTTGACCTTACCGCCGTGGGAAGGTCCACGCTTGAGCCTGGTTTCTGACAGGAGCAGGAAATGGAATTCACAATCCCGGACATGGCGTGTGGCGGATGCGCCAATGCAATCAGCCGCGCCGTCACCCGTCTCGACCCTGCAGCGAAGCTCGACATCGACGTCGCCCTCAAGCGCGTCGAGGTCGTCTCGACGCTGCCCCGGCAGCGGTTCATCGAGGTGATCGAGGCAGCGGGTTTTCATCCCTCTCCAGGAAATTGAACGGCATGCAGGCGGGAAGGCACGGCGCCTGGTTAAACTTTCGCTTCCCGGCAGCAGGTCACTCGAGACACTCTTTTACCAACGGACATCCACTATGAAAAACCTTCGCGCATTTCGTGCCCTTTGTTTCTTCAGCGGCTTGACGTTTACCGTGGCCACCATGCCGGTCCACGCGCAGCAGCCACCCGCGATGCACGGCATGCACATGTCCGGTTCGGAGCATGCGGATTCAGGCGAATCGACGCAAGCGTTCATGACCGCCCACGACAAAATGATGCAGGACATGAGCGCCCCCGACTATACGGGCGACGCCGACAAGGACTTCGTCGCCCACATGATTCCGCATCATCAGGGGGCGATCGAAATGGCGCAGGTGGAATTGAAATACGGCAAGGACCCGGAAATCAAGCGCCTCGCGCAGAACATCATCAAGGCGCAGCATGACGAGATCGCGTTCATGCGTCGCTGGCAGGCGAAGCACGGCGGCAAGTAAGCGGCGCATACGCCCTACGCCGTCGGTTGGGCGTGGAGCATGCTGCAAAAGCGTGCGCCGCGCCGCGGGTTAGTGTCGTCATGATGACAACACCCTGCGGCGCGGCGCATTCCTTCAGACAACCCTATTGCTCCACGCGTTTCGCCGCACATTTCAGATGGGCGATGAACGCCTCGCTCGCATCGTCCAGCGGCGCGCGTGACTTCTCCAGTTTCGAGCACAACACCGCGCCTTCCCACGCATTCCAGAAGTATCGCGCGAGCGCCGCCGTATCCGCATCCGCGTGAATCTGGCCAGCCTCCTTGGCCTCGTCGAGGCAGGCCTGGATGCGCCGGCGCCAGTCCTGAATCACGTTCAGCAAGGCGGCACGAAATGTTTCGTCGAGCGCGGCGAGCTCCTGACTGAGGTTGCCCACCAGACAGCCGCGCTTGAAGTCGAAGCGCTCCATGCCGCTGGCCGCGTCTTCGGTGAACGACTCGATGCGCTTGATCGGATCGAGCGTGGTGTCGCCGAGATGCCGGTCGAGCTTGCGCGCAAAGTACGCGGCATAGCTCTCGATCACTTCCAGCGCGTACGCGTCCTTACTATTGAAGTAGTAGTGAAACGAGCCTTTGGGCACGCCGGCCAGCGCAACCAGTTCGTCCAGCGAAAAGTTGTAGAAGCCCTTTTCCGTCAGGATGGCTACGCCGATACGGACCAGTTCGGCGCGTCGGCCATTGTCGCGCCTGGTTGTTGCGGTCGCCATTTTTATGTCCTCTCCTCATTGACTGCTGAAACTGCTGAAGTCTGCGAATGTGTACGTGCGTTGGTTGTACGTGCGTTGGTCGGCAAACGCATCACATACTGCTCACCATGGCGGCCGCTTGCGAAGCAGCGGCCTCATCGCAATCAAGCCGATGATCGGGCCGGGCAGCAGCAGCCAGGCGACCCGTGCATCGAGCGAATGATAGGCACTGGTCGACCACAGGATCGAACACGCCGACAGGAAAAAGCCAAAGCTGTTCTGCAAGGTCAGCGCTCCGCCGATTTTGTCGGCGGGACAAGCCTTGACCGACAACGCGGAGAACTGCGGCGAATCGGCGATCACGCTGATGCCCCACAGCAGCAGCAGCGCGAGTTGCCCCGCGGTACCCAGCGCGGACGACAACGGATAGACCGCGCACAGCGTGCCCGATATCGTCAACGCGAGCGCGGCGGTGCGCGCACTGCCGACCGACTTGCTGAGCCTGCCGCCGAGCAGGCATCCCATCGCGCCGATCGCGATGATCAGAAACGACCAGAGCGCGACGACACTCGCGGACACCTGCGCGCTGCCTGCAAAAGCGCGCTGCACCAGCAGCGGCGTGAGCGTCCAGAACGCATACAGCTCCCACATATGCCCGAAGTAGCCGAGCGCGGCCGCGCGAAACTCTCTGATGCGCAGGACCTGCCCCACGCCCGCCGACAATCCCGCGCGCCGGTTGCCGGCGCGTCGCGCGTGCGGCCCTTCGCCGAGCACGAGGACCAGCAGCGCGCCCATCACCGCGAGCACCGACGACGCCAGCACCACGGCTTGCCAGGGAACGGTCGCAAACAACGCCCGTATCGCATGCACCGATGCCGTGCCGAGCGTCAGCATCGCGACCAGCAACGCGAGCGTTTGCGCAGCCCGGCGCGGATCCCACGACACCAGCAGCTTCATCCCCAGTGGATAGATGCCGGCCAACGCGACACCTACGCCGAAGCGGAATACGATCGCCGAAGCCAGCCCGCTGCTGTAGAGCGCAAACAGCGCGTTGAGCGTGGCGCCGAGCACGCCGCACACCGCGAACACCTTGCTGGCAGAGACACGATCCGCGAGTCCTGTCGTCGCCGAGAGCAACGTGCCGACGATAAAGCCCGCCTGCACCGCATTCGTCAGCCAGCCGATCCCGGATGCATTCAATTGCCATGCTGTCTGCAGGTCGCGCATCGCGCCGTTCGCGCTGAACCATAGCGATGTGCCCAGCAGTTGAGCCACGGCGATCACGAGCACGGCGCGATTCGCCCGCGCCGCGATCGCGGCTGCATCCGCCGTATTCGCCGTGCCCGCTGCGTCCGCAGCATCCAGCCTGTCCTCCATCCTGCCTCCTGCGGCTCGTTCTTTCGCCCGGCCTGCGCGACGCGCCATTGTGGTATCGATGGCCCCGTCGTGTCACGTGATCGGGACTTACCCGAGCAACTATAGGTTTTTGTAGACGACCAGTCAACTAGTGGCTATAAATCCTAACTGACCGGTCGTCTACAAACCGGAATCGATAGCGGGCACGGCCTTCAGCGGGCCAGCCGCCGCCGGATGAACTGGAGTAAGACAACGGAGACACGACATGGAAAAGTTGAATGCGGATGCGCCCCCGGTCGCCACCAGCAACCGGGCGGGCTCTTTCGGTCTACAGAGAATCACCCGGCTGTGCGTTGTCCTCGTCGAGCGCGTGATGCCTGACCCCTTCGTCATCGCGATCCTGCTCACCGTTCTGACCTGCGCGCTCGCCTTCGCCATGGCGCCGAAAGCCTCGATTCCCGAGGTGCTGACAAGCTGGTACGACGGCGTGTTCAAAATCGCCAGCTTCGCCTTTCTCGTCGCGCTCACCCTCGTCACCGGCCACGCACTCTCCACCTCGAAGCCGGTATCGAAACTGTTGCGCCGCATCGCCTCGTTGCCGACCACCGCGGCCGGCGCGATGACGCTCACGTTCTTCGTATCGATGGTGGGCGGCATGCTGAACTGGGCCGTCGGTCTCGTGGTATCGGCGCTGTTCGCACGTGAAATCGCCAAGCGGATTCGTGTCGATTTCGCGTGGCTCGTCGCCGCCGCTTACGCGGGCTGGTCCTTCTACGTGTGCGGCATATCGAGTTCGATTGCGCTCTTGAGCGCGACGCGCGGCTCGCCGATGAACCTGATCGAGAAAGTCACCGGCGACGTGCTGCCGATGAAAGACTTCCTGTTCTCCCCGCTCAACTACATTCCGGTGCTCGTGCTGGCCGTCGCGGTGCCCGTGGTGTTTCGCATCATGATGCCGCGCGAGCACGAGTCGATCGTTGCCGACCCGGCGCGTCTGATCGCCGAGGACACGGTCCAGTCCGACGAAGCGCCGCCGAAAACGGTCGCCGGCAAACTTGACAACGCGTGGCTGCTCAATCTCGTGCTCGTCGCGTTGGGGCTGGGATATATCGGATTGAAGGTGGCGCGCAATGCGTTCACGATGGACCTGAACATGCTGGTGATGATCTTCCTGCTGCTCGGGCTCGTCACGCACTGGACCCCGAAGGCCTATTTGCGCGCGATCAACAACGCCGCGCGCGTGGCCGGTCCGATCCTGCTGCAGTTCCCGATCTACGGCGGCATCATGGGGATCATGACGGCCACGGGCCTCGCGGATGTGATCGCGCAGTGGTTCATAGGGTTTTCCACCACGCAGACGCTGCCCTTCTGGAGCTTCGTCTCGTCCACACTGATCAGCATGTTCGTGCCGAGCGCGGGCGGTCACTGGATCGTGCAGGCGCCGTTCGTCGTACCTGCCGCCGAACATCTGCACGTGCCGCAAAGCGCGGTGGCGATTTCGGTCGCGCTCGGCGAGGGCGTCGCCGACATGATCCAGCCGATGTGGGTCATTCCGTTGCTCGCCATCGCGGGCGTGGGCATGGGACGGGTGATGGGCTTCACGGTCATCATCTTCTTCGTGATGTTCGCGGTGATGGGCGCAACGCTACTGATGTTCGGGCATTGAGCGGCCTTTCGGCCTACCTCTGAACAGCCTCTGGTTCAATCGAATTCCTATTGAAGACGACTCATCATGAACAGCACAGGCAATCTCGGCGCGCTCGTTGCAATGGCGTGCCGCCAGCATCAGGGCGCGCTCGCAATCGACGCGCCCGGCGCAACCGTCACCTACGAGCGCCTACTCGAAACCGCGACGGCGCTCGCAGCCGCGCTCGGCAAGCTCGGCGTCCACAGGAACGAGCCGGTGCACGTGCGGGTGTCGAATCAGCCGCATGACTTCGCCGGATTACTCGGCGTATGGCTCGCGGGATGCGTCGCGGTGCCGATTCACCGCACGTCTCCCGAAGCGGTCACCGCGCGGATTCTCGACAGGACGCAGGCGCGCTTCGCCGTCGACGTGCCTCATGCATTCAGCGGCGAACAGGATGCGATCGAACTCATCGGCGCGAACGCCAGCGCACCTGCGCCACGCGAGCAACTCGACAACGCTGCGCTGATCATCTTCACGTCCGGCTCGACGGGCGCGCCCAAAGGCGTCGTGGTCACGCATCGGGCGTTCTGCGCGAAGCTGCTTTCAATCGACGCGATGATCCACTTCCGCAAGACCGAGCGCACCTTGCTGCTGCTGAACATTACGTTCAGTTTCGGCATCTGGGTCAGCCTGCTGACGCTGCTGGGCGGCGGCACCGTCGTGTTGCCGGAGAAGTTCGAACCGGCCCTGCTGCTTGCGCAATTGCGCGAGCGGACCATCCATCGGGTCGGCGTCGTGCCCACCATGTTGCGCGCCCTGCTGGCGGTGGTGCCCGCGGCCGGCCGCAATGCGCAGGCGTTCGCGTGTCCCGACCTGCGGCAGATTCTCACCGGCGGCGAACAGCTCAGCGAACAGCTCGCCATGCAGATCGAAACACTGTTTCCGAACGCGGACCTCATCAACATTTTCGGCCTCACTGAAACCTCGACCTGTGACTTCTTCCAGTTTCCGAACTATCGGCGCGCAAAGCCGACGTCGCTCGGCTTGCCGTCGAGCCATGTCGAATATCGCGTCGTCGATGAAACGCAAACGCCGGTGCCGTCCGGCACGATCGGCGAATTGCAGCTGCGCAGCCCGTATCTGATGCGCGGCTATCTCGACGAGCCGCAACTCACGGCCGCCGCGTTCACGCACACGTGGTTCCGCACCGGCGATCTGGCGATCACGACCACAGATGGCGACGTGCAATTGATGGGCCGTCAGAAGGAGTTGATCGTGCGCGGCGGCAACAAGGTCACGCCGATGGAAATCGAGCAGGCCATCACGATGTTCGAAGGCGTAGGCGCCGCGATGGCGGTAGGCGCGCCCGATGAAATTCTCGGCGAGCGGATTCACGCACTGGTCGTGCCCTGCGCGGGCAACGCGCTGGACGTCGTCGCGTTGCGCGCGTTTCTTTGTCTCAAGCTCGACAAATACAAGGTCCCCGATTTCTTCTACGAGGCCGACGCGCTGCCGGTCGGCCGCACAGGCAAAGCGGACCGGCGCGAATTGCGCAGCATGGTGGCGACTGGCACGCTCGTCCCGCTCACCCGTCACGTTCAATAGGAAAACAGATCAATGACTCAATTTTCCACTCTGCTCTACACCGCTGAACAGAACGTCGCGCACATCACGCTCAATCGGCCCGAGCGGTTGAATGCGCTAGGCAAGCTGTCGCTCACGGAGATCAACGCCGCGCTCGATCTCGCCGAGGCCGACGACGGCGTCAAGGCGATCGTGATCAGCGGCGCGGGCAAAGCATTCTCATCGGGATTCGATCTGAAGGAACAGATGGAAGCGCGGCCCGAGGGCGAAGCCGTATGGCGAGAAATCCTCGCACGCGATTTCGACACCACCATGCGCTTCTGGGACTCGCCGAAGCCGACCATCGCAGCGGTGCACGGCGCGTGTCTCGCGGGCGCGTTCGAGATCGCGCTGGCCTGCGATATCACGGTCGCCACACCCGATGCGATCTTCGGCGAGCCGGAACTGAAGTTCGGCGCGGGCATCGTCACGATGCTGCTGCCGTGGATGACCAACCCGAAACAGGCGAAGGAAATCATCCTGACCGGACTCGACCGCATCGACGCGCAGTCCGCGCGCGAGCTGGGGCTCGTCAATCGCATCGTGCCGGAAGGCGAGCATGTTAGCGAAGCGCTACGGATTGCGCACACGATGTCGGTGATCGACCCCAACCTCATGCGCGTGACGAAGGCCGCGATTAATCACAATTTCGAAGCGCGCGGCATGAAGGCCGCGCTGCAACACGCACTCGATCTCGACCACGCGATCGAATCCGCCGGTTCGCCCGACAAGAAGGCGTTCATGGCGGTCGCACGCGAACAGGGTATGCGCGAAGCCATCCAATGGCGCGACCGGCGCTTCGCCCGCTGACGCCGCGAAGCACAACCCTTTCCTTTTGACCTATTGGAGGATCACTCATATGTCGGCACAGACTTTCAACGCAATGCTGCTTCGCGAAGAAGACAGGAAGACCAAGGCCACGATCGAAACACTGTCGTTCGACGCGCTGCCCAACGAGGACACCCTCGTCAAAATCGACTTTTCGACGATCAACTTCAAGGACGCGCTCGCCGTCACCGGCACGGGGAAAATCGTCAAGACGTGGCCGCTCGTGCCCGGTATCGATTTCGCGGGGACAGTGGTCGAGACCGCCAATCCGAACCTCGACGTGGGCCAGAAAGTCGTGCTCACCGGCTGGAGCGTCGGCGAGAAGTACTGGGGCGGCTACAGTCAGTATCAGCGCGTGCGCGGCGACTGGCTCGTGCCGCTGCCGGCGGGCTTGAGCACGCGGCAGGCAATGATGATCGGCACGGCGGGCTTCACCGGCATGCTCTGCGTGAATGCGCTCGAAGCCGCTGGCATCACGCCGCAAAGCGGCCCGGTTCTGGTGACGGGCGCGGCTGGCGGCGTGGGGAGCGTGGCCATCGCGATTCTGAGCAAGCTCGGTTATCACGTCACCGCACTGACGGGCAATCCCGCCAAGCACGACTACGTGAAGCGACTCGGCGCGCAGGAAGTGATCGACGGTCCCGAGTGGGCCGAGCCGCCGCGTGCGCTGGAAGGCCAGCGCTGGGCCGCCGCGATCGACACGGTCGGCTCGAAGGTGCTCGCGCGCGTGCTCGCCGAGATGAACTACGGCGGCGTCGTCGCCGCTTGCGGACTGGCCGGCGGAGCCGACCTTCCGACCACCGTCATGCCGTTCATTCTGCGCGGCGTCAAACTGATCGGCGTGGACTCGGTCATGTTGCCGTCAAAAGAGCGGATCAACGCATGGCAGCGGATCGTGCAGGATTTGCCGCTGTCGGTGCTCGACGGGATTACGTCGAAAACGGTCGCGTTGGATGAAGTGCGCGACGCGGCAGCGGAGATGCTCGCCGGGAAGTTCCAGGGGAGAGTGCTGGTGGATGTGAATTGAGTGTTGGTGGTTGGCGGGGCTCGCGGGCGGTGGACGGAAGACGACGCGATCGTGCGTTTCGTTCTGCCCGCGCAACCGTTCGAGTCCCCCAGTTTGTCGCACGCACACCGACAGCCGATTTTTCAACTGTTGGGTGCGTTACACCACTCTTCCACCGAACTACCGGCTCAACATGCCGGCGCCCCTTGTTCATCCAACGTGGATGCCCGTCAAGCATGATTGGCACACCCTATGCGATGCAGCCTGAGAGCACCCGAAAAACGTGCTCATCAGGCAACCTTCCTTAGGAGAACCATCATGAAAGCAATCAGGATCGATGAACTGCATCGCCATCAAGAAATGACTTCCGCCGAGATGGCGCGTGTGGTCGGCGGAGACGGAAAAGAGAAAGAGCCGGCCGGCAAGCCGACTCATATCGACGCGATCAACGGCGTCCTCACGTTCGGCGATGGATCGAAGTGGTCGATGGACCTCAACGGCAAGCTTCACCCGCTCTAAGCCGACAACGCTCGCCTGCC
Source organism: Paraburkholderia strydomiana (assembly GCF_046030495.1). GTDB lineage: Bacteria > Pseudomonadota > Gammaproteobacteria > Burkholderiales > Burkholderiaceae > Paraburkholderia > Paraburkholderia strydomiana_A. Next base: position 111,093 of record NZ_JAQQCJ010000024.1, read on the forward strand.
TCTCCGATGAGATGTCGCGAAGCTCGACCTCTCATCGGCGGCCGACACTGATGTATATCGAACACTTCAAATTCCTCCGACCTGAACGGCTGGATTATCCCCACTTGACGCTGCTATTCCCGCATGCGAGCATCAAAAGACGGCGCTCAAGTCCGCCTGCAAGCGGTCATCTAAAACAATCTATAAGACGCAATACAAGGACCGAACTCTTCACGCCAATCTTCGACAGAGGTCACTCATGCTCTTTCACGCGTCCATCCCCGCTCGCAATCCGGAAAACGTCGCGCGCGTCATTGCCGAACTATGGGGCGGGTTCCACGCGCCATTCCCCTCCTTTCCCGATTCGTGGATGGCGATCGCCGGCGACGACCGTGGCTCGATCATCGAGACCTATCCGAGCGATCGCGTGATTTCCCCGGGCAGTGGGCAGAACTCCTTCGTTCCGGCAGAGAGCAAGACGGCGCAATACAGCGCGTTTCACCTTGCCGTCGCGAGCAAGCTGACGCCTGACGAGGTTCTCGCAATCGGCGAGCGCGAGGGTTGGCGTGCGGTTCGGTGCACGCGCGGTCACAACTTCTTCGATGTGATCGAGTTGTGGATCGAAGACATCATCATGATCGAAGTTTTGACGGAAGAAATGCAGCGACAGTATCTGGCCTTCGCCACGCCCGAGAATTTCAGGGCTTTTGCGCCAGCGGCTGCCGTGCAGGCGTGAATGACAGGCCAGCGCGATCCACACTGCTCGTCATGTCACACGTGCACAAGCACATTGACGAGTTTGCCAAACGGATCGCGCACATAGAACCGCCGCACGCCCCACGGTTCGTCGACCGGTCCGTATTCGACCGGAATGGCCGCCGCCCTCACGCGTTCGAGCGCGGCGGCAAGATCGTCGACTTCGATCGACAGATCGGGCACAGGCGTGTCCGATCCTCCCTGTGACGCGAAACTGATCTGCACAGTCATCGTTTCGGAAGACCCATACGTGGCAATCCAGCCAAGATCCATCAGCAGATCGAGGCCGAATATCTGCTGGTAGAAGCGCGTCGCTTCATCCACTGCCTGCGTGCCGATATTGGCGACGATTCTTTTGACTTTCATGGGTCCCTCCGCAACCGTGTAGCGAGCATATGCCTGAGCGGTACGCCAGCCAGCCGGGGCTCATCCCTCCTGCGGCACTCGCACCCAGCCTTCCATCAACACGCGCGCGCTGCGGCTCATCATGGCCTTCGTCACCGTCCATTCGCCATCCTTGCGGCTCGCTTGCGCGCCCACTCGCAGCGTCCCCGAGGGATGCCCGAAGCGCACCGCTTCACGCTCGCCGCCGCCCGCAGCCAGATTCACGAGCGTGCCCGAAATCGCCGCCGCCGTGCCGATCGCCACCGCCGCCGTGCCCATCATCGCGTGATGCAGCTTGCCCATCGACATCGCCCGCACCAGCAGATCGACGTCGCCTGCGCCGACGCGTTTGCCGCTCGACGCCACGTAATCGGCCGGCTTCGCGACGAAGGCGACCTTCGGCGTATGCTGCCGCGTCGCGATCTCGTCGAGGTGCTTGATGAGACCCATGCGCAACGCGCCATGCGCGCGAATGGTTTCGAACATCGCGAGCGCTTTCTCGTCGCTATTGATCGCGTCCTGCAACTCCGTGCCCGTGTAGCCGATCGCCTGCGCCTCCACGAAGATGGTCGGAATGCCGGCGTTGATCATCGTCGCCTTCAGCGTGCCGACGCCGGGCACGTCGAGGTCGTCGACCAGATTGCCGGTGGGGAACATCGAGCCGCCCGCGCCCTCTTCCTCCGCGGCCGGGTCCATGAATTCGAGCGGAACTTCCGCCGCGGCAAAGGTCACGCCGTCGAGTTCGAAGTCGCCGGTTTCCTGCACGGCCCCATCGGTCATCGGCACGCGCCCGATGATCGTCTTGCCGATGTTGGCCTGCCAGATGCGCACGGTGGCCACGCCGTCGCGCGGAACGCGGCTCGCGTCGACGAGACCCGCGCTGATCGCGAACGGCCCGACGGCGGCGGAGAGATTGCCGCAATTGCCGCTCCAGTCGACGAAGGCTTTATCGATCGACACCTGGCCGAACAGGTAATCCACATCGTGATCGGGCCGGCTGCTTTTCGCGATGATCACCGTCTTGCTGGTGCTCGACGTCGCGCCGCCCATGCCGTCGATCTGCTTGCCATATGGATCGGGGCTGCCGATCACGCGCATCAGCAGCGCGTCGCGCGCGGCGCCGGGTACCTGAGCCGCCTCGGGCAAATCCTGCAGGCGGAAGAACACGCCTTTGCTGGTGCCGCCACGCATATAGGTGGCCGGAATCTTGATCTGCGGTTTATGGGCCATGAATGTCCTGTCCTGATGTGAGCGGGCGGCATGGCTCGCGAACGAAGCCACACCGCCCATGCTGCATTATGTTCATCGCTGCTCCGCCGTGCTGCGGCGCATGCCAGCGATGCAATCCAATCGAGCCGGTCAAATGCAAGTGAACCGCGCTCAAGCCGCCGCTTTCGTCGACTCGAGAAAGTCCTGCGCAAAGCGTTGCAGCACGCCGCCGGCTTCGTAGATGGAAGCCTCTTCAGCGGTATCGAGCCGGCACGTCACCGGCACCTCGACACGCTGACCGTCCCTGCGCTGAATCACCAGCGTCAGATCCGCACGCGGCTTACGCTCGCCGATCACGTCGAACGTCTCCGTCCCGTCGATGCCGAGCGTGAGGCGGTTCACACCGGGCTTGAACTCCAGCGGCAACACGCCCATGCCCACGAGGTTCGTGCGGTGAATACGCTCGAAGCCTTCCGCGACGATCGCTTCCGCGCCCGCCAGACGCACGCCCTTGGCCGCCCAGTCGCGCGACGAACCCTGCCCGTAGTCGGCACCCGCAATCACGATCAGCGGCTGCTTGCGTGCCATATACGTTTCGATCGCTTCCCACATGCGCGTGACCGTGCCCTCGGGCTCGATGCGCGCGAGCGATCCGGCCTTTACCTTGCCGTCTTCGAGCACCATCTCGTTCTTCAGCGTCGGGTTCGCAAAGGTCGCGCGCTGCGCGGTCAAATGATCGCCACGGTGAGTCGCATAGGAATTGAAGTCCTCTTCCGGCAGGCCCATTTTCGCGAGGTATTCGCCGCTCGCGCTGTCCGGCAAAATCGCGTTGGACGGTGACAGGTGGTCCGTCGTGATGTTGTCGCCGAGCACGGCGAGCGGGCGCATGCCCCTAAGGGTGCGTTCACCGGCAAGCGCGCCTTCCCAATACGGCGGACGGCGGATGTAGGTGCTCATCTCGCGCCAGTCGTACAGCGGGTTGGCTCGTTCGCCCGAATCGACGGAGGCCGTGAACATCGGTTCGTACACCTTGCGGAACTGCTCCGGCTTCACGCTCGACGCAACGATCGCGTCGATCTCTTCATCCGACGGCCAGATGTCCTTCAGCGTGACGGCATGGCCGTCGGCGTCGATGCCGAGCACGTCCTTCTCGATGTCGAAGCGAATCGTGCCCGCTATCGCATACGCGACCACCAGCGGCGGCGAGGCGAGAAACGCCTGCTTCGCGTACGGATGAATGCGGCCGTCGAAGTTGCGGTTGCCCGACAGCACGGCGGTCGCGTACAGATCGCGCTCGACCACTTCTTTCTGGATCACCGGATCGAGCGCGCCGGACATGCCGTTGCACGACGTGCACGCATACGCGACCACGCCGAAACCGAGTTTCTCCAGCTCGGGCAGCAGCCCGGCCTCTTCGAGGTACAGCGTGACCGCCTTCGAGCCCGGCGCGAGCGAGGTCTTCGCCCACGGCTTGCGGGTCAGTCCGCGACGGTTCGCGTTGCGCGCGATCAGGCCGGCGGCGATCATGTTGCGCGGGTTGTTGGTGTTCGTGCAGCTGGTGATCGCGGCGATGATCACCGCGCCGTCGGGCATCAGCCCCGGCTCGTTCTCCACCTTGCCGCTGATGCCGCGCGCCGCCAGCTCCGATACCGGCAAGCGGCGATGCGGATTCGACGGCCCGGCCAAGGTACGCACCACGCTCGACAGATCGAACGTCAGCACCCGTTCATACTCGGCGCGCTTCAGCGTGTCGGCCCACAGGCCGGTTTCTTTCGCGTACGTTTCCACCAGCTTGACGAGTTCGTCGTCGCGGCCCGTGAGCTTCAGGTACTTGATGGTCTGCTCGTCGATGTAGAACATCGCGGCCGTCGCGCCGAATTCGGGCGCCATGTTGGCGATGGTCGCGCGGTCGCCGAGCGTCAGCTTGCTCGTGCCTTCGCCATAGAATTCGAGGTAGGCGCCGACCACCTTTTCCTTGCGCAGGAATTCGGTCAGCGACAGCACTACGTCGGTTGCCGTGATGCCTTCGCCCGGCTTGCCCGTCAGCTCCACGCCGACGATGTCCGGCAAGCGCATGTACGACGCGCGGCCGAGCATCACGCTTTCCGCTTCGAGCCCGCCCACGCCGATCGCGATCACGCCGAGCGCGTCCACCATCGGCGTATGCGAGTCGGTGCCGACCAGCGTATCGGGAAACGCCACGCCGTCTTTCACCTGCACGACCGGGCTCATGCGTTCGAGGTTGATCTGATGCAGGATGCCGTTGCCCGGCGGAATCACGTCGACGTTCTGAAAGGCGCGCTTCGTCCAATTGATGAAATCGAAGCGGTCTTCGTTGCGGCGATCTTCGATCGCGCGGTTCTTCGCGAACGCATCCGGATCGAAACCGCCGCATTCGACCGCGAGCGAATGATCGACAACGAGTTGCGTCGGCACCACCGGATTGACCAGCGCCGGGTCGCCGCCTTGCGCGGCGATCGCATCGCGCAGGCCGGCGAGGTCGACCAGCGCGGTCTGGCCGAGAATGTCATGACATACCACGCGCGCCGGAAACCACGGAAAATCCAGCTCGCGTTTGCGCTCGATGATCTGCTCGAGCGACGCGGTGAGCGTCGCCGGATCGCAGCGGCGCACGAGATTTTCGGCCAGCACGCGCGACGTGTACGGCAGCGTGTCGTACGCGCCGGGCCGGATCGCGTCGACCGCCGCACGCGTGTCGAAGAAATCGAGCTGGGTGCCGGGAAGGCGTTTGCGGTTTGCAGTATTCATGGCTTAGGAACCAACAGTAATGAGCCGGGGACGACGGCGGCATCGGTCACGTTCAGCCGCGTCTTGTCAGGTGACGCTTCGCTTGCGGACCGGTCAGGCAATGGTTGTAGTTTAGCTCGCTGGATTGCGGCCGTTCGTTCGAATGCGTTGCATGCTACGTTGCGTGAGCAGCCGACCATGCCGCCGCTCCGGCCACCGCGAAAAAGCGGCCTTGAGCCGGGGTATCGGCGAACCAAGGCCCAACTTCATTGCATCGCGCCCAGAGGACGTGACGCAGGAGAAACGCTTACGCGGCGGCTTTGCTGCATTGTGGCTGCTACGCCTTCGACGGCTGACGGATGCGCTTTCGCGCACCGTTGCGTCAGACGCGCTTGGCAAGCGGCACGAACGGCAGATCGTCGGGTCCGGTGTAATTCGCGCTCGGCCGGATGATCTTGTTGTCGACGCGT
>NZ_JAQQCJ010000025.1:0-113514 GCF_046030495.1 Paraburkholderia strydomiana
TATACCCACCGGGGGGCGGGGGGCGCCGGGCGGCCCCCCCCCGCGCCGCGCGTCGACGAGGCCACACGATGAAAACGATCGCCGTCGTTTCCACCGCCGGCGGCACGGGCCGCACGACGCTGAGCGCCGCGCTCGCGGTATTGCTCGCGCGGCGCGGCGCTCAGGTGGTCGCACTCGACTTCGATCCGCAGAACATGCTCGGCGTGCATCTCGGGATCGACGGCCTCGCGCCCGCCGGGCTCGCGCAAGCGCTGCTCGACGAGACCCATGCGTGGCACGCGCATACGTGGCGCAATGCCGAGGGCGTGCTGTTCGTGCCGTACGGCGAGGTCTCGCTCGCACACAGCGCGCGCTGCGATGCGCGGCTTGCCGCCGAGCCGCGATGGCTCGCGAGCGCGCTCGCGCAACTCGATTTGCCGCGCGATGGCGTCGTGCTGATCGACACCGCCCGATATCCCTCGCAGCAGGCCGCGCAGGCGCTGCGCTGCGCCGACCTGGTGCTGTGCGTGACGCCGCCCGAACCGGCCGCCTGCGCGACGCTCGTCGCGCGGCTCGATGACTTGCGGCGCGACGGCGCGACTCTGAGGATCATCGTGAACCGCCTGAACCCGGCGCGCGACATGCAGCGCGACGTGCTCGCGATGCTCGCGGCGGCGCTCGGCGATGGTCTGCCGCTCGCGCAGCGCGTGCATCTCGATGTGGCGATGCCGGAGTCGTTCGCGCGCGGTACGTGGCTCTTCGACGATGCGCCGCATTCGCAGGCATCGCACGATCTGCATGGCCTTGCCAACTGGCTCGACGCGTGGGTCGGCGGGACATCGGCGACGCTCGCGCGCCGCGCAGGCGAGGCGGCATGAACCGGCCGATGAACGGCGACACGGGCGAGCGGGGCGAGGAGTCCGGCCTGGCGCCCCACGCCACCCCAACCCCCACCGGCGCCACCACACGCACCCGACGTCAGCGCACCGTCGACTGGCTCGCCCGCAACCTCGGCGTCCCCGTCAACCGCACACCGCTCGACTGGTTCGTCCGCCTGATGTTCCAGCCGCCTTCACCGGGCAAGCCCGACTACCCGCGCCGCTGGATCAGAGCCGTCGTGCTGCATCTCGCGCTGCAATGGGGTGTGCTCGAACCCCACCGCCTGCGCGCCTGGCTGTGGCGCGCTTTCATCCGCGCGCCGCGCCTGTCCGAGCGAAGCGCCGCCGCGCAGGTGCGCGCCGTGCTCGCGTGGATCGACCGCTGGCTGGTGCCGGTGCTATTGCGCTGGCGCCGCCTGCGCCGCCGTATCGAAGCGATGCTGCCGCGCCTGCCGTGGCAGCGCTGGGGCGCGCAACTCGAAAGCGGCACGCAGCGCGTCGGCCACATTCGCTGGCTGCTGCCGCTCATCGTGCTGGCGGGCGCAGTCCTGTGGACGATGATCGGCACCTCGCCGTTGTCCTCGGATGGTCAGTTCGAATTCTTCGCAGTGCTGGTGGCCGTCGCACTGACCTTGCGCCGCTTCCCTGGCCGCATGCCGGTGCTGATCCTGACGACACTCGCGTTGCTCGCGATGGCGCGCTATGTCTGGTGGCGCATCACGCAGACGCTGTCGTTCCAGACGCCGGGCGAGGCGATTCTCGGCTATCTGCTGTTCGGCGCCGAGGCGTATACGTGGGTCATTCTGCTGCTCGGCTTCGTGCAGACCGCGTGGCCGCTGAACCGCGCGGTCGCCGAACTGCCGGCCGATACCGCGAACTGGCCGAGCGTCGACATTTATATTCCGACCTATAACGAGCCGCTGTCGGTGGTGCGGCCGACCGTGTTCGCCGCCCAGGGCATCGACTGGCCGGCGGACCGGCTGCGCGTGTATCTGCTCGACGACGGCCGCCGCGAAGAATTCAGACAGTTCGCGCACGACAGCGGCATCGGCTACCTGACCCGCGACGACAACCGGCACGCGAAGGCCGGCAACATCAACCGCGCCCTGGAGAAGACCCACGGCGAGTACATCGCGATCTTCGATTGCGATCACGTGCCGACGCGCTCGTTCCTGCAAACCACGATGGGCACGTTCCTGCGCGACGCCCGTTGCGCGATGGTGCAGACGCCGCATCACTTCTTCTCGCCCGACCCGTTCGAGCGCAACCTCGGCACGTTCCGCCGCGTGCCCAACGAAGGCAACCTGTTTTACGGGCTCGTGCAATCCGGCAACGATCTGTGGAACGCGTCGTTCTTCTGCGGCTCGTGCGCGGTGATCAAGCGCACGGCGCTCGAAGAAGTGGGCGGCGTCGCGGTGGAGACGGTCACGGAAGACGCGCATACCGCGCTCAAACTGCATCGGCGCGGCTATACGACCGCTTATCTACCGACCGTGCAGGCCGCCGGTCTCGCCACCGAAAGTCTCGCGAGCCACATCAAGCAGCGCACGCGCTGGGCGCGCGGCATGGCGCAGATTTTCCGCATCGACAATCCGTTTTTCGGCCGCGGCCTGAGCTTCTTCCAGCGGCTCTGTTACGGCAACGCGATGCTGCATTTTTTCTACGGTATCCCGCGGCTCATCTTCCTGACCATGCCGATGGCGTATCTGTTTTTCCAGATGTATTTCATCAACGCGTCGGCGACCACCATCGCCGGATTCGTGCTGCCGTACATCGTGCTCGCCAACATCGCGAACTCGCGGATGCAGGGTAAATTCCGCCACTCGTTCTGGGCCGAAGTGTACGAATCGGTGCTCGCCTGGTATATCGCGCTGCCGACCACCATCGCCTTCTTCAGTCCGAAGCACGGCCAGTTCAACGTGACCGACAAGGGCGGCCGCATCGACGAAGGTTATTTCGACTGGGCCGTGTCGAAGCCGTATCTGGTGCTGCTCGGACTGAACGTGTGCGCGCTGGCGGCGGGCGTGTACCGGCTGATGTTCGGCCAGGGCGACGAGACCGCGACGATCCTGATGAACGTGTTCTGGACGCTCTACAACCTCGTGATGCTCGGCGCGGCGGCGAGCGTGGCGCGTGAGGCGAAGCAGGTGCGCGTGACCCATCGTATCGCGATGCGCGCGGCGGCCACGCTGCTGCTCGCGGACGGCACGACGCTCGCGTGCACCACCAGCGATTACTCGACCGGCGGACTCGGTCTCGAAGTCGATCCGGCATTGCGGCTCGCGCCCGGCGACAGCCTCGGCGTCTGCCTGAGCCGAGGCGACCGGCAATTTCATTTTCCCGTCTACGTGAGCCGTTTCGTCGGCAAGCATCTGGGCGTGCGCTTCGACGGCCTGACGCTCGAACAGGAACGGCAGATGGTGCAATGCACGTTCGGCCGCGCCGACGCATGGCTCGACTGGGACGAGCAAACCGTCGAGGACACCCCGCTGCGCGGCCTGAAGGACGTGCTGACGATGGGCATCGAGGGCTATTCGAGGCTGCTGACCGGCGTGCTGCGCGTGTGCCAGTCGCTGCTCGCGCTGGACCGCACACGCTATTAATGCCGCTGGCGTGCGCGCCCGGCCAATGTGAGAACTCTGTTCATGACTTTGTGGAACCTGTACTTCATCGTCAAGCTGTACCTGTTCGCGGGCGGCCATCTGCAACCGCTGTGGCTCGTCAACCTCGGCTTCGCGTTGCTGCTGGCCGCGAGCGCGACGCTCAGGCATCGCGGCCTGCGCGTGTTGCGCAACCTGCTCGGCCTCGCGATCGGCATACCGCTGATGTACCACGAAGCGAACGTGCCGCCGTTCGCGCGTCTGACCGAAGAATTCGGCAACCTCACCACCTTCAGCTTCGGCTACTGGGTGGAGCTCGCGCAGCGTTTCCTGCCGCCGATGCTGCTGCTCGGCGCGCTCGGTGGTCTGGTCGCCTATCTGATCGTGAACCGCTGGCTGCGCGTCGCGACCTTCGTGCTGATCGCGCTGGTCGCGATTCCGATGTGGCAGGAGGGCAGCACGGTGCTGGCGCAATGGCGCAGCGCGCCCGTGGCGGCAGCATCGGGCAATGCGCTCGCCGCGCAGCCGCTCGACCATAACGCGGCGCTCGCCGCATTCCGTACGCAGGAGTCGCAGCGGCAGGTCACTTTCGGCCATCTCGGCGCCGATCCGAACACGCAGTTCGACGTGATCGTGCTGCACATCTGCTCGCTGTCGTGGGACGACCTCGATGCCGTGAAGGCGCGCAATCACCCGATGCTGAGCCATTTCGACTATCTGTTCACGAACTTCAGCACGGCGGCGAGCTATAGCGGACCGGCCGCGATTCGCGTGCTGCGGGCGAGCTGCGGGCAGGAGGCGCACGCGGACCTTTACAAGGACGCGCCGCAACAGTGCCACCTGCTGGCCGATCTCGCCCAGGCGGGTTACACGCCGCAGACGATGCTGAACCACGACGGCCACTTCGACAACTTCCTGCAACTGGTGCACGACAACGCCGGCGTGCCGAACGTGCCGATGATTTCGAACACCAGCGTGCCGGTCGCGATGCACGCGTTCGACGGGTCCGCGATTCGCGACGATTACGCGACGCTCGCCAACTGGTACGCGCAGCGCGCCAGCACACCGGGACCGGTCGCGCTGTACTACAACACGATCAGTCTGCACGACGGCAACCGTCTGCCGAACAGCAGTCTGTCGAGCCTCGATTCGTACCCGCAGCGCGTGAACAAGCTGATGAGCGACTTCGACCGGTTCGCGGATCTGATCGCGGCATCGGGCCGGCGCGCGGTGATCGTGTTCGTGCCCGAACACGGCGCGGCCTTGCGCGGCGACGCGAACCAGGTGGCCGGCCTGCGCGAAATTCCGACGCCGCGCGTCATCCATGGTCCGGCGGGTGTGCGGCTGGTCGGCTTCCAGGGCAACCATGGACCGACTACGGTGATCGACAATCCGTCAAGTTTTCTCGCGCTCGCGCAACTGCTGTCGAATCTCGTGTCGAACAGCCCGTTCAAGCCGGGCGTGACCTTGTCGCAGTACGCCATGAATCTGCCGCAAACGCAGATGGTCGGCGAAAACGAAGGGACGGTGACGATGAAGACGGCATCGGGCTATGTCGTGAAGACGCCGGACGGCGTATGGGTGGATGGCAAATGACGGCGGCGACTACGAAGGATGACGGCAAGACGGCTTCGACGGCGGCGGTGAAGACCGCAGGGAAAGCCGTCGGGCATGCCGCTGAAAATGGCGGCGGCTGGCCGGTGGACGATATCACCGGCCTCGCGCGCCGCTTGCCCGAAGTCGATCCGGCCCGTTACTTCGACGGGCAGGCGAAGGAGGCGTTTCAGCAGTCTTTGATGCGGTGGCCGGTGCTCGCGCGGCTCATGAAGCTCGTGCCGGCCGAGGAAGCAGACGCGCTCGCCGGGCATGACCCGGCGCAGAAAGTGGCGGTGGAATAACGGCGCTTCGTGGGCGTTTGCGCATGCGGCGCAAGGCGGCGCGCTGAACCACGCCTTCGCCGCAACGGATCGCGATTACCGCAACTGGGTCACCGCAAGCAGCAACACCATGCTGCCGATCGCGCCGTCCAGCACGCGCCATGCGGTCGCCCGGCGAAACAGCGGCGCCAGTGCGCGCGCTCCGTAGCCGAGACCGACGAACCAGATCCCGCTCACCGCCATCGCGCCGAGCGCAAACGCGAGCCGAGCGTCCTGCGGCTCGCGCGCGCCGGCCGTGCCGATCAGCAGGAAGGTGTCGAGATACACGTGCGGATTGAGCCAGGTGAGCGCGAGCGTCATCAGGATGATCGGCAGGGCGCGTTGCGCGGGCGGCGCGCCGTTCGCCTGGGCGTCGAGCACCGCATGCCCGGGGCGCACGGCGCGGCGCAGCGCGTTGATGCCGAACCACGCGAGATAGGCGAGCCCGACGTACAGCATCGCATGGACGAACACCGGGTAGCGTTCCACCAGCACCGAGGCGCCGCCCACGCCCGCGCCGATCAGAATGAAGTCCGACAGCGCGCACAGCACGACGATCTTGCCGACATGCGAGCGCAGGATGCCCTGACGCAGCACGAACGCGTTTTGCGCGCCGATGGTCACGATCAGCGATGCGCACAGGGCGGCGCCGTGAGAAAAGGATAGCCAGTTCATAAAAACGAATCCAGTAGACGGAAGAAGCCAACGGGGCTAGTCTGCGGTTTTGCATCTCATAAGAGAAGCTAATTTACTTAATGCCGATTAAGGAACGCTAATGCTCGACTATGCGTTGCTCGACGCGCTGGCCGCCGTGGTGCGCCACGGTTCGTTCGATCGCGCGGCCAGCGAACTGAATGTCACGCCGTCGGCGGTGTCGCAGCGGGTCAAGCTGCTGGAGGAGCGGGTGGGCAGCGTGCTGGTCAAGCGCGGCCAGCCGTGCGTCGCGACCACCTCGGGCGCGCTGTTGTGCCGGCACACCGAACGCGTGCAATTGCTCGAAGCGGAGTTGACCGGCCGTCTGCCCGCGCTGCCCGGCGCGTTGGTCGAGCCGTGGCCGGCGTTGCGCGTGGCGGTCAACGACGACAGCGTCGGCACCTGGTTCATCGACGCGGTGGCGCCGTTCTGCTCGGAGCGCGAGATGCTGCTCGATCTGGTGATCGACGATCAGGATCACACGGCGGAGCGGATTCGCGACGGCAGCGTGCAAGGCGCGGTCACGACCCAGGCCGAACCGGTGCAAGGCTGCCGCTCCACGCGGCTCGGACGGATGCGTTATATGGCGGTCTGTTCGCCGGCGTTTTTCGCGCGCTATTTCGCCGACGGCGTCACGCGTGACAGTTTGCGCGGCACGCCGTGCGTCGATTTCAATCCGAAGGATCAGTTGCAAAAGCGCTTCATGCGCCGCATCACGCGCGCGGAGCTCGATCCGCCGTTGCACTGGATTCCCCACGTCGCCGGCTTTTTGCGGGCCTGCGTGACGGGCCTCGGCTGGGGCATGTGTCCGGAGCGGATGATCGCCGCGCATCTGGCGAGCGGCGAACTGATGGAGATGGCGCCGGGCAAGCACATCGACGTCGATCTGTACTGGCAGAGCTGGCGCCTGTCGATCGGCTGGCTCGACGACTTCGGCGTGGTGTTGCGCAAGCGGGCGGCGGAGTTTCTCGATTGACCGACCGGGTGCCGGGCGCGTCGCGCCGAACCGCGCCCGCCACCCTCAAAGCAGCAACTCGATCGAATGAAACAGCCGGCGCTGCTCCGGGTCCTGCGAGCTCGCCCCTGCGTCGATCACTTCGCGCAGGCAGTCGAGAAAGCACTGAGCCGCCGGACTGGTCGGCGCGCCGCGCCGTGAGGTGATGCTGACGATGGTTTCATCGACCGTCTCGCGCAAGGGCAGCGCCCACAGGTTCTCTTTCGCGAGCGTCACTTCGACGAGCGGCCACGGAAAGATGCTGAGCATGTCCGTGTGCGCGAGCAGCCCCAGCACGATCGACAGTGAATGCGCGAGATGAATGGTGTGCGGCACGCGCATGCCGCGCTGGCGGAACAGGTTGTCCGCGATCGACTCGCGGCTTGCGGGATCCCAGTTCAGCACCCACTCCGCGTCTTCGAGTTCGAGCAGCGTGCGGCAACCGGCCAGCGGATGATCACGCCGCGCGACCACCGCCGAATGCGTCGAGAAGAGCGGCACGTTGTGAAACTCCGATTGCGGCGACGCGGGCGGCGGCCGGCCGATCGAAAAATCGAGGCTGCCGTCGCGCAGGCGCGGCTGCACCACCGCGAGCAGGCCTTCGAAAAACTCCAGCTGAACTTCCGGCATGCGTTGCCGGAACCGCTGCACGGCGGGCGGCAGAAAGGTCAGCGCAACCCATGGCGTGACGCCGATCGACAGCTTGCCGGCGGCCGCGCCGCGCAGCGCTTCGATCTCCGCCTGCGCGCGTTGCAATTGCCCGAGCACGAGGCGCGCATGCACGACCAGCGCGCGGCCGAACTCGGTGAAGGCGACGCCGCTCGCGCTGCGCACGAGCAGCGGGGCGTGCAGATCGGCTTCCAGTTCGCGCATCGCCTTGGTCACGGCGGCCGGCGAAAGGCCCAGCGCGCGTGCCGCCGCCCGGATACTTCCGGTATCCGCAATGGCCGCCAAGGTACTGAGTTGATGCAGTTTCATCTAAAGAAGGTGCGATGAGGGTGGCAACCAGGAGTTGCTGCCGCAACGATTCTACGCCTGCCGCCGGAAAATCGGCGTCGCTATGCTGGGTTCACGCTTTCATCAACGGAGACGACACGTGAACACCATGGCCATCCCGGCGGGCATCGCCGAACTCGAAGACGAAATGATCGCGCTGCGCCGACGCATTCACGCTCAGCCGGAGCTGGCTTACGAGGAATTCGCCACCGGCGACCTCGTGGCCGAACGCCTGCGGGAGTGGGGCTACACGGTGCATCGCGGATTGGGTCAGACGGGCGTGGTCGGGCAGTTGAAGGTCGGCAACGGCACGCGCAGGCTGGGTCTGCGCGCCGACATGGATGCGCTGCCGATTCACGAAACCACCGGCTTGCCGTACGCGAGCACGGTGCCCGGCAAGATGCACGCGTGCGGCCACGACGGACACACCGCGATGCTGCTGGCCGCCGCCAAACATCTCGCGCAGGAAAAGGGCTTCGACGGCACGTTGAACCTGATTTTCCAGCCCGCCGAAGAAGGCCTGGCCGGCGCGAAAAAGATGCTCGAAGACGGCCTGTTCGAGCAGTTTCCCTGCGACGCGGTGTTCGCGATGCACAACATGCCGGGCTTTCCCACCGGCAAATTCGGCTTCCTGCCGGGCTCGTTCATGGCCTCCTCGGACACGGTGATCATCACGGTGACGGGGCGCGGCGGCCACGGCGCGGTGCCGCACAAGGCCGTCGATCCGGTCGTGGTGTGCGCGCAGATCGTGCTCGCCTTGCAGTCGATCGTCTCGCGCAACATCGCGCCGCTCGACATGGCGATCATCACCGTCGGTGCGATTCACGCGGGCGAAGCGCCCAACGTGATCCCGGAGACCGCCGAGATGCGCCTGTCGGTGCGCGCGCTCAAACCCGAGGTGCGCGACTACCTGCAGGAGCGCATCACGGCGGTGGCCACCGCGCAGGCCGCCGTGTTCGGCGCGCGTGCCGAGGTGGATTATCAGCGCCGCTATCCGGTGCTCGTCAACGACGTGCAGATGACCGGCCTCGCGCGCCAGGTCGCGCTCGACTGGCTCGGCGAAGACGGCTTGATCGCCGACATGCAGCCGCTCACCGGCAGCGAGGATTTCGCATTCCTGCTCGAACGCTGTGCGGGCAGCTACCTGATCATCGGCAATGGCGATGGCGAGGGCGGCTGCATGGTCCACAACCCGGGCTACGACTTCAACGACGCTTGCCTCGCCACCGGGGCGGCCTACTGGGTGCGACTCGCGCAGACGTTTCTGGTTTGACGCGGGCACGGTATGCCATAGCAGGCCATGCGGACGCTAGCGCGATGCGCTGCGTCAGCAGCAAGCACATCACGGAGAGACAGATGGACTATTCCGCCACACCGCAACCCGCAGGCGCCGATGCGCCCGGCAGACAGAACGCGTCGGCCGCAGGACAGACGACACAGCACAGTGCAGCGCCGGCCGAGCGCATGCATCACGCGAAAGCGATTGCCGCGATCACGCTCGGCAACGGTCTCGAATTTTTCGACTTCACGATCTACAGCTTCTTCGCGACGATCATCGGCAAGCTGTATTTCCCGGTGGAAGGGCAGCTCGCGCAACTGATGCTGGCGGTCGGCACGTTCGGCGTCGGTTTCATCATGCGGCCGGTGGGCGGCGTGGTGCTCGGCGGCTATGCCGATCGCGCGGGCCGCAAGGCGGCAATGAGTCTGACGCTGTGGCTGATGACGCTCGGCTCCGCGCTGATCGCGTTTGCGCCGACCTATGCGGCGATCGGTCTCGCCGCGCCGCTGCTGGTGATTCTCGCGCGGCTGATTCAGGGTTTCGCGCTGGGCGGCGAGATCGGCGCGTCGACCTCGCTGCTGCTCGAATACGGCAGCGACAAAACGCGCGGGTTCTACGGCAGCTGGCAGTTCGTGAGCCAGGGCTTGAACACGGTGTGCGGCTCGCTGCTCGGTGTCGCGCTGGCGGCGTGGCTGTCCACCGACGCGCTCGAAAGCTGGGGCTGGCGCGTGCCGTTCGTGATCGGCATGGCGATGGGGCCGATCGGCATTTATATCCGGCGTCATCTGGATGAGACGCTGCCCGGCATCGAGGACGGCACGGCGCCGCAGGCCGCGGCCGTCGCTCAAGTGCCGGCTTCGCAGCCGGTGCGCAAGCTGTTTCGCGACCATTCGCGCGTCATCACGATGGGTGTGCTGACGACGATCGGCGGCACCGCGGCGAATTACATCGTGCTGTTCTATCTGTCCACTTACGCGATCCGGATCCTCCATCTGCCGATGTCGTCGGCGCTGTGGGCCGCGTGGGCCGCGGCGGTGGTCACGGTGATCTGTTCGCCGTTCGCCGGCGCGCTGTCCGATCGCGTCGGACGCAAGCGCGTGCTGTGGGTGTCGCGGGTGTTGCTGATCGCCGCGGTGTATCCGGCTTTCATGATCATTAATGCCGTGCCGACGGTGCCGGTGTTGCTGTCGGTGGTGGCGGGGCTCGCGGTGCTGGTCGCGTTCACGGCCGTGCCCAATATCGTGATGCTGCCTGAGATGTTTCCGCGTGCGATTCGCGCAACCGGCATGTCGATCGTTTATTGCCTCGGGGTGTCGATCTTCGGCGGCTTCGCGCAGTTCTTCGCGACGTGGCTGATTCAGATTTCCGGCAACAATCTCGCGCCGGCGTGGTATCTGATCGGCTGTGGGCTGGTGTCGCTGCTGCCGTTGCCGTGGATGCGTGAGACGGCTGGCCGGGCGATTGATTGAGGCGCCGGGTGGGACGCGCGGCGCAATGCTTGCGGTGTGGGTCGTGTCGTACCTGAAGAGGGCACGGCCAGATTGAAAAAGAGCCGCGATGAATTTTCATCGCGGCTCTTTTTCACATGCGGCGAGCGGTTTCGTTGCGGTTCGATGCACCTCAACGCCTCCCAGTGCCATACCTGACGAGCGACCTAAGTGGCCCGGCCGCGCATGCGCGTTCGCCTGCCACCCGTCCGCCATCACCTCGCCGCTGATTTTTCTCCATCGGCCAGCGGCGCATCACCGGCTGCCGACGCATCACGCGTCTCGGGCATGGCCGCCCACACGAGCAGCACGGCCAGCGCACCCGCTGCGGCGAGACCGAAGAAGCTGACCGCATTGCCGAAATGATCCGCGACGAAACCCGCGGCCGTCGTGCTCAACGTCGCCCCGATCCCCGCCGCCAGCCCGAAGAGCCCGATACACAGGTTGTAGCGGCCCTTGTCGCCGGCGACGTCGGCGGCAATCAGCGGCAGCATCACGCCGAACACCGCGGCGCTCAGACCGTCCAGCATCTGCACCGGCACCAGCAGATACGGGCTGCTGATTCCGGCGAACAGCAACGCGCGGATCGGCAGCGCCGAAAAGCCGAGCAGCAGGATCGGCCTGCGTCCCCAGCGTTCGGCGGAGCGCCCGACCCACGGCGACATCATCGCGACGATCGCCTGCGGCACGATGATGCACGCCGCGATCACGAGCTGCACGTTGTCGCCCATGCCGGCCGTCACTTCGCCCGCGGCCAGATTCAGCATCGCCGCGTTCGACAGATGGAACAGCACGATGCACGCCGCGAACAGCAGCATGCGCTTGTCGCGCAGCAGCTCGCGCAGGCTCTCGCGCCGTTCGAGCTGCTGCGGCGTGGGCGCGGCCTTCGGCAACTCGACCGTATCGGTGCGCTGGATCATCGACAGCGCGATCAACGCGGGCACCGCGAGCCCGGCGGTCAGCCAGAACACCGCGCGCGGCGAATAGTATTCGCCGAATACGCCCATCAAGCCGGCCGCGACCGCACTGCCGATCGACGCCCAGCGCGCATTGCGCCCGAGCCGGTCGCCGAGATTCGCGCGCCCCACCAGCGCGAACGAAATCGCGGCGAGCGCCGGCGTCAGCATGCAGCTTGCGAAGCCGTGGAAGACCTCGGCGGCGATCACCGGCAGCACCGTCGGACTGGCGGCCAGCAGCACCGCGCTCAGGATGATCGCGATGATCGCCCACGCGGCCGCGCCTTTCTTGTTGCGCAGCGCGTCGACCGCGGCGCCGCCCGGCACCTGGCTCACCATCGCGCTGATGGTGCCGACCGAGAGCGCCATGCCGATCTCACCCTGGGTCCACTTATGCGACGCGAGATACGACGCGATGAACGGCCCGAAGCCCGTCTGCACGTTGGCGACGAAAAAATTAAGCCAATCGAGCGCGCGCAGACTGCGCGCCGTGACCATGGTGCGGCCGATCATCGGGCCGCCCGTGCGTTGGATACCGCGATGGCCGTCGACGCGGCAGGCGCCGACGCGGCGGCTGGCGCAGGCGTCGGGGCGGGCGCGGGCGGCGGCGCTGGAGACACCGCGCGAATCGGCTTGTCGTTGGCGTAGGGCGGCGTCGCGTTGATCTGCGCGTCGCTCAGATCGATGAGCGGACGCAGTTCCTTATCGCGCGTGACGAAGCGCAGTGCCGACCAGTTCGCGGCAATCGTGCGCCGCTCGGTGCTGACCATGCCGTTGACGTCGAGCACGACGGCCTGCGGTTGCGCGTTGCCGTCGATCAGCACGTCGATCACACGGCCGACCTTGGCGCCGTTCGAACGCTCGACGGTGGCGTCGATCAGCGGCATCTGCACGACATTGGATTTGGCCGGGCCGGTGGGCACCGCCGCGGCGTTGAGCGTGATCGGCGCGGATTTGGCGGTGGGCGTGAAGCGGAACGCGCCCCACGGGAAGTTCACCTTGCGGTCGCCGACACCGAGGAAACCTTGCAGATTGACGACCATCTCGCGCGGCTTGCCGAGGGCGTCGGCCGTCATGTCGACGGCGCGGCCGACCACCTTGCCGTCGGGCTTCTGCACTTCGCTGTCGAGCAGCGCGTGCGCCTCGTTGCGCTCGATCGTGCGCAGCACGATCAGCGGCGCGGGAGGAGGAGGCGGCGGCGCGGGCGTGACGACCGGCGGCGGAGGCTCGACCTTGTGCGGCTTGACGACCGGCTTCTTCGGCTTTTTCGGCTGCTCGGGTTCGCTCGCCTCGGTTTCGACGGGCTCGGGCGCGGAGGCCTCCACCGGCGCGCTGGCGGCTTCGACGGGCATGATCGTCGCATCGACGATCGGCGCCTGCTGCGGGCCCCACAACAGGCTGCAGCCGGACAGCGCGAAAAGCGCGACAGCGAGGATCAGCACGCGCCAGGCAGGACGCGAAAAACCGCCAGTCATCGGGACAAACTCCATGGGCCGGTGCGGACGGGCGCGAGAGGCCGCCGCGGTTATCACAGGTACGGGCCAGAGTGTAACCCGCGAGCCGGGGCGGCCCCGATTTTGCAGGCATCCGCGCGCGTGTTCGCAAGCATGCTTCGTGCCGTGCGGCGCTCGTCCGTGTCGGGCCGGCGGGCTGTGAAAGCGTCGGAAAGCCGTCAGAAGCCTTTCACCTCTTCATGACGAGCCGTAGGTGTAAACGCGCGGCGCGCTCGCGGCTGTGGCGTCTCCTGAACGATATAAGCGTCGTGACATGTCCGGCATGCCATCCATGCGATTGGAGACATATTTGTGTTGGCCTACATTTCGATGCAACAAAACAAGGCAGCAAAAGCGAAGCACGCAGAGCGAAGCACCCACACATCAATCAATTCAACGAGACGAACCCTGACGACGGCCGCATCGATGGCCGTTTCAGCATGCTGATAAAGGAGGCACTCATCATGATGGAACCCCACGCCCAGGCGATTTCCGAAGTCGCGACCGAGTCGTTCGACGGAAAGGGCTTACTCGACCGCTATTTCGAAATCTCGTCACGCGGCAGCTCGCAGCGTCAGGAGATCGTCGCGGGCATCACGACCTTTCTCGCGATGGTCTATTCCGTGTTCGTCGTGCCGGGCATGTTCGGCAAGGCGGGTTTCGACACCAGCGCGGTGTTCGTCGCCGTGTGCCTGACCACCGCGTTCGGCTCGCTGCTGATGGGCGTGTGGGCGCGCCTGCCGATCGCGATCGGCTGCGCGATTTCGCTGACCGCATTCACCGCGTTCGGTCTCGTGCTCGGCAAGGGGCTGCAGCCGAACGTCGCGCTCGGCGCGGTGTTCCTGATGGGCGTGGTGTTCACCGCGATCTCGGTGACCGGCGTGCGCTCGTGGATTCTGCGCAATCTGCCGACCGGCATCGCGCACGGCACGGGTATCGGCATTGGTCTCTTCCTGCTGCTGATCGCCGCCAACGACGTCGGGCTGGTCGTGAAGAATCCGGGTGCCGGTCTGCCGGTCGCGCTCGGGCAGATCACCGCGTTGCCGGCGCTGATGTCGGTGGCGGGGCTCGCGGCAATTTTCGGGCTGGTGCGCCGCCGCGTGCCGGGCTCGATCCTGATCGTGATCGTCGCGATTTCGGCGATCGGGCTCGCGCTCGATCCGGCCGTCGCATTCCATGGTGTGTTCGCGGTGCCGTCGTTGAGCGCGCCGGGCCATGCGTCGCTGATCGGCGCGATGGACATCAAGGGCGCACTGTCGATGGCCGTGCTGCCGAGCGTGCTCGCGCTCGTGATGACCGCCGTGTTCGACGCGACCGGCACGATCCGCGCGGTCGCGGGGCAGGCGGGCCAGCTCGATGCGAACGGCCGCATCATCAACGGCGGCCGCGCATTGACCGCCGATTCGCTGAGCTCCGTTTTCTCGGGCCTGCTGGGCGGCGCGCCGGCGGCGGCGTATATCGAATCGACGGTCGGCGTCGCGGCCGGCGCGAAGACCGGGATGGCGGCGGCGGTGGTCGGCCTGCTGTTTCTCGGCGTAATGTTCTTCTCGCCGCTGGCCGGCCTGGTGCCTTCGTATGCGACGGCACCGGCGCTGATGTACGTGGGGCTGCTGATGCTGTCGAACGTCAGCAAGCTGCATATGGACGATATGGTCGATGCGATGTCGGGGCTGATGTGCGCGGTGTTCATCGTGCTGACGGCGAACATCGTGACCGGCATCATGCTCGGCTTCGCGACGCTCGTCATCGGCCGCGTGGTGAGCGGCGAGTATCGCAAGCTGAACGTGGGGACGGTGGTGATCGCGGTCGTGCTGGTCGGGTTTTATCTTGGCGGCTGGGCGATCTGAGCGGGGAGGCGGGCACGGTCGTGCGCGAAGTTGGCTACCTCTTTGCGTGACTGGAATGCAGGAGAAAGACAGTGTGAGGCGGGGCCGCTTCACATTGAGCAGGTAGTCGGTTGTTCTCCACCTTGACGCGGTGCGTCGCAGTGATCGATCTGCGGCGCACCGCGTTTTTTTGGGCCGCATGCCTGAGCCGCTGGGATGCGTCGCCGCTTGCGCGCGCGGCGAATACGCGTACTCTGTGATTGCCATCCCGGTGTCCGTTTTCGACGCGGCGCGCAGGATGATGCAACTGCCAGGGAAGCGCTCGGGAAGCGTGTGAGCGCACCTGACCAACCTGCATCCAGCAGGCAAGGAGGCATAAATGGAACCGCAACACAGCATGGCCACGAGAGAGGAATGGTTCGCCGCGAGCAGAGCGCTGCTGGCCGAAGAGAAAGCACACATGCGCGCCGGCGACGAACTCGCCCGCAAGCGCCGCGCGTTGCCATGGGTCAAAGTCGACAAGACCTACTGGTTCGATACGCCGCAGGGCCGCAAGACGCTGGCCGAGCTGTTCGGCGGCCGCAGCCAGTTGATCGTTTATCACTTCATGATGGGCCCGGATTGGGAAGAGGGCTGTGTCGGCTGCTCGTTCCTGTCGGATCACATGACGGGAATCGTGACGCACCTGGAGCACCACGACGTGTCGTACGTGACGGTATCGCGCGCGCCGCTCGCGAAGATCGAGGTGTTCAGAAAGCGGATGGGATGGACCTTTCCGTGGGTGTCGTCGAGTGGCAGCGATTTCAATTTCGACTACCACGTGTCGTTCACACCCGAGCAGCTAGCCAGCAGGAAGGCCTGCTACAACTTTACCGAGCAGGACGTCGGCATCGACGAACATCACGGCCATAGCGTGTTCTACAAGGACGGCGACGGCGTCGTGTATCACACGTATTCGTGCTATGGACGCGGCGACGAACGCTTCATCAACACGTACGCGCATCTTGACGTCACGCCGAAAGGACGCAACGAAGCCAGCAATCTGACCGACTGGGTCAAACATCACGATCGTTATGAAGATGAAACGCGCGGCGGTGGTGACGCGTGCGGTGCCTGAACGGTGCAATACCGTTTGAAGTGAAGGCGTAGGCAATACGGCATGCGCGTCATGCCGTATTGCTCGCCCATCAAAGTGCCATGTCGAAGGCGGGCTTGAGGAAAAACTCGATCGCCATCACGGCGAGACCCATCGCGGCCGCGCTCAGCGTCAAGACGCCGTATTCGTCGTAGCGCGCGTCGTACAGGCACGCTACGATAAATAGAATCGCCAGCAGGTTCGTCAGCCAGTCGAAGTTCAACGCAAGGTTCATCGATAAAATCCGGGCTCGTGTGCGACCCTGATGGTCGAATCGCACGGTCAGGTGAGCGCGATTTTATCGGCACGAGCTTACGGATTCGCAACGGCCGTGCTTACACGGCTTACGACGTCTTGCTGGCGGCCAGCATGTCGTGCTCGATCCAGTCGATCACCGAAGTGCGCTTCGGCTGCCAGCCGAGCAGCTTGCGCGCGCGCTCGCCGCGCACGCGGCTGTTCGAGCCCAGACCGTACGAAGCCATTTCATAGCCCCATTCCTTCTGCGCTTCATCGAGCGGCCAGTCTTGCGGTTCGCCGAGCTTCATCACGCGAGCGATCGCGGCGCTCATGTCGCGGAACGACGCTTCGCCGCTTTCGACGAAATAGAACGTGCCCGCCGGCGTCTTCTCCAACGCGAGGCGATAGAGTTCGGCGACGTCGTCGATATGCACGTTCGACCAGATGTTGCCGCCGCTGCCGACGTGACGCACCACGCCGCTCTTTTGCGCCTGACGCTGGAGGCGCGGCAACTGCACGCTCGCGCTGCCGGCTACCGCGCCGTGACCGTAGATCAGCGTGTTGCACAGCACGGCCGAGCGGATGTTCTGCTGCGCGGCGTCGAGCACCAGCCGATCGATTGCGACGCGCGCCGCTTTGTCAGCGCCCGGCGTGGGCAGCGCGTCTTCGTGATAGATGCGCGCCTCACCCGCTTCGCCACCCGACGCATCGCCGACGATGCTCGAACCGCTCGTATGCAGGAACGGCTTGCCGGAACCGGCCAGCCCTTCGATCAGCGCCTTCACCGCGCCTTCATGGTCGCTGCTCGCGGCATTGATGACGGCATCGGCGGCTTGCGCTTCGGCGATCAGCAACGCGCGGTCGTCGAGCGTACCGGTGACCGGCTCGATGCCGAGACGCTGCAACTCGGCGCTGTGTTCGGGTTTGCGGATCAGGCCGCGTACCTGGTGGCCGGCGCGCACGAGATGCGCCGCGATCGAACCGCCGATAAACCCGCTTGCGCCCGTGATGAAAATTTTCAAGACGTTCTCCCTGGTGGAAACACGATGACAGGCATGCAGTATCCGCCGTCCTGATTCTCGCAAAAAGCGTGTTGGTCTCAAATCAATCTTGATTTGAAATCAACAATGGGAACACGCGCGGACGAGGGACTGGGGTTCGCGAGCCGGCTCTCCTATAACTTTCCTGAGGTGCAGCCGGGCTGCGTGGGACGAGGGCCGTGGCTGAGTGTTTTTTGTCCGGCTGGCTTCGCGCATGATGAAGGTGTATATACAAGTTCATTGCCCTCACGCGGCAACCCAAGCCGAACGAACCCGCGCAGGGATACCACTTCTAAAGGCAAGTAGGGCCACCCAATCGACCCTTAATGGAAATCCCCAGGCCGGATTTATAAAAAATAAGTTGTATATACAAGACCTCGCCGCTAGACTTCTCTGAAATTGTATAGACAGGACAACGACACCATGATTCTGACACCCGGCTACCTGACCCTCCCACAACTGCGCCAGATCGCACGTGAGCACGTCACGCTGCAACTCGACCCCGCCAGCCACGCCGCCATCGACGCCTGTGCGCAAGCCGTCGCGGACATCGCCGCGAAGGGCGAGCCGGCCTACGGTATCAACACGGGCTTCGGGCGCCTCGCGAGCACGCATATCCCCCGCGACCAGCTCGAACTGCTGCAACGCAATCTCGTGCTGTCGCACGCGGTCGGCGTGGGTGAGCCGATGTCGCGTCCGGTCGTGCGTCTGTTGATCGCGCTGAAGCTGTCGAGTCTCGGCCGCGGCCACTCGGGCATCCGCCGCGAAGTGATGGAAGCGCTGATCACGCTGTATAACGCCGACGTGCTGCCGGTGATCCCGGTCAAGGGTTCGGTCGGAGCATCGGGCGACCTCGCGCCGCTCGCGCATATGTCGGCGACGCTGCTCGGCGTCGGCGAAGTGTTCGCGAAGGGCGAGCGCATGCCGGCCACCGAAGGTCTCGCGCTCGTCGGCCTGAAGCCGCTCACGCTGCAAGCGAAGGAAGGTCTCGCGCTGCTCAACGGCACGCAGGCGTCGACCGCGCTCGCGCTCTACAACATGTTCGCGATCGAAGACCTGTACCGCACCGCGCTGGTGGCGGGGGCGTTGTCGGTGGATGCGGCCATGGGTTCGGTCAAGCCGTTCGACGCACGCATTCATGAACTGCGCGGCCATCAAGGCCAGATCGACGCGGCGGCGGCTTACCGCTCGCTGCTGCAAGGCTCGGGCATCAACGTCTCGCACGCCGATTGCGACAAGGTGCAGGACCCGTACAGCCTGCGCTGCCAGCCGCAAGTCATGGGTGCGTGTCTCGACCAGATGCGCCACGCGGCCGACGTGCTGCTGCTGGAAGCCAACGCGGTCTCCGACAATCCGCTGATTTTCCCGGACACCGGCGAAGTACTCTCGGGCGGCAACTTCCACGCCGAGCCGGTCGCGTTCGCCGCGGACAACCTCGCATTGGCCGCCGCCGAAATCGGCGCACTGGCCGAGCGCCGCATCGCATTGCTGATCGACGCGACGCTGTCGGGTCTGCCGCCGTTCCTCGTGCGCGACGGCGGAGTGAACTCCGGCTTCATGATCGCTCACGTGACGGCCGCCGCGCTCGCCTCGGAAAACAAGACGCTCGCGCATCCGGCCTCGGTCGATTCGCTGCCGACCTCCGCGAATCAGGAAGACCACGTGTCGATGGCGACCTTCGCCGCGCGCAAGCTCGGCGACATCGCGGAGAACACCGCGAACATCCTGTCGATCGAACTACTCGCCGCCGCGCAAGGCGTCGATCTGCGCGCGCCGCACAAGACCAGCCCGAGCTTGCAGAAGGTGATGGACGCGGTGCGCAAGGACGTCGCGCACTACGAACTCGATCACTACTTCGCGCCGGACATCGCGGCGGTCACGAAGCTCGTGCAGGACGGCACGGTGGCGAAGCTGAGCCCGTTCTCGTTCGTGTCCGAGCAGTAAGTTGTGAATACGCGGACGAGGCCAATGAACGCACCGGCTTATCAGGGCATCAAGGACTTCATCCTCGCGCGCATCCATGCGGGCGAGTGGGGTGAAGGCGACCAGGTGCCCTCCGAAAACGAGCTCGCACGCGAATTCAACGTCGCGCGCATGACGGTCAACCGCGCGTTGCGCGAGCTGACCTCGGAGCAGGTGCTCACCCGCGTGCAGGGCTCGGGCACGTTCGTGGCGCGTCCGAAGTACGAATCGACACTGGTGGCGATCCGCAGTATTTCCGACGAAATCGTCGCGCGTGGCCATCGCTATCAGGCGAAGGTGCTGCACATCGGCGCGAGCATCGCCGACGCGGCGCTTGCCGAGGAGATGCAGGTGAGCGCGGGCAGCCCGGTGTTTCACTCGCGCGTGCTGCATTTCGAAAACGACGAGCCGGTGCAACTCGAAGAGCGCTGGGTCAACCCGGCCGTCGCGCCCGACTACGCATTGCAGGACTTCACGAACACCACGCCGAACCAGTATCTCGTGCGCGTCGCGCCGTTGCAGCGGGTCGAGTACCGGATCGAGGCGCTGGCGGCGGATGCCGACACGCGCGAACTGTTGACGATGGACGAACTGGAGCCGTGTCTCGTGCTGCATCGGCGCACGTGGTCGCAAAGCCAGGTCGCCTCGATTGCCAATCTGTGGCACCCCGGCAGCCGATACCGCTTCACCGGACATTTCTGATTTCGCTGTTCCCGACTTTTTGCCGACGCATTCCCAGAATCTCTCCCGAACATTTTCCCGCCTTCCGAGGGCCACCATGAACAACCCGAAACACATCGATCCGCGACTCGACCCGACCCGTACGATCCGTGCGCCGCGCGGTGCGGAAAAGACCTGCAAGACGTGGATCGCGGAAGCCGCGTACCGGATGATCCAGAACAATCTGGACCCCGAAGTCGCCGAGCATCCGCACGCGCTCGTGGTGTACGGCGGCATTGGCCGCGCCGCGCGCAACTGGGATTGCTTCGATCAGATTCTCGCGTCGCTGAAGGACCTGAACGAGGACGAGACGCTGCTGATTCAATCGGGCAAGCCGGTCGGCGTGTTCCGCACGCATGCGGATGCGCCGCGCGTGCTGCTCGCCAATTCGAACCTGGTGCCGCATTGGGCGACGTGGGAACACTTTCACGAACTCGATCGCAAGGGCTTGATGATGTACGGTCAGATGACCGCGGGCAGCTGGATCTACATCGGCAGCCAGGGCATCGTGCAGGGC
This sequence comes from Paraburkholderia strydomiana, assembly GCF_046030495.1. Taxonomy (GTDB): domain Bacteria; phylum Pseudomonadota; class Gammaproteobacteria; order Burkholderiales; family Burkholderiaceae; genus Paraburkholderia; species Paraburkholderia strydomiana_A. The sequence continues at coordinate 20,709 of NZ_JAQQCJ010000025.1, forward strand.
ACCTACGAGACGTTCTTCTCGGTGGCGAACCAGCACTTCAACGGCGATCCGAAGGGCCGCTGGATTTTGACCGGCGGTCTCGGCGGCATGGGCGGCGCGCAGCCGCTCGCCGCGACCATGGCGGGCTTCTCGATGATCGCGGTCGAATGCGACGAGACGCGCATCGATTTCCGTCTGAAGACGCGCTACGTCGACAAGAAAGCAAAGACGCTCGACGAAGCGCTCGCGATGCTCGACGCAGCGAAGCAGGCCGGCAAGCCGGTGTCGATCGGTCTGCTCGGCAATGCCGCCGACGTGTTCGCCGAGTGCGTGGCGCGCGGCATCACGCCGGACTGCGTGACCGACCAGACCAGCGCGCACGATCCGATTCACGGCTACCTGCCGCAAGGCTGGAGCGTGGAAGACTGGCGCGAGCGCATGAAGACCGCGCCGGACAGCATCATCATGCCGGCCAAGCAATCGATGGCCAAACAGGTGCAGGCGATGCTCACGCTGCAGGAGCGCGGCGCGGCCACGCTCGACTACGGCAACAACATCCGTCAGATGGCGCTGGAAATGGGCGTCGAGAACGCCTTCGATTTTCCGGGCTTCGTGCCCGCGTATATCCGCCCGCTGTTCTGCGAAGGCAAGGGCCCGTTCCGCTGGGTCGCGCTGTCGGGCGATCCTGAGGATATCTACAAGACCGACGCGAAGGTCAAGGAACTGATCCCCGACGATCCGCATCTGCACAACTGGCTCGACATGGCGCGCGAACGCATCGCGTTCCAGGGGCTGCCGGCGCGGATCTGCTGGGTCGGCGTGAAGGATCGCTATCGCCTCGGTCAGGCGTTCAACGAGATGGTGAGGAACGGTGAGCTGAAGGCGCCGATCGTGATTGGCCGCGATCACCTCGACACCGGTTCGGTGGCAAGCCCGAATCGCGAAACCGAATCGATGAAGGATGGCTCGGACGCGGTCAGCGACTGGCCGCTGCTCAACGCGCTGCTGAATACGGCGGGCGGCGCGTCGTGGGTGTCGCTGCACCATGGCGGCGGGGTTGGCATGGGCTTTAGCCAGCACTCCGGCGTCGTGATCGTCGCGGACGGCACGGATGCCGCGCGCGAACGCCTCGGCCGCGTGCTGTTCAACGACCCGGCCACCGGCGTGATGCGTCACGCGGATGCAGGCTACGAACTCGCGCAGGACACCGCGCGCGAGGCGGGCCTCAATCTGCCGATGCTGGGCCGCTGATCGTGGCGGACGTGGGCAGCATGGCGACGCTCACGCTGATTCGCGGCGCCGAGCTCGTGGCGGCGCCGTGGAAGAACGGCGGCGGCGTCACGCGCGAAGTGGCGGTGTTCCCCGAGCGCGCCGGCATGAACGATTTCGTGTGGCGCGTGAGCATCGCCGACGTCGCGCAGGCCGGGCCGTTCTCGCGTTTCGAGGGCATCGACCGTACGCTGGTGTTGCTGTCCGGCGCGGGGATGGTGCTCGACGAAACCGGCGCGCGCGCGGTGAAGTCGCACCCGCTGACGCGGGCACTCGACATCGCACGTTTCGACGGCGAAGCGCGGATCGACGCGCGTGTCGTCGACGGTGCGACGCGCGACTTCAACCTGATGGTGCGGCGTGACGCGGCGCAGGGCGAACTCGACGTGTGGCGTGGACAATCGCAGCAACGCAAGCAACACAGCGTGTCGGCGGATGTCGTGCTGCTGTACTGCGCAAGCGGCTCGGTTTCGCTCGCCGCCGGCGACGCCGAAGCGCTGGCGCTCGACACCGGCGACACGCTGCGCATCGACATGCAGGACCCGTCGAACGCGCTGTCGTGCACACTCGAAGGCGCGGGCGCGGTGCTCGCAATCAGCATCCGCTACACCGTACGATGACGACGCTTCGCGTGCGCGCCTCGACGCCGCAGAAAAGCGCGCGCATGCGAACCACCAGGGAACCCAACGAGCTGCAACGGGCACGCGATGAAGCAAACCGTCTGGCATCACCTGAAACTCTGCCCGCAGGGCGACCCCCAACACACGCTCGCCGATGCCGCGATCGCCGTCGAAGACGGGCGCATTGCATGGCTCGGCGCAGCCTCCGAATTACCCGCTCACTACGCCGCGTGGCCGCGCGAAGATTTGCACGGCGCATGGGTGACGCCGGGCCTCGTCGATTGCCATACGCATCTGGTGTACGGCGGGCAGCGCGCGGACGAATTCGCGCAGCGCCTCGCGGGCGTCAGCTATGAGGAGATCGCGCGGCAGGGCGGCGGCATCGTCTCGACGGTGCGCGCCACGCGCGCCGCGGACGAAGCCTCGCTGTTCCGGCAAGCGGCCGCGCGGCTCGAACCGCTGCTGGCCGAAGGCGTGACGGCCATCGAAATCAAATCCGGCTACGGCCTCGATCTCGCCAGCGAGCGCAAGATGCTGCGCGTCGCACGGCAGTTGGGCGAGCGCTATCCGGTGACGGTCTACACGACGTTTCTCGGCGCGCACGCATTGCCGCCCGAATTCGCCGGCCGCGCGGACGCGTATATCGACGAAGTCTGCAAGACGATGCTGCCCGCGCTCGTCGATGAAGGCCTCGTCGATGCGGTCGATGTGTTCTGCGAGCGCATCGGCTTTTCGCTCGCGCAAAGCGAGCGCGTGTTCAACGCGGCAGAGCGCTACAAGCTGCCGGTGAAGATGCACGCCGAGCAGTTGTCGAACGGTGGCGGCACCGCACTTGCCGCGCGCCATCGCGCGCTGTCCGCCGACCACCTCGAATTCCTCGACGAAGCCGGCGTCGCCGCGATGAAAGCGGCGGGCACGGTGGCCGTGCTGTTGCCGGGCGCGTACTACTTCATCCGCGAAACGCAATTGCCGCCGCTCGAATTGTTGCGCCGCTACGAGGTGCCGATCGCGATTTCGACCGACAGCAACCCCGGCACGTCGCCCGCCACGTCGCTGCTGCTGATGATGAACATGGCGAGCACGCTGTTTCGCATGACCGTGCCCGAAGTGCTGCAAGGCGTGAGCACGCATGCGGCGCGCGCGCTCGGCAAAGCGGACACGCACGGCGTGCTTGAAGCCGGACGTGCGGCCGACTTCGCGGTCTGGTCGGTCGATTCGCTCGCGGAGCTGGCGTACTGGATCGGACGTCCGTTGTGCGCGAGGGTCGTGCGCGCGGGCGAGACCGTTTATACACGACGTGACCTGAGCTGAGACCCCGAGCCAGGACCTGAGAGACGACTTAAGCGATGACACAATCGAATCGAGCGCTGTTCGCCGAGTACGCCTATCTGCCGGATGGCTGGCGCCGCAACGTGCTGCTGGAGTGGGACGCGCACGGCACGCTGACGGCGGTCACGCCGGATAGCGCCGCCCCTGCTGAAGTGAGCCAAGCGGCCGGCCCGGTATTGCCTGGCATGCCGAATCTTCATTCGCACGCCTTCCAGCGCGCGATGGCCGGCCTCACCGAATATCGCGCCGCGACCGGCACCGGCGCCACCGACAACTTCTGGAGCTGGCGCGACCTGATGTATCGCTTCGCCGCGCGCATTACGCCCGACGGCCTCGCGAGCGTCGCGCAATGGCTGTACATCGAAATGCTGAAGGCGGGCTATACGTCGGTGTGCGAGTTTCACTACGTGCATCACGCCCAGGACGGCAACCGTTACGCGAATCAGGCGGAGCTGGCCCAACGCGTGGTGGAGGCGGCGTCGGCGAGCGGCATCGGCATGACGATGCTGCCGGTGCTGTATCAGTACAGCGGCTTTGGTTCGCGGGCGCCGCGCGACGATCAGCGGCGTTTCATCAACACGCCTGAAAGCCTGCTCGATCTGCTCGGCACGCTGCGCTCGGCGCGTCCCGAGAGCGCCGCGTTGCGTTACGGCGTGGCGCCGCATTCGCTGCGCGCGGTGTCGGCGGATTCGTTGCGGGTGCTGCTCGGCGGCATCGACGCCGATGCGCCGGTGCACATCCATATCGCCGAACAGACCGCCGAAGTCGATGCATGCGTCGAGACCGAAGGCGCGCGGCCGGTGCAATGGCTGCTGGATCGTTTCGAGGTCGATAGCCGCTGGTGTCTCGTGCACGCAACCCACGTCGATGCAAACGAAACGCTGGCGCTCGCGAGAAGCGGCGCGGTGGCCGGTTTGTGCCTGACCACCGAAGCCAATCTCGGCGACGGCATTTTCCCGGCGCAGGACTATCTCGACGCGCAAGGGCGTATCGGCGTGGGCTCGGATAGCCATATCGGTGTCGATTGGCGCGCCGAATTGCGGCTGCTCGAATACGGCCAGCGTCTGACGCGCCGCCAGCGCAACGTGCTGGCGTCCGCGCAGGCCCCGTATGTCGCCGACCGCCTGTTCAACGCCGCGCTCGATGGTGGCGCGCAGGCGACCGGCCGCGCGGTCGGCGCGTTGCAGGCGGGCCGCCGGGCGGACTGGCTGGTGCTCGACGCCGATCACGCGAGCATCGCCGAGCATGCGCCCGCTGCGTGGCTCTCGGGCGTTGTATTCTGCGAACATGGCGAGACGCCGGTTCGCGACGTCTACGCGGGCGGCGACAAGGTCGTCGAGAACCGCAGGCATCGCGACGAAGAGGGCGCTTACGCGCGCTATCGCGCGGCGCTCGCCGAGCTGCTGAAGTGAAGAGCGCAAGTCGATGACTTGCCGAACCGACGCTTCGATCCCACCGATTCTTCCGGACTGACATGACTGCATTGAACACACCGCCGGTTTTCTCGCTGCATCAGGGAAGCCTGCCGCTACTGATCTCGATCCCGCATCTGGGCACGCAGATTCCCGCCGACATCGCCGCGACGATGACCCCGGTCGCGCAACGCACCGACGATTGCGACTGGCATCTGGACCGCCTCTATGCTTTCGCCAAACGCATGGGCGCCTCGATTCTCGCGCCCACGTACGCGCGCTATGTGATCGATCTGAACCGGCCGCCCGACGGCGCGAACCTCTATCCGGGGCAGGACACGACGGGGCTTTTGCCGGTCGACACGTTCGAGAAGGAGCCCTTGTACCTCGACGGGCATCTGCCGGACGACGCCGAAGTCGCGCGCCGCCGCGACGCGTACTGGAAGCCGTATCACGACGCGTTGAGCGGCGAGCTCGCAGCGCTCAACGCGAAGCACGGCAAGGTGCTGCTGTGGGAAGCGCATTCGATCCGCTCGCGGGTGCCGCGCTTCTTCCCGGGACGTCTGCCGGATTTCAATTTCGGCACGTCGAACGGCGCGAGTGCGGTGGCGGGCATGGGCGAGGCCCTGGCTGCTGTCGTCGAACGGCATGGCGGCTATACGGCGGTCGCCAACGGCCGCTTCAAGGGCGGCTATATCACGCGGCAATACGGGCAACCGGCGCAAGGCGTGCATGCGGTGCAGCTCGAGTTGTCGCAGATCACGTATATGGAAGAACAGCTGCCCTACGCGTATGACGACACGCTGGCGGCGAAGGTCGAGCCCTTGCTCGAAGCGCTGGTGACGACGGCGTTGCAGCGCGTCGCAGGGGCTTGAAAGACGAATCGGAGATCATCTGAAGGCGAGATCGCCTCCGCCTTCAACTCAACGCTTCTCCACGCGGGTTATGCCGCCGCGCTATCGCGCGAGGTCTGGTCCGTGTCGGCTCGCACCGCAAAGGTGTAACAGCATGTGTCCGTGATTGCGTGGCGGCGCTTTCGCGCGGAATGTATATCGCGTCGAACACGTCCGTTGGCGCTGTGCCGCATCAAACCCGTCTGCTATAAAAAAAGCCCCGCTTTTGCGGGGCTTTGCGACGCGTGCCGTGCCTGTCGGGCACGGCATCGCCACCATTAGTGGCAGCGCTTTTCCCAGTGATGGTGAACACGCACCTTGTGGCATTCGCGATGATGCTCATACGCTTGTGCGGGAGCGATCGCGCTCAGGGTGACGACGGCTGCAGCCATGGCGAGAACGATTTTCTTCATTACAAAACCCTTAAGTCAATGTTGTGGAGCTACCGATGCAGCACCGGACGTACCGCATCGGCACGCAAGGATGCCACATTGCGTGGCGGCGCGCGTAGGAACACCGTGCGAATGCGTGTGTCAATGCAACACGCGGTCCGGCGCGAGGCGCGTGCAGCAAGGCGGGGCGCGCGGTACCGTGTATTTTCGACACAACGGCGCAGGTGTGGGGCAATGAATACACGGGTGCGCACGCCGGGATTGCGCCCCACGTAGTGAAGCGGCTACCCTTTCAAAACGATGACGCGCGCGAGCGTGTCGTCACTACATCGGGCAACAAGATGGAAGACCCAGCGATGGAAGATTCCGACGAATTGCTGCTCCCGGTCTGGCGAGCGAACCTGGTGCTGCTGACCCGCGAGGTCGGCGCGGCGACCCGGCTCGCGCGCATGATGACCTTTTCCGCGAGCTACCTGAAATTGATGCTGTCCGGGCAGCGCGAATTCAGCGAGGAATTCGTGCGCGGCATTGAAGCGGTGACCGGTTTGCCGGGCGGCTGGATGAACGTGCCGCACACCGAGCACGAGATACCGCCGAACGCGCGCGAGGCGATCGACAACGAACAGCCGCTCGCGCGTTTTCGCGGCACGGCGCATCCGGTGCGAAAGAAAACCGTGTTGCGGCCGCCCGAGCCGATCTTCGGCCAGCCGGGACCCGCGAAACGTGTCGAGGAAGAAACGCTCGACGTCGAAGCGCATCGGCGTCACGCGCATTTTCGTAAGGTCCGCGAGTCGGCGATTCAGGACGTGCGGCGTTTCGAGCGGCATCTGATTCACGCGCCGGTGGAGCTGTCGGTGATGCGTGCGAAGGTGGAGGAGGTGATCGCCGCCGCCGAGCTCGACGACCCGATCCAGGCCGACCTTGCGGGCCGGCTCGAGCAGATCGAGAAACATCGCCATTTGCTGCTCAGGCATGTGGAGAGGTTGCAGGCGCTGCTCGCGCATCTGGGCGAAGGGGAGTGAGACGCGCGAGCAGCAGCGCTCCGATTACACCGATCCGGTCATGGACTGAGCTTTGCGCCGGGCGAGAAACTCGGCTTCGAGCGTCCACGTCACGCCGTCTGCAGCGAGGGCCACGCCGGTCCAACGGAACGCATCGCGCGTGATGCCGGTGAAATTCCAGCGAATCGGCGTGCCATTGGCGTGCGTGCCGATCTGCACGAGATCGTCGCCGATGCGCCGGCCGGTCAACTCGTCGCGCTGGCCGGTCCGCGGGTTGAAGTAGGTGACGCGCCACGCGCGCAGCGCCGGGTCCCAGATGCGCAGGGTGGTGCCGTACATCGCGTCGGCTGCCGGATTCGTCGCATCGGTATTGCTCCTCGCGCCGGTCGCGAGTTCGCGTGCGCCGCGCGGCGGCATGATCCACACGTCCTGCACGGCGCGGCCTTCGAGCACCCAGCCGAAATGAATCTCGCCGCGCCGCGGCGCGTCGCGCAGGTCGACGCGATAGTGCACCACGTCCATCTCCCAGCTGCCGATCAGCCAGCCGTAGAGGTCGTCAGCGGCGTCGATATCGGCGGCACGCGCCGGTGCGTTCAATGCGGCGACGAAGCCGCCCTCGAAGATGTTCTCCAGTCGCTTCATGCTGTGTGCTCCATGGGCCGAGAGTCGGATCGACATCGCCGGGCGGGCCGAACCGCGCCGCCCGCCGATGTGCTAAAACCACGATACGGACTCGGCCGAGGTGCATCTTGGGGAAAATTGCCGTCACGTTGCAGCAGGCGCTGGCTCAGCGGGAGCGGGACGGCGCGCGCGGCGCCATGGCCGCGCGTGCGCTCGCCCAGGGCGCGGGCTGGGAGGTCGCGGACATGCTGTGCACGTTCGGCCCGCGTGACCGGCCCTTCGAGGAGAGGCACGCCGGCGTGTGCATCGCGATGGTGGTGGCCGGTTCGTTCGACTACCGTGCGGCGCCCGGCCGCGAATTGCTCACGCCCGGCGCGCTGCTGCTAGGCAACACCGGCGAATGCTTCGAGTGCGGGCACCGGCATGGGGCCGGCGATCGCTGTATCGCGTTCCACTATGCGCCCGCGTACTTCGAGCGGCTTGCCGCGGATGCGGGCGTCGCGAGCGGCCAGTTGACTTTCAGGTGTGCGTGCATTGCGTCGCAGCGCGCGTTCTCGCCGCTGCTAGCGCGGGCTTGTGGCGGCGCTCGCGCGGATTCGGACGACACCAACGAAGGCGTCTGGGACGAGCTGGCCATCGAGCTGGCGGCCGCGACCCTGCAAGCCGCCGGCGCCGTGACGCGTGCCGAGGCGTGCGCGAAGGGCGCGGCCAGCAGCATGGCGAAGTCGCGTGTCGCGCAGATCGTGCGCCTGATCGACGAGACGCCAAGTGCGCCGCATACGCTCACGAGCCTCGCCGACGCCGCGGGCTTGAGCGAGTTCCACTTCCTGCGCACGTTTAGGCGCGTGAGCGGCGTGACGCCGCATCAATACCTGTTGCGGGCGCGTTTGCGAGCGGCGGCGCTGCGTCTTCAGGACGGCGGCGCGAAGATCGTCGACATCGCGCTCGATTGCGGCTTCAACGACCTGTCGAATTTCAATCACGCGTTTCGCGCGGAGTTCGCCGCGAGTCCGCGTGCGTGGCGTGCGCGGGGCAGGGCGCGCCGTTCATGACGGGGCGCGTCGCGTTGCCGGGGCGGGCCGCTGCTTCGACGCCGGGTGCGTATGCCGCCTTTACCGTCCTTGTTGGCTTTGCCGCCTTCACGTTCTGCGCGCCCGCTCACGCCGACGGCGACGCAGCGGCAACCACCGTCGACGACCGCGCGCCATCCACGATGGAAAGCGACGTCCACGTGTTCACGATCCAGAAAGACGGTTCGATCGAAGAGCACGACGACACCATCCTGCGCGCCAACACGACGAGCGGTGTCGACGACATCGCGCAACGCTATGTGTGGTTCAACAAGGACATCGAACAGGTGCAACTGCTGGTGGCGGAAACCATCGACCGCAACGGCGTCGCGCATCCGGTCGGCCCCGAGGCGATCCGCGACGTGCAGGAGCCGCGCTCGGCCGGCGCACCGAGTTTCGAGGACGGCGTACTGCGCACGGTGATCTTCCCCGGCGTCGAACCCGGCGCGCGCGTGCATCTGGCGTTTCGCAAGACGCGCGCGAAGCCGCTGCAGGCGGGCACCTTCGCCTACCTGGTCGAGCCGACGCGCGAGCCGGTCGAACTGCAACGGCTGATCTTCGATCTGCCTGCCGACGTGCCGCTCCATGCCGACGCGCGCGGCTACACGGCGGTGCCGCCGGTGACGGCCAACGGCCGCACTCGCTATGAATTCGACTACCGGCACGGCCCGTATGCGCCGCTCGAAGCGGGCGCCGTCGGCTACGCGAACTGGGGCGACCGGCTGATGGTGTCGACGGTGCCGGACTTCGCGAGCTTCGCCGCGCGTTACCGCGGGCTCGCCACTGATGCGACCATCGACGATCCCGCCATCGTGCGGCTCGCGCAGAGCCTGAGCGCCAACGCCGCCGATCCGCGCGCGAAGGCGCAGGCACTGTACGACTGGATGCGTATGAACATCCGCTACGTCGCGTTGTTTCTCGGCGAGACGGCGGCGATCCCGCACAAGGCGAGCGACATCCTGCGCAACCGTTACGGCGACTGCAAGGATCACGTCGCGCTGTACGGCGCGCTGCTGGCCGCGGTGGGCATTCGCAGCGAGGCGGTGCTGCTCAACCTCGGGCCGTACTACAGCTTGCCGGACGTGCCCGGCTACGGCGCGAGCGCGATCAATCACGCGATCATCTGGATTCCTGAGCTGTCGCTGTTCGCCGATACGACGGCGGGCGGCACGGCGTTCGGCTATCTGCCGCCGGGCGTGATGGACCGGCCCGTGCTGCTGGTCGGTGAAGGCGTGTTGTCACGCACGCCGGCCACGCAGGTGCGCGGGCGCAGTGCGCGCCTGCAGATCGACGTCGACGAAAGCGGCGCGGCGAATTACGCGTACCGTGTCGAGGACGCCGGCTTCACCGCGGAGGTCGAGCGCAATACGTTCCGGCGCGCGACGCGGCAGCGCACGCAGCAGATCGCGGCGAACCGTCTGTTGCAGACGGGCTTGCATGGCACGGCACAGTTGCGCACGGACGACGTAAGCGCGACCAACGGCCCGTTCGCCACGGCGATGCAGGGCACGGTCGCGCATTTCGTGTGGCAGGACGGCACGACGGCGGTGCCGGCGCTGACGAGTCTGTCCGGCGGGATGGGCTCGCAGGTACAGAGCTGGCTCGCGGAGCCGACGCGGACCCAGCCGTGGGCGTGCATCGGTGGAGAGTTCGACGAGACGCTGGAGATGACGCTGCCGCGCTTCGTGCGCGTCACGGATCTACCCGCCGATACGGCAGTGCAGGACCGCTTTCTGACGTTTTCATCGCGCTACGTATTCGATCCCGCGACGCGGATGTTGCAGGTCACCCGCCATCTGCGCGCGGCGTTCGGCCATCAGATGTGTTCCGCCGACGAATTCGCCGCGATGAAAGACGACCTCGTGCGGATCGAGCGCGATCTCGATGCCGAGCTGGTGGTGAAGGTGACGAATCCAAAGTAGCGGCCCTGGCCGTTCGGAGCCCAGGGCCGTACACGCTTAAGGTTTTCGCTCTACGTTGGGCACTAGCCAGCTCAGGTCCCGCTCTTCGTGACGATCGGCACCCACCCGCCGTTCTTGACCTGATACAGCGTGGACGCACCGCTCTTCAACGCGCCGGTGCTATCGAACGAAATCTTGCCGGTCACGCCTTCGAAATCGATCGCCTTCAGCACCGGCCGGTAATCCGCCGGCGAGGTCGATTTGGCCTGCTGCATCGCCTTGATCGCGGCCCACGCGCCGTCATAGCCGAACGGCGCATAGGACAGGATGTCTTCGCCGAAACGCTTCTTGAACTTCGCGGAGAAGTCCTTGCCGCCAGGCAGCTGCGCAAGCGGGCGGCCGTATTCCCAGGCCATCACGCCGTCGGCCGAGTCGCCCGCGAGCTTGATGAAGTCCGGGTCCATCACGCCGCCGCCGCCCACCAGTTGCGCGCTCAGGCCCAGTTGCTTCATGCGCCGCGCGAAACCGGCCGCCTGGTTATCCAGTCCGCCGAAGAACACCAGGTCCGCATTGGTCCCCTTGATCTTGGTGATCTGCGTGCTGAAGTCCACCGCGTGATTGTCGGTGTACTCGCGCGCGACGATCGTGCCGCCGTGCGCCTTCACCGCCTTCTCGAACTCGTCGGCTTCGCCCTGGCCGAACGCGGTCCGGTCGTCGATGATCGCGATGCGTTTGGCCTTGGTCACATCCACCGCGTACGCGCCCGCGTTGCCGGCGTTCTGACCGTCGGTGGAAATCACCATGAAGGTGTTCGCAAAACCGCGCCCGGTGATGATCGGATTGGTGGCGGCGGGGTCGATCACGGGAATGCCGGCCTGTTCGTACACCTGCGAGGCGGGGATCGTCGTGCCCGAATTGAAGTGCCCCACCACCACCGACACGCCCGAATCGACGAGCTTCTGCGCGGCCTGCACGCCGATGCGCGGGTCGGCCTGGTCGTCCTGCGAGATGAGCTGGAATTGCGCCACCTTGTCGCCGATCTTGAGCTTCTGCGCATTGGCTTCCTCGATCGCGAGCCGGACTCCGTTTTCCAGATCCTTGCCGTAGCCGGCATTGGCGCCGGTCAGCGGCGCGGCGAAGCCGATCTTCACCTGCAGGTCGTCGGCAAAGCTGCTCAGCGGCGCGACTGCGAAGAGGGCGCCCGCGAACAGGGCAAGCGGTTTCAGCGTGTTGCGAAGACTCATGGTCTCTCCTTCCGTCGACGGTTCAAGTGATGAAAGCGGCAAGGCAAGTAACGCTGGCTCGACACGCGCGTTGAAGCCTGGCTTCGCGCGTATCGACAGACTACGAATGATCGAACGCCATAAACAATGCTGGAATACGCGCAGTGGCACGCAGCCGTGTTTATGCGTGGTCAATCTGGCGCGAATATAGAAAGCCAATTTGCCGCCGTCTTGGCAGTTCGAGGCGTTTTGGATGAGCATTTCGGCACAGGCCGCGCGGCGTGTCGGCGGCAAGCCGTGCGTGCCGGCGTGTGAGGTGCCGATTGCGGCACATGCTTAAGAAACCGGCGCGAGCGCGCCGGCGGTGTTGCTTGATGGTTGCTTGACGGTTGCTTCGTGGTGACGGGTGACGATGGCGCGTGGCGCTGAGCGATGTGCCAACCCGCCGGTCTCAGCGCCAGGCCGGATCAATACTCAACGCTCGCCTTGCTGGCGCAGCAATTCTTCACGCAGACGCAGCAGCGGCGCCTTGGTTTCGTCGTCGGCCCAGGTGTCGAGGTCGTCGATCGCGCGCTGGCAGCCGTCGAGCACGAGGTCGAGGTCCACCGGCACGCCGTTGTTCAGCGCGAACTCGATGGTTTGCGCGAACTGCTCGCACTCGTCCTCGCCGTACGAGATGTCGAGGTTGTCGGCGATGATGTCGGCGATGTTGCTGCGCGCCTTGTCGTCGGGCGTGACCATGTCGACGATGCCGCGCGCGACGGCCGGCGAGTAGTAGAGCGCGATGTCGAGCCACTGCGCCGGATCGAAATCGGCCTGATCGAACTGGTTCTCGAAGTACTCGATCGCTTCCTGCTCGTGCGCTTCGTCGGCGTCGACGCTCATGCACAACTGCTCAAAAAATTCTTCCCGCTCGCTGCGGATATAACCGTCCATCGATGCCTCGTCTGCTGAATGCCGGATGCGTGTGAAATGCCATGCGGACAGGCGGATGCCTCGTCCACGCGGCACGCATTATAGGACGGCCGGCTCACAGACGCGGCTGGCGGCGTGCCGCGCGCCTCCAGTTGCGGCCCTGAGCACGCCCCATGGCCACACCCTAAGCCGTCTCCGCCACCCACGCATCGAACCACTCGCGCGGCTGCGCGATGTCGTTCTGCGCGGCGACCAGTTCCAGCTCGTAACGGCCGGCCTGCCAGGTCGCCTTGACCACCGCGTTCACCGCAGCCAGCGTGTGCTCGAAGGCCGCGCGAATCGAATCGCCGAGCAGCGTGCGCGCGACGAACACCGCGCTCGTCAGATCGCCGACCCCCACCGGCTGCCGCGCGAACGGATAGAGCGGACGTTGCCCCATCCACGCCTCGCGCTCGGTGACGACCAGCATGTTGAAGCTGTCGGCGGGACTGTTGCGGTCGAGCAGGTGTTTCACCAGCATGAGCTTCGGCCCGCGGGCGATGACTTCGCGGCACGCGGCCACCGCTTCTTCGAGCGTCTCGATCTCGCGGCCCACCAGCCGCTGTAGTTCGGTGTGGTTCGGCGCCATCGCGTCGGCCGCTTCCGGCATGGTGCGCACCAGAAATTCCTGGATGCCCGGCTCGACCTTGCAGCCGCTCGCGGCGCCCATCACCGGGTCGCAGAAGAACCATGCGCGCGGATTGGCGGCCTTCACGGCCTTGACGATCTCGAGCACCGACTGCGCCTGCTCGGGTGTGCCGAGATAGCCGGAGAGCACGGCGTCGCAGCGCGGCAGCATGCCGATCGCGCCGATGCCTTCGACCAGATCTTCCATCTGCGGCGCACCGATCGCACTGCCGGTCCAATGGCCGTATTGCGTGTGGTTCGAGAACTGCACGGTGTTGAGCGGCCAGACGTTGACGCCGAGCCGGCGCATCGGAAACACGGCCGCGCTGTTGCCGGCGTGCCCGAAGACCACATGTGACTGGATGCTCAGAACGTTTTTCGTCATGGTATCGCCGCGCGCAAGCGGGGTTGCGCGTTTCAAGGGTCGCTGGAAGGATGTGCCGCGCCGGCGTGACCGAAGGTGGCCGGTCGCCGCGTGCGGCAGGACTGCTTCAGATGGTGCAAGAAAAATGCGCAGTCTGCATTGTCAGGAAACAATACATGAGTTTGCGGCGCGCGAGTCGATCCGTCCCTGTGTTGTTGCGTCGAACCATCAGAATGGCGGGAGAAGGGCGGGGGCGGCGTGGGGAGCGGGTGGGTGGGGATGCGGCGATGCGGGGGAAATTGAACGAGCGAGGCAAGCGAGGCAAGCGGGACAAACGGGACAAACGGGACAAACGGGACAAACGGGACAAACGGGACAAACGGGACAAACGGGACAAACGCTCGACACCTCAGCCGTCGCCCCGACACCTTTCCAGATCAAACCAGTTCCCGATACAACGCCAGATACCGCTCCGCCGAGGCCCCCCAGCCGAAATCCTGCCGCATCGCGCGCCGCTGCGCCGCCTTCCATTCGGTGCGCCGGCCATACAGCGCGAACGCGCGGCGAATCGCGGCGGCGAGGCCCTTCGGCTCGAAGCGTTCGAACACGAAGCCGGTGGCGAGATCGTCGGCGAGATTTTCGAGCGACGCGTCCGCCACCGTATCGGCGAGGCCGCCGACGCAATGCACGAGCGGCAGCGAGCCATACGCGAGCGCATAGAGCTGCGTGAGCCCGCACGGCTCGAAACGCGACGGTACGGCGATCACGTCGCTGCCCGCGACGATCGTATGCGCGAGCGTTTCGTCGAAACCGAGTTCCACCGCGACCGACTCCGGATGCGCCTGCGCGACACGCTTCAGGCCATTCTCCAACGCCGGGTCGCCGGTGCCGAACACCACCAGTTGCCCGCCGCGCCTGACGATTTCGGGCACCGCGCCGAGCAGCAGATCGAGGCCCTTCTGTTCGGTCAGGCGGCTCACCACGCCGAACAGCAGCGCATCGCTTTTCTGCGCGAGGCCGAAGCGCTTTTGCAGCGCCTCCTTGCACGCGAGTTTGCCGGCGAGGCGTGTGGCGTTGTAGTGGGTGTCGAGCAGCGCGTCGTCGGCGGGGTTCCAGACTGCGTAGTCGACGCCGTTGAGAATGCCGCTCAGATCGTGCGAGCGATGGCGCAGCAGCGCGTCGAGCCCGCCGCCCTGGGCGAGCGTCTGGATTTCGCGCGCATAGGTCGGGCTGACGGTCGTGATGCGGTCGCTGTAGTAAAGCCCAGCCTTCAGAAACGACAGCTGCCCGTAGAACTCGATGCCGTACATGCTGAAAAAATCGTCCGGCAGCGCGAGCTGGCCGAACTGATGCGCCGGAAAAACCCCCTGATAGGCAAGGTTGTGCACCGTGAACACGCTGCGCGCGAGCGCGCGGCCATGCTGGCGCTCTGCGGCTTTCAGATAGGCGGGCGCGAGCCCGGCGTGCCAGTCGTGCGCATGGACGATCTGCGGCGACCAGGCCGGGTCCAGTTGCTGCGCCAGTTGCGCGGCGACCCAGCCGAGCAGCGCGAAGCGTTGCGCGTTGTCGCCGTAGGGCACGTGTTCGTCGTTCAGGTACGGGTTGCCGGGCCGGTCGTACAACGTATCGGAGCGAATCACGTAGACGACCAGACCGTTCGACGGCAGCGTGCCCCGTTCGAGCGTCACGCCCGGCGAGTCGAACCGGCGCCCCAGTTGTGCGACCGGATGCAGGTCGGCGAGACCTTTGAGCACCGCCGGAAAACCGGGCAGCAGCACCCGCACGTCGGCGCCGCGCTCGATCAGCGCGGGCGGCAACGCGCCCGCGACGTCGGCGAGACCGCCCGTTTTGAGGAGGGGATACAGCTCGCTTGCGACGTGCAGGGCGCGAATCGTCATAGGCCGGGTCTCGTTCCTGAGTGAGGGTTGTGCCGCCAGGTCATGGCACCGGGTGCAAGGCCACGCAAGCTGCGTTCGGCGAACGGCCGCCCGCCGTGCGCGTCACTTCACCGTCTGTTTCTGGCGCAGTGCTTCGGGCGTGACCAGCACCACGCCGTCGTCGGTGCGATAGAAGCGCTCGGCGTCGGCCACCGGATCTTCGCCGATCACCGTGCCATCCGGTATCGCGCAGCCGCGGTCGATCACCACCTTCTGCAGCCGGCAGCTCGCGCCGACCGTGACCTGCGGCAACAAGACTGCCTCATTGATATTACAGAACGAACTCACCTTCACGTTCGACGACAGCACCGAGCGCGAAATCTGCGAGCCCGAGATCACGCAGCCGCCGCACACGATCAGATTGTTGCCCGAGCCTTGCAGCCCCTTCAGGTCGCGCACGAACTTCGCGGGCGGCAACTGCTCCTGATACGTCCAGATCGGCCAGTTGCGGTCGTACAGGTCGAGTGTCGGGATCGTCGATGCGAGATCGAGATTGGCGGCCCAGTAGGCGTCGATCGTGCCGACGTCGCGCCAGTACGGCTCCACGTTCGGGTCCGACGACACGCACGACATGCTGAACGGATGCGCGATCGCCGTGCCTTGCGTGACGACGCGCGGCAGGATGTCCTTGCCGAAGTCGTGATCGGTATCGATGCTGGAAATGTTCTCTTCGAGCAGCGTGTACAGGTAGTCGACGCTGAACACGTAGATGCCCATGCTGGCGAGCGCCGTATCGGGACGGCCGGGGATCGCGGGCGGGTCGGCGGGTTTTTCGACGAAGCCGGTCACGCGGCGGTGTTCATCCACCGCCATCACGCCGAACGCGACCGCGTCCATGCGCGGCACCTCGATGCACCCGACCGTGCAGTCCGCGCCGCTTTCCGCGTGGTCGGCGATCATGCGCGTGTAGTCCATCTTGTAGATGTGGTCGCCCGCGAGCACCACCACGTATTTCGGCCGGATCGAGCGGATGATGTCGAGGTTCTGGAACACCGCGTCGGCGGTGCCGCGATACCAGTGCGCGCCTTCCACGCGCTGCTGCGCGGGCCATAGGTCGATGAACTCGCCGAATTCGCCGCGCAGAAAACTCCAGCCGCGCTGCATGTGGCGCAAGAGCGAATGCGCCTTGTACTGCGTGACCACCGCGATGCGGCGGATGCCGGAGTTCAGACAGTTGGACAGCGCGAAGTCGATGATCCGGTATTTGCCGCCGAAGTGCACCGCCGGCTTGACGCGCTTGTTGGTGAGCGGCCCGAGCCGCGTGCCCCGTCCGCCCGCGAGGACGATGGCGAGGGTGGTGCGCTGGATGTCGTTGAGCCGCGCCGGAGTGTCCATGTCTGTCTCCTTTGTCGACCGCGGTGAGTGCAAAGCACTGACGCCGGTCGCCTGCATGTTAGTTGCTGAGTTATATGCCCGGATGATGTAGTCACTTGCTCCGCGCCGATGATTCGGGCTGCCAGGCGCTCCGTCTACGCGGTGCCTGTCAGCTAGTTCTAGCACCGATTAGCCCTGAGCGAGAGTGCGATTTGCCCGCAGACCGCGAGCGCGTCCATCTTGCGCACAATCGACTCTTGCACGGCGCCCATCCGTGCGGCACTGCACATAGAGCGTGAAGTGAGTTGCCGCAATATGCATGCCAAACCGGTCGACGCGGCGAGCGGCCTGCGCGAATGGCGGCAGAGTCCGGCGGCGCGTCGTAGAATCGTGCGCTTTCACGCCGGAGGTCGAAGGGCGGCGCTTCGCCGTTCGGTCCTTGCAGGTTCCCTGCCGCGTCTTTTTTGCAAAAAAAATCCGATGAGTGTTCGCCGCCATTCACTGCTTGCCCTGTTGAGCGTCTGCGCATGGGCTGCTGCATCCGCCGTTTCCTCTGCTTCAGCCGCCACGCCGGCGAATGCCGCTTCTGCGGCGGTGAGCGAGGCCAGCCCGGTCGCCGCGAGCGCCGCCGCCGTGTCTGCCGCCGCGCCTGTTGCCGATAACAGCGCTCCGGCGTACGGGCCCGAGTTGCAGGGCTTCACGTATCCCGCGCCGGTCGGGCGCTTCGAGTTCACGTCGCAAGGCGTGCCGCTGCAGATGGCCTACATGGACGTCAAACCCGCCAGGCCGAACGGCCGCACGGCGGTGTTGCTGCATGGCAAGAACTTCTGCGCAGCGACGTGGGACGCGACCATTCATCGGCTGAGCGATGCCGGCTATCGCGTGATCGCGCCGGACCAGATCGGCTTTTGCAAATCGAGCAAGCCCGAGCACTATCAGTACAGCTTTCAGCAGCTCGCGCGCAACACGCATGCGCTGCTGGAATCGCTGGGCGTGAGCGACGTGACGATGATCGGTCATTCGACCGGCGGCATGCTGGCGATCCGCTATGCGCTGATGTATCCGAGCGAAACGCAGCAACTGGTGCTGGTGAACCCGATCGGTCTCGAAGACTGGAAGGCGAAGGGCGTGCCGTCGCTGTCGGTGGACCAGTGGTATGAGCGCGAACTGAAAACGAGCGCCGACGGCATCCGCCGCTACGAGCAGGCCACCTATTACGCGGGGCAGTGGCGCGCGGACTACGAACCCTGGGTGCAGATGCTGGCGGGGATGTATCGCGGGCCGGGCAAGCAGATCGTCGCGTGGAATTCCGCGCTGCTGTACGACATGATCTACACGCAACCTGTTTTTTATGAGCTCGGCCAACTGAGCATGCCCACGCTCCTGATGATCGGCCAGAAAGACACCACCGCGATCGGCAAGGACGCGGCGCCGCCCGCGGTGCGTGCGCAGATCGGCCATTATCCGGAACTGGGCAAGGCGGCCGCGAAGGCGATCCCGCACGCGACGCTGGTCGAGTTCGCGGAGTTGGGGCACGCGCCGCAGATGCAGGACCCGCGGGCGTTTCATAAGGCGCTGCTGGACGGGATGGCGGCGGTGCCGGCGAATCGCTGAATGCGGACCGCAGTGGGCAACCCGGTCGGCACCTGACTGACCGGCTGACTTCAGCAAAAAAAGGGCGGCCAATGCGGCCGCCCTTTTTCATCCGCCGGTGCGACTACTTCCCGGCACTCAACTCGTCACGCACTTGCGCGCCGATCTCGAACGACCGCAGCCGCGCCGCGTGATCGTAGATCTGCGCGGTGAGCATCAACTCGTCCGCACCCGTCTGATCGATGATCGACAACAGGCCTGCGCGTACCGCATCGCGATCGCCGAGCACGGTGCACGCGAGCGAGTGCGCGACGCCGTTCAATTCCATCTCCGACGCATCGATCCGCTCGACCGGCGGCTGCAACTGGCCGGGCGTGCCGCGCCGCAGATTGATGAACTGCTGCTGCAGCGAGGTGAACAGACGCTGCGCTTCCTCGTTGGTATCGGCGGCGAACAGGTTCACGCCGACCATCGCATGCGGTTTGTCGAGCGTCGCCGAAGGCCGGAACTGCGAGCGATAGACCTGCAGCGCGGTGAGCATGTAATCGGGTGCGAAGTGCGACGCGAACGCGAACGGCAGGCCGAGCGCCGCGGCGAGTTGCGCACTGAACAGCGACGAGCCGAGCAGCCACAGCGGCACATGCAGCCCCGCGCCCGGCACCGCGCGAATGCGTTGGCCGGGCACCGGATCGGCGAAATAGCGCTGCAACTCGACGACGTCGTCGGGGAAAGAATCGGCGCTGTTCTGCAGATCGCGGCGCAGCGCGCGGGCGGTGCTCTGATCGGTGCCCGGCGCGCGGCCGAGACCGAGATCGATCCGATCCGGGTAGAGCGACGCGAGCGTGCCGAACTGTTCGGCGATGACGAGCGGCGCATGGTTCGGCAGCATGACGCCGCCGGAGCCGACGCGAATCGTCTTCGTGCCACCCGCCACGTAACCGATCACCACCGACGTCGCCGCACTGGCAATCCCTGTCATGTTGTGATGTTCCGCGAGCCAGAAGCGGCGGTAGTTCCATTTTTCCGCATGCTGCGCGAGATCGAGCGTATTTCTGAACGCGTCCGCCGGCGTGGCGCCCGCGGTGACTGGCGAAAGGTCGAGGACCGAGAAGGGGATCATTGTCTGTTCGTTTGCTGTTTCCGGCGCTCGCGCGCGATGGGGCATTGTGGCAAAGGTTGAGTTTTTCTGCTGACGGTGCGCGGATGTCCACGTTCATCGAAGGGGGTTTGGGCGGCAGCCGGCCCGCTCGAACGTTACATGCAAAGCCGATATAGATATGGCCGATCAATATTTAACAAGCGCATGTCGCGCTGCTACCTTAGGCCCCTCAAACAGCGTCACGCAGCCGGCGCAACACGCCGCCGCCCCGCCGGGCAACCATTCACGGAGACACCGACGTGTCCATCGAATTCATCGGTATGATCCAGACCCGCAAGGTGTCTGAAACTCACGCGCCGCAAGGTCCTGCAGTCGACACCGGCTACGTGGAGCAATTCGCCCGCGCGCATGAAGCGGCGGGCTTCGACCGCATTCTCGTGCCGCATCATTCGACCAGCCCCGACGCGCTGCTGACCGTTGCTCATGCGGCGAGCGTGACGAGCCGTGTGCACTTCATGCTCGCGCACCGGCCGGGCTTTGTCGCGCCGACGCTCGCCGCGCGCCAGCTGGCGACGCTCGATCACTACTCGGGCGGACGCCTCGCGGTGCACATCATCTCCGGCGGCGACGATGCCGAACAGCGCCGCGACGGCGATTACCTGTCGCACGACGAACGCTACGCGCGCACCGACGAATACCTGCATATCCTGCGCCGCATCTGGACCGAGACGAAGCCCTTCGATCACGCGGGCAAGTACTATCGCTTCGAACAGGGCTTCTCCGAGGTGAAGCCCGTGCAGCAGCCGCATATTCCGGTGTACTTCGGCGGGGCGTCGGCGCCCGCGCTCGAAATCGCCGGCCGTCACGCGGATGTCTACGCGCTGTGGGGCGAGTCGAAAGCCCAGGTGCGCGAGCAGGTGGCCCGCGTGCGCGAGCAGGCCGCGAAGCACGGGCGCAGCGTGCGCTTCTCGGTATCGTTCCGGCCGATTCTCGCGGCCACGGAAGCCGCCGCGTGGGAGCGCGCGGAGCACATCCTCGCCGAAACGCGGCGGCTGCGCGCGGCGCAGGGGCTCGGCGTCGGCGGTCCGGCGCAAAGCGAAGGCGCGCGGCGTCTGCTCGCGGCATCGGGTGAGTCGGATCGTGCCGACGAGCGCTTGTGGACCGGCATCGCGCGCGAAATCGGCGGACGCTCGAATTCGACCGCACTGGTCGGCACGGCGGAACAGGTCGCCGATACGCTCGCCGAGTATCACGCGCTCGGTGTGTCGACGTTCCTCGTGCGCGGCTTCGATCCGTTGGAAGACGCGATCGAGTACGGCCGCGCGCTGATTCCCGCGACCCGTGAACGCATCGCGCGCGTCGAGCGCGCGGCGGCCTGAACGGAGGCGCGCGTGACCGATCTCTCTCCCGCCGCATTCGACTCCCCGCGCGCAGCCGAGCCGCCGACGCTCGTGCGTCACGCGCCGCTGCGCAAGTTCTGGTTCGACGACGTGCCGCCGCGCGAGAGCGTCGCGGCCGAACGCCGTCATCGGCAGGAACGGCTGGCCGTCGCGTTTCGCCTGTTTGCGCGCTATGGCTTCGATCAGGGGCTCGCCGGCCATATCACCGCGCGCGACCCGGAGTGGCCCGACCACTTCTGGGTCAATCCGTTCGGCAAGCATTTCAGCCGTATCCGCGTATCCGACCTGCTGCTGGTGAATGCCGAGGGCGAGATCGTGGTCGGAGAAGGCCCGTTGAATCAGGCGGCCTTCGCGATTCACGCGGCGATCCACGAGGCGCGTCCCGACGTGGTGGCGGCGGCGCACACGCATTCGCTGTACGGCAAGGCGTGGTCGACGCTCGGCCGCACGCTCGATCCGCTGACTCAGGATTCGTGCGCGTTCTATCAGGACCATGCGCTGTTCGACGATTTTCGCGGCGTCGTGCTCGACACGCAGGAGGGTGCGCGGATCGCGGCAGCGCTCGGCGAGCGCAAGGCGGTGATCCTGAAGAACCACGGCATCCTCACGGCGGGCCCGAGCGTCGAAGCGGCGGCCTGGTGGTATATCGCGCTCGACAACGCGTGCCATGCGCAACTGCTCGCCGAAGCCGCGGGCGCCCCGCAACCGATTGCGCACGACGTCGCCGCGCTCACGCACGAGCAGGTGGGCCGCCCGGGCGGTGCGCTGTTTGCATTCCAGAGCCTGCTGGAAGGGCTCGTGGAAGCGGAGCCTGACGTCCTCACCTGAGCGCTTTTTCAACGACGGCGCACGCTTGCGGCTCGCGGCGCCGATCGCACGCGGATCGCACGCGGATCGGCGGGCGCCGCTCGCTTCGCGCACGCCGCGCTGCGCGAACGGCGTGCAGCGATGAACCGGCGTCTGCGTCGCGGCGCTCGCGCGGATTGCATGAGCGCCTGATTCGAACCTATCTTTTTTCCAACCCATCCATGACCCAGATGTTGAGGCCGGACCGGCTGCGCGCGTTCGTCGGCCGGATCGCGTCGCTTGTCGACGAAGCCGCGCATGACGACGCGAACCACGAAGCTCGCGACGCGTTACAAAACGACGCCCGCAAGGAAGCGCATCTGCTCGAAGCCGGCGCTGCCGCATTGCGCGAACTGATCGCGCACGACGACTGGCTGCCCGATGCATTCGCGCAGCCCCATCCCGAGCGATACCAGCAATTCCTGTTGCACGCGGACTCGCAACAGCGTTTCTCAATCGTCAGTTTTGTGTGGGGACCCGGGCAGGCGACGCCCGTGCACGATCACACCGTCTGGGGTTTGATCGGCGTGCTACGGGGCGCGGAAATTGCTCAGGCTTATCGTGTCCGCGAGGACGGCGCGCTGACCGAACACGGTGCGCCGCAGCGCCTCGAACAAGGTGCCGTGGACGCGGTGTCGCCGCGTATCGGCGACATTCATCGCGTGAGCAATGCTTTTGGCGACCGTGCGTCGATCAGCATTCACGTGTACGGTGGAAACATTGGCGCGGTGACGCGCTCGGTCTACACCGGCGACGCGGGCCGTAAGACTTTCATCTCAGGTTACTCGAACGACGTGTTGCCGAATATCTGGAATGTCTCGAAGGAGTTTCTTACCCCATGAGTGTCATCAACGAATTCCGTACCCGATCATTTGAAGACGTGCGCGGCGCGCTCATCGCCCGTGAAGAAATTGCACTTGTCGACGTGCGTGAGGAAGATCCGCACGCACGCAGTCATCCGTTGTTTGCCGCCAACCTGCCGCTGTCGCGGCTCGAACTGGACGCGCCGGCGCGGCTGCCGCGCGTGGCGCTGCCGATCGTCGTGTTCGATGCGGGCGAAGGCCTCGCCGAACGCGCCGCGCGGCGCCTGACCGAACTC
Organism: Paraburkholderia strydomiana; assembly: GCF_046030495.1. Taxonomy (GTDB): domain Bacteria; phylum Pseudomonadota; class Gammaproteobacteria; order Burkholderiales; family Burkholderiaceae; genus Paraburkholderia; species Paraburkholderia strydomiana_A. Next base: position 43,652 of record NZ_JAQQCJ010000025.1, read on the forward strand.
GGCTATACCGACGTCGCCTTGCTCGAAGGCGGTCTGCAAGGCTGGCGCGAAGCCGGCGGCGAACTGTTTCAGGACGTCAACGCGCCGAGCAAGGCGTTCGGCGAACTGGTGGAAAGCGTGCGCCACACGCCGTCGCTGCCCGCGCCGCAGGTGCAGGCACTGCTCGATCATGAAGCCGACGTGGTGGTGCTCGACGCACGCCGCTTCGACGAATATCAGACCATGAACATCCCCGGCAGCATCAGCGTGCCGGGTGCCGAACTGGTGCTGCGCGCACGGCAACTCGCACCGAACCCGGCCACGCGGATCATCGTCAATTGCGCGGGGCGCACACGCAGCATCATCGGCGCGCAGTCGTTGATCAATGCGGGGGTGCCGAATCCGGTCGCGGCGCTGCGCAATGGCACGATCGGCTGGACGCTGGCGGGGCAGGCGCTCGCGCACGGCAGTTCGCGCCGCCTCGAGCCGATCGTCGAAGACGCGGTGCGTCTGGCCGCCGCTGATGCCGCGCGCGCGGTCGCGGATCGCGCGAAGGTGGGCCGCACCTCGCGCGACGAAGCGCGCCGCTGGGCCGACGAGGCGGTGCGCAGCGTGTATCGCTTCGACGTGCGCACGCCGGAGGAATACGAAGCGGGCCACGTGCCCGGCTTTCGCAGCGCGCCGGGCGGCCAGCTGGTGCAGGAAACCGACATGTTCGCGCCGGTGCGCGGCGCGCGCGTGATTCTCGCGGATAACGACGGCGTGCGCGCGAATATGAGCGCGTCGTGGCTCGCGCAGATGAACGTCGAGGTATACGTGGTCGACGGTCTGAGCGCTGCCGACTTTGCCGAGAAGGGCGCGGCGCCGCCCGCGCGTCTCGCTCCCACGCCGCCCGAGGCGGATGAAATCATGCCAGCCGAGCTGCGCACGCTGCTGCAGTCGCCGGGCACGGTCGTACTCGATTTCACGACCAGCGCGAACTATGTGAAGCGCCACATTCCGGGCGCGTGCTTCGCGATTCGCGGCATGCTCGATACGGCGGTGCGCAAATTGCCGGATGCGCAACGCTATGTCGTGACCTGCGGCAGCAGCCAGCTTGCACGCTTTGCCGCGCCTGAACTGGCGGCGCTGACGGGCCGTCCGGTGCAGGTGCTCACCGGCGGCACGGCGGCGTGGATCGAAGCGGGCTTTCCACTCGAAAGCGGCGAGACGCGCATGGCGTCGCCGCGCATCGATCGTTACCGGCGCCCGTATGAAGGCACCGATAACGCCCACGAAGCGATGAACGCGTATCTGGAGTGGGAGTATGGACTCGTCGCGCAGTTGGGACGCGATGGCACGCATGGGTTTCGCGTGCTTTGACTCGGATCTGATTTGAGTCCGACGGATGCGGGGCAGGCAGCGTACGGTTCACGCCGCGCGCTGCTTGCGTGTCTCCTTGAACGCTCGCTCGATGAGCGCGCCGAATTGCTCGACCGGCTGTTGCAGCTTGCCGAGTACGCGCGGCTGCACGAGCCAGATGTCGATCAGCGGCTTGAAGTCGCTGAGCGAGACGATGTCGAGTGCGTCGGCGTGCGCGCTCGCGTGCAGCAGCGGTAGCGGCACGAGGCCGAGCCCGTTGCCGCCCGCCACCAGTTGCAGTTGCAACTCGGTGCCGGGCGTTTCCAGATTGAGCCTGAGCGTGAGGCCCAGGCCTGTCAGCGCGCGTTGCAGTCCGTCGCGAAAGCCGCAGCCATCGGGATTCAACACCCAGCCGACCGATTGACAGCCGGCGAGCGTATGCGGGCACTTTTTCAGCATGCCTTTCTGTGCGACCACGGCGAGTTTGATGCGGCCGAGCGAGCGTGCGGATAAGGTGTCGTCGAAGGTCTTGTTGGCGGGCAGCAGGATCGCGGCGGCGTCGAGCTCGCCCTGTTCGAGCCGTTGCAGCAACCGGCTGCCCCAGCCGGTGGATGCGCGCGCCTGCAGATCGGGGTAGGCCGCCTTCAGATCGCGGATCGCGTCGCTCAGCGCGACATCGGCGATGGTTTGCGCGACGCCCACGCGCAAGGTGCCGGCGGGCGGCGTGCCGGTGGCGACGAGGCCGCGCAGCACGTCGAGTTCGCGCTGGATCACGCGGCACTGCTCATAGACGATACGGCCGGTGGCCGTCGCCTTGAGCGGCCGCGTATTGCGATCGAGCAGTTCGACGCCGAGCGCCTCTTCGAAATTCTGCAGACGTCGCGTGATCGCCGGTTGAGTGAGGCCGAGCGCGAGCGCCGCCTGTTGCAGCGACTGGCAGCGAATGACGGTGACGTAGGCGTCGATTTCGTCGATCTTCATGATGAACGGTGCCGGGACGAGAGCGCAAAAAGAATGCGTTCGATGATACCCGCCGCACCGCGTTCGCACGCATCGGTGCCGAAGAAAATTCGCATATTTGCTTAGAAGAATAATGCGTTTGTCTTATACAGAGGCGTCCCTTATCGTCGATGGCAAATCACTTCATGCCATCGGGCAAGCATCGCCATGACGACTCTGCGTTTTTCGTTCGACATCCTCTCTGTTTCGAAGCGTGCGTGGTCCGCACCGCTTGGCGCCGTCACGCTGACGATGGCAGCGCTGCTGTGCGCCACGCCCGCTCACGCGGCCGATCTGCCGGTGCTGAAAGTCGGCGACCAGTCCTTGCAAACGCGCGGCATTCTCGAAGCGTCGGGCCAGTTGAAAGACCTGCCGTACAGGATCGAATGGTTCAACTTTCCGGCTGCGCAACCGCTCGGTGAAGCGTTGAACGCGGGCGCGGTCGATGTCGGCGGGCTCGGCGATGCGCCGCTCGTGTTCGCGCTGGCAGCGGGAGCCCGGGTGCGGGCCGTGGCTGCGACGCGCTCGACGCCGCTGGATCTCGCGATCGTCGTCGGTGCGAATTCGCCGCTCAACGACGCGGCGAGTTTGAAGGGCAAGCGTATCGCGACGACACGCGGCTCGATCGGCCACTATCTCGCGCTTGCCGCGTTGAAGAAGGCCAACGTGCCCGTGAGCGAGGTCACCTTCGTATTTCTCGCGCCCGCCGACGCCAAGGCAGCGCTCGCGTCGGGCAGCGTCGACGCGTGGTCGGTGTGGGATCCGTACACGGCATTGGGCGAAGCGCGCGATCACGACCGCATCATCGCGAATGGCGTCGGTCTGTCGGAAGGGCTCAGCTACCAGGTCGCGACGGATCGCGCGATCGCCGACAAGCGCGCGCAACTCGCCGACTTCCTGCGGCGCGTGGCGCTCGGCCAGCGCTGGGCGCTGTCGCATCCCGACGAAGTCGCGGCGATGCAGTCGCGCGTGACCGGCCTGCCGGTCGACGTGCTGAAGACGGTCTATCAGCGCGGCCAGGTGCATCCCGTGACGATCGACGACAGCGTCGTCAGCGCGCAGCAACGCACCGCCGATACCTACGAAGCCGCCAACGTGATTCGTGCGCATCTGGACGTGCGCACGAGTTTCGACCGCAGCTTCCCCTTGCCTTGATGCGGCCGGCGGGAGTGTGAGCATGAACGTCGGGCGGGCGATGACGCCGTGTCCTGCGCCACTCGCAGGCGGCGCGTAAATCATCTGCCGATTCGGTGTAAACGCGCTCTCGTCTAAACCGTCCAATGCGATTAGATTATCTGCACTTGGAAGGCTTATCGAGGGACCAGGGCGGCCAAACAAGCAGCGGTTTGCCATTCCGGCGATGGCGCAAGGTGTGCAGCCAAGGTTGCCCACCGCTTCGACGGAACCGGACCGCTGCGCGTCGTCCGCGGTGCCTCGTATCTGGCGGCCAGTGGCCGCTTTCACTTCCGGTTGACTGTCTCGACCGACCTGGCGACGCTTTTCTGGCGTCGCCTTTTTGCTTGTGGCGACGCGGTGTCGTGCTTGTCCGCGATGAGACGCGCACTGCTGCTTTCAGTTCGCCACGGCACCCGCCGCTTCCGTGCCCCCCGTGCCACCCCCGTGCCGCGCTTTCGTCGCGCTTTTGCGATGCGCCGCGCAGACTCGCGCGAATTCCCGGTATTCAATCGACTTTGCATGCACGACGGCCACGTGCCGCCGTGTCGACCTCGCTCGCGGTTTGCGCCGGGTGCGGTTATCCTGTAGCTCGCTCCGAAGGAAGTCCCCTTGGGAGGCACTACATACCGGAACGCGCGTCTTGACAGCGCATCCGTACAGGGAATTCGCCGTGAGCCTGAAACTGCTTACCGTCGCGATGTTGGCCACGTGCGTCGCACTCACCGGCTGCGACGATCGACAGAGCGACTACGCCGTGCAAAAACTCAAAGATTTCTTCAATGCCGTCAAACCCGATGCGTTGCTGCTCAGGAACATGACGCCGGGTGTCACGACCGAAGCGCAGATCCGCGACCAGATGGGCAAGCCGGAAACCGAGCGCACCTTCACCGATGGCTCGAAGCGCTTCGAATATCCGCGCGGCCCGCAAGGACTGAACACGTACATGGTCGACATCGACCGTGACGGCAAGCTGCAGGCCATTACGCAGGTGCTGACGGCGGCCAGCTTCGCGAAGATCCGCATGGGCATGAGCGAGGACGAAGTGCGCCGATTGCTCGGCAAGCCCGGCGAGGTCGCGGTATTTCCGCTGAAGCCGGAGACCGTGTGGAGCTGGAAGTGGCGCGAGGGCGGCGTGACCCAGGAAGGGATTTTCAACGTGCACTTCGACCGGAATCTGAAGGTGTACACGACCTCGCGCTCGGACGTGATACGAGGGCGATAGAAGAAATGAAGCGGGGTGAGAACAATGATACGTCGACGTCGATACAGCCGGATCGGGCTGGTGTTGGGAGGTGGTGCCGCGCGCGGCTGGGCGCATATCGGGGCGATCCGCGCGTTGCATGACGCGGGCATCAAGCCCGACGTGGTGTGCGGCACGTCGATCGGCGCGCTGGTGGGCGCCGTGTACGCGAACGGCGACCTCGACTGGCTCGAAGAGTGGGTCGCGCGGCTCACGTGGCAGACCGTGGTGCGTCTGCTCGATTTGCGCATCTCGGGCGGTCTGCTCGGCGGGCGCAAGGTGATCCAGCTATTCGCGGACAAATTCAACGGCCGTTCGATCGGGGAGTTGAACCTGCCGTTCGCCGCGGTTGCCACGGAGCTCGATACGGGGCGGGAAATCTGGCTGCAGGAGGGCAGCACGATCGATTCGGTGCGTGCGTCGATTGCGATTCCCGGCATCTTCACGCCGGTGCGGCACAACGGCGTGTGGCTGGTGGACGGCGGCCTGAGCAATCCGGTGCCGGTCTCGGTGGCGCGCGGCATGCGCGCGGACTGTGTGATTGCGGTCGACCTGAACAACGACATTCTGAACGGCCGCGACTTCGGCGGCGCGGTGGTCGAAACGCCTTCGCTCGATCCGGACGCGCCGGCGCCCGGCGCGCTGCGCCGCAACGGCAAGCCCTGGCCGCGCTGGCTGGCGCCCGCCGACGCCAGCGCCACCGACGACGTGCGCGTGGCGCCCGCGCCGAGCGCGCGCGTGCCGTCGATGCTGAGTTCGATTGCGCAAAGCATCGACATCATGCAGGTGCGGATTTCGCGCAGCCGCCTTGCCGGCGAACCGGCGGACATCCTGATTCAGCCGCGGCTGGGCGGAATGGGCATTTTCGATTTTCACCGCGCGGCGCCGGCGATCGAGGAAGGGCGCGCGGCGGTCGAATACATGCTGCCGGCGATTCGGGCACGGCTGGGGATGGATTAAGGGGGGGCGGCTTGCGGGCCGGCGCGGGTTCGCCTCGATGCTACTGAACCAGCGCTGCCAGTTCCGGCGGCGCGCCTTCGAAGGCAAACGGATTAAGAAACTGGCGCCGCCACATCAGATTCCGGTCGACGTCACCGAGTTGCGCCTCGGCGCAGATAGGGAGCCAGTTATCGCGGATTATTTCGATCTGATGCTGGGCCAGCGCCATCGCATCGTCGTTGGACAGCAGGAATAGCGGCGCCGCTTTCAAACATGTATCGATCCGGCTGAGCCGCTCATTGCCGACGATAAGCATGGCCTGGGTGGCCTCGTTACCCGCCCGCGCTTGCGGACAGATGTCGTAGGCCGGTGTCAGCGCCAGCTCGTGACCGTTCCAGTAGGCCGCATGATTGCGTGCATGGTCGTCGGTGTTGCCGCACAGCACGTTGAACAGCATGCGGGCGAAAAGCTCCTTGAGCGTGGCTCGTGGATCGCTGAAACGATGGCGGATCAGCGTGGCGAAGTCTTCGTAGCTCGCATAGCGCGCCATCATTTCGTCGAGTGCGAACAGCGTCAGCGCCGAGACCATCGCGCGGCGCTGCCAGCCTTGCGTGGCGCGCACGCGGTCGAACCGTTCTATGAGCAGCACGTCCTTGCCGCCGACCTGCTTGAGCGTCACCGGCGCGGCGTGGATGCCGACTCCGGACGCGAGGCGCATCGCAATGTATTCGGCCTTTACGACGCTGTAGACGTCGCTCTGGGAAGAAAACTTCGCGATGAATTTGCGGTTGTGCGTGGTGATCATCGCTTTGGGGCGCGCACCGCCAATCGAGCTGCCGTGAAATAGCGCGCGCTCCAGATCGGGACTCAGCGGCACCCCGCGCTCGACGCTCGCGACGGCATTCAACAGATCGCTGAAGGACGCGGTGGCCGTCTCGCGTGGCACGTATTCCGTCGGCGACAACTGGAAGTCGAGCGCGCCGATGCGATCCGAGCCGGACTCCAGCAGATAGGTCATTTCGTCGAGCTCGCCAGTGTCGATCTCGGTCCCACGTGCGCCGAGCTTGCGATTGATGATTACGCGCCGGCCCCACGCGTCCGGCGCCGCGTCGCGGATGCTGCCCGGCATCGACAGGCCGTTGGCCAGCGGCAGCGCGCCGCGCTGCAGCGGTAGCTCGGGCGCATAGAGCGGGATCGCGGTTTCGCGCGCCAGGTAGCTCTGGCCGTAGTTGAACAGAATCTGATCGCCCGCGGCAGCGAGCCGGCCAGCGACTACGGGCTCGGTCGCACCGGGCAACCAGACCCAGACAAAGGCTTCTTTATAGGCGGAGTCAGAAGTCATCTTTCGTTTCGATGCGAGGTGCGCGCACGGCCCGCGGCAGCAGCGTCAGTATCTCCGCGTTGGCCTGGAGGGCGGCTGCCAGCGTCGACGAATCTGCATCGAACAGGCGTACGCCGACGACTGCCGCGGCTTCGAACACCGCGCCGATCGAACACGATAGATCGCCTTTTTCGATTCGCTGTACGAGACTGCGGGACAGACCGGCGCGCTCGGCCAACTGCGCCACGGTGATCTTTCGTTCAAGCCGCGTGCGACGGATTAGTTGGCCTAGCAGGCGTGCGGCCTCGAGGCTGTAGCGCGAGGCGGGACGAGTGGCGCGGAGGGGCATGAATGGGCTAATTGACTCGTATATGAATCACGAAGGGCCTTCGTGACTCGTTTGTGAGTCATTATGGCACGCGGCTTCGAAAAATCAATCGATAACTCATATATGAATCACGAAGTGCTCTTATGATTCATATATGAGTCATTCATCTGTCAGCCGCCAGAATTTCACCGATTGCCACGCCCGCGCGCGGTCTATCGAAAAAGCGACCCGAAACTTGCTAAATCGCGGCGGCGCCCGCCGCCCGCGCCGCACATTACAAACGCATATCTCCTGCAAAACCAAGCGCTACCGGCATTTCGCCGCGCCCAGACGCGTTTTGTTGCGTTGCAGCAAGATGCGCACCCTCTATTTGAGAAATTGATTTCCGCTTGCGAGACTCCGCGCCATGCCGGATGAGTCGGGCAGGCCGCGAGGCCGACGCCGTCCGCGACAACCTCAATAAACCTGGATGGAGACACGCGTGTTCCTATACGGCTTTGGTCCGGTGTTGCTGGCCGGCACGATCCAGACGATCGAGCTGTCCGTCCTGTCGCTGGCGGCCGCCGTGCTGCTCGGCCTCGCGGGTGCAGCGGCAAAACTCTCGTTCAATCGCCCGCTGCGGGCGCTGGCGACCGGCTATACGACGCTGATCCGCTCGGTGCCCGATCTCGTGCTGATGCTGCTGCTGTTCTACAGCATCCAGATCGCGGTCAACGATCTCACGGATGCGCTCAATCTGCAGCAGTTCGACATCGACCCGTTCGTGGCCGGCGTGCTGACGCTCGGCTTCATCTACGGCGCGTATTTCACCGAGACCTTCCGCGGCGCGTTTCTGGCGGTGCCGCGCGGCCAGCTCGAAGCCGGCAGCGCGTACGGCATGAGCGGCGTACGGGTGTTCACGCGCATCCTGTTCCCGCAGATGATGCGCTTCGCGCTGCCCGGCATCGGCAACAACTGGCAGGTGCTGGTCAAGGCGACGGCGCTGGTGTCGATCATCGGTCTCGCCGACGTGGTCAAGGCCGCGCAGGACGCGGGCAAGAGCACCTTCAACATGTTCTTCTTCATCCTGATCGCCGCGCTGATCTATCTGGCGATCACCACCGTATCGAATCTCGTGCTGATCTGGCTGGGCCGGCGCTATTCGATCGGCGTGCGCCACGCGGAGCTCTGAGCGACATGATCGACATCATCAATCAATTCTGGCGCGCGTTCCTGTTCTGGGACGGCCAGCGCATCTCGGGTCTCGCGGTCACGCTGTGGCTGCTGGTGGCGTCGATCGGCATCGGCTTCGTCGTGTCGATTCCGCTCGCGGTCGCGCGCGTGTCGAAAAAGCGCTGGCTCTCGACGCCGGTTCGCCTCTACACCTACGTGTTTCGCGGCACGCCGCTCTACGTGCAGTTGCTGCTGATCTACACCGGCATCTATAGCCTCGCGTTCGTGCGCTCGCACAGCCTGCTCGACGCGTTCTTCCGCAGCGGCTTTCACTGCGCGATTCTCGCGTTCGCGTTGAACACCTGCGCGTACACGACGGAGATTTTCGCCGGTGCGATCCGTTCGACCTCGCATGGCGAAGTGGAAGCGGCTCGCGCGTACGGCATGAGCTGGTTCACGATGTACCGGCGCATTGTGATACCGTCCGCGCTGCGCCGGGCGCTACCGTTGTACAGTAACGAAGTGATCCTGATGCTGCACGCCACCACGGTCGCGTTCACGGCCACCGTGCCGGACATCCTGAAGGTGGCGCGCGATGCGAACTCGGCCACCTACCAGTCGTTCAACGCATTCGGCCTCGCGGCGCTGCTGTACCTGATCGTGTCGTTTGCGCTGGTGGCGCTGTTTCGCCGCGCCGAGCGTCACTGGCTGGCTTACCTGGCGGTGCGCACGCACTGAGCGCGCGCAGTTGGCACCGGCGCCGCCGCATTGGCGCCGTCACAGATCGATTCGTATATTCACAGGGAGAGCATCTTGCTCCACACCACGCAGACCGAAGCTTGCAAGCTCGCCGTACAGGACATCCACAAGCGCTACGGCGACAACGAAGTGCTCAAGGGCGTGTCGCTCAACGCGAACAAGGGTGACGTGATCAGCATCATCGGCGCGAGCGGGTCGGGCAAGAGCACCTTTCTGCGCTGCATCAATTTTCTCGAACGGCCCAACGCAGGGCAGATCGTCGTCGACGGCGAAGCGGTCAAGACCAAGACCGATCGTGCCGGCAATCTCGAAGTCGCCGATCACAAGCAGCTGCAGCGTATCCGCACGAAGCTCGCGATGGTGTTCCAGCACTTCAACTTGTGGGCGCACATGAACGTGATCGAGAACATCGTCGAAGCGCCGATTCACGTGCTCGGCATGTCGCGTCGCGAAGCGGAAGAGCGCGCGCGCGAATATCTCGAGAAGGTCGGTCTCGCGCCGCGACTGGAAAAACAGTATCCGTCGCATCTGTCGGGCGGCCAGCAGCAGCGCGTGGCGATTGCGCGCGCACTGGCGATGAACCCCGACGTGATGCTGTTCGACGAGCCCACCTCCGCACTCGACCCCGAACTGGTCGGCGAAGTGTTGAAGGTCATGCAGAAGCTCGCCGAGGAAGGCCGCACGATGATTGTCGTCACGCATGAGATGGGTTTCGCGCGCAATGTGTCGAATCACGTGATGTTCCTGCACCAGGGCCGCACCGAAGAAGAGGGGCTGCCCGCCGAGGTGCTCACCGCGCCGCGCAGCGAACGGCTCAAGCAGTTCCTGTCCGGCAGCCTGAAGTAACGCGCGGCCCGCGCTCGCGTTTTACTGATTAGCGATGGCTCGATCGTCCAGCCCGGCTCGCACCACGCAGGTCGCCATCGTCGCCTTACCGCCCGTGTCGATGTCGGGTGTCGGGCCGATCGTCGACGCGCTCAACCTTGCCAATGAAATCGACGGCCGTGCGCTGTACCGCGTGCAGGTGTGTTCGTGGGACGGCCGCGCGGTGTCGCTCGCGGGCGGCGCGCAATGGCCGGCCGATGCCGCGTTCGGCGACGCGATCGCGTGCGACTGGCTGATCATCGTCAGCGAACGGTTTCAGCAATTCGCCGACTATCGGCTCTTTCTCGCGAGCCTCTCGCGCGTCGGCCAGCGCACGCCGCTCGTCACCGGCATTCACCACGGCGTGTGGTGGCTCGCGATGGCCGGGCAGTTGTCCGGCTATCGCGTGAGCGTGAATTGGGAAACCTATCAGCAGTTCTCCGAGCAGTTTGAACGCTCGATCGTCACCCAGCAGATCTTCGAAATCGACCGCGATCGCGCCACCTGCGCGGGCGGTCAGGCGACCGTCGATTTCATGCTGGCGATGATCGGCCGTGAGCACGGCCCCGAACTCGCCGACCGGATCGCCGACGCGCTTGGCGTGGGCGTGTTGCGCGCGGGCGAAGAGCGTCAGCGCATTCCGTTCGTGACCGCGCCGGGCGAGCGTCATCCACGTCTGAACGATGCACTGCTGCTGATGGAAGCGAATATCGAAGACCCGCTCACCACCGATGAAATCGCCGCTCTCGTGGGCGTCTCGCGGCGGCAGCTGGAGCGGCTGTTTCGCCAGTATCTCGGCTCGATGCCGTCCAAATACTACCTGGGGCTGCGCCTGTCCAAAGCGCGCACGCAATTGCAGCGCACCAGCAAGTCGGTGGTGCAGATCAGTCTCGCGTGCGGGTTTTCGTCGGCGGCGCATTTTTCCAATGCGTATCGCGAACGCTTTGGTGTCACACCGCGGGACGATCGTCGCAACTGGATCGACAAACAGACCGGCGCGAGCGGCGCCGCGGCCAGCGAACCGCGGCCGGCCGCGCTGATCGAGCGGCCGGATCTGGCGGATTGAAGCGCAGCGGCCCGGACGGCGGAGCGCATCGAAGCTCGCCGGGCGCGCGGAACGTCATAGAAAACGTCGCGTATGCGCAAGACGTATCGCGTGCGGTTTCCTACACTACCTGTATTACCTCTCACCTGTAACGAGGATTTGCCATGAACGACCTGACAGTGACACGCAAGACCTTCGACGAAGTCATGGTGCCGGTGTTTTCGCCCGCCGCCTTCGTGCCGGATCGTGGTCTCGGCTCACGCGTTTGGGATACGCAAGGCCGCGACTATATCGACTTCGCCGGCGGGATCGCCGTCACCGCGCTCGGTCATGCACATCCTGAGTTGCTCAAGGTGTTGCACGAGCAGGGCGGCAAGCTGTGGCATATCGGCAATGGCTATACCAACGAGCCGGTGCTGCGTCTGGCCAAACGTCTCGAAGACCTGACCTTCGCGGACCGCGCGTTCTTCGCCAATTCGGGCGCGGAAGCGAACGAGGCGGCGCTGAAGCTCGCGCGCCGCGTCGCGTTCGACCGTTACGGCGCAAAGAAGGCCGAGATCATTTCGTTCACGCAGTCGTTTCATGGCCGCACGTTCTTCACGGTGAGCGTGGGCGGGCAGCCGAAGTACTCGGAAGGCTTCGGCCCGGTGCCGGCCGGCATCACCCACTTGCCTTACAACGACATCGAAGCCGCGAAGAAAGCGATCGGCGCGCAGACCTGCGCGGTGATCGTCGAGCCGATCCAGGGCGAGGGCGGCGTGATTCCCGCCGATCCGGCCTTTCTCAAGGCGCTGCGCGAAGCCTGCGATCAGCACGGCGCGCTGCTGATTTTCGACGAGGTGCAAACGGGCGTGGGCCGCAGCGGCTACTTCTACGCGTATCAGGACACCGGCGTCACGCCGGACATCCTGACCACCGCCAAGGCGCTCGGCAACGGTTTCCCGATCGGCGCGATGCTGACCACCGCCGAACTGGCCGCGCATTTCAAGGTCGGCGTGCACGGCACGACCTACGGCGGCAATCCGCTCGGCTCGGCGATCGCCGAGAAAGTGGTCGAGCTGGTCAGCGATCCGAAGCTGCTCGAAGGCGTGCGTGCGCGCGGCGAAGCGCTGAAGGGCCACCTCGCGAAAATGCACGAGCGCTTTGGCCTCTTCACGGAAGTGCGCGGCAAGGGCCTGCTGATCGGCGCGGAACTGACCGACGCGTTCAAGGGCCGCGCGAAAGACTTCGTCACGGCAGCCGGCCAGCACGGCGTGATCATGCTGATGGCCGGTCCCGACGTGCTGCGTTTCGTGCCGTCGCTGATCATGCCGCTCGAGGACATGAGCGAAGGCTTCGAACGCCTGACGAAGGCCTTCGGCGAAATCGTCGGCGCGAACGCGCAAGCGGCGGCGCGTTGATTCACGCCAGCGCGCTGATGATCCGGCTCAAGCACCGCACCATGCGTCACATTCAACAGGATCGATGATGCTCTTCGTACGTCCAGGCCGCCTGGCCGATCTCGACGCGCTCGAACATATGGCGCGCACCGCGCAACCGGTGCTGCATTCGTTGCCGCACGACCGGCGCGCGCTCGAAGCGCGCGTCGCCTTGTCGGAAGACTCGTTTCGCGCGCATGTCGATTTTCCGGGCGAGGAGTTCTATCTGTTCGTGCTCGAAGACAGCGAAAGCGGCAAGCTGATGGGCACTGCGAGCATCGTGGCCGCGGCCGGTTATTCGGACCCGTTCTACGCGTTTCGCAACGACGCGCTGATTCATGCGTCGCGCGAGCTGCACGTGAACCGCAAGATTCACGCGCTGACCATGTCGCATGAACTGACCGGCAAGAGCCGGCTTGCGGGCTATTACATCGACCCGTCGCTGCGCGGCGAGCCCGCCGCGCATCTGATGTCGCGCGCGCGGATGATGTACATCGCGGCCAATCGCCGGCGCTTCACGCCCGAGGTGTTCTCGCTGCTGCTCGGCGTCACCGACGAGAACGGCGTGTCGCCGTTCTGGGAAGCGGTGGGGCGCAAGTTCTTCGGCCGCGATTTCGCCGACATCGAAATTGAATCGGGTGGCCGCAGCCGCACTTTTATCGCCGAAGTGATGCCGACTTATCCCGTGTACGTGCCCCTGCTGCCGGCAGCGGCGCAGCGCGTGCTCGGCGAGCCGGATTCGAAGGCCTTGCTCGCGTATGAGATTCACCAGGAAGAGGGCTTCGAGACGGACCGCTTCATCGACATTTTCGACGCGGGGCCGGTGTTGACCGCGCAGGTGGATCGCAGCGTCAGCGTGACGCGCAATGAGACGCGGGTGGTCCACGAGTCGGCTGCCGCCGCGCCGAACGCTGCGACGTATTTGATCGCGCATAACGGCGCCGACGGCGAATTCCGCTGCGTGCTCGGCGAACTGGCCGCGGGCAAGGACGCGGGTGCGCCGTTGTCGCATGCGGCGCGCGCGGCGCTCGGCGTGCAGGAGGGCGATGCGGTGCGTTGCGTGCCACTGCATGCGCCGCATCAGGATGAACATTCGGGAGAGGCGCAATGATCGTCGTTCGCGTTGTGCAACGAGGCGATGTGGACGCGCTGATGCGGCTCGCGCAGGAAACCGGCCCCGGCCTCACCACGTTCAAGCCCGACCGCGATGCGCTGGCGGCGCGTGTCGAACGTGCGCGCCGCACGATGGAAGACAAGGCCGAGCCGCACGAGGCCGGCTACTTCTTCGTGATGGAAGATACGGACACCGGCGACGTGGCGGGTGTCTGCGGTATCGAAACGGCGGTCGGCCTGCAGCAGCCGTTCTACAACTATCGCGTGAGCACGGTGGTGCACGCGAGCCAGGACCTCGGCATCTGGACGCGCATGAGCGCGCTGAACATCTCGCACGACCTGACCGGTTATGCGGAAGTGTGTTCGCTGTTCCTGAGTCCGCGCTATCGCACGAGCGGGGTGGGCGGCCTGCTGTCGCGCTCGCGCTTCATGTTTCTCGCGCAGTTTCGCGAGCGTTTTCCGCAGCGTCTGTGCGCGGAACTGCGCGGCCACTTCGACGCGGAAGGCACCTCGCCGTTCTGGCGCGCGGTCGGCTCGCATTTCTATCAGATCGATTTCAACGCGGCGGATTATCTGAGCTCGCATGGCCGCAAGGCGTTTCTCGCCGAGCTGATGCCGCGCTATCCGGTGTATGTCGAACTGTTGCCGCAGGAGGCGCAGCAATGCGTCGGCCTCACGCATAGCGACACGATTCCCGCGCGACGCATGCTCGAAGCGGAAGGCCTGCGTTACGAGAATCACGTCGATATCTTCGACGCGGGTCCGGTGCTCGAATGCCACATCGCCGACTTGCGCACGGTGCGCGAGAGCGTGCTGGTGCCGGCCGAGATCGCCGATGCGCCCGCGCACGCGCCGCAGGATGGGCCGAAATCGATGGTGTCGAATACCTCGCTGGGCGATTTTCGTGTCGGCGTGGTGGCGGGCGTGCCGCAGGACGGCGTGTTCCGACTGAGCGCGACAGAGGCCGCCGCGCTCGACGTCAAGGCCGGCGACCTGGTGAGGGTGCTGCCGCAGAAACACAAACAAGGATGATCATGAGCGAGCTTTTCATCGACGGCGAATGGGCCGCCGGCACTGGACCCGCATTCGCGTCGCGCAACCCGGGTACGGGCGCGACGGTGTGGGAAGGCAACAGCGCATCGGCGGACGACGTCGATCGGGCCGTGCGCAGCGCGCGCCGCGGCTTCGCGGCGTGGTCGGCGTTGAGCCTCGACGAACGTTGCGGTGTGGTGCGCCGCTTCGCCGCGCTCGTGACCGAACGCAAGGAAGCGCTTGCCGAAGCGATCGGCCGCGAAACCGGCAAGCCGCTGTGGGAAGCGCGCACCGAAGCGGCGTCGATGGCCGCGAAGGTCGAGATCTCGATTCAGTCGTACAGCGAGCGTACCGGCGAGAAGCGCTCGGCGATGGCCGACGGCGCGGCCGTGTTGCGGCATCGCCCGCATGGCGTGGTGGCCGTGTTCGGGCCGTATAACTTTCCGGGCCACTTGCCGAACGGGCATATCGTGCCGGCGCTGATCGCGGGCAACGCGGTCGTGTTCAAGCCGTCCGAACTCGCGCCCGGCGTGGCCGCGCTCACCGTGCAGACCTGGCGCGACGCGGGCTTGCCCGCCGGCGTGCTGAATCTCGTGCAGGGCGAGAAGGACACCGGCATTGCGCTCGCGAATCACCGGCAGATCGACGGGCTCTTCTTCACCGGTAGTTCGGATACCGGAACATTGCTGCACAAACAGTTCGGCGGCCGGCCGGAGATCGTGCTGGCGCTGGAGATGGGCGGCAACAATCCGCTCGTGATCGGCCCGGTGGCCGATCTCGACGCCGCCGTGCATCACACGATTCAATCGGCGTTTCTGTCGGCGGGGCAGCGCTGCACGTGCGCGCGCCGTATCTTCGTGCCGGACGACGCGTTCGGCGAGCGCTTCGTCGAACGCCTCGTGGATGTCACCTCGCGCATCAGCGTCGGTGAATATAACGCCGATCCGCAGCCGTTCATGGGCGCGGTGATCTCGGCGCGCGCGGCGTCGCGGCTCGTGGCGGCGCAGGAGCGACTGCTCGCCGATGGCGCTCAAGCGCTGCTGAAAATGGCGCAGCGCGATCCGCAACTCGGCTTCGTCACGCCGGCGATTCTCGACGTGACGAACGTGAAGGATCTGCCCGACGAGGAGCACTTCGGCCCGCTCGCGCAGATCGTCCGCTACAGCGGTTTCGACGAAGCGCTGGACAAAGCCAACGACACCGAGTTCGGCCTCTCCGCGGGCCTGCTCGCCGACGACGAAGCGCTGTGGACGCATTTCCAGCGCACCATCCGCGCGGGCATCGTCAACTGGAACCGGCCGACCAATGGCGCGTCGTCGGGTGCACCGTTCGGCGGCCCGGGCCGCTCGGGCAATCACCGGCCGAGTGCGTTCTATGCCGCCGACTACTGCGCGTACCCGATGGCGTCCGTCGAAAGCGCGCAACTGCAAATGCCCGCGAGCGTCTCGCCGGGCCTTCAATTCTAAGGATCGACGATGCAAGCCACTGAAGCCAATTTCGACGGCCTGGTCGGCCCGACCCACAACTACGCGGGGCTCTCGTTCGGCAACGTCGCGTCGCAGAACAACGAGAAGTCGATCGCGAATCCGAAGGCGGCCGCGCGCCAGGGTCTGCGCAAGATGAAGCAGCTGGCCGACCTCGGCTTTCACCAGGGCGTGCTGCCGCCGCAGGAACGTCCGTCGATGCGCCTGTTGCGCGAACTCGGCTTCTCCGGCGACGAAGCGACGGTGATCGCGCGCGTCGCGAAAGACGCGCCAGAGTTGCTCGCCGCCGCGAGTTCGGCCTCGGCGATGTGGACGGCCAACGCGGCCACCGTGAGCCCGTCCGCCGACACCCACGACGGCCGCGTGCATTTCACGCCGGCCAATCTGTGCAGCAAACTGCATCGCGCGATCGAGCATGCCTCGACGCGCCGCACCTTGAGCGCGATATTCGCCGATAACGATCGCTTCGTGGTGCACGAGGCGCTGCCCGGCACGCCCGCGCTCGGCGACGAAGGCGCGGCGAATCACACGCGTTTTTGCGCGGACTATGCGGCACGCGGCGTCGAGTTCTTCGTGTATGGCCGCAGCGAATATCGTCGCGGGCCGGAGCCGAAACGCTTTCCCGCGCGTCAGACCTTCGAGGCGAGCCGCGCGGTCGCGCATCGTCATGGGCTGGCGGATGCGGCCACGGTGTTCGCGCAGCAGAACCCCGACGTGATCGACGCGGGCGTGTTCCACAACGACGTGATCGCAGTCGGCAATCGCAACACGCTGTTCTGCCATCAACTCGCGTTCGTCGAACAGAACGCCGTGTACGACGAACTGCGCACCAAACTCGCGGGGATGAACGCGGGCTTTGACGTGATCGAAGTGCCGGATGCGCAGGTGAGCGTGGCCGACGCCGTCACGTCGTATCTGTTCAACAGCCAGTTGCTGACGCGCCCGGACGGCAGGCAGGTGCTGGTGGTGCCGCAGGAATGCCGCGAAAATCCGCGCGTCGCGGCCTACCTCGACGAACTGGGTTCGCATGCGGGTCCGATCGACGACGTGCTGGTGTTCGATCTGCGCGAGAGCATGAAGAACGGCGGCGGCCCCGCGTGTCTGCGTCTGCGCGTGGTGCTCGACGACGCCGAACGCGCCGCGGTCGCGCCGGGCGTGTGGATCGACGACAAGCTGTTCGGCCGTCTGGATACGTGGATCGAAAAGCATTATCGCGACCGTCTCGCACCGGCCGATCTGAGCGATCCGCAACTGCTGCGCGAGTCGCGCACCGCGCTCGACGAACTGACGCAGATTCTCGGCCTCGGTTCGCTGTATGACTTCCAGCGCTGAGCACGCCATGCCGGGTCCGTTGATGCTCGACGATTTCCTCGCCTATACGCTGGCGGGCGCGCGTCCTGCCGCAAACGAAACGCAGGGCGTGTGCGCAAACGGCGTGCGCTGGTCGTGGCTCGACGACGGCGTGCTCGTGCTGGAGCCCGCCGCGCTTCGGCCCGGCATGCGCAGCGTGCTGGTCTCGGCCGGCGTACACGGCGACGAAACCGCGCCGATCGAATTGCTGGCGTTTCTCGTGCGCGATATCGCGCACGGCAGCGCCGCGCTGACGTGCCGCCTGATGGTGATTCTCGGCAACGTCGACGCGATGCGCGACGCCGTTCGCTATCGCGACGACGATCTGAACCGCCTCTTCAGCGGCCGTCATCTGCAGGTGCCGGAAAGCCACGAAGCGCCGCGCGCCGCGGCGCTGGAACAGGCGGCGGTGCAGTTCTTCGCGGCGGCGCCGGATGCGCCCGGCGCACGCTGGCATATCGACATGCACACGGCGATCCGCGCGTCCGCGTTCGAACAGTTCGCGCTGTTGCCGCATACCGGCAAGCCGTTTTCGCGCGCGATGTTCGAGTGGCTCGGGCAGGCGCGCATCAGCGCGGTGCTGTTGCACACGACCAGGGGCACCACGTATTCGCACTTCACGGCGCACGCTTGCGCCGCCGATGCCTGCACGCTGGAACTGGGCAAGGTGCGCCCGTTCGGCGAGAACGATCTGACGCGCTTCGCGGGCGCCGATCTCGCGTTGCGTCGTCTGCTGGCCGGCACGCAGGGCGAGGGCGAGGGCGGGGCCGACGCCGCGCTGCCGCGCGTGTTCACCGTAATCGATCAGCTCACCAAGCAAAGCGAAGCGTTCGAATTGCTGTTCGCGGCGGACGTCGCGAATTTCACGCCGTTCGCGAAAGACACCTTGCTCGCGCGCGACGGCGACTATCGCTATACCGTGCGCCACGACGAAGAGCGCATCGTGTTTCCGAACGCGACGGTCAAGCCCGGCTTGCGCGCGGGTCTGCTCGTGGTCGAGACCACGGAGCAGACGCTGGCGCAACTTGTCTAGACAGGCGGGGTAGGTCGTCCCGGAACCCTGTACAATCCCGGCGTCGCGGCTGGTGCACTGCACCACGCCGGCCGCACGAGTCTGGATCGCATTCCGGCGCAGCAAGCCTCGCCGCCCTGATCTGGCTCCGTTTTATTCAATACCGTAGAGGAACACCCCGTAATGAAGATGAATTGGCGAAACATGGCTGCGCTCGCGCTGTTCGCGACGGCGACGGTAACGGCAGGCGCCGCCTCGGCCGCGGAGATCAAGGAAGTGCGTTTCGGCGTCGAGGCGTCGTATGCGCCGTTCGAATCGAAGTCGCCGTCGGGCGAGTTGCAAGGGTTCGACATCGACGTCGGCAATGCCGTGTGCGCGAAGCTGAAAGCTAAATGCGTGTGGGTCGAGAATTCGTTCGACGGCCTGATCCCGGCCCTGCAGGCGCGCAAGTTCAACGCGATCAACTCGGACATGACGATCACCGAGCAGCGCCGTCAGGCGGTCGAGTTCACCGACCCGATCTACACGATCCCGAACCAGATGATCGCGAAGAAGGGCAGCGGCCTGCTGCCGACGCCGGCATCGCTGAAGGGCAAGCACGTCGGCGTGCTGCAGGGCACGATCCAGGAAACCTACGCGAAGGCACGCTGGGCGCCGGCGGGCGTCGACGTCGTACCGTATCAGACGCAGGACCAGATCTACGCCGACCTCGCATCGGGCCGTCTCGATGCGTCGTTCCAGGACGCGGAAGCGGCCTCGAAGGGCTTTCTGAAGAAGCCGCAAGGCGCGGGCTTCGAATTCGCGGGTCCAGCCGTCACCGACGAGAAGCTGCTCGGCGCGGGTGTGGGCTACGGCATCCGCAAGGGTGACACCGCGCTCAAGGATGCACTGAACCAGGCGCTGAAGGACCTGAAAGCGGACGGTACGATCGACCGCCTCGCCGCGAAGTACTTCGACGTCAAGGTTGTGCTGCGGTAACACGCGGCGAGTGATGCGTCGCGCCTCGTGCCTCGCACCTGGCGCCTGGCGCGACGAAACCGTCGATGCAAACGGCCGCTATCGCGGCCGTCTGCATTTGGCCTGCGGCAAACGAAGGCACCCGTATCAGCCCATGCTTGCCGCCACCGCCGCTCAGCGCACGTTTGCCTCAGGCTGATCGAGATAGTCGAACACCACTTCGCCGAGCCCGAGCGTCAGATCGGCGACCAGATGGCGCGCCTCGACGATTTCGAGCACCGGCAACTCGGCGACCGGCGCGAGCGCATGCGGCGCCAGTTCGAGCGCGGCCGGCCCGGTCCAGGCGCCTTTCAGATCGATATCCTGCAGGTAGTAGCGCACCAGCTCGCAGATGCGCGGCGTGCCGTCCACGTGCGGAATCACCTTGAGCAGGAAGTTCGGCGCTTCGAGGCGTTTCTTCTGCTGCGCGAGATCGAGCTGCCGGTGCTTGTAGCCCATCGTGCCGGTGGCGATGCGCACCGGACCGTAATCGAGCGCTCCGACCAGGGTGTCGGTGTGGACCGCCAGCACCGGGTTCGCGAGCTTCTTCGGAAAGCCCCACAATTCGCGGCCGCCGGCGATGGGCGGGTGATCGTCCAGATACATCGCCAGCGTGTAGCCGCCCGCGACGCCGTTGAGCGACACCGGAATCACCTGGCCGCTTTCCGTGTAATCGCCGAAACCGGTCGAGTCCGGCATGCGGATGAACTCGTAATGCACCAGCGGTTCGCCGATCTCGAGCGGCTCCGGCACCACGGCGCGCAGTTTGTCGGGGTCGGTGCGGTAAGTGATGATAAGGAATTCGCGGTCGATGAACCGGTACGGACCCATCGGGAATGCCGGGCTCGTAATCGGCATCGCGAAGGCATTTGACAGCACGCTTTTGACGTCCATGTTTTTCCTTGCTGGTTAAAGGCGGTTGGAACGCTTTTGCACTGCACCAGAGTATCGTCGATTCCTTGACCGGCATCCCCGCCGACCGTTCGTCAATTATTTCGAGATATTGCGTCGTTGACATGTCGGGGGCTGACGGCCTGCGCTAAAATCGGCCGGACATCGTCGGCGCCACGGCTTTCGAGCGGCTCGACGAACACGCGCTACGGCGCGGCTAAAACCAAAATACAACGGGAAGCGCCGAAGGCGCTGTGCGGGGACCGCCATGACCACCATCGCCATCGAGACTCTGAGCCAGACCGGCGCGACCGACGAAGCGCCTCTGCTTGCCAGCTTCGCCCGCCAGCCGATTCTCACGCGGGACGGCATGCTGTGCGGCTACGAGATCAAGGTGCGGGCGCCGACGTTGCCGGTGGACGAAGCGCCTGAGGCGCAAGCCAGCCACGAAGCCAACCCCGATGCGTTGCCGGGCCGCCCGCCGACGACGGCGCAACGCGTGGCGCGCGCCGTCGTCCACGGTCTGCTGCAGAGCGACGTGCGCGGTGCGCTCACTGGACATCCGGCCTATGTCGACGTCAGCCGCGAGATGCTGCTCGACGATTCCATTCTGCGGCTGCCCGCCGAGCGCTTCATGCTCGAACTGTCGCCCGCGCTCGCGGTGGACGACGCGCTGATCGCAAGGCTCGTGCAATTGCATACGCGGCGCTATCGCTTCGTGCTCGACGAGGTGACGCAGCCCAACGAGACCTTCGCCAAACTGCTGCCTTACGTCGACGTGGTCAAGATCGACGTCGCGCGCGCGCCGCGTGCGCTGCTGCCCAAGCTCGCGAGCGTGCTGAAGTCGGCGGGCAAGCTGCTGCTCGCTTGCGGGATCGACGCCCAGGCCGACTTCGAAGCGATGCATGGGCTTGGCTTCGACCGCTTTCAGGGCTATTTCTTCGCACGTGGGCAAAGCTCGGCGACGCGGCGCGTCAGTGCGCCGCGCCATGCGCTGCTGAATCTGCTGCAATTGCTGGCGGGCGACCCGACCGTCGCGCAACTCGAAGCCGAACTGAAGCTCAATCCTGTGCTGGTGATGCACCTGATGAAGCTGGCGAATTCGAGCGGGCTCGCCGTCGGTCACAAGGTGACGACGCTGCGCGATGCGATCAACGCGACCGGCACCGACCGCATCGCTCGATGGACGCAGTTGCTGCTCTATGCCGACGGCCGCAAGGTCGCGCTCGAGGACGATCCGCTGCTGCAACTCGCGGCGACCCGCGCGCGCTTCATGGAACTGGCGATCGAGCGCCTGCCCGAAGCCGGGCGCGACGAAGCCGACGCGGCGTTTCTGACCGGCGTGTTCTCATTCGTCGACGCGGTATTCGGCGGCTCGCTCGAAAGCACGTTGAACGTGCTGACGCTGTCGCGTCCGATCCAGGCGGCGATACTGCGTCGCGAGGGCGTGCTGGGTGGCTTGCTAAGCACCGTCGAGGCGCTGGAGCGCGGCGAGTGGGAGCGGGCGGCCGCGCTGTGCGAACACTTGCCGCCGCTGACGGTGGAGGAGGCCGCGCAGATGGGACTCGCGGCCGGCGCGTGGGCCGGCGTCGCGGATCGCAGCGCGCAAGGGTTGGAAAGGATCGAGGATTGAGGGCGAAGCCGGTGCAGCGGTAAGCCTCGGGTCGAGACCAGGATCGAAGCCGCCGGTGCAGTGCACGTTACGCGTAACTGGCGCCCGCGCAGGCCTTGGCAAGCCGCGAATCGGTTTCGCACGAACAACGTTGAAGCAGGGCAAATACAGAACCGTCGAGAGTGAAACGCCGCGATCAACGATCGCGCCACGTCTTCACATCATCTCCATTTCCCGCATCTGCCCCAGGCCGAAAAAACGGCCTAACTCCTTCGCCAGCTCGTTCAACACGCTCATCTCCTTCTGCGAGATGCGGCGCGGCTCCTGCGTATGCGACCAGTCGCCGTATAACAGCGCCACCGTCTGATCGCTTTCGTCGACGACCGGCAGCAGCACGAAGGCGCGGGTGTCGTCGAACGATCGGCGGAACCATTCCGGTAATCGCGCGACCATTTTCGGATCGCGCGCATTCTCGATGAAGATACCGACCGAGTTCGCAATCGCGAGATGAAACACGTCGGGCTCGAACGCGGTGTTGAAGGTCAGCTTCGGCAGCGCCGCGTCGATCTTCGGACCGAGGCCGAGGCGCGCCTTGAAGGTGCCGTTGCTGTGCTTGACGAACACCACCGTGCGCGCGAAACCGAGGCCGGCCAGCACGGTTTCCGACGCCATCGCGAGGGCCGGCCCGAGCGGGCTGCCGGCGGGCAGCTCGCGCAGATCCTTGACGCCCACCGCGATGCGCGCCTCGGGGCTGAGCGCCTCGCGCGCGATCGCATCCGCGTTGGCGCGTAGCTCGACGATCTCGGCCATCACGCCGTCGCCGCCTTCTTCGCGGGCGAGCGCGACGCTCATCTGGAGCAGCACGTCGGGGTCCGTATTCAGCGCGCCGCTATATTCCTGCGCCAGTTCGGCGATGCGCGCCTCGCGCTCCCAGTCCGGCATGTTCTGCTGGGTGAGCACGTCGGCGACCGCGGTCGAATAGTTGGTGATGGCGCGCAGCCACTGCACCTGGCGCGGCTGCTCGACGTCCTGCGGATCGAACTCGCCCATGCCCGAGCGGATCATGTCGGGCAGACGCCAGCGCACCGCGGCTTCCGCGCCGATCTCGTCGAAGGTCACGCCGAGCACCAGCACGCACGCATCGGCTTCGAGCGTGCCGTCGTCGATATGACGGCGAATCTGATCCCACTCGGCGTCCAGATAGAACACCACCAGCAGCTTGCCGATTTGCCGCATCAGCGTGCAGACCACGGCTTCCTCGCCGGCGCGCAGGTCGCCGCGCTCGGTCAGCTTGCGCGCGACGCAGCCCGACAGCAGCGTGCGGTTCAATTCGAGCTTCGCGTCGATGCGGCGCGGCGCGCTGTGATGAAAGTGATCGACGATCTTCAAGCCCACGACGAGATGGCCGACCGCGTCCATGCCGAGCACCATCAGCGCGCGCGACACGGTCGTGATGTTGCCGCCGAACGCCATGTACATCGCCGAGTTGGCCAGGCGCAGCACCTTTTGCGTCAACGCAAAATCCGACAGCACCACCTGCACGAGACCCGTGAAATCGAGGTCGTCGTTGTTCATTGCCGCCATGGTGGTACGCAGCGACTGCGACAGCATGGGGAAATCGCCGCGCTCGCTCATTCGCGTCCAGAGCCGGTCGAGCACCGTCGCCTTTACCATGTGAGTCCCGCAAAAACCATACATGTTCCAATGAGTGCCACGCCGGCCTCGGGCCGGCTTGTTCCACCGCGTATGCGCCGCGCCTGCATGGCTAGGCGGTGTGCAGGTGAAGCGTGCGCATTTCGAAACGCTGCGCGAGTTCGTCGGAGGGCAACGCCTTGCAGACGAGCCAGCCCTGAATGTGATCGCAGCCCATCTCCGTGAGCAGCGTGCGTTGCGCTTCCGTTTCGACGCCTTCGGCAACCAGTTCGAGATCGAGCGTCTGGGCCAGCCCGACGACCGCGCTAACGATTGCCTGATCGTTTCGCGAGGTTAGCAGATTCTCGACAAAACTCCGGTCGATCTTGAGTTTGGCGAGCGGAAACCGTTGCAGATACGCGAGACTCGAATAGCCGGTGCCGAAATCGTCGACGGCGAAGCGGATGCCCATCGCCGTCAGTTCTTCGAGCAGACCCGTCGCGTGGGCCGGGTCGTGCATCAGCAGGCTCTCGGTAATCTCGAACACGACGCGGCGCGGATCGATGCCGGTCAGCTCGATCGCCTCGCGCACGGAATCCTTGAAGCGCGGGTCGCGGAACTGCGTCGGCGACACGTTCACGGCCACGTATTGCAGCGAGATGCCTTGGGCGTCCCACTGGATCAGCTGCATGCACGCGACCTTCAGCACCCAGTTGCCGAGGAAGTTGATGAGCCCGATCGACTCCGCGAGCGGAATGAACATCGACGGCGGCACGAGGCCATGCACCGGATGCGACCAGCGGATCAGCGCCTCGACGCCGACCACACCGTGCGTGCGGCTGCTCGTGATCGGCTGGAAGTGCAGCGAGAACTCGCCGTTGCGCACGCCGTCGTAGAGATCGGCTTCGAGCTTCAGGCGTTCGGCGTCGGCGGGGTTGTCGTCGGGCACGTAGAACGCGAGCGTGTTGCCGCCGGCCGCCTTGGCTTGCAGCAGCGCGTGGTCGGCCCAGCGCAGCAGGTGGGTGTCGTGGGCGGCGGTGTCGTTGGCGTGGCGCACGTCGGGATAGAGTGCAATGCCGATGCTCGCCGACAGATGCACCTGCTGGCCCTTGAACACATAGGGCTGCTGGATCGCGGTCAACAGGCGCCGCGCCAGCGCCTCGGCGGCGGCGGCCGCGTCGGTGCGGCTGGCGGCGGGCTTCACGAGAATCGCGAACTCGTCGCTCGCGACGCGCGCCACGGTCTCGCTCGGGCTCGTCATGTTCATGAGACGCCGCGACGTGTCGCGCAGCATCTCGTCGCCGGCGTCGTAGCCGAGCGCGCGGTTCACGCGCTGATAGTCGTCGATGTCGAGCAGCAGCAGCGCGACCGGCGTGCCGTGCGCGTCGGCCTCATGTTGCGCGTCGAGCAGCGCGGGCAGCAGCGCCGACTGGTTGGCCAGATTGGTCAGGCGGTCCAGATGCAGCGCCTGGGTCAGACGTTCCTCGGTGGCGCGCCAGGCCGACACGTCGAAGCCGGCGATTGCGTAGCCGTCGATGCCGTCGTGGCTGCTGCGCACCACGCGCAGTTCGACGGTGATCGGATAGGTCAGCGATTTGATCAGGCTCAGGGTCGCTTTCTCGACGTTGCCGGAGGTCGCGGCGCGCGTCAGCAGCGCGTCGAGGCGCGGCACGTCCGCCGGTGCGACGAGTTCGTGCAGCGTGATGGTTTCCAGATATTCGCGGTGATAGCCGATGAAGCGCAGGCTGGCGTCGGATACGTAGAGGAAGCGCTGCGCATCGTCGACGTGCGCGAGCAGATCGACGGCGCCGACCACCTGTTCCAGTTGCGCGGCGCGGCTCGCGCCGCGCTTCGGCGCGCCGTCCGCGCGGCGGCCGAACGCGCGAAGCCGGTCGATGACCGTGCGCAAGGAGCCCCGGCGGGGCGCGATGATCCTGTTCGCTTCCATGTTTGTCGCTGGCAACCTGTGTTCGTCTGGCAGGCGGGGCGGCGCGTTGTTCCGCGGTTTCGGGCGGTCGAGAGGTATCAGGCCGCCCCATCAGAACGAGATAACGACCCGCTCCGGAGAATCTTTAGCGGCTGACGCAAAAAACATCTGGTAAGAGTGCGCGCGGACGCACTGGCGACGGTCTTGCCCCGATTCGGTTAAAGTGGCGCCGCTTGCCGTCCGTTAACAGAACAAACCCCCGTTGTGCAGTGCCGGCCGTGACGTCGCTGCTGCCTAGCCTTTCCGAATACTTGCACCGATGATCCATGTCCGAACGTCATACTGCTGCGACGCCTGTCCGGCGCATCGAGGTGCGTGACGCATTCGCCGACGCGACGCAGCCAGGCCGCGCCGCGCAGTTTGTCTACCTGGGCCGCCAGCCGATCCTCGATCGCGCCGGTGCGCTCAACGCGTACGAGCTGCTGTTTCGCAGCGGCGCACACAACTACGCCGAAGTCGGCGACGACGCGCAGGCCACCGCCCAGGTGGTCGCGCACACGCTCGGCGGGATCGGCGTGCCGGCGGTGCTCGGGCCGCACCGCGGCTTCGTCAACATCGACCGTACGCTGCTGTTCAACGACATCGTCCATCTGATGCCGCCCGAGCGCTTCGTGCTCGAGATCCTCGAAACCGTCACGTTCGACGCGCCGCTGACGCGCCGGCTCAGCGAGTTGCGCCGCGCCGGCTTTCAGGTGGCGCTCGACGACGTCAGCGAGCTGTCGGACGAGCTGATCGGCGTGTTGCCGTACACCGACATCGTCAAGATCGACTTTCTCGAGACCCGGCGCGCCGTGCTCCCCGAGCTGGCCGCCGCCGTGCGCGGCCACGGCAAGACGCTGCTCGCGGAGAAGGTCGAGACGCGCGAGGACTTCGCGCTTGCGCGCGAGCTCGGCTTCGATCTGTTCCAGGGCTACTTCTTCGCGCGGCCGCAGGTGCTGGCCGCGCCGCGCAGCCGCTCGCTGCGCCCCGGCCTGTTGCGGCTGCTCGCGCTGCTCTCGTGCGATGCCGGCATCTTCGAACTCGAGGCCGAACTCAAGCTGAATCCGAGCGTGGTGATGCAACTGCTGCGGCTCGTCAATTCGAGCGCGTTCGGGCTGGGGCGCAACATTGCGTCGCTGCGCGAGGCGATCATCGCCACCGGTACGCGGCAGATTGCGCGCTGGGCCCAACTGCTGCTGTACGCGGACAGCGGCGATCTGTCCTGGCGCGCCGATCCGCTGGTGCAACTGGCCGGTACCCGCTCGCGTTTCATGGAGCTGGCCGCGAACTGGCTGCGTCCATCCGACGACGATTTTGCCGATGCCGCGTTCATGACCGGTATTTTTTCTCTGGTCCACGTGGTGGTCGGCAGCTCGCCGCGCACGGTGCTGGAGAAACTCGGTCTCGCGCCGCAAATTCGCGAAGCGATCGTGTCGGGCGCCGGCGAGCTCGGCGTGTTGCTGCGGATCGCCGAAGTGGCGGGCGAGGGCGGCGATGCCGCGTCGATTGCGGCCGCGCCCGATGCGCCGGCCGGTTTCGCGACGCTGACGCCCGACGTGCTGTCGGAGTTGAATCTGTCGGCGGCGGCGTGGTTCGGCGCGCACGTCGCGGAAGGGTCCACCTGAGACGGCCGGGCGCGGTGCGCCGCGCGTGTGTCTGTCGCGCGGCATGACGGACTCCATGCGTACGTGTTCCAATGGAGTGCGAAGGGGGTGGGGTTGCGTCGAAAACGCGGCCCCGGCTCATCAGACTCATTTCGACTCATTGAACGACGCGTGCAGTCACGCCTGGAGGAGCAGATGAAGAGGACATTCGTATCGATGGCGCTGGCCGCCGTCATGTCGGCCGGGTTCGCCATGTATTCGTTGAGCGCCTCGGCGACGCTCAAGCCTGGCGACACGGCGCCGCCGTTCACCACGGAGGCGTCGCTGGGCGGCAAGACCTACACTTATTCGCTTGCCGACGAGTTGAAGAAAGGGCCGGTGGTGCTGTACTTCTACCCGGCTGCCTTTACCAAGGGCTGCACCATCGAGGCGCACGAGTTCGCCGACGCCGTCGACGAGTACAAGAAATACGGCGCGACGGTGATCGGCGTGTCGCACGACAACATCGACACGTTGACGAAGTTTTCGGTGAGCGAATGCCGCAGCAAATTCCCGGTTGCGGCGGACGCCGATTCGAAAGTGATCGGCGCCTATGACGCCGGCATGCCGATGCATAGCTCGATGGCCAATCGCGTGTCGTATGTGATCGCGCCCGACGGCAAGATCATCTATGAGTACACGAGCCTGTCGCCGGAGAAGCACGTCGAGAATACGCTGAAGGCGGTGAAGGACTGGGCGCAGGCGCATAAGCAATAAGGGGCGATCGGCGCCAGTCGGTGGGCAATCCGGCAGTCGATCCGCCAGCCGGTCAGCCGCCCTCTGCGCCGGTTTGCTCGCGGGAGGCGCGTTATTCGCAACGGTGCTTTGCGCTGAGAAACCCGCATCGCTTGTGCTAGGCTGGATTTTTTTGCCGGGTGAGTTTGCGATGCCGATTGTGGTTGCGTTGATAGCGCTGATCGCGCTGGTGTACGGGGCAGTGCGGGCGTTTTATGCGTTGCAGGCGGCCTTCGGGCTCGCCGTGGCGGTCGGTGTGGCCGTGCTGGTCGCGCTGCTGCTGATTGCCGCCGCCGTGTATTGGTGGCGCCGCCGCCAGGAAGTCGCTGCGAATGTTCGCGATGGCGACTGGACGCACGAGCTCAGAGGAAGCTGGGGTTCGGTGCGGCTTGCTGCGGCCAAGCGGTTCTGCGAGATTCAGGTCGGCGACGAGCGGGGGGCGTACATCTTCGCCGATCTGCTGGGAGCCGAAGTGCGGGGCCGCGAAGGGCAAGCGCAGGTGGCTGTGAAGGTCAAGGACCCGAAGCGCGGCGAATGGCTCGTGCCGATGTCGGGTGAGAAGCAGGCAAGGCAATGGCAGCGGATTTTTTCGCTGGCAGTGGAGCAGAAGCTCTGAGTTTTATCGTGCAGCCCACCGTGGGTCGTGCGCATGAAGGCACGACCCACGGCGCAGCAGCTCAATTCAATTATGACGACGACGGCGCCACGCCCGTTCTGCGCGCCTTTCTCGCTTCCCACCGCACGCGCAACCGGTCCATATACAGATACACGACCGGCGTGGTGTAGAGCGTGAGCATCTGACTGACAATCAGGCCGCCGACGATCGCGATCCCCAGCGGCGCACGCAGCTCGGCCCCTTCGCCATGGCCGAACGCGAGCGGCAACGCGCCGAGCAGCGCCGCGAAGGTGGTCATCATGATCGGCCGGAAGCGCAGGAGACACGCCTGGAAAATCGCGTCGCGCGACGACATGCCTTGCCGCGACGCTTCGATCGCGAAGTCCACCATCATGATCGCGTTCTTCTTCACGATGCCGATCAGCAGAATCACGCCGATCAGCGCGATGATGCTGAACTCCGTACCGAACAGCAGCAACGCGAGCAATGCGCCGACGCCTGCGGACGGCAGCGTCGATAGAATCGTCAGCGGGTGGATGTAGCTCTCGTACAGCATCCCGAGCACGATATACACCGCCGCGAGCGCGGCCAGAATCAGGATCGGCTGGTCGGACATCGACTGCTGGAACGCCTGTGCGGTGCCCTGGAAGCTGCCGTGGATCGTCGCCGGCATGCCGATCTCCGCCATCGTGTCGTAGATCACCTGAGTCGCCGTCGAGAGCGACACGCCCGGCGGCAGATTGAACGAAATCGTCGAAGCCACGAACTGGCTCTGGTGATTCACCGACAGCGGCGTGGTGCCCGGCCCGAAGCTCGCGATCGCTGACAACGGCACCATGGTTTCCTTCGACGTCGACACCGCCGCGCCCGACGACGCGCTCGACTTGCCGCTTGCCGCGATCGAGTTGATCGCCTGATTGCGTGCCGAGTCGGCGGCGATGCTCGCGGTGCTCGATGCGGTCGTGCCCGCCGTGCCGCCGGTCGTCGCGCTGGTGGTCGTGCTCGTGGCCGCGGCCGCCGCCGCCGCCGAGGTGACCGTGCCCGCCGGCGCATTGGTGGTCTGCGCACCGCTCGCACTGCCGCCCGACGTGCTGATGTAGATCTGCTTGAGCATCTCCGGGCTCTGCCAGTACCTCGGCGCGACTTCCATCACGACGTGATACTGGTTCAGCGGGTTGTAGATGGTCGACACCTGGCGCTGGCCGAACGCGTCATACAAGGTGTTGTCGATCTGCGCCGGCTTGATGCCGACACGCGCCGCCGTCGCGCGGTCGATCGTCACCATCGCTTCGAGGCCACCCTGCTGCTGATCGGAGTTCACGTCGGCGAGTTCCTTGCGCGCCTGCAATGCCTCGGTGAGCTTCGGCCCCCACAGGTACAGGTCCGGCGTGGAGTCCGCCAGCAGCGTGAACTGGTACTGCGCGTTCGACTGCCGCCCGCCGACGCGAATGTCCTGCACCGGCTGCAGGAAGGTGCGTGCGCCGGCCACGTCGCCGAGCGGGCCGCGCAGTTGCTGGATCACCTGATCGGCGGACAGGCTGCGTTCGCTTTTCGATTTCAGCGAGACGAACATGAAGCCCGCGTTGGTTTGCCGGCCGCCGGTGAAACCGACCACGCTTTCCACCGCCGGGTTCTTGCTGACGATGTCCATCATCTGCGAGAACTTGCCTTTCATCGCCTGGAACGACGTGCTCTGATCGGCCTGGATGCCGCCGATCATGCGCCCGGTGTCCTGTTGCGGGAAGAAACCCTTCGGCACGATGATGTAGAGCCAGATGTTCAGGCCGATGGTCAGCAGCAGGATCGTCACGATCAGGCGCGGATGCAGCAGCGCCCAGCCGAGCGTGCGCTCGTAGCCGCGCTGCATCGACGTGAAGCCGCGTTCGAGCCAGCGCCCGACGCGTCCTTCTTCCTTCTGCTCGTGCTTCTCGCGCAGCAGGCGCGAGCACATCATCGGCGTGAGCGTGAGCGAGACGATTAGCGACATCGCAATCGCGAGCGACAACGTCAACGCGAATTCGCGGAACAGCCGGCCGACGATGCCGCCCATCAGCAGGATCGGCAGAAACACGGCGACCAGCGAGATGCTGATCGACAGCACCGTGAAGCCGACCTCGCGCGCACCGAGAAACGCGGCCTTCATGCGCGGCACGCCGTTCTCGATATGCCGTGAGATGTTCTCCAGCACCACGATCGCGTCGTCGACCACGAAGCCGGTCGCGATCGTCAACGCCATCAGCGACAGGTTGTCGATCGAAAAGCCCAGCAGGTACATCGCGCCGAACGTGCCGATGATCGAGATCGGCACGGCCACGCTCGGAATCAGCGTGGCGCGCCAGTTGCGCAGGAACAGGAACACCACCATCACCACCAGCGCGACCGCGATCACCAGCGTGCGCTCGGTGTCGCGCAGCGACGCGCGGATCGTGGGAGAGCGGTCGGCGGTGGGCGAGATGTCGACGTCGGCGGGCAGCGACGCGTGCAGTTGCGGCAGCATCGCCTTCACGCGGTCGATGGTCTCGATGATGTTCGCGCCCGGCTGACGGTACAGGATCACCAGCACCGCGCGCTTGCCGTTGAAGAGTCCGAGATTGCGCAGGTCTTCGACCGAGTCGACCACCTCGCCCATGTCCGAGAGTTTCACCGCCGCGCCGTTGCGATAAGCGATGACGAGGTCCTTGTATTGCGCCGCCTTGGTGGCCTGGTCGTTGGTGTAGATCTGCACGCGGTTCTGGCCGAACTCGATCGAGCCTTTCGGGCTGTTCGCGTTGGCCGCGGCGAGCGCCGCGCGCACGTCTTCGAGGCCGATGCCGTAATGTGCGAGCGCGTGCGGCTCCAGTTCGACCCGCACCGCCGGATTGGCCGAGCCGCTCACGTCCACTTCGCCGATGCCTTCCACCTGCGACAGCGACTGTTGCAGCACGGTGGCCGCCGAGTCGTACAACTGGCCGGCGGTCAGCGTATTCGAGGTGAGCGCCAGAATCAGGATCGGCGCGTCGGCGGGGTTGACCTTGTGATACGTCGGATTGCTGCGCAGGCTGGTCGGCAGATCGGCGCGCGCGGCGTTGATGGCGGCCTGCACGTCGCGCGCGGCGCCGTCGATGTCGCGGTTCAGGCCGAACTGCATCGTGATGCGCGTCGAGCCCACCGAGCTCATCGAGGTCATTTCGGTGACGTCGGCGATCGAGCCGAGATGCCGTTCGAGCGGACTCGCGACGCTGGTGGCCACGGTCTCCGGGCTCGCGCCTGGCAACGACGCCTGAATCGAAATGGTCGGGAAATCGACCTGCGGCAGGGGCGCGACCGGCAGCTTCGTGAACGCGAACACACCGGCCAGCGCGATGCCGATCGCCAGCAGCGTGGTGGCGACCGGGCGGGAGATAAACGGACGCGACAGATTCATCGCTCAGTTCCCTGCATCGGTGGCGGGCGGCGTCGTGCCGCTGGACGGCCCACCGCGATTGAAGCGCTCACGCGCGCGGCGGGCGAGCGAATCGAACGCGAGGTAGATCACCGGCGTGGTGAACAGCGTCAGCAACTGACTCACGATCAACCCGCCCGCAATCGCGATACCGAGCGGGCGGCGCAGCTCCGAACCGGCGCCGGTGCCGAGCATCAGCGGCAGCGCGCCGAGCAGCGCGGCGAGCGTGGTCATCAGGATCGGCCGGAAGCGCAGCAGACACGCCTGGTAGATCGCTTCGCGCGGCGGCTTGCCTTCCTCGCGCTCCGCATACAGCGCGAAGTCGATCATCATGATCGCGTTCTTCTTCACGATACCGATCAGCAGCACGATGCCGATGATGCCGATGATGTCCAGATCGTGCCCGGTGATCAGCAGCGCGAGCAGCGCGCCGACCCCGGCCGAGGGCAGCGTGGAGAGAATCGTGATCGGATGGATGAAGCTCTCGTACAGCACGCCGAGCACGATGTACATCGTGACGATGGCCGCGAGAATCAGGAACAGCTCGTTCGTGAGCGACGCCTGGAATGCGAGCGCCGCGCCCTGATAGCGCGTCTGGAACGATGCCGGCAGGCCGACGTCCTGCTCGGCCTGGGTGATCGCCTTCACCGCCGCGCCGAGCGACGAGCCCGGCGCGAGGTTGAACGACACCGTGGTGGCCGGGAACTGGCTCAGATGCGTGACCAGCAGCGGCGCGGGCTTCTCGATGAACTTCGCGATGGAGGAGAGCGGCACCTGGCCGCCCGAGGAAGTGGAGGAGGGCAGGTAGATCGAGTTCAGGGACTCGACGTAGTGCTGCATCTCCGGCTGCGCTTCGAGAATCACGCGGTACTGATTCGACTGCGTGAAGATGGTGGAAATGATGCGCTGGCCGAACGCGTCGTACAGCGCGCTGTCGATCGTGGCGGGCGTGATGCCGAAACGCGACGCGGTGGCGCGGTCGATTTCGATGAACACCGAGCGGCCGTTGTCCTGCAGATCGGTCGCCACGTCCGCGAGTTCGGGCGCCTGCTTCAGGCGGTCGACGAGCTTCGGCACCCAGGTCGTGAATTCGCTGATGTTCGGATCGGTCAGCATGAACTGGTACTGCGTCGGGCTCACGGTCGAGTCGATCGTCAGGTCTTGCACCGGCTGCATGAACAGCGTCGCGCCGGCGATATGCGCGACGTCCTTCTGCAACTGGCGGATCACTTCGCTCGCGGTGTGGCTGCGGTCGTCGCGCGGTTTCAGGTTGATCAGCATGCGGCCGCTGTTCAGCGTGATGTTGCTGCCGTCCACGCCGATGAACGACGTGAGGCTGTCCACGTCTGGATTCTTCAGGATCTGCGCGGCGAGCTCCTGCTGACGCTCGGCCATCGACGCAAACGAGACCGACTGCGGCGCCTGCGTGATCGCCTGGATCACGCCGGTGTCCTGCACCGGGAAGAAGCCCTTCGGAATGTACACGTACAGCAGGGCGGTCAGCACCAGCGTGAGCACCGCGACGACCAGCGTGGAGCGCTGGCGGTTCAACACCCACGTGAGCGCGACCGCGTAGCGGGCGATCACCCAGTCGATGAAACGGTGCGCCTTCGCCTCGAAGCGGTGGCTCTCATGCGGCGGCGTGTGGCGCAGCAGCTTCGCGCACATCATCGGCACCAGCGTGAGCGATACGATGGCCGAGATCACGATGGTCACGGCGAGCGTGATCGCGAATTCGTGGAACAGCCGGCCCACCACGTCGCCCATGAAGAGCAGCGGGATCAGCACGGCGATCAGCGACACCGTCAGCGAAATGATCGTGAAGCCGATCTGTTTGGAGCCCTTCAGCGCGGCTTCGAGCGGCGCTTCGCCGTCCTCGACGTAGCGCGCGATGTTCTCGATCATCACGATCGCGTCGTCGACCACGAAACCGGTCGCGATGGTCAGCGCCATCAGCGAGAGGTTATCGAGTGAAAAACCGCACAGGTACATCACCGCGAGCGTGCCGATCAGCGACAGCGGCACCGACAGACTCGGGATGATGGTCGCGTAGACGTTGGCGAGGAACAGGTACATCACCAGCACGACCAGCACGACCGACATCGCCAGTTCGAACTGCACGTCGCGCACCGAGGCGCGGATCGTGGTGGTACGGTCGGTGACGATCTGCACGTCGAGCGCGGCGGGCAGCGACTGCTGCAATTGCGGCAGCAGCTTCTTGATGCTGTCCACCACCTGAATCACGTTCGCGCCCGGCTGGCGCTGCACGTTCAGAATGATCGCGGGCGTGTTGTCCACCCACGCGCCGAGCTTGGTATTCTCCGCGCCCTGCACGATGTTCGCGACGTCGGTCAGCATCACCGGGCGGCCGTCCTTGTACGCGATCACGGCGCTCTTGTACTGCTCAGCGTCGGTCAGCTGGTCGTTCGAGTTGATCGTGTAGTTGCGCGTCGGACCGTCGAAGTTGCCCTTCGGCGTGTTGACGTTCAGGTTCGAGATGGTGGTGCGCAGGTCGTCGAGATTCAGACCGTACGCGGCGAGCGCGCG
Organism: Paraburkholderia strydomiana; assembly: GCF_046030495.1. Classification (GTDB taxonomy): domain Bacteria; phylum Pseudomonadota; class Gammaproteobacteria; order Burkholderiales; family Burkholderiaceae; genus Paraburkholderia; species Paraburkholderia strydomiana_A. The sequence goes on from NZ_JAQQCJ010000025.1 coordinate 78,263, forward strand.
CGGGTTCGCCTGAATCCGCACGGCTGGGCGCTGGCCGCCCGACAGGCTCACGAGACCCACGCCCGCGACCTGCGAAATTTTCTGCGCGAGACGCGTGTCGGCCATGTCCTGCACCTGGGTCATCGGCAGCGTCTTCGACGTGATTGCGAGCGTGAGGATCGGCGCGTCGGCCGGGTTGACCTTCGCGTAGATCGGCGGCGCGGGCAGGTCCGACGGCAGCAGGTTGCCCGCCGCGTTGATGGCGGCCTGGACTTCCTGCTCGGCGATGTCGAGCGGCAGATCGAGGCTGAATTGCAGCGTGATGATCGACGAGCCGGCCGAGCTTTGCGACGACATCTGGTTCAACGACGGCATCTGCCCGAACTGCCGCTCAAGCGGCGCGGTCACCGACGACGTCATCACCTCCGGGCTCGCGCCCGGATAGAAAGTCTGCACCTGGATCGTCGGATAGTCGACCTCGGGCAGCGCGGACAGCGGCAAAAAGCGCAGCGCGACGAGGCCGACCAGCATGATCGCCGCCATCAGCAGCGCGGTGCCGACGGGACGCAGAATAAAAGCGCGGGATGGATTCATGCGGTAAGTGCCGTGCCTTTATGACGAAGCTTGCGATGCGTGTCGGCCGTGACGCGCGTGAGCGCCCGATGCGCCCGATGCCGCAGCCGCGCCGCTCGCACCATGCGCGCCGGAGGCGGCGCGCGGCCGCTCCGCCGGAATCGTGATCTTCGAGCCTTCGCGCAGCCGGTCCGAACCGTCGATCACGACGCGCTCGCCGACCTGCAGGCCGGATTTGATGCTGGTGCGTTCGCCGTCGACGGGGCCGATCTTGACTGGGCGCACCGTCACCGTGTTGTCCGCCTTCACGACATACACGAACTGGCCCATCGAGCCGTTGAGCACGGCGGTGGTCGGCACGATCACCGCGTCCTTGATCGTATCGACGAGAAGGCGCGTGTTGACGAACTGATTCGGGAACAGGCGCGTGTTCTCGTTCTGGAAGATCGCACGCAGCCGGACCGTGCCGGTGGTCGTGTCGATCTGGTTGTCCATGGTTTTCAGCGAGCCGGTTTCGAGCGGCACGGTGTTGCTGCGGTCATATGCGGTGGCCGACAGTTGCTCGCCGTTGAGCGTGTGCTGGATGACCTGCTGGAGATTGTCTTCGGAGGTGGTGAAGATCACGCTGATTGGCTGCAATTGCGTAATCACGACGATGCCCGTGGAGAGACTCGACGTCACGTAATTGCCCGGATCGACCTGGCGCAAGCCGACGCGCCCCGACACCGGCGCGGTGATGCGCGTATAGATGAGGTCGAGCTTGAAGCTGTCGATGTTCGCCTTGTCGGATTTCACCGTGCCTTCGTATTGCCGCACGAGCGACGCCTGCGTGTCGACCTGCTGGCTTGCGATCGAGTCCTGCGCGAGCAGCGTCTGATAGCGTTTCAGGTCGAGGCGGGCGGTTTGCAGCAGCGCCTCGTCGCGCACCAGGACGCCTTGCGCGTTTTCCAGCGAGATCTGATAGGGGCGCGGGTCGATCTGGGCGAGCAGGTCACCCTTCTTGACCATCTGGCCTTCCTTGAAATACACGTCCTGCAGCACGCCGCTCAACTGCGGCAGCACGGTGACGGTGGCGAGCGGCGTGACCGTGCCGAGCGCGGTCAGCACCACCGGCATCTCGCCCTGGCTCGCGGCCGCCACGTGGACCGGCTGCGGCATGTTGGCCACCGCGCCGCGCCCGCCCCGGCCACCCGGCGCGCGGGCGCCCGACGCGCCGCTGGCTGCGCCGGCGCCGCTCGCGCCACCAGGCCCGCCCCACGGATGCCAGCGCCACAGCACGACGCCGAGAATGACCAGCGCCGCAACGGTCAGTGCGATGTTGCGGCCGCGATGACGTTTCACCACGCCGGGCGCGTCAGTCGGGGCGCCGCCGGACGACGGTTGGGAAGCCGGAGCGGCAGGGCGTTGGGATTCCGGATGCTTTTGTTGTTCGTCCATCGGTTCGGTCAGGTGGCTGGCTTTGATGTGAGCCGTTCGCGCGCTTGCGCCGCTACGGGAGTTCGGCGAATTGGCACGCGGGGCGGCATGACAGGCAGTTTCGACAGCGGGTGCGCGGCGCTGGTTCTGCGCGATGCTACCCGAGGCGCGGGACAGAGATGTTAACGCAATGCGGCATCATCACAGGTTTGCCGAGCCGTTCTCGATGCCGGGAAGGGCTCGCCGGGCGAGCGCCCCGCGACAGGAATGCATGATCCTACGTTGCGCGGTCTGTAACAGTCCACCCGACTATTTTTCTTTTGATTACGAAGGTTACAGGAGGACGGGCGGCCGCCGCGAGCGCGAGCCGGCGAATCCTCGCGTTCCGGCTCAGGTGTCGAGCCGACGCCCCGGCGTGCCGCCGATCTCGAGCACGATCTTGCCGATGCATTCGAGCAGCGCCGGCGCGGCGCGCGAGATCAGCCAATCGCGCGGACACTGGTCCGCCGAGCCGCCGCAATTGACCGCATAGCGCTCGCCCGATGGTCCGACGAAACCGAGCGCGATCGCGTTCAGGCCGTTGTACCACTCGCCGGTGGCGATCGCGAAGCCACGCTCGACGGTGTCTTGCAATGCGCTTTCGAGCCGGCTGCCGATGTAGCCCCAGTCATCGCCCTCGGCCACCTGCAGGCCGGCGAGCAGCGTGTCGCGCTCCGGCTGGGCGAGCGCCGCGAGGTAGGCGCGGCCCACCGCGGTGCGGCTCAGATTCATCCGCGAGCCGATCTCGAGACGCGACACCAGCACCGCCGAGCGCGGCCGGATCGCGTCGATCACCACCATCTCGAGCCGGTCGCGCACGGCCAGATGCACGGACAGCGCGGTGCGTTCGGCAAGTTCGATCAGGAACGGCCGCGCGCGCGCCCGGATGTCGAAGTTGCGCAGAAAGCCGTTGCTCAGTTCCAGCACCGACGAGGTCAGCACGAAGCGCTCGCTGTCGGGCAGCCGGAACAGGAAGCCGGTGCCGACCAGCGTGGCGGTGATGCGTGAGACGGTCGGCTTGGGAATGCCGGTCAGCTCGGTGAGTTCGCGATTGCTGAGCGGCGCGTCGGCGGCGGCGATCGAGCGCAGCACGGTCAGGCCGCGTGCGAGCGCGGTGACCTCATCGCCCGGACCGTCTTTGTCTTTGACCGGGTCGGCTGTCGCACTGGAGGACGTGGGTCGGGTCATGTAAATTTTTGGAACTAAATTTCAATTTCTGCGTTGGCAGCTTGCTAGCGACCGTGCCGCACTGAACCTTGGGAAGCCCCGAAATAGGGCATTCAATGGATCTTTAATTAGAAGATTCATTGTATCGGAATATTTTTCCGATGCGAACGAAGCCTCTTTAGATTTTGCTTGACTTAGTCAGCATAACCATAAAAAATGGAACCTCATTTCGAAAGACGATTTCAGACTCTGTATTCCCACATTCTGAATTCACCCAGGTTCGCGCAGTAGCTGTCGACACCTTAGCGGTCGATTCTCGCAGTCCATGGTCATCAGTCCGCTTTGGGTTTCGCAGCAGCGCCTCATCTTTCGAATACCGTCTCTCAGGTTCTAGCACGGCCCTCGGAATGGCTAGAACTTTTTAAGGCGTCACGGTAACGTGACGCCTTTTTTTTCGTCTATCGGCATACAACAAAGTCTGCGGCATTTGATAACTTTATTGCACGGTGCAGCAATTTTAGTAGCCATGCATCAACGGCAGGGTCGACCAGGCATGGCAACAGCCCTCGTGCCAGCAGTCCTCGGAGAACCTTTCCCGGCCGACGACGCGTCCACATCAAAAACGCAGCGACGCGTACGTCCAAGTCTTTCACGGTGTTAAGACTCCGGAATACGATCTCGCGCTTTATGCAGAAAATCGAGAGGCCATGTTATCGGCATTATCGGATATCGCTCTGCGGATTGCTCAAGCATTCCGCAAATAAGTTGCTGCCGAGCCAGATAACACTAAGAGTGCGAAGATTTTATTTGCGGCATGTTCGAACGCGGCCAAAGCAACATCCAGAAGCGCGTTTCAGTCAGCCGCTGGCCTTAAGGATCGCGAGTGGTGAGCCATTCAAAGTGCCGGGCTACATTCTCGGGGCAGTCGGACACGCTTGCGGTAAGGGTGCCGAGCGATGGTAGTTCTTTCAAATGAACAGAACCAGATCGTCGGCGCTCCGCTGAAACCGCTTGCGTGATCGTATGTGCCGGCAGTGGAAAGGCAGAGACCGCAATTCGCCCCGTGCCATGCGAGCTTGCCTTGGCTCTGCGCGGGGAAGGGGCGTGCTTCTGGCGCAGCATTCGAGTGCGGATTCGCCTGCGTTTCGTGGTGCTACCGGGGAGTGTTTCCCCGGTTTGCCGGGCAGGCTTCGGCGGGCTGAACCCGCTCAATTCGCATGCGCTCTGTCGGCTCCACACGCGTTCCCAAAACGTACACGTAGCTCGATACATTCCAGTTTTCACGCTTCACAGCCAGAACACTCTTCCCGAGGGGTTGAAGTGATCTCCTTGAACGATTGATCTTTCTTTTTATTCTTATCTGTTTGCCAAGCATGACTAACGTCATGCATGGCGAAAGGCTGTCGGAAAAGCAACTTGTTCGACGCGATGACGCATGACCCATAGCCAATATGGCGCAAGACACTCGGATTCGCACAATCAGACGAGTTCGATTTCACTGAAGCGTAGCGAATCGCGTCGAATCTAACAGTTGTTGACCAACGCCTTGTCGCGAGTGAGTTAATTTTCTCCGCGACCAAATAAGCTGCGCATTCAGGAAAGCTGTGCGTTCAAGAAATGAACAGGAATATTTTCAGGCTGGTGCTCAGCCGAATTCGGGGCATGCTCATAGCTGTTGCAGAAACAGCGAACGGAACGGGCGAAGCAGATTCTGATAAGACCAGCGGTCGCCGCTCAGCGGGACGCATTTCATTGTTCCCGATGCTGTACACCGCTCGACACGCTCACCAAAGGAATGCAATAGATGATCCTGAGCCGCGGCTATATCACCACCCGAGTACTGCTGCCCGAACAGGATCCCTCAACCGGGACGCTGAAATTCGCACTGGTGCCGGGCGTCATCGGCAAGGTTCGCTTTACCGATCCTGCAACGCGCGGCACATGGAAGTCCGCATTCCCGACCCGCGACGGCAACGTGCTGAATCTACGCGACCTCGAACAGGGACTTGAACAGATGAAGCGCGTCAGCAGTCAGGACGTGTCCATGCGGATCGTGCCGACCGACATCCCCGGCGAAAGCGACGTAGTACTCGATGTGAAGCGTACCAAGCCGTGGACCGTGGTCGCGTCGGTGGACAATTCGGGCCAGCGCGCAACGGGAAGGCTGCAAGGCAACCTGAGTCTCGGCATCGACAACCCGCTCGGCCTGAACGACATCTTCAACGTGGGCGTAAGCCAGGACCTCGAATTCGGCGACAAAGGCCTTGGCTCACACGGATGGAACGGTTCCTATTCGACTCCGTGGGGCTACTGGACCGGTACGCTGTCGGCCTATACGAACTCGTACTATCAGCAGATCGCGGGCGCCAACGCGACGTTCGTGTCGAGCGGCAACTCGCGGACGGTGGACTTCAAACTCCAGCGCGTTCTCATGCGCAGCCAGAACAACGTACTTGGCGCGCAGTTCCGGCTGACGAAGCGTTTTGGCGAGAGTTTCATCGAAGATACCGATATCCGGCAGCAGCACCGCAACAACACTTTCATCGAAGCCGGTCTGACGAACCGTCATTACTTCGGCGCGTCGCAATTCGACGGCAGTCTCGCATACCGTCAGGGTGTGGGTGCACTCGGCGCAACCCCGGACTACTACGTGAATGGCCCCACGTACCGCTTCCACATGGCCGTACTCGACGCGAACCTGTCCGTGCCGTTCCCGATCGCAACGCAGCCACTTCGCTACGTGACAAGCGTTCGCGGCCAGTTCACCAACAACACGCTGAACTACATCGACGACCTGACGATCGGCAGCCGCTACACGGTGCGCGGCTTCGACGGCGAAACGATGCTCGCGGCCGAGCGCGGTTTTTTCTGGCGCAACGAATTGCAGTTGCCGATCGGCTCGACAGGGCAGTCACTCTATGCAGGCATTGACTACGGTCATGTATTCGGTCCGAGTGCCGTCTACCTCGTCGGTACGCAACTGGCGGGCGCCGTGGTCGGTATCAGGGGCAGCGCATCGGCGAAGGCCGGTGCGCTCGCCTATGACCTGTTTGCCGGCACCCCTCTCTACAAGCCCTCGGGTTTTCCGACGGCAAGGGTAGCGCTCGGCTTTCAGGTAACGGCGCAATTCTGACGATCGCGTTGATCATCAAGTTTTTATCAAAAGGAGAAGGATGAATATGTCAAAGATCTATGGAGTTTCAGTGCTCGCCGCCGCCCTTACGTTGGGCGGATGTGCAACGGAGTCCTCACATTCGCTCCCGGTCCAGCCCGTGAGCGTTTCCCAGACTCCGTACGCAGGCGAGCGCGTCGAGATGGCCGTCGGCAAGTTCGACAACCGGTCCAGCTATATGCGAGGAATTTTCTCCGACGGAGCCGATCGCCTTGGCGGGCAGGCCAAGACCATTCTGATCACCGCGCTGCAGCAGAGCGGGCGCTTTAATGTGCTGGATCGGGACAACCTCGACGAAATCCGTCAGGAAGCTGGCTTCATGAAGAAGGGGCAGGCGATCAAGGGCGCTAACTTTGTCATCACTGGCGACGTCACCGAGTTTGGCCGCAAGGAAGTGGGTGATCGCCAGCTCTTTGGCATTCTCGGCAGCGGCAAGAACCAGGTGGCTTATGCAAAGGTAAGTCTGAACGTGGTGAATACCACGACCTCGGAAGTGGTGGCGTCGAGTCAGGGGGCGGGGGAATACAGCCTCTCGAATCGCGAAATCATCGGCTTTGGGGGCACCGCCAGCTACGACTCGACCCTGAATGGCAAGGTGCTTGACCTCGCGATCCAGGAAGCCGTCAACCATCTGGCTGCGCAGGTCGATGAGGGCGTGCTCAAGCTATCACGATAGGCGCACGACCCAGCGACGTCGCACAGCTTTTCGTGCGACACACCATCACCTGACGGAATTCAAGATGAAACATACGGGCACGATATAGGGAATGAGGCTGCCGGCAATGACAGTTGCGGCGCTCCTCACGGGATGTGCGGCAAACAGCCCGCCGCCGCTTTACCAGTGGAGCGGCTATCAGCCAGCGGTCTATGACTACCTCAAGAGGGACAAGGACCCGCAGCAGCAGATCGACGCACTTGAAAAAGCGCTGCAGGAAATCCGCGCGAAGGGCGCCACGCCCCCGCCGGGTTTTCATGCGCAACTCGGGATGCTGTACGCGAGCGTTGGCAAGGACGGGCCGGCCATGGAACAGTTCGGGGTCGAGAAAGACCTGTTTCCGGAATCCTCGACCTACATGGATTTCCTGATGAAACATAAATCGAAACAGCCCTAAGCGAGCCGTCATGCGCAGATTCCTTTCTTTCAGACTTTGGTTTGCCCTCTCGACGTTCACGTTGCTGGCTGCGTGCGCGCAGCCCGTCAAGCATGCCGACTACACCGCTTTCAGGAACAGCCGGCCGCATTCAATTCTCGTTTTGCCGCCCGAAAACGAGACGACCGATGTGCAGGCGACGAACAGCATGCTTTCGCAGATGACGATGCCACTCGCCGAATCGGGTTATTACGTTGTGCCAGTGGCGGTGATGGATGAAACCTTTCGCCAGAACGGCCTGACCGTCCCGGCCGATATTCAGGCAACGTCCCCCGCGAAGCTTCGCGAGATTTTTGGTGCGGACGCGGCGCTGTATTCGAAGATCACCCAATACGGCACCGTGTACCACATCGTCGATAGCGCGACTGTCGTCACCACGTCGGCAAAGCTGGTGGACCTGAAGACCGGTGATGTGCTTTGGCAGGGAAGCGCAAGTGCCAACAGCAACGAGGGGAGCAACTACGGCGGAGGCGGCCTGATCGGCATGCTCGTGACGGCGGCGGTCAAACAGATCGCAAATTCGCTGACGGACAAAGGTCACGATATTGCTGGTGTGACGAGTCACCGGCTGCTGCACGCGGGCCCACCGAATGGGCTGCTGTACGGTCCGAGATCGCCGAAATCCGGCACGGACTGATCTCGCCGGTTGCCATCGCGCCCCTCGCTGGACGAGGCACGCGTGCTTTCGACGGTGAGGCGATGCTTGCCGCCGAAATGGGTTTCTTCTGGTGCGACGGGCTTCAGTGGCCAACGGGCTCGACGGGGTCAGTTGGCCCATGCGGGCGGGGACTACGGTCTGGATATCACCGCAACGCCGACTCCGACTCTCTCGACTGTAACCAGTTGGTGGACGCGGTGGTCGGCATCATGGTCCGCGCATCGGCGAGCTTCGCAACGACGCTGTGCGGAGCGACGAGCCCGATCGCACCGTCGACTTCCTGCTCCAGACGCGCACCCAGCGCGGCAAACGCATCGCGCCGCTGGCGATCCATACGGCCGCATTTCCTCGCCTTGTTATTCATTCATGTTTTTGAAAAACAACAGACGGCGCATTGGCGATTCCCGAAAACCGGCAAGCGCTGCATTTTCAGCGCGATAACAGCGAAACGGTTGCAATACCGAGGACGGTCATTGCCAGCGACGCGCTCACGTGAATGACGATCTCGCCCGCGGCCCAGCCGAGCCGACCGTCCTGCAAACGTTGCACGACTTCCGCGGAGAACGTCGAGAAGGTGGAAAGGCCGCCCATCAGGCCGGTAATGACGAAGAGCCGCCATTCGGGCGCGATCTGCGGCACCCGCGCAAATCCCGCGACCGCGACGCCGATGATGTAGCCCGCAATCACGTTGGCGGCGAACGTGCCAAGCGGCATGCCGCTAAAAATACCGTTCAGGCGGATGCCGAGAAACCAGCGAAACAGCGAGCCGAGCGCGCCGCCAATGGCGACAGCGAGAAAGGACCAATACATGGAGGAAGACCTGACCAGACCGAAATGTCGACAAACCGGGCTGAGCGTGGGCGAGGCGATGCCGCGTCCGCAGTCATCCGGGCGAAGCAGGCATCATCAGCCACGAGGGCGGTTAATGGAGAATGCCATCTCCAGGGCCGAAGTCTAACATCGGCGGGGCATGTGGGGACAGGTCCAGGCCACGTCGAGAGTGTGGCGCGCCGGTTTTCCGTCCGCGCCGGCGCTCGGATCGTCGCCTCGCGGCGCAGCGGTGCGAGGTGAGCGCCGGGGCCCCCCGGCGTAGCCCGTGCGCTCGCAGGGGGAGCGCGTCAACGCCGCGCTCGCGCGCGCAAAGCGCCGCCCGCTGCGCCCGCACGGACCAGGCCTTACCTTGTCCCTGTTACTCCGGCGTCGCCGAAATCTTGTGAATCGACAGATCCGCACCGTTGTATTCGTCTTCCTGGTCGAGCCGCAGACCCACCGTCAAACGGATCGCGCCGTACACGAGCGAGCCGCCGAGCGACGCCACCGCGATTCCGCCCAGCGTGCCGATCAGCTGCGAGCCGAATGACACCCCGCCCATGCCGCCGAGCGCGTGCAGACCGAAAATCCCCGCCGCGATGCCGCCCCACGCGCCGCACAGCCCGTGCAATGGCCACACGCCGAGAACGTCGTCGATGCGCCAGCGGTTCTGCACGCAGGTGAACATGTAGACGAACAGCGCGCCCGCGATGCCGCCCGTCACGAGCGCGCCGAGCGGATGCATCACGTCGGAGCCCGCGCAGACCGCCACCAGACCTGCGAGCGGACCGTTGTAGGTGAAGCCCGGATCGTTGCGGCCGGCGAACCACGCGCTCAGCGTGCCGCCGACCATCGCCATCAGCGAATTGACGGCGACGAGGCCGCTGATCTTGTCGACTGTCTGTGCGCTCATCACGTTGAAGCCGAACCAGCCGACCGTCAGCACCCATGCGCCGAGAGCAAGAAACGGAATGTTCGACGGCGGATGCGCGGCGATGCCGCCGTCCCGATGGTAGCGCCCGTGCCGCGCGCCCAGCAGCAGCACCGCCGGCAGCGCGACCCAACCTCCGAACGCGTGCACCACCACCGAGCCGGCGAAATCGTGAAACGGCGCGCCGAACACATGGGCGAGCCAGTCCTGGATGCCAAGGCGGCCGTTCCATGCGATTCCCTCGAAGAACGGATAGACGAAGCCCACCAGCACGAAGGTCGCGAACAGTTGCGGATTGAATTTCGAGCGCTCCGCGATGCCGCCCGACACGATCGCCGGAATGGCGGCGGCGAAGGTCAGCAGGAAGAAGAAGCGCACCAGCGCATAGCCGTTGTGCGCGGCCAGCGACTCCGCGCTGCCGAAAAACTGCACACCGTAGGCGATCGTGTAGCCGATGAAGAAATACGCAATCGTCGAGACGGAGAAGTCCACGAGAATCTTGACCAGCGCATTGACCTGATTCTTTTTTCGGACCGTGCCGAGTTCGAGAAACGCAAATCCCGCATGCATGGCCAGCACCATCGCCGCGCCGAGCAGAAGAAACAGGGTGTCGGTGCCGGTTTTCAAACTTTCCATCGATGTGTCCCGCGTATGCCAAAAAAGCGGGCAATGAATGCAAGAAGTGGGCCAAACTTGTGCCGGGAAGCGTCGATGCGGTGCAATTCAGCACCGGCATGGGATTGGTCACATGCATGACGCCCTCGAGGCGTTCCTCTAACTGCACCGGGAAAGACATCAAAGGCACAAAGTTAGTGCATTAAAATTCGCGTACACCCGGAATGATCCAGATGAGGGAGAAATATTCGATTTTAATTACATTGCATTCAAGATCCTGACGCGTTGGCGTCCCTTTGCGAGATGTTCGGGCGGCCCGGCGAAACGCGCGGTCCACGGTGACCGACCGTCTTTGTCTTCCTGGGCAAACGTCGACATAATGTGCCGACCCCCTCAATGATCTACGGCCAACGACCTTCAATGCGCACGCATGAGACTGACGACTAAAGGCCTGTTGCTGATCGCCATTCCGGCTGTCTTCGAACTGGCGCTGCTGTCCGGACTGGTCAAAGCCCAGTCCGACGCGGCGCTGGCGGAGCGTTGGGCCATTCATAGTGAAGACGTGCTGCGTCAGAGCGCCGCGATTCTCGATCCGGTGCTGGGCGAATCCGTGGCGCTGCGCGGCGCGGTGCTTGCCAACGACACGCACTTCGCCACGCCGGTCGCGGTATGGGTGGATGTCGACCGCCGCATCGACCAACTGGCTGAACTGGTCGCCGACAACCCGGCTCAGGTCGAGCGTGTGGTGCAGGTGCGGCAGGCCGTGCAGGCGTATCGCCAATGGTCGGACCGGATTCAGGATCTGCTGCGCTCAGGGTTGCGGCATGACGTTCTCGAACGCTTGCGCGATCCGGCGAAAAGCGATGCGCTCGATCGCTTGCGCCAGCAGATGGTCGCGTTCCAGGCGGAGGAGCGGCGCATCGACGCGCTGCGCTCGAGCGCAGCCGGCGTCGCGCGCGAACAGCAGCAGACTTTGCTCGCCACGGCGGCGTTCGGCTCGCTGCTGTTCGTGGCGCTGGCGATCTGGTGGTTCACGCGCGGTGTGCGCGGGCGGCTCGCTCTCCTGTCCGACAACGCCGGGCGCCTCGCGGGCAACGAGCCGCTGGCGCCGCTCGACACCGGTCGCGATGAAATCGCCCGCCTCGATCTAACCTTGCATGAGACGAGCCGGCGTCTGCTCGAAGCCGAGCGCATCCAGGCGCGCTTCCAGGCGGACCTCACGCGCCGCACCGGCGAACTGGCGCAGATCAACGAAACATTGCGGCAGCAGACCCAGGAAAACGAGATGTTCATCTACGGCGTGTCGCACGACCTGCGTGCGCCGCTGGTGAATCTGCAGGGCTTCTCGAAAGAACTGATCCGCGCCTGTGACGAGCTGCGTGCGACGGTGCGCGAGTCGTCGCTCGCCGAGCAGTCGCGGCAGCGGATCGAGCGGGTAGTCGACGAGGATATCGGCGAAGCGCTGCACTATTTGCAGACGGCCGTGTTGCGCGCGTCGCACATCATCGACGCGCTATTGCGGTTGTCACGGGTCGGTCGCGTCGAGTATCGCCGGCAGAAGGTGGACGTGCAGGACATCGTGCAGCGCGTGATCGATGCGATGCAGGGCTCGATCCGGACGCGGCGCGCTCGCGTGAGCGTCGGCGAGTTGCCTGCGGTGTGGGGCGATCCAACCGCGCTCGAGCAGGTGTTCGCGAACCTGGTCGGCAATGCGGTGAATTACCTGGACCCGGCGCGCGAGGGCAAGATCGAAATCGGAACGACGCCGGCGCCGCTGGGCGTGCATTCGTTACGCATTTTCTATGTGCGCGACAACGGCCAGGGGATGCCGGCGGTCGCTTTGCCGCGGCTTTTCAACGCGTTTCAGCGACTCCACGGCAATGCGACCGCCGGCGAGGGCATCGGCCTCGCGCTCGTGCGCCGAATGGTGGAGCGGCACGGCGGACGCGTGTGGGCGGAATCGCAGGAGGGGCAGGGCACGACGTTTTATCTGTCGCTGCCCGAAGCCGGGATGCGTTCCGAGGAAGCGGCTGCCGAGGCGGCCGGTTTTCCGCAGAAACGGGATGGGCGCGGTTGGCGCGCGGACCTCGAAGGTCGTGAAGGCGCGAGAGCAGGTGACAACCGGACTGTGCATTCCGTCGACACCGCGCCCGGTATCGGCACGCGCTGATCGGCGCGGGCTGATGAGCATGCCGGCTGTGCGGTTCAGTGCGCGGCGAAAATGCGCCGTGGTTTGAGCAGCTTGCTGCCGCGAATCGACCAGTAAAAGCCGCAAGCGAGCAGAACGGCGACGCCTGTCAATGCCTCGACCGGTGCGGGACGCAGACCGGGCAGGCCGCCGATCGTGAAGAGGCCGCGCGCGACGATCAGCAGTGCCGCCCAGATCGAACACGCGGCTTGTGCCAGCATGCGCGTACCGGTTACGCGCCGCGCGCGGTTGTCGCGCGACCAGTTGGCCGGTGTGCGCGCGCAGAAGAAAGCAATGGCCATCAACGTGATGGCGAGGATGACGATCCAGTCGACAAGTTCCATCGAAAAAACACTCCCAAGTCAGCCCTAGACTTTAGAAAGGTTTTGCGGTGCGAACTATCGGACGAATCTCAAATGCAAAATGGTGTGCCGTATTCCGGCGAACGCCTGGTGCCGCGCGGGCAGGGCGCTCGCCGTCGAATTTCGCGCCAGCTTAGAGTTCGATGCGCGTGCCGAGCAGCACGAGGAACTGGCGCAGCCATTCGGGATGCGCGGGCCATGCGGGCGCGGTGACGAAGTTGGCGTCGGTGATCGCGGCGTCGACCGGAATGTCGGCGTATTCGCCGCCCGCGAGTTTCACTTCGGGCGCGCAGGCCGGGTATGCGGAAATGCGCTTGCCGCGAATCACGTCGGCGGCAGCCAGCAGTTGCGCGCCGTGACAGACGGCGGCGATCGGCTTGCCCGCTTCGGCGAATTGCCGCACTACCTCGATCACTTTGGGATTGAGCCGCAGATATTCCGGCGCGCGGCCGCCGGCGATCGCCAACGCGTCGTACTGGCGCGGATCGGCGTCGTCGAACGACGCGTTGAGCGTGAACTGATGCCCGGGCTTTTCGGTGTAGGTCTGGTCGCCTTCGAAATCGTGGATCGCGGTCTTGATGCGCTCGCCCGCTTTCTTGTTCGGACAGACCGCGTCGACGATATGGCCGACCGCTTGCAGCGCCTGAAACGGCACCATTGTTTCGTAATCCTCGGCGAAGTCGCCGGTCAGAAACAGAATCTTCTTTGCCGCCATCGTATGCCTCCAGTTGATCAATGAAAACAGCGAAACCATTTCGACATTCATCGATGCTCACGCAGTCTACTCCATCGCGTTTGACAGAACCGCGACGGATTGCGTGAGTGAGCGTCCTCGCACGGCGCACCGTGCCGCGCCCAACATGGCGGCTCGCGCTCCCCAGTGAGTCAGTGCGGCGCAACGGCGTATCATGAGCGCGTTTTCGCACGCGGAAGCCGCTCGATGCGGCTCAATTCGAACATGACTTCATCTCTCTATTACCCGTTGTTGCGCCGCGCGGCGGTCGTGGTCGTCGTATTCGGTGCATTGGCCGCATGCCAGAAGAACGATGCGTCGGCCGGACAGGTTGCCGGCAAGCTCAACGACGCCGCCCAGCTCGCGGGCCAGAAGCTCGACCAGGCGGCGAGCTACGTCGGCCAGCAGGTCGATGCGACCAGATCCGCCGCGCAGCAGAACCTCGAATCCGCGTCCGCGCCGTCGATCAACATCGACCCGAACGCCCTTGCTTCGAGCGCGCAGGCCAATCTGCAAAGCGCGGCGAGCGCAACTCACGCGCAGCTCGGCAAGGCCGCATCGCTCACCGGCCAGAGCCTCGAAACGGCGGGGCGCAAGCTGCAGGAGTGGTCGGCGCAGAATACGGCCTCGTCGGCGCACGCGGCGGCTTCGTCAACGGGCGATTCGGCCGATGCGCAAAAGCAGATGGACAAGTGACATGCCGGCCGGACCGATCAGTCATTTGACGGCTGGGGTAAATGTAATTACTATGGTTACACATTGTGGTCGCCGGGCGGGTTTGTTGTGAATACGAGTAGCCGGTTTGCATTTGCGGTGCACGTGCTTGCGCTGTTGTCGCTGCAGGAGGGCGTGCCTCTTTCGTCGGAGATGATCGCGGGCAGCGTGAACACGAATCCCGCGCTGATCCGGCGGCTGTTGACCATGCTGGCCGAGGCGGGTCTCACCACGTCCCAGCTCGGCTCGGGCGGCGGCGCGCTGCTCGCCCGTGCGCCCGGGCAGATCACGTTGCTCGACGTGTACCGTGCGGTAGACGACGCGCAATTGTTCGCCCTGCATCGCGAGGAGCCGAATCCGGCGTGCATGGTCGGGCGCAATATTCAGGGTGTGCTGCGCGGCATCATCGACGAAGCGCAGGAGGCGCTGGAGGCGTCGCTCGGCGCACGCACGCTGGCCGACGCCACAGCCGACGTCGTGCGCGCTGAGAAGCAGCGCGAGCGCAAGCGGCGTGTGCACGGATGAGGCGGTAACGAAGCAGTATCGAAGGGCGCATGTGCGGCGTATGCGGCACATGCGTCTGAAAAACGGACGGGGGCTCGAGCCCCTCTTTTTTCCACGATATATGTAATCAATATAGTTACATATAAATCAATCAGGAGTTGGAAAATGAGCAAGCAACTGAAGATCGCGTTGTTCGGTGCGACCGGCATGATCGGTTCGCGGATCGCCGCTGAAGCGGCCCGTCGTGGGCATCAGGTGACGGCGCTGGCGCGCAATCCCGCGCGTGTGCCGACCGACGTGGCGAATCTGAAGGCGGCGCAAGCCGATCTGCTCGACGCTGCGAGCGTCGGCGCCGCAGTGCGCGGCCACGATGTCGTGGCCAGCGCTTACGCACCGCCGCAGGACGATCTCGCGACGCTCACGAAGGCGACCCATGCGCTCGTCGAAGGCGTGCGCGCGGCGGGCTTGAAGCGCGTCGTGGTGGTGGGCGGAGCGGGTTCGCTGGAAGTCGCGCCGGGCAAGCAACTGGTCGATACGGACGGTTTTCCCGACGCGTACAAGGCGATCGCACTCGCCCATCGCGACGCATTCGACTACTACCGCGGCATCACTGACCTCGACTGGACTTTCTTCGCGCCGGCCGCGCTGATCGCGCCCGGCGAGCGCACCGGCCAGTTCCGCACGGGCGCGAACACGCTGTTGGCCGACGCCGAAGGCAACAGCCGCATTTCCGCGGAAGACTACGCAATTGCGTTCGTCGATGAACTGGAGCAGGGGCGCTTCGTTCGTCAGATCGCGACGGTCGCTTACTGACTCTGACGAAGTCAGGCGGCGCGAGCATGCGGTGTTTCACTGCAACCGTGGGGGAGCGCAGTCGATCAGGTTCGCGATGGCAGCGGCAAGTCGGGAAAGCGGCGCCGCCACACCGCCGCGTCACACCCGGCGCGCCGCAGCGGCGCCGATAGCGTAAAGCGCCCCGCGAGGACGGGCGAGCTCGCCCTGCTGTGCTTTCGAAGCCCGCGCAAGCGCCCTAACATTCGGTTACGCATGTTCGGGCGCGCCGGGCAAAACTGCGGCTACACTGGCGACTCCCGTTTTTCCTACGGATTGCCATGCAGTCATGCCCGTCGCGGCGTGAGTCCGAGGCTACGCCGTCCAACGGCGGGCAGCCGGCGACCCGCGCCGTCCCTCATCTTTTCTCAGACCAGCCCGGCTCCGGCACGCGCCCGACTGGACGCGCGCGCGTCGCGGCATGGTTCGGCGCATGGATGGCCGTACTCGGCGCCGCGTTGATCCTGTGCGCCGGCGCGGCGCCCGTGTCGGCGCTGGCTGCCGGCGCACCCACCAGTGCACCCACCAGTGCACCCACCAGCGCACCGGCCAGTGCGCCCAGCAGCACGCCCCTCATCCCGGCCTTGCAGAGCCTGATCAACAGCGCGACGGCGACGCCCACGCCAGTCGCGTCGGCCGCGTCGGCTGCCGACGCGGCGTCCGCACCGTCGCCCGCGAGCCAGGCGGAATTGACCCGCTCGCTCGACAGCGTGATCGCCACGCTCGATAACGACCGCCAGCGCACCGCGCTCGTCACCCAGCTCAAGAAGCTGCGCGACGTCTCGCAGAATGTCGCGCCAGCCGCGCCCGCACCCGCGCAACCGAGCCCCGGCCTGCTCGGCGCGATCGCGTCGGGCATCGCGTCGTTCGAAGCCGACGTGCATCAGGGCCGCACGCCCGTGCGCTACTGGGGCGGACGCTTCAATGCGGCCGGCAACGAGCTCTTCACGATCATCACCAGCCAGGGGCGCGAGAGCTTCGGCCGCGTGCTGTTCTCGATGCTGGCGATGCTGGCCGGCTGGGGCGCCTGCGCCGGCGCGCTGATCTATCTGCAACACCGGCTGTACCGGCGCTTTGGCATCGTCATGCAGCTGAATCCGAATCCGACCACGCGCGAGCTGCTGATCTTCGCGTTGCGCCGCGTCGGTCCGTGGATCATCGCCTTCGTGGCGGCGCTGCTGTTCGTGCGCGCGATGCCCGATGCGCTCGGCCGCACGCTCGGCATGGTGGTCGCCTATGCGATCGTCGCGGGCGCGGTGTTTTCGGCGATCTGCCTGATCATGTTCTCGCTGTCCGGTTCGGGGCATCGGCGCATCGCGGTGCGTCTGCTGATCGATCATGTGCGGCGTCTGCTGTTCGCGGTCGGCGTGTGTGGCGCGCTCGGCGATGCGGCCGTCAATTACGACGTCGCGCACCAGCTCGGCTCGAATCTCGCCGCCTTGATTTCGACCGCGGCCAACATGACGGCCGCCGTGCTGACCGGCTATTTCGCGGTCGCATTTCGCCGTCCGGTCGCGCATCTGATCCGCAACCGACCCTACGAGCAGCGTAACCATCACAAGGCCGCGACCGACGCGTTCGACGTGCTCGCCGCGCTCTGGCACGTGCCCGTGCTGGTACTGGCGACGGCGTCGGTGGTCGCGACGCTCGGTGGTTCGGGTTCCAGCGAAAACGTGCTGCAGATTTCGGTGGTGACCGCGCTGTTGCTGGTGCTGGCGTTTTTCCTGTCGGCCATCGTCCTGCGCATGACACGCCCGCGCAGCGCGCGCGCCCGTCGCCGCTCGCCGTATCTGACGCGGCTGTTGCGCTTTTTCGGTACGCTGCTCACGCTTTTCATCTGGCTGTTCTTCTTCGAACTCGCGGCGCGCCTGTGGGGCGTGTCGCTTGCCGCGATGGTCGAGCAGAACGTCGCGGCGCGCGGTATCGCGCATGCGGTGACGGCGATCGTCGCGACCGTGTTCATTGCATGGCTGCTGTGGATTCTGGTCGACACCGCGATCACCGAAGCGCTCAATCCGGCCGGCCCGCGCACCAAGTCGCGCAGTCCGAGCATGCGCGCGCGCACGATGCTGCCGCTCGTGCGCAACGTCCTGCTCGTGACGATCATGACGATTGCGGGCATCGTCACGGCGGCGAACCTCGGCATCAATGTGACGCCGCTGCTGGCGGGCGCCGGTGTGATCGGTCTCGCGATCGGTTTTGGCGCGCAGTCGCTCGTGACCGACCTGATCACGGGCCTGTTCATCATCATCGAAGATACGATTTCGGTGGGCGACTGGATCGACGTGGACGGCGGCCATGCGGGCACGGTCGAGCATCTGTCGATCCGCACGGTGCGTCTGCGCGACGGCCAGGGCGCGATTCACGCGATTCCGTTTTCGCAGATCAAGATCGTCAAGAACCTGTCGCGCGACTTTGCTTATGCGGTGTTCGAAGTGCGAATGGCGTTTTCCACCGATGTCGATCTGATCACGCAACTGATTCGTGAGGTTGGCGCGGATCTGATGGCCGACTTCCGTTACCGTCGCGAGATGCTCGGGCCGATCGAAGTGTGGGGTCTCGACCGTTTCGATCCGAACTGGATGGTCGTGAAAGGGCAGATCAAGACGCGGCCGCTGCAACAATGGAGCGTGGCGCGCGCGTTCAACCTGCGGCTCAAGCGTAAGATGGACGAAGCGGGGATCGAGATTCCGGTGCCGCAGATGCGGGTCTATACGTCGTCGAAGGATAGCGAGGGGCAGCCTTTGCAGGATGACGAGATGGCCGGGTTTGCCGGCCATGCGCATCAGCCTGTCGAGGCGGGGGGCGGTGTGTCGACGCATGCCATGCATGCGCCACTGGCCGTGGCGCGTGATGTGTCGCACGAGCCGCGTCCGGCGCCGCCGCCGACCGGCACGGCGCCGATTCCACCGCAGATTCCCACTGCGGGAGAAGGGGGCGGGAAGAGTTGATCGGAAGTGCGGGCGGAGCGGCGACGAATGTCTGTCAGACCAGCATCGGTGAGTCGTCCGCGCGCACGACGTCGTTCACATGGGTCGCGATCTGGGCGCCCGACACGCCGTAAATATGCAACGAGATGGCGGGCGCCTCGCCGTCATTGCCCAGCCGATGAATCCCGCCGCGGCCGCCACGCACGAACGACACCGCGCCCGGTTTGCGCGCCTGCACGCGGGTGGCGCTTGCGCAATGCTGCGCGCCGTCCCAATCGAAGATCGTCTCGCTCAATGTGCCTTCCAGCACCGCGTAACCGCACCACGTGTGATGCGCATGCACGGGGCTCATCTGGCGCGGCTGCCACACCAGCGCGGCGATCGCATAACGACCACGCGGATCGGCGGCTAGCAGGTGACGCCGGTAATTCTCCGCCGAGCCCTCACGTTGCGCCGGTGTGAGCAACGCCGGGTCCGCGGCCGCTTCGGCAAGCGCGAGACGCATGCTGCGCGCGAAGAACGTCGAGTCCGACGGCTCGGGGAATTTCGCGCAGGCCTCGAACATCGCGTCGAGCGCATCGCACAGGCGCGTGAGCGGCGCCTGCTGAAGAGCGTGCGATGACGTATCCGTTGGCAGGTCGGAGGGCGTCGTTCGAGCCGCTTGCGCGAGGAGCGAGCGGGAGTCGTGAAAGCGATCGAACGAGGTTGCGCGGGCGTTGTGGCTCATGGTCGTGACGCAGCGGCAGGGCTGCTTGCCGGTTCTTTGGGATAGCGATATTTATACTTGTTTGACCGGAGAAAGAGTTTCCATATAATTCCCCATGTGGTCTTAAAAGTAGAATAATTTCCTATGGGGGTGTTGAAATGGGAATGGATATCATCGATCGGAAGCTGCTTGAACTGCTGCAAGAAGATGCGACCATGCCGATCGCCGAACTGGCGCAGCGCGTGAACCTGTCGCAAACGCCTTGCTGGAAGCGGCTGCAGCGTTTGAAAGAAGCGGGCGTGATTCGCGCGCAGGTGGCGCTCTGCGATGCGCGCAAGCTTGGCGTGGGGACGACGGTGTTCGTCGCCGTGCGCACCAACCAGCATACCGAGGAGTGGGCGCAAACCTTCACGCGCGCCGTGGAGGAGATTCCGGAAGTGGTCGAGGTGTACCGGATGAGCGGGGAAACCGATTATCTGCTGCGCGTGGTGGTGTCCGATATCGACGATTACGACCGCATCTACAAACTGTTGATTGCCGCCGTGCCGCTGTACGACGTGAGTTCGAGCTTTGCGATGGAGCAGATCAAGTATTCGACGGCGTTGCCGGTGCGCTATACGCCGTAACGCCCGTCCTGCGCTAACAGCCTTGACTGGCGGGAGATTTGACGGCGCCGACGGGGCTCCCGTTTGCCCCTGTTCCCACGCATTTTCTCTTGTTGTTATGGTGCCAAGGCTCCCAAATGGGTGCCATTCTTCCGTGGCACCCCGACACACAGCAAGGAGCGCGCGTGGGCACAATTACGTCGAGAGAGAACAGGGACGGTAGCACCTGGTACAAAGCGCAGGTTCGCATCCGGAAGGGCGGCAAGGCGTGCTGGCGATGTCCGGCTGCGCGTCGCCGCCGCAGGGTGCAGTGCAGCCGGTAGCAGTAGCACGCCCGGTGCTGGCGGAACTGATGGAGCCGGAACAGCCGAACTTGACGGACCGACTGCTGACGCTCTTCTCGGCATCACCGGCGACGGAGACCGCGCGATCCGGAAATTGACAGCGCTGCAGGAATACACGCGTGAGGCGCAGCGCGTACGTGGCATGCAATAGCATTACCACATAAAGGTGGGGAGGTTTGACGATCAGATAGCCATCTTTCGCGAGCAACATCGTGGACGTGCTGCGCCGTCACTTGCTTTCCGGCAACTCAGGCGGCTCCAACTTGACCTTCAACATTGGTTTCAGCGTTGGATTATAGAGGGCAAGAACTGATAGCGCCGTTGCCCCAAGTCGGCGAGCCACATCATCCGTCAATTCGTGATTGATACTGGCCAATGACCAGTCCGCTTTGAGGGCGCGCGAGAGAAGCGGTGCGATATCAGCATCGTTGAGAGCGCACACGGTCAGTTTATCTTCTTCCTCGTCGTAAGACACGACGAACGACCGTTTCGGTGGGGGATTTGCCATCAATATCCTCGGCATTGATTGTAGTTCGCAAACGCTTGGGCCTTACAGGCCACATATGTATATGAATCTTGAGTCATCGAACTATAGAGCCTGCACTCATCCAACTCGCGTTCATACTGAGCATAGCACTCTGCTTCTTGGGTCTCGCTAACACCCCGAGCGGCAATATCCATCATATCGCCCGAACGTACATTGTCGCCCAGCTCAAATGGCTTCGCATCGCCAAGCGGCGTAGCGGCTTCCGCCAGATCATCCGCGGTGTCGGCCAGCGACGAAGCGCCGCCGTTCGCATAGCGGTCCGCAACCGCACTGGCGCGGTCCACCATATCGTTATAGCGTTCGATGTAGGCCGTCGCAGCGTCGTAGCTCATGCCGTACTCGGTCATCAACGATTCGCGAAAGCTGCGCATTTTCGGTTGTGCCGGGGTAGCGGCCGCAACGGAGCCACCTGAGCGGGATTGCTCGGCGACTAACACGACACCCTCGCCGCGAATCATGGACTGCAAGGTCTGGATGACTTCCAGATCCGTGCCGGCCTTCGCCAGCCGCTGGTGCCAATGGAAGTGCGTCCCGAGAAACGAGCGGACGCGCTGCACGAGCGCGGCATCCTTTGCCCATACATCGGCGTATGCGCGTTGGGAGAACTTCTTGCCTTCTTCGACCGCCTGTTTCTTCTCGGTAGTAAGAAAGGTGCGCCCGCTCCCGTAGGCATCCTTGCTGTACATCATCCAGCGTTCAAACGAATCCGTTTTCAGTTCAGTGCCGCCCATCGCCGGTTCCTGTCGCTTATGACGGCGTAAACCTAGCAGATCGTTTGGATGCTGTGTTTTTGGGATATCCATCACAAAAGAAAAAGCCGACCATTGCGGCTCGGCCTTGCTTGTCGATCTTTCCTAGCTGCAGTAGGTTGCATGCGGACGCGCTGCACGCAGTGTGTAGACACCTTTGGAGGTCCCAATGGCCGAGCCGATAATTCCATGGATGGGTGGGAATTGGCGACTTGCCGATACGCTGCTGCAGCGCTTCCCACCGCATGAGTGCTACGTCGAACTATTCGCTGGCGGTGCCGCGTTGTACTTCCTGCGGCCGCCAGCGCAAGTTGAAGTCGTCAACGACATCAATGGCGAGCTAGTGAATCTGTATCAGGTTGTACAGCATCACATCGAGGAATTCGTGCGCCAGTTCAAATGGGCGTTGCGTGGCGCAGCGCTTACTTAAACGCGAATCGGCTAGTTCCGGCCCATTAGTTCCGGGTCTGTTGACGGCGCGACTGACCCGGTCGGTCTCCGGGCGCAGCATAGCTGACTACGTAGAGCGTTCCGTCGCGGCGGAACTCATCCAACGTGACTATAGTTGTGCCGGAATGAATGCCTCCCGAGCAAGTTTTGTCAGATAAACACACCGACTCTCTTAAGACAGTATTCGCGCGGCACGTAGCGCGCAGGCGTGCGTGACGTCTGCCGAGACCCCGTGCGCGCAAAGTCAAGATGCTTCTGGTCATCTACTCGGGAACGGCGGTCGGGGCCTCGCACCTCGTAAAGATAAGGAAAACAGATGGCGAAAATCGAAGGCATTCGAATTAGAAATTTTCGGGCATTAAAAGATGTGACAATGGGCAAGTTGTGGAACAGCCAAGCTGCTGATCCGCTGTCTGCAATGACCGCTGTCATTGGAAAGAATGGGGTAGGGAAAAGTACATTTTTTGACGTATTTGGTTTTCTTTCAGACTGCCTTAGAGGTGGGGTGGAAGAGGCTTGTGATGCACGGGGGCGCGGCGGTTTTGACAGAATCCGCTCGCAGGGTCAAAGCGGGCCGATTGAATTCGAAATTTATTATAAAGAAGACGGGAATGCACGGCCAATTACATACGAAATTATCATTTCGGTTGACTTGGAAGGTCGTCCATATGTTCAAAAGGAGCGCCTTCGTCAAAGACGAAAAAACCAATCTTGGGGGCGACCATTTTCCTTTTTATTTTTGACTGAGGGGAAGGGCGTCGTTTGGAAGGGCGACGCGGACGTCAGTAAAAGTGAAGTGGACGAAGAAGACGCCGCGGATATGTTGGAAAGCCTCTTGCGGGAGGCAAGCGCCGAAGAAAGTTCCACCACTGAGGTAGTTGAGCTTTCAGACAAAAGAAAACTTGGCATCGCCACGCTTGGTTCGCTGAAGCAACATCCACGGATTTCGGCATTTCGGCAATTTATTGAAGGCTGGTACCTGAGCTATTTCACGCCTGACGCGGCACGAAGTCTGCCCTTGGCGGGACCCCAGAAGCATTTGAATATCCACGGAGACAACTTGGGTAACGTGGTCCAGTTTATGGAGCGCGAGCATTCAAGACGGTTTCAGCAAATTTTGAACAGAATCTCAGAGAAAATTCCGGGCATAGATCGAATTTCGACGGCCAAGACGGCGGACGGAAGGCTTTTGCTCCAATTTAATGATAGAGGTTTCAAGGATCCTTTTTTTTGCGCAGCAGATGTCCGATGGCACTTTGAAGGTCTTTGCTTACTTGCTTTTGCTTGAAGACCCTTCACCACCGCCATTTTTGTGCATTGAAGAGCCGGAAAATGGGCTTTATCACAAATTGCTGAGTTCATTAGCCACAGAGTTCAGAAATCACGCAACCGGCCTAAAAGGCGGTTCGCAGGTCTTTCTTACAACTCACCCCATACCTGGTTGACGCCCTTGCTCCCAACGAGGTTTGGGTGCTAGAAAAAGGTCCAGAAGGCTTTTCTAAGATTCGTCGGGCGAGCGATGACCCGATCGTTCAGGGTTTGGTAAATGAGGACATTCCCTTGGGCAGCCTTTGGTACAGCGATTACTTGGACGCGAGATAGGCAATGCATTTTGAAATACTCGTTGAAGATCAGTCCGGAAAAAGAGCGCTAGATATCCTTGTCCCAAAAATAATTGATGGAAACCATACGTATAAGATTATCGACTACAAAGGCATAGGGCGAATTCCAGGAAATTTGAACGCAAGTAGAGATCCGAGCAACCCCATTTTGTTGGACCAACTTCCAAAGCTGCTGCGAGGCTACGGGAATGCCTTTGCGCACCATCCGAACGATTATCAGGCGACTGTGGTGTTGGTTTGTGATCTCGACAGCAAAGATTTAGTTCAATTCCTGGGCGAATTGAACCAAGTTTTAGCAGAGTGCAATCCCAGTCCAGCCACACAGTTTTGCATCGCCATAGAATAGGGTGAGGCGTGGTTTTTGGGTGATATCGCGGCTGTGAAGGCGGCCTATCCCAAAGCGAAGGATTCGGTGCTCTCGAACTATCGGAATGATTCTATTTGCGGCACTTGGGAGATGTTGGCCGACGCGGTCTGCAAAGGTGGCGCGCAAGCTTTAGCGGGGCAGGGTTGGCAAAAAGTCGGCGCGGAGAAATCAGCGTGGGCCGAAAAAATTTCTCCGCATATGGATGTGACAAACAACGCGTCGCCTAGCTTCTGTTTCTTTCGCGATCGGCTTCGGGAACTTGCGCTCTAGATCGTTTGCGTAGCCCGCACTCAAGGTGGCCGCCCGTCAGCGCGAGATACCTTCGGTAACTATGTCATGCGAATGTGTTGAGGCGGTCTTCAGAAAAAG
This sequence comes from Paraburkholderia strydomiana, assembly GCF_046030495.1. Classification (GTDB taxonomy): domain Bacteria; phylum Pseudomonadota; class Gammaproteobacteria; order Burkholderiales; family Burkholderiaceae; genus Paraburkholderia; species Paraburkholderia strydomiana_A. Next base: position 102,795 of record NZ_JAQQCJ010000025.1, read on the forward strand.
GGTGGCGGTGCCGTCGCGGTGCCGTCCGTGCGGGAACTGGTTTTAAATTACTGATCCAGAAGAAAGTTTTTTTCGAGTCGAGCAGATCAAGTATTCGACGGCGTTGCCGGTGCGCGCTTCGGCCGTGACGTAGGTCAGCGCCTCGTTAGCCTTCCGTCGGGTGCGGCACTTGCTGGGTCGAATGGCAAGCCGGTGTTGCGATGATTCGCCAACTCACGAGTCACCCATCGGCAAGCCTCTCGGCCAAAGCGTCACTTGCTGCCCCGTTGCAAGCCATGTGCAAGCTCAGTGCGCGTAGAATGCCGCGTTCGTCAAAACCATCCTCAACCGCTTCGCGAACCGAGCCTGCCTCATGAACAAACCGCCGCGCAAGAAGAACCCGACCTTTGGCGTTGCCGTCTTCATCGTGATTGCGATACTGGTGGTGATCGCCACGATCTTCTATAACGCCATCCGCGAAAAGCACGAGTTCGACAGCCAGAACGCGGCGGTGCCATCGATTTCCTCGGAAGCGGCGGCCGCGGCGACCGCCCTCAAGCCGGCCAGCGGCGCAGCGCAGTAAACACGACGACGCGCGCCGCGCGCGTTCCGGCCTGCTTGCCGCTTCACTCTTCCGGCAGGCGAATCACGCTGGCATCCTTGCGGATCAGCGCCGCCGCCGCCAGCATCTGCTTGCACTGATGAGCGAGCAACTTCATGTCATGCACGGCCTCCGTCGAATAGTCCGGCGACTTCTCCGTTTCGACCACCATCGCATCGAGATCGCGGCTCAGCAGTTTGATCTGCTCGGCCTGTTCGGCAGGCAATGGGTTGCCGGCTTCCGCTTCGGTGAGATTGTCGCGCACGACGCTCAGCGCGCGCTGCAGCGGTTGTAGCGAGACGTTTTCGACTTGCTGCTGTTGCTGCGCGGAAGTGCGCAACAGCGGCGCGGCCGCCGTGATCTGCGACGCGAGCACGTGGCTGCGCACCAGCAGCCCATTCAACTCCGGCACGAACATCTGCGCGGACTTCGGCTCGAGCATCATCCGCTGAAACGCCTGGCCGAGATTGGCGAAGGCCACGTGGACGTTCTTGCGCGCGAGCCGGTAGTTGTAGTCGCGATCGAGCGCGGTGGCCGCCGCCGCGGCGGCGGCGGAGGCGCCGGCCGCCGGCCGGGCGGTTGCGTTGCTGACGGTGGCCGTGCCTGCGTTGGCGCCGGCGTCCGCGACCGGTTGCGTGGCGGTGCCGGCACCTCTCGCTGCGTCGGCGCCCGCCGTTGCCAGCGCGGGTCCAGCGAAGCCGATCGCCGGATCGGCCATCGCCGCAGCGGGCGCGCGCGCGCCGGCTTCGGTCACGACGGCCGCCACCGCGGCGGCCGGCTTGCCGCTCCACCACCAGCTCGCTTCCAGGTAGTGGCGCGTCGCACTGATCATGGTGTTGACGAGCTTGCCCATCAGCCGGTATTCCCAGTACGGGAACAGATGGCTCGCCGCGATCGCGATCGCGCAGCCGACCACCGTGTCGATTGCGCGTTCGCCGATGATGCGCATGCTGCCCGGCGCAAGCAGATGGAACAGGAGCAGCACATACGACGACGTGAACACCACGCTCGCCGTGTAATTGAACAGCAGTAGGCTGTAGCTCATCACCATCGACGCGAACATCGCCACCATGACGATGTGCGGTTCCTTCACGAAGATGATCAGCGCGATGCTCGCCGCGCAGCCGATCAGCGTGCCGACGATCCGCTGCCCATTGCGCTGCTTGGTGAGCGAATAGCCGGGCTTCAGAATGATGACGGTGGTCATCACGATCCAGTACGCATTGGTGAGCGGCAGCAGACGGCCGAGCCAGAAGCCCACGGCCACCGCGATCGTCACGCGCAGCGCGTGACGGAAGCTCGGCGAGGCCATCGTCAGGTTCGAAAAAATCTGTCCGAACGGCACGCGGCGGCTCGACACGAAACGGCTCAACGCCTGGTCGATGCGCAACTCGGTTTCGGTCGCGCTCGGCTCGCTGGACAGGCTCTTGCGCATCTTGTCGATCAGCCGCGTGGCGCTCCAGATGCGCCGGAAGCTGGACGACACCGCCGAATAGCCTTCGGGGTTTTTGGCCGGCAGGTCCTGCTTGCGCAACAGTTCGATTTCGAACTCGATCGCGCGCAATTCCGCCTTGACGTTCACCCGCGCGCGCGGCGCCTGGTTCTGCAATACCGCGAGGCCGATTTCCTCGAGATCTTCGGCGGCCTTGCGAATCAGGTCGCGGTAGAACACCAGCAGATCGGAGCCGCCGAACGTGCTGCGAACCAGCGAATAATCGGTGTGCGCACCAACGAACAGTTCGTGAAGGTCGACGGTGTTGATGAACAGATTGAACAGCATCGCGCGGCGCGGATCGAGCTTGCCGCGTTTGAGCTTGGGCAGATTGCGCAGCACGATGTCGCGCGCGGCGTCCTGACGTTCCACCGCGGCGATCTGCTTGTCGACGAGAATCCGGTAGCACTCGTCCAGATCGTTGTCGATGTCGTAGAACGCGGCGCGCGCAAGCAGATAGTCGGCGCAGGCGAACACGCTTTCGGCGAGCGCCTGCTGCTCGATACGATGCAGCATCCAGCGGCTCACGAAGGTCGACCAGTACGTGTACCAGAGGCCGCCCAACAGAATCCACGACGCGTTGACGAGCGCCTGCATCGGCGTGAAGTGTTCCTCCAGCGTCATGATCATCATGAACAGCGTGGCGAAGCTGATCTGCGGCCAGCGGTTGCCGTACACGACGATCAGTGACAACAGGAACGTAAGCGGCACGACCGTGCACCACAGCGCGACCGGATTGACCGTGGCGAGGCCGGTGGCGAGCGCGGATAGAAAGCCGATCACCGTGCACGCCAGCATCTCGTTGTGCTTGTATTTGAGCGGGCCCGGCATATCGACGACGCACGCGCCGAGCGCACCGGTGGCGATCGTGAAGCCCAGTTCGCGATCGTGAAACACGATCAGGCACAGGATGGCCGGTAACGACACACCGATTGCGATGCGCAGGCCGCCATAAAAGTACTGGCTATAAAGGAATTTTCTTAACTCAACCGAATAGCGCATCGACTACCTGGATTCCATTCACGGAGCAAACACGGTTGAAGGGGCGGACCTGAACTGCCGTCGAGTCTAACTTATTTTGCGCGGGATTCGACCTCATCCGACTGGCCAGGTTCTGCCCTGGGAGCGCGTTTGTTATGCTGTCGCTTCAATGCCCGACGCGGCCCGCGTGTCGCGCTTTCGCCGCCCGTCTCACCCGGAATCCATGCTCCAGCTCTTCTACTCGAACCGCTACGAAACGCTTGTCGGCGCGCTGCTCGACGACCTCGCGCAAGCGCCGTCCGACCCCTGGACCGCGCAGCCCGTGATCGTCCCGAGCGCCGCCGTGCGGCGGCGGCTCGAGCTCGATATCGCGAACCGCCAGGGCATCTGCGCAAACGTCAATTTTGGTTATCTCGCGCAATGGCTGTGGGCGCAGATCGGCGGCGTGATCGAAGTGCCGAGGCATTCGCCGTTCGCGCCGGACCGGCTCGTGTGGCGCTGCTACCGTCTGCTCGGTGAAGCCGACGAAGCGTTGCCGTGGAATACGTCGCCGCGTCTGCGTACCTATCTCGACGCCGCGGACGCGTCGATGCGCTATGAACTCGCGCGGCGCGTGGCGACCGTGCTCGACCACTATCTGACCTATCGCCCCGAATGGCTGCTGCAATGGCAGAAGGGCGGTTCGATTTTCGCGAGCGGCGCGGCGGACGACAGTGGTCCGCGCCTTACCGGCGCGAGCGAAGCGGCGCGTGAGGACGAGCGCTGGCAGGCGGCACTGTGGCGCGCGGTGCTCGCGGAAGTGGCCGAACTCGCGGGAAATGCGCAGACGCCTGCCGCCGCGTTGCCGCCCGCCTATCGTTTCCTGGAAGAAATCGACCGGCTCGATCTCGAGGCGATCTCCCAGGCTGGATGGCCCGAAGCGGTCAGCGTGTTCGCGCTGCCCACCATGCCGCCGTTGCATGTTGCCTTGCTGCGCGCGCTGTCGCGCTGGGTCGACGTGCGTCTGTATGTGATGAACCCGTGCCGCGAGTTCTGGTTCGATGTCGTCAGCGAAGGACGCGTGCAGGCGCTCGACGCCACCGGCCAGCTCGACTATCAGGAAGTCGGCCATCCGCTGCTTGCCGAGTGGGGCCGCCAGACTCAGGCGCAGTTGCACATGCTGCATGAGTTGACCGAGAGCGCCGCGTCCAGCGAGACCGGCGATTTCACCGAGAACCCGGAGCCGAGCTGGCTCGCCGCCGTGCAGAACGGCATGCTCGATCTGCGCGTGGAAACCGACGCGCACGAGTTGCCGATCGAGCGTGGCATCGAGGTCCACGTTTGCCATAGCCTGTCGCGGCAGCTCGAAGTGCTGCACGATCGCCTGCTCGGCTGGTTCGACGAGTTCGACGATCTGCAGCCGTCCGATGTGCTGGTTGCGGTCTCCGATCTCGCTGCGGCCGGGCCCTTGATCGACGCGGTGTTCGGCACCACGCCGCTCGGCGACACGCGCCGCATCCCGTATCGGATCACCGGTTTGCCGCCGTCACAAGCCAATCCTGTCGCGCGCCTGTTGCTCGACTGGCTCGCGTTGCCCGAGCGCAGCGTGGGGGCGCCGGACCTGATCGAATGGCTGCGGGTCGATGCGGTCGCGGTGCGCTATGGCATCGATGCGAACTCGCTCGAAGCCGCGCAGGAATGGCTCGCCGCAGCCGGTGCGCGGCGCGGGCTCGCGCCGCTCGAACCGACCGGCGAACACGTGCCGATCGCCCGTCATACGTTCGCGGACGCGCTCACGCGTCTCTATCTTGGCTATGCAATGCCCGACGGCGGCGAACCGGTCGACGCATGGCTGCCGGTCGAAGGCGCCGACGGCTCGGGCGCCGAATTGCTCGGCCGCCTGTCGCGTTTCGTCGACGACATCGACAGCTTCGCGGCGCACTGCGCGATCGAACGCACGCCCAGCGAGTGGTCGCAACTGCTGCTCGACACGCTGGCCCAGTGTTTCGACGGCGGCGTCGAGTTTGCCGACGCGCTTGCCGCCGTGCGCGACGCGCTCGACAGGATGAGCGATGCGATGCAGGCGGGCGCCGAGCACGTGACGCTGCCCGCCGCCGTGGTGCGTGGCGCGCTCACCGAAGCGCTCGACGACCCCGCGCGCGGCGGCGTGCCCTGGGGCAGCGTGACGTTTTCGTCGCTAACGAGCTTGCGCGGCTTACCGTTCCGGGTCGTCTGCCTGCTCGGCATGGACGACGGCGTGCTGCCGAGCCTCGCGCGCGCCGACGAGTTCGACCTGATGGCCGCGTTCGGCAAAGCCGGCGACCGCCAGCGCCGCGACGACGAGCGCAATCTGTTCCTCGATCTGCTGCTGGCTGCGCGCGAGCGGCTCTTCATCGCGTACACAGGCCGCAGCATTCGCGATAACGCGCCGTTGCCGCCGGCCGCGCTGGTCGACGAACTGCTCGACTATCTCGCGCAGACGTCGGCGGGCGAGGATGCGAGTCCCGCCGACGTGGAGCGCGCGCGCCATGCGTTCATCGTCGATCATCCGTTGCAGGCGTTCGCGTCGGACTATTTCGCGGCGCAGCCCGAGCTGTTCACCTATAACGCGGATCGCGCCGAACTGGCGACACTGCTGGCCGCGCCACAGCATCCCGCCGCCGCGCCATTCTTCGACCGCCCACTGCCGCCGGAAGACGCGGCGCCCGTTGCGTTCGACGAATTCGTGCGTTTCTGGCGCCATCCGGCGCGGGCGTTGTTGCGCGATCGCCTCGGTATCGTGCTGTCGGATGCGCAGGGCGAATTGCTCGACACCGAGCCGTTCGATCTGGACTACGCGGGGCGTGATGCATTGGCCGATCGTCTGTTGCCCGTGCTGCTCGATGCGGACACCGAAGACGACGCCGTGATGTTCGAGCGCGTGCGCCGCGTCGCCGCGGCCAGTCCCGAATTGCCGGGCGGCGCAACCGGCGCGGTGTGGCGCGCGCGCGAACTCGGCGCGTTGCACCAGCTTGCCGCCAGCGTGCGTCGCGAGCTGGCGGAGGGTGTCGAACGTTTGCCGTTCGTACTCGACGTTGCGCCGCGCTGGCCCGACAGCGCTGAGCTTGCCGGCGCGTTGTTCGGCCCGCACGACGCGGCGCTTCGTGAGGCCGCCAAAGCGCCGCTGCAACTGCACGGCACATTGAACCTGCTGACCGGAACGGGACAAGTGATTTTTCGTTATGCCAAGGCCACCGCGCGCGACTACCTGTCCGCGTGGCTCGCGCATCTGGTCTATTGCGCGGCGCGCCCGGACGGCCCGCGCCGCACCGTATGGCATGGCAGCGGCGAGAGCTTCGAGCTCACGCCGGTGGCCGCGCCGCTCGACCAGCTCGCGCCGCTCGCCGCGTTGTTCAGAGCGGGGCGCATGCTGCCGCTGCGCTTTTTCCCGAAGAGCGCATGGACGCGGGTCAGCGAAGGCGAGTCGGCGGCGCAGGGCGTGTGGATCAACGACCGCGTGCGCGGCGAATCCGACGACCCCGCGTTGCGCATCGCGTTGCGCGGCACGCCGCTCACGCTCGACGAACCGTTCGGCAGCCTCGCGTCGATCGTTTTCAAGCCGCTGATCCAGCATCTGCGGAGCGCATCATGAGCGGCGCCGTGCAGAGTTATGCGCTGGTCGCCGAAGAACTCGACGTCTTCGCCTGTTCGCTCGACGGCGTCAACCAGATCGAGGCGTCGGCGGGCACCGGCAAGACATGGAACATTTGCGCGCTGTACGTGCGGCTGTTGCTCGAAAAGAACCTGAACGCGGATCAGATCCTCGTCGTCACGTTCACGAAGGCGGCGACCGCGGAACTGCACGAGCGCATTCGGGGGCGTCTCGCGGAACTTCATCGCGCGATCGAGATGGACGACGACGGCGGTGATCCGTTCATCCGGCGTCTCTTTGAGACGACGCTCGCGCCGGAGCGCGGCATCGAACGCGACGTCGCGTTGAAGGTGGTGCGCCGCGCCTTGCGCACCTTCGATCAAGCGGCGATTCACACGATTCACGCGTTCTGTCAGCGTGCGTTGCAGGAAGCGCCGTTCGCCGCTGCCATGCCGTTCGCGTTCGAGATGGAGGCCGACGACGCCACCTTGCGCTTCGAAATGGCCGCCGATTTCTGGCGCGAGCAGGTCGAGCCGACGGCCCATGCGCATCCCGCCTTCGCCGCGTGGCTGGTGGCTAAACGCGCCGGTCCCGCTTCACTCGACGAGCAACTCGCGCGGCGTCTGAAAAAGCCGTTGGCGCAATTGCGTTGGGGCAGCGTCGACGCAAGCGGCGGCAGCGCCGATCCGCAAGCGGGTTTCGATGCCGCCTGCGCGCTCTGGCAGGCGGAGCGCGACGCGATTGTCGGTCTGCTTGCGCAGGCGCAGGAACGGCTCAGCAAGACCACGCACAAGCCCGATCACGTGAGCGCCGCGGTGGCCGCGTGGAACGACTACTTCGCGCAGGGCGATTGCCATGCGCCGCCGCCGAAGGCCGCGTTGAAGCTGACCGTGTCGGCGTTGAAGAAGGCCACCAAGGTCAAGTTCGAGCCGCCCGGGCATCCGTTCTTCGAACACGCCGAGACGCTCGCGGCCGCCGTGGTCGCGGCCGAAGCCGCGCAGCGCGCACGCTGGCTCGAACTCGTGCAGACGTGGCTCGACTACGCGCCCGCCGAACTCGTCGCGCGCAAGCGCACACGCCGGGTGGTGTCGTTCGACGATCTGTTGTCGAACCTGTATCGCGCGCTGGCCGCTCATCCATGGCTTGCCGATGCGCTGCGCACGCGTTATCCCGCTGCGCTGATCGACGAGTTTCAGGATACCGATCCGCTGCAGTTCGCGATTTTCAGCCGCATCTTCGCACCGGCCGGGCCGCTGTTTCTGGTCGGCGATCCGAAGCAGGCGATCTACAGTTTCCGCGCGGCGGATCTGCACACCTATCTGGCAGCGCGCGAGGCGGCCTCCGCGTGCTACACGCTGGCCGTCAATCAGCGCTCGACCGCGCCGATCGTCGACGCCTGCAATCGGCTCTTCGAAGCGAATCCGCAGGCGTTCGTGCTCGACGGCCTCGACTATCAACCGGTGCGCGCGGGCGAGCGGCGCAGGCCGCCGTTCGCTGATCCTGACGCGAGCGCCGGCGACTTCCGCATCTGGACCTTGCCGCAAGGCGATGCTGCGTTGACCAAACGCGATGCGCAGCGCGAAGCGAGCGAAGCGTGCGCCGCCGAAATCGTGCGGCTGTTGCGCGGCGCGCGCGAAGGCACGGTGACGATCGGCGACGCGCCGCTCGCGCCGGGCAACATCGCGGTGCTGGTGCAAACGCACAAGCAGGGCAGTTTGATCAAGCGCGTGCTGGCGGCCTGGGGCGTCGGCAGCGTGGAACTCGCGCAGGCGTCGGTGTTTGCGACGCTCGACGCCGAACAGATCGAGCGCGTGCTGGCCGCCGTCGACACGCCCGGCGATCTGCGCCGGTTGCGCGCCGCGCTCGCCACCGACTGGCTGGGCCTCGACGCCGCCGCGCTCTGGCGTCTCGAACAGGTCGCCGACGCGCCAGCGGTCGCCGACGACCCCGCGCATGCCGCCGACGCGATGGGCTGGGTCGAACGTTTTTCTCGCTATCGCACGCTGTGGCACGAGCGCGGCTTCGCGGTGATGTGGCGTACGCTGATGCGCGAGCTGCGAGTCGCGCAACGGCTGGTTGCGGGAGCGGATGGCGAGCGCCGCTTGACGAACGTGAACCATCTCGCCGAACTCGTGCAGGCGCGGGCCGCGACGCAGCCCGGCATCGCGCCGACCTTGCGCTGGCTCGCCGCGCAGCGCGCGCAGGGCGGCGGCGAGGACGCGCAGTTGCGGCTCGAGTCGGACCGCAATCTCGTACAGATCGTCACCGTGCACAAGTCGAAAGGGCTCGAGTATGCGGTGGTGTTCTGCCCGTTTCTGAACGATGGTGCGTTGCGCGAGCCGCCGTCCTCCGGCTTGCCCGACGCGCGCGAGTACCACGACGAAGCGGGCGAGGCGGTGCTTCACTACGGCTGCGACGACGAGGAGGCCGAGCGCGCGTCGCGTTACGCGATGCGCGAGCAGGCGGCGGAGCGGGCGCGGCTCGTCTATGTGGCGCTGACTCGCGCGGTGTATCGCTGTTATCTGGTTGCGGGTACGTATCTGTCGTCGCGGTCGACCAAAGAGTCGCGTCGCAGCGTACTGAACTGGCTGGTGGGCGGCAGCGGTCATAGCTTCGACGACTGGCTCTCTGAGCCACCCGACGAAGCCACGTTATCCGCATGCTGGCAGACGCTGGCGGGCGGGCCGATTACGCTGCAGCCGCTGCCGCAAGTGGCGCGCCGCACGCCGTTGGAAAGTCTTCAGGATCACGGCGCGCAGATGCAGGCGCGCGCCAATCGCCGGCCGTTGCGCGATCAGTGGCGCATGGCGAGCTTCAGCGGGCTGATCGCGGCGGGCGGTAAGGCCGAGGCGGCGCATACGCCGGTGGAAGAGGTGCGGCCCGATCATGATGAGATCGCCGATGCACTCGTGGCCATGCCCGTGTCCGCGCCTGTTGCGCAAGCACCGTCGTACGCGGAGGACGACATCCTCGGGTTCCCGCGCGGAGCGGCGGCGGGAGACTGTCTGCATCGGATGTTCGAGCTCGCGGATTTCACCGATCCTTCCACCTGGCCGGATGCCATTCGCGGCGCGCTGCGCGAGCGGCCCGCGCCCGCCGTGCCCGAACTCGCCGTGCGGCTGCCCGCGATGATGCACAACCTGCTGGCCGACGTGGTCGCCACTGAACTCGTGCCCGGTATGGCGCTGGCGAAGCTCGATCCGCGTCGGCGTCTGAATGAGCTCGAGTTTCTGTTCGCCGCGCCGTCGCTCGATTTTCCCGCGCTGCGCGAACTGCTGATCGAACACGGCTATCCCGATGTCGCGCTGGAGCCGGGGGTGTTGCGCGGCTTCGTGAAAGGATTTATCGACATGATCGTCGAGTACGATGGACGCTTCTGGATCGTCGACTGGAAGTCGAATCATCTGGGCGATACCGCCGCCGACTACGCCGCCGCGCCGCTCGAAGCGGCGATGGCGAGCCATGCGTATCACTTGCAGGCGCTGCTTTATACGGTTGCGCTGCATCGCTATCTGAAAACGCGGGTGCGCGATTATTCGTACGACACACACATCGGCGGGTATCTGTATCTGTTCGTGCGCGGCGTGCGTCCGCCATGGCGCGACGCCGACGGTGCCGCCGGCGTGCATACGCGGCGGCCCGCGTTCGAACTGGTGGCGCTGCTCGATGCGGCGATGATCGGAGGTGTCGCATGAGCACGTTCGAACAGCGCGCGTCGACACCGCTGGAGCTCGACGACATCGGCGTGAATTTGCCCGCGCCGGCCGATTTCAGCATCGCGCTCGCCGAGGGTTTCGCGCGCCGCATCGGTACGCTGGCGCGGCGCGGCGGTGCATCGGCCGATGCAGTGAAGTGGGCGGCTCGGGGCGCGTTCGCCGCGAGCCGTGCGACCGCCGAAGGCCATGTATGCGTGCCGCTTGCGATGCTCGCGCGACGCTTCGAGGCGTGGGGGCGGGGGCGGGGGGGGGGGGGGGGGGGGGGGGGGGCGGGGGGGGGTGGGGGGGGGGGGGGGGGGGGGGGGGGGTGGGGGGGGGGGGGGGGGGGGGGGGGGGTGGTG
>NZ_JAQQCJ010000026.1:0-113422 GCF_046030495.1 Paraburkholderia strydomiana
CCCCCCTGGGCGCCTTACCCCCCTCGGCGTGGGCGGGGGGGGCGCCGCGGGGGGGGGGGGCGCGCCCCCCCCCCACCACCACCGCCCAGGCGTTGCCATGCCGCCGCGCAAACGCAATCACATTCGACGCATGCGCCCCGCGCACCGCGAGCGGCAGATACGTGCTCTGACTCAGCAACTCCGGCAGATGCGCGCGCAACGCGAGCACCCGTTGGATGACCGCGAGTTTCACGCGTCCATTGCGCCAGTTCGGCAGGAATTCAGATGGCGGCGTCTCGACGAGCCACGCCTCGCGTTTGGCGAAATCGACGGGTCGCCGGTTGTCTGGGTCGACGAGGCTGAAGTCCCATAACTCGGTGCCCTGATAAAGATCGGGAATCCCAGGCGATGCCAGCCGCAACACCGTCTGCTGCAAGCTGTTGAGCGCGCCCGCGCGGCTGATTCGCGCGACGAACGCAGACAGTTCCTTCAGGAACCCATCGCGCCGCTGCGGCGCCAGAATGTCGAACAGAAAATCGCGGCAACCGGCTTCGTACGCTTCGTCGGGTGCGAGCCAGTTGGTTTGCAGCTTCGCTTCACGCAGCGCCTTCAACTGCCATTGCGCGACGCGCTCGGCCAGTTCCCGCACGGCCGCTTCGTCGTCTACTTGCAGTTCCGGCGGCCAGCAGCCCACCAGCGTTTGATACAGCATCGCTTCGGCGGCGGGGCCGGGTGCCCACGCGGCGCTTGCGCCCTGACCCGGGCCAACGGTGCTGATCGGCTTGCCGTCGAGCGAGCGCCGTTGCGGCGCATTCAACGTGGACCATGCACGCAGCGTCGCGCCCCAATCGTCGGCGATTTCGCTCAACACCGCGAGCCGCGCGCGGACATCTTCGCCACGCTTGTGATCGTGCGTGGCCGTGGCGAGCAGCGCGTGCGGGAAGCGTTGCGAACGCTCGAGATTCGCCGCATGAAACTGCTCGACCGATAACGCGAATTCGCCCGGGTCCGAGCCCACTTCGTTGCGCGACAGCAATCGGCCGTAGCGATAGCACGCGGTATCTTCGATCGCCTTCGCGGCGACCGGCGCGGTCAACTGCGAAAACAACGTCTGCGCGGTGCGCCGCGAGGAATTCGCATGACTCGGCGGCACACCGTTCTGTGCCTGCTGCGGCGCTATGCCGGCCCGCGTGGGCGGCGTGTCGTCGGCACTGCCGCCGAGCCACGCGTTTACGCGCTCCAGCGCGACATGGTCCGCGCGCGACAGCGCTGCTCGCGCGCCGGCCAACGCCTGCTCGAAATCGTGGTTGTCGGCGGCGCTGCGCAAGCCGCTCTGCGGATAGATCCGATACACCGGGAAATGCACGACCAGTTCGGTCAGCACGCGGCGCAACGTGGTGAAGGTGAAGTCGCGCGTCGTCAGTGAATCGCGGGCGATGCGATGCAACGCCCGCGCCGCGCGGTCCAGTTCCGCGGAGAGGTTCTCCGCGAGAATCTTGCGGCGCGCGGCGAGCGCTTCGTCGGCGAAACGGGGGCTGCGGCCGGTGAGTTCGGCCCATGTCCGCGCGAGCGGTTCGGCGCCGGCCGGATCGTGCAGCAGCGCGCCCACGTCGTTCATGAAGTCGTAGCCGGTCGTACCGTCGACGGGCCAGTCGTCGCGCAGCGGCTCGCCGCGGCCGAGAATCTTTTCGACCACCACATAGGGCGCGGTGTCGCGCAGTTCGGTGAGCCGCTGCCGCAACCGCTGGCAGTATTCGCGCGGCTCGGCGAGACCGTCGATATGATCGATCCGCAAACCGTCCACGAGGCGTTCCTGATACAGCCGGAAAACCAGCGCATGCACGGCGTCGAACACTTCGGGCCGTTCCACCCGCACACCGGCCAGCGTCGAGATATCGAAGAAGCGCCGCCAGTTCACTTCATCGGAGGCGGTGCGCCACCATGCAAGCCGGAAATGCTGCCGCTCGATCAGCCGATGCAAACGGTCGCGCGTGACCGGGTCTTCGGGCGCATACGCCTGCAACACGAACTCGATGGCCGATTCGCCGTTTTGCGTGACGAACTCGCGCAGTGCGTCACGCCCTTCGGCGGCGCGCGGCTGATCGGTGGGCTGCGTCGTCAGTCCGTGGAAGCGTTCGGCGAGCGCGCTGAGATCGGCCCGGTCGGCGCTTTGCAGGATCGACGCGTAATCGATCGGGCATACGGGGAACACATGCGGACCGTAGCCGATATAAAAGCGCCCGCTGGCGGCCGCGAAACGCAGCGCGATCCGACCCGCCGCGAGTTCGTCGCCGTAGGCCGCGCCGAGCGTGGGCAGCAGCACCTTGCCGCGCAGCGCGGGATCGGGCGAATGCCAGTCGACGTCGAAATGCCGCGCATAGGCGCTATGGCGGCCCCATTCGAGGATATCGAGCCACCAGGCGTTGCTCGATCCGCCGACGCCCATGTGGTTCGGCACCATGTCGACGATCAGCCCCATGTTGTGCGCGCGCAGCTTGTCGACGAGGCGCTTCAAGCCCGCCTCGCCGCCGCATTCGGCGCTGACCTGGGTGTAGTCGACGGTGTCGTAGCCGTGCGTCGAGCCCGGCTCGGCGGTTGTGATCGGCGACGCGTACAAATGGCTGATGCCGAGCGCGGCGAAGTAGTCGACGTGTTGCGCGGCGTCGTCGAACGTGAAGCCTCGATGGAACTGGAGGCGCAGCGTGGAGCGCGGGGCGGTCATGGCGTATCAGGTTCCGGGGGAGTGCCAGAGGCAGCGGTGGAAGGACGGGGCGCGCCAGGAGCACGAACGCCGGAGGCGGCGCGGCGCGCGCGATCCACCGCCAGCAGGCGATCGTCGAGGGTGCCGTCGGCGAACATCTCCTCGATCGGCAGGCTCATGCGGCGGCGCCAGTTCGGATGCTCGTCGATCGAGCCGGGCAGATTCGGCTGATCGACCAGCGCGAGCAAGTCTTCGAGCGGAAACGTGACGAGCGGCCCGGGCGTCGCCGCGACGAACGCCAGCGCTTCATCGACCGGCGCGCTGTCGGGCGGCGGCGGGCCCACCTGCGGCGCGGCCACGCCGGCTTGCTGGAACGCGCGCCACAACGCGGCGCGGTCGGCCGCGCGCTCCTCCTGGGCGGCCTGCTCGGCGTCGCGGCCGTCGGCGCGCGCCATCGTCTGCCCGATCCGGTTGCGCCAGGTGATGTCACTGCCGCGCCACCAGCCGGCCACGGTCGGCAGATCGTGCGTGGTGGTGGTGCCGACCGCGTTGCGATCCCACTCCTGCGGCGGCTTGAAACCGTTGCCATCGTGCGCGCCCTCGAACCACAGCACGCGAATTCCGGCGATGCCGTGATCGTCGAGACGCTCGCGAAAACCGGGCGGCACGGTGCCGAGATCCTCGCCGATCACGATGGCGCGATGCCGCCACGATTCGAGCGCGATCAGGCGCAGCAGGTCTTCGAGGGGATAGCGCAGGTAGGCGCCGTTGCGCGCGCTCTCGCCTTCGGGCACGAGCCACAGGCGCCGCAAGCCGAGAATGTGATCGATGCGGATGCCCCCCGCGTGCGCGAACGTGGCGCGCAGCATGTCGATGAACGCGGCGAAGCCCTGGGTGCGCATCGCACGCGGCGAGAAGGTGGTGAGGCCCCAAGCCTGGCCGGCCTGGTTGAACAGGTCCGGCGGCGCGCCGACCGACACGCCTTGCAGCATGTCGTCGCGATACGACCATGCGTGACTGCCGGCGCTGTCGCAGCCCACCGCGAGATCGGCGATGAGGCCGACGGCCATACCCGCTTCGTGCGCCGCGTGCTGCGCGTGCGATAAACCCTTCGCGGCGAGCCATTGCAGGAACAGATGGAAATCGACCTCGTGACGGTTGGCGTCGGCGAACGCTTCCACTTCCGGGCTGCGCGGATCGCGCAACGCTTCGGGCCAGTTGCGCCAATGGCCGTTGCCGCCTTGCGCGAGTTGCGCCGCTTGCAGCGCTTCGAAACGCGCGTGGTCTTCGAGTGCGCGTCCGGCGCGCTCGCAGAAGCCGTGGAATTCGAGCGCGCGTGGCGTGTCCTGTGTGCGGTCGTGCGTGCTGAATTGTTCGTAGAGCGCGCGCAGCAGCTTCAGCTTCAGCGTGACCGCGCCCGGCCAGTCGATCAGCGGCAGACCTTCGAGCGCCGACCAGGCGTCGCCGGCCTGCGCGGCGTCGAGCGCCGCGCGCATGGCGTCCGTGCCGAACACCGCGGCGGGGTCGATATGCGTGACGTTCAGCCACAAGCGCGACGACGGCGAATAGGGGCTGAAGCGATTCGGCTCGGCGCTGAACATCGCGTGCGTCGGACTGACGGCGAGCGCATGCGCGCCACGCTGCGCGCTGTCGACGGCGACACGCGCGAGCGCCGAATAGTCGCCGATGCCGCCGTCACCGCTGCGCCGCAAGCCATACAGTTGCGCGGCGATACCCCACAACGGCGGCGTCGGTGTGGCACCGTCGGGATGCAGCGTGCGCCACGCGTCGTCGACGGTGTAGCAGCGCGAGGGTGCGATGGCCAGCGTCACGCGTTGCTCGTTGATCACGAGCGTGTGATAGCCGGGTTCGTCGATCGGCGCGAGCAGGGCCTCTTCGCCTTTGGGCGCGGTAAAACGGCCGTCGATGATCGAGCCGCTTTCGAGTTCGATCCGGTAGTGGCTGCCCGATTTGACCGCCGCGATGTGCAGCGCGATGCCGCGCCCGACCTCGGCGGTCATCAGCGGCGGCATTTTGCGGCCCGACGATTCGGCCTCCAAAGCAGCGGTGCTGTGGCGGATTTGCGTCGCGTTGCCGCACGGCAGACCCATCTGTTCGAGCAGCACCGCGAGGGTCTTCTCGGGGACATGCTGTGTCTTCTGGTGCGCGTCCTGCCACTCGACCTCGAAACCGGCGCGAGTGGCGAGGGTGGCGATCGTGTCGCCGGGGCGTCGGGTAGTCACGCGTGGCGCTCCTGTTGACCCGCGACGCGGGCATCGTGGCCGATGGCGTAGTCGCTGACGTCGCCGCTCAGCCATGCAACGAACGCGTGCGCCGGCAGCACGCCGGCGTCGATCTGCTCGCGCACGCGCGGCGGCGTTTCGAAAATGACCTTGCCGGCGGGGACGTGCTCGAACGCGACGTTTTCCTTCGACAGATTCAGCGCGATCGACAAGGTCTCGCCGTCGCCCAGTTTCCAGCGGGCGACCAGCGCGTTCGCATCGGCGCCGTTCGCCGTGCCCAGCACGCTCGCGCCGAGCGCCTTGCTGTGTTTCAGGCGCGGCGTGATCAGCTTGGCGCGTACGGCGAGCGCGGATTTATAGAAATGCATCCAGTCGAGACGGTCTTTCGCATCGGCATCGGCATCGGCATCGGCATCGGCATCGGCATCGGTATCGCCTTGCGCAGGCGCTTCGGCAAGCGCAGGCGGCGAAGATGCGGCGAACGTCTTCACATCGTTCGGGTCGGGAATCTGCGCGCGCCGCTTTTCATCGCTGAACGACGAGAAGCGCGCGAATTCGCGGCGGCGTCCTTCGCGCACGGCGTCGGCAAGTTCGCCGGTGTAGTCGGTGAAGAACAGGAACGGCTGCGTCGAGCCATATTCCTCGTCCATGAAGAGCAGCGGGATTTGCGGCGACAGCAGCAACAGGCCGGTGGCGGCGCGCAACGCGTCGTCCGAGGTCAGCTTGCGAAGCCGCTCGCCGAACGCGCGGTTGCCGATCTGATCGTGGTTCTGCAGAAACATCACGAACGACGTGGGCGGCAAATGCCCGCTCGCTTCGCCGCGCAATTTGCCGTCGTGAATCGGCGACGGGTCACCCTGATACGCGAAGCCCTCCGACAGCACGCGCGCAAGACGGCGGATCGGCTGATCTTCGTAGGCGTGGTAGTAGCCTTCCGTTTCGCCGGTCAGCAGCACGTGCAGCGTGTTGTGCGCGTCGTCGTTCCATTGCGCGTCGAAATGCGTTTCCAGCAGACTCGCGCTGTTGTGCTCGTTTTCCAGCACCAGATGCACGTGCCGGCCATGCTGCACCTTCGTGCGAATATGCTCGGACAGCTCGCGCAGCCATGCGTGATTGTCGATCGCGTGCACCGCGTCGAAGCGCAGACCGTCGATCCGGTATTCGTTGATCCAGTAGACAGCGTTGTCCGTGAAGAAGTCACTCACTTCACTGCGGCTGAAATCGATCGCCGGCCCCCACGGCGTATGCGTGCCCTCGCGGAAAAACGAGCGTGCATACGCGTGCAGATAATTGCCGTCCGGGCCGAAGTGGTTGTAGACCACGTCGAGGAACACCATGAGGCCCAGACCGTGCGCGGTGTCGATCAGCGCTTTCAGTTCTTCGGGGCGGCCGTACGCGGAATCGGGCGCATAGGGCAGCACGCCGTCATAACCCCAGTTGTGCTTGCCGGGGAAATCGTTCAACGGCATCAGTTCGATCGCGGTGACGCCGAGCGCGACGAGCGCCGGCAAGCGCTTCTGCACGCCCGCATAGCCGCCCATCGCGCCCACGTGCAGCTCGTACAGCACGGTTTCTTCCCATGGCCGCCCATGCCAGTTCGTGTGTTCCCAGCGGTATGCGCGCGGATCGATGACTTCGCTCGGACCGTGCACGTCCTGCGGCTGAAAGCGCGACGCTGGATCAGGCACCGCCTGCTCGCCGTCGAGCCGGAAACGGTACAGCGTGCCTGCACCGCCCTCCACGGTGGCTTCGAACCAGCCGTTGCCGGCGGCCGTCATCTCGTGCGCGCCTTGCGCCGGACCGTTTTCGATCGCGACCTGCACGCTCTTGCACGACGGCGCCCAGAAACGAAACCGCGTGCACGGCTTCGAACCCGTCGCGCCGAGCAACTGCGCGCTGAACGGCAGGCAATGCGCGTGATGATGCGCGTGAGGATCAATCGGACTTTCGGACATGATTCTTCACCATTCGAATGTGCTGTCGAACCGCGCTACGCGCCTGGCGCATGGCGTCGTGCGCGCGGAGCGCGTTCGCAAAACCGCACGCGTGACAGAGCGTGCCGTCCTGCCTGCTGTTCGTGCCGCGATGCGGCTGCCATCGCGTCGTTACTCAAGTGCCCGGCGTCAAGTGCTCGGCGACGTATCGCTGCTGGGCGGATGCGCGCCCGGATCGGGCGGCAATGCCGTCAGGAGCCGCGGCCCATGCTGCGCGCCGGCTTTCCAGCCCGCCTGCCAATCCGCTTCGCCGACCGGTTGCGCGGCCAGCATCACGAGCCCGTGCGCGGCCACCTCGACCTCGGCCACCGCCAGCCGATGTGGCGCGCTATCCGGTTCAGCAGTGTCTAACAGCACGTGCCATTCCAGATGTGGAGCGGGTGGCTGAAACCGCAGTGTTTCCTCATTTGCGTTGAGCATCATCAACAATACTTCGGTTTCGCCGTTCAAACCTGGTCCGGCGCGACGCAATGTGAATGCGCGGCCTTCGGGGTCCTGCCACGCTTCGATGGTGAGCGGATCGCCGTGCTCGTCGAACCAGCCGACATCGAACAGGCCCGGCAACACTTCGCGGTCGCCGAACAGAAAACGCGTTTCGCGTAGCAGCGGATGATGTTTGCGCAGCGCGATCACGCGCGCGACGAAATCGCTCATCTGGCGGCCGTCCGCCGACGCCGCGCGCTCCCAGTCGAGCCATGATATTTCGTTATCCTGGCAGTACGCATTGTTGTTGCCGTTCTGCGTGCGCAGCGATTCGTCGCCGGCCAGCACCATCGGCGTGCCGAGCGCCATCAGCACCGTGGCGATCAGCGAGCGGGCCACGCGTTTGCGCATGTCGAGAATCGCGGGGTCGTCGGTCGGGCCCTCCGCGCCCCAGTTGCGGCTGCAATTCTCGTTGTGGCCGTCGTTGTTGTCTTCGCGATTCGCTTCGTTGTGCTTCTGCTCGTAGGCGGTGACGTCCGCTAGCGTGAAGCCGTCGTGCGACGTGACGAAGTTGACCGACGCCCACGGTTTCCTGAAGCGCCGGTTAAAGAGATCGGCCGACCCGGTCAGACGCGCGGCGAGATCGGGGCGCAAGCCAGCGTCGCCGCGCCAGAAACGGCGCACGGTGTCGCGAAAACGATCGTTCCATTCGCCGAAGCCCGGCGGATGGTTGCCGAGCTGATAGCCGCCGGGGCCGATGTCCCACGGCTCGGAAATCAGCTTGCGTTGCGACAGGATCGGGTCCTGGCGCAACGCGTCGAAAAAACCCGAGCCGGGATCGAAGCCGTGCTGCTCGCGCCCGAGCGTTACGCCGAGATCGAAGCGGAAGCCGTCGATATTGAATGCCGTCGACCAGTACCGCAGCGAGTCCATCACCATCTGCAGCACGCGCGGATGCGGCAGGTTCATCGTATTGCCGCAACCGGTGTCGTTGATATGGTGGCGCTCGTCGCCTGGAATCAGGCGGTAATAGCTGGCGTTGTCGAGGCCGCGCCACGACACGGTCGGACCCATCTCGTTGCCTTCGCAGGTGTGGTTGTAGACCACGTCGAGAATCACCTCG
Source organism: Paraburkholderia strydomiana (assembly GCF_046030495.1). Lineage (GTDB taxonomy): Bacteria > Pseudomonadota > Gammaproteobacteria > Burkholderiales > Burkholderiaceae > Paraburkholderia > Paraburkholderia strydomiana_A. The sequence continues at coordinate 8,464 of NZ_JAQQCJ010000026.1, forward strand.
ATGCCGGCCGCGTGCAACTGGCGCACGGCAATGCGCATTTCGTCGAGCCGGTGCGTGCTCAGATACGACGGCTCCGGCGCGAAGAACGCGGCGCTGTTGTAGCCCCAGTAGTTGCGCAGGCCGCGCTCCACGAGGAAGCGATCGTTGAGAAACGCGTGGACCGGCAGCAACTCGACCGCGGTCACGCCGAGCTTCAGCAGATGCTCGATGAACTCCGGCGACGCCAGCGCCGCGAACGTGCCGCGTTCGTGCTGACGCAAATCGGCGCGCAGCATCGACGCGCCGCGCACGTGCGTTTCGTAGATGATGGTTTCGCCCCACGGCACGTTTGGGCGTTTGTCGTGCGACCAGTCGAACGCCTCGTCGATCACGACGCATTTCGGCATGGCCGGCGCCGAATCGCGCCGGTCGATGGAAAGGTCGGCGCGATTCGAGTGCACGCGATAACCGAACAGCGCATCCGACCAGCGAAACTGGCCGACCAGTTTGCGCGCATACGGATCGAGCAGCAGCTTGTGCGGGTTGAAGCGATGTCCCTGGTGCGGCTGATACGGCCCATGCGCGCGAAAGCCGTAAGCGGTGCCCGGATGCGCATTTGGCAGGTAGCCGTGCCAGACCTCGTCGGTGCATTCGGGCAGGGTGAAGCGACGGATTTCCTTGCGGCCGGTGGGGTCGAACAGGCAGAGCTCGATTTTTTGTGCATTCGCCGAGAACACTGCAAAGTTGACGCCGAGGCCATCCCAACTCGCACCGAGCGGATACGGCGAGCCGGGCAGAAGCCGGTCGGGCATTGCATGCGACATGATTCCCCTTTCTCTGTTCTGATTTGTGAACGCCAGCCTGGGTCTTCATGCAACGAGCGAGCGGCGCAAAGCGGGCAGCACCCACACACGCCGCGCGCCCGCTTACGGCAGGTCGTTCACTCCGCGCGCAACACGATCGTCGCGAGCGGCGGCAAGACGAGCGAAGCGGAATGCGGCCAGCCGTGGCTGGCGATGGCGTCGGTATGAATCAGCCCGCCGTTGCCCATGTTCGAGCCGCCGTACACGCCGGCATCCGTGTTCAGCACTTCCGCCCAGCGTCCTTCGCGCGGCATGCCGAGGCGATAGCCGACGCGCGGCACCGGCGTCATGTTGCAGACCACCACGAGTTCCTGGCCCGCGCCGTCGGTGCGCCGGTAGGCGAACACGCTGTTGCCGCTGTCGTCGCCGATCAGCCAGCCGAAGCCGCCCGGTTCGCTGTCCAGCAGATGCAGCGCGGACTCGTTGCGGTACAGGTGGTTCAGATCGCGCACCAGCAGCTGCACGCCGTGATGATGCGGATCGTCGAGCAGATGCCAATGCGGCGACGTGTCGTGATCGAATTCCGCCAGCTGGCCGAATTCGCCTCCCATGAACAGCAGCTTCTTGCCCGGATGTGTCCACATGAAGCCGAAGTACGCGCGCAGGTTGGCGAACTTCTGCCACCTGTCGCCGGGCATCTTGCCGAGCAGCGACCCTTTGCCGTGCACCACTTCGTCGTGCGACAGCGGCAGCACGAAGCGCTCCGAGTACGCGTACACCATCCCGAACGTCATGTTGTGGTGATGGTATTGGCGATAGACCGGGTCTTCTTGCATGTAGTGCAGCGTGTCGTGCATCCAGCCCATGTTCCACTTGAACTGGAAGCCGAGGCCGCCGTCTTCGACGCGCGCCGTCACGCCCGGCCACGCGGTCGATTCCTCTGCGATCGTGATCGCGCCGGGCACGCCCGGCACGTAGCCGACTTCGTGATTCAGGCGCTTCAGAAACGCGATCGATTCGAGGTTTTCGCGGCCGCCGTAAATGTTCGGCACCCACTCGCCGGCCGCGCGCGAGTAATCGCGATACAGCATCGACGCCACCGCATCCACGCGCAAGCCGTCGACGTGATAGCGCTTTAACCACGCAAGCCCCGACGCGACCAGGAACGCGCTCACCTCGTTGCGGCCGAGGTTGTAGATCATCGTGTTCCAGTCCTGGTGATAGCCTTCGCGCGGGTCGGCGTGCTCGTAGAGCGGCGTGCCGTCGAAGTCGATCAGGCCATGCGCGTCGTTCGGAAAGTGCGCGGGCACCCAGTCGAGAATCACGCCGAGCCCCGCTTCGTGCGCGCGGTCGACGAAGCGCGCGAACTGCTCGGGCTTGCCGAAGCGCGCGGACGGCGCGAACTGTCCGAGCGGCTGATAGCCCCACGAGCCGCCGAACGGATGTTCCGCGATCGGCATGAATTCCACATGCGTGAAGCCCATGCTCTTCACGTAGGGAATCAGCCGCTCCGCGAGTTCGTCCCAATCGAGGCCGCGCTGACCTTCTTCGGCGACACGCAGCCACGATTCCGCGTGCACCTCGTAGATCGAGAGCGGCGCGCGCGCGGTCTGCTTCCCGGCGCGCGACTGAATCCACGCGTGATCGGTCCACGGAAACTGCTCGACCTCGTCGACATGCGCGACCACCGACGCCGTGCCCGGGGGCTTTTCCGTTTGCATTGCGCACGGATCGGCCTTCAGCGGCAGCGGATGGCCGTCGCGCGACAGCAACTCGTATTTGTAGCGAGTGCCCGCGCCGACGCGCGGCACGAACAACTCCCACACGCCGGCCTGATGACGCAAGCGCATCGGATGACGGCGTCCGTCCCACGCGTTGAAGTCGCCCACCACCGACACGCGCCGCGCATTCGGCGCCCACACGGCGAAGCGCACGCCGGGCACGCCGTCCACTTCCATCGGCCGCGCGCCGAGACATTCGAGCACCGCGTACGGGTCGCCGTGGGCGAGGCGGCCCAGCGGTTCGTCGCCGAGCACCGGGCCGAACGAGTAGGTGTCCTCGACTTCCTGCACCACGCCGTGCCAGTCGATCCGCAAGCGATACGGCGCCGCCGACGTGACGCGGCCGGCGAACAGCCCGGGTCGCAACTGTTCGAGCTCGCCGAGGATCGCGCCGTCGGCGCGCGCAATCACGGTAACGTGCGCGGCATTCGGCAACAGCGCACGCACCACCGGACCCGCGTCCGTCGAATGCAGCCCGAGCTGCGAGAACGGATCGGGGTGGCGCGCTTCGACGAGCGCGTCGATGTCGAGCGGTTGGAGGCCAGCGGCCGGATCATGCTCACTCATAATCGCCCTCGGCCGGAGTAGGCGGTGTGGCGGCGCCTGGCGCCTGGGTGGATGGATCGTGATGAACGGGGGTGCCGGTGTCGCCGAGCAGACGGCTCGTGAGCGCGGCGAGACCGCGTACGGGCAAGTTGAGCCACGTCGGGCGGTTGGCCGCCTCGTAGCGGATTTCGTAAGCGGCTTTCTCGATCAGGAACAGATCGAGCAGCGCCTGTTCGGCTTCGGGCGCCACCAGCGGGGTGGGGGCATCCGCGACCGCCGCGCGGTACTGGACGAGGAAGGCGTCGGTCGCATGCGCGCGGAAGCGGTCGAACAGCGCACGCTTGCGATCCGCGGTCTGCTGCGGCGCGGCTTCCGTGGTGGACTGCGCCGCCGCGCTCGCATACGACAGCGAGCGCATCAAACCGGCGACGTCGCGCAGCGGACTCGACTTCTGCCGACGCTCCTCGAGCGAACGCGCGGGCTCGCCTTCGAAGTCGATCAGATACGCGTCGCCCTGCGCGACCAGCACCTGGCCCAGGTGGAAGTCACCGTGAATGCGGATGCGCAAGGCGCCGGCGTCGGCGGAGACCAGTTTGTCCACTGCTTCGACGAGCGCGGCGCGGCGGTCGATCAGGCTCTGCGCCAACGCTTTGGTGTCCGGATCGCTCATCTGTTCGATGCGCGGCGCGAGCAGATCGAGCGCGGCGGCGAGCATCGTCTGCGTGCCGTCGACCCACGCCTTCACTTGCGCGGCGTCGGCCGGTTCCGGCGCGAACGCCGGATCGTCGGTCGGCGACGCGAGTGCGACGTGCAGTTCGCCGAGCCGCCTGCCGATGATGCCGGCCAGCTCGCTATAGCCTTCCACCAGGATCACTTCGTTGGCGCGGTCCGGCGCCGTCTCCGCTTCCGTATCGACGACGATCGCAAGCTCGTCCACCGAGCGGCGCAGATAGTCGAGCGACCAGTTCCACGCATCGCCCTGATTGTCGATGAAGCCTTGCAGGATCGCGAGCGTATGCGGCACGCCCTCGGGATCCACGCGCACCACTTCGCCATACAGCGGCGCGGTGTTCGCATAGCCGAGCTGGGTCAGATAGCGGCTGATTTCCGCTTCCGGATGAATCCCGCTGACCAGCCGGCGCACCAGCTTGAGCACGGCGGCATCGGCGATGATCAGCGAGCTGTTGCTCTGCTCGGCCGCGAGCCAACGAATCTCCGGCCGCTCGCCGACGCTGTCCAGTTCGGCGAAACGTTCTGTGGGCAGGAACTTGATCTCGCTCTTCTGCACGGTCGGCACCACTGCGCGTTCACGCAGTTTGCGCATCACGTTGTGCGCAAAGATCGGCAGCGCGAACGCGTCCGTCAGATGGCCGACGTTGCGGCCGCGCCGCACGCGCGCCAACGCGAGCTGCATGAAAAGCGGCGTGGTGGTTTCGCCGCCCCACGTGATCGCGATCGGCACCACGTAGCGTTCGGTGTGGTCGCCCACGTCCACTTCGATTTCGGTGAACGCGAAGCCGCCGTTCGGGATCGTGGTCAACGCGGCGAGCCGCACCGCGTGCATCTTCTGATCCTTCGACGCGAACCAGCGGCGCCGGGACAGCCATGAAGGCAGCACTTCCGATTCGAGCAGGCGCACGTTCTCCGGCGTCGGGCCGGCCTGACCCTCGCGGATCACGATCGTGACGAATTCCGGCAGCGGCTCCGAATGCGCCTGCGCCCACGTCGGACGCTGGCCGCCCGCACACAGCATGAACCACAGGAAGCCGTACGGCGGGAAGGTCAGCAGATAGGTCAGCTGGCCGATCGCGGGGAACACGGAGTCCGCGGTCATTTCGATCGGCACCGCGCCGTTGAACTCGGACAGATCGAGTTCGACCGCCTGCGGCGCGCGCGACAGATTCGCCACGCAGAGGATCGGCGGCTCGCCCGGTATCTCGCGCAGATACGCGAGAATCTTGCGGTTTTCCGGCTTCAGGAAACGGATCGTGCCGCGCCCGAAGGTCTGCTTCGCGCGCCGCGTGGCGAGCATGCGGCGCGTCCAGTTCAGCAGCGAATGCGGATCGCGGCTTTGCGCTTCGACGTTCACCGCGTCGAAGCCGTACAGCGAACCCATCACCGGCGGCAGCACCAGTTGCTCCGGATCGGCGCGCGAAAAACCGCCGTTGCGGTCCGATGACCACTGCATCGGCGTGCGCACGCCGTCGCGGTCGCCGAGGTGGATGTTGTCGCCCATGCCGAGTTCGTCGCCGTAGTAGATCACGGGCGTGCCGGGCATCGACAGCAGCAGCGAATTGATCAGCTCGATGCGGCGGCGGTCGCGCTCCATCAACGGCGCGAGACGGCGGCGAATGCCGAGATTTAGCCGCGCGCGGCGGTCGCTCGCATAGGTGTTCCACAAATAGTCGCGCTCGGAGTCAGTGACCATCTCCAGCGTCAGTTCGTCGTGATTGCGCAGGAAGATCGCCCACTGGTTCGACGCGGCCAAGTCCGGCGTTTGCCGCATGATGTCGGTGATCGGGAAGCGGTCCTCGCTCGCAATCGACATGTAGATGCGCGGCATCAGCGGGAAGTGGAAGGCCATGTGGCATTCGTCTTCGTCGCCGAAATACTCCTTCACGTCTTCCGGCCACTGGTTCGCCTCGGCGAGCAGCATCCGGTTCGGATACTCGGCATCGATGGTCGCGCGGATCTTCTTCAGCACCGCGTGCGTTTCCGGCAGGTTCTCGTTGTTGGTGCCTTCGCGTTCGACCAGATACGGCACCGCGTCGAGCCGCAGCCCGTCGATGCCCATGTCGAGCCAGAACCGCATCACCTGCAGCACTTCCTTGAGCACCGCCGGATTGTCGAAGTTCAGATCGGGCTGGTGCGAATAAAAGCGGTGCCAGTAATAGGCGCCCGCGACCGGATCATGGGTCCAGTTCGACGGCTCCGAGTCGATGAAGATGATGCGCGTTTCCTGGTATTTCTGATCGGTGTCGGACCACACGTAGTAGTTGCGGTGATTCGAACCCGGCTTCGCGCGGCGCGCGCGCTGAAACCACGGGTGCTGATCCGACGTGTGGTTGATCACCAGTTCGGTAATCACGCGGATGCCGCGCGCGTGCGCTTCCTGGATGAAGCGCTTCACGTCCGAAAGCTGGCCGTAGTCGGGATGCACGTTGCGGTAATCGGCGATGTCGTAGCCATCGTCACGCCGTGGCGATGGATAGAACGGCAGCAGCCAGATTGCGTTCACGCCGAGTTCGGCGATGTAGTCGAGCTTCGCGATCAAACCGGGGAAGTCGCCCACGCCGTCGTTGTTCGCATCGAAAAACGACTTGATGTGCACCTGGTAGATGATCGCGTCCTTATACCAGAGCGGATCGTCGCTCAGGGCCGCGGGTTTGCCGCGCCGCTGCGAACGCGGCCTGGCCGTGTGGGCCGGGGCCGTGCCGACTGGCGCCTGCACCGTGGATTGGGCTGAGTCGTCACGCTTCATGTCGCACCTTCCGTTGGGGTTGGGTTGCCAGCGTCTGCGTGATGGGCGCTGTCGGGGTCGCTGTCGGCGTCATCAGGCCGCTCGGCGGGCAGGCCGCCGAGCGGCGCGATGCGCCAGATCGAAAACGGCTGGCCCGAGCCGAGTTGCACGTGCTGCCAGCGGCCATGCCATTCGAAGCGCGCACCGGTCATCTGGTCGGTGACTTCCAGCGCGCCATGATCGTGCAGATGCCAGCGCTGGAACGTGTCCCACGACAGTTCGATGTCCGCGCCCTGTTCGTTGAACGCATCGAGGTTGATCGCGACGACGATCACGTTGTCGCGTGCCTCGGTCGCTTTCTCGAACAGCAGGATGTGGTCGTTGTGTGCGGTGAGGAAGGTCAGGCCGAGATGCGTTTGCAGCGCCGGGTTGGCACGGCGAATCCGGTTCAACGCGGTGATCTCGCCGGTGATGTTGCCGGGCCGGTTCCAGTCCCATGCGCGCAGCTGGTACTTCTCGGAGTCGAGATACTCCTCGCTGTTCGGCAACGCGGCGGCTTCGCACAACTCGAAGCCGCTATACACGCCCCACAGGCCCGCCAGCGTCGACGCGAGCGCCGCGCGAATCAGAAAGCCCGAACGTCCTTGCGACTGCAGATGCCGCGGGTTGATGTCCGGCGTATTGACGAAGAAGTTCGGCCGGTAGAAATCGCGCGCATCGGTTTTCGTGAGTTCGTTCATGTACTCGATGAAATCGCGCTTCGATTCGCGCCACGTGAAGTACGTGTACGACTGCGAGAAGCCGATCTTGCCGAGCCGGTTCATCATGCGCGGACGCGTGAACGCTTCGGCGAGGAAGATCGTGTCGGGATAGCGCGCGCGCACGTCGCCGATCATCCATTCCCAGAACGGCAGCGGCTTGGTGTGCGGATTGTCGACGCGGAAAATCTTCACGCCCGCTTCGATCCAGAACAGGATCACGTCGCGCAGCGCGAGCCACAGGTCGGGCTTGGCGTCGTGCGCGTAGAAGTCGGGATTGACGATGTCCTGGTACTTCTTCGGCGGATTCTCCGCGTAACGCAAGGTGCCGTCCGGGCGCCACGCGAACCACGTCGGATGCTCCTTGAGCCAGGGGTGATCGGGCGAGCACTGGATCGCGAAGTCGAGCGCGATTTCGAGGCCGTGCGCGTGCGCGGCGGCGAGCATCGCCTTGAAGTCGTCGAGCGTGCCCAGTTGCGGATGCACGGCGGTGTGGCCGCCTTCGGCCGCGCCGATCGCATACGGACTGCCGACGTCGCCCGGCTGCGCGGTCAGCGTGTTGTTGCGGCCCTTGCGATTCGCGAGGCCGATCGGGTGGATCGGCGGGAAATACAGCACGTCGAAACCCATCTCGCGGATGCGCGGCAGTTTCGTCGTCACGTCCGCGAAGGTGCCGTGGCGCGATTCGTCGTCGCTCATCGAGCGCGGGAAGATCTCGTACCAGCTCGCGAAGCTCGCGGCGGTGCGGTCCGCGTCGATCTTGTAGATCACCGGATCGCGGCTCAGGAACGGCCGGTGGCGCGCGGCGGTCATTGCCTTCGCGGTGGTCGGCGCGAGGATCAGCGCGAGCTTCGTGTCGACGTCGGCCTTGGTGAAGAGCTTGACGATGTGTTCGAGCGGTTCCTTGACCGCGCCTTCGGTCGTCTCCACTTCGGCGAGCACCAGCGCGAACAGGTGCGTGGCTTCGTCGAGTTCGAGCTCGACGGTCTGGCCCGCCTTCAGCTTCTTCTGGATGTGCTCGACGAGTGACGCGAAGTCGTCGCGCCACGCGACCACCGTGAATTCGTGACGGCCCAGCCGTTCGAGCGGAATGCGCGCTTTCCAGATGTCGAGGCCCGCGGGCTGCGCCGGGGCCATCAGCACTTCGTGCCAGGCGGTTTCGTCGGCGGCGCGCCAGATCACGGCGGCGGCGATCTTGTCGTGACCTTCGGCGAAAATCGCGGCGCTGATTTCGGCGCGCTCGCCCACCGTGCGCTTGGCGGGAAAGCGGCCGTGGTCGACCGAGGGCGTGACGCTCTCGATCGCCACGCGCGGCGCGTCGAGCGCTTCGAGCACGGTCTTGCGTCCGCTGCGCTTGCTGTTCGCCTTGTCGATGGGCGGCGCGAGGCGGATCGGCTTTTCGCTCACCGCGCGGAACAGGCGCACGGCGCCGGGCGCGAGCGTGAACGGCGTCAAGCCGGCGGGCTCGGTGTGCCCCGCCGTATCCAGCGGCACGAAGCGCGTGAAGTTGCCCGGCACGCCCGCGAGGAAGCGCGCCGGATCGACGCGCAGCGGCGCGCCGAGTTCGGGATTGATGGCGATCAGGATCGCTTCGGCGGCGTCGCGCAGATCCGGCTGGTCGGCGCGCAACAGCAGGGCGGCGGGCGCGCCTGGCCCGCTTAGCGGGCGCAATTCACCGTTGGCGTGCAGCGTCTTCGTCGTGCGAGCGAGTTCGTTCGCGCGCGTGACCCGTTCGGTGAGATCGAATTTCTTCGCCTGCACGGCGAGCGCGAATTGCGAAGCGTCGCCGCGCGTTTGCGACATCGGCTCCGTGATGCCGTATTCGAAGCCCATCGGCATCATCCAGCCGGTGCCGAGCGCGGCCGACGTGAAGAGCGCACGCCGGTAAGCCCGTTCGACGATCGCGGCGTCGTGGACGTCGCTCAACTCGGCGGCGAGCCGCGTGCCGTACGGCGCCTCGGGGAAGGCAATCGGCGCGCCGGCGCGCGCGAGCGCCGCGTGCTCCTCGACCATCCAGCTCGAGCGGAAGTCCCACCAGCGCACCGACGAGAACACGCTGTCGAAGCCCGCATCGGCGAGGCCGAGCAGATCGCCGCGCGCGAGACCGGGCGTCGCGGCGAGGAAACGCACGTCGGGATGCTTCTCGCGCAGCGCGTCGCCGAGTTGCCGCCAGACGGCCGCCGGCACGCGATGCGGCGAATCGAACCGGAAGCCGCCGACACCGGCGTCGGCGAGCGCCAGCAACTGTTGCGTCCACCAGTCGACCAGCGCGGCGCGGCTGCCCGCGTCGCCGAAGTTCGCATACGCGACGTTGTCCTCGCGATGCACGTGGCGCGGATCGAGCCGCGCCTCGTCTGACTCGAATGCATGAAACCAGCCTGCATGTTCGGCGTACAGCGCGCCATCGGCGGCCATCCGGTCGATCACCAGATCGACCAGCAGCGTCAGGCCGTTCTGGCGCGCGGCGTCCGCGAGCGTGCGGATCGCGTCGGTGGCCGGTTGCGCGGCCTCGAATACCGAGTGCAGCCGGGCGTGGTTGCCGACCACCTGTCCGTGGCCGGCCTGTCCGGGCTCGAAGAGACTGCCGATCACCGCGTGATCGAAGCCCAGCGCGGCTGCGTGAGCGAACTGCGTGGGCCATGCATCGAGCGGCCCAACCAGGAGTGAATGAAAAAAGTAAATCCGCGGCGCGTACCCGTTTGGAGATTCCATCGGTCGTTTCCAGATTCGTCCTGCTGCGGTGTGGATGCAAGTGGCATGCGATCACAGCGCTCATTGGGCTTCCAGAGCCGGATGCCGCGCGGTGCAAAAGCGAGGGCGCGTACTGGTCAATGTAGTGCAAAGATCGTCACGCCGCTTGCCAGTCGAAGGTGCTTTGACGCCAGAGGCCGGTCGCATGAGGCGGGTCCGAACTATTCGGAGGACCGAGCAAACGATGTGCCAGTCGGCGCAGGCTGGGATCGGGGGGGGTATTCGCGCGCCTGGAAGGAAGGCGCGCCGGGGAACAGGACACGGCGAAAGCGTGGCGGCGCGCGCTTCGCGTGTAAAACGGTCGGGCGCCGGGCGGGTTTTACACAGCGCGCAGGACAGGCCGGGCGATTACCGCAAAAGGCGAATTTGCGGCGGCGGGCGGGTGCGGGTGGGCCGCATAGGCCGCATAGCCCACGTTATGAGCCGAGCAGGCCCGCGGCGATATTCACGCACAAGCCTAGTACGGCCACATTGAAATAAAACGACAGAATCGATTGTGCGAGCGCGGTGCGGCGAATCGTACGCGAGCGCAACACGACGTCGGACGTTTGCGATGCCACGGCGATGGTGAATGAGAAATACAGGAAGTCCCAGTAGTTCGGTTGGAGCTTGTGATCGGGAAACAGCAGCGCGGTTTCCTTGGCATCGGTGTCGTAATAGAGCCGTGCGTAGTGCTGCGTGAAAATGGTTGGAATCAGAAACCACGCGCCGATCAGCGTGAGACCGGTCAGCAGGTAGTGCCATGCGCTCGACGACCCGGCGGTTCCTTTGGCCGACGCCAGCTCCATCACGATCGCCGCGATACTCGCGATGGTCGCCAGACAGATGACGAACAGCACGACGCCAGCGTTTTCGTCATCGCGTACCGCGGATTCGCGGACCCGATGTTCGTCGGCGAAGGCCATGTGCACCCAGATCATCAATAGGTAACTCCAGACCGCGGCGTCCCAGCCGATCAGCGCGCGCGCCGTCGAACTCGTGTGGATGGGCACCATCAGCGCGACCACGATGCCGATGACGAGGCCGATCACCGTTCTGGGTCGATTGCGAAGAACCTGCGGATAGTATTTTGTGAGCATGGAGTCAGGGGCCAGGGCGTGGTGTCGCGGATTCTACTCGCGTGCGGGCGAGCATTTGGCGAATCGGTCGGTCGCGGCTATAGTCTCTCGCAGCGGCCTTGCGTGCCGCTTTCAGTTGAAAGGCAACCGGCAGGGAGCGTCGCGCAACGCAGGCCGCGAATGTGCCGCATAGCGAGCACCGCACCGTGCAGGCGAATCACCTGTCACGAGGTGTCACCGGCGCGAGGCGAGGTGGCTTGCATGGCTTCATGCGCGCACACAAGACCGTTTGAGCGGCGTCGGAAGATCAGGGTTGGGGAAGCGCACAATCGAGGCAACGCGCGAACGGCGTCACACTGGCGCAGCGTTGCACGTTGAAAAATGACTCACCATCTGGGAGTCCCCATGACAGATGTTCCTGAGGATACCGATGCGCACGAGGCCGTGACGCATCCCGCCGGGTTATCGTCATCCGCTTTGTCTTCGCCGTCACCGTCGCTTCACTGTTCGTATTCGGCCTCGCGCAGAGCATGGGTCCTCGGCGCCTGCGCCGCTTCGGCGGCGCTCGCGTTTGGCGGCGCGGGCCGCTCATTGGGTTCGTTCTCGTGGATCGCGCCGGCGCTCGCCGACGCGCCGCCCGCAGGCGGCGGACTCGACGCCTTCCTCGCATTGTCGCAACGTCTCACCGGCCGCCCCGGCTTCGATGCTGTGCTAGGCCAACGTGTCTACGGCGCGCTCGGGAGATCAGACAGCCAGTTCACGCAGCACGTCGCCGCGCTCAACACGTGGCTGCAAGGTCATGGCGGCGTGCCGTCCGACATCGTCACCCAGGCGTTGCAGGCCGAGCAGCCGGCGCTCGCGGAATCGGTCGGCGCGATCATGCGCGCGTGGTATCTGGGCCTCGTCGGCGACCTGCCGCGTGTCGAGGTGATCGCGTATGAGAAAGCGCTGATGTTCGACCCCGTCAAGGACGTGCTGACCGTTCCCTCCTATTGCCGCGACGTGCCGTTCTACTGGACACGCAAGCCGTTGAGCGGCTGAATGACATGCGCGCTTGCGCGCGCCGCATCGTTCGGTCGAGCCGTGCGACGGCGCCGGTACGCGCCATAGCCAGCAACAATAAGCCAGCAAAAGAGGGCAGCGATGGCAAACTCACAAAGCGCCGATATCGTCGTGGTCGGCTCGGGTGTCGCAGGCGGACTGGTCGCGCATCAGCTGGCGCTGGCGGGCGCATCGGTGATTCTGCTCGAAGCCGGGCCGCGCATTCCGCGCTGGCAGATCGTCGAGAATTTCCGCAACTCGCCGGCCAAGTGGGACTTCTCGACGCCGTATCCGTCGACACCTTACGCACCCCATCCCGAGTACGCGCCCGCCAACAATTATCTGATCCAGAAGGGCGACCATCCGTATGCCGCGCAGTATGTGCGGCTGGTCGGCGGCACGACCTGGCACTGGGCCGCCGCCGCGTGGCGGTTGCTGCCGTCGGACTTCCAGTTGCACAAGCTGTATGGCGTGGGACGCGACTGGCCGTATCCCTATGAAACGCTGGAGCCGTGGTATGCGCAGGCCGAGGTGCAACTGGGCGTGTCTGGGCCGGACAGCGCGATCGATCTCGGCTCGCCGCGCTCGAAGCCTTATCCGATGAACGCATTGCCGCTGTCCTACATGGATCAGCGTTTTAGCGACGTGCTCAATGCGCAGGGCTTCAAGGTCGTGCCGGAGCCGATGGCGCGCAACAGCCGTCCATACGATGCGCGGCCGATCTGCTGCGGCAACAACAACTGCATGCCGATCTGCCCGATCGCCGCGATGTACAACGGCGTCGTACACGTGGAAAAGGCCGAGCAGGCCGGCGCGAAACTGATTCCCGAAGCGGTGGTGTACCGCGTCGAAGCGGACAACAAGGGGCTCATTACGGCGGTCCACTACAAGGACCCGAGCGGCAACAGCACACGCGTGAGCGGCAAGCTGTTCGTGCTCGCCGCCAACGGCATCGAAACGCCGAAGCTGATGCTGATGTCGACCTCCGACAAATTCCCGCGCGGCGTCGGCAATAGCGCCGACCAGGTGGGCCGCAACCTGATGGACCATCCGGGCGCGAGCGTGAGCTTCCTCGCCAACGAACCGCTGTGGCCGGGCCGCGGCCCGATGGAGATGACGTCGATCGTCAACTTCCGCGACGGCGCGTTCCGCTCCGATTACGCGGCGAAGAAGCTGCATCTGTCGAATGGCGTGCCGACTCTGGGCGTGACCGCCGAGTTGCTGAAAAAAGGCCTCACCGGCGCGGAACTCGACCGGCAGATTCGTGACCGCGCGGCACGCACGCTGAGCATCGGCAGCTTCCACGAGCATCTGGCGGAGCCGCACAATCGCGTCGTGCCGTCGGCGGATCACAAGGATGCGCTCGGCATCCCGCAGCCCGAGATCTACTACTCGATCAGCGATTACGTGAAGAAGAGCGCCGCCAACACGCGCGACCTGTATGGGCAGATCGCGGCGCTGTTCGGCGGCACTGAGATCACGTTCGACGATTCTCTCGTGCCCCACAGCCACATCATGGGCACCACGATCATGGGCGACGATCCGGCGGATTCGGTCGTGGATGCGGACTGCCGCACGCACGATCACTCGAATCTGTTCATCGCGAGCAGCGGCGTGATGCCGAGCGCCGCGTCGGTGAATTGCACGCTGACGATCGCGGCCTTGTCGCTGAAGCTGGCCGACAAGCTCAAGCGCGAAATCTGAGCCGATCGGGGAGCCGCCATGACGAAGAGCACCTCTCGCGCGCCGCCCGAAGATGCGCACGTGCAGCGTGCGCGGCGTCGCCGCATCAATGGTGCGATGCTGGCGGCGGCGTTTTCGCTGTTCGCACTGGGTGTCGCGTGGCATGAGGCGCACGCGCCGAAAGCGCGGCCCGCAGACGAATTGCCGATCATGCAGGCCCGCGCCGACGACGCGTCGCAACCGGCCCCTGCCCTCGCGACACCCGTGGTGTCGGGCGGCATCGATCTGGTCAAGCGCGGTGCCTACCTGGCGCGCGCCGGCGATTGCGCGGCCTGCCACACGGCGGACCCGTCGCGTCCGTTCGCGGGCGGGCTGCCGATCGACACGCCGTTCGGCATCATCGTGACGCCGAACATCACGCCGGACCCCGACACCGGCATCGGCCGATGGAGCGACGCCGATTTTCTGCGCGCGATGCACGAGGGCATCGGCAAGGGCGGCGAACGGCTGTACCCGGCGTTCCCCTATGCGGAGTACACGCGCGTCACCGAACAGGACCTACTGGCGATTCGCGCCTACCTCAACACGCTCACCCCGATCCACTTCACGCCGCCGGCGAACAGTCTGAAATTCCCGTTCAACCAACGCTGGCTGATGGCGTTCTGGAATCTGTTCAATTTCACCGAAGGCCGCTTCGTTCCCAATCCGAAGCAAAGCGCCGAGTGGAATCGCGGCGCGTATCTGGTGCAAGGCCTCGCGCATTGCGAGGAGTGCCACACGCCGCGCAATTTCATGCAAGGGCTGAAATCGAGCGCGCGCTTCTCGGGCGCGGTGCAGGCCGGTTGGCACGCGTTCAACATCACGCCGGACAAAATCAGCGGCGTGGGCGAATGGCGCGATGACGAACTGATTGCCTATCTCTCGACCGGCGCCGCACCAGACCGCGCGAATGCGGCCGGTCCGATGGGCGAAGTGGTGGCCGACAGCACGCAGTATCTGTCGCGGGTCGATCTGCGCTCGATCGTCATCTATCTGCGCTCGGTGCCACCGGTCAGCGGCGGCGAAGCGCGCCCGCGCCACCAATGGGGCAATCCCGCCGACGACGTCAGTGCGCTGCGCGGCGCCGCGATAAAGGGAGTGAACGGGGCGCAGCTCTTCGTCGCCAATTGCGCGAGCTGCCACAGCTGGACGGGGCAAGGCGTAGGCGCGAGTGCGCCGGGGGCGTATCCGTCGCTGATCCACAATTCGACGGTCGGCGCGAGCGGCGCCGACAATCTGGCGCAGGTAATTCTGCACGGCGTCAGACGCACGACGAAGCATGCGGACGTCCTGATGCCCGCTTTCGGCAACCAGTTGACCGACGCGCAGGTGGCCGCGATCGCCAACTACGTGACGCGGCAGTTCGGCAATCCCCAGTCGACAGTGACGGCCGAGCAGGTCGCCAGCCTGCGTCCGCCGTCCCGCCCGCAATAGACTGCGCCGGATTGGTGCGTTTCCGGTAAGGAAGCCCGGAAATGCGCCGCTTTTGCGTCGATTTACGTCATTTTTGCTCACTGAGGCGCCAGGATACGATAGGCACCCCGCATACGCACTCGCGGATGCAGCATTATCATGAGCAAATGTCCACCGTACTCGTCAACCCAGTTCAGCATCATGCAGCCAATGCGAGCGGCCGCGATTTCGTGGTCGGCGATCTGCACGGCTGCGTCGACGCGTTGCGCTATCTGCTGCGCCTCATCGCGTTCGATCCGGCGCGCGACCGGCTCTTTTCAGTCGGCGATCTGGTCGATCGCGGCGAACATTCCGAGCAGGCGCTGGCACTGCTTGAGAAGCCGTGGTTTTTCGCCGTGCTCGGCAATCACGAAGACACGCTCTGCGCTGTCGCAGAAGGGCGTTTGCGGCGTCAGTGGTGGTATGGAATCGGCGGCGCGTGGGCGGCGAATCTGTCCGACGAACGCTTGCAGCACTATGCGGAACGGCTGCGGCCGCTGCCGCTCGTGCGCGTGGTGGGCAGCGGCAAGGAGCGCTTCAACATTCTGCACGCCGAATTTTTCGGCACCGACGCCGAGCTCGACGCCGGGAATTTTTCGGCCGACACCCGCCAGCAATTGCTCTGGGGACGCGAGCTCGCGGTAGGCAACGCCGATCCGCTGCGGCAACGCGGGCTCTCGCTGACCTATTGCGGCCACACGCCGATGCGCGACATCACGCAGATCGGCTCGCAGGTGTTCATCGACACCGGCGCGTTCGGCCCCGGCGGCAAGCTGACGATCGTGCAGCCGCAGGCGCTGCTGCGCTGGTCGATTTCGGTCGAGGAAGCGCGCGCCGAGGGGGCGGCCGCGCTGGCGCTGCCCTGATCCGTGCGCGCGGGGCTTCGCCCTGACCCATTCGGCCAGTCAGCCGACCTGGCTGAGTTCGAACACCATATCCACGCTCGTGCCGTTCCAGTTGTATTCAAGATACGCCGCGTGATGGCAGTCGCGCAGCAGCGTGGTCCGGAACGCGGCAAGGCACTCGCCATCACTGTCTCGCACCGACGGATACACGATGCCCGGCGCACCCGCCTCGCGCACGGCGCGGCCGAGCGACTGCCCGGCCAGATAATCGTCCGGCGAGAGCACGGCGAGATCGAGTGACGCATCGTTGCGCAGATCGACCACGCTGCCTTGCGCCGCTACCGTGTAGAGGCGCATCTGCTGCCGCATCGGCGGCTCGGCGGTTGCTTGCAGAAATTTCCCCGTGTGATAGCGCGTTTCGGCGATCGCGGTGGCGCGCGAACGGGCGCAGTAGAACACGCCGTACGTGCCGTCGGAGAAGCGGCTGCCGAGCGGGTTCAGATGCGTCAACGCGGCCATGATCGGGCCATAGCCCGGGCCGAAGCGGCGCTCTTCGCGCGGCACCAGATCGAGTTCGCCGACTTCGGTGCGCAGCCGGTCGTTAGTCATTGCTTCGAGCGCGTACAGCGCGTCGAAATCTTCGGGGGAGGCGACCCGGTCGAACAGATTCACGGCCGGAAAACGCGTCGGGATCACACGATACGCGGGCGACCAGTCGAGCGGCGCGGGTGGCCAGCGGTCCTGCCAATGCGGTTGTGTCACGCCCAGCCGCCTCGCATTGCGTCGAGATACTGGCGCACGGCCACGAGATCGCTGATGTTGCCCGCCAGCATGCGGTCCAGCGCGCGGCGGCCGCCGAACGGCGGCGCGCTGTTGGGGCGTTTGATCCAGGCGTCGGCGGCGCTGGGTTGCGGCAGCAGGATTTGCAGCGCCTTGTAGATGCCGAGCAGCAGCGACAGACGCTCGAGCGTGTCGCGCCCGAGGCGCGCCGTCTCTGGCGCCGCTTTCCATTTGAAGAAGGTGGAGCGGCCCGGCGAGCCGAGCAGCACGATCTGCTCGTCGGCGTTCAGGTCCCAGTCGCGCGCGATGTTGAAAAACGCGCGCAGACCCGCCGCCGACATCTGCGGGAACGTGGGTGCCGAAACGGGCCGGCGAATCGGCTCTTCGGGCGAGTTGAGGCGGGCAGCGTGAGCCATATGGGGGTAAGTCCCTACGTGTACTGAATATTGATATTAGTCCAAATGTGGATTTTTGCAAGAGAATATAATCCCGACTCGTTATGCAGTCGAAGATCAGGAGAAGCAGCAGATGTGGGTTCGAGCAGTAGCAGCGGCGCTCGCCGTTTGGTGTGTATCGGAGGCGGCTATGGCTGCGGGTTACACGGAAGTCTGGAATCCGCCCGAAGCGAGCAGGCATGCCGCGAAGCCGGAGAAAAAGAAGGGGGCGGCGGGCAAGCTCAAGGCGGGTTCGAAGGTCGAGGCAAAGACGGGTTCAAAGCACGCGGTGAGCGCTGCGGGGCATAAGGCGCCGCGTGTGGCGTCGGCAGGCGGAGCCGCGGCGCATGGCGGAGTGAAGAAGGTCGCGGCGAAGGGCAACGTCAAGGGCTGCCCCAAAGTATCGGCCGCGTGCAAATCCGGCACGAAAGCCATCGTGACGGTGCAGGCTAAAAAGCCCCATGCATCGCTCGCGCAGACGCAGACGAAGTCGCATCAAGGCAAGATCGTCCATGCGAACCTGGTTCAAAGCCGCACTGCGCATGCCCATCCGGTCAAGGTCGCGGCGAAACCGGCGGCCTCGCATATGAACGCGCCGGCCGCGTCCGCAAACGTTAGCGCCGCGCCGCTCGACGCGGCCGCCAATCCGGCGACCGCCAGCAGCGGATCGCTGCCGCCGATTCTCCGCTGATCGCGACTCACGCGGCGCATTTGCGTCTGGACTTGCCGCCCGGCGGTTCCAACGCCGTGCGGCGAGGCTCGACGAACGCCGCCGATGCTAGCCGGTAGCGCATCGCGCTGAGCCTGATCCGCGACTGAGCGCGGCGACCGGCGCGTCACGCGGTCGCTAGCCCGTTCGCCACCAGGCGCAGCGTTTCCACCGAGCGCGGGTCGCGCACCCGCGAATGCAGCGTAACGCGTGACTCCGGCAGCGCCGGCAAGCCAAGCCGCGCGCCGACATCGACCAAACCGCGCGGCGCCACCCTGCGCGCCAGCGGCGACACGGCCAGTCCCGCCGCCACCGCTGCGCCGACCGCCGCGACCCCGCCGCCGATGAATACTTCCTGCCACACAATTCCCGCCTCCTTCAGCGTGCGCAGTGCCACGTCGCGCACGTTGCACGGCGGACTCAGCAGCGCCAGCGCCAACGGCTCGCCGGCCCTCCTGGGCAGCCACGCGGGTGTCGCGAGCCAGCCGAGCGGCTCGCTGAACAGCACTTGGGCGTCGTCGCGCGGCGGTTCGTCGGCGCCATAGCGAACGATCGCCGCATCGAGCCGACGTTCATCGAATTGCGCGAGCAGTGCCGCCGACTGGCCCATGTGCAATTCGACCACCAGACCGGGGTCGTGCGCATTGAGCCGGCCGAGCAGCAGCGGTAGATCGGGCCCGGCGACATGCTCGCTGAGTCCCAGCACGAGCCGCCGGCGCTCCACCGACAACGAACCCAGCGCGCGCTCGTGCGCGTTCAGCAATTCGCGCGCGGCGGCAAGAAACGCGTGGCCGTCGGCGGACAGGCGCACCACGCGCGGCGTGCGCTCCAGCAATTGCTTGCCCAGATGCGCCTCCAGCCGTTTGAGCTTCAGACTGACGGCCGATTGCGTCGTGTCGAGCGCGTCCGCTGCACGCGTGAAACTGTGCAGATCGGCGACCAGAACGAAGGCTCGCACCGCATCGAGATCGAGGACTTTCATTTCCAATGAATATAGATGAAATAGCCAATGATGTCTGTTTATTATGGATTGACGCGCCTAAGCTGTGTTGACCTAATCGAAGCAAGCAAAGGAGAGTCATCATGCCGCTCACACGAATCGCATTGCGCGCCGGCAAGCCGGCCGAATACCGGAAAGCGCTGACCGAGGGCATTCAGCGCTCGCTGGTCGACACTTTCAACGTGCCGAAGGACGACCAGTTCGTGCTAATCACCGAGCACGAGGCCGACAATCTGATCTATGACCGCCAGTATCTGAATATCGAGCGGAGCGACGATTTCGTCGTGATTCAGCTGACTGTGAGCAACACGCGCTCGATCGAGCAGAAGAAGGCGCTGTATCGGCGGATTGTCGATGAGCTGGCGAAGTCACCGGGGCTGCGGCGAGAGGATGTGCTTATCAGTCTCGTCGAGGTGGAGAAGGAGAATTGGTCGTTTGGGAATGGGGTGGCGCAGTACGCGACGTGAATGAGTGGGTGAAATCGGTGGGGGCTGGCGGTTGATTATGGACGCGAGTCGCCGGATGAGGGGAGGTTGGCTGAGTCCCCTCATGCGCCCTGAACGAACTTTCAGATTTTCTAAAACTGCCATTTACATCACGGATGAGTTCCAGATTGGTCATTCACCCACAGCAAAAACTGCCTGAATTCCTTCAGGTCGGATGTTGGCCTCTGCGTGACATCAAGAATCATGCACGAGACGTACGCCATCAACACCAAAACCATTATCACGCCGACAACATACTGCATCGGCCAATGTCCGGCACCACCACTCAATATGGCCAGGACGGCGCCAAGCATAAAAGTGATCAACGGATGCGACATTATTGGTGAGCGAGGGTGAGGGTCGTTTAGCGTATCGGTGAATGCAAGTACCTCTTTCGCTCTTGCCGCAAGAGAATCTGCTTCAAGACGGTTTTTGAATGTCAAATATCGAATGTATTGATAGTTCTTTGAGAAGTACCGCATCGGCTTTGGATGGAGGCGGTAGAGTTCGGCGAAGACCTCCGAACGAGCCCTCTGAAACGATACCGCCCATATGACCGTTATTGCCAGAAGAGCCGCAAAGTACGGATGCCATGACGACGCAAAGAATCCGAATGTGGCAGCGGCCAGAAAGAGAGCCTTTGTTGCCCACAGCGTGATTTTCCAGAAAATGCTTGCTTCGCTGTAAATCCTGGTTATTACCTTCCAGCGAGATATCGACAAATATACATCGTGAATTGAAATGAACATGTCCATGGCAAACCCGACTCCCATTTGAGCGACGTGCGTGATGCAAGGATCAAGTGATTGGCACAGGCGAGACTAGAACGTATCCCAGTCACTATCTCCACTCGCGAGCGCCCGCTTCGGCACCGCACCTGCAGACTTCGCCGACACCTCATCGACCACAGGCCTCATCGCCGCAGCGAAGCCTCGAGCCTCTCCAATGCGAAACACCGACACCGCCTGCTTCATCTTCCCCGCCTGCCCTTCGAGCGATTGCGCAGCCGCCGCGGCCTGTTCAACGAGAGCCGCGTTCTGCTGCGTGGTCTCGTCCATTTGCGTCACGGCCTGGCCGACCTGCTGGATACTGCGGTTCTGTTCCTCGGAGGCCGTGGCGATCTCGCCAACGATATCCGACACGCGGCGAATCGCTTCCTTGATGTCGACCATCGTCGCACTGACTTCCGACGCCTGCTGCGTGCCGCCCTGAATCGTCGCGACCGACGTGGAGATCATTTCCTTGATCTCCTTTGCCGCGCTGGCCGAGCGCTGCGCGAGACTGCGCACCTCGCTCGCGACGACCGCGAATCCGCGGCCCTGCTCACCCGCGCGTGCGGCTTCGACCGCCGCGTTCAGCGCGAGGATGTTGGTCTGAAACGCGATGCCTTCGATCACCCCCGTGATCTCGGAGATTCTCGTCGAGCTGCCGCTGATCTGACCGATCGTTTGCACCATCCCTTCCACGGCGGTACTGCCCGTGTCGGCGACACTGGCGGCTTTCAGCGCGAGGGTATTCGCATGACGCGCGTTGTCGCTGTTCTGGCTGACCGTCTGCGTCAGTTCCTGCATGCTGGCCGCGGTCTGTTCGAGCGAGGCGGCCTGCTCTTCGGTCCGCGCGGACAAGTCGATGTTGCCGCTGGCGATCTGTTTCGACGCCACGCTGACCGACTCGGCGCTTTCGCGAATCGAGCCGATCGTCGTGGCGAGCCGCTCCTGCATGCGCGCGACGGCGTACAGGATGCTGCGGCGATCCGCGCCGCCGACGTCGACACGCGCGCTCAGGTCGCCGCTGGCAATCAGCTCGACAACCTGCGCGACCGCCGCCGGTTCACCGCCGATCTGTTGCACGATCGCGCGCGTGACCACCAGCCCGAGGCCAATGGCAACCGCCACGCCGACGAGTGCGCAGATCGCGATCCACCACGTCACCGACGCGACCAGCGTGGCGCCGTCGGCGACACGCTGCTTCGCAAGCTCGTCGCGTACGTCCGACAATTTGATCACCAGGGTGCGCAGCTTGACGTGCATCGGGTCGGTGGTCGATTTCAACTCGGCAAGCGCACCCGTCTGGTCTCCCTGATCGGCGAGCGCTTCGACCTTTGCGACCGACTTCATATAGGCCGGCCAGGCGGTGTCGAAATCGCTGAGCAACTGCTTTTGCGCGTCGTTGGATGCGTGCGTGCGTTCGTAGTCGAACGCGGCGAGGATGGCTGCTTCGCCGCCGTGATTCAGTCTGACCGTGTCGGCCCGGCCGGCAGGATCGGGGTTCAGGATGTATGAATACAGCCGGCGAAAATGCGAAGCGGCCTGCCAGGCGGCGGTGCCGTCCTGGCGCATCGGAATGAATTCGCGATCGTACATTTCGGTCTGCATCGTCGCGACTTCGCGCACCTTGAGCACACCAACCGTGCCGACGATGGCCGTAACGAATGCGCACAGCATCAATGAGCCCACAAGCTTCTGGCTAAGCTTGAGATTGGAAAGCCACTGCATCTTGGGATAAGTCTCTCGATTGGAACAAAGGGGACGCCGACTTCGTGTTGTTTTATAGAAAATTCAGGTTGTCTGACGTTAATGCGGGATAACGGCAATCCAGGGCGGCTTCTTAAGCCTGACGCGCCGGTCGGGCGGGCGGTGGTGCACCTACGCGTCGTTATAATGATTCGCTGTCCCTTTCCGGACCTTCCACCCGCTCCTCGCCATGACATCCGACCGCACCGATCCTCCCCACGAATCTCTTGAACTCGGCGGTTCCGTCTGGTTCCAGGCCGGCGCGCAGACGCTCGGCGGCGCGCCGCGCATCGCGCTGCTCGCGGCGATCGGCGAAACCGGCTCGATCACCAGCGCGGCGAAAGCGGTCGGCATGAGCTACAAAGGCGCGTGGGACGCCGTCGATACGATGAACAACCTCGCCGGCGAACCTCTCGTCGTGCGCCTGACCGGCGGCAAAGGTGGTGGCGGCACCACGCTCACGCCGCGCGCGGTGAAGCTGATCGAGACGTTTCACGCGGTCGAACGCGAGCATCGGCGCTTTCTCGAACGCGCGGGCGCGGCGATCGAAGGCTTCGCGACGGATTGGGATCTGATCGGCCGCATCGGCGTGAAGACCAGCGCGCGCAATCAGTTTTACGGCACGGTGTCGGCAATCACGCGCGGCACGGTCAATGACGAAGTCTCGCTGGCGCTGCCCGGCGGTCACACGATCGTCGCGGTCCTCACGCATGAGAGCACCGAGGCGCTGGGCCTGGTGGAGGGTGTGGCCGCGTTCGCGCTGATCAAGGCGTCGTGGGTCGTGCTGCTCGTCGAAGGCGAAAGCGGCGCGCCGCCCAAGCTGTCGGCGCGCAATCAGTTGCGCGGCGCCGTGCAGAGCGTGAAGCGCGGCGCGGTCAATGCCGAGGTCTCGCTGATGCTTGCTGGCGGCGCGGTCGTCACGGCGGTCGTCACGAATGACAGCGTCGATGCGCTCGGTCTCGCCGAGGGCTCGAACGCCGTCGCGGCGTTCAAGGCATCGAGCGTGATTCTTGGGGTGAAGGATTGAGGGCGGTGAAGGGGCGGTGGCGCACGCCACACCCGTAAAAAACGTCCAGCGCCGCATGCCCGTCTGAGTCAAGACTCGCTGCGCGCGTAGCCGGCAAACGGATGATTCTCGCGCACGCAACCGTCGCTGACTTGCACGACCTGATCACCGAACGCGGCGACGTCGTCGGGATCGTGTGTGATCAACACCATCGGAATGTCGAGCCGCGTTTGCAGATCCGACAACTCCTGGCGCATACGCTGGCGCAATGCGCTATCGAGCGCGGAAAAGGGCTCGTCCAGCAGTAGCAGCCGGGGTTGCGCGACCAGCGCCCGCGCCAGCGCCACACGCTGCTTTTGACCACCCGACAACTGCACGGGATGATTGCCCGCGACGTTTTGCAATTCCAGCGCGTCGAGCCAATAGTCGACTTGCGGATGCGCATGCCGCGCGCGCGGATTGAACCAGCCCTGCCGCAAGCCGAAGCCGATATTCTGCCGCACGTTCAGATGCGGAAACAGCGCGTAGTCCTGAAACAGGTAGGCGATCTTGCGCGCTTGCGGTTTCAGATCGACACCGCGCGCGCTGTCGAACAGCGCGTCGCCATGCAGCGTAATCGCGCCTTCGTCGGGACGCAGGAGCCCGGCGATCGCCTGCAAGGTCAGACTCTTGCCCGCGCCGGACGGCCCGAACAACACCACGCGCTGGGTGGTCGCCCGGAACGACACGTCGAGCGTGAAGCGGCGCTCGGCGCTCTCGAAGGTCTTGCGAATGTCGACGGCGAGCGGCATGTCAGCGCGAACTCAAAAGCGTGTGCTGCGGCACCAGACGGCCCGCGAGCAACAGGATCACGACGCACGTCATGGAGGTCACGAGCACGAGGAAATTCGCGGTGCTGTCGTCGCCGGCTTGCACCGCCGAATACACCGCCACCGAGAGCGTTTGCGTGCGGCCCGGCAGGTTGCCCGCGATCATCAGCGTCGCGCCGAATTCGCCAAGCGCGCGCGCGAACGCCAGCAGGCCGCCTGCGAGAATGCCGCGCGCGGCGAGTGGCAGGGTCACGCGGAAAAAGACCGCCGTTTCGCTGACGCCGAGGGTGCGCGCGGCCCGTTCGAGCTGCGGATCGACAGATTCGAACGCGGCGCGCGCTGATTTCAGCACCAAGGGAAACGCCACGACCGTCGACGCGATCACCGCACCCTGCCACGTGAACACCAGCTGAATATCGAAGCGGTCGAGCCACGCGCCGATCACGCCGCGGCGTCCGAGCAGCACGAGCAGGTAGTAGCCGAGCACGGTGGGTGGCAGCACGAGCGGCAGCATCAGCAGCGAATCGATCACGTCGCGCGCGCCGGAGCGCCAGCGCGACAAACCAAAGGCCGCCGCGACGCCGAACACCAGCGTGAGCGCGGTAGCCCAGCCCGCCACTTTCAACGACAGCAGAAGCGGAATCCAGGCCTGTTGCATGAGCGCGTGCGAGTCCCGTTGGCGTTAATGAGCGGGCTTGAAGCCGTACTTCGCGAGTACGCTCTGGCCGGCCGGCGACAGCACGAAGTTCATGAAGGCCCGGGCATCGGCCGCGTGACGGCTGCCTTCGACCTGCGCGATCGGATAGGTGATCGGCGTTTGCGTCGGCACGTTCAGCGCGACCTTGACCTTGTCCGGCATGACCGCGGCGTCGGTGCTGAATACGAAGCCGGCGTCGACCTCACCGCGCGCCACGTAGTCGAGGCTCTGACGCACGTTCGACGCCAGCACGGCCTTCGCGCTCACCGCGTCCCACACGCCGGCGGCCTGCAGCGCGCCCTGCGTGTAGCGGCCGACCGGCACCGAGGCCGGATCGCCGAATGCGATACGTTTCACGTTCGCCGACGTCAGATCGCTCAACGTGGCCGGTGCGAAACGGCTGTCGGACGGCACGATCAGCACCAGCGAATTAGCGGCGAAGTCGCGGCGGGTGGCCGGCACGATCACCTTTTCGGCGGCGGCCTTGTCCATGGCCTTCTGATCCGCGGAGGCGAACACGTCGGCGGGCGCACCTTTGACGATCTGCTGCATCAACACGTCGGAAGCGCCGAAGTTCAGCAACACCTTGGTGCCCGGATGCTGCTGCTCGAAGACGTCGCTGACCGCCTTGAACGCGTTGGTGAGGCTGGCGGCGGCGGAGACGACGAGTTCATCGGCGCGAGCATTCGCGCTGATCACGACGGGCAGCGCACTGGCGACGCACAGCGCGTGTTTCAGAAAGCGGCGGGCAAGTGTCATGGAGGACCTGGATGTCCGGCGCGGACCGGAGCGACGGAATAAAACCTTATCGTAATATATGACTAGTTATAACGGTACTCACGACGAAGCCTTATCCACGCGCATAAAGCGCTTTGGGGATGCAGCAGGGGGTGTTCAGACGCGGGGCGTGGGCGGAGGGGCGAGCGTGTTCAGCGTTTGCGAGAACGGTGCCGTGGCCGGATGGACATTGCGCAAGGCTTTCCACTTGGCCCGGATGAAAGGCCTGTCATGGCCGGATACCGTCAGCGCGATGTTCGTCACCCAGCGCTGGGTCGGCACGTGTACGCCGTGCATGAGCACAGCGAGAACCAGCATGCTGATTGCGACCGGCAATGCCGACAGACGGCCCGGTTCGGCATTCCACGCCATGCGCACGAACACCAGCGCAGCCAGTGCACCGACGAGGCAACCAGTGACCGCTTCAGACGGCGAGTGAGCGCTCAGCACGACGCGCGACAAGCCCACCGCAATCCCCGCAGCCAGCCCCAGCACGACGCCGATCACCCGGACGGCGGGACGCGCGGGCAGCAGCATCAGGAACAGGGCGACGGGATAGACGGCAGTGGATAGCATCGCGTGTCCGCTGACGCCGGTGAAATCCAGCTCGCGCACGCCGACGCCCCAGCCGAGAAACGCCAGCTTGGTGACAGTTACCAAGCCGATCGCCGCCCCGAGCAGTAGCAGCCAGCCTGCCCCCATGCGCCACGTATAGCCCAGCCCCAGCCAGAGCGCGATGGCGAAGGCGAGCGGCAGCGTCATGCCGGCACCGCCGAGACTGGTAATCGAATACCACAAATGAAGAGGTAAATCGGGCATGGCAGGAGTGCGGCCCAGGCCGCGCAGAATCGGATTGGTGAAGAAATCGACGCGCAAACGGCGCGCGGCGCCGACGCGGCGCAGGCCTGCACATCGATTGATTTAGCCGCCAGTATAGACGGCTGTTGCATCGCGGTCTTGCCCGGCGCCGCGCCTTTGGCCGCCGAAGCTTAGGCGTCAAACAGGCACTGAAGCAGTTCGACGCCTAAGCGCTTCGAAGGTTCTCCGGGTGGAAATGTTGGACCTGGCTGCGGTCCTGGGTGTTCAGCATCGCATGAGGATTGGTGTTATTGTGCATTGCACAACGAAACGTCGTTCAAAGTTTTACCGAACGAATCCTGTCCCTTTTTGCGAGGTTATCCGCTGATGGCAAAAAGCCTATCGAAAATCTGGCTGCGCGGGCTGAAGCGGCTGCTCGCGATTCAAACCGAGCACGCTCAAAAGACCACCAAGCGCCCCACGCCGCGCCCGACGCGGAGCGCCACCACCAAGCCGTCGAGTAAGGTTCGGCCGGTCAAGCCGGCGGCCGCGCTGCGCGTGCCCGCGAAGCGCGAGACGCCGCGCGCCGTCGTGCGCGAGTCGCGGGTGCGCCCGCGCGCGTCGGCCTGGGCGAGCGGCTCGTGGACGCGCTCGTTCCATTCCGCGCCGGCCGCACCCGGGCGCCTCGTCAATCACCTTCAATACGGCCTGTATATCCCGTCGGGACATGCGTTGGAGGCGATGCCGCTGGTCGTCATGCTGCACGGCTGTACCCAGTCGATCGACGAATTCGCCGAAGGCACGCGGATGAACGTGCTGGCGGACCGCTTCGGCTTTGCCGTGGTGTATCCGGAGCAATCGAAGCATGCGCATTCGCACCGCTGCTGGCATTGGTATGACGCGGGCGAAAACGCCGGCGGGGCCGAGGCGCGCGCCGTGGTGTCGCTCGTGGACGCGCTGGTCGCGCAGCATGGCTTCGATTCCGAGCGCGTGTACGTGGCCGGGATTTCCGCCGGTGCGGGCCTGACAGCGTTGCTCGCCGTCAAATATCCGCAGCATTTTGCCGCAGTCGCGTTGCATTCTGGCCCTGCTTTCGGCGAAGCCCGCTCGGGCATTACCGCGATGGATGTGATGCGGCGCGGCGCACGCCGCGAGCCGGCTGCGCTCGCCGACGAGATGACCGACGTGGCCCACTACCCCGGCATGCCGGCGATTGTCATCCACGGCGACGCCGATCACGTCGTCGCGCCGGTCAATGCGGATCAATTGGCGGAGCAATTCCTCCGCCTGAACCGGATCGTCGACGCGAACGGCGCCCGCAAATCCGGTGAAGTCCGCGAGGAGCGCAAGGGTGGCGTCGTGACGCGCGATTTCGTGCGCGGCGGTCGGCGCGTGGTGCGGCTGTGCCGGGTGCAAGGGCTCGCTCACGCCTGGAGCGGCGGCGACGACGCCGTGCCGTTCCATTCGTCGAAAGGCCCGGATGCGAGCGCCATGGTGTGGGAATTCTTCAGGCATCAGCGCCGGACGGGCGGCGGCCGTATCGCGGAAAGCGCCGCCACGGCGGCCTCGTCGGCCGGACGGTGACCCGGAAACAACGCCTCGGAAATGAGCAGTAGCGCGATCCTAGGGTTTTCCCTATAATACGGGTTATCCCTTAAGAGTTAACGCCTAAATTCATTGACGAGGTCGATCATGTACCTGCTTAGCCGACTGTTCCTCTTTCTGACGAAATCGCCCGACCAACTCGCGAAAGAGCGCGCTGACGCGTTCCTCGCCGAAGCGACGGATCTGTACGATCTCGAATTCCGCATGCGCAAGCTCGATCGTGAGGCGAACGTCCGTCAACCGTCGTGGATGAGCCAGCACTAAGCTGAGCGAGTCAAAAGCATCGGCGCGTAGTGAAACGCCGATGCCCCGGGCGAAGCGCCCAAGCCGTGACCCACGCTCAGCCAGGCTGACGCAAAGAACGGCTCACACAGCCGGATTCAATTGCCACAGCGCGTAATTCAACACCGCGGCGAACGCCACCCAGGCGACGTACGGCACCAGTAACACGCCGGCCAAGCGATCCCGTCGCCAGAACACGAACGTCAGCGCGACGATCAGGATCAGCAGAATCACGATATCGGCCAGCGCAAGATCCGGTCGATGCAGGCCGAAAAACAGCCACATCCATGCGGCGTTGAACAGCAGCTGCACCACCCATAAGACGATCGCCGAGCTCGAACCGTCGCGTTTCCACACGCGCCACGCCGCAATCGCCATCAGCACATAAAGCACCGTCCAGGCCGGCGGGAACACCCAGTTGGGTGGATTGAACCCAGGTTTTTGCAGCGACGCGTACCAGGCATCGGGCAGAAACTGGCTCGCGACCAGCCCGGTAGCCAGCGTCAAAATCAGAAACACGAGCAGCGACGGCAAACGGCGCATCTTCACCTCCCCTTGAAATACCGACCAAGCAATGTAAGCGTGTGCTCACTTCCCGAAACGTGCCAGCGTGCGAGCGCGTGCTTCGGCGTGATCGACGATGGGCTCCGGATAGTCCTTGCCCAGTTCCACGCCGAATTCCGCGAGACGCTGCGCGCCGGCCTGCCACGGCGCGTGAATCCATCTGGACGGCAGCTTCGCAAGCTGCGGCAAATAGCCTTTGATAAAGCGCCCCTCGGCATCGAATTTTTCGGATTGCGTGATCGGATTGAAGATCCGGAAGTACGGCTGCGCATCGCATCCCGTCGATGCCGCCCATTGCCAGCCGCCGTTGTTCGCCGAGAAATCGAAATCGTTGAGTTGTTCGGCGAAATAGCGCTCGCCGAGCCGCCAGTCCACGCCCAGATCTTTCACCAGAAAGCTCGCCGTGACCATCCGTAGACGGTTGTGCATGTAGCCGGTGCGGTTCAGTTGCAGCATCGCGGCGTCGATCAGCGGATAGCCGGTACGCCCGTCGCACCAGGCGGCGAACGCTTCGTCGGCCTGTGGGCCTCGCTCCCAACGCAGCCGGTCGTACTCTTGCCTGAACGATGCGCCGCTCGCGAGGCGCGGATGATGCGCGAGGATCATGAAGTAGAAGTCCCGCCAGATCAGCTCCGAGAGCCACGTAGCCGAACCTTGTCCGTCGGGCTGCAACGACATCTCGTGGGCGAGCCGCGCGAGCGTGCGGATCGACACCGTGCCGAAGCGGAGATGGACCGATAGATAGCTCGGGCCGTTGGCGGCCGGGAAGTCGCGCCGCTCCGCGTAGCTGTCAATGCGGCTCATAAAGTCGTCGAGCAGACGCTGGGCGCCGCTCATGCCGGTGGACAACTCCAGTTCCGCGAGGTTGCTCGGCGTGAAGCCGAGCTGATCCAGCACGGGCAATTTCCGGTCGAGCTTCCGTGGCGGCGCTGCCAGATGCTTCGCATACGTTTCCACCGGATACGGCTTCAAATCGAAGGCCGTCAATTGCTTGAGCCACGCGCTCTTGTACGGCGTGAACACCGTGAACGGCTTGTTCTGGCCGGTCAACACCTCGTCGCGCTCGACAATCACCTGATCCTTGAACGTCAGCCACTGGCGCCCGGCTTCGGTGAGACGCTCACGCACCGTCTCGTCCCGCTCGATCGCGACCGGCTCGTAATCGTGATTCGCGAATACCGCATCGACGCCGAGTTCGGCAGCGAGACTCGGCACGAGGTCGGCAGGATCGCCGTGCAGCACGATCAGGCCGCCGCCTTTCGCGCGCAGCGCATCGTCCAGTTCATGCAGCGATTCGAGGATGAATTCGACGCGGCGGTCCTGCACCTGGGTGCCCGGATGACGAGCCTGCCAGGCGTCGACGAGCGGTTGCAGGATCGTCGTGTCGAGTACGAACGCGCACCAGACCCGCTCGCAATGCTTGAGCGCGTAGTAGAGGGCAGCGTTGTCGGTGTTGCGCAGATCGCGGCGGAACCAGACCAGACCGGTGTCGAAGGAGTCGTTCAGTCGTCGGGCGCGTGTCATCGGGATGGTTAGTTTTCGGTCGGGGTGAAGAGGCTGCGTCATACGAGGCAGCACGGGCCGGTGTCGCAGATTGCGTGCCGCGTCCGCCAAACGGAACAGCGCCCGCCCCTATTGTGCAGGGTGCGGGCGCCATTTGTGGCGACGCGCAGACCGCGCGCCGCTTTGGCCGACTCAATAACCACTCGGCCGTGCCACCACTTAGGCGACTTCCAGACGAACCGCGACGTTGTTGCGCGTGGCGTTCGAGTACGGGCAGACCTGATGCGCCGCATCGACCAGTTCCTTGGCCGCATCCGCGGGCAGGCCCGGCAGCGAGATGCGCAGATCGATATCGAGCGCGAAACCACCCTTGTCGTTCGGACCGATGCCCACTTCGGCGGTCACTTGCGTGTCAGCGGGCAAAGCCTGCTTTTTCTGGCCGGCGACGAACTTCATCGCGCTCAGGAAACAGGCCGAGTAGCCGGCGGCAAACAGTTGTTCCGGATTCGTGCCCGCCGCGCCGTTGCCGCCCAGTTCACGCGGTGCGGCCAGCTTGACGTCCAGCGCATTGTCCGACGACACAGCACGGCCGTCGCGGCCACCAGTACTCGTTGCGCTTGCTTTGTAGAGGATGTTCATGGCCTTGCTCCTTATTCGGTTGTCAGGGTCTGCATGGTTGCCGCTATCTGCTGGGCCGCCATTCCGGCGGTGTCCTATCGAAGCGGCATGTCGTTAAGATAGTACACAAATCATTTGTGTGCAAACTAATTTTTGAATCGGCACGATAGTGTGCGTTTGACGGCAGCGCGGTTACTGATCCATGTAGTCGTTGAGCGTGGCGCGTAGGCGGGTCAGATCGTCGCGCAGGCGCAGCAGGAATTCCGGTGTCTGTTGGGTCGCGCAGAGAATTTCCGCAGGCACCTCGCGCGCCTGGCGCTTGAGCGCCGCGCCGGCTTTGGTGAGCCGGATATACACGAGCCGCTCATCGTCGACGCCGCGTACCCGCTCCAGCAGGCCTTGCGCTTCGAGGCGTTTGAGCAGCGGCGTGACCGTCGCCGAATCGAGATTCAGGCGCGCGGCCATGTCCTTGACGGTGACGTCGTCGCTTTCCCACAGCACCAGCATCGTCAGATATTGCGGGTACGTGAGGCCTAGCTTTTCGAGCAACGGCTTGTACGCTTTCGTCATGGCAAGCGACGTCGAGTAGAGGGCGAAGCAGAGTTGTTCGTCGAGCGTGAAGGGCAAAGCGGGGCGCTGGGTCATGATGCATCTCGTCTGAAGTAGCGTACAAATCGATTGCACACAAACCATTGTGCCGCAAATTCATGCAGCGTGACGAGTGTGGAGAAGGCGCGGATGAAGCGGCGCAGGGGAAGAAACTGGCGGGCGGGCGCCAGAACAGCGCCCGCGCCGCGATGGCATTCGAACGGACGCCTAGGCCGCCGGCGTGGTCGGCAGATCCGGCGCTTCGGGCGTTTGCACGCCGAAGCAGCCGCGATAGGTCGCGTAGAACGAACAGTACAGCATGGTCGTGACGATCATCGTGGCCGGCATCAGGATCGCGAACGCGAAGTCGGCCGCGCCCAGCGCCTGCATCAGCGCGGACAGGCCGAGCGACACCGTCATCGCCACTGCGAACCACAGCGCGCCGAATACGACGAACGCGCCGCGATTGCGCCAGCAACTGACGACGCTGAAGAACATCGCCTTCGCAGGCGGCACGTCATGCCATGCGGCGAGAATCGGCGAGAACCAGAAGATCATCGCCACGGGAATGTAGAACGCGAAGGCCGTGATCACCGCCAGCGGAATATTGCTGTTGGCGATCGCCTCCTGATCCAGCGCGCCGCCGCCGAGCATCACCTTCAGCAGCATGCCGCCGTCGGCGAGCGCCGAGCCGGCCAGCACGAGGCCCATCGCGATGACATACAGCACGCCGAGCACCAGCAGCCGCCGTGTGACCACCGGGCCGTACGAGTGAAAGCCGTCCACCAGAATGGTCGGAAACACCGGCTTGCCCGCGATCGTGTTGCGGCACGCCGCCATGAAGCCGACCGCGACACCCGGAATGAACGCCAGCGGCAGCACCCCGCCGACCACCGGAATCTGCGAAACGAGCGTCATCACCAGCAAGTAGGTGAAGAACAGCGTCAGGAATGCGAGCGGGTTCTTGCGGAACAGCCAGATACCCTGCCGGAACCACACATAGCCGGTTTTCGCGGGGACTTCGATCAGTTGCATGGAGTATGGATGCCTGGATGTGCAACGCCGGACAGGCGTTCGCGCAGAATGCGCTCGAAATGGCCGGGATCGTGCGGTTTGAGCAGTTCGGCCGCGCGCGGCAGATGAAAATCATACAGGCGCGAGACCCAGAAGCGGTACGCGCCGGCACGCAGCATGTCGCCCCAATGGCGGTTTTCTTCGGCAGTGAACGGGCGCACGGTCTGGTAGGCGCGCAGCATCGCTTCGGTGCGCGCGTCGTCCAGCTTGCCGGTGGCGAGGTCGATGCACCAGTCGTTGACCGTCACGGCGACATCGAACAGCCACTTGTCGCAACCGGCGAAATAGAAATCGAAGAATCCGCCGAGGCGCACTTCATGGCCGGTGTCCGGCGCGGCATGCGCGAACATCGCGTTGTCGCGGAACAGGTCGGCGTGACAGGGGCCTTCGGGCAGCGCGGCGTAATCGGCCGAGGCGAAGAAGGCTTCCTGATGCGCGAGTTCGGACGACAGCAGATCGCGCTGCGCGCCTTCCAGAAACGGCAGGATGGTCGGCACGGTTTCGCGCCACCACGGCAGGCTGCGCAGATTCGGCTGATAGCCGGTGTAATCGCGCCCGGCGAGGTGCATGCGCGCCAGCATCTGCCCCACTTCGACACAGTGCTCGACGCCCGGCGCCAGCTCCGGCGCGCCTTCGAGCTTGGTGACGATGGCCGCGGGCTTGCCGAGCAGCAGGCCGAACAGTGCGCCGTCCTCGCGCGGCATCGGGTCGGGCACCGGCACGCGGTGCGCGGCCAGGTGACGCATGAGGTCGAGGTAGAAGGGCAGTTGTTCGGCGGTCAGCTTTTCGAAAATCGTCAGGACGTATTCGCCGCGCGTCGTCGTCAGAAAAAAGTTGCTGTTTTCAATGCCGGACGAGATGCCGCGAAACTCGACGACATCGCCGAGATCGTAGTGACGCATCCATTCTGCTAGTTGGGGTTCGTTGACAGCGGTGAAGACAGCCATGCGGGAAACGTCGGATCAGGTTGGTCGGGCTGGCGCGAGGCGGCCAGTGCGATATGTGGCAAATGCGGTGCTGAAAAGGTGTTGTGCGGGAGCGATCAGGGCCGCGTGGCGAACCCCGCATCGCAACGCCATGTTGCGAGGATAAAGCACGGCGGCCAGGCCCCAACCCCGGGCGCCGCCTTGCGAAGTGCGTGGCAAGCGCTGCGGAGGTCCGCACCGGGCCGCTGCCCGGCATCCATCAATAGCGCAGATTCACCGACGGCAAACGCGTGCTGGCGCGGCCGTTGTCGCGCACGGTGGGCGAGGTATCGAGCGGCGCGCTCATCTGGTAGCGCGTGCCGAGGTTCGAATTCACGTTGATTTCAACCGGTTTGCCCTTGTCGCGGTATTCGGTGATTTCGGTGCCGTTGGCGCTGCGCTCGTGGAAGCTCGGCGTGCGCGGCACGTTGATTTCGACCTTCGAGCTGACCTCGGCGCCCGGGCGATTGATCTTCTCCAGGTCAGGCAGCCCGGCCCGTTCGTTGGCGGACTGGGGCGCGTTGGGCGGCGGAGTGTCATCGACAGGCTGGGCAGCCATCGCGGCGTTGCCAAAGGCGAGGGCCAGTGCAACGGCGACGGGAAGGAGCGGCTTCATGGTGATTCTCCAATATGGTGCCCCGATTCTAGCAAATCCAGCCTGGCGATCGGGCGCGATCGCCTTATTTTGCGCCGCTTTCGCGCGAGGCGTCTGCAATCTTGCAGACAGTGCGTGCGCATGTGTTGCAGGTAACGCCAGGTGATTTGGCTAACCAGTGTTCCGTGGTAATGTCGTCTCATCAATAGGGGCGAATGAAGATGATCAACGATACCAATCAACGCGCGGTGCAGACTCCCGCCAGCAGCTTCCGAACCGAATCCTTCGACGACGCGACCGAAGCCGTCACCCGTCTCTCGGCGATCT
Organism: Paraburkholderia strydomiana; assembly: GCF_046030495.1. Lineage (GTDB taxonomy): Bacteria > Pseudomonadota > Gammaproteobacteria > Burkholderiales > Burkholderiaceae > Paraburkholderia > Paraburkholderia strydomiana_A. The sequence goes on from NZ_JAQQCJ010000026.1 coordinate 42,789, forward strand.
ACGAAGCGAACACCTCATTCCTGCGCGATGCGTTCGCGCGCTATCGCCGCAACGAAAAGTTCGAGCGCCGTGTGCGCGCCTGCTATCCGTTCGTGCGCGTATGCACCGAAGTCAACACGCATATCGACTCGCGCCGCTCCTATGGTTTCGTCGCAGGTCCGGGCGTGTTCGAAACGACCGTGACGCGGCCCGATCTGTTCGGCGACTACTATCGCGAACAGTTGCGCCTGCTGGCGAAGAACCACCATGTGCAGATCGAAGTCGGCGTGTCGGACCAGCCGATTCCGATTCATTTCGCGTTCGCCGAGGGCATTCACCTCGAAGGCGATCTGGATCGCGAGCGCCTGTTTTTGATGCGCGACGTGTTCGATACGCCGGACCTCGCGCTGCTCGATGACCGCATCGTCAACGGCACGTATGAGCCGTTGCCCGGCGAGCCGCATCCGCTCGCGCTGTTCACGGCGGCGCGGGTCGATTTCTCGCTGCATCGGCTGAAGCACTATACGGCCACGTCGCCCACGCATTGCCAGAACTACGTGCTGTACACGAACTACCAGTTCTATATCGACGAGTTCGTGAAGCTCGGCCGAACGATGATGGCCCATACCGACGACGAGGATCTGCGTGCCTATCGTAGCGAATACACGTCGTTCGTCGAACCCGGCGACGTGGTCACGTACAACGAGAATCTCGGCGAGCAGTCGCAGGAGGGCACCGCGCCGCCGCGTCTGCCGCAGATGCCCGCGTACCATCTGAAGCGCGCGGACGGCAGCGGCATCACGATGATCAACATCGGCGTCGGCCCGTCGAACGCGAAGACGATCACCGATCACATCGCCGTGCTGCGTCCGCATGCGTGGATCATGCTCGGTCACTGCGCGGGTCTGCGCAATACACAGCGCCTCGGCGACTACGTGCTCGCGCACGGCTATGTGCGCGAGGACCACGTGCTCGACGCCGATTTGCCGCTGTGGGTGCCGATTCCGGCGCTCGCCGAAGTGCAGGTCGCGCTGGAGCGCGCGGTCGCGCAGGTCACGCAACTGGACGGCGTCGAGTTGAAGCGCGTGATGCGCACGGGCACGGTGGCGAGCGTGGACAACCGCAACTGGGAGTTGCGAGATCATCGCGAGCCGGTGCAACGGCTGTCGCAAAGCCGCGCGGTCGCGCTCGACATGGAAAGCGCGACGATCGCCGCGAACGGTTTCCGTTTCCGCGTGCCTTACGGCACCTTGCTGTGCGTGTCGGACAAGCCATTGCATGGCGAACTGAAGCTGCCGGGCATGGCGGATCAGTTCTATCGTGCGCAGGTCGATCAGCATCTGCAGATCGGCGTGAAAGCGATGGAGATATTGCGCACGAACGGGCTGCATCGTTTGCATAGCCGGAAGCTGCGCAGCTTTGCCGAGGTGGCGTTTCAGTAAGCGCGGTGTTGGCGGGCGGCGTGGGCAGCCTTCGATGGGGCTCGTCCATGCCGGCGCAATGCGTTCGCATGAGGCCTTGCTTCTGCTCCTGCTTGTGCTTTTGCTTTTGCCGCCGTGCTTCAATCGGCATGCTTCAACCGTGTTGCGCTAGAACTGCCCGAACCCCGTCAACCCGATCAAGCTGCCGGCAGCCAGCAGCCACAACGGATGAATCCGCGTCTTCAACGCCATCACGGCGGTCAATGCGGTGATCGCCCAGGCAATCGCTGTGGGATTCGACGCTTTGGCGATCAAGGCCGCGCTCGCCGCGACGATGCCCGCCGTCACCGGCATCAACCCCAGCTGCGCGTAGCGCCGCCACGGACGGTCCTTGAAGCGGTCCCAGGCATGCAGCGCGAGGATCGTCACGAGCGACGACGGCCCGAACTTCGCCACCGACGTCACCAGCATGCCCGCCCACCCGGCCACGTGCCAGCCGATCAGCGTGACGATCATCAGATTCGGCCCGGGCGCGGCCTGTGCGAGCGCGAACAGCGCGCTGAATTCGCTGGCCGGCATCCAGTGATGGACCTCCACCACCTGCCGCTGCATCTCCGGAAGAATCGTATTGCCGCCGCCGAACGCGAGCAGCGAAAGCTGACTGAAAATGACCGCAAGCGAAATGAGCGTGTCGTTCATCGCGCGCTCCTCGCTGCGATGTAGATGCTGAGCGGCGTCAGCACCAGCATGGTCGGCAGCAGTGGCAGCCGCAGAATCGCAATCGCGACGAAGCCGAGTGCGGCGATGAGCGCGGCGAGCGGCTTGCTGCGTAACGGCAGCACGATCTTGACGGCCATCGAGATCAACAGGCCGGCCGCGGCAGCGGCGAGGCCGGCGAACAGATGACGCACGTGCGGATCGTTTTGCGTGTGTTCGTACAGCACGCCAAGGCCGATCACCACCAGCGACGGCCCCGCGATCAATCCGAGCAGGCCGGCGAGCGCGCCGGGCACGCCGCGAAAACGCATGCCCATTGCCACCGACAGATTGATCACGTTGCCGCCCGGCAGGAATTGGCACAGGCCGAGCAGGTCGGTGAATTCTTCGGCGCTGAGCCAGCGGCGCTGTTCGACCAGCGCGCGGCGCGCGAGCGGCAAGGCGCCGCCGAACGAGATCAGACCAAGCCCCAGAAAGCCGCCGAAGATTTCGCGCAGCGTGGGCGTAGGGGCGAGTGGGGACTCGGGTTGGAGTTCGGAAGAGGAGAGATTGTGGTCCATGTCGCTAACCGGCTTGCAGTTCAAGCTCGGGAGATTAGCGCCGAACCCGGCGGCGAGCAAAACCATTTTTGCGCGGCGTGTGACGGGCTTGGTGGTGTTGCCGTGGCTGACGGCCTGGGCGCGGCGCGAGCCTGGTGTCGAGCCGTCGTCAAGCGAAAGAAAGAAACGAAAACGGGCAGCCCACAGGCTGCCCGCCAGAACCCGCGTGCCATGTGCATTGCATGGGCCGTACTTGCCCGCGCGAACGCGCGCAGCGGGTACGCAGCATCACATCACAGATAGAACATCCGGTCTTCATCCGATTTGGTCGGCTGCGGCTCGGCTTCTTCGCGGTCTTCATAGAACTTCAGCACCGCTTCGAGCACCTGATCCGGATCGTCGATCACCTGCATCAGATCGATGTCGTTCGGATTGATGAGGCCCATCGGAATGAGCGAGCTCTTGAACCACGCAAGCAGGCCTTCCCAGAATTCAGCGCCCACCAGGATGATCGGCACGTGGCGCGACTTCTTGGTTTGAATCAGTGTGAGCACTTCGGCCAATTCATCCAGCGTGCCGAAGCCGCCCGGCATGACGATCACCGCGTCCGAATTCTTTACGAACGTGACCTTGCGCGTGAAGAAATGGCGGAAGCGCAACGAGATGTCCTGCCACTGGTTGCCCGATTGCTCGTGCGGCAGTTCGATATTCAGGCCGACGGAAGGTGCCTTGCCCGCATGCGCGCCCTTGTTGGCCGCTTCCATGATGCCGGGGCCGCCGCCGGAGATCACCGCGAAGCCCGCGTCCGACAGCTTGCGGGCGATTTGTGTGGCGAGCTTGTAGTACGGCGAACTCGCCTTCAGGCGCGCCGAACCATAGATGCTGACAGCCGGGCGAATCTCCGAGAGGTACTCGGTCGCCTCGATAAACTCTGCCATAATCGTGAACATCTGCCACGATGCGCGGGCCTTCTTGGCCGTTGCGCGCTCTTGATCTGCGAGTGATCGCAGACTCGGAATCACTTTTCTCTTAGTCATAATGCCTGAAGAACGAAGCCTTGAAGGTAAGACCCTGCTATTGGTCGACGGTTCGAGTTATCTGTACCGGGCCTACCATGCGATGCCTGATCTGCGCGGGCCCGAGGGTGGTCCGACGGGTGCGCTCTACGGGATGATCAACATGCTGCGGCGCATGCGCAAGGAAGTCACAGCAGAGTATAGCGCGTGCGTGTTCGACGCCAAGGGCAAAACATTTCGCGACGACTGGTATCCCGACTATAAGGCGAACCGCCCATCGATGCCGGATGACCTGTCGCGCCAGATCGAGCCGATTCACGTCGCCGTGCGCGCGCTCGGCTGGCCGCTCCTGATGATCGACGGCGTCGAAGCCGATGACGTGATCGGCACGCTCAGCACCGCAGCGGAAGAGCGCGGCATGAACGTGATCGTGTCGACTGGGGACAAGGATCTGGCGCAGCTCGTGTCGGATCATGTCACCCTCATCAATACGATGACCAACGAAAAGCTCGACCGCGCCGGCGTGATCGCCAAGTTCGGCGTGCCGCCGGAGCGCATCATCGACTACCTGTCGCTGATCGGCGATACCGTCGACAACGTGCCGGGCGTCGAGAAATGCGGGCCGAAAACCGCGCTCAAATGGCTCACGCAATTCGAGTCGCTGGATGGCATCGTCGCACATGCGGACGAGATCAAAGGTGCGGTAGGAGACAATCTGCGGCGTGCGCTCGATTTTCTGCCGATGGCGAAAAAACTCGTCACCGTCGAGCGCAATTGCAATCTGACCGACCATATCGTGTCGATCGAGGAAAGCCTGCAAAGCCGGCCCGAATCGCGCGAGGAACTGCGCGACGTGTTCACGCGCCACGGCTTCAAGACCTGGCTGCGCGAGGTGGAAATCGCGGACGCGGTGGAAGGCCCGGAAACCGACGTGCCGCCGGCGCTGTCGGTCGATCACGAGCGGCACTACGACACCGTGCAGACGTGGGAGCAGTTCGACGCGTGGCTCGCAAAAATCAACGCGGCCGAACTGACTTCCATCGATACCGAAACCACCGCGCTCGATCCGATGGTGGCGCAGATCGTGGGCTTGTCTTTGTCGGTGGAACCCGGCCGCGCCGCTTATGTGCCGCTCGCGCATCGCGGTCCGGACGCGCCCGTGCAACTGCCGCGCGACGAAGTGCTCGCGAAGCTCAAGCCGTGGCTTGAAAGCGCGGAGCACAAGAAGGTCGGTCAGCATCTGAAGTACGACGAACAGGTGCTCGCGAACTACGGCATCGAAATGCGCGGTATCGAACACGACACGCTGCTGCAGTCGTACGTGCTCGAATCGCATCGCACGCATGACATGGACAGCCTCGCGCTGCGCCATCTTGGCATCAAGACGATCAAGTACGAAGAGGTCGCTGGCAAGGGCGCATCGCAGATCGGCTTCGATGAAGTCGCGCTGGAGCAGGCCGCCGAATACGCGGCCGAAGACGCCGACATCACGCTGCGTTTGCATCAGGCCTTGTATCCGCAGGTGGCCGCCGAGAAGGCGCTCGACCACGTTTACCGGGCGATCGAAGTGCCGACCTCGCGCGTGTTGCGCAAGATGGAGCGTACCGGCGTGCTGATCGATGCGGAAAAGCTGCGTCAGCAAAGCAGTGAAATCGCCACGCGTTTGATCCAGTTGGAAAGCGAGGCGTACACGCTCGCCGGCGGCGAATTCAATCTGGGCTCGCCCAAGCAGATCGGTCAGATCTTCTTCGAGAAGCTGGAACTGCCGGTGGTCAAGAAGACCCCGAGCGGCGCGCCGTCCACCGACGAAGAAGTGCTGCAGAAACTCGCCGAAGACTATCCGCTGCCGAAGATCCTGCTCGAACACCGTGGTTTGTCGAAGCTGAAGTCGACCTACACGGACAAGCTGCCGCGCATGGTCAACGCGCAAACAGGCCGCGTGCATACGAACTACGCGCAGGCGGTCGCGGTGACGGGGCGTCTCGCATCGAACGATCCTAACTTGCAGAACATTCCGGTGCGTACCGGCGAAGGCCGTCGTATCCGCGAGGCGTTCATTGCGCCGCCAGGCCACAAGCTGGTCTCCGCGGATTACTCGCAGATCGAGTTGCGCATCATGGCGCATATTTCCGGCGACGAATCGCTGCTGCGCGCGTTCTCGCAAGGTGAAGACATTCACCGCGCCACCGCGGCGGAAATCTTCAGCGTGACGCCGCTCGAAGTGTCGAGCGATCAGCGGCGCGTGGCCAAGGTCATCAACTTCGGCCTGATTTACGGCATGAGCGCGTTCGGCCTCGCGTCGAATCTCGGCATTACGCGCGACGCGGCCAAGATGTATATCGACCGCTACTTCGCGCGTTATCCGGGCGTCGCCAGGTACATGGACGAAACGCGTCTGAGTGCGAAGGCAAAGGGCTACGTCGAAACGGTGTTCGGCCGCCGCCTGTGGCTGCCGGAGATCAACGGCGGCAACGGTCCGCGCCGCCAGGGCGCCGAGCGTGCCGCGATCAACGCGCCGATGCAAGGCACGGCCGCGGATCTGATCAAGCTGTCGATGATCGCGGTGCAGAACTGGATCGAAGAGTCGAAAATCGGCACGCGCATGATCATGCAGGTACACGACGAACTGATCCTCGAAGTGCCGGACGCCGAATTGTCCGAAGTGCGCAAGCGCCTGCCCGAATTGATGTGTGGTGTCGCCGAGCTGAAAGTGCCGCTGGTCGCCGAGGTGGGCGCCGGCCTGAACTGGGAAGAGGCCCATTGATACATGGGTGACGGCGCGATACCGTCGTGCGCATGTCACACATGCTAATTGATGGCTTGTGACAACCCGTGCTGCTCGCGGACAATTGCTGAAAGACGGCGCGTGGCCACGCGCCGTCCGCGACGCATAATTCATCGGCAAACACGGAGAGTGCAATGCATCGATTTATCGTCGTTGGCGGGGGCGCGGGAGGGCTGGAACTGGCGACACGTCTGGGCGACCGCTATGGCGCCCAGAAGCGCAAAGGCGGCGCGCGTGCGCAAGTCACGCTCGTCGACCGTTACCCCACGCATATCTGGAAGCCGCTGTTGCACGAAGTGGCGGCGGGCAGCATGGACCCGTTCACACAGGAACTCGAATACGCGGCGCAAGCGCGCTGGCATGACTTCGAGTTTCAGCAGGGCGAGCTGATCGGGCTCGACCGCGCCAACAAACGTCTCACGCTCGGCACCGTGATCGATGACGACGGCGCCGAACTGTTGCCCGAACGCGAGCTCGAATACGACACGCTGATCATCGCGATCGGCAGCACCACGGCGTTCTTCGGCGTGAAGGGCGCGGCCGAGTTTTCGCTCGCACTCGACACGGTCAGCCAGGCCGAGCGTTTCCGCAAACGCCTGATCGCGGCCTGCATGCGCGCCGAGCATCAGGTGCATGAGCCTGTCGAATCGAGGCCGGGGCCGGGCACATCGTCTGCCAGTGAGCCGCGCATTCAGGTGGCCATCGTCGGCGGCGGGGCGACCGGGGTCGAACTGTCGGCGGAATTGCGCAACACCGCGCAAGTGTTGTCGGCGTATGGTCTGCATAAGCTCGATCCGCGGCATGACGTCGGCATCGTGTTGATCGAGGCGGGGCCGCGCATTTTGCCGGCTCTGCAGGAGCGCGTCTCGACGGCGACCGCCGAACTGCTCACCAAGCTCGGTGTGAAGCTGCTGATCGGCGAGACGGTCGCTGAAGTCGCGCCCGGCATCATCCGTACCGCGAGCGGGCACACCGTGCGCGCCGACCTGACGGTGTGGGCGGCGGGCATCAAGGCGCCGCCCATCCTGAGCCAGCTCGACGGCTTGACCGTCAACCGGCTCGGCCAGCTCAACGTGCGCCGCACGCTGCAAACGGAAATCGACGACAACGTGTTCGCGCTCGGCGATTGCGCCGCGTGTCCGTGGCCGGGCAACGAGCGCAACGTGCCGCCGCGCGCGCAAGCCGCGCATCAGCAAGCGAGTTTCCTGCTGAAAGCGCTGTCCGCGCGGCTCGACAACAAGCCGCTGCCGGAATTCACCTATCGCGACTTCGGCTCGCTGGTCTCGCTCGGGCACTTCAGCGCGGTCGGCAATCTGATGGGCGGGGTGATCGGCGGCAACATGCTGATCGAAGGGCTGTTCGCGCGCTTCATGTACATGTCGCTGTACCGGCTGCATATCGCGGCGCTGCACGGCTACGCACGGATGGTGCTCGATACCTTCGCGCACTGGCTGCGCCGCTCCACCTTGCCGCGCGTGAAGCTGCACTGACGGCGTAAGCCGTGGTTGAAACTGCAACGGGATGCGCGTCAGGCGTATCCTGTTGCCTCTAACAATCAACCGAGGAGCGCGCATGCTGAAGCCCGAAATCGATAGCCTGGTCCCCCACGTTCCCTTCAATCGACGCACCTTCATCAAGGCCGCGCTCGGCACCGGTTTTGCGGCGGCCGTGCTGCCGGTCTCGGCGCAAACCATCCATACCGACAGCGACGGCCTCGAAGCCGGCGAAGTGGCTGTGCGTTCGGGCGGCACGCTGGTGCCGGCGTATCGCGCGCAGCCCAAGGGCAAGACGCATCTGCCGGTGATCATCGTCGTTCATGAGATTTTTGGCGTGCACGAGCACATCGCCGACGTGTGCCGCCGCTTCGCCAAACAGGGTTATCTGGCAATCGCGCCGGATCTGTATCAGCGGCAGGGCGACGCGACCGTTTTCACGAGCATGCAGCAGCTCAACGACCAACTGGTCAGCAAGGTGCCGGACGAGCAGGTCATGGGCGATCTCGACGCGACCGTCGCGTGGGCTGGCGAGCACGGCGGCGATCTGAACCGGCTCGGTGTTAACGGGTTTTGCTGGGGCGGGCGGATTGCGTGGCTGTATGCCGAACACAACCCGCGGCTCAAGGCCGGCGTCGCCTGGTATGGCCGCGTGGCGGGCGCCAAAACCGCGAACACGCCGGCCAATCCGCTCGATGAGGTTGCGCAGTTGCACGCGCCGGTATTGGGACTCTACGGGTTGCAGGATCAGAGCATCCCGCAAGACACGCTCGAGCAGATGAAGCAGGCCATTGCGCAAGGCCCGCAGGCAGGACGCGGCTCGCAGTTCGTCGTCTATGACGATGCAGGCCATGCGTTTTTCGCGGATTATCGGCCGAGCTACAAGAAGGCCGATGCCGAAGATGGCTGGCGCCGTGCGCTGGTGTGGTTCAAGCAGCACGGGGTGGCCTGAGGATTCAACTGGATCGTGGCGTCCTTCGTACGATCAAAAAAAGGCCGTTGCCGCCTATGCGCGGCAACGGCTTTTGTGCCTATCGCTCAGGGCGTCCTGGACTCAGGGTTTCGCGCCGGTCGCAACCGGCCGCTTCGGATCGGAACTCCATTCGCTCCACGAACCCGCATACAACGCCGCGCCATGCAGGCCGGCAATCTCCATGGCCAGTGCGTTCACGCATGCGGTCACGCCCGAGCCGCATTGCAGCACCACGTGTTCGGGCGGCGTGTCGCCGAGCAGCGCGTGGAATTCCTCGCGCAGCGTATGAGCCGATTTGAAACGCTCGTCGGCGGTGAGGTTGTCCTTGAAGAAGCGGTTGAGCGCGCCGGGGATGTGGCCGCCTACGCGATCCAGCGTTTCGTTCTCGCCGCGATAGCGATCGGCCGCGCGTGCGTCGACCACCACGTGCTCCTTCGAACCGAGATTGCGCTCGACCGTCTGTGCATCGACGGTCACGGCGAGCGGCGCGCCGGCGTTGAAGTCGCCGGTGTTCTGGGCCGGCACGTCCTGCGTCAGCGGCTGACCGGCGGCTTGCCAGGCCGGCAGGCCGCCGTCGAGCAACGCCACCGCGTCGTGCCCGAGCCAGCGCAGCAGCCACCAGACGCGAGCGGCGTACATGCCGCCTTGCGCGTCATAAGCGACTACTTGCTGGCCCTGCTTCAAACCGCGCGATTCGAGCGTCTCGACCAGCCGCGCGCGATCGGGCAGCGGATGCCGCCCGTTCGTGCCATTCTTCGGCCCGGACAGATCGCGATCGAGATGCAGGTAATGCGCGCCCGGCAGATGTCCGGCCAGATACGCTTTCTCGCCCGCTTCCGTGTCGGTCAGGTCGAAGCGGCAATCGATGACGAACACACTGCCTGGCGCGGCGGCGAGCCGTTCCGCAAGATTGGTCGCGGAGATCAGGGTGGTGTAGTGAGTGTGGGGCATGATGTCTCCTCGATACGGGCGATGGCGGTTGCGGCCGGGCGTCTCGGCGCCACGGACGGATGGCCGGGCTATCTTGTAAGTCTAAACAAAAAAAAGACGGGCCGAGCCCGTCTTTCCTGATGTCGATGCGGCTTGCGCAAGAGTCGGAGGATTCGTGATCGAACGCCGAGCGAGCGCGCTCAGATCGCGCCCAGTTCGCGCCGCAAAAACTCGTGGAAGTGCTGCATGCCGTCTTCCATCGGGCTCTGATACGGGCCGACCTGCGACTCGCCGCGTTCCATCAGCGCGCGGCGGCCTGCGTCCATGCGTTCGGCGATCTCGTCGTCTTCGCGGGCCGTTTCCATATACGCGGCGCGCTCTGCTTCGACGAAATCACGTTCGAACAACGCGATTTCCTCAGGGTAATAGAACTCCACCACGTTGGTGGTTTTCTGCGGACCGCGCGGAATCAGCCACGACACGACCAGCACGTGCGGATACCACTCGATCATGATGCCCGGGTAATACACCATCCAGATCGCGCCGAAGTCGGGCGGGTTGCCGCCGCGAAAACGCAGCACTTCGTCGTGCCACTTGCGGTAGGTCGGGCTGCCCGGCTGCTCCAGATCCTTGTGCACGCCCACCGTCTGGACGCTGTACCACTCGCCGAACTCCCAGGTCAGGTCGTCGCAATTGACGAAGCTGCCGAGGCCCGGATGGAACGGCGCGACGTGATAGTCCTCCAGATAGACCTCGATGAAGGTCTTCCAGTTGTAGTTGCACTCGTGCACTTCGACGTGATCGAACATGAAGCCCGAGAAGTCGAAGTGTTCCTTGGTGCCGAGGCGTGCCAGATCGCGTGCGACGTCGCGCCCCTGCGTTTCGAACAGCAGCCCTTGCCAGTTCTGCAGCGGCGTGGCGCCGAGATTCAGGCAGGGGTTGTCCGCGAAATGCGGCGCGCCGAGGAGTTCGCCCTTCAGGTCGTACGTCCAGCGATGCAGCGGACAGACGATGTTCTCCGTCTGGCCGCGGCCGTTGAGCATGATGGCTTGCCGGTGGCGGCACACGTTCGACAGCAATTCGACTTGCGACTGCTGGTTACGGACGAGCACCCGCCCCTCGCTTTCGCTGGGCAAGGCAAAATAATTCCCCGCTTCGGGCACCATGAGATCGTGGCCGATGTAACGAGGACCTTTCTTGAAAAGGGTTTCGATTTCGCGCGTAAGGAGCGCTTCGTCAAAGTAAGCCGTGACTGGCAGCTGGCTGTGGACAGACCGCAACTGCAATGCATTGCTCAGATTGGACATTCCCACTCCCGTGAAGACGTGAAAGCAGTGAACAACCCAACCATCGATAGATTCGATTTAGGGAGCCCGCGATTATACCCGTTTCCCCTTCTTTGGGGCGCTTAAGTCCCTGATTTGGGTCAAAAATGTCATGAAAGTTCGGGATTTTCGCCGCAGACCAATCGTTTTTTTTCTGCGAGACTTCAGGGGCGGCGCGGGACGCGCACGGTCGACTCAGGCCGGCGAGCGGCTCGGAAATGGCGCTTTTGCCGTAGAATGTCCGACTTGTTTTAATTTTGCGACTATTCATGGCGAAGACCGCGTCGAAAGATACTGCTGCTGCGCCAGCCGAAGGCGTCGATACCACGCCGCTGCCCGAGAACTATGAGGCCGCTCAGGCAGAGCTGGAAGCGCTGGTGGCGCGCATGGAAGGCGGCAGCCTGAGTCTCGAGGAGTCGTTGAGCGCATACCGGCGCGGCGCGGCCCTCGTGGCGTTTTGCCAGCAGCAGCTCGAAAAGGTCGAGCAGCAGGTGCGCGTGCTCGATGGCGAGACGCTCAAGCCGCTGCCCATGAATACCGCAGGCACAGCCGCTACTGAAAGCGGGGACGACCTATGACATTCGAACAATGGACGCGCTCGGTACTCGAACGTGTCGAAACGGCACTGGAACACTATCTGCCGGGCGAGGCTACCGAGCCCGCCAAACTGCATGAAGCGATGCGCTACGCGGTGCTGGGCGGCGGCAAGCGGGTGCGTCCGCTGCTGTGCCATGCGGCGGGCGAGCTGACCGGCGCGCGCGCCGAATGCCTCGATGCGGCGGCGGTGGCGCTCGAAATGATCCACGTGTATTCGCTTGTGCACGACGACATGCCCTGCATGGACGACGACGCGCTGCGTCGCGGCAAGCCCACGGTACACGTCCAATATGACGAAGCCACGGCGCTGCTGGTCGGGGACGCGCTGCAATCGCAGGCTTTCGTCGCGCTGACCTCGGACGTGCTGGCCGCGCCGCAGCAGGCTTCGCTCGTGCGTGAACTGGCGCTCGCGAGCGGCTCGCTCGGCATGTGCGGCGGGCAGGCCATCGATCTGGCGAGCGTCGGCCACACGCTGACGCGCACGCAGCTCGAAACCATGCACCGGATGAAAACCGGCGCGTTGCTGCGCGCCGCGGTACGCATGGGCGCACTGGCGGGCGAAGCGCTGGATGCGGACGCGATGCGTTCGCTCGACGCTTATGCGGCCGCCGTCGGTCTCGCGTTTCAGGTCGTCGACGACATTCTCGACGTCACGACCGATTCCGCGACGCTCGGCAAGACCGCCGGCAAAGACGCGAAGGACGGCAAGCCGACCTACGTGTCGATTATCGGGCTCGACGCGTCGCGCTCGCTCGCTGCGCAGCTGCGCAGCGACGCGCACGCCGCGCTGGCGCCGTTCGGCGCACGCGCGCAGCGTCTTGCCGAATTGGCCGACCTGGTGGTGAACCGGGTTAGCTGAACGCGAAAGCCCGCCGCCGCGCACCTTTTATCCTCGGGGTGCATGTATGAAGTGCGGGCGCGTAAGTTTTCCTACAATGGAACGACGATGTACGACTTGCTGAAAACCATCGACGACCCGGCAGCCTTGCGCCGCCTCGATCGCCGCCAATTGCAACCGCTTGCCGACGAGTTGCGTGCCTTCGTGCTCGACAGCGTATCGCAGACGGGCGGCCATCTTTCGTCCAACCTCGGCACGGTCGAGTTGACCATTGCTCTGCACTATGTGTTCGACACGCCGCACGACCGGATCGTCTGGGACGTGGGCCATCAAACCTATCCGCACAAGATCCTGACGGGCCGCCGCGACCAGATGCACACGCTGCGTCAGCTCGGCGGCATCTCGGGCTTTCCGAAACGTGACGAGTCGGAATACGACACCTTCGGCACCGCGCACTCCAGCACGTCGATCTCCGCCGCGCTCGGCATGGCGGTCGCGAGCAAGCTGCAGGGCGACAACCGCATGGGCATCGCGGTGATCGGCGACGGCGCGATGACGGCCGGCATGGCCTTCGAGGCCATGAACAACGCCGGCGTCGAAGACGACGTGCCGCTGCTGGTGATCCTGAACGACAACGACATGTCGATCTCGCCGCCGGTCGGCGCGCTCAATCGCCATCTGGCGCGCCTGATGTCGGGCCGCTTCTACGCCGCCGCTCGCGCGGGCGTCGAACGCGTGCTGCGCGTCGCGCCGCCGATGCTCGACCTCGCCCGCAAGCTCGAAGAGCACGCGAAGGGCATGATCGTGCCGGCCACGCTGTTCGAAGAATTCGGTTTCAACTACATCGGTCCGATCGACGGTCACGACCTCGATTCGCTGATCCCGACGCTGCAGAACATCAAGGAACTGCGCGGCCCGCAATTCCTGCACGTCGTGACGAAGAAAGGCCAGGGCTACAAGCTGGCCGAGGCCGATCCGGTGCTGTACCACGGCCCGGGCAAGTTCAATCCGGCCGAAGGCATCAAGCCGGCCACCACGCCGTCGAAGAAGACCTACACGCAGGTGTTCGGCGAATGGCTGTGCGACGCCGCCGAGCTGGATTCGCGCGTGGTCGGCATCACGCCGGCCATGCGCGAGGGCTCGGGCATGGTCGAGTTCGAAAAGCGCTTCCCGGATCGTTACTTCGATGTCGGCATCGCCGAGCAGCACGCGGTGACGTTTGCCGGCGGTCTCGCCGCGGACGGCATGAGGCCGGTGGTCGCGATCTACTCGACCTTCCTGCAACGTGCTTACGACCAGCTGATTCACGACGTCGCGCTGCAAAACTTGCCGGTGGTGTTCGCCATCGACCGCGCGGGTCTGGTCGGCGCGGACGGCGCAACGCACGCGGGCGCTTACGACCTCGCGTTCATGCGCTGCATCCCGAACATGACCGTGATGGCGCCGTCGGACGAAAACGAATGCCGGCAGATGCTGTACACCGCGCTGCAGCAGCCGAACCCGACGGCGGTACGTTATCCGCGCGGCGCGGGTACGGGTGTCGCCACCGTCAAGCAGATGGCGGCGCTGCCGGTCGGCAAGGGTGAAGTGCGGCGCGAGACTTCGCAGCCGGTGGGCAAGCGCATCGCGATTCTCGCCTTCGGCACGATGGTCGCGCCGTCGCTGGCGGCGGCCGAGCAACTGGACGCCACCGTCGCGAACATGCGCTTCGTGAAGCCGCTCGATGCCGAGCTGGTCCGTCAACTGGCCGAGACGCACGACGCCATCGTCACCGTCGAGGAAGGCTGCGTGATGGGCGGCGCGGGCTCGGCTTGCGTCGAAGCGCTGCTCGAAGCGGGCGTGATGCGGCCGGTGCTGCAATTGGGCCTGCCGGACCGCTTCATCGATCACGGCGACCCGGCCAAGCTGCTCGCCGCATGCGGTCTCGACGCCGTGGGTATCGCCAAGTCGATTCGCGAGCGGTTTCTGTCGAACGGCGCGCTCGGCGTTCAATCGTCGGTGAAGCGCGTCGCGTAAGGCGTTGCCGGCCGGCATGCCGCCGCGATGCAATGGCGGCTGCCGCTCTCGTTTTTGCCATCTCCAACTTGAATCGATGGGCTTCCGGGTCCATCTTCCAGCGCCGGCCAAGGCCGGCGTTCGCCGTTGCGCGCACTATCCGCACGGCCGCTGAGAGCCCCTGAATCTGTCGGTTCGCGGCAGCCCCCGTTGGGCCATCGCCCAATCCTCCCATTCCCCAAGGGGACTTCGTTCGGGTTGGGACTTTCTGCGGAGCGGAAAACTCGGGGCGGCCCGGCGCTTTCCTGAAAGGACAAAAGAATGAACCAGATGAATCCCGCCTTTGTGATGCCCGACGTGCAAAGCACGCCCGACACGCGTCAGATCCCGATTCAGCGGGTCGGCGTCAAGGGCGTGCGTCACCCGCTGACGGTGCGCACGCAAAGCGGCGAAGTGCAGCCGACGGTCGGCACGTGGACTCTCGACGTGCATCTCCCGGCTGAGCAGAAGGGCACGCACATGTCGCGTTTCGTCGCGTTGCTCGAAGAGAACAAGGCGCCGCTCGAACCGGCCACGTTTCGCACCATGCTCGCGGCGATGCTCGAGAAGCTCGAAGCCGAGGCGGGCCGCATCGAAGTGTCGTTCCCGTACTTTGTGAACAAGACCGCGCCGGTTTCGGGCGTGCAGAGTCTGCTCGACTACGAAGTCACGCTGACGGGCGACACCCGTAACGGTACGACGCGCCTGTTCCTGAAGGTGTTGGTGCCAGTCACGAGCCTGTGCCCGTGCTCGAAGAAGATTTCGCAGTACGGCGCGCATAACCAGCGCTCGCATGTCACGATCCATGCCGAAGTGACCGGCGACGTGGCGGTGGAAGAACTGGTTCGCATTGCCGAGGAAGAAGCGTCGTGCGAACTGTGGGGCTTGCTCAAGCGTCCCGACGAGAAGTTCGTCACCGAGCGCGCATATGAGAATCCGAAGTTCGTCGAAGACCTCGTGCGCGACGTCGCGCAACGTCTGAATGCGGACGAGCGGATCGTCGCGTATGTGCTCGAAGCGGAGAACTTCGAGTCGATTCACAATCACAGCGCGTATGCGGTGATCGAGCGGGACAAGCGGGTGGGATGAGGTAGGCCCCTGCGCGTGTTCGCTCTGGTTTGACCGCATTGAAAAAGCCGCTTTTTGAAGCGGCTTTTCTTATGGTGCGACGATCTTCGGTTCAGCGTGCAAGGGAAGTCAGATCCCAGCGCGGCTTGACCGTGAACGCGTAGTCTTTAGCCGATTGATCGGGCCAGCGCTGCAATCGCAACGCACCGGCCAGCGCGATCATCGCGCCGTTGTCCGTGCACAGCGACAAGTCGGGGTAGTGCACGAAGAAGTTGCGCTTTTTCGCGGCGGCGGACAGCGCTTCGCGCAGTTGCCGGTTGGCACCCACGCCCCCTGCGACGACCAGCCGGTTGAGCCTGGTCTTTTTCAGCGCCGCCAGCGACTTCGCGGCCAGCACTTCCACCGCGGCGTCGACGAAGCCGCGCGCCAGATCGGCCTTCGCCTGTTCGCAGATATTCGCGCCGCCGAGCTTCTTCGCGTGCGTGAGGACGGCGGTCTTCAGGCCGCTGAAGCTGAAATCGAGGTCGCCGGAATGCAGCATCGGGCGGGGCAGGACCACCGCGCCGGGCATGCCGAATTCCGCCATCCGCGACACTTCCGGGCCGCCCGGATAACCGAGGCCGAGCAGCTTGGCGGTTTTGTCGAACGCTTCGCCGGCGGCGTCGTCCAGCGTTTCGCCGAGCGTCTCGTAGACGCCCACGTCCGTCACGCGCATCAGTTGCGTATGTCCGCCCGACACCAGCAGCGCGACGAACGGGAACGGCGGCGGCTCGTCCACCAGCAGTGGCGACAACAGGTGCCCTTCGAGGTGGTGGATGCCGATAGTCGGCTTGTCCCACGCCATTGCCAGCGCATTGGCGACGCTCGCGCCGACCAGCAACGCGCCCGCGAGCCCCGGCCCTTGCGTGTAGGCGATCGCATCGATGTCGCTACGCGCTGCGCCGGCACGCTCCATCACCTCTTCGAGCAGCGGCAGCGCGCGCCGGATGTGGTCGCGCGACGCCAACTCGGGCACGACGCCGCCGTATTCCCGATGCATCGCAATCTGCGAATGCAGCGCGTGCGCGAGCAGGCCGCGCTCAGTGTCGTAGAGCGCGAGACCGGTTTCGTCGCAGGAGCTTTCGATGCCGAGAACGAGCATGATGGTGGGTTTGAGCGGACGCGCGAGTGACGACACTCCTGCGTCCAGAAATAAAAAGGCCAGCCTGAAAGTATAGCAGTGCGGGCACCAGGCCGCAGACGGCGGTGGACGCGCAGGTACAATGCGGCCCCATGGAATCCTTCGATATCGCGGTAATCGGCGCAGGCGCGGCCGGCATGATGTGCGCGGCCGTGGCCGGGCAACTCGGCCGGCGCGTGGTGCTGATCGACCACTCGCAACGTCTCGCGGAAAAAATCCGCATCTCGGGTGGCGGCCGCTGCAACTTCACGAACCTGTACGCCGGGCCGGCCAATTACCTGTCGGCCAATCCGCATTTTTGCCGCTCCGCGCTCGCGCGCTACACGCCGCGCGATTTCATGGCGTTGCTCAAGCGCCATCACGTGACGTGGCACGAGAAGCACAAGGGGCAACTGTTCTGCGACCAGTCGAGCGACGCGGTCATCGACGTGTTGAAGAGCGAGTGCGACGCGGGGCGCGTCGCATGGCGCGCGCCGTTGTCGGTGGAAGGCGTGCGGCAGGACGCACAGGGCCGGTACACGCTGGATACGCTGTCGGGCCCGATCACCACGCGCGCGCTCGTGATCGCGACCGGCGGGCTGTCGATCCCAAAGATTGGCGCCACCGATTTCGCCTATCGGCTTGCCAAACAGTTCGGTCACAAATTGATCGACACGCGTCCCGCGCTCGTTCCGCTGACCTTCGCCGCCGCCGACTGGGAGCCGTTCTCGGCGCTCTCCGGCGTGTCGCTCGAAGTGCAACTGGCGACTGGTAACAGGAAGACCGGCGCCGAATTTACCGAGGATCTGCTGCTCACGCACCGTGGCCTGTCGGGTCCGGGCGTGCTGCAAATCTCCAGCTACTGGCAACCCGGCGAGCCGATTCACATCAACCTGCTGGCGGAGCGCGACGCGACGACCGCGCTGCTCGAAGCGAAAACCGGTACGAAGCGCCAGATCGCCAATCTGCTATCCGAATGGGTGCCCCAGAGGCTCGCCCACGTCTGGCTGGAAACCCACCAGATTCCTGCCGAAGCCCGCGTGGCCGATCTGCCGGACAAGATCTTGCGGCGCATCGGTGAGGCTTTGTCGCGCTGGACGCTCACCCCGAACGGCACCGAAGGCTATCGCAAGGCCGAGGTGACGCGCGGCGGCGTCGACACGCGAGACCTGTCGTCAACGACGATGATGAGTGCGAAGGCGCCGGGGCTGTACTTCATCGGCGAGGCGGTCGACGTGACCGGCTGGCTCGGTGGCTACAACTTCCAGTGGGCGTGGGCCTCGGGCGTGGCGGCCGGCCAGGCGGCCGCGGAGTACGTCCAGGGGGCTTGACGGCGCATTAGCTTTGTGAGAAAGCTCTGCTATACTCCTGAACCTTTACAAAGTTCCGTTATTGAAAAATGACGACCATCCGCGTAAAAGACAACGAGCCGTTTGAAGTCGCCATGCGCCGTTTCAAACGCACCATGGAGAAGAACGGCTTGCTGACGGAACTTCGCGCTCGCGAGTTTTACGAAAAGCCTACGGCTGAACGCAAGCGCAAGAAGGCCGCCGCGGTGAAGCGTCATTTCAAGCGTCTGCGTGGCCAGATGCTGCCAAAGAAGTTCTACTGATTCTGGCGTTGCCGCGGTTCCGGTCAAACGGAGCGGCGACATCCACCCGGTGAGGGCACGCGAGGTGCCATCACGGAAAACACGGTCCATCGGGCCAGCCGGCAGGGTCGCATCCACCACGCACATTGCGCCAACCCGCTTGAGGAAGCAGTCCCCAAGCGGGTATTCGTGTTGATGCAGTTGACCCGGCCGCTTTTTCAACTTTCAACGCATTCAGGTGAATGATGAGTCTCAAGGACCGGATCAACGACGATATGAAAGCAGCCATGCGGGCGCGCGAGACCGAGCGTCTCGGCACGATCCGCCTGCTGCTCGCCGCCATCAAGCAGCGCGAAGTCGACGAGCGCGTCACGCTCGACGATGCCGCGATTACCACGGTCGTCGACAAGATGATCAAGCAGCGCAAGGATTCGATCAGCCAGTTCGAGGCCGCCGGCCGCACGGATCTGGCCGACAAGGAAAAGGCCGAGCTGGCAATTCTGTCCGCCTACATGCCGGAGCAGATGTCCGAAGCGGAAATCGTTGCCGAAGTCCAGGCCGCGGTCGCGCAAACCGGTGCGGCCGGCCCGCAGGACATGGGCAAGGTGATGGGCGTGCTCAAGCCGAAGCTGGCCGGCCGCGCCGACATGACCGCGGTGTCGGCGCAAGTCAAAGCCGCGCTCGCGAAGTAATTTGAGTTTGTCCGGCCTGCGCGCACCGTCGTCCGACGCCGCGCGCAGCGTTGAGCTTTTTAGGCAGCGTCATTTACTGTGATTCCACCGTCATTCCTGCAGGACCTGCTCAACCGCGTCGATATCGTCGACGTGGTCGGCCGGTATGTGCAGCTGAAAAAGGGCGGCGCGAACTTCATGGGGTTGTGCCCGTTTCACAACGAGAAAAGCCCTTCGTTTACGGTTAGTCCGACTAAACAGTTCTATCACTGCTTCGGCTGCGGCGCGCATGGGACGGCCATCGGCTTCCTGATGGAGCACGTGGGCTCCTCGTTCCCGGAGGCGGTCAACGACCTCGCGCAATCGGTGGGCTTGACGGTGCCGAACGAGCCGTCGCCGGGATATGGCGCAGGCGGCTCCGGCGGCTATGCGCCGGCGGCGTCCAAAGCCGTCACCACGGCGCTTTCCGATGTCATGCAGACCGCTTGCGACTTCTACCGCAAGCAGTTGCGCGGCGCGCCGGGCGCGATCCAGTACCTGAAAAAACGCGGCTTGACCGGCGAGATCGCCGCACGCTTCGGTTTGGGCTATGCGCCGGACGGCTGGCAGAATCTCGAAGCGGCCTTCCCCAATTATCGCGACGACGCGCTGGTGGAATCGGGCCTTGTGATCGTTAGCGAAAAATCCGACGCACAGGGGCAGAACCGTCGCTACGACCGCTTTCGCGAGCGGATCATGTTCCCGATACGCAACGTGAAGGGGCAGGTGATCGGCTTCGGCGGCCGTGTTCTGGACGGCGGCGAACCGAAATATTTGAATTCGCCCGAAACGCCTCTATTTAACAAGGGCAGCGAGCTGTATGGGCTGTTCGAAGCGCGTCTGGCGATTCGCGAACAGCACTACGTGCTGGTGGTGGAAGGCTATATGGACGTGGTCGCGCTGGCCCAATTGGGGTTTCAGAACGCGGTCGCCACGCTCGGCACGGCTTGCACGCCGGTTCATGTGCAGAAGCTGATGCGCCAGACGGATACGGTTATCTTCAGTTTCGACGGCGATTCGGCAGGGCGGCGCGCCGCTCGCCGGGCGCTGGACGCCTGCCTCCCGCATGCGGCGGACAACCGGACGATCCGCTTCCTGTTTCTGCCGTCCGAGCATGATCCGGATAGCTATGTGCGCGAATTCGGCACCGAGGCGTTCGCCGAACAGGTCGAGCGCGCGATGCCGCTCTCGCAGTTCCTGCTCAACGAAGTGCTGACGGGCAAGGAGCTGGATCAGCCGGAAGGCCGGGCGCGTGCGCTGTTCGACGCCAAACCGTTGCTGCAGGCCCTGCCGGCCAACGCGTTGCGCGCGCAGATCATGCATATGTTCGCCGACCGGCTCGACGTGCCGTTCGACGAGGTGGCGGCCCTCTGCGAGGTCGACTCCCGGATCGCGGCTGCGGCACGCCTCGCGCCGGCCCGTAAGGACCGGCGCAGCGTGACCGGGATCGAAGAAAAGACGCTGCGCAATCTCGTGATGTATCCACGCACGGTGGCGGTGCTCGACGAGGACGCCGAGCAGGCGCTGCTGAGCGTGACCCGGCACGGCGAACTGTTCGAGGAAGTGACGACGCACGCACGTGCGCTGGGCGATTCGGCGGAGTTTCAGTTGTTGTCCGACCTATTGCGAAACGGCGCAAACGCCCCAACTTTCGAGGAAATCTTTCGCAAAATTCTAGACTATGATGAAAATGTCCGGGATTTGCTGCTGAAAGACCCTCAGGACGCGACCGTCGTCGAGGAGCGGCGCGAGCAGGAACGGATCGTGGGCGAGGAACTGAAAGCGGCGATCCTGAAGATGCGGTACGACGCGTATTGCGACCGTCTCGAGCAGCTTTCGCGGCAATCCCGGCATACGCCGGAGGAGTTTGCGGAGCTTTCGGAATTGAATCGGAAACGGGCCGACATGAAGCGTCAGCTAGGTCTGTGAGGGAGAGAGCGGAAACCTTGGGTGGTATAATCAAAGGTTTCTAGCGGTTTGTTTTTCAAGGGTTTTCCTAGCAAAGGCGAAAAGGCGATGCGATGGCAAAGACTACAGGCGGAAATCAGGCGGCAACCGGTACACGCTCCAAAGAGCCGACCAGAAAGGTCACCGAGGCCAAGTTAGTTTCTTCCGCCAGAAAAACGTCTGCTGTCAGTGTTGCACCGGCTGC
Organism: Paraburkholderia strydomiana; assembly: GCF_046030495.1. Classification (GTDB taxonomy): domain Bacteria; phylum Pseudomonadota; class Gammaproteobacteria; order Burkholderiales; family Burkholderiaceae; genus Paraburkholderia; species Paraburkholderia strydomiana_A. Next base: position 64,116 of record NZ_JAQQCJ010000026.1, read on the forward strand.
CGGGAAGAAATCCTCGGCCGCTTCCGCTGCACGAGCGGATCCGGTCAGGGGGGCGAAAGCTGTACCGGCTGCCAGCCAGCCGGGTGTCAGAAGCGCAAGGGAAGCGGCTGCCGCGCAGGACGATGCGGTAGTGCGCGAGACTTCAGTATCCACGGTTCTACCGGCTGTTGTCCACCAGCCGCGAGTCGAGACTACAGCCGGTACGGCGAACTCCATGACGAAAAAGCTGAACGAAGTACCCGTCGATGACGATGCAACCCAGACCGAAGAAACCCCTGCCGCCGCACCGGGCAAGGTGGAAAAGGTCAAGGCTCGCGACCGTCGTGCCAAGGAAAAAGCGCTTCTGAAAGATGCATTCGCGTCGTCGCAGCCTGGCACGGTGGAGGAGCTCGAGGAACGCCGCTCCAAGCTGCGCGCGCTGATCAAGCTCGGCAAGGAACGCGGCTTCCTCACGTACGCGGAAATCAACGACCACCTCCCGGACAACTTCACCGAGACCGAGGCGATCGAAGGCATCATCAGCACGTTCAACGACATGGGCGTGGCGGTCTACGAGCAGGCCCCCGACGCTGAAACGCTGCTGCTGAACGACAACGCGCCCGCCGCTTCGTCCGACGACGAAGTGGAAGAGGAAGCGGAAGTCGCGCTGTCCACCGTCGACTCCGAATTTGGCCGCACCACGGACCCCGTGCGCATGTACATGCGCGAAATGGGTACTGTCGAGCTGCTCACGCGTGAAGGCGAAATCGAAATCGCGAAGCGGATCGAGGACGGTCTGAAGCATATGGTGATGGCCATCTCCGCGTGCCCGACCACGATCGCCGACATCCTCGCGATGGCCGAGCGCGTGGCGAATGAAGAGATTCGTATCGACGAACTGGTCGACGGCCTGATCGACGCCAACGCGGAAGATGCCGACGGCTTCTCCGCGCAGGAGGCGGAAGCGATCGAGAGCGAAGACGAGGAAGCCGAGGAAGAAAGCGACGAGGACGAGGAAGAAGACGACGGCACCGCGCAAGCCACGGCCAACGCGGCGCAGATGGAAGCGCTCAAGCGTGCGTCGCTCGAAAAATTCGCGATGATCAGCGAATGGTTCGACAAGATGCGCCGCGCGTTCGAGAAGGAGGGCTACAAGTCCAAGTCGTATCTGAAGGCGCAGGAAACGATCCAGAACGAACTGATGACGATCCGCTTCACCGCGCGTACGGTCGAGCGTCTGTGCGACACGTTGCGCGCGCAAGTGGATGAAGTGCGTCAGGTCGAGCGTCAGATCCTGCACACGGTGGTCGACAAGTGCGGCATGCCGCGTGCGGAATTCATCGCGCGTTTCCCGGGCAGCGAAACGGATCTCGAGTGGGCGGACAAGATCGTCGGCGAAGGTCACGCGTATAGCGCGATCCTCACGCGTAACATTCCGGCGATCCGCGAACAGCAGCAACGTCTGCTGGATCTGCAGGCGCGTGTCGTGCTGCCGCTGAAGGACCTGAAGGAAACCAACCGCCAGATGGCGGCCGGCGAACTGAAGGCGCGGCAGGCGAAGCGTGAAATGACCGAGGCGAATCTGCGTCTCGTGATCTCGATTGCGAAGAAGTACACGAACCGTGGTTTGCAGTTCCTCGACCTGATTCAGGAAGGCAACATTGGCCTGATGAAGGCTGTGGACAAGTTCGAATACCGTCGCGGCTACAAGTTCTCCACGTATGCGACGTGGTGGATTCGCCAGGCCATTACGCGTTCGATCGCCGACCAGGCGCGTACGATCCGGATTCCGGTCCACATGATCGAAACGATCAACAAAATGAACCGTATCTCGCGTCAGATTCTGCAGGAAACCGGCCTCGAACCGGATCCGGCAACGCTGGCCGAGAAGATGGAAATGCCGGAAGACAAGATCCGCAAGATCATGAAGATCGCGAAGGAGCCGATCTCGATGGAAACGCCGATCGGTGACGACGACGATTCGCATCTGGGCGACTTCATCGAGGATAACAACACGGTCGCGCCGGCCGACGCCGCACTGCATGCCAGCATGCGCGATGTCGTGAAGGACGTGCTCGACTCGCTGACGCCGCGCGAAGCGAAAGTGCTGCGCATGCGTTTCGGTATCGAGATGAGCACCGATCACACGCTCGAAGAAGTCGGCAAGCAGTTCGACGTGACGCGTGAGCGGATCCGTCAGATCGAAGCCAAGGCGTTGCGCAAGCTGCGTCACCCGAGTCGCTCGGACAAGCTGAAGTCATTCCTCGAAGGGAATTGATCGAAGCAGGCGTTGGCGGCAGATAATGTTGTGCTTGAAGGGGCCTCCCGATTGTTTCGCTTAGGCGAAGCGGTTGCGGAGGTCCCTTTTTCGTGTAGTATGTCGGCCAATCAGCGAATGGGCCCGGCCTTCAAGACCGGGTCTTTTTTGTTGGGCTGGACGCCGTGTTGGTTGCAGGCAGTGGACTCATAATCCACCGGAGAAATCCCACCGTGGGTTCGAATCCCACCCGGCCCACCAAAGCTTGAAGAAAGGGTTCCGAGTTTTCGGGACCCTTTTTGTTTGGCGCGAGGCGCGATGATTGAAGCGCTCTGGCGATTGAGGCCTGCGCCGCGTTATTGATTCCATTTGACGGATTTCGAGCCGAATCTCGGTGCCGCGCAAAGTGTGTTCGTCATTCGGTCTGGCGAATTCGCTAAAGCGCTTTCACCTTCGTCTCGTGTGTTCGAACAGGTTTGATAAATGGGCCAATCGTAGTAGGTCCGATCAATAGCGTCTTTTTCTTCCAGTACACGCCGTTAAAAATCCCTTTCTTGCCTTGGCGGTCTACCGTAAAGCCGCCCGCACGCGATGCCGGCAATCTCTCAGTAGTCGGTCCGAATTTCGTTCTGCGGGCGTGGCACGTCGCTTGCTGCAGGTCGGCTTCCACGTGATATCAATATAACGAGAATCATCATCCGATCCGACCACACCGCTACCGACCTGGCCCCGGCTCAACCGCCGCTAGCCATGCCAGTCGACGACACCGGGGCCAACGCGCCGCGACGACACGTCAGCGCGTTGGCGCGCGTTACCTTCTGCTTCGCCTGGCTGTTTGGATTGGAGCCGTTCCTGGCAGGACCCGCTGACGCGGAGTCGCCCCCGAAGAAGCTCGAGCATCATTAACCCACGCCAGCACGCCGTTCGCCGCGCATTGTGCGAAACGTCGTCGTGCTTCGGCGTTGAAACTTTCGTTGCGAGCCGAAGCAATTTTTGCAGTTTGCATTGACGAGCGTGGGATTGTGCTGCGCCGGGCAAGAGGAAGCGCAAGCCAATGAGCCCATTCGGGTGCCGTGGGAAATGCTGGCTAAGGCTCTAGTTCGCCGGGAATTAGGGAAACTCCGCGTCAAAAAGGGAGTGGCCTGTCCGTTAAAAGACTAGGGAAGGCCGTTAGATGTTTGCCGTCCGCTTTCAGCACGGGTTCTGTCACGCGGCGGCCGGCGCCGCAGTTCACCTCCGGGCAACGCCTGTGCTGAAGGCGTCCCCTTTTGTATGCGCTCCGGCAGAAGAACCGCCTGCGATGGATGAGCGCTCGACGCAGCGAGAATCGATGAAACCGCCTGAGGGCGGTTTTTTTCATTCGATCGGCAGGGCGGCCCAAGCAAGCGTAGCCAGCCAATCCCACCATTCTTGAACGAACAATTCACGCAACTGATGAAATGAATAATCACCAATTAACAGGGCTAATTGATTAGCCCAAAGGAGACAGCATTAACGCCATTAAGTTCCCGGTTTTGTAAAATAAATTTACATCCGCCGCCGAAATCCGCTTCATTCAATTGCCTTATTTTCAGGCACTCCCCAGCTTCAATCATTAATCGTTCCGACCCGATTACGTCAGGCGTATTAAAACGTGTTGCATATGCACAACTTCGAATATTGAGAGGTTGCAAATAACTTCTGGCCAGAGCAGATATGCGCCTCCGCATATCTTGCGATAAACGCATGTAAAACAATGACTTAATGCCGTGGCCGCCGACATTGTTGCGGATTCTGAAAAATCCTGTTGTGTAAATTGCTCGCGCCGCTACTAGGGTGTCCCCCTACACTCACGCTTCGTTTGAAGGGTGCCCGGCTGATCTAACCAGTTCGGCCAAAAGGGCGGCAGCACAGGCGGTGCATGCGCTGCCGAGGCAGGTCCCGCTCCCCGCGTAAATTTATCGAACTTGGAGTCCCACATGAAAAAGAGTCTCATCGTCGTTGCGGTTGCCGCATCGTTCGCATCCGTCGCTCACGCACAAAGCAGCGTGACCCTGTATGGTCTGTTGGACGCCGGTCTGACGTACACCAGCAACGTTGACCACAACTCCAAGTGGGCAGCAGGCAGCGGCGGCATCAACCAAAGCATGTTCGGTCTGCGCGGTTCGGAAGACCTGGGCAACGGTCTGAAGGCAATCTTCACGTTGGAAAGCGGCTTTAACGTCAACAACGGCCGTTTCGCTAACAACAACGGCATGTTCAACCGTCAGGCATTCGTCGGCCTGTCGAGCGCGCAATTCGGTACGGTTACCTTGGGCCGTCAATACGACGCAGCTCAAGACTACCTGGCACCGCTGACCGCAACGGGCAGCTGGGGCGGTACGTACTTCGCGCACCCGTTCAACAACGACAACCTGAACACGAACGGCGGCCTGTCGGTCAACAACTCGATCAAGTACTCGAGCGCTAACTACGCTGGCTTCACGTTCGGCGGCACGTACGGCTTCTCGAACCAGGCTGGCCAATTCGCGAACAACCGCCAGTACAGCCTTGGTGCTGCATACCAATGGCAAGGCCTGCACCTGGGCGCTGCTTACGCACAGCAGAACAACCCGGGCGCAACGAACGCAGCAGGCACGGCAAGCAACGGCGGCGCTTCGGACGGCGTCGTGGCAAACACGGTTGGCCCGATCCAGGGTCAGTTCCGTCAACGTCAATTCGGCGCAGCCGCTTCGTACGCATTCGGCCCGGCAACGGTCGGTGCTGCGTTCACGCAGTCGCGTATCGACAACCTCGTTGGTGCAGCAGCCGGCCAGCGTCAAGGTCGTTCGAACAACTACGAAGTCAACGCCAAGTACAACGTGACCCCGGCTCTGGGCCTGGGCGTTGCATACACGTTCACCGACGCACGTGGCTACGGTGAAAACGTTGACGGCAACGACATGAAGACCCGTTACCACCAGATCGGCCTGCAAGCTGACTACTCGCTGTCGCGTCGTACGGACGTCTACGCTCAAGCCGTGTACCAGCACGCAATGGGCGACGGCGGTGTCGCTTCGATCTACAGCGGCGACAACACGGTTCCGACGTCGTCGTCGAAGAACCAGACGGCTGCTACGGTCGGTCTGCGTCACCGCTTCTAAGCTTCAGCTGAAGCTGCCTGTAGTACAGAAAGGTGCCGTTCGCGGCACCTTTTTTTATGCGCGCGGCAATTCGAATGCCACGCGCCTCGCGGGGTCCTCGCGGGCCCCGCCGCCTCTTTAGAAAATCGTGCGCAGACCGAGTGCAACGCCGGTCTGATTGCTGCGGCCCGGCAGTTCGACCGAGGCGGCACCCGACACCTTGTCGAAATCGACCGTGCCATACACCTCGGTGCGCTTCGACAATGCGTATTCAGCAAGCGCGACGAACGTATAGCGGTAGCCGCTACCCACTTCACCATTGCCGATCGCCGCATTCGACATGTGGTCGTAGTACGCCGCGCCGGTCAGCGTGAGCGCGGGCGTGGCCTGCCACGTGACGCCGGCGAACGGGCCGTTGTCGACCCGACCCGATCCCTTGACGATATCGACCCCCGGCACGAGCGTCTGCTGCGCGAGCGCGTTGTCGACGAAACCCGTGTCGTCCTTCGAATGCAGATAGCCGACGTACACCTTCGTGGAACTGAACGCGTAGACCGCGTTCGCGTTGAAGATGGTCTGCTTGTGATTGCTGTTGTCGCTGTTCTGCTGCACGCCGGCCGCGACGCTCAACGGCCCGGCCATGTACGACAGCGTGACGCCGTACATATTGCCCGCGCCGAGATGTCCCGGTATCTGGCCCGAGAAGCCGTCCTCGCCGGTCGATTCCGAGTTGGTGCCGAACGAGTACATTGCGGCCAGGGTCAGGCCTTTGTACGTGCCGGTGTATTTGACGGCGTTGTCCGCGTAGAGTCCCGCGCCGAGTGCACCCGGCAGCCACGAGTTTTCGGCGTAGTTGCCGACCGTGAGCGGGTCGTAGGTATCGCCGAGCAGGTCGAACAGAGGCGTTTTCTGACGGCCGAACGTCACGGTGCCGTACGGGCTGCTCAGGCCCACGTACGCATTGCGGTTGAAGATCCGCAGGCTGTCCGAGGCGGAGCCGTCCTGCAGATTGATGCCGCTTTCCAGATCGAAGATCGCCTTCAGGCCGCTGCCGAGATCCTCCGAGCCGCGCAGACCCCAGCGGCTATTGGTAATCGCGCCGTTGGTCATGTACAGGCGGCTGTCGTTCTTTGCGTTGGAGTTCGTCAGATACCGTACGCTCACGTCGGCGACGCCGTACAGCGTGATCGAACTTTGCGCCATGGCCTGTTCGGACGTCACGGCGAGGGCAGCCCCGCCCACGAGTGCGGCGGTCTTGAGGAGTCTTACTTGTCTCACTGGAATTCCTGCAAATGCGGTTATGGATTTTTCATTCAAACGCGGCGCGCGCAGGCAAGCTGGGCGCCGGGCGCGCCGATGATAGACCACGGCCTTCACCGCGCCATTGGCCCTTTGGCGCAATAACATATTGTGCTTTCCGGCGATTGCACCGACGGGTCTGACAAGAATTAACTTTCGCGAATGCAGGCTTCGGTTAATCTCAAAATAACTGATTAATAGACCCCATTTTCGCGGCGATGCCGGCAGGTGTGCTGTCTGCGCGCGTTGACTTCATGAATACAATCCCTGCGAATCCAGCGGTTCATTGGCCGGCTTTTCAGGAACTGACCGATGAGCAGTGGCAGCGTATCGCGCCGCTGCTGCCTGAAATGCTCGATCACGGACCTCGGCGCGGACGTCCGAACATAGACATCCGCCGGGTGCTGAATAGTGTGATGTGGGTGCTGCATACGCGAGAGCCGTGGAGCGCGATGCCCGAGGCTTATGTGCCGTATCAGACCGCTCATCGCTATTACCTGCGCTGGAAGAGGGCAGGCGTGCTGAACGCCGTGGCGTTGGCGCTGTTCAAGAGCGAAGCGATTCTGGAGCGGCGCGTCGTACGCAAGAGCGACGCAGACGCCAGTTAGATCGTTCACGACGGGCATTCGCTGCGCGGCGATAAGCAGAAGCCGTCATATGGGCAACCAGTGACGGCTTTTTTGTCGGCCGCGCAACGAGCGCGCCATTGCGATGCCACCCCTAGATCTGCTCCCGGCCGAACGCGCTGAGGCGTTCGAGATCGAGCACGTCGATCTGGTTATACGAGAGGCGCAGTATTTGCAGCCGTTCGAGGTTTTGCAACGCCTGATTGATCCGCTGGCGCGACACGCCCGCCAGCAGGCCTACCTCTTCCTGCGAAATGGCGAGCGTGCGGCCCGTCTCGGGATACAGGTCCGGGTTGAATAACTGCGCGAGCGACTGCGCGACGCGTGCGTCCACATCGAGCAACCGGCTATTTTGAATCGACGCGATGAATTCGCCCATGCGGTTGTTCAGTTGCCGGATCACGAAGCCGGTGAACGGCAGGCTCGACTCCAGCAGCGCATGAAAGGTCGCGGACGGCACGAACATGACGAGCGAAGGTTGGATCGCTGCCACGTCGTATTTGCGCAATTCCCGCTTGATCACGCTGCCTTCGCCGAACCAGCCGCCGGGTGGCACCCCCGACAGCGTGCAACTGCGTCCTGACGCGTTGTAGATGGCGAGCTTGATCAGGCCGGAATGCACGCCGATCCAGTAGTCCGACGGCTCCTGGCGGCGCGCGATCCATGCTCCGCCGTCCAGATGCCCGGCGTGCGAAGTGGCGAGGACCATCGCCTGGTGCTCGCCAGCGAGCGCCCGAAACCACGCGCAGCTGGCGAACAGCCCCGCCAGATCGGCGCGCGCCACCCGCTCCGGCCGGTGCGGACGGGCATCGAGGGCGGTGAGCGGGGCGTCGGTCATAAACGGGTTAAGCGCGTCGGCAGCAGAAGTCGGTTCGGGAAAGTCTCGGGCGCACTACTCTGTCATTTGGATGACAGACAGTTCACCATGGCACTTGCTAGGCTAGCTCATCAATCAGAATAATCGACGGCGCGGCCCGCGCCTCAGGAGACGATGCAATGAAGCACATGTTCGAAGAAGGCCTCGAGCAACGCGAGGCCAACTATGTCCCGCTGACGCCCATCGATTTCATCGTGCGCGCAGCGGAAGTCTACGGTGAGCGGCTCGCGGTCGTCCATGGGGAGATTCGCCGCACGTGGCGTCAGACTTACGAGCGCGCGCGGCGCCTGGCCAGCGCGCTACGGCAGGCCGGTATCGAACGCGGCGATACGGTCGCCGTGTTGCTGCCCAACATCCCGCCGATGGTGGAAGCGCACTTCGGCGTGCCGATGGCGGGCGCCGTGCTCAACACGCTCAATACGCGGCTCGACGTGTCGTCGCTATTGTTCATGCTGCGCCACGGCGAGGCCCGGGCGTTGATCGTCGACACGGAGTACGGCGAGTTCGCACGCCGTGCGGCGCTGGAATTCCCCGCGTTGCGGGTGATCAGCGTGGCCGACGCGATGCCCGCCGATGCCGCGCAATTCGTCCGCGCGACGGACTACGAAGCGTTCCTGCAAGCCGGCGACCCGGTTTTCGCCTGGACTCAGCCGGCCGACGAATGGGACGCCATCGCGCTGAACTACACCTCGGGCACGACCGGCGATCCGAAAGGCGTGGTCTACCACCACCGCGGCGCGTATCTGAACGCGCTCAGCAATATTCTCGAATGGGACATGCCGAAGCACGCGGTCTACCTGTGGACCTTGCCGATGTTCCACTGCAACGGCTGGTGTTTTCCGTGGACCGTCGCCGCGCGGGCGGGCGTCAATGTCTGCTTGCGCAAATTCGATGCGAAGACGGTGTTCGACCTGATTCGCCGCGAAGGCATCAGCCACTATTGCGGCGCGCCGATCGTGCAGAGCGCGCTCGCCAACGCGCCGGCCGAATGGCGCGAGGGAATTGCGCATCGCGTCTCGACGATGGTGGCGGGCGCGGCGCCCGCGCCCGCGGTGATCGCGAAGATGAAGGAGATCGGCTTCGATCTGACGCACGTGTACGGGCTGACTGAAACCTATGGGCCCGCCGCGGTCTGTGCGAAGCAGGAAGCGTGGGAAACGCTCGACGACAGCGCCCGTGCCGAGCTGAACGCGCGGCAGGGCGTGCGCTATCACCTGCAGGCCGCTGTCACCGTGCTCGATCCGGACACGCTCGCGCCGGTTCCCGACGACGGCGAAACGCTCGGCGAGATCATGTTTCGCGGCAACATCTGCATGAAGGGTTATCTGAAGAACGAGCGCGCAACCGAGGCGACCTTCCGCGGTGGCTGGTTCCATACCGGCGATCTCGGCGTGCGGATGCCCGACGGTTATATCCGCATTCGCGACCGCAGCAAGGACATCATCATCTCAGGCGGTGAGAACATCTCGAGCATCGAGGTCGAGGACACGCTGTATCGTCACCCGGCGGTATCGGTCGCCGCCGTGGTGGCGATGGCCGATCCGAAGTGGGGGGAGGTGCCGTGCGCGTTCGTCGAACTCAAGGAGGGCGCTCAGGCAACCGAAGAAGAGATCATCGCGCACTGCCGATTGTTTCTGGCCGGCTACAAGCTGCCGAAAGCAGTGCGCTTCGGCGAATTGCCGAAGACGTCGACGGGAAAAATTCAGAAGTTCGAACTGCGTGCGCGGGTCAAGGCCGAGCGCGGCGAATAGCGCGCTGTTTGGGCAACGGCGTGCCGGCGGGCGCGATTATCGCTACCGGCGCTACGGATACTGAGGGCGCTGGATCGCGCCCGCAAGACATGCGCTCTCAGCACGTCACCGTGCAGCGTAGCCGTGCGCTCAACCGCGCGTGTCGACCCAATGATGCGCCCAGCGTGCCGAGTGCTGCAGAGCCTGTTCTTCGCTCGTGAAGTAGTCGAGAGAATAGAACTGGTAGCGCCCGTCGGTACGTGCGCTGTCGGCGCGTTCGAGCAACAGGTTGGATGAAAAACTGCCGTCGGGCAAACGATGCGCCGAGGGTTGGACGGCATAGCCGTTGTAATGATGAATATGTTTGCTTTGCATTTTATATTTTAATGATGTTCGAGTGCGCGCCGGCCGTACGAACCCGTGATACGAGTTACGCGGACGAGCTGATTCAAGCCATTGCGAGCCGAATCCTGACGCAGTCGGGGTGCGAAAAATGGGCGTTGAAGCCGGAGGGGAGAATGAGGTGCAACGAGGCGTTTGGCGCTTAGGCAAGCTGCTCGAAATCGAATGCAGCTAAAAGCGATCGCGCCAACTGTGGGAGACAAAAGCTCCGCGAGGATATCGCTGCAGCCCGATGTCCGTTGCCGGACACCGAGCCCTTCAAACTTACAGCGGCTTGATGTTAGCCGCTTGCAGACCCTTCGGGCCTTGCTTCGTTTCGAAGCTCACTTTCTGATTTTCAGCCAGCGTCTTGAAGCCGTCGCTGCGAATTTCCGAGAAGTGTGCGAACAGGTCGTCGCCGCCCTTGTCCGGGGTGATGAAGCCAAAGCCTTTGCTGTCGTTGAACCACTTAACGATACCGGTATCCATGAAGAATCCTTGAGGAAAAAATTGAAGAATTTGCTCTGTTGAAGAGCGCGTGAAGCGTCAAGGAGGGAGAGGACAACGAATACCGCTGAGGGAGCGAGACATTGATGAACAGCAATCGAACTTCTTGAACTTCGGGTGCCACATTAACCGCGCAGACGTGTCAGCGTCAACACATAACTTGTAACTGTTTTGCGAGGTGCGCTAAATCGCCGTCACGTGGCGGCTGCCGATAGGGTCCCGGTTGCGCGCATGCCGCGCCCATCAACGCGGCATGCCATTCGGGAGTTCGAATGGGCGGCGGCGCTTTCAGATGCCCACTTTGTGTGCATTCAGAATCAGGCGCAATCCCAGCGCGGCCACCGCGGTCGCGGCAATGCGATCGATCCAGGCCTTCCATTGCAGATAGATTTCGCGCGGCCGTTTGCTCGAAAAACACAACGCGACGATCGTGTACCAGCCGGCCTCGATCGCGAAGATCGCAGGCGGCAGCGCAAAGTAGCACCATAGCGGCGGATGCTGCGGAAGCAGCGCCGCGAAGATACTGCCGTAGTAGACGGCCGTTTTCGGATTACTCAGTTGCGTGCTCAAGCCGATCCAGAAAGATTTACGCGGATTGCCGGAGGCGGCTTGCGCCGCATCGAACGCGAGCGGCCTGGCCGCACCGCGCCAGATTTTCGACGCTAGATAGATCAGGTAGATGCCGCCGGCAACCTTCAGGCCGACGTAAAGCCATTCGACCGTGGCGAGCAACGTGTAGAGGCCGAGCAACGCGATGCCGCTGAAAAACACGCCACCAATGCCCATGCCGAGCGCCGTCGCGAGACCGTCGCCGCGTGACAGCCCGATCGCATTGCGAGCGACGATGACGAAGCTCGGTCCCGGGCTCATGGCGCCTAGCAGCAGCGCGGCGAGAATGGTGAGGATGGCGGTTGAGGCGGGCATTGTCGTGTCTCCTGCGCGGGGTGTTAATTGATGAAACATAGCATGACACAGCCCGGTTCGTTCCTGAATAGGCGGCTATTGCAGTGTCCACGGATAGCGCAATAAAGGAATGAGAAATGGAAAAGCCCCACTCGCATACGAGTACCGCGTTGCGGCAAACAAAATAAATTGGATGCTAGAATCGGCTGCCATACGCTGAAGCTCCCTCGACATCACGGGGCGAGGCACGAGCGCAATTCGAGCCGCTTGCCTGCAAATTCTCCTTACTCCAAGATTTAAAGGCATGACTTCCCGATGCGGTTTGGACACATCGTGACATTGGCGTGAATTCGAATTGCACGCTATCCATCTGAATCACACATAGACTTCGCATTGTTTTGCGGAATCCTTTCTGTGCAAACGCGAGCATGATTAGCTGCGACATCGGTACGTTATGAAAGAGCGAGAAGAACAACGGCTGTTCGACCTCGATGGGAATGCGCGCGAGCGTCTGATCGAGTGGATCCTCCGTCGCATGGATGATTACGGCATTACGATGGAAGCGCTCACCGACTCGCTCGAAGCCGACGCGAACGCGGTTCGCGCAGTGCTGTATCGCGACGCCTTTGGCAATACGTGGGACGGTCACGGCGATAAACCGGACTGGCTTGCACGCGCGATTTACGCCGGGCAGAACATCGATCATTTCCGCTGCTAACCGAATTTTTGCCGCACGCACCTCGTCTGTTCATCGGGCGGCGTGCGCCTTGGCCGTTGATCGCATCGGCTATTAGCTTTAACATCGGGCGGGTCGTTGCCGACTCCGTGACCATTCCATTCGGGCTCACGCGGCACAGAACTGGAAGCTTCATGCCGTACGGTCGTCGAATTTTTTCATCTGCATCTCCCTCTCATTGTTTCCTTGCGTGTCTGCGCTACGGCGTGGTGTTCGGTCTGTTGTGGCTGAATATCGGCTGGTCGTTCGGTGCGGCCTCTGACGCGACAAGGCATTCCGCAGCTCGTATGAACCGGCAAGTTGTGCCGTCCGTGCCGCACGCGTCCAAGTCGAAAATCCGAAATTCCGGTAAAGCGAAAAAGCCCCCCACCGGCAAGGGCCGGCGTCGCGTCGCGCGCAAGCGCAAGCACGTGACGAGCGCCGGGCAGCCCGTGCACATCGGCAAGCTCACATCCAAACCTCGCCGGCAGGCCGCGCGCAATACGAAGGGGACTCGCCACGCGAAGCGCTCCGTGGCGCCGGCGGCTCGGCACAGCGACCGGCATCCGTCGGCGTCGCGCGCGTCAGCGCAGGCCGGGCCGCGGCTCCTCGCTCGCTGCGGCTATACGCCCCGCTCGCGCGCATTGCTTCGCGCGCGAGCCGTCTACGTCGTCGACGAACGAACGCATACCGTGCTCACCGAAAAGCAGGCCGACCAGGTCATGCCGATTGCTTCGGTATCCAAACTGATGACCGCGGTCGTCTCGCTCGATGCAAAGCATGCGCTGAGCAAGCCGCTCAACGTCACGGTGCAGGATCAGGATTTCGACAAGTTCACGGGCTCGCGCCTGAGCGTCGGTTCCAGGCTGTCACGCGACGACATGCTGCACATTGCACTAATGTCGTCGGAGAACCGGGCGGCGGCCGCACTCAGCCGCGATTACGCGGGCGGCCGGCCGGGCTTTGTCGCGGCGATGAACGCAAAGGCCCGCGCGCTCGGCATGTGGCATACGTCGTTCGTCAATGGCACGGGGCTGTCGCCGCAGAATGTCTCGACCGCACGCGACTTGTCGCGGCTGGTCGAGGCGGCCAGCCGCTATCCGCTGATCCGCGCGTATTCGACCGATCGCGCGCAAATCGTTTTTCCCGGCGGCGGCCGGGCACAACTGAGTTATCACAACTCCAATGCGCTGGTACGGGGCGGAGACCGGTCGATCGTCTTGCAGAAGACCGGCTTCATCAACGAGGCGGGGCACTGCGTCGTCGTGCGAATGATGGTGCATGGCCGGCCCATCGACATCGTCGTGCTGGGCGCGCCGGGCGCGCACGATCATATTGCCGACGTGATCAGAATCGGCCACTGGCTGCGCTGCTCGCTGCACTGAGCCGTCTTTCGGCAAACGCAGAACAAAAAAAAGCCCGCGCGAGGCGGGCTGAACAACTTGGAGTTTCGCGATCCAGTCGCTGGACGGATCACGTTCAGTGTATGTGAAAGCTATCTGAAAGTGTTAAATGTGCGCTTCACAGGCTGCTTCACAGGCTGCTTCACAGGCCGCTTCACATGCTGCTTCGCAGCTCACTTTACAGGTCGAAAAACACGGTTTCCTTGTCGCCCTGCATGTGAATGTCGAAGCGGTACACGTTCGCCGTATTCGGTTCGCGACGCGCGATCAGCGTACCGCGCCGGTCGGCCGGAACTGCAGCCAGCACCGCATCGCGTTCGTTCGCCTGCGCTTCGTCTTCGAAATAGATACGCGTGAACGTGTGCAGCAGCATGCCGCGCATCGTCAGGATCACATTCACGTGCGGCGCTTCATCGGGGTTCGCGCGGCCCGGCTTCACCGTTTCCACGAAAAAGCGCTTGTGCGGATCCGTACCCGTGCCGACGCGTGCAAAGCCGCGAAAGCCGGTCTTCTGGACTTCCTCACGCGATTCCGGATAGTGGCCGTTCGAGTCCACTTGCGACATCTCGACCATCGCATCGCCGATCACCTTGCCGTCACCGTCGAACACCTGGCCGATGATCGTGATGTGCTCCCCGGCCGCTTCGCGGTCGGCCAGAACGTGCGTGAACAGGCTCTTGAAATCGAAGTCGTATTGTTGCGGGCAAAGACCGTAGGCGAAATAAGGTCCAACGGTTTGCGAAGGCGTTTGCTTCAGAGTGGTCATGGCTTAGCGCTCCATCGGGGTTTCGTTCGGGCCGCGCAGCACGATGTCGAAATCGTAGCCGAGTGCATAGGCCTCTTGCGTCGTGTCGAGCGAGAAGCTCGAGATCATGCGTTCGCGGGCGTGCTCCGGCGTGCCCTGGTAAATCGGGTCGAAGGCCAGCAGCGGATCGCCGGGGAAGTACATCTGCGTCACGAGACGCGAGCCGAAGTGGTTGCCGAACAGCGAGAAGTGGATGTGCTGGGGGCGCCATGCATTCGGATGATTGCCCCACGGATACGCGCCGGGTTTGATCGTCAGGAAGCGGTAGCGGCCTTCGTTGTCGGTAATGCAGCGACCTGAGCCGAGGAAGTTCGGGTCGAGCGGCGCGTCGTGCTGATCGGCCTTGTGCACATAACGGCCGGCTGCGTTGGCTTGCCAGATTTCGACCAGCGTATTGCGCACCGGGCGGCCGCCTTCGTCGAGCACCCGGCCCGTCACGATGATGCGCTCGCCGAGCGGTTCGCCGTTGCGCACCGCGTTGCGCGTCAGATCGTGATCGAGCGCGCCGAGGTCTTCCATGCCGTAGACCGGCACGCGCTGGTCGCGCAGCCGTTCCTTGAGCGGAATCAGCTGACGCGTCGGGCCACGCTTGGTCGACGAACCATAGTTGGAATAGGTGTACGGGGGATGGGACGCGAAATCGCGCGGGGTAAGAAAGGAATCTTCCATGAGTGTCTCCTTCGAGGGATTGTGGGATACGACGTTATGGAGGGACTTTATCCAACCCGAGCGGTTATGCAAAATGACGTTTTCGCCCTTTTCGTATAACCTTACGTTATGCAACGCAGTCTCGCGGATAGCCGCGTCAAATTCCGTCATCTGCAGTGTTTTCTGGCCGTCGCCCAGTTCGGCAGCGTCCAGCGGGCCGCCGACAGCCTGTCGATCACCCAGCCCGCGGTCTCCAAAACGGTTGCCGAACTCGAAACCCTTCTCGGCGTGAAGCTGTTCGAGCGCGGCCGCCACGGTGCTGTGCCGACCCGTGAGGGGCAACTCTTCATGCCGCACGCGAGCGCGTGCGTCAGCGCGCTGCGCCAGGGCGTCGACCTGCTGGCGCGCGCCGAAGGCGCCGCGGCGGCGACGCTGGAAATCGGCATTCTGCCGACCGTCGCGGCGGCGCTGATCCCGCCGGTGCTGAAACGGTTCGCGGCGCTCTGGCCGCGCGTGATCGTGCGTCTTGCCAACGGTGCGAACCCGGAATTGCTCGAGCGCCTGAAAGCGGGCACGATCGAATTTGCCATCGGGCGCCTCGCCGATCCCGAGCGCATGGTCGGCCTCAGTTTCGAGCAGTTGTTCACCGAGCCGCTGGTGGCGGTGGTGCGGGCCGGGCATCCGCTGGCGCTGGGTCCGGGTTTGCCGGCGACGTCGCTGGAAGATTTTCCGGTGGTGCTGCCGCCGTTCGGCACACTGATCCGGCAATCGGCGGACAGTCTGCTGATCGCGTGGGGCGTGCAGCCGCTGTCGGCGTTCGTCGAAGTGCTCTCGGTCTCGACGGGCCGCGCGTTGACGCTCGAGAATGACGCCGTGTGGTTCGTGCCGCTGAGCGCGGTGGAATACGAGCTGGCGCACGGCATGCTGGCGCGTTTGCCGCTGCCGTTCGCGGGCACCGGCGAGCCGGTCGGCCTGATCCGGCGCTCGGACACGCAGCCGTCGCCAGTGGCGCGGGCGTTCATCGACGCGGTGCGCGAGGTCGCGCAGCAGCGGATGGCGGCGGCCGCTTCAGATAAGCCCGTGCGCAAACGTAGCCGACGCAAGGCATCGGCGGCTTGATGCGAACGGCACGATTCCGTGCGATGGGGGCGACCGGTCGGAGCAGTGAGAAGAGCACAAACGGCGGCGCCACCGGCTCGGTGCAAGGAGCGCCGCTCCCGCCGTATGAACCGTTCAGTACAAAATGAAGGTTGCGAACGCGCCGCCAACCGGTGTACAAACACGGTGCAAACGCCGCCGGAGCCGCGTGTGCCGCAGTACACCATGCAGCGGGCGCCGCCCTGCGGCTACCCGCCCCTGATAGCCGGCGGTTTGCACCGAACCTCAGAAACACCGGACACAGCGTCGAAAGACTGTACAAGGAGATTGACATGCCCAGCGACTTGCCCACTCCAGACGCCGCGCTGCGCGCCGTGTCGGCGCCTGAGCACAATCCGCTCGGCACCGCCGGCCTCGAATTCGTGGAGTTCGCCGCGCGCGACCCGCGAGCGCTCGGCGATACCTTCACCAAACTCGGCTTCAAGGCGATCGCGCGGCATATCAGCAAGGACGTCACGCTGTATCGGCAAGGTGAGATGCATTTCCTGATCAACGCGGAGCCCGATTCGTTTGCCGCGCGCTACGCCGAGGAGTACGGCGCGGGCATCTGCGCGATCGGCATTCGCGTGGCCGACGCGCAGCGCGCCTTCGATCGCGCGATCGAACTCGGCGCCTGGGCGTTCGAAGGCGAGAAGATCGGCGCGGGCGAATTGCTGATTCCGGCGATCCAGGGCATCGGCGACTCGCACATCTATTTCGTCGACCGCTGGCGCGGGCGCGGCGGCCAGCGCGGCGGTCTCGGCGACATCTCGATCTTCGACATCGACTTCCGGCCCATCGAGATCGACACGGCGCACGCCGATCTGAGCCATACGGGCATCGGCCTCGTCGCGGTCGACCACCTGACGCAAACGGTCGGTGAAGGCCGGATGCAGGAATGGCTCGACTTCTATCGCGACCTGCTCAACTTCCGCGAGATTCACGAGTTGCACGCGAACTGGCACGTGTCGGCCGAATCGCGCGTGATGGTGTCGCCGTGCGGCGCGATCCGCGTGCCGCTGTATGAAGAGGGCACGCGCCGAACCAATCTGATGCACGAGTATTTACCGGACCATCCGGGCGAAGGCGTGCAACATATCGCGCTCGCCACCGACGATATCTTCGCGTGCGTCGAGCAACTGCTCGCGAACGGCGTCGAGTTCGTCGAACCGCCGCCGCGCTATTACGATCAACTCGACGCGCGTCTGCCGGGCCACGGGCTCGACGTCGAGCGGCTCAAGTGCACGCATGTGCTGGTGGATGGCGAGATCGGCGCCGACGGCGTGCCGCTGCTGTTTTTTCAGACCTTCGTGCGCCGCCGCACCGGCGAGATCTTCTTCGAGATCGTGCAGCGCCAAGGGCATCACGGTTTCGGCGAAGGCAATCTGAGCGCGCTCGCGCAGGCACGCGAAGCCGGCGCCTGATACCCGGCCGCCTGCGCGGGCGCCTGCCCGCTTAATCGGTATCGGGCTTGCCCGCCAACTCGGGATAGATTGCGCTGTAGGACGCGGCTTCCTGCAACAGCCATTCGCGGAAACTCGCGAGCGGCTTGCCGTGGCTGAGTTCGGTGGGATAGACGAGGTAGTACGCCGAGTCCGCGACCGCCGGCGTGTCGAGCGGTATCACGAGCCCAAGCTGCTCGAGCTGCGTATCGACGAAAAAGCGCGGCACCAGCGCGATGCCGAGACCGGCCGCGGCGGCGCTGATCAACATCGTGTGGAGTTCGTAACGCACGCCCTGCATGGTCCGGTTGTCGTCGACCTCCAGGCTCGCGAACCATGCCGCCCAGCCATCCGGCCGCGTGGTGGAGTGCAGCAGCGGATAGTCCAGCAGGTCGGCGGCGTGCCGCACGGGCCGCTTCAGCAGACTCGCCGCGCACACCGGCACCACTTCCTCGCAGAACAGAAAATCCGCCGACGTGCCCGGCCAGGTCGGCTTGCCGTAGTGAATCGCCGCTTCGAAATGGGTTTTGGCGAACGGGAACGTGCCGGTGCGCACGCCCATGTTCACGCGCACATCCGGGTACTGCGTATTGAATGCCGCGAGCCGCGGAATCAGCCATTGCGATGCGAATGTCGGCAGCACGGCCAGTTCCAGATAACCGCCGCCGCTGCCATGCGCGATGATCGACAACGTGTCGCGGTCGAGCTGTTCCAGCGAGCGCCGCACCTGCGCGCCATACACCTTGCCCGCTTTCGTCAGCACCACGCGCTGTTTGACGCGCACGAACAGCCGCACGCCAAGATTGCTCTCCAACGTATTGATCTGCCGTGACACAGCGCTTTCGGTAAGAAACAGCTCGCGCGCCGCATGCGTGAAGCTTTCGTGCCGCGCGGCGGCTTCGAAAGCAAGCAGCGCGCCCATGTTGGGGATCTTGAACTTTCGCACGTTGATTCCAAAAACGCATCAAGTGGCGATTTTATCTCGCTTTACGGTGCCCCGGCGGATTTTGAATAATCTCGCCTTCAGAATGCCGTGCCGCCTTTTTGCGCCTGTGCCGACGGATTCCGTAGAGGCTTGGGCGAGCGCGCGAAGCGCTACGTGGAGAACCGATATGCGAAACATCAAGAATGCGAATGTCGAACAACTGCTGCTGAAACTGCTGGGCGCCGACAAGACCGCGCGGCTCTTCGCGACGCTCAACCATCCGCGCATCCTCGACGAATGGAACGACGGCAGCGTCACGCGCGCGGAACTCGCTCAGGCGATGAACATGGCGCTTTTCGAGGACCTGCTGGCGCGCTCGGCGAACGGCCGCCAGTACACCGAAGAGACGCTTGCCGCCGGTGGCAGCGTGTACTTCGACCACGGCGCGCTGCGCACGGTGCGCTGGCCGCACAGCGGCGCGCTGCCGCCCGGCGAAGCGGCGTTCGCGCGCATTCTGCGGCCGCTCGGCTTCAGCATCAATGGCCGCTATCCGCTCGATCGTCTCGGCATGACCGGCCGCGCGTGGGCGCATGACGACGCGCCCGACGAGATCGCACAATTCTTCGTCAGCGAATTGCATCCGGCGCGTTTCTCGGCGACGTTTCAGCAGGTGGTGACGAAGGTGATCGGCGCGTCGCGCGATCCGTTGACGCCGCGCGCGGCCGGGCAGTTGTGGGAACTCGAACGCGACGGCGTGTTGCCGCTCGACGTGGCGCATGAATTGCTGCCGGTGATCGTCGGTGCGTTCGCGCGCCAGCACGAGACGCCATGCGAAGCCGATTACGAAGTATTGTTGAAGGAGTCGGCGGAAATGGCGTGGATTGCAACCGAAGGCAACGCGTTCAATCACGCGACCGATCGCGTCGAGGACGTCTTCAAACTCTCCGACGACGAGAAGGCCAAGGGTCGTCCGATGAAGCCGGAAGTCGAGCGCTCGCGTTCGGGCCGCGTGTTCCAGACCGCGTATCGCGCGGACAGGGTGCGGCGCGAATTCCGCACGGTTGAGGGCGGCATCGTGACGCGTGAAGTGCCGGGCTCGTTCTACGAATTCATCACGCGCAAACGGAGTTTCGATCAGGACGCGCGCCGCTGGGAAACGGACCTGCGTTTCGACGCGGGCAACGCACAGGGTATCTTCAAGATGACCGCGAGCCAGGCCGCCTGAGCGCCCGGCGGCAGAACGGGCGGGCGAGTGGTGGGCTGGCGGCAGCGGAGACGAGGAACGCAGTGGGAACGTCATTGGATGAAGAACAGGGCGTGAAGGAGCCGGGCGATCCGCATGCATCGATCGTGTCGGGCGCGTCGGGCGAGCGGCGCGTCGCCAGGCCGTTCACGGGCACCGCCGCCGTGATGCAGACGCTAGAGAGCGACTTGCGCCGGCATGTGCGTGGCGAAGTACGTTTCGATCAGGGCTCCAAAGCGCTGTATGCGTCCGATGCGTCGAACTATCGGCAGATTCCGCTCGCCGTCGTCGTGCCGAAGGATGTCGACGATCTGCTCGCCACGCTCGCCGCGTGCCGCCGCAACGACGTGCCGTTTCTCGCACGCGGCGGCGGCACGTCGCAAAACGGCCAATGCGTGAATGTCGCGGTCGTGGCCGACGCGAGCAAGTATGTGAACCGCGTCGTGTCGGTCGATCCTGTCGCGCGGGTGGCGATCGTCGAGCCCGGCGTGGTGTGCGATACGTTGCGCGATGCCGCCGAACAGCACGGCCTCACGTTCGCCCCCGATCCGGCGACGCACAGCCGCTGCACGCTCGGCGGCATGATCGCCAACAACTCGTGCGGCGCGCATTCGGTGATGGCCGGCAAGACCGTCGAAAACGTCGAGGCGCTGGAAATCGCGACCTTCGACGGCGCACGCTTCTGGGTCGGCCCGACATCCGATGACGAACTCGAACGTATCATCGCGGCGGGCGGCCGTCAGGGCGAAATCTACGCCGCGCTCAAGCGCTTGCGCGACACGTACGCCGCGCAGATTCGCGCGAGATTCCCGCAGATCAAACGGCGCGTGTCGGGCTTCAATCTCGATCAACTGCTGCCGGAAAACGGCTTTAACGTCGCGCGTGCGCTGGTCGGCACGGAGGGCACGTGCGCGGTGACGTTGCAGGCGAAAGTGCGGCTCGTGAAAAGTCCGGCGAAGCGCGTGATCGTCGTGGTCGGCTTCACGGACATCTACACGGCGGCGGATGCCGTGCCGCATTTCATGCGCTGCGGGCCGATCGCGATCGAAGGTCTCGACCGCGCGATCATTCGCGGCTTGCAGGCGCGCGGTTTGAAGAAGGACGAGATCGCATTGCTGCCGCCAGGCGATGCCTGGGTCGTGCTCGAATTCGGCGCGGATACGCAGGAGGCAGTGCTGCGCGGCGCGCAGGCGGCTGCCGCCTATTTCTCGTCGGGCGCCGCGGGGCCGAACGTGTCGGCGCTGCTGGTCGAAGACCGTGCGTTGCAGGCGAAGGTGTGGTCGATCCGCGAGACGGGCGCGTCGGCGGTGGCGTTGTCGGTCGATGCGGGCGCGCCCGATCCAGTGGTCGGCTGGGAAGATGCGGCGGTCGACCCGCTGCGCCTCGGCGATTATCTGCGCGCGTTCCAGGCATTAGTGGATCGATACGGCTACGAGACGAGTCTCTACGGCCATTTCGGCGACGGCTGCGTGCACGCGCGCATCACCTTCGATCTGCGCAGCGCACAAGGCGTATCGACATGGCGCGAGTTCCTGCGCGAGGCGGCGGAACTGGTGGTGGCGTTCGGTGGCTCGTTGTCGGGCGAACACGGCGACGGCCAGGCCAAGGCCGAGTTCCTGCCGATCATGTACGGCCCTGAACTGATGCAGGCCATGGAGCAGTTCAAGGCGATCTGGGACCCAGCCAACCGTCTGAATCCAGGCAAGGTGGTGCACGCGTATCGCGCCGACGAAAACCTGCGGATGGGCCCGGCCTACAAACCGGTGACGCTGCAAACGAAGCTCACGTTCGCCAGTCCGGAAGGCGAAGGCTTCCAGCGCGCGATCGAGCGATGTATCGGCATGGGCAAGTGCCGCTCGCTCGACGGCGGCACGATGTGCCCGAGTTATCGCGCGACGCGCGAGGAGAAGTATTCGACGCGTGGCCGGGCGCATCTGTTCTGGGAGATGCTGCAAGGCGATGTGATCGCAGACGGCTGGCAAAGCCGCGAAGTGAAAGATGCGCTCGACACCTGCCTCGCGTGCAAGGGCTGCAAATCGGATTGCCCCACGCATACGGACATGGCTTCGTACAAGGCGGAATTTCTTTCGCATTACTACGAGAGCAATCGTCGGCCGCGTCAGGCCCTGTTCATGGGACGGATCGGCGAATGGGCGCCGTGGGCGGCGCGCTTTGCTCGCCTGACGAACTTCATGACGACGGCGCCGGGTCTGTCTACGGTCGGCAAATGGGTCGCCGGTGTGGCGCAAGCGCGCGAGTTGCCGCAGTTTGCCGGGACCACGTATCGACAGATCGCGCGGCGCGCTCCGCAATCTGCGCATGACGTTCGCGATGGCGCGAAGAAAGTCATCCTCTGGGTGGATACGTTCAACGATCATTTCACGCCCGAAGTCGCGCAAGCCGCCGCCGATGTACTCGAACAATTGGGCTGGCACGTCGTGCTGCCGAAGAACCGCCTGTGCTGTGGACGACCGCTGTACGACTTCGGTCTGCTCGAACGCGCCCGCGAACTGCTCACGCACATGCTCGACGACCTTGCGGACGATATCGCCGCCGGTGTGCCGCTGGTCGGTCTCGAACCGGGTTGTCTGTCGGTATTCAAGGACGAACTACTGAAGCAACTGCCCGATCACGCGTTGGCGAAGCAACTGTCGGCGCAAACTTTTCTGTTCTCCGATTTCGTCGCGCGCCAGCCGTTCGACTGGCCGACGCTTGCCGCCGACGTGATCGTCCATGGGCATTGTCATCAGAAGGCGCTGTTCGGCATGCAAGGCGATACCGCGCTACTGAACAAGCTCGGTGTGAAATGGAAGCTGCTCGACACGGGATGCTGTGGCATGGCCGGATCGTTCGGCTTCAACGTGGAGCATCATGCGTTGTCGCAGAAGATCGGCGAAGACAAGCTGTTTCCGGCAGTGCGTGAGGCGGCCGCGGCGAATCACGAGACGATCGTGCTGACCAACGGCTTCAGTTGCCGTGAGCAGATCGAGCAGGGGACAGGGCATCACGCGCTGCATATCGCGCAACTCGCGCAGCGGGCGTTGGCGGCGCACCTGGTTTGATCGGCAGCATAGGCACGCGAGGGCGCATCCAGGCGGCGCGCGTGCGCCCGAACTATTTCTTCGTCGATTCGATGGTGACCGGTGTTTGCGGGATGTCCGCGCTGGTCGCCATCCACAATACCTCGGCGTCTTCTTCGCTGGTGGAGACTGCCGCGTGACCGGTGCGGCTGTCGAAGTACAGACTGTCTCCGGCGTTCAGATGCGTCGGCGCGTAGAGCTCCGAATAGAGGCACACGCTGCCGCTGATCACGTAAAGGAATTCTTCGCCTTCGTGGCGGCCCCAGTCGTCGAACGCGTCGAGCGTGTGTGCGGAAATGCGGATGCGAAACGGCAACATCGCTTTGTGCGCGAGGTCGGTGGCGAGCAACTCCATCTGATAACCACGGTACGCGTGGCGCTGGCCTTCGTTCTTGCGGGTCAGCGCGCGGCGGCCGCTGGCGCTCACCTTCGGCGTGGAGCCGAACAGCTCGCCGATTTCGATCTTCAGCCCGAGGACGATTTTCTGCAGCACGTCGAATGTGGGGGACATCAGGCCGTTTTCGACTTTGGAGAGCGTCGAGCGGGAGACGCCGCACAGGCGGCTCGCGGTTTCCAGCGTCAGGTCCTGCGCCTGACGGGCGGCGCGCACGCGCCGGCCGAGGTCGGTGGTTGACGGGTCGGCGGGTTTGCTGAGATGGGTATCCATGGGGCTGCTGCTTTTTCGGGTACGCGCTTCACGATGGCGGGTTGTGTTTCCGATAATAACATTTGGCGTGAGGGGCGGAATTGGCGGGGCGGGGTGATCGGTGCGGCGGGTTGTCGGGAAGCTTCGAGGGCCTGCGCATAGGCGCTGCCGACAATGGGCGGA
Organism: Paraburkholderia strydomiana; assembly: GCF_046030495.1. Taxonomy (GTDB): domain Bacteria; phylum Pseudomonadota; class Gammaproteobacteria; order Burkholderiales; family Burkholderiaceae; genus Paraburkholderia; species Paraburkholderia strydomiana_A. The sequence goes on from NZ_JAQQCJ010000026.1 coordinate 88,003, forward strand.
GAAGGGCGCGCAGCAGTACACATGCGCACGCGCTTTTCTCATTGGAAACCATGGAGACTTTTGTGCGGTAGACCGCGCGCTTGCCGGCTGCTTCGATCGGTATATCGACCACTGCGCCGGTAGCGCGCTCAAGCACTGGAAAGCGGAAGGGCTTTCCAGTTGCCGGCTTGGCTCGACAGAGACTTGGCTATCGGACCTCAAGCCCCTTTGCTGAACAGTTCGTTGAGTTGCGCGCCGGATGCCGCACCCGCAAAGCCGTCGAAGCGGCCGTCGGCCAACGCTTGCGCGGCGTGCATGAAGCCGCCCCATGCCGCGCGGGCTAGCGCGCCGCCGACGCTGATGCGCCGCACGCCGAGCGCGGCCACGTCCTGCAGCGTGAAATTCGACGTCGAGCCGATCAGCAGGTTGACGGGTTTCGGCGCCACGGCGGCGACTACCGCCTCGATCTGCTCGCGTGTCTGAATGCCCGGCGCGTACAGGCAGTCGGCGCCGGCCGCGGCATAGGCCTTGAGACGCGCGATGGCGTCGTCGAGGTCGGGCTGGCCGGCGAAGAAGTTCTCCGCGCGGCCGATCAGCAAGGTATCGCCGCCCGTTTCGTCGATCGCGCGCCGTGCCGCGCTGATTCGCTGTACCGCGACGTCGATCGGGAACAGCGCCGCGGCGGGATCGCCGGTCGAGTCTTCGATGGACAGGCCCGCCACGCCGGTTTCGACCGCCAGCCTGACGCTTTCGGCGACGTCAGCCGGATCACGGCCGAAGCCGTTCTCGAAGTCCGCGTTGACGGGCAGATCTGTCGCTTCGACGATCTCGCGCAAGTGCGCGAGGACCGCGTCGCGAGGCAGCGTGTTGTCGGCGTGCGCGGTGGACCATGCGAAACCGGAGCTCGTGGTGGCGAGCGCCTGAAAGCCCAGCGTTTGCAGATAGCGGGCGCTGCCCGCATCCCACGGATTGGGCAGCACGAAACAGCCGGACGTGTGCAGGGCACGAAAGGCGGCGCGTTTCTCGGCGAGGGTGCGGGGCATGGTGAGTCTCCAGGAAATGGGAAGCCGTAGCTCCCGTATCGATCGAGGCACTTCGGGATTGACCACTAGGAAGTCTATTACTGTGCGCTCGACTTGATGACGTCGACGATGGTCGCATTGCTGAATCCGGCCGCGCGGACTTATTTGCAGCGTGGACTTTGTGGACATTGTTGTGCGCGCTTGCCTCAGTGCTCAGGCAAATGCTACCGCTGTCACGGCTCGCGGTGATAGGCGTGACTGGAGAACAGGCTGGGGCTAACGAGGGAAGTAAGGCGGCACGCCCGTATTCGCGGGCCTAGCGAAGGACGCTATGTCGGCGCGCCTCGCGATGCGATGCGACAACACGCAAGCAATGAGTAGATGACGGAATGACGAATAACGAAGCGCTCTCACTCCATTCGCCGTGCGATACACAAGAAACACGAAAGCGGATCACGCGTTAAAAAACATGACCCGCTTCGCACGGCGAACGAGGAGCAGTAATGCTCGATCACTGCCCCACACTTCCCCCCGCTTGCGACGACCCCGTCGCCGTTGTCCCATAGCCGGTCGCATCGGCCCGAGCCGCTGCATTCTGCGCGGCGACACGCGCTTCGGCTGCCTGAATATCGGCGGGATAGCTGGAATCGGTGGACTTGCCCGGCTGGTATCCCGCCTGCTCGATCTGCTTGAGTTGCGCCTTGACCTCCGCACGCGTGAGCGGCTGTTCGGATTGAGCGAACGAGGCCGCCGGCGCAGCAAGGACAACTAACACCGCCACTGCTGTGACTAGCGATTTCATGATGCTTCCCTCCGGGACTGTTTATCCGGCACCGAGATTTTCGGCACCATTAACGGAGTCTAGGAAGCAATTAATCCAGCGGAAACCACCAGGGTGTTAATTCAGTATTGCATCAAACAATAAGTCGGGGCGCTGTAATGTCCCGTGTAAGAGGCAAGAAAACCCGTCATACGCCCTTGCGCACATCGACCCGATACGCAGTTACTTGCCTGTAAGTATCGCCGGCCTGCACGATCACCTCGTCCTGGCCGGCCATATTGACCTGATTCGGAAAGCCGCCTGCTTCGAGACACAGTCCCGCATGACGTTGATACCTGACACCACCGCGTCCGACGTCGCCATTCAGAAAGTTGCCGGTATAGAACTGTAAGCCGCGCTGATCGGTCGACACGGTCAATTCGCGTCCGCTGCCAGGGTCGTATGCGCAGGCTACCTGACGCAGCGGCGGCGCGCCTTCGCTCGCCTCGGCGCCGGATGTATCGCGCAGCACGTAGCAATGATCGAAGCCACCCGCCCTCGCGAGTTGCGCGTGCGGCCAGTCGAGGCGCCCGCCGATCGGCGCGCTTTGCCGGAAGTCGAAGGCGTTGCCCGCAACCTCGGCGAGCTTGCACGGAATCATTCCGGCGTCGACTTCGAAGAACTGCTCGGCATCGATCGACAACACGTGGCCGCGAATGTCGGTACCCGGCTTGCCCGTCAGATTGAAGTACGGATGACTCGTCAGATTGAGCGGCGTCGGCGCATCGGTGATCGCTTCGTATTCGATGGTCAATGTGCCGTCGTCGTCGAGCGAATAGCGCACTTGCGTGGTGACGTTGCCCGGAAAACCGGCATCGCCTTCCGGCGACTCCAGTCGCATCAGCAGCGCGCCATTGTCTTCGCTCACGTCCCACAGCGCGCGATGAAAACCCACGCTGCCGCCATGCAGCAGGTTCGCGCCTTCGTTGCGGTCGAGCGTGTACTCGATACCGTCGAGCGTGAAGCGCGCATCGGCGATGCGGTTCGCCCAGCGGCCAATCAGGCCGCCCATATAAGTCGTGGCTGCAACGTATTCGGCGGGTGTGTCGTGACCGAGCAGAATATCGCCGAGACGTCCGGCGCGATCCGGGGCATGCCACGAGACCAGCGTCGCACCGAGGTCGCTAATGGCGACTTTCATACCGTGCGCATTACGCAGCGTATAAAGCCGGACCCGATCGCCGCCCTGCAGGGTGCCCCATGGCTCGGAAGAAAGTTGTGCGATGCTGATCATGTCGTCGGTGGAAGTAAAGAGTAAAGGCATGCTCAGCCGGGCGCGGCTGTCGAATTCGCGCGCTCCTGGTATTCGCGCGGCGTACAGCCGAGTTCACGACGAAATACCGCGTACATGTATTGCAGCGACGTGAAGCCGCAACGAATCGCCACTTCCGCGCTGGACGCGTCGCGTTTGGCCAGCAGCGCCTTCGCCACATCGAGCTTATGGCGCAGGATTTCCTGATGCACGGTGCACTTGCGTTCGCGCCGGAAGTACTCTTCGAGCGACGAGCGCGACACGCCCACATAGTCGGCCACCTGTTCGGTGCGAATCCCCTGGCACGCGTACTGGCGGATGAAGTGCCGCGCGCGCATCACATACGGACTCGCGAGCGGCTGATGCCCCGTCGATTCGAGCACGTTGATGCCGACCGGCGGCACGAGAATGCGCCGCCCCGGAAAACGCGCGCCGTGCAGCATCTGATGCAACAGGTGCGCGGCGGTGCGGCCCATTTCTTCGGTGCCCTGAATCACGGAGGAGAGTGGAATACGCGTCAATGTGCGCGTCAGCGGATCATTGTCGATGCCGATGATCGCCACTTCCTCGGGCACCGGAATGCCTGCGATCAGACACGCTTGCAGCAGATGCCGCGCGCGCGCATCGGTCACGGCGATGATGCCGACCGGCTTCGGCAGTTGCCGCAGCCATGCGGTGAGTTGCTCGGTCGCCTGATTCCACGACGGCGCGCTGGTCGACAGGCCGCGATAGACCTCGCTGTCGATCTGCGCGGCGCTGCGTCCGTCGGCGCGGCGCAAATGAGCGAACGCGAGTTCACGCTGCTGCGCCCAGCGGTTTTCTTGCGCTTGCGGCAAGCTGTACAGCGCGAAATGTTCGAGGCCCGAGCCGATCAGATGCGTATAGGCGAGCGACACGAGCTTGCTGTTGTCGGTCGCGATATAGGGTAAGTCCGGAGGGTAATGCGCCGGATCTTCGAACGACGAGCCGACCGCGACCACCGGCAGCGGACAATCGCGCAGCGCTTCGCCCACGGCGGGGTCGTCGAAATCGGCGATGATGCCGTCGCCGTCGAAGCGCTCGATGCCGGTCAGCCGGCAGCGAAAATCTTCTTCGAGGAAGAGATCCCACGCCACCCGCGTCGACAGCAGGTAGTTGCCGATACCGGTGATGATCTCACGGTCGTAGACCTTGTTCGCGTTGAACAGCAGCGCGATCCGATGGGACGTCTGTGGTGTTTGCGGACGGGGCATGGCGATGAGCGGCGCGCGGATCGTCTAACCCACGGCCTTTGTCTCCTGTTTAGCGGGCGCTTGAGTGTGCACTAAAGACAGCGCCTTTTTTAAGCGTCCGGTTATTCTAGGCCGCGAATCGTGCGCCGGTGCGAAACAAACGCGCGGGCGGTAAGAAACATCAAGCGCGCTGCGCAATTTCGCAATTGCCGATGCATCGCGCACGCGGCAGCATGGCGTCACCCTGGTCGACCGGCATGGCGGCGGTTTCGGGTTGCGGTGCAACATAAAACTGGAGACGCCGATGTCTTACTTCGAACACATCCCCGAGATCCGCTATGAAGGGCCGCAATCGGACAACCCGCTTGCATACCGCCATTACGACAAAAGCAAACGGGTGCTCGGCAAGACGCTCGAAGAACATCTGCGCCTCGCGGTGTGCTACTGGCATACCTTCGTCTGGCCCGGCGTCGACATTTTCGGGCAGGGCACCTTCAGGCGTCCGTGGCAGCAAGCCGGCGACGCAATGGAGCGCGCGCTGCAAAAGGCCGACGCCGCGTTCGAGTTCTTCTCGAAGCTCGGCACGCCGTACTACACGTTTCACGATACCGACGTTGCGCCCGAAGGGGCGAGTCTGAAGGAATACAGCGAGAACTTCCAGCGCGTCACCGACTATCTGGCGCGCAAGCAGCAGGATACCGGCATCAAACTGCTGTGGGGCACGGCCAATCTGTTCTCGCATCCACGTTACGCGGCGGGCGCGGCGACGAGTCCCAACCCGGACATCTTCGCGTTTGCCGCAACCCAGGTGCGCCACGCGCTCGACGCGACGCAACGGCTCGGCGGTGAGAATTACGTACTGTGGGGCGGCCGCGAAGGCTACGACACGCTGCTCAATACCGACCTCATGCGCGAACGCGAACAACTCGCGCGCTTCCTGCGCATGGTGGTCGATCATGCGCACAAGATCGGCTTCAAGGGCTCGCTGCTGATCGAACCGAAGCCGCAGGAGCCGACCAAGCATCAATACGATTACGACGTCGCGACCGTGCATGGTTTCCTGCTGCAATATGGGCTGGAAAAGGACATTCGCGTGAACATCGAGGCCAATCACGCGACGCTCGCGGGCCATTCGTTTCATCACGAGATCGCTACCGCCTATGCGTTGGGTATTTTCGGCAGTGTCGACGCGAATCGCGGCGATCCGCAAAACGGCTGGGATACCGATCAGTTTCCGAATAACGTCGAGGAACTGACGCTCGCGTTCTACGAGATTCTCCGGCACGGCGGCTTTACGACCGGCGGCATGAACTTCGATTCGAAAGTGCGGCGCCAAAGCGTCGATCCCGAAGATCTGTTCTACGGCCACATCGGTGCGATCGACAACCTCGCGCTCGCGGTCGAACGCGCGGCGGTGCTGATCGAAAACGATCGGCTCGAACAGTTCAAGCGGCGGCGCTACGCGGGCTGGGACGCGGAACTGGGCCGCAAGATTCTCTCTGGGGATTATTCCTTGGCGACGCTCGCCACGGATGCGCTGGCGCGCGACCTGAACCCGCAGCATGCGAGCGGTCAGCAGGAGCGGATGGAAAACATCGTGAATCAGGCGATTTATAGCGGACGCTGAAACGCATCAGAGTGTGAGCAATAGAAGCAGAGGCATCACATAAAAAATCACGCGGCCACGTCGACTGCGTGAAACAGGAAGCTTTGGGTTGACGCTTGTCCGGTCTTGTCGCTCGCAGCGCAAGCCGGCCAATCCGGTATTCCGGTTATCAAAATAGGAGACAGTCATGCAATTCAAAACACGTCGTAATGTCCTGAGTTCGCTCGTGTGTGGAGCCGTACTCGCCAGCCTGTCGCTCGCCGCGCCGCTCGCGCACGCCAGCAAGGATCATCCGGAAATCGGCTTCTGTATCGACGATCTGCGCGTCGAGCGCTGGTCGCGCGATCGTGACTATTTCGTCGCCGCAGCGGAAAAGCTCGGCGCGAAAGTCTCGGTGCAATCCGCCGACGCGAGCGAAGAACGCCAGATCTCGCAGATCGAAAATCTGATCTCGCGCGGTGTGGACGTGATCGTAATTGTGCCGTTCAATTCGAAGACGCTCGGCAACGTGGTTGCCGAAGCGAGGAAGGCGGGCATCAAGGTCGTGTCGTATGACCGCCTGATTCTCGATGCCGATATCGACGCTTACATCTCGTTCGACAACGAGAAGGTCGGCGAAATGCAGGCCCAGGGCGTTTATGACGTGCGGCCGAAGGGTAACTACTTCCTGCTCGGCGGCGCGCCGACCGACAACAACGCGAAGATGCTGCGCGCCGGCCAGCTGAAGGTGCTCAAGCCCGCCATCGACAAGGGCGAGATCAAGGTGGTCGGCCAGCAGTGGGTGCCGGAGTGGAGCGCATCGACTGCGCTGCGCATCATGGAAGATGCGCTGACGGCGAACAACAACAAGATCGACGCGGTGGTCGCTTCGAATGACGGCACCGCCGGCGGGGCGATCCAGGCGCTGGCCGCGCAGAACCTCGCGGGCAAGGTACCGATCTCGGGCCAGGACGCCGACCTCGCAGCGGTCAAGCGCGTGATGGCCGGCACGCAGACGATGACGGTCTACAAGCCGCTCAAACTGATCGCGGGCGAAGCGGCGAAGCTCTCGGTGGCGCTGGCGAAGGGCGACAAGCCGGCGTTCAACGCGCAATACGACAACGGCAAGAAGAAGATCGATACGGTCCTGCTGCAGCCGACCAAGCTGACGAAGGCCAATGTCAACCTCGTCGTGACGGATGGCTTCTACACGCAGGCGCAGCTCGCGAGCCAATAAGACGGAAGACGGGCGCGGTGTGATTGCCACGCTTCCCGGGCCATGGCGCCGGGGGGCGTGGTCGAGCACCGGCCCAACTTGCAGCGAGGCAATAGCGAATGACGCAACCTCTACTGACGATGCGCGGCATCGTCAAAGCTTTTTCGGGCGTGAAAGCGCTCGACGGCATCGACCTGACGGTCTCGCCGGGCGAATGCGTCGGCTTGTGCGGCGAAAACGGCGCCGGCAAATCGACCCTGATGAAAGTGCTGTCCGGTGTGTACCCGCACGGTACCTGGGATGGCGAAATAACCTGGGAAGGCGCGCCGCTGAAGGCCACCGGCGTACGCGACACCGAACGCGCGGGCATCATCATCATTCACCAGGAGTTGATGCTGGTGCCGGAGTTGTCGGTCGCGGAGAACATCTTTCTCGGCAACGAGATCACGCTGCCAGGCGGCCGCATGAACTATGCCGCGATGTACCAGCGCGCCGACGAACTGCTGCGCGAACTCGGTATCAGCGGCATCAACGCCGCGCAGCCCGTGATGAACTACGGCGGCGGTCATCAGCAGTTGATCGAAATCGCGAAGGCGCTGAACAAACGCGCGAAGCTGCTGATTCTCGATGAACCGTCGTCGTCGCTGACTTCGTCGGAAATCAGCATTCTGCTCGACATCGTGCGCGATCTGAAGCGGCGCGGCATTGCCTGCGTGTATATCTCGCACAAGCTCGACGAAGTGGCCGCCGTTTGCGACACGATCAGCGTGATCCGCGATGGCCGTCACGTCGCGACGGAACCGATGCATGCGCTCACCACCGACCGCATCATCTCGCTGATGGTGGGCCGCGAGATCAAGAATCTGTTTCCGCGCGAGCCGCATCCGATCGGCGACGTGATCTTCGAAGCGCGCAATGTCACCTGTTTCGACGTCACCAATCCGCGCCGCAAGCGGGTGAACGACGTGTCGTTCGCGCTGCGGCGTGGCGAGATTCTCGGCGTGGCGGGGCTGGTGGGCGCGGGCCGCACTGAGCTGATGCAGGCGATCTTCGGCGCGTATCCCGGTGTGAGCGAGGCGAGCGTGCTGATGGACGGCAAGCCGCTGAAGATTCGCGCCCCCGACGACGCGATTCGCGCCGGCATCGCGATGGTGCCGGAAGACCGCAAACGCCACGGGATCGTGCCTGGGATGAGCGTCGGCCACAACATCACGCTCGCGGTGCTCGGGCGGTTCGCCTCGGGTGGACGGATCGACTCCGCCGCCGAACTCGACACGATTCATACGGAGATGAAGCGGCTGTCGGTGCGCGCCGCGCATCCGATGCTGTCGATCGCGAGCCTGTCGGGCGGCAATCAGCAGAAGGCCGTGCTCACGCGCATGCTGCTGACCGATCCGAAGGTGCTGATCCTCGACGAACCGACGCGCGGTGTCGACGTCGGCGCGAAGTATGAAATCTACAAACTGATCTTTCAACTGGCGCAGCGCGGCATGTCGATCGTGATGGTGTCGTCCGAAATGCCCGAGGTGCTCGGCATCAGCGATCGCGTGCTGGTGATCGGCGAAGGCGAGTTGCGCGGCGACTTCGTCAACGACGGCCTCACGCAGGAGGACATCCTCAGTGCCGCGATCCGTCCCGTGCAGCGATTAACGAACCCTACCGCAGCGAGTGCAGCATGACGCCCGACGTTACTTCCCAACGCGCCGACAACCCCCCGCCGCGAGGCGCATTCGGCGGCCCGCAGCGTATTCAGCAACTGTTCGCGCGCTACAAGATTCTCGCGTTGCTGATCGCCGTGGCCATCATCTGGATTTTCTTTTCGACGCTCACGCATGGCGCGTTCGTCACGCCGCGCAATCTGTCGAACCTGCTGCGGCAGATGTCGATCACCGGCATGCTCGCGTGCGGCATGGTGTTCGTGATCATCGCCGGTGAAATCGATCTGTCGGTCGGCTCGCTGCTCGGTCTGCTCGGTGGCGTCGCGGCGATCCTCGACGTCAACCGGCACTGGCCGATCGGCGTGACCGTGCCGGTGGTGATGCTGCTCGGCGTGCTCGTCGGCATGTTCAACGGCTGGTGGTCCACCTACCGGCGCGTGCCGTCGTTCATCGTCGGGCTCGGCGGGATGCTCGCGTATCGCGGCATTCTGCTCGGTGTGACCGGCGGCTCGACGATCGCCCCGGTGTCGGACAGTTTCGTGTTCGTCGGCCAGGGTTACTTGCCGCGCCTCGCGGGCGACACGCTCGCCGTCGTGCTGTTCGTGCTGCTCGCGTTTCTGACGATACGGCAGCGCGCCAATCGTCAGCGTTATCAGTTGCGGGTCGTGCCGATCTGGCAGGACATCGTCAAGGTGGTCGGCGCGGGTGCGATTCTCGCGGGTTTCGTCGCCACGCTCGATCGTTACGGCGGCATTCCGGTGCCGGTTCTGCTGCTGCTCGCGCTGCTCGGCGTCTTCACGTGGATCGCGACGCAGACCGTGTTCGGCCGGCGCATCTATGCGGTCGGTTCGAACCTCGAAGCGACGCGTCTGTCGGGCGTCAACACGAACCGCGTGAAGCTGGCGATCTTCGCGCTAATGGGGTTGATGTGCGCGTTCGCCGGGATCGTCAATACCGCGCGGCTCGCGGCCGGCTCGCCGTCGGCGGGCTCGATGGGTGAACTCGATGCGATCGCCGCGTGCTTCATCGGCGGCACGTCGATGCGCGGCGGCTCCGGCACCGTGTACGGCGCGTTGATCGGCGCACTGGTGATGGCGAGCCTCGACAACGGCATGTCGATGCTCGACGTCGACGCCTACTGGCAGATGATCGTCAAGGGCAGCATTCTCGTGCTGGCCGTGTGGATCGACGTCGTGTCCGGATCGAACCGGCGCTGATGGGCTGAAGCTGAAGCTGAAACCGAAACCGCAGCGCCCACAGGGTGCGTCGCCCGACGCACCCTGTATTTAATGAAACACCCCACGACTAACCCCTTCCTTGGATCAAGCGCCTGATCCCCGCCCCGCACCCCTTCGACTTGAACACGCGAATTTAAGTCTCCCGTCCGCTGCTCCGTCTTATTACTATTCCGCGGAAACACCGCCGCGCGCGTAGCCGCGCGTTCGCAGCTTCCTTGTCACCGTGCAAGCTGATCGAGCCATGTCATGTTAAAGCGCAGAACCTTCCTGCTCGGCGGCGCCGGCGCGGTGGGCGCGTTGCTGGTCGGCTGGGGGGTGTTGCCGCCGCGCCAGCGGCTGAACACGTCGACGCCGCTGCCCACCCAAGGCTCGCAAGTCGCGCTCAACGGCTGGGTCAAGATCGCCGCCGACAACACCGTGACGATCATGATGAGCAAGGCGGAGATGGGGCAGGGCATCCATACCGGCCTCGCGATGCTGCTCGCCGAGGAACTCAACGCCGACTGGTCGCGGGTCAGGGTCGAGGAGGGGCCGATCGACAAGATCTACAACAGCGTGCAGAACATCATCGACGATCTGCCGTTTCGCCCCGACGACGACAGCGCGTTCAAGCGCACGACGATCTGGCTCACCCGCAAAGCGATGCGCGAGGCCGGCACGATGATGACGGGCGGCTCATCGAGCATCAACGATCTCTGGACGCCGATGCGCGAAGCCGGCGCGTCGGCGCGCATGATGCTGATCGGCGCGGCGGCCGAGCAATGGAAGGCGCCTGCCGCCGAATGCCGCGCGGAAAACGGCTACGTGCTGCACGGGCCGGACCATAAGGCGAGTTTCGGTGAATTGTCGTCGTTGGCGGCGCTGCAGGCGTTCCCGCGCAAGGTGGAGTTGAAGAATCCCACCGACTTCAGGCTGATCGGCCAACCCATCCGCCGCATCGAGGCCGCGCCGAAGGTCAACGGCGCGGCGCGCTTCGGCATCGACGCGCTGCCCGACGGCCTGTTGTACGCGGGCGTCGTGATGTGCCCGACGCTCGGCGGCTCGGTCGCGCATTTCGACGAGACTGCCGCGCGACAGATGCCGGGCTTTATCAAGGCGTTGGCCTTCGCACCGTATAGCGGCGGCAGTGGTGGCGTCGCGGTGATCGCCGACAACCCGTATCGCGCGATGAACGCGGTCGAGAAGATCGACGTGACCTGGCACGATGGCGCCGCCGCGAGCGTATCGAGCGCGGACGTGGACCGGCGTCTTGCGCAGGCGCTCGACGACAGCGACGGCCACGTCTACTTTCATCGCGGCGACGTCGATGCCGCCTTGCGCGGCGCGGCGCGTGTCATCGATGCCGAGTATCACGCGCCGTATCTCGCGCACGGCGCGGTCGAGCCGGTCAATTGCACCGTGCAGGTCGCGGACGGCGCGGCCACCGTCTGGGTCTCCACGCAAATGCCCGCGCTCGCGCGGCAGCACGTGGCCAAGGTGCTCGACATCGACGCCGACAAGGTCGACTTGCAGACGCAACTGCTCGGCGGCGCGTTCGGCCGGCGGCTGGAGCTCGATTTCATCGTCCAGGCCGCAGTGATTGCGCGCGAAGGCGGCGGCCATCCGGTGCAGACCATCTGGTCGCGCGCGCAGGATTTCACGCACGACTTCTATCGGCCCGCGTGCGTGTCGCGGCTCAAGGCCGGGCTCGACGACCACGGCAAAGTGCTCGCGTGGCGCAGCACGTCGGCGAGTCAGGCGATCGTGCCGGAATCGCTCGCGCGCTACTACGGCGTGCCGCGCATTCCCATCGATAAAACCACCTGCGAAGGCGCGTTCGATCAGCCGTACGAATGGCCCGCCGCGCGCGTCGCGCACAAGATCGTCGAGTTGCCGGTGCCGGTCGGCTTCTGGCGCTCGGTCGGTCATTCGCACCAGGCGTTCTTCACCGAGAGCTTCACCGATGAACTCGCCGCCGCGGCTGGCCAGGATCCGATCGCGTTCCGCGCGGCGCTGCTCGCGGAGCATCCGCGCCATCTGGCGGTATTGAAGCGTGTCGCCGAGTTGTCGGAGTGGGGGCAGCCGTTGAAACCGGCCGCCGACGGCGCGCCGTGTGCACGCGGTGTCGCGTTGCACGAGGCGTTCGGCAGCGTGGTCGCGCAGGTGGCGGAGGTGTCGCTCGGGCCGAAGCGGCAGATTCGCGTGCACCGGGTGGTGTGCGTGATCGATTGCGGCCTGCCGGTGAATCCGAATCTGATCGCTCAGCAGATGGAGAGCGGGATCGTGTTCGGTCTGTCGGCCGCGCTGCAGGACGAGATCTCGATCGTCAAGGGCCAGGTGCAACAGAAGAACTTCGTCGATTTCCCGGTCGTGCGGATGAACGATTGTCCGGTGATCAAAACCGACATCATGCCGAGCCGGATGCACCCGCAAGGCGTCGGCGAGCCGGCCGTGCCGCCGATCGCGCCGGCGGTCGCCAATGCGGTGTTCACGCTGACCGGCACGCGTTTGCGCACGCTCCCGTTGCGGCTCGCCAACCTGCCCGTCGCGGCTTCGAATCCGCAGGGATGCAAGGCTGCGCCGAGACAGCAGGCAAGCAAGGGGTCGCTGAACATCAACGGCCGCGCGGTGGCGGTGCACGCCGAGCCGGACATGCCGCTGCTGTGGGCGCTGCGCTGCGAACTCGGCATGACCGGCACCAAGTTCGGCTGCGGCGTGGGGATTTGCGGCGCATGCACGATCCATCTGGATGGCGCCGCCTGCCTCGCCTGTCAGACGACGATGTCCTGCGTGGGCTACGCGCAGAAAATCACGACCATCGAAGGCGTGCAAGGCGCCGAAGCGCAAGCGTTGAAAGCGGCGTGGATCGACCTCGACGTAGTGCAGTGCGGCTATTGCCAAAGCGCGCAACTGATGGCGGCGTGCGCGCTGCTCAAGCAAAAGCCCGATCCGACCGATGCGGATATCGACGCGGCGATGTCGAACATCGTGTGCCGTTGCGGCACGTATCCACGGGTGCGGGCGGCGATCCACCAGGCGGCCGGGAAGCGCCGGCTGGCTTAGTGCCGCCGGCGCGTATTCGGCAAAGGCTGCGCTAGTGCCGGCAGATGCCGTACGGGCTCAATTCGCCAGCATCTCGACCACGGCGACCACCGCCGTGAAGATGCCGATACATCCGCCCAGCGTGACTGCGCCTTGCATGAATGGCGACATACGTGACCCCGTAATGTGTGGTTGGTGTCATGTATTTAATCGCAAATGAAAGGCAAAAGAAAGGTTATCAAAAATAATTCGTAAGCATTCAGGGCGCTTTGGCAGCGGTTGCGGTTGCCGTCGCTGCGGTCGGCATGGTCTTCGCCGCGGGTCCTGCTGCCTGAGGCGCCGCCACCGCGGGCGCGCTCAGCACATCCATCTCCCAACCGCCGCCGAGCGCGAGGAACAGGTTGACCTGATCGATCGCCACCTGGCCTTCGGCGGTCGCGACCTGAGACTTCACCGAGGTCAGCGTACGCGTCGCGTCCAGGTCCGAGATGAAGGACTCGCGCCCGGCGCGATACAGCCGATGCGTTTCATCCGCCGACTCGGCGGCCGACTTCAACGCGGCGCGCAATGATTCGGCGCGCGCGTAGTCGGAGGCGTAGGTTGCGAGATTGGTTTCGGTCTCGCGCAGCGCGGTCAGCACCACGCCGTCGAACTTGGCGAGCGCCACATCGCTCGACGCCTCTGCCTCACGCACGCGACCACGCGCGCCATTGGTGGGGAAGTTCCAGTTGATCAGCGGACCGAAAGCCCAACGCGCCGTGGGCAGCGTGGGGATGTCTTCAAGAATCCCGGTATAGCCTGCTGACGCACCGAGGCTGATCGTCGGATACAGCGCGCCTGTGGCGACACCAATGCGCGCCGTCGACGCCGCCAGTTGACGCTCGGCTTCGCGCACGTCCGGACGGCGCTTGAGCAGCGCGGCGCCGTCGCCGACCGGAATCGGCTGGCGGATTTGCGGCAGCCGCTCGCAAGCCAGCACAGCCGGCGGAAGATCGGACGGTGCACGGGCGAGCAGCGCGGCGAGCCGGTATTGCGCGATCTTGCGGCGCGCCGTGTAGCGCGGAATATCCGCCGACAACGTATCCACCTGAGTCTGGCCGCGCGTCACGTCGGACTGGTTGCCACGGCCCGCGTCACGCAGACGTCGCGACACGTCCACGCGCTGCTTCTGCAACGCGAGCGACTGTTGCGCGATCCTGAGTTCCTCGGCCGCCGAGCATTGCTCGACGTAAGAGCGCACCACGTCCGCCACCACGGTGATCCGCGCGAGGTCGCCGGCGGCCTGCACGGACTCGGTGTCCGCCTGCGCCGCTTCCACGCCGCGCCGCAGCTTGCCGAACAGGTCGAATTCATATGAGATGCTGATGCCGAAGTTACCCTCGTTGGCGACCGGCAGTTTTTCGAACAGCAGGTACTGTTCGGCCGATTCCTGCGCGCGCTCGATCTCCGCCGACGCCTTGCCGGAGAAGCCGCCCTGCGCCTGCGCGACGCCCAGCGCTTCACGCGAGCGCGCGAGATTCGCCGCCGCGACGCGCAAGTCGGTGTTCGATTGCAGCGCCTCGTCGACGAGACCGTTCAGCACCGGATCGTCGTACAGCTTCCACCACACGGTGGGCACGTTGCGAGTCGAGGTCAGCGCCGGATCGGCGCCTTCCAGCGGCGCATTCGCAAGCGGCGCGTTGACGAGTGCCTGCTGCGGCAGCGCGTAATTCGGGCCGACGGTCATACAGCCGTTGAGCGCGACGGCGAGCGGCAACAGCGGCAGCAGGGGCCACAGCGGGAAAGAGGCCAGGTTTCGCGACAGCTTCATTGCGAGGCGCCCGATGAAACCGCCGCTGACGCCGGCCGTGCAGCAGACGCACTCATAGCAACCGACGCAGCCGGAGCCGAAGCCGCCGACGCATCCACCGGACCTGAAGCACCCGCCACACCCGAAGCACCCGCAACACCACGCCTCCTCACCGGCGACAGATCGCGCACCGACACCGTCGCGGTGCGGCCGGCGATCATCCGGAAGTCGGCGGGCACTTCATCGAGCGCGACGCGCACCGGAATCCGCTGGGCGAGCCGCACCCAGCTGAACGCCGGATTCACGTTCGGCAGCAGATTCGAGCCTTGCGTGCGGTCGCGGTCCTCGATACCGGCGACGATGCTCTGCACGTGCCCGCGCAGCGCGGCCGGCTCGCCCATCACCGTGATATCGACCGGCTGGCCGATGTCGATGCCGCGCAGCTTGGTTTCTTCGAAATAGCCGTCGACGCGGAACGAATGCATGTCCACCACTGCGACCACCGCGCGGCCCGCCGCGACGAATTCGCCGGTGCGCGGCGCGCGGTCGTTCAGATAACCGTCCACCGGGCTCACGATCGTTGCACGTTGCAGGTTCAGTTTCGCGGTGTCGATCGCCACGTTCGCATCGGCGAGCGCGGCTTCGCCCGCCTCGACGCGCGAGCGGCTTTCTTCCGCGACCTCGGCGGCGACCAGGTTGCCGAGCTTGCGGTTGCGCGCATCTTCGCGGCGCGCCTGGTCGAGCGTCGCGCGACGCTGCTGCGCGGTGGCCTGGGCCTGACGCAGCGCGAGCGTGTAGCGGGCCTGATCGATCACGAACAGCACCTGGCCTTGCTTGACCTGCTGGTTGTCCACCACCTCGACCGACGAGATGAGCCCCGAGATATCCGGCGCGACCTGGATCACGTCGGCGCGTACGTGTCCGTCGCGGGTCCACGGCGCGAACATGTAATAGGCGACGAGTTTCCACAGCACGAGGGCTGCCACCACGACCACGATCAGGGTCAGCAGAATCTGACCGACGGAGAACCAGGTTTTTTTCACGTTATTAGTCTGTGCGAAACGACAACGACAAGGCCCAGCACCAGCACGTAGATGCCGAGATCGAAGATGGAGCGATGCCAGACGAAGCGGTAGAAACCGACGCGTCCGAGCACCGTGCGGATCACCAGGTTGATCAGATAGGCGACGAACATCAGCACGAGCACGGCCGGCACGAACACGCCGAAGATATCGATTTCACCGATCATCGCGGGGAGTCAGGAAGGTGGAACGGGTTGCAGGACAGGCGCATCAGGCTGCGGTCTCCGGGTCGGGCGGCGTCGGTGACGTCAGCGTCGCCGGAAACAGCGAAAGACGCAAGCCGATCAGCGCGTGCAGCGCGTCGCGTAACTGACGGGCCGAGGTGGGCGACGTGGCGGTGGGCGCCGCCGCGTTGGCGAGCCCCTGTGAAGTCACGCGCGCGACCGCGGCATCGATCGAGCGCATCAGACTCTCGGGCACCGGCTCGCGCTTGCGGTGGTCGACGCAGCTCTCGTAGTAAGTACGCACTCCATCGAGGACGTGGGCGATCGCGGCCGGCGCTTCGCCGCCGAGTTTGTGGGTCAGGCGGCGCAGATCGAGCGCGTTGAAGCCGATGCGCAGATCGCGGAAGCTCTCGATCGACGGATGGCGGTGATCGTCGGTGGCGGCCAGACGCGGGATCAGTTGCATCAGGCGGTCGAGCATGCGCGCGGCGAGATTGCGCGGGTCTTCGATCGGCAGCGTCGAGGCCGTGAGCGCGACGTCGGCCCAGCTCGAACGCAAGAGCCGCGACGCGGCGAGTTCGGCGCCGAACGGGCGCGTCACGCGGGTCCACAGGTACGCGTACAGCAGGCCGGCAAGGCCCGCGAGATTGGCGTTCATGAACGTGAGGAAGTTCGCGTCGTACGCGTCCTGAATGCTGATGAAGGTGGCCGTGTTCACGGCAACCAGCACTGTGACCATATTGAACTGCGGGCGCGGAATCAGCGTGCCGACCAGGATGAACGGCGCCGCGAACAGAAGCACCAGCATCGGGAAGTCGTGCACGTGCGGCAGCACTGCGAACAGGTAGATGCCCGCGGCCCCCACGCTGATCGCGGTCGCGAGGAAGAAGCGGAATACCATCGGCGCGGGTTCGTCGAGCGCCGCGAAGAAGCAGCAGGCCACCGCCGCGAGCGTGACCGCGCTGGCGCCGTCGTTCCAGCCCGAGCTGATCCACAGGCTGCACGCGAGCACCACGGCGAGTCCCGCCGACACGGTGGCGAACAGCATGATGCCGCGGTCGTAGAAGCGCTGGGTGCCGCCCAGACGCCAGTGGCGGAAGTGCGGCCGCCACGAGCCTTCTTCGCGCGTGATGATGATGCGCAGTGAACGGCAGTCCTGCCACACGTCGATCACCTGCTTCATGCGCCACAGCGCGTTCGACAACAGCGCGCCGTCCCAGCTCGCGAGCGCGGCGGCGGGCGGGCGCATGGCCGCGATGCGCTCGCGCAGCGAATCGGCGGTGGTGTCGGGGTGATAGCCCTCGCTCACGGCGGGCAGCGGTTCGTTGAACCACTTGATCACATCGGCGAGCAGCGCTTCGAGCCCTTCGGGCCAGCTATGGCGGCCGCTGTTGTAGAGCGCGATCAGCGGATCGGCGAGCGACGACATGATCGGCAGCAGCAGTTGCATGCGTCCGCGCAGTTCGTGCGTGCGCGCCAGCACGTCCGGCCGCGTGTGGTCGTAAGCGAGTTGGCTCAGCAGCAATTCCAGACCGTTGATGGTGCTGGCGAGCCGCTGGCGCGCGCCCGAGATCGCCGAGCCGGCGATGCGTCCCGACAGCGTTTCGGTCGCATAGAACGCGGCATCGCGAAACCACGCGTCGGTGCGCTCGATGATGGTCGGCGCGAGGCGGCTCGGAAACAGCGAGCTGCCGACGATGCTCGCGCAGACGATACCGAGCGTGATCTCCTCGGTACGGCTGATCGCGAGGTCGAACACGCCGGCCGGGTTCGTCACCGAGGGCAGCGCGATGATCGGCGTCGTATAGGCGGCCAGCATGAACACGTAGCTGCGCGCGGTGCGGTCGGACACGGCGAGGTAGAGCAGCGTGCCGGTCCACAGCGCGACGATCACGCTGAACAGATACGGCGATTCGACGAAGGGCGGCACCAGCAGCACGGCGGCCGCGGCGCCGAGCGCGGTGCCGAGCGCGCGATACAGCGCTTTCGAGCGCGTCGCGCCGACGAACGGATTCGACACGATGTAGACCGTGGCCATTGCCCAGTAAGGCCGTGGCAGTTCGAACGCGAGGCCGATGTAGAGCGCAAGCATGGCCGCGGCAAAGGTCTTGACCGAGAACAGCCAGTCACGCAGGGTGGGATAGACCATGAGCCGTTATGCCGGATCGCCGGTGTGATGCGGCGCCGCTGCGTCTGCTTCGCCTTTGTTGGACTTGGGCGCCTTGGCGGCTTTGCGGGTCTTGCTGGCAGTGGGCGTGTGCTTGGCCGGTGCCTGCTGGGTTTGTTGTGGGCGTTGCGCTCGCGGCGAGGGTTGCGCACCTTGTATGCGTCGCGCCTGCTGCATCGGTTGGCCAGACTGGGTGCGCTCGCTGCCGCCCGGTTCGGCGCGTTCGGCGGCGTCGCTCGTGAAGGCATCGAGCACGCGCAAGGCCGCTTCGAGATCGCTGCGCGATATGCCTTTGAGCGCCTGCGCCCGCAACGTGACCAGTTCTTCTTCCATTTTCGCGGTGACGGCGCGGCCTTCGTCGGTGAGCGCCACGGTTTTCGCGCGGCGGTCTTCGGGGTCTTCTTCCCGGCGCATCAGGCCCGCTGCGCACAGTTGATCGAGCAGCCGCACGAGCGACGGCCCCTCGATGCCGACGTGATCGGCGAGCGTGACCTGGCGCACCGCCGCGCCGATCCGGCTGGCGGTCAGGAGCGGCGTGGCGCACGCCTCGGAGACATTGAAGGCCGCCAGCACGCCGTGGCTCGTGCGCCGCCACTTTCTGGCAGCGACAACCAGGGTGCTGCTGACGGTGCGGCGCAGGGTATCGAGATTCGGCATGCGCGGTATTGTATTTTCCAGAACATTCGTTAGCAAGCTATTGAATTGGAAATTTTTCGCGCGGGTGGAGTCTGCGGGAGCAGTGTGACAATGCTTACTGAATATGACGGACGTGTGCCGTTGTTATTAGCTTTGCGAGTTGTTCAGTCAGACGGTCATGGCGTCCGCACGATCGATCGTGCGCCATGGGAAGGCGGTAGGGGCTGTGCATGCGCGGACATGAACGCATGCCGGCAGCGTCAGTCGCAAGGGCATGCGACCCGGGAATTCGTCAGCGCGCCGCTCGCGGCAAGCGACACCGCGTCACGCTCAAGCCGCGAGCCCGAGCCGCACGGTCCGCGCGAGATCGTCGAGCTGAAACGGTTTGCGCAGAATCGTGCAGCGCTTCACCGCCAGACCGGAAATATCCACGTCGGCATAACCGGTCGCGAGAATCACCGGCAAGTCCTCGCGCATCGCGCGCGCGGCGGCGATCACGTCGATGCCGTTCATGCCCGGCATCGCGAAGTCGACCATCAGCAGGTCGGGCTTGTCGTCCTGCAAGCGGTTCAGGCCGGCCTGGCCGTCCGCGGCTTCGGTCACCGTATAGCCGAGCATTCTCAGCGACTCGACCAGCATGGCGCGCACCTCGCCGTCGTCTTCGACCACCAGCACGCGCTTCTCGCCGACGGCGTTCGCTTCGGCATCGGACGCCGCTTCGGTCCGCGTGGCTTCGCGTTCGCGCAGCGGCAGCCAGATCTCCACCGTGGTGCCTGCGCCTTCGTCGCTGAAGAGCCGCGCGGTGCCGCCCGCCTGCCGCGCGATGCCATAGACCTGACTCAGGCCGAGCCCCGTGCCCTTGCCGATCGGCTTGGTGGTGAAGAACGGATCGAACACGCGCGATACGACGTCGGGCGGCACGCCCGAGCCGGTATCGACGACTTCGACCACCACGTAACGGCCGTCGTCGAGCGTCGGGTCGGGTGCCGCGCGCACGCGCACGCGGATCTTGAGCTGGCCGCCAGCCGGCATCGCGTCGCGCGCGTTGATCGCGAGATTGAGGATCGCCAGTTCGAGCTGATTGGCATCGGCCTGGGTCCACATCTCGCCGTTGTCGAACTCGTTGGTGTAGCGGATGCTCGAACCCAGCGACACCGTGATGATGTCGCGCATGCCATGCAGCAACGCGACCACGTCGACCGCTTTCAGATCGAGATTGCTGTTGCGCGAGAAGGTCAGCAACTGGCCCGTCAGTTTCGCGCCGCGTTCGGTCGCGCGTTTGACGGTGGCGGCCATGCCGCGAATGCGCTCGTCGGCGCTGACCCGGGCGATCAGCTCCGCGTTGACCATGATCACGTTCAGCAGGTTGTTGAAGTCATGCGCGATGCCGCCGGTCAACTGCCCGAGCGCTTCCATCTTCTGCGATTGCACCAGCACTGCCTGCACTTTGGCGCGCTCGTGAATCTCCATCATCAGCCGGTCGTTGGCGGACGCGAGCTCATGCGTGCGTTCGGCGATGCGGCTTTCCAGCGAATCGTTCAGCTGCACCAGCGCCGCTTGCGCTTCGATCCGTTCGGCCAGATGGCGGCGCGATTCATACTGCCGCGCGCGCGCCCGCAGCGACGAGGCCACTGCCCGCCGCAGCGTTTCCGAATTCAGCGGACGTTCGAGCACGACCACGTTGCCGAGCCGTTCGAGCACTTCCAGCCCGCGCGCGGAGCGATGCCCGACGCGCGACGCGGCGAGCAGGATGAACGGGAAGTCCGACCACGCCGGCTGTCTTTCGAGCCATGCGAACAGGCGCGACGCATGGCTGCCTGCAAGCGCTTCCTCGGCGATCAGCGCGGCGCCCGCGCCGGTGTCGAGCGCGCTGGTGAGCGCGTCGGCGTCGCGGCACCTCACGCACACGCGTTCGTCTTTGTGCAGGACTTCGGCGATCACCTCGGCGTCGCGGCCGAACGGCGCCAGGATGAGGACGCGGTGCTCCATGACCTTACCGCCTCGACGTGTCGATGACGCGATCCGGCGCGCCGAGCAGGGCGGTGCCGCCGCGATAGGACGGCAAGCCGGACAGCACGCCCTCGAAGTCGCGCAGCGCTTCGCCCACTTCCACGCCATCGCTGCCGAGCCGGAACTGGCGGATCGAGCGCTCGTGCGCGTTCGCGCGGCTCTTCACGGCGGTCACGGCCGTCAGCACTTCGCCGTGGTGTTCGAAGTAGCGGAACAGCACGACGACGTCGCTGAGATAGCTGATGTCGACATCGTTCTGCACTTCGCCGATGATGCCGTGCTGCCCCAGCACCAGCATCGTGATGACGCCTTGCTGATTCAGGTAGCCGAGCAGTTCGTGCATTTGCAGCAGCAGGTAGCGCTCGCCGGGCATCGCCTGGAGATACGCGTTCAGGCTGTCGATCGCGACATAGCGCGCGCCCCTTTTTTCGACCGCGTCGCGCACGTCGCTCGCGAATTCGCCCGGCGAGATTTCCGCCGGATCGATCTGGCGCAACGTCAGCAGACCGCTCTCGACGTGCGGCGCGAGCTGCATGCCGAGCGTGGCGCAGCGGATCGTCAGCGTGGTGAGCGTTTCGTCGAACACGTAATAGACGCAGCGCTCGCCGCGCTCGAGCGCCGCGATCAGGCACGACACCACGGTGGTGGTCTTGCCGACTCCCGACGGGCCGATCATGAGCGCATTGGTGCCGGGAATCAGTCCGCCGCCGAGCAGCGCATCGAGACCGGCCGTGCCGGTGCTGACCGGCTCGGAGTCGAACTCGGCGTGATGCTCGGCCGCGACGAGGCGCGGATAGACGTGGATGCCGCCCGTGTCGAGCGTGAAGTCGTGATAGCCCTCGCGGAACTTGATGCCGCGCATCTTCGCGATGCGCGCGCGGCGCCGGTTGCCGCCGTAATCGTGCGCGAGGTTGTCGAGCGTGATCACGCCGTGCGCGATGCTGTGCAGCTGCACGTCGCCGGGATCCGACGAATTGTCGTCGAGCAGCAGCACCGTGCATTCACGGGTCGCGAAATAGCGTTTGAGCGCGAGAATCTGGCGGCGGTAGCGCAGCGGGTTCTGCGAAAGCAGACGCAGTTCCGAGAGACTGTCGAGCACGATGCGCGCGGGTTTGAGTTCTTCGACCTGCTGGATCACGTTGCCCACGGTTTCACCCAGCTCGACTTCCGCGGGATGCAACACGGTCTGCTCGTATTGTGGGTCGAGGCCTTCGTCGGAG
Source organism: Paraburkholderia strydomiana (assembly GCF_046030495.1). Lineage (GTDB taxonomy): Bacteria > Pseudomonadota > Gammaproteobacteria > Burkholderiales > Burkholderiaceae > Paraburkholderia > Paraburkholderia strydomiana_A. The sequence goes on from NZ_JAQQCJ010000026.1 coordinate 110,073, forward strand.
AGCAACTCGAGGATCGCGAAGCGGCTGACGTCCCAGCCGTGGCTTTCGCCCACGGAGACCAGCTCGGCGCGGGTTTCGGAGAGCGTGATGTAAAGGCCGGTCTGGCCTTCCTCGGCGCCCTTGAGTAGGAATTGCAAGGCCAGGGTGGTTTTACCTGTGCCCGGTGCGCCTTCCACGAGGTACATCCGGTTGGGTGTGAGACCTCCTCCGAGAATGTTGTCGATTCCTTCGATGCCGCTGGAAAGGCGGGTCGGGGTGTCGGCGGCAATTTTGTTTGACATGGCGTAGCGATGTGCGTCGGGTTGGGTGGCGCAGTTTTCTGGGCCGGTACGGCGGGTACGCAAGTTGTGTGCCATTGGTGCGGGGAGTGGGTTGCTGCGCGGGAGGGGGAATACGCGGGGTGGTGGCGTGCGGTTCGGCGGACTCGGCTGGTTTGATCCAGTGCGCGATGTCGTGCGAGCAAAGGACGGCATGTGGCGCTCATGACGCGTGAGTCGCCCATGGGCACGGAGCGTGCTCCACGCGTTGAACCAGGTTGGGAATGCGTCAGTGCCGTACGCCAGTCCTCTTTTCAACAGTCCCGCTGCCGATATGAACAATTTCCGATTACTTGCCGCTGTATGTGCCGCCGCATCGTTCGGTGTGTTATTGCCGGGCGGCGCCTATGCCGACGATACGCCCAGCCCGTGTGCCGCGCTCAAGCGGATCGTAGCGGCCGCGCCCGACGGTCTTGCGTCGTTGACGCCGGAAGACGGCAAAGGCGTCGCGCAACCCTATGGCGACGACGCGCAATGTTCCGCGAGTCATCGCAGTTTCCAATGCACGTGGACGCCGCATGGCGATGCCGGCTCGAAGCTGGACGCGCTCCAAGCCGTGGCGGCGGATATCGCTTCGTGTTTGCCGGACGCGACGCATGATCAGAATTCGCCGGGACGCCAGCACTTTTATCTGGGTGCGAAGGGCAGGCGGACCGATATCACGCTGACGCCGGCGGGGGCGAACGGTTTGCGTCTGGTGGTGTCGGGGAAGTGAGGAAGTAGCGCTCGGGCGGCTGGCGGTTACGACCGGATGCGACTAGAGGGAGGCGGGCCGCCATGTCCAGCCACGCTGTGAATACCGCAATTCGACCATCGACAGTGGCGTGATCTCGATGCGCGGAAACACCGTGGGCGATGCCCCCGTCGCATGCACGATCGCAGCGCGCAGCAGCGGAGCGTGTGTCACGGTGACGACCGTGTGTGCGTGGGTCGATGCGGCGCTCGTTTTGCCGGTTGTTGTTGCGCCGCCGGCATCATCCCGCGTGCCGAGCGCGTCGAGCCATTGCCCCATGCGCGTGACTAGCTGACTGAACGATTCGCCGCCGGGTGGCGCGGCGTCGGGGTCACGCGTCCATGCGGCCAGCTCCTGCGGCGCTTCGATGGCGAGATCGGCGAGGCGCCGTCCCTGCCAGTCGCCGTAGTTGATATCCGCCAGCGCGGCGTCGACGGTCGCGGCGAGGCCCAGCGCCGACGCCGTATCGCGTGCGCATAGGGCCGGGCTGACGAAGGTCGCCGCGTCGCCGGGAAGCGCGGCACGCAGGCGTGCCGCATTGGCTTCGACTTCGGCGAGGCCGCGCGTGTCCAGCGGATCGTCGGCGGGAAAGCGGCCTGCGCGCTGCGCGGCGGTCGATGCGTGGCTCAGCAGTAACAGTCGCATGCTCATTCCGTTCGTTTCCCTCGATACCGCGCCGACACGCAACGCCGGCCCGCATCGCGTGGCCTCCGACGTTCACGAAGGCCGAAGTTTAGCGCGTAGAATAACGGGGCTGCGAAGCACGGAAGCCGGTGAGAGCCCGGCGCGGTCGCGCCACTGTAATCGGCACCACTAGCCGAAAGCCAGACCTGAGCTTCGCACCATCCCTCTGCAATCGACTTTCGGGGCGCGCTACCCCCAGGAGATGTCCTCATGACCGAAGCTGTTTTCGACTCTGCTTCCCAACCCGTCGCCCAACCTACGCCAATTCCGCTGCGCGAGTTGCTGCCGTGGGTCGTGTTCGGCGGTTTGCTGTTGTTGCTCGCGCTTTACTTCGTTGGTGCGGAACAGGGCGCCACGTCGCTGGTGCCCGGTATGTACGTGCATGAATTCGTGCACGACGGCCGTCATCTGCTTGGCTTTCCCTGCCACTAACGGAGTCGGACATGGTTGGTAAATTGTTGGTACGCGGGATGCTCGCAGGCATCGCCGCAGGATTGCTCACGTTCGGCTTCGCCAGAATGGTCGGCGAGCCGCAGGTCGATCAGGCTATTTCGTTCGAAGAAAAGGTCGAGGCCGCGCATGGCGATGCGCCCGAACCCGAACTCGTGAGCCGCGACACGCAAGCGGGCCTGGGCCTGCTGACGGGCGTGGTGACTTATGGGGCGGCGTTCGGCGGCCTGTTCTCGCTGGTGTTCGCCTATGCGTATGGGCGAGTGGGCGCATTGAGCGCGCGCGCCTTGTCCGCATGGCTCGCGCTTGGCGCGTTCATTGCATTGGTGATCGTGCCGAACATCAAGTACCCGGCGAATCCGCCGTCGGTCGGCGACCCCGACACGATCGGCATGCGCACGGGGCTGTTCTTCCTGATGATTGCAATCTCGCTGACGGCGATGGTGTTCTCACTGAAGGTCCGGCGGCGCGCGGTGATGAAGCTCGGCGCATGGAACGGCTCGATTGTCGCGGGACTGGTGTTCGTTGCGATCATCGCGGCGGTGCAACTGTCGATGCCGGCCGTCAACGAAGTGCCGGCGGCTTTCCCTGCAATACTGCTGTGGAAGTTCCGCGTCGCGGCGATTGGCATGCAGGTGATCATGTGGACGACGATCGGACTGCTGTTCGGCGCGCTGGTCGAGCGTGGTGCTTTCATGCGCGTGAATGGGCGCGCGGTGACAAAGTCGGCTTGACGTTGGACGAGGCGGGCGTGACCACGAAGATGGCCGCGCCCGGCGCGCAACGCGCGAGAAAGGTTTTACATCAATGACTTGGCGCGGTTGCGGGAAGGTTATCCACAGGCTTGCGCACTTTTTCTGTGGACAAGTTTTCGCGGGGCGGCTCTGCTCATCGATATAGATGAGTGGCCGCAAAGCAAGTTCATCAAACTCTTCGCGACTCTCTGTCTGGTAGGAGGAATATCCAACCGTGCGACAGGAAAACGTCGGTTCCCTCTCCATCTGGTATCCGTATGCTCTATTAGTCGATCGCTGGGTTTGCTCGACGCGCCAGATTGGATCGGATGACTAACTAATTCGTCGCCCCCTCACGGCGCCTCTTTTCTGCGCTTCTCAACTTTTCGAAAATAATTGCATCGGAGGGGTTGACGGGGTGCGGGCCGCATC
>NZ_JAQQCJ010000027.1:0-113073 GCF_046030495.1 Paraburkholderia strydomiana
CCCGGCTCCGGGCCGGCGGCTGTGGCGCATGCTGCGGCATGAGAACAGCCCGGGAGCCGGACATGAACGGACGTGGATTCATCACGATCACCATGTCGATGCGAGGTTGACTGGCTCAGGACGATCCAGTCCGTGGTCGATGGCATGCTGATGCCGTGCAGGCCGCGGAACGGCTCCATCTGAGTCGGCGTCAGGTTGAGCGGCTGCACACTATAATAGACCGTGAAAAGTCCTATCGTGGAATCTGCGAAGAACGCGATGAGGAAAAATCACTATTAGGCAATCTCGAGATATGTTACGAACGCCAAGCTTTTTCGAGCCTCTTTGGGCCTTTCACAACAGGCCGTTGCTGACCTGTTCGGACTCTCCCGGGAAACTGTGGCCTATTAGGAGTCGGAAGATGCCGATTTTCCGACGAGATATATTCGAGTCTTGATCTTGTTCTACGCACCGCTTGACTGTCGCCCTGATATTGTTGAACAAGATGGAACGGATGGTGGCGACAAAGACAATTGACGCCTCAGTGATCCTTGGCAACACCCATTCTTCGATCCACGGCTCGACCGCTAGAACACGCTCCAAAAAACTAAAATATAATTTTGACGGAGTTTTTCTACGATGGTTTGGGCTGTGTCCAAAATATGCTGTCGACGCCTTTTCATTGACTTTCAATGCATTCACGGAAATCATTTAGAAACACTACAGAAACCACTCCGAAATACCGTCACCGCCTTTCGAATGGTTTAGGTCAGAGCAGAACGAGCAGCTGGCCTGCTGCGCTTTCCAGTGGGTTGACGGCAACCTGCATGTCAAGCTACGCAAATCACGAATCGCGTTTTTTTTCGCCTGCAGGACGCACGGGCGTGCGCTGAGATGAGCCCTGCTTTCGCCTACAACGGCTTGCAATTACGCAGGGTGAATTGATCGAAGGCAGCAACGCCACCACGCAAATCATCATCGACCCTGTCGACCCGTTCGCACGTAAGACATGACCACATGTCACTCTGCGCGGTGCGCGGACAAACGCCCCATACGCCACGCTAAGAAGGCTTGCAGGACCAGCGGATTGTGGAAGCCATCTATGACTCGGCGCGCACGGGTCGTGCGGTGAAGATTGCCATACCGGCCGGCCCGACGCGCGGGCCCGAACCGGATGAAGAACACTTCTGAGCGAAGGACCGGATCGCTTCGCACAGAGGCTACCTGCACTGACCAGGAAATCCGGTCCTTTTTCCGTGGCAGGGTCCGTCATGCGCCTTTCGATGCACGAAGGGGGACCTGGATGAACTAGAAGCCTTTCGGTCAAGCGCCGTCCTCCCGCACTATCTGGACGACGATGAGTGTCCCGCTGGACGCATCGAGAGCCGGGTGAACGGCGAGGCGCTCGCTTGCTACCAGTACGACCGGCTGTCCGCGGATTAGGTGGTTGTCGGCAAAAAGCGGCTTAAGCCCGCTGTCGCGTCGTCCCGTCAGGCCCGACTTGAGCGGATAACCGGCGTATTGCGAGATCATCGTCGCGCGCCAGCCCACCTCACGCCAACGCTCATTGGCCTGAGCCGCTCGCGCTCACGGGCGCGTTTGGACCACCTGGTACAGCGGTGCCGCCCGGTTGCGTCGCCGGCGGTGCGCCGTCGGAGCCCGGCTTTGACGGTTTCATTTTGCGAGTGTGGGTGGAATTATGCGCCGGCGCAGCCTGCACGTTATCCCCAGCATTAAGGCCTTGCGAGGAACCCGATTGGTTGCCTTGCGCAAATACGCCAGAAGAAGTAGAAATGGCGAATGCGCCTAGCGTCCAAAGAATAGTGTGGCACTTCATGACGACCTCCGGATATCGTGGCCAGCAAGCATTAAAGGAACGGCTCGCATAGTACGCCGGCAGCGCGGCGCGCCGCGCGGCAACAAACACGGCAGCAAGCAGCATGCCGCCATGGTTTGAAACTCGAAACTGGCGCGCTGCGCATAACCGGCCATTGGACTCGCCCCTCGGTCGCCTTTACATCAGCATTAGACCGTGAAGAAAAATTTCCAATCAGCATTGCATTCTTGAATCTCATGGAAGCGCTCCTCCAGTTTGAACAGACGTTGGGTGGCAAGAGATTTCAGAGGGCGAAGATGGTCATGTTCGTAGCCGTTTCCCCAAAAAATGAAGTTTCTCCGAACGGCATTTGATTTGCCATAGACAAGAACAGGTCCGGAATTGAAGATCAAGAAGTTCAAATTATCATGCTCGGCCTGCCCGCTGTTGTTGATTGCGGACGCTCGCGATGAGTCAAATAAATTGTCGGAATAAATCCGTGTCGGTGGAAAATTCCGATGAAAAGCCGCTTAGTGCCTACGACGTTTCCGTCTGCAGGCCCCGCGACCTGGCTAATAGCCCGCGAGTGCCTCAGATATATCCAACATCGGTTTGGCAACAGCCCGACCTTGATCAATAGCATGGCTCTCCGAGCCAACGGACATTACAAACGATGGCCACGAGCCATGCCGAAATGTTGGGCGAAAATCGGCAAAAATGCAAAGTACTCATCTTATGAGATCGAGCCTTCACTATCCTTCTGTACCGAACATGACGAGAAGCAACGATGCCTACCGAGTCGATCAAGCATCGTGAAGACCGCCCGATGGCGCAAGCAAGCAGCGGTTTGTTTTCGTTTCCATCAGTCGGCGAAAGCAGGATCCCGAACGCGTCGACGAACCCGGCCGCAGCGACTCTCCATGGTCTGGCATCGCCGGGTACACGATGCTGCGCCAGTGTCGGCGTCGGGAGTCGATGGGACAGCGCTAAACGCGTCAACGGCGCGCTCCCGGCTGGCCCCCGGCGTACGGCCAGCCGGCGCTCCAGACGCGCCGCGACGCTACGGCTTCAACACGACTTTGATGCATCTGTCTTCCTTGTCGCGGAACACCTTGTACATGTCGGGGCCTTTTTCAAGCGGCACGGTGTGCGTGATGACAAATGACGGATCGATCTGTCCTTCTACAATGCGTTGCAGCAGATCATCGGTCCAGCGGTTCACGTGCGTCTGGCCCATCCGGAACGTCAGGCCCTTGTTCATCGCCGCGCCGAACGGAATCTTGTCGATCAATCCGCCGTAGACCCCCGGGATGGACAGAATGCCTGCGGGACGACATACGTAAATCATCTCGCGCAACACGTGAGGCCGATCTGTTTCGAGCATCATTGCCTGTTTGGCGCGATCATAAATCGCATCAAACGACCGCGTTGCATGCGACTCCATACCGACAGCGTCAATACATTTTTCGGGCCCTCTTCCGTGGGTGAGTTCTTTCAAGCGGTCAAGCACGCTCTCGTCATTAAAATTGATCGTAATAGCCCCAGCGGCACGGGCCATTTCCAGCCGCTCCGATACCCGGTCAATGGAGATCACCTGCTTCGCGCCAAGCAGTATTGCGCTTCTTATCGCAAACTGCCCCACCGGACCCGCCCCCCAAATGGCAACCGTGTCTGAGGGCTCAATCTCGCATTGAACCGCTGCCTGCCAACCCGTCGGGAAGATATCGCCGAGAAACAGGACCTGCTCGTCCGTCAGGCCGTCTGGGACCTTGACCGGCGTAAAGTCCGCAAATGGAACGCGCACGTACTCCGCCTGTCCTCCCGGATAACCCCCGGTAAGATGTGAGTAGCCAAACAGGCCGGCCGTGCTGTGACCGAACACTTTGTCGGCCATTTCCTTGTTCCGGTTTGAGCGCTCGCAAACTGAAAAGTACCCCCGGCGGCATTGATCGCATTCGCCACACGCTATTGTGAACGGCACGACAACCCGGTCGCCCACCTTCAGTCGCCCGTTCCCGGCACCGACCTCCATTACTTCTCCCATGAACTCATGCCCGAGAATGTCGCCCGATTTCATACTTGGCATGAATCCGTCGAAGAGGTGAAGATCCGAGCCACAGATCGCACAGCTCGATACCTTGATGATGGCATCTCGTGGGTGTTCAATGGTGGGGTCCGGGACGTTATCGATCCGTACATCCTTCTTGCCGTGCCAGCAAAGGGCTCTCATTTCGTGCTCCAGGGTGAGGGGGTGCCCGTCGGACGGGCAAACGGATGCCGGCCTCGTAGCGTCTGGGGTAGTACGCCACCTTTCGCGCAAGGACCGCAAGCGCTGACTCGGTGCGATCAATCCGGTAACAGCAATCAGCACAGAGCAACGGGCGTGCCGCGAGCGAAGCTCCGCCTGTTCATCGTCGGCCGTCGCCTCCCCGGCGTCTCAATGGCAGCGGCCTGCGCAGTAGAGCAACGTGCCGCTGCAACCGCGGACCGGTCCTTGCTGCTCGATCGAATACCGTGCACAAATGGATCAGCCGGGCGACTGCTGGAGACAAGCTATGAATGTTCCAATGCAAGCCGTGTCTTTTCTGACATCGCGAGGTCTGAAACTGGCGACTGCCGAATCCTGTACCGGCGGACAGATTGCGTCCTACCTGGCGAGCGTGCCGGGAAGCGGCGCGTGCCTCGACGTCGGATTCGTGAGCTATTCGCCATCGGGCAAAGCCGGCTTCCTCGGTGTCAGGGAAGCGACGATGGAAGAGTCCGGCCTGACGAGCGAAGCAGTCGCCCGCGAGATGGCGGAAGGCGCGCTTCGGCAGGAGGGCTGCTGTGCCGAAGTGGCCGTGTCCAACACTGGTCTCGCGGACCATGCCCCGGAGGGCGGTCCCCCAGCGGGCACGCAGTGCTTCGCCTGGTCGTTCCGGACCCGCGACGGCGAGTTGCTGACGTTCGCGGAAACGCGACAGTTTTCGGGTGATAGAAACGAGGTGCGTTCGGCTGCCGCGCTGTATGCGCTTTCGCGCATCGAGCATTATTTCAATCAACTCCCGCGCACGCAGCGGGACCAATCTCAGAGCACTACGCCATGACTCTGTCATCTCCTACCGAGAGGAATGCCTGGCAACAGGCCGTCATTCGCGACCTCGGCGTTGCGCAAGAGTTCGACGTCGACGTGGAGCGCGAACAACGCGTCGCTTTCCTTTGCGACTACCTCATGTCACAGGGCCTTCGCACCTACGTGCTGGGTATCAGCGGCGGCGTGGATTCGTCCACTGCGGGCCGCCTTGCACAACTGGCCGTCGAGCGGCTCCGCGCGCGCGGCTACGAAGCGAGATTCGTCGCTGTCCGCCTTCCCTACGGCAGCCAGCGCGACGAGGAAGATGCTGCGCTCGCGCTGGAGTTCGTCCGTGCAGACGAGACATTCACGATCAATATCAAGGATGCGTCGGATGCGATGCTATTCGCGCTCAAACGTGGGAAAGTCCAATACGTTGACGACTTTCAGGAAGACTTCGTGCTGGGTAACATCAAGGCCAGGCAACGAATGGTCGCCCAATACGCGATCGCCGGCGCGCGAGTGGGCGTTGTAATCGGCACCGACCATGCGGCCGAGTCGCTAATGGGCTTCTTCACAAAATACGGCGACGGCGGCGCGGACATCCTGCCTTTGGCCGGTCTCACAAAACGGCGCGTGCGCGCGCTAGCGCAGGCATTGGGCGCGGCAAACAGCCTTGTGCGCAAGGTCCCAACGGCGGACCTCGAATCTCTGACGCCGCAAAAGCCCGACGAGGACAGCTACGGCATCAGTTACGAAAACATCGACGATTTCCTGGAGGGGAAACCGGTAACCGAGGAAGTATTCACAACCATCCACCGCTTTCACACAACGACCCGTCACAAGCGCGCTCTGCCGGTCTCATTGATTTGCCCGCTACCGTGATCGACGAACCAGCCGGCGCTTAATACCGACCGCGCCGGCCGGGAAGGAGCGGAAGTGCCGCACACGTCAATCCCCTTGCCGGGCGACAACCATTTTTGTGGAATGTATATTGAGCTGGCCCTTTCTCCAATCCGGCAAATATTGCCTCGCCAAACGGGGTACGCCATGAAGGCAGCGTCCAGGCGCGCCAAGGATAAAGTGCCCATGACGTGGGTTATCACACCGGCGTATCCAAGCGCTGTCGCGCCATCCCTGGCGCGGCAGCGCTGCAACAAGATCCGTGGCTACCAGCCCATTGCCTGATGCTGCGAGTCGAACACAGCGAGCGTCACTTCGTCGCCACAGCATCCTGGCCGGCGCCAAGGTCAGCCCCGGTGACAGGATCCTTGCCGGTCGCAGAGGCCGTTCGAGATGCCATAGCCCCTAGCAACTCCAGGTCTTTCTCAGAGACCTGAACGCTTGCGAGTCCGTCGCCGCCGTCGACTGCGGGCTCCGGCTTCTCGACGAATTCCCAGCCCGGACCTTCGTTCCACGGACCACGCGGGGAATCATCGCCATCCGACATGTTGTAATAGACGTTGGTAAATTCAGGAACGCCCGGTATTTTTCCTTGCGGAAAATTCGGTTGAATCGAGTGCAATGCCTTCTCGAATGACTTCTGATGGGCAATCTCGCGGGTCATGAGAAAGCCGAGCGCGTCCTTGATGCCCGGATCATCGGTCACATTGATCAACCGTTCATAGACGATCTTCGCACGCGCCTCCGCCGCGATGTTCGAGCGCAGGTCGGCGGTAGGCTCGCCGATCGTGTCGATATAGGCGGCGGTCCACGGTACGCCCGCTGAATTGGTCAGAGCGGGTCCGCCGCCGTAAAGCAGCGCCGTGGTGTGCGAATCGTTGCCGCCAGCGGTGAGCGAGCGGTAAAGCTCGGCTTCCTGTTCGACGCCCTCCGCGAGTTGGCCCTTCGCGCCCTTGTTGAGCATCGCGACGATGGATCCAATGATCTCCAGATGGCTGAGTTCTTCCGTCGCGATGTCGAACAGCATGTCGCGCCGACCTGGGTCGTCCTCGCTTACCGCCTGAGTGAAATAACGACACGCTGCCGCCAGTTCTCCCTGTGGGCCGCCGAATTGTTCAAGTAGCAGATTGGCAAGACCGGGATTGGGGGTTGCCACGCGGACGGTGTATTGAAGCCGTTTGTTGTGCACGAACATTACTTTTCTCCGAAAAAGAATGTGAGTTTCGTCCGCGTCCTTCCGCCAAGCGCGTGGCCGGTGGAACCTCAGACGAAGTTCGATCAGTTGGAAAACCAGCTATTTGGGCGACAACGAACGCGTGTACGGAATGTCGCCGACCTTGGGTCTCAGAGCGAATTGCTCTGGCGTACTGTGCGCGCAGGACGCACGGGAGGTACCTGCGCCTGGGATTTCGCATGCGGCATGCCTGACCGGGGATCAGTTGGCTGCCCGGATGACGTCAGGCCGGCGTCCTTTCCAGACAACTTGTCGAACGGCGTAACCGACCTGGTGGGTACCTCCCTTGCTTCGGGTCCAACTGCGCCCCCTCGGCGGAGGCGAATGCGAAAGACATGCCGCTATGGACGATGACGGTCGCTGCGAACGCATAACTGGGCGGGCCGATTTCTCCCCGTGCTGTGGCATAGCGCCGTAAGTACCGCTACGACGGGTAGCGTGCGGCGACACCGCGTTGTTGATAACGGCCCGCATGGCGAACAGTGTTTCAATGCGCACCGCTGATCGTCAGTCTGGATTGGTGGCCTCCCACGTCCGTCGGCAAACAGATCGTCAGCGGCCTTCATCACATCTGGCACTCTGGAGAACCGTATGCCTGATGACACTTCCACAATGTCTCCGACGATCACTTCGATGATCCGGCTCGATCATATGCACGTGCTCGCGGCCTTCCATCGCTATCACGCCACCAGCCCCTGGTGGTGCAAGCGCGCAATCGTGAATTCAACCTGTGCCGCTCTGGAGATCCACGCGCAACTGGAGGAAGAAATGTTCTATCCGGCGTTGGCCGCGGTAATCGTCGACGATCCAGCGCTCAGCAAGAGCCGTCCAGAACAGAACACGACGAAATGCGGACCACGATTGGCAGGCTGCGTACGATGGGGCCGGAGAATGCCGCTTTCGACGGGCTCTTCCATCAACTGATACGGGAGGTCATACATCATGTAGCGGACGAAGAGACGGTATTGCTACCGGCCGCCGAGCGGGCGCTCACCAGTGAGCTCCGCTCCTTGGGCGCGAAAATGGCACGTCGCCGGCTTCAGCTACTCGGCGAGCGACCGCGCGAAATTGCCGTTAATACGGCGGGCACGTTTCCGCTCGCCACGTTGCTGATTGGTTCGCTCGCTGTACTCGGCATCACGCATTGCCTGCCAAAGTCGCGAGGACTCCGGCGTGATACTGACTGAGCGACTTGCAGGGATTGGACCGACAGGCGTCGGGCCGGCTTTGCCACGGCGGTGGCAGAGGCGCGATGACCACTTACTCGTGCGTCTGCGCGAGGCCTCCGCTACGCAAGCAAGAACAAGCGTCGTTACGCACCGTCTTCACGCGATGATCGCAACGCGCACGCAGCGCTATTTGTGCAACTTCTGCCGTAGCGCACTTACGTCGTTCGCAGTGATTGGCTGTGCGTTGTTGCCCCACGCGCTGCGAATATACGTGAGTACCTGGCCGATTTCCACATCGGCGAGCGTGTCGGCGAAGCGCGGCATCTGCTGGCGCGGCGGGCCGGTGAGTGTGGAGGGACTGTTGCCGCCTTCGACCACGAGCCGGATCAGCGACGTCGGATGGTATTGCTCGTGCTGCTCGGCACCAGGCACTCAGCGGTGGGCGATCTGAGTGCGCACTGGACATTGCGGGCGCTCAGTTGGCTTGCGACTGTAGGAATGGGTGCTGCCGTGGTCGCACGGTACGCCTGCAGTTTGCTCGGCTGAACGCGAGTTCGACCCGTACGCCGGGCATCTGCTGGGCCGCCTGGCACAGGGCTATTGTAGGGATCGTCAGCTCGCACGCGACAGAGAACGTGGCGGCTGAACCGCAGCGTAGTCTGGCCACATTAATTTGAGCGACGACGAACGACCCGCACGCGACCGGCTGCCGTATTACGCCGCAACTGACTGCCCCGAACAGCATCTGTCTGCCAACCGCGGGCGCCTGTTGCCAGGCTGGGCTTTCTGAGATCGACTCGCGTGTGATCGACCTTTGGAGCCAATACGTGGTGGCTATGGCTGCGCCGCCCCCCGGACGCGCCGGACACGAGCCAGTCGCGTAGCTTGCCTGTATCGGTGCTAGATGCATGTACAACGGCGCGATCCCGCCGGCTATCCCGGCCTCCCTATCGGTACCTGGTCGCCAAAGCGCGTCAGGTTCTCCAGGGTCTGGCCGCCGCTGAGCTGCAATGAATTCTTTGCGGTGCTGTCGCATGAACTGAAAAACCCGCTGAACCTGATCCACGTACAGGCGGAGATGCTGACGCGCGCACCGGAATTGCGCGAAAGTCCGCTCGTTCGAAACGCAACCGGAGTGATCCTCCGCTCGGTCGTCGGGCAGGCAAAGATTATTGACGATCTGCTTGATCTATCGCGGGCGCGAACCGGCAAGCTTGCGCTGCATCTGACCGGCGTCGATATCTCAGCGACCGTGCGCACAGTGGTTGACGCGAGCGCATCTGATGCGACCGCTGCGGGCATTGACTTATCTGTATCCGGTATGGACGGCCCTGTGCAGATACAGGCTGACCCGGTCCGTCTGGAACAGGTCTTCTGGAACATCATCCGCAATGCGCTGAAGTTCACCCCGGCGGGCGGCCGCGTCGGCGTGACGCTTTTGCCGGAAGATGGATTTGTATGCGTACAGGTTGAAGATACCGGACAGGGGATCGCACCTGATTTTCTTCCTCGCGTCTTCGACATGTTCAGTCAGGCGAAAACTGGCGCCGCCCGGGAGCATGGAGGCCTGGGGATCGGCCTCTCACTGGTGAAGCAACTGGTGGAAATGCATGGAGGGCAGATCACCGCGAAATCCGACGGCATCGGGCGAGGTTCGACGTTCTGCGTGAGACTGCCCGAAATCGCAACCCCGTTGTCTGAGGAACTAAGGCGCCCCGAGGTGGACGGAAACATCCTTAAGGATTTGCGCGTGCTGCTCGTCGACGATTCTGCCGATACGCTCGACGCGTTCCGCACGCTGCTGGAAATGGAAGGCGCAAAAGTTCGAGCCGAACTCGGCGGCAAAGCAGCGCTAGCCGCAGCATCCGAAGCACCATTCGATCTCATCCTTTCGGACATCGGGATGCCGGGAATGAGCGGCTATGAACTCATTGTAGAACTGCGGAAGTTACCTCAAACGGCAACCATCCCAGCAATCGCTTTGACCGGATTTGGGCGCGACAAAGACGTGACCGAAGCGCTGGAGGCTGGCTTTGATGCCCATGTCGGGAAGCCGGTGTCGCTGACTGCTTTACTTGCGGCCATTGACCGGGCTCGTCAGGCTCGCGACGAAACGTAGAACCTGCGGGCTAAAGGCAACCACATCAATATGCAGTCAGGAGCCCCAGCTTACGCGCGAAACGGCGCGAGCGGCTTTTGCCAAAGTGTCGTTGGACGGATCGCCGCAGTGCCGAACGTCTCGTTTTCACAGCAGCGTTCCGATTTTTGCGCGAGCCCAAGGATCCTGCCCGGTGCGAAAGCGAGCCTGGAGGTTGTAAAGGATATTATGAGCTGCGCAAAGGTATCCAGGGAGATATGTCTTGAATGTCCTGATTGTTGACGACGATCCAGGCTCGGCCGATGCTCTAGCCGCCCGCGTGATAGCGATCGGGCACGAAGCTTCGGTTGCATACGGCAGGCAGGCAGCAGTTGAGCTTGCACGCGCAGCTACATTCGACTTGATACTCCTCGACCTTCATCTGGGACACGCAGATGGTCGAGACGTTTGCGCCGAGATGCGACGCGATGGCTCTTCGCGACATTCGCAAATCCTCGCAATGACGGGGCACGTCGGTTTGGAGCAAGGCATCAGTCTTGGCGACTTCAACGGCTACGTATTGAAGCCACTGCAATTTGACCGTCTTGAAGAGCTGTTGACCTCATAGCCGCCAAGGTTTTCTTTTTATGCACGTTCGCCGCAACACCGCCTTATGGCGCTTCTCGGGGCCGCGCATTCCGGCGCAACGACGCCGCTTGCGAAGATGCTCGTTGATGGCGTATCTCCCTTCATGGTTGCAGGCTGTTTTGCATCGGGAGCGGTTTTGGACTCTCCGTTGTGATCCTCGTCCAACGCTTGCGACATACTGCTGGGAACGCTGAAACGAAAGCCGGATTCAGACAGCCGGGATTCCCTGGCTGCCTGGCGCGATCGTCGCGGGCGGCGTCGCTGGTCCCGCGCTTCTGATGCTCGGTCTCGCCACTACCGCTGCCGGTACGAGCCCGCTCATGTTCAACTACGAGGCTTACTCACTGCGGTGCTCGCATGGGTTGTACACCGCGAAAACGTCGATGTTCAAATCAAGTCGGGCCGATCCGTCTCGGTGCGAGTCCCATCGAACGACGCATGTTGGCCGACGGCGGGCCGATCGGAGCTAAACCTTGAAACGCCTCGCCCCGGCAATACGCGATGTATGCTTGCGGACGGTACACAGACGCTCTCTTGACGCGTCAGTCCCACCTCGAGCCCGTTGAACCCACGGGCTCGAGCGTCGCAGCCTTTCGTCACATGCCTTCGACAAGAACGGCGCGATAACGCGCACCCTTGAACCGGTGCTGGGCGACTGCTTGATACGCCGGGCTGTCGTACCACGCGCGCGCGGTCGCAGTCGACGGAAATTCCACGATCACGACGCCCTCTGGCGCTTCGCCCTCAAGAACCTGTTGGGGCCCGTACGCAGCGAGGATCTTGACAGGATGATCTTTGAAGGTCTCGCCCACCTTGCTTTGGTAGATGTCGAGCTCCCCCTGATCCTGCGTGCTTTCCTTGGTGAAGATAATGTAAGTCGCCATGGAGTCGGCTCCTGTTGTGGTGTATTTTCGATCGACACCGAGCACGTCGGGATTTCAATCCCGACCCGCTTGTTTAACACCGTCGGAGAGGACACGACTAGAGCAGCGCTACAGCACATGATGGTCTGTCTATGACCTTTACTCCGGCGACTGGAGCGGGCAGTAGCCCGCTTGCACGACGCATACCAAAGCCATCAACCTGGCGTTCTCGCCGCTGAGGACAACTGCGGCACACAGACGGTCGATTGTCGGCGATTCTAAGCCCAACCTCGAATGACTGTTTGCGGCCGCACAGAGCTCGACGACAATCGGCCCAGGACGACCACCCAAAGGCGCCATTTGGACTCGACAGATTAATGGCGCCCTCCCCTGTGCTGCACAAAGTGTGACGATCGACATCCGGCACTACTGCGCGCTGCGGCAAAACGTCAGCTCCTTGTCTCAGTTCCGTCCACTCGCGGGAGTGACACGGAAAATGAAGTCTCCACTTCGTCGGATCGTGCTTCGATCGCACCGTGGTGGGCCTTGGCGATTTCGCTTGCGATGTACAGACCAAGTCCGAGGCTACCCGCACTCCCGTCCGTGCCGTAATGCTCCGGCCCCCGCGTCAGGGGATCGAAGATGCGCGTCAACATTGCGCCGTCTATAGCAGGCCCGCAGTTGCTGACCTCGATACGAACATGCGTTGCGTCGCATGTCACCGTCACGCGCACGGGTTTGTCCTGCGCGCCATACTTGATGGCATTGGTTACGAGATTTCCAACCAGTTGCTGCAGGCGCCGGCCGTCCCAGAGCCCCTGCGAATTACCACTCGCCTGCAACTCAATCTGCCTGTGAGGATGAATCGCACGCAACTCGTCCAGCTCGTCAGCCAGCACATCGGCCAGATCGATGCTTGTAGGCATTACATTGATGCCCATGCCCAGTTTGGTCCGGTTGAAATCGGTCAGGTCATCGAGCAACGCCTGGATCCGCGCTCCACTTCGTATCAGACGGGCGGCGGCTCCCGATACTCGTTCCCCGGCATTGAGCGCGGCCAGATACGAAGCGGTAACCTGGACCGCCTGGAGAGGGTTCCGCATGTCGTGACCCAGCATGCCAAGGAGAAGGTTGCGGTTCTGCTCCGCCTGCGCGCTGAAGAAGGTGACCGATTCAGCCAGTGCCTGATCGATTGCTTCATTGAAGCGGATGATGTCGTTCAGATCGGGCGCTTCGGGCTCGCAATCGTCCATCCACAAACGAAGTACGCTCGCGCGCAGTGCGCGATATTCAGCGGCGAGCTGGTTGATACTGAAGCCGGCTCGCGCCCTTAGAAGGGCGTGCGTTTGCGCGGCTGTTTCGGTGGCGTCGTTCAGTGCAGGGGCGTTCCCCAACGATTTTTCGTGCTGGGCTTCCCTGGTCTGCGAAGTTCGCAAGTCTTTTTCCACGGCGTGCAGGATCTGCTCCGCATGGTCACGTAACCCCAACGATTCCATGTTTGCCGCCGCCGGCAGGAGAGTGCCGGCGAATGCCTCCCATTGCTCCAGAATCGGTTCGATGTCTCGCGAGATAAAGTCGGCAAGTCGCATGTAAGCGTCTCCAGAGACGTAGACGAGCGTCGAGATCCAATCAGGCTACCTATGTTACGCGCAAATTAGGGACAACCTTCGACCGGCGGAAGACTCTGTTGGGGCGAACGCCTTCGTAACGTCTGGAGTCGCCAATCTTGGGGCAGATTTCTGATCGCAAACGGCCGTTCGGGCGATTGAGCCGAGCGTCTCAAGTTGGCCGGTAGTACGCGTTCGCACAAACCGCCGCAAAGCTGCCAGTGATAACTCCGACACCCTTACGGCGGCACGTTCATCGAACTGGTGCTATCGGCCAACAAGCGAAGGTCACGTCAACGCTTGCAGCGAGGTTCGACGGGCGCTTCCGCCCCCTGCGAGCAGTCGTTCAAGCGTATGAGACAGTGGTTGGCTAGTCGGCTTAACCGCCTGTCTACAAACCCGGTGTCGATGGATTAAATAATAACCTCCCGGGAATATCTGACCGGCACACGGTGTTCTCCTTCAATGATCATGACGTAGGGCGATACTGACTTTTGACTACGTTACGCGGAATGCACTTGTGCATCTTCCATCACTATTTCATAGGAGATCTGAAATATGGCAATCCGCTACGACCTTCCAGCGGTCGGTGCTCAAAAAGGACCAACCTGCTGGTATACAGCGGTGAAAATGATGCTTCGCTTCCATAACATCGGTGCGGATCAAACCCGCCGTGCGCAATGGCATGAGTTACATGAGCTGCGTAAAATCATCACTGAACTGGCAGCCGCCAAGAAACCATATGATTACCGCTCGGTGTTGACTGGCATCATTAGCAAAATGTATGCAACGAGTGGTGCGAGCGCCGACCGCAAACATTTAAGATCACTCAAGAACAAGTGGGAAGCGGCCGGTTCCGACGCACGATTCAGCGTTCTGGATGCCTTCCTTCCAGGGCTTATCAGACCGGTCATATTGGCCGGAGGCCAATATGACACGACATTCGTCGCGGATAGCCTCGGCAAGTATGGTCCCTTGTATGCGAGTGTCTTTCGCCCGGGCGTTTCGCTAATGGACATGGACTATGTTCAAGACCCTTTCCCGAATCAGAGTGGATATGTGTACAAATATGACGCGAAATCCAGTTTCGGCGGACGTCATGCCATTGTTATCTTTGGTGTCGACGACCATGACACGATCTACTATGCCGACCCCAATGCCCCTCATCGCTATAGCATGATTCCTTGGGAAGTCCTCAAGGGTCAACTCAACTCGCCAGGCGGCTCGATGGGCAGTGCTCTGTTCGGAAGAGTCGATTGTTTCGACTGCCACCACATTCAGACGCGTCGACCCTGAGTTGAAGATAGAAATCAAGCTTGCTCCGCCACAAGAACGTTATTGATCCGCGAAGCCATATCACCGCCCCTCATGCCTCCCCGCATGTCTTGCGTAGCGCCTCAACGAACAAATCCCTCGCCGGTGACGGCGATTTTGCGGCGCGGGTAAACAACGCGATGGGCGGGAGCGTCCATACAAACGAGTAAGGTACGATTGCCACCCCGGCAATTCGCACCAGTTCTTCCGCGATATCGGCCGGTACGATCGATACCGCCTCGTCGCTTGAGGCAATCATTTCGCCGATGAGCTTCGACGAATAACTTTCGACGACAGGAACGGGAGGCGGGATGCCGGCGGCGAGAAACAGGTCCGTCACCTGTTCTCTCATGGGTGTATGGGGTGCGCCGAGAATCCAGTCCAGCGTGACCAGCCTGCTCCAATCCAGCTTCGTGCGCGCCAGTTTTGCCGCGAGACGCCGGCTCGCGATCAAGCGAGGCTGCTGCCGGAATAGCACCTCAAACGAGATGTGCTGCAGATCGATCGCTGACGACGCCCGCCCTATCACGATGTCTACGATGTGGTCTTTGAGCTGCAGGAGGAGTTGGTCGCTCGTTCCTTCGTGAATCGTCACCGTCAGACGCCGCTCCATGCGCGCTTGCAGTTGCTTGAGTGCCGCCGACAGCATCTGCCCCGAAATGAACGGAATCACGCCGATGTGCAGGTGGGCCGCATGCCCCGCAGCGACTGCCTCCATCTCGCGGGCCAGGTGGTCGAGATCGTTGAGCATCGCCTTGGCCCGTTCGAGCACGACCGCGCCCAGCGCAGTGGGCAGCATGCCACGCGAAGAGCGCTCGAAAAGCGGCGTGCTGAACATACTCTCCAGTTCAGATAGCGCGTTCGTGACGGCGGGCTGACTGCTGGCCATGTGCTCCGCCACGCGCGTCAGCGAGCCGTGCTGCTGGATCTGCAGCAACAGCACCAGGTGCCGCATTTTCAGACGCGCGCCAAGCCGCCTGACTACTTCGTCCGACTCGAAATTCATTGACAAGACGCGCACCCATCACAAAAAAATGATGGACCGATATTAAAACAAAATCATCTCCTTATGGCCGATCTCTAGAATCGTCTCAACGGATCGCGCCGGGACTGGCCCAGCGCACGCGCTCGGAACAAAAACATGAAACAGACAGAGGCACAACAGCAGGCGGCGTTCGACTATCACGAGTTTCCGACTTCCGGAAAGATCTCCGTGGTCGCCAGCAAACCGCTCGTCACGCAGCGCGATCTTGCGCTGGCCTACACGCCCGGCGTAGCCGGGGTGTGCGAGGCAATCGCGGCCGATCCGCTGCAGGCGCACCGCTTCACGAGCCGCGGAAATCTGGTGGGCGTGATCACGAACGGCACCGCCGTGCTGGGCCTCGGCAACATCGGGGCGCTGGCATCGAAGCCGGTCATGGAAGGCAAAGCCGTACTCTTCAAGAAGTTTGCGGGCATCGACGTGTTCGACATCGAGATCAATGAGACCGATCCGGACAAGCTGGTCGACATTATCGCCGGTCTTGAACCTACGTTCGGCGGCATCAATCTCGAGGACATCAAGGCCCCGGAGTGTTTCACGGTGGAGCGCAAACTGCGCGAACGCATGAAGATCCCGGTCTTCCATGACGATCAGCACGGCACCGCGATCACCGTCTGCGCTGCCTTCATCAACGGACTGAAGGTTGTCGGCAAGTCGATCTCGGAGGTGAAGGTCGTGACTTCTGGGGCGGGTGCTGCGGCGCTGGCCTGCCTGGACTTGCTGGTCGAGCTCGGGCTTCCCATCGAAAACATCTGGGCGACGGATATCGAAGGTGTCGTGTATCGCGGTCGTACCACGCTGATGGACCCGGCAAAGTCGCGCTTTGCGCAGGAAACCAGTGCCCGCACGCTAGCCGAAGTCATCAGTGGCTCGGACGTTTTTCTCGGCCTTTCGGTCGGCGGAATTCTGAGCGCGGAGATGCTCAAGCAGATGGCTGCGCGTCCGTTGATTCTCGCGCTTGCCAACCCAACGCCGGAAATCTTTCCGGAACTGGCGCATGCCACGCGCGACGATGTCGTCATCGCAACGGGCCGCTCGGACTACCCTAACCAGGTCAACAACGTCCTCTGCTTTCCCTACATCTTCCGCGGTGCACTGGACGTTGGCGCGACGACGATCACCCGCGCAATGGAGATCGCCGCGGTTCATGCCATCGCACGTCTCGCGGAAGAAGAACAGAACGAAGTCGTCGCGGCGGCTTATGGTGCCGACGACGTGGTATTCGGCCCGCATTACCTGATTCCCAAGCCATTCGACCCGCGTCTGATTGTCCGTATCGCACCGGCCGTGGCGCGAGCCGCTATGGAAAGCGGCGTAGCCACACGGCCGCTGACGGATCTGGACGCGTATGTCGGGCAACTACAGCAGTTCGTCTACCACTCCGGGGCGTTCATGAAGCCGCTGTTCGCGACGGCGCGTCAGCTTGTGCGTGACGGCGGCAACGCACGGATTGTTTTTACCGAAGGCGAAGACGAACGCGTGCTGCGCGCCGTGCAGGTGATCGTTGACGAAAAGCTGGCACGCCCGATCCTGGTGGGGCGTCCGGAGGTGCTGCTGGCGCGCATCGAGCGATTCGGTTTGCGCCTTCGACTTGGTCAGGATGTCGAAGTGACCAATCCGGAATATGACGAGCGCTTCCCGCAATACTGGACGACGTATTGGGAGTTGATGTGCCGGGACGGCATATCGAAGGAGATGGCGCGGGTCGAGATGCGGCGCCGCCTGACCTTGATCGGCGCCATGATGGTTCGGCTTGGGGATGCGGACGGGATGATTTGCGGGACCGTCGGCGCGTATCACGACCATCTGCGGTTTGTCGATCAGGTGATCGGCAGGAAGCCCGGTGCATCAACCTACGCGGCGATGAACATTCTGTTGCTCGATCAGCGAACGGTAGCGCTGGCCGATACGCACATCAACGACGATCCCAATGCGGAGCAGATCGCAGAATTCACGATTGCAGCGGCCCGGCAGATGGAATGGCTGAACCTGACGCCCAAGGTTGCGCTGCTCTCACGGTCGAACTTCGGTTCAGGTAGCGCAGCCTCCGGCATAAAGATGCGCCGGGCGCTGGAGATCGTCAGGCAGCAGGCCCCTGACATCGAGGCGGACGGCGAGATGCACGGAGACTGCGCGCTCGATGAAGCATTGCGGTTGCGCATTCTTCCCACGTCGCCACTCAAGGGGCCGGCTAATCTCCTCGTCTGTCCGAACGTGGACGCAGGCAACATTGCCTACAATCTCCTCAAGACTGAAGCAGGCAGTAACGTGGCTGTGGGGCCTTTCCTGCTCGGCGTCAACGCGCCGATTAACATCCTCACTTCGAGTTCGACCGTACGGCGGATTGTCAACATGGCGGCGCTGACGGTTATCGAAGCTAACCGCAGTACGTCCGCGTAATCAATTGTGTGAAATGGCGACGAGGTGCTCGTAAGGCCCGAGCACTCGACGCCGTTCTCGCTTGCAGGCCGTTGCACCAGGTCGGCCGTGACCGAACCGCTATGTCGTTGACGAGCGCGCGGTTGCCCGGCAGGTCACACGTGCTGCCCTCCGTTGATGTGAATCTCGGCGCCGTTGATATAGGACGCCGCCGGCCCGCAAAGGAAGTGGATTGTCTCCGCCACCTCGCGAGGGTTACCCAACCGGTGAAGCGGAATCTCATTGTTGACGATCTCGTCGGTGCCCGGCGACAGGATCGAAGTATCAATTTCTCCCGGAGCAATCGCATTGACACGTATGCCCTCCGGTCCAAACTCATGAGCCATCTCTCGCGTCAGGGCGAAAAGTGCCGCCTTGGACACCGCGTAAGCAGCGCCTGCGAAGGGATGGACTTTGAAACCGGCAATCGAGGTGACATTGACAATTGCGCCCTTGGCGCGTGCCAGTTCAGGAAAGACAGCCCGCGCGAGCAAGGCATTGGAGATCAGATTGACGTCGAGGACCGTCGACCACGTGCGGATGTCGCTTTTGAGCACGCCAAGTCGCGTTCGGTCTTCGCCTTTAGGCGAGATCCCCGCATTGTTCACGAGCGCGTGCAGTTTGCCGTCGGGCAGTCGACGACGTACTTCTTCTGCAATCTTCTCGACGGAATTCAGATCCGCAAGGTCCGCCTGAATATGCGACTCTCGCGCGGCTGGCCACTTGCAGTCCTCGGAAAAGGGCTGTCGCGAAACCGTGAAAACCTTCCAGTTGTCTTCCTGGAACAGTTTTACAGTTGCGTGTCCGATCCCACGACTCGCGCCAGTCAGTAGCAGGTAGCGGGTTGAATCGTCTGTGTGTGGCATTTCGGAAAGTCGACTGATTGATGCGGCTGCCATGTTCATGGTTTAGCCCGCAATAGCACCGGGAAGCCAACCCAGATCATGGATCTGGAAGAAGTAACTCCGAGAGCGAGTGGCCGTCTGGATGCCTGATCGGGTGCGACGATGCGCCTCGGCTCGCTCATCGTCTGTACCCTGCTCTTTCAGGCGGACGCCGCAACCGATTCGCCTTCATTCGCACCCGATCCGGGCTTGCCTTGATTTTGTCGCGACGACAAAAGAAGCGAACGGCAAGGAGTAAGGCGCAGGTGTAGCACGACGCCAACCAGAAGCACGCCGTACTCCTTTCACATTTACATCGGCGGCGCAACGCCATCCTTTTCGACCACAACGAACTTGCCACCATAAGTGCCGCCCGTCATTGGCGTGGCCACGACAAACACCTTCTTACCCGTCGTCAACTCAGCGCGGGTTGCAGGAATGAGCGTCACGACCGGCACATTGTCCGCCACGGTGATGGTGTTGCTGCCGCCCTTGTATGAAAGTCTGAGATCGTGGCCGCTGGTGCTTTGCACCACCGTGTCTACGTTGGCATTCGTCATGGTGCTATTCGCGCCGAGATCCCATGCGTAGTGGCCTTCGCCCGTACCACGCGCGGCCTCCGGGAAGACCAGAACTTCCTTCGCGGTCAGCTTGCCATCGGGGCCGGGCATGGCGGCCGCGCCGACATAAGAGCCCGGCTTGATATCGGCAAGCTTGGTCGCCTTGACGGCGTTGACACCCGACGACTCCTGCATGTCGATCGTCACGGTGTCCCCACTGCGTCGATGCACTTTGAGCGTGCTGCCGGCGAACGACACAATCTCGCCCCGGATTCGTTCGGGCTTGTCGGCTGAGGATTGAGCGAACGCTGCGCTGGCGAGCGACAATGCGACGAAGGAAACAGCGAGCTTCAAGCGTGTGGACATAATTACTCCGTGAGATCGGTTGAGGTGAAAAGACATTTACGGCGTGTGGTTCAGGATCCACCGAACCAGTTGTAGCCCTGGTTTTCCCAATAGCCGCCGGGAAATTCGTTGGTTACGGAAATGGCGACGATGTGCTTCGGGTTTTTATAGCCGAGCTTCGTGGGCATGCGAAGCTTCATGGGAAAGCCATACTTCGCTGGCAGGATGTTGCCGTCGTAAGTCAGCGTGAGCAGCGTCTGCGGATGCAACGCCGTCGGCATGTCGATGCTAGTCCAGTAGTTGTCGGCACAATGTAGTGCGACGTATTTTGCGGTTGTATCGGCGCCGGCCCGCAAGAGAAAGTCAGAGAATTTCACGCCGCCCCACTTGCCGATTGCGCTCCAACCTTCAATGCAAATGTGCCGCGTCACCTGGCTCTGCTGCGGCAACGCATGCAGTTCTTCGAGCCTCCAGATACGTTTGCCTTTGACGAGACCACTGAGCTCCAGGTGGTAAGCGCGTGCGTCGACGTCTGGTACCTGGTCAATGTCATAGAAGGCATTGAATGGAAATGGTCGCGTGATCATCGATTCCGGATAGACCGGCGCGAGTTTGCGCGGATCGAACAGCAGGGCTTGCGCGTCGTCGTTGAATGAAGACATTTTGCGCAACATGGCGTTGACTGATTTTTCGTTAGTCAGATCGCAACCCGACAGTAACGCGAGTCCACCCAAGGTCAGGATTCGCCTGCCAAACAGGCGACGTGCGGGCGATTGCAGTTCCTTTTCAGCATCCTTGATGATCGGTGCAGCGTCGAGCGGTCGTACGGATTTTCGTGAAGTCACGGTTAGCGGCCCCGAATCATGGTGAGCAAGGATCGCGGCACCAGCGCAACCATCACGACATGTATCGTGAAGAAGCCGACGAGCACGCTCATCGCGGCAAAGTGGACGATGCGTGCGTTGTCGAAACCGCCCATTAACGTTCGCAGGATCGGCAATTGAACCGGTTTCCAGAGAGTCAGCCCTGATACCACCACGAGCACGATGTCAGCGATCACGACGAGATACGCAAACTTCTGTACTGCGTTGTAGCGGCTGAGATCAGCATGACTGAGCTTGCCGCGTAGCGCGGCACCCAGGTCGGAGGCAATCGCGCGAATGCCGATGGGAAAGAATTTTTTGCGCAGGCGCCCCGTCAAGCTTCCTAGAACCAGATATGCGACGAAGTTTGCGATCAGTATCCACATGACCGCGAAATGCCAAAGCAGCGCACCACCTAGCCAGCCGCCGAGTGTGATGGAACTCGGAAACCGGATAGCCCTGAAGATGGGCGACGCGTTATACACTTGCCAGCCACTCAGACACATGCCTATGACAGCGGCTGCGTTGATCCAATGGATGATGCGGACCCACACCGGATGTATCGTTGCATGAGCCAAGGCAGCCTCACTGTCGACGGTATTGAAAGTTAGAAACGGGTTCTGCGGCGGTCAGCGGCGAGCGAAAGACAACTGTGCGCCGCGCCGCTCCTTACAGACTCAACTCGAAATCTGGCTCGTGAAAGACTGTCACGTTGCACGGGTCATCGTTTGAATACTCGTGCCTTAGCCCGTGACAAGAATCGCATCAGGGGTCGCGCAACGCTATCGGTCAAATGACCGACCAAGGCGAGTCACCCTGATACACCTGACTCGAGTGATGGATCATGCCGTTGGGTCGCCGCGGCTGCGGCGTCATGTCCAGCGCGCGCAGCATCAGCCGCGTGCCTTGCGGTGTGCATCCGACCTTGACCACGTGTCCGCTTTCGTGGGTCAACTTCAATCGAGGCATCCCGTCTGTGACTCGGTCGAAAATTCAATCTCATCGGGCACACCGGCATGCAGCCCTCTACCGAAGCTTCCATCCACCCCTGCGGTAGATGAAGTTGATCACAGGGACAAGTCGAGCCATGCCGAATGGTATCGGTCATTCGACCGATACCATTCGGCATGGACGATGTCATTCTATTGCTTGATTTATCCGCATCGGAGGCGGCGATATGTCTGGCATCCATTCGGTAAATGCCGCACGCGCCGACTTCGGATGCCAGTCTATGAGGAGTTTGAATGTTTGAACGTCACATTAAATCGAGCAGCGCCAGCGAAGAGGCGTGGCTCAAATCATATTATTCCGTCCGGGCAGCATTTTCCGCCATCTGGGTGGTATTAGCATTTTCCATCGGTAAGCAGGCCACAGCCGGCGTTGCGGTCCTACTTGTCATTTACCCCGCCTGGGACGCTTTGGCCAATTTCATCGACATGTCGCGCAGCGGTGGAACCGGTAAGAACCGGACACAGGCCATCAACATTGCTGTCAGCGCCGTTACAGCGGTCGCGGTGGTCCTGGAATTGAGCATAGGGGCGCCTCCGATACTCGTGATCTTTGGTGTTTGGGCGATCCTCTCCGGGCTACTCCAACTCGCTACCGCGGTCCGCCGCTGGAAGGACCTTGGGGCACAGTGGGCAATGATTCTAAGCGGAGCACAATCCGCGCTCGCGGGAGCTTTCTTCATTATCCAAAGCGGCGCATCAACGCCTCCCGCTATTTTCAGAATAGCGGGCTACGCAGCCGTTGGTGCAGCATACTTCTTGATATCCGCTGTGTGGTTACATGTGAAGCATGCGCGACTTAACGCGATTTGAGAGCTTGCGAGAAGCGTCGTCGCAGTCATCTCACGCGTGTCCTCGATGCAGACGAATCATTCCGTTGTATTTTTACGATCCTCTACGTTGACCACTACGAATACGTTTGGACCGGATAATTTTGGCAATTTTCACTATCGGAAAGCACAGGATTGTCAGCAACTGAAAAGCTGATATCTCTGGCGCATCGTTCAATAGGACTTCATTTAATGAAAATCCAATCTCTTGGCATTCTATCTCTATTCGTTCCTCTCTCCGCTTCACTCTTGTTCGCAGCGCCCTATTCCATGGGATCGGTTCCTGATGCTAAAACGTTCAGGCCATTGATTGAATTAACGGTAACGAGACTCAGCATTGCAAAGCAGGTCGCATTGGCGAAGTGGGATTCGAGGTCCGCAATCGAAGATTTACCGCGAGAGGAAGAGGTCCTGGTAACCGCGAGGATGGAAGCTCGCGCAGCGGGCCTATCCGACCAGGAGGCAACGCACTTTTTTTCGGATCAGATAGAAGCGAATAAGCTCGTCCAATACGGTCTTCATGCGCAATGGCGACGAATCGGAGGAGCGCCCGATGAACCAAGGGCCGATCTGGCAAGCGACATCCGTCCGCGGCTTGATGAATTGCAGAAGGAATTCCTACAGGTTCTGGTTTCTACAAGAGATTTGCGCACAGAACAGGGGTGCGGTAAGAGACTCGCTCGAGAAATGCAGTTATACACCGCCAGTCGGGCTCTGGAGCCGCTCTATGGATTAGCCGTAGAGCGCGCGCTTGCGAGAGTTTGTGTAGTAGGTTGAAGTGCTGGCGCAATAGCGCATGATCTTCGCGAGCCAGGCGGCGCAATCCGATAAGGTGCGCCGGTTTTTTTTCGCTGAACTTTCATCATCGCCGCCAAACTGAACGACTGCGCGCCGATGCGGATGGCGGATAGCTTTATCTTCCCGACCGGTGTCATACACACCGATCTTCGTCGCCCCCGGAAAAGCCAGCTATACGACATCAAACAAGGAACAACGTCGATGACTGAAGCAGACTTAGCCAGCACGCTTCCAGGCATGCTGCCGCGATTATGGGCATTTGCGTTGCGCATCTCCGTCAATCGGTACGACGCCGAAGACCTCGTGCTGCGAGCCTGCGTTCGCGCCCTGGAACGCACGCATCAATTGCGACCGGGCACCGCGCCGCTTGGCTGGATGTTCTCGATCGTGCAATCCACCTGGATCGACGAGCAACGCGGGCGCAATGTGCGCAGCCGCGGCAGCGTGAATTGGGACCACGAGTTCCTGGAGACCGCCGCCGGGCCGTTGGCAGCCACGCCGGAACAGCATGCGATGGACAGCCAGATCGTCAGCGCCGTGCAGGCATTGCCGGAAGCGCAACGTGTGGTCATGCTGCTGGTCGGTGTCGAAGGGCTAAGTTACAACGAAGCAGCCGAAGCGCTCGGCGTGCCGATCGACACGATCATGAGCCGGCTCTCACGGGCTCGCCGGGCAATCGGCGCCTTGTTCAAAGACTAGATCAGGGAACAGTCCGGCAACGCCCCTGCTTCGCGCTCCCGCCATCGTGACTTTGCCGCCGGCCTGGGCCACACTTCGTGTTCCCACGTTTCGGGAGAAATCGCAGATGGACGCCGCATAGCGACGCACGGAAACGAGCCTGCGCACCGATCCCGATTTTTTAGCTACTGTCACAGTGCTACTCGCGTCTGCTCGGCAAGCCACTTGTCCCCGAGCACGTGCCGATCGAAGACACGCCACGCTGGCTTGACGAGCGCCCGCCGTTCGACCAGTTCGCGCACAACCCGAATACCGATATCCCCAGACAGCACTGCCGTGCGGCACCTCGTATCGTCGCGTATGATTGTTAGCCATTCTCGTGACGTTCCATACCCAATCCGATGTTCGACCTTGATGCCAGCCACACCACGCTGCGTGTTTTCGATGCCGTGAGAGCACTCGCTTTCATCGGCGATCTAAGCATGGGACAGCCGACCGACCATTCGTTGCGCACCGGGTGGCTGGCAGCACGGCTCGCACATGCGGCCGGACTCCAGGCCTCGGCTTGCGACGCTGTGCGCGAGGTGTCGCTGCTACGTTGGTCGGGTTGCACGGCAAACGCGGCAGGGTTCGCAACAGTGTTCGGCGACGACATCGCGATCCGGACCGCGATGCTTGAGAGCAGGCCCGGTATCGCCGAGACGATTGGCGGAGTCGGCGCCGCGCTGATGCCACTCGCGCAAACTCACTGCGAAGTATCCGGCGAGGTCGCGCGAATCATGGGCCTTTCGAAGGCGACCGAAACGGCGCTGCGCCACATTTTCGAAACCTGGGACGGCAGAGGCTTGCCCGCGCAACTCGCGCGCGAGGCGGTGCCGATATCCGTACTGGTCGTCGCGCTTGCCGGCGACCTGGAGGTGTTCAGCCGCACCTATGGCGTCGAAGCGGCGCTTGCACTGATCGAACAACGCTCCGGCGCGCGGTATCCGGCGCACCTCGTCGCGACAGCGACATGCCATGCACGGAGTTGGCTGACGGAACTGGCGCACCAATCGTTGGACGATTTTGACGTCGTGTTGGCGACAGCCGATATGCAACGGACCACGTCGGTTGAATTGATCGCCGACATCATCGATCTGAAATTGCCGTGGATGACGGGCTTTTCACGTGCGGTCGCAATGACGGCCGCCGACTGCTACGCCCGGTTCACGTCGGATGACGCAGCACGCGCGCTGGTATATCGGGCTGGATTGATTCATGGCATCGGTAGGGCCGCCGTGCCCAACGATGTGTGGAACCTACCCACGCCTTTGTCGCCGAGCGCCTGGGAAAAGGTGCGGCTGGTGCCGTACTGGACAGAGCGCGCCGGCAAGCAAACCGGCGCACTGGGCGAGGCCACCGTGCTTGCGTCGTATGTGTACGAGCGGCAAGACGGTTCGGGGTATTTTCGCGGCGCGCGCGATCCGGCTCTGACGTTGGAGGCTCGTGTGCTGGCTGCGTCGGTGGCGTGGGTTGCGTTGCGCTCAACGCGCCCTTGGCGCGCCGCGCTGGCCGACGAGGCTGCCGCACACGTGTTGCAAGACGAGGCTGCCAATGGCCGGCTATGCCGCGAGGTGGTCGATGCGTTGGTGGCAGAACGCGTCCCCGTCGCGAGGCGCGTGGCAAGGAGTGCGCCGCATGGTCCACGTCTGTCTGCGAGAGAGATTGACGTGCTGCGTGCGATCTCGCGAGGTGCGAGCAACAAGGAAGCCGCCCAGGAATTGACGATGAGTCCGAGCACCGTGCGCACCCACGTCGAGAGCGTGTTTCGCAAGCTCGAGTGTTCGACACGCGCAGCAGCAACGCTCAAGGCGGCGACGATGGGCTTGATCTAGATGCATGGCGTTGCGTGCCTCAGCGAGACAATCCGGCCAGCACAATGTCCGCGACCCCGCCCGCCTGGACCGTGAGATAGACGACATCCTCGTTTGTTTCGTTCTTGACGTGGTGAACGGTGCCCGGATCAACCGAGTAAAATTCACGCACCCTGGTGCTCTGAACGTGGCCGCCGATATTCAACTCGACGGTCAGGACGCCACGGATCACGAGAAACCGGTCACTGACATTCGTGTGGTGATGCCATTGCGTCTCACCGCCGGCTTGAACCGTCGTTTGCAGGATCGAGCAGCCTTCTTCGCGCAATAGCGTCTTATACTGCACCTTGCCGTTGGCAAGCGGAATATCGTTGTCATCCATCTCATGCTCCGATGCGAGTCGATAGCTTGTTGCTCGCGATTTTTGGTCGTCAATACCCGGCGGCATGCCGGACGAACTGGACGGTAGCCCGTCAGATTTGTCGGTTGTTCATGGCGTCCCGATACATTTGCGGCGCAATCCGCCCACCGACCACCACAACCCCGCGATCAGGAAGTAGACAGCGCCCATGGCCTCGCTGAAAAGCAGTGCCCCGGCCAGCGCCGACCGTGCGCCATTCGAGATCATGCCCCATTGCGCGCCGGAGCGCTTCCAGTGACAGACGGCACGGCGGAGCTGGAGAACTCCTGAAAGAGCGGCCCAAACGCCGAATGCCCGAGGTAGCCAGCTCACGCCGATGAGAACAACGAAATGATGAACCGACATGGCACTCATCCTCCAGGAATTCTTGTGGGCTTGCCCTGAGGAAGCCGGCTTTCGTCACCGCGAGTATCGTCACGGCTCCGAAGGCATCATGGCATTCGACTGGTCGCTGAGGTATCGGTCAAATGACCGATACACGCGAACAAGCTGCCCGACGGAGCAGCTGTCGTCACGACTCGGCAACACGTGTCTCTAAAGCACTTTCCCGTTCCAGTCGAAAGAAGGCGGAAAGCCAAAGAACGACGCCGCTATCGGCATGGCGTAATTCATCATGTTCTTTCCATGATGAACCTTGAGTCCACGCGCTTGCGCCGCTCCAAGCAGCGCGGTCGTGTGGGGCTCCATGATCACATCGGCGACGAGCGCATGGGACGGCAGTGCGTCGACGGGAAATGGCAGGGCGTCGCCGGCGTTCAGTCCGACCGGCGATGCGTTGATGGCGATATCGATGTTCTCCATCGATGGCATTCCCGTTGCGAGCCGGGCGGTGGATACCGTAGCGATGGAGCGCGCCAACTCACGTGCACGCCCTTCATCCGCGTCATGGACGGTGAGGCTCGCGATCTTCTCCATTCCAAGCGTCCATCCTATGCATCGGCCCACGCCACCGCAGCCGTGCAAATAGATGTTGGCGCCCTCCAGGCTCACGCCATCCGCATGCAAGCCCGCGAGGAAGCCGGCACCATCGACGTTGTCGCCTTCCCAGGTCCCATTCGTCAGTCGCCGCAGCAGGTTGATGGAACCGATGCGTTGCGCACGTTGCGTCAACACGTCGGCGTGGTCCATTGCCGCGAGCTTGTGCGGCATGGTGAAGATTGCACCATCGACGTTTTCGGTCGCCTTCAGCCCTTTCATCGCGGTATTGAAATTTGAAGCGGTGACGTCGGCGGGCAGCATCAAGGCGTTGACGCCGTAGCGCTTGAAGAGCGCGCTCCAGACAACCGGCGCGCGAACATGCGCGATAGGCGAACCAAGGATATAAAAGAGGCGCGTCAACGCATCGACGGGTGAGTCGACGGAATACCTTTCATCTTTAATCGTCATCATATTTTCCATGTGGGCGCCGGATCGTTCAACCCGACGCAAGCCAGTCAATGCGAAGCTGCATTCCGTAGTATCGGCAGCACCGCATTGCTTCGGCGGCCGCCGATATACGCCGCGACGATCGCGGCACCGATCGGGATCGTGAGTGACATGATGAGCTGGCCGAAGCTCCAGTTCAGACTCAGCAGGATCGCCCCGACATACGCCCCCGATATCGCGCCGAAGCGTCCGATGCCCGTCATCCAGCTCGTGCCCGTGGCACGCATCTCGGTCGGATAGTAGTTCGCGGCCATCGCAGTCCATCCCGTGTTGGTCGAGTTGGTACAGTAGCCGAGAAGGAACACCATCGTCATCAGGCCCGCGAGCGTGAACGACACCCTTGCCAGAATCACCGCGAAAACACTTGCGGCGAGCAATGTGCCGATCATGACCCTGTGCGCTCTGAAGCGATCCATCTCCCACCCGATGACGACGTTCCCAAGCGTTCCCCCAACCTGCATCATGGCCGCGACCAACGCTGCCTCACTCAGCGAAAAGTGATTACCCGTCACAATGATCGGCAACCAGCTATTGAGAAAATAGACGGTCATCAGGTTCATGAACAGGCCGACCCAGAGCGCGAGCGTGACAGCCCTATGAGGCTTGCTCACCATGAGACGGATGGCGCCCCGCCCCGCCTGCGCGCGCTCAGCGGCGACGAACATGGTCGAGGCGTCGGCGGATGAGGGCTCGATCTGATTGAGCACGCGCACCAGCGCGTTGCGTCCCCCCTGCTTCATTGCCAGGAACTTCGCGGATTCGGGCAGCACGAACGCCAGGACGAAGGCAAAGAGAATCGGCACTACACCACCGACCAGCAGTATCGACTGCCATCCATGCCGGTCGATGAGATAAGTCGAAAGGAACCCGCCACCGGCGGCACCGAGCGTGAAACCGCAATAGATCACGGTCACCATCATCGAACGATACTTCTTCGGCGCATACTCGGACGCGAGCGTGGCCGCATTCGGTTGCGACGCGCCCAGTCCGAGGCCGGTCAGAAAGCGCATGAGCGACAGCACCGCGAGATTGGGCGACCACGATGAAAGCAGGCTCATCAGCCCGAAGAAGAACACAGCACCGATCACGACCTTGCGCCTGCCGAAGCGGTCGGCCAGCGGCCCACCGGTCAGGGCGCCTATTGCAAGTCCGAAAAGCCCCATGCTCAGGACTGGGCCCAGCGCCACCTGACCGACCTTCCAGTCTCTGATGATCGCAGGCGCGATGAAGCCCATCGCGACGACATCAAATCCGTCGAGAATTAGCACAGCCAACCCCAGCACCATGATCTTCCAGTGGAAAGCGCTGAAGGGACGCGTATCGAGGTATTCCTGAACATTGAGTTGCCTGGCAGCGAGCATCTGTGTCTCCTTGTTTATTTTCGTCCGTGCGCGCACCGCTTCATGCAATGGCCTCGCCGGTCCTGAACCGGTTATCCGCACTGATATGAATCTTCCGACCCGTGCGCGCTGCTTCCACGACAGCGAGGGTTGCTGCAAGCGTTTGCGCGGCATCGTGCGCGTCGATAAGCGGTTCGGCCACGCCGCTCACGACATCAATGAAATGCCGCAATTGATTTGCGTAGACGTTCTCTTCTTCTATTGGAATGCGCTCGTCATGAATCGGGCGATGACGGCCTTTCTCACCGTCATATGACCAGAGCGTTCTGTCCGGCAATGAAAGCGCGCCGTTCGTGCCCGCGAAGAAATGTGTCGGCACCGGACGGTAGTCGAAGAGCTCACGGTCTTCTCCAGCTGCGGTATCCCAGCTCCACGGCGTCGCGGCGACATCGGAGAGGCTGATGTTCGCCACCGTTCCGTTCTCGAGCTCAAGCGTGCAAGCGGCCGAATCCTCGACTTCATGCCCCCGGGTCCCGCTCGACGATACCGCCTGAACCGAGGCGATCTCTCCACAAAGATGCCGAATCAGATCGATCTCATGAATCATGTTGATCAGAATCGGGCCACCCCCTGTACGGCGACGCCAGGGAACCGCAAAGTAAACATCGGGCTTGTAGACAAGGCACATGATGTTCGCAACCACCAGCTTGCCGATGCGCCCTTCGCTTATCACCTTCTTTGCAGCCCGCACCATCGGGTTGTGCCGGCGGTGATGTCCGACGAGTACCGGCACACGCGCAGTGCGTGCTGCCTCGGCGAGCGCAAGCGCGGTTGCGAGGTCATCGCTAATCGGCTTTTCGATCAGCATCGGAATTCCACGGTCGATACACGCCATTCCGACGTCTACATGCGTGCTGTTTGGTGTGCATACGATGACCGCATCGATGCGCTCCGTATCGAGCAGCTTGCGATAGTCCTTATAAAGCGCCACGCCCAGCGTAGCCACCTCGTGATCGGCTTCGGGAGATGGATCGGCGATTGCCGCGAGCCGACAACGATCGCTATTCGCGATCTCCTGCATATGACGCTTCCCGATGACTCCCGCTCCGATTACCGCGATGTTGATTTCTGACATTTGACTGAAGCCTCCTCATCATTCGAATTGCTATGTGAACTAGTTCCCATTTGTGCACTTGCAAGCTTAGAATCCGAACGAAGACGATGTCAACGGATTTTCCGGTCAAGTTCACATAGAGAAACAAACAGGGGTTTACTCCTGAAATGGCCAAAACGGGCTTGACGCCACACTCAAGCGAAATCAATATGTGAACGTATTTACATTTATGAACACAAGGATAACTATGAACGCTGTGATGCTCGACCGTTTGGCCATTCGTGAAGCAATCGAAAACTGGGCCGTGTGGCGGGATGCCGGAGACTGGGAGCGGTTCGCGAAACTGTGGCATCCAGAGGGTGTGATGATGGCCACCTGGTTTCAGGGCAGCGGACCCGAGTTTATTCGCGTGACGCGAGAGGGTTGGGCACGCGGCGTCAGCATCCTGCATTTTCTCGGTGGCACGTCCATCGACCTTGCGGGTACGCGTGCGATCGCACAGACCAAGATGACCATCTCGCAACGCGGCGACGTGGAGGGTCATCGCAGCGATGTCGTGTGCACCGGGCGCTTCTACGACTTCTATGAAAAACTGGATGGCGAATGGCTGCTGCGCCTGCGTCAGCCAATCTATGAGAAAGACCGACTCGATCCTGTCGAAAACGGCGTGACGCTGAATCTCGATGCCGAAATACTCGGCCGCTTCCCCGAGGGTTATCGTCATCTCGCGTATATTCAGACGAAGATCGGCTACGACGTCAAACGCGACATGCCCGGACTCACCGGCCCCGCCGTCGATGCGCTCTATGCGCGCGGCCGCGCGTGGCTCGATACGGGAACACTGTCATGAGAGCTCAGATCGACGCTTTCACCTACGACGCGTTGCCGGCCCGCATCGTCATGGGCGCGGGCAAGCGCGAGGAGGTCGCAGCGGAAGTTGGAAGACTCGGATGCACACGTCCTTTAATTGTCACGACACGCGAACAGGCGGCGCTCGGCGACGACGTCGCGCGGCAGTTCGATGCCGGATCAACTACCCTCTTCGCCGATGCCGCGATGCATACGCCCTGGGATGTGACCCAAAGGGCGCTCGATGCCGCACAAACCGCGCGTGCGGATTGCGTCGTTGCGATCGGCGGCGGTTCGTCCATCGGGCTCTCGAAAGCCATTGCGTTGCGTACGAAATTGCCACAGATCGTGCTGCCCACTACGTACGCGGGCTCCGAGGTGACGCCCCTTATCGGCGAGACGCGCGATGGGCAGAAGCACACGCAGCGCACGTTAGAGGTGCTGCCCGAGGTCGTCATCTACGATGTCGAGCTCACGCTGAGTCTGCCTGTCGCGCTGAGTATCGCCAGCGGTCTGAATGCAATCGCGCATGCGATCGAGGCGCTTTATGCGGCGGACGCCAATCCGGTGACCTCGCTGATGGCGGAAGAAGGTATCGCGGCCCTAAGGGAGTCGTTGCCGCGCATCGTCCATTCACCGAAGTCCGTCGAGACACGGCGGCTCGCCCAATACGGCGCGTGGCTGTGCGGCACATGCCTCGGAACAGTCCGGATGGGCTTGCATCACAAGATATGTCACGTGCTCGGCGGAACATTCGACCTCCAGCACGCGCAAACGCATGCGGTCCTGATTCCGCACGTCGTCGCCTACAACGCGCATGCCGCTCCCCAGGCGATGGCGCGCATTGCTCGCGCGCTGAATGCCCGGCACGCGTGGACCGGTTTATACGAGCTCGCCGTCGAACTCGATGCGCCGCGCTCGCTCGAAGCGCTCGGCATGCTTGAATCGGGCATCGATCGCGCAGTGGAACTGATCATGCAGAACACCTACTCGAACCCCCGCGCGCCCGACGCTCACGCGCTCGACCACATGCTTCGGCAGGCATGGAAAGGCGTGCCTCCCGAGCCGATGGAATGAGGATGCCCATGCGAAATTTCGACGAGGACAACATCACGCAAGCCGTTCTCGACAGCCTGAGCGGCTGCGCGATCCCGCGCACGCGCCAGATCAGCGAGGCGCTTGTGCGCCATCTCCATGCTTTCGTGAAAGAGATCGAACCGACCGAAGCGGAATGGGCCGGTGCAATCGCGTTTCTCACGAGGACCGGGCAGATGTGCTCGGATACGCGGCAAGAGTTCATCCTGTTGTCGGACACACTGGGCGTCTCCATGCTCGTCGATGCGATCAATCATCGCTTCGAGGAAGACACCACGCAAACCACGGTGCTCGGGCCGTTCTATGTGGAGCAAGCGCAGGACTTCCCGATCGGTTCACCTATCTCGCGAGAGTCCGATGGGCCGGCGCTGCTGGTCGAAGGTAAGGTCGAGGATTCCCGAGGCAATCCGATAGCGGGTGCATTGATCGAGACCTGGCACGCCGACGATCGCGGCTTCTACGATGTTCAGCGCGACGCCGGCAAATCGGCGCTCGACATGCGCGCGCGCTTTCATACAGATCAGGAGGGACGCTTCTGGTATCGATCCGTCGTGCCCGCTGCCTATCCTATCCCGAACGATGGCCCCGTGGGCGCGATGCTGGACGCTCAGGGGCGTCACCCGTTTCGTCCTGCGCATGTCCATTTCAAACTGAGCGCGCCGGGCTTCGAGACTATCGTGACGCATGTTTTCATCGATGGCGATCCGTACCTGGACTCGGATGTCGTCTTCGGCGTGAAGGATGCCCTGATCACAAAGCTCGCGAAGACAGACGGACAGGTGAGCCCCGGCGGCCACGAAGTCGCATCGGACACGTCGCTGCTCACGTACCGTTTCGTGCTCCCGGACAAACCCAGAAACTAGCGGAAGGACTCAATGCACAAGCTCTCCTTGCATCACCTGACCATGCTCGACGCGCATCCGCTGCAGCTCGCCGACGCCGCGCATGCCGGTGGATTCGACTACTACGGATTGCGCGTGGTCGCGCCGACCGTGGCGGATACGATCATCGACGTGGCACATGATCCTGTTCTCTTGCGGGAACTCGCGGCCCGAATGGAAGCGACCGGCGTTCGCCTGCTCGATATCGAAGCGATCTGGCTACAGGCCAGCACGCGGATCGAAGACCTGCTTCCGGCCCTCGAGGCAGGGCATCGCCTTGGCGCGAAGCATGCGCTGGCCGTAGGCTTCGACGACGACCGCGCTCGCCTCATCGACAACTTCAGCGCGCTGTGCGAAGCCGCCGCACGCTTCGATATGACCGTCGGCCTCGAACTCATCACCTATTGTCCCGTCGGCACACTGGACGACGCGCTCTCGCTGATCCGCTCAAGCCACCAGCCGAATGCGCGCATCCTGATCGACACACTGCAAGTGTTTCGCTCCGGCGCCAGCGTGGAGGATATCGGTAATGTGAACGCCAGCCTCATCGAATACATTCAGATATGCGACGGCCCGCGTGCTTCTCCTGATTCGGTCGACGGGCGGAGGACGGAAGCGCGCACTGCGCGCCTGCTGCCCGGTGACGGCCAACTCCCCTTGCGCGAACTGTTGGCGAAATTGCCGCCCGACCTGACACTTGCCGTCGAGGCCCCGACCCGCGAATTACGTGGGCGCCCATTCGATCAACAGGCGCGCACCATCATGGAAAGGATGCAGCGCTTTCTCGCCTGAGCGCGTCACTCCGCGAGATATTGACGCTGAATCCGTGCCGCTGAAGTCGTGAGAATGGCGATTGCCCGCTCGCCGATCTCCTTCGAGTAACGCACTGCCGGAATCGCCAGATTCAACGAACCGAGCGGGAAGCCGTTTGCCGACAGGATGGGCACGCCGACACCCACGATGCCCGGCGTGTACTCTTCCAGCGAATGCGCACAGCCCTTCTTGCGCACGTCTTCCAGCGTAGCGAGCAAGGCTTTCTTGGTGGAAATCGTGTTCTTCGTGAAGCGCTCAAAGGTGACCCCTCGCAGGTATTCCTCACGCATCACGTCAGGAAGAAAGGCAAGAATCGCCTTGCCGCCAGACACGGCATAAAGAGGCGCGAGATCGCCGAGCCGCATGTGCGATTGCAGGCGCTGCTGACTGATGACCGTGGCGACGACTTCGACCTGTTCGCCCTTCAGCTGGTTAAGCGCGCACGATTCCGCGGTCTGCTGCGTGATATCGCGCAAAACCGGTTCCGCGCAGGCGATCAGGCTGCGCACCTGGTTCGACTGCTGGGCGAGCTTAAGAATGGCGTCGCCGAGCCGGTAGCCTTTGGTTTCGGCCACGAAGCGCAAGTACCCGCGGTCCGTGAGATTACGAATCAGCTTCGTCAAACTGCTCTTGGGAATGTCGAGCGCCTCTGCTATTTCCGTATGCGACATTTCACGGCCCCATTGAGCCAGAAGCTCAAGCAGGTCCAGGGTACGGTCAGCTGACTTCACGGTACTCGCTGTCTCGACATCATTCGTTCGCATGGCCATCTGGTCCTTGTTCATATATGGGAACATGGTATATCGAGTCTAGCAAAAGTCAAGCAGGCTCCGGCTGGGACCTGGCATCCGATCGGAATAGAAACCGCCAAATAATCCTTGTTCCTACACGAGAACTAGTTCACACTTAGACCATTGAGATTGAACTTCAACCGAACAACGCTTCACATGCGAGGAGAACATGGAAAATATTGCACGAGGCTTTGGAGGCAGCACCTTCTCATTCATGTGGCAAGACACAGCGGTCGCCGCAATGCGCAAGATGCAAAAGCTGGATCTGAACGACTTCGACGTGCTGGTCGTCCCCGGTCATCTCTGGCCCGATGAGCTATCCGCAGCGGATCGAGCAGGCCTGGCGGCCAACTTGAGACACGAAGGCATTCGCATCGAGTCGCTCAATCTTCCGGCGCTCGATCTCAATCTCGTCAGTCGCG
Organism: Paraburkholderia strydomiana; assembly: GCF_046030495.1. Taxonomy (GTDB): domain Bacteria; phylum Pseudomonadota; class Gammaproteobacteria; order Burkholderiales; family Burkholderiaceae; genus Paraburkholderia; species Paraburkholderia strydomiana_A. The sequence goes on from NZ_JAQQCJ010000027.1 coordinate 35,092, forward strand.
TCGAAGAGTTCCGACGCTATTCCATTGACCTGTACGTCCGCACGATGCAACTCGCCTCGGACCTCGGTGCAGGCGCAGTGGTCGTAGTTCCCGGCCGAGTCTCTTCGCTGTTCCCTCCACCTCGCGAGGATTCGCAACTGCTCCTGCGAGACAGTCTGGAGCAGCTTGTCCGGGTTGCCGAGCGGCTCGATCAGAAGATCTTCGTCGAGCTTCATCCACAGACACCCATTCCGACCACTGACGCGATGCTTGCCTTTCTCGACGGGCTGCCTCATGAAAGGCTGCGGATTGCCTACGACGTCTCGAACGCCGAATTCGTCGGAGAAGATCAGCCCGACGCAATCAGGCGATCGGGCAATCGCATCGGGCAACTCCATCTTTCCGACGGCACACGCAGCCAGTGGCGGCATGACCGTATTGGTCTTGGAACAGTGCGTTTCGATGAAATCCTGAAAGCCGTGAGCGACATCGGATTTTCCGGCACCTCCGTTCTGGAGATCATTTCCTCATCACCAATGGAAGATTTGCGCGTGTCTGCCGATGCGCTCAAGCACGGTGTGATCAACTAACCGGGTTAACGGACCTTTCTGTCATGCATATTTCCCAAGATACTGTCCAGATGCCCTCGTCGTTCGAGCATCGGTCCGCAATCGTGGACGATGTCAATCTGCATTATGTGATCGGCGGCAAGGCGCCCGGCTCCGCGCCGCTGATGCTCCTCATTCACGGCTTCCCGCAAAATTGGTGGTGCTGGAACAGCGTCATCGCAGAACTGGGTGAGCGATATACCGTCGTCGCGCCGGACCTCAAAGGCGTTGGCTTGTCCGACAAGCCCGCATACGGATACACGAAGCGCGAGATGGCCGCCGATCTCCACGCTCTCGTCGAGGGACTGCACGGTGAGCCCGCGCACATCGTCGGTCATGATATCGGCGGGATGATTGCCTACGCTTACGCCAGCCGCTATCCCGCGCGTTCCCTTACGGTCATCGATGTGACCATTCCCGGTATCGGCGATTGGGATCAGGTGATCACGGATCCGCGTGTCTGGCATTTTGCCTTTCATCAAAAGCGGGATCTGCCCGAAGCCTTGATCGTCGGCGGACGGGAGCACGTGTACATCAGCTCGTTCATCAATCAGCAAACATTCCGGCGAGGCTCGATCTCCCTTCCTGACATCAACGAGTATGTCGAGGCATACAAGCATCCTGGTGCGTTTCGCGCGGCCATGGAGATGTACCGCCAGTTCCCTCAGGACGCAATCGACAACCGCAGTGCAGGACGACTTCCCGAAGACCTTCCGGTTCTTGCGATTGGCGGACAAAAGCGCTGGGCTGGTCGCGTCGGCGATCGCCTGGGCACGGTGTCATCGAACGTGACGAGCGTATCGATTCCAGACGCCGGCCATTTTGTCGCCGAAGAGCAGCCGGGGCACTTCATCGACGCGATGTTTCAGTTTTGCGGGTGATTAAACAAAAAAATCAGAGGAGACTCTTGCGTGGAAGCCGAATCGAAAATCGACATCAAGACATTCCTGGACGGGCGGCCGTTGTGTTCCTTCCAGATTCGCGTCGTTCTGTTGGGTTTGCTGGTATTGATCCTCGATGGGATGGACACGACTGCCATGGGGTTCGTTGCGCCGGCGCTCGTCGCCGACTGGAAGATCGCGCGTGTCGCGCTATCGCCGGTTTTCATGAGCGGGCTTTTCGGTCTCGCCGTCGGTGCTCTCGCGGCAGGTCCGATCGGCGACCGGCTCGGCAGGAAAGCAGTCATCGTTTCGTCAGTTTTTCTGTTCGGCCTCTTCAGTCTTGCGTCGTCCTTTGCGAACGACATATGGACCCTGGCGCTGCTGCGGTTTCTGACGGGACTCGGTCTGGGTGCCTCCATGCCCAACACTGCGACACTGGTATCGGAGTACGCACCCGCAAGGCATCGCAACCTTATGATCACGCTCGTGTACGCGGGCTTTGCGATCGGCGGTGCGATGGGCGGCCTTGCGAGCAACATCCTCATCGCACTATCCGGTTGGCGCGCGGTTCTCTTCGCCGGCGGCGTGCTGCCGATCGCACTAGGCATCGTGATGATGCTGGCGTTGCCGGAGTCCATCCGATTTCTTGCGACACGCTCCGACAAAAGGCTGGCGGTTCAACGCATCATGCAGAAGCTCGCGCCTGGTGTCCTGCTTGCCGGCACGGTCATTCGCACCACGGACGACATGGCGGGCAGCGGCAGAGGCAAGGTGGCGATCATCGTCGGGCGCGGGTATCTCATCGGAACCGTGAGTCTATGGGTCGGCGTATTCGCGACGCTCTTTACGCTCTACCTCATCAATAGCTGGCTGCCGCTGATGATCAAGGACGCAGGCATGAGCCTCGCCGACGCGTCGTTGATCGCGACGCTCGGCCAGACCGGCGGAGCACTGGGCTCGCTGGCTGTCGGCTGGTGCATGGACCGCTATTCGCCTCACAAGGTGCTCTGTGCAACGCATGTCGCCGCCGGCCTGTGCGCGCTGTGCATCGCTGTCACCGAGCGGACGTTCATCGCCACGAGTCTGCTCGTATGCGCGATGGGCTATTGCATGAACAGCCTGAACGTGGGCTATGTCGCCTTGGCCGCGCGCTTTTATCCCACGTTCGTTCGCGCAACGGGTACGAGCTGGGAACAGGGTATAGGCCGGTTCGGCGCCATCAGCGGTGCGGCCACGGGTGGCCTTCTGCTTGCGACCGGCTGGAGCTTCAATGCCGTGTTCGGTGCGCTTTGCGTGCCGATGGCAATCGGCGTGATCGCCATTTCCATCAAGAGCCTCTTCGCGGCGGACGGTGCACCCACCGACCTGCCAGCGTCGAGCATCGAAGATGTAGCCACCTTTGCAAGAGAATGAAGATGACCCACGAAAACATTCCGTTTCGCTCTCACCGCCTGCATGATGGGCGACTAGCCTATCGTCGCAGCACGGCAGCCGGCGCAAAACAAACCGTGCTGCTTTTGCATGGCTGGCCGCAAACATCCTGGGCGTGGCGGCGTGTCATGCCCCTGCTGGGTCAGCAGTTCGACGTAATCGCGCCCGACCTCCCCGGCTTCGGCGATTCCTCGAAACCCGAGTCCGGCTTCGACAAGAAGACCATCGCGCAAAAGCTTCACGAGTTGATCGACGCGTTGGGTATAGAAAGGGTGGCAATAGTCGGTCACGATCTGGGCGGACACGTTGCGTATGCTTACGCCGCCCAGTGGCCGGAAACGGTCAGCCACTTCGTCTTTGTCGAAAGCAGTCTTCCGGCGTTCGGACAGGAAGAAGCGATGGACGTATCGCGCGGTGGAAGCTGGCATTTCGGCTTCAACATGGCCGGAGACATTTCGGAATCGCTCGTTGAAGGCCGCGAGTTTCTCTTCGTGAACCACTTCGTGCGCCGGGAGTCCGTTGGCGTATTCGATCCCGACTCGATCAGCAACGGCGACATCGACGTCTACGCCCAGGCCCTCGCGCGTCCGGGCGCCTTGCGTTGCTCCTTTAGTTACTACAGGGCCTTGCCGCGCGACCGGCAAGACAATGTCATCTGGGGCAAGACACCGCTTTCCATGCCAGCGTTGAGTATAGGCGGGCAATGGGGATATGGGCCGGCCTCCGCTCAGACGCTTCGGCGTGTCGCGGCGAACGTCTCGGACATCGTCATTGAGGACTGCGGTCACTACGTTCCCGAAGAGCGGCCTATCGAATTTGCCAAGGCGGTGAGCGAGTTCATATCGAATGAAACTGCGTAATCGGCCGCACTTGAAATGTCGGAGATCGCGAGAGCGTTCGCGACGGATGTGACGGGGCGAAGTATCGTCGTTTCAAGTTGCTCGCTTCCTGAGATAAACGCCGTTGCTAACCAGCAGGTGATGAGGTTGTATGGAAACAGGTCATATTGAAGGATTCGAATCGCGCCGGCTTCCCGGTCACGGTGTCGAGATCGATTCGCTCGTCGGCGGTTCAGGTCCGCCACTTCTTTTATTGCACGGCGCGCCACAGACACGGGTCTGCTGGAGCGCAGTCGCGCCGGTGCTGGCGGAACATTTCACGGTGGTCGTACCCGACCTTCGCGGATATGGCCGAAGCGACAAACCGCGCGGAGGCGGTGATCACTCGGCCTACTCGAAGCGCGAGTTGGCACTCGATCAGATAGCGACAATGAACGCCCTCGGATTCGGGCGCTTCAGCGTGGCCGGACACGACCGCGGAGGCCGTGTCGCCTACCGTCTTGCGTTGGACCACCCCGACCGTATTGATCGTCTTGCAGTGCTCGATATCGTACCGACGAGCGACGCGATGGCGGCATTCGACCGGCATTTGGCATTGCGCTTCTGGCACTGGGCATTTCAGGCGCTCGATGAGCCGTTTCCGGAACGCATGATCGGCAACGATCCCGCCTTCTATGTCGAGACTATGTTGAGCGCCCATGCGTCCAAGGGTTTTCGGTTCGATCCGTCGAACGTCGCCGACTACCTGAAAAATATCGGCGACCCTGATGCGATACACGCTATGTGCGAAGACTATCGGGCCGCATGGACCTTCGACCGTGAATTGGACGATTCCGAACAGGGCGTCCGAACCATTGAGGCGCCCGTCCTTGTTCTTTGGGGACAAGAGACGCCAGCGGCGAGTTCACCACTGGAAAAATGGCGCCGATGGGCGAACGAGGTGGATGGTTACGCCATCCCGTGCGGGCATTTCTTGCCCGAGGAGGCGCCCATCGAAACCGCAACGCGACTTCTACGATTTTTCTCCTGACGGGCCGAATAGCGCGCAAGCCGCGCCACCTTCATCAGGCCATGCAAGGGCGGCGCGGGCGGACTTATGCGCGCTCGTCGCGTCGCTGGCATCTCTTCAGGCATTCGTGGGCATTGTTTCCATATACGAATTCGTTCCTTATAGAGTTCTTTATAGTGGTACCACAGAGTGGTCCAACCACTTTGTGTCCACGGGTGCCGCACTTCGCGTTTCTCTTGATTGACCATCTGCCTATTTCAGTCATGGAAGTCAGCTGTCGACTGTGATGGTCAACCGGAAGACCCTTTCGTTACCAACTCGGTTGGGCAAAAGTCGGACGGAGCCCAACCGGGTATCTGAAAAAATGAACTGGAGTCGATATGCAATTGGAACACAGGAATCAGGGGGCTCCCGCTAAGGCGCCTGCAACCTTCGTGCTTTTGCACGGCGCCTGGCACGGCGGCTGGTGCTACCGCGACACCGCACGTGTGTTGCGCGCATCCGGCCACACCGTCTACACCCCCACCCTCACGGGCGTCGGCGAGCGGGCGCATCTCAACAACCAGAACATCACGCTGGAAACGCACATCCGCGATGTGTGCGGCGTCCTGGAGGCCGAGGAGCTCTCCGACGTTATCCTCCTGGGGCACTCCTACGGTGGCATGGTTATTACCGGTGTGGCCGACCGCATGAGCGATCGCATCAAGTCGCTGGTCTACCTGGACGCGTTCGTCCCCGAGCATGCGCAGTCGCTCAACGACTGCCTTCAAGTTGCGCTATCCAAAGAGGACGCCGCTGCATTTCTATCGGCCTTTCGAGCGAGCGCGATGACCGATAACAGTGGTTTGACACAGCCAGTCCCAGCAGCGGCGTTCAACGTAGCGCCGAAGAACCATGCATGGGTCGACCGCCGTTGCTCACCTCAGCCACTAGCCACATTCGAGAGTCAAATCCTTCTTGCTGGACGCGGATCGGCGATCGAGGATCGGTTGTTCATTCTTGCCGAAGGCTGGGATCCAAGTCCCTTTCGGTATTTCGCCAGGCAGAGTAGCGGAAAAGCGGGTTGGCGCGTCTCCAAGGTACCGTGCGGTCACGACGTGATGGTAGATATGCCGGTCGAACTCGCCAATCTGCTGATGACGCTTACATAATTTGCTGAAGTTCGCAAATCACGCTGATAATGTTCATTAATTTCGCTAACGCAGCCGACCGCGGTCATTTAACATACGCATCTTGCGATAACGGCTGACCAGCACACATCGCGGCAGCAAAGTGACCTCACAGCCGAAATCCAGATGTGGAAGCTGTTTTCAGGAGCGTGCGATGCACGCTGCCTAATTCGGATGTCGATTCGAGCCACCTATGTTTACAGCGCGGCGCTGATACGTTTGGCGTTCAGACGGCAGGCGCTATCGCCGCGATCGACACGTTCGGCTGCATCGCCGCACGGATCACGCGCGCCTTGAACTCCTTGCAATGCCGCTGACGTCGCGGCGGTTGCACAACCTCCGCCATCACCTCGGTTTTATACGTCGCGGACATTTGTCTATCAAAAATTCAGACAGACACGATTCCCGCTCACAGCCCACCTCTGATCAAGGTGACTTTCTAGCGCGCTTGCGTCACGAGACGCCCTTGGGCCGAATATCGGACATCACCTCGTAATGGCCGATGCCAATGTCGATGCCAGTGCCAGCTCGGCGGTTTCGACCAAGCTCGCCACAATCGACTCCATCGTTGCCCCTGGTCCGAACACCGCATAAATGCCATTGCGTTTGAGCAATAATGCGTGCTCGTCCGGAATGATGCCGCCAACCACAACCGCTGCGCCCGGTCGACGGACCCGCAGCGTGCGCACGACCTCGCCAACAAGGTCAAGATGCGCACCCGATAGGGACGAAATGCCGACGACATCCACCTTCGCTGCGATGGCGTCGTCGACCACCTCTGCGGGCGAGCGGAACAGCGCGCCGAGCGACACGTAGAATCCGGCATCGGCCAACGCCGCCGCAACGGTCTTTGCACCCCGATCGTGGCCGTCCTGCCCCACCTTCGCGATGAGCACCCTGGGCATGCGTCCGAGGCGCGCGGCGAGAGCACTGACACGATTGCATGCGTCATGCCATGCCGCATCGGCCATCCTCGCTTGTCCGTAAATTCCGCTGCTAAAACGATTCGGCATCCTGTAGCGCGGCCAGACAGCCTCCAGCGCACGCGTGCATTCGCCGATTGTCGCGCGCGCGCGGACACACTCGATGGTGAGGGCGAGCAGGTTGCCGGTGCCGTCACGCGCACCGGCAGCTAGCGCCGCCAGAGCGTGCGAGACCAGGGTATCGTCGCGCCCTGCTTTCAGTTCTGCAAGCTGCCGAACTTGCCTGGCACGAACCCGCCGACCGTCGATCTCGAGACAGTTAGACGGTGTATCCGCATCCGGTGATCGAAACCGGTTCACACCCACGACGACACGCTGCCCTGCATCGATCCGCGCCTGCGTGCGTGTTGCGGCTTCGTGAATGCGCTGCTGTACCCAACCCGAGCAGATCGCTTCGACGACGCCTCCTTGCGCGGCAATTTGAGTCATCAGATCACGCACGCGCCGGGCAATATCGTCGGTAATCGACTCCATCATGTACGAGCCGGCCCACGGGTCGACAACATCGCACAGACCCATCTCATGCTGCATGATCAACTGCGTGTCGCGCGCGAGCCTTGTTGAATCCGCGCCTGGAAGTGCAAGCGCCTCATCGTACGCATTGGTATGCAGCGACTGGGTGCCGCCGAACACGGCGGCCATCGCCTCGATCGTCGTGCGGACGATGTTGTTCTGTGGATGCTGTGCAGTGAGCGACCATCCCGACGTCTGGCAATGCATGCGCAAAGCTTGCGCGCGAGCCTCACGTGCACCCAGTTCGCTCATTATTCCGGCCCAGAGGACCCGAGCGGCGCGAAGTTTGGCGACTTCCACAAAGAATTCCGTGCCAACGCCAAAGAAGAAACTCAGCCGTTCGCCGATGCGCTCGACATTCATGCCACGCTTCACCAGGGCATCGACGTAGGTGCGCGCATTGGACAGCGTCAGCGCGAGTTCGAGTACCGCGTCCGCGCCCGCTTCCTGAAAGTGATAGCCTGAGATGGACATTGCATTGAAGCGCGGCGCGCGTTCGGCCAGATACTCGACGACGTCCGCGACGATCCGTAAAGACGGCTCCGGCGCGAATATCCAGGTATTGCGCACCATGTATTCCTTCAGGATGTCATTCTGGATCGTACCCGTCAGGGCCTCCGTGCGCATGCCACTTTCTTGCGCTGCCACGATGAATGCAGCCAGGACGGGTAGTACAGCGCCGCTCATCGTCATCGAGACCGACACCCGATCGAGCGGAATCTCCCGAAACAGGCGCTTCATGTCCTCGACGCTGTCGATTGCGACTCCAGCCATGCCGACATCGGCCACCGCGGCAGGATCGTCCGAATCGTAGCCCCGATGCGTCGGCAGATCGAAGGCAACCGATAAACCCTGCGCCCCTTCGGCAAGCGCCGTCCGGAATGCAAGATTCGAATCGGCTGCGTCCGCATAGCCTGCGTATTGACGGATCGTCCACGGCTTTTGCGTATACATCGACGCATGGGGCCCTCGCACGAAGGGCGCCTCACCGGGCCGACTGCCGAGATGCGACACCCCCTCGAGATCGCTCGCCGTATACAGCGCTTTAAGTGCTACCGCACTGGGCGAGTGCCGTCCCGCATCGCGACTTTCATCGGCGAAGCCACGGTCGCCGCGCATATCGCCCTCGCGGTTCATCGTTGCCTCCAATGCTTGTTGGTTACTACGTCGGCAATCTTCTGCTGATCGCTGCCGCGACGAAGCTCGCACCAATGGACGAGGCCGTGTTCATCCTTTTGCTCCGCGACCACGCGCAGTCCAAGGGTGTCACCAACATTAATGTTGCCGTAGAAGAACAACTCGCGGCCTGCGATAACCGGTGGCTCGTGGAACCGGTGGCGCTGCCATTCGGCACGGTCAACAAAAGACTGAAAGCTTGCAAAGTAGAGAAAATCCGCACCGTTAAAATCGTTGTTCGGACATGGTAGAAATTCGATCCAGTCGCTCCCGGCACGATCGGCGCGGGTGAAGGGCAACCGCTCGTCCCACTGCCCGGCGCGAAACTGTTTGCCGCGCCGCGCCATGTCCACTGCGTCTGCCGGAGGAGTCGGTGTCGGGCCTCCCATTGCCGCGAACCTGGCGCGTGTCACTGAACGGTTGTTTCGCACCTCATGCCGCCGCACGAACGTCGACGACATCGACACGATGGCGCACTCGCCATTGCGCGAAAGCAGGCGGTGCCGGCTAAAGTGGCGAGCCGGACCGGTTCGGCAAAGCCCAGTACCGAGTTCGAAGTCGTCGTTCTCACCGATTGCGTGGAGCGTTGCCCCCGTCAATCTGATTGCGGTGAAGGCCGCGTACGATTTGCTCCCGTCGTCATCGACGAAATCCGGTGCGCGCCGGCCCACATCTCCCGCCAGCGCCTCCCAGTGGCGATGTCCGCATTCCTTGATCAGCCAGTTTTCGGACAGCCCTGTATAGGCCAGTTGTGGCATCCCGGCGCGATAGCGCTCTGTCGTTTGCTGCATGCGCGTCAAGGCTCTACAGTGTCGCAAGAGGACGTTCGCTCACGGAGGCTTGCGAGAATGGCCTGCGCCACGTAGTCGGCATCGCGCGCGATCCCCGAGAAACGCCCCGAGCCCCACGTATGCAGCCACGGCAAGCCGATGAAGTAGAGTCCCTCAACCGGCGTGATGCCTCGCGTGTGCGCCGGATAAGCGCGGCCGTTGAACACGGGGGCGTCGATCCAGCTGAAGTCCGGCGTAAAGCCAATGCACCAGATAATCGATGTAATGCCACTGCCTGCGAGTTCAAGCGTCCCACGCTCGTGAGGCGGCTGCCACACAGGCTCATAGACACCGCCGGGCGGTGCATCGATACCGTTCTTTTCAATGAAGCCGTCGATGCTCGCATTGATGCGGTTATAGGTATCGTCCGCATCGTCGAGATTGGCGGCGAGGTTCGGCGTGAAGTGCAGCCGTCCGTCGCGCAGGTCTTCGAGCCGTCCGTATAACTCCATGCCTTCGGCCGCGAACTTGCGCAGATCGATGTCGCGTCCGCCGTCGCGGCCGGTCACATAGTGATTGGTGTTGTCGCGCACCCCCTCACGCAAGGGATGCTTTTCCACCGGCATGTCGTAGTACTTCATGTCGGCCAGCCAGTCCACCACATCGCGCCCGCGGTAAAAGCGCGCACAGCGTGGCGCCTCGCCCACGGCGAGCACCACCTTGCGGCCGGCCAGATGCAGGTCCTCGGCAATCTGCGCACCGGACTGCCCCGATCCCACCACCATCACCGCGCCCTCGGGCAGCGCCTGCGGGTTGCGATATTCCGACGACTGCAACTGCAGGATCTGCGCGGGCAGGCGTTCAGCCATGCGCGGCACGATCGGCGTGTGATAACCGCCCGAGGCCACCACGACCTGATCGGCGGTGAAATCGCCCTGGCTCGTCGCGACCGCAAAGGTGCCGTCGTCCAGCCGCTGCACGCGTTTGACCTGTGTGTGCTCGATTACCGGCGCCTCGACCATCGCGATGAAGCCGTCGAGATACGCGATGATTTCATCCTTCTTCATAAAGCCGTGAGGATCGTTGCCCGAGTACGGATATCCCGGCAACGCGCATTGCCAATTCGGCGTGACGAGGCAAAACGCGTCCCAGCGCTGGTTGCGCCAGGTGTGCGTGAGGGTGTTCTTCTCGACGACGAGGTGGTCGACTCCAGCCTGTTTCAGATAGTAGCTGATCGACAGGCCGGCCTGCCCGCCACCGACGACGAGCACGCTGTAGTGCCTATTCTCGCGCGTCCCGGCGCTTACGGAGTGCGCTGTGTTCGACATGATGCATCCTTGCAAGTAAAGAATCGGCTCACCGTCGCGGCGCTGCCGTCCGGCGCACCAGGTTCAACGGTTTATCCTGGGTTTAGAGCAGTTCGACGACCTTGACGGTCGCGTCGGGTCGATTGCGAAAGCGCTCTGCCTCCCGTTCGATCTGCGCGAGCTGATCCATCGCCGCCGAACAGGCAAAGCCGTACTTTTGCCGCACGCGCTCCGAGGCAATGTTGAGCGCCTCGCGCGAGCGTCTGACAAAATCGTCGAGCGGATAAGCATGGCCCGGCGTAAAAAACTCGCTGACCACCTGCGACGGCGAATAACAGTTTGCTTCGTCCCCGTCGGGCCATTGAATCCGGAAGTGCATGACAGGCATAGAAAATCCCCTTTTGCTGATGGCTTGGTGAATGGCAAGCGGCTGGTGTGCGAGCCACGCGCGATAGGCGTCGACATGACGGCGGGCGCTAGCCTCCCAGCTAAAGCGGGCAAGCAGCGCAGGCACCGCATCAGCAAAATCGGTCGCACTATCGCCGCGAATCGCGCACAGCAGCGCTGCGGCAATCGAGTGGGCGTCGGTGGGGGTGGCCCAGAAACAGGTGGCGTCGTCGAGGTATTCAGTGAACGGTGCGATCGCCGACGCCACCACCGGCGTGCCGCACGCGAGCGCCTCGAGCACGACCAGGCCGAAGCCCTCGCGCACCGACACCATCGCCAGCACATCCGCGCTCCGAAATAAAGCCGGCATCGCGGGATCTTCGAGCGGCCCTGTGACCACGATGCTTTCGTGCGGTCCGATGGACAAACCGTGTTGCGCCGCGCACCGGATAAAACGCTGCGTGTACGCGTTGTGATCGAGAAGACTGGCGCCGCCCGCGATGACAAGCTGGGCGAGCGGCAAGGCGCGGCGCACCAGGGCAAACGCATCCAGCAGCGCGAGCGTGTTCTTGCGCGCTTCGACGCCACCCACCGCGAGGATAAGCGGCCCCGCTCCGAGTCCTAGCCGTTGCCTGAGCGCCTCGTCTGCGGGTAGCGCCTGCGAGGTGTAACGCGCTGTGTCGACGCCGTTAGACACCGTGACCGCAGCGATTCCGTCACGAGCTAGCATCTCGCGTGACCACGTGTCGCTCACACAGAAAACCTGGTCGGCGTCGCGGTACGCGCGTACTTGCCATGCCGCAAGACGCGGATCGTCGAAGTGATCGAGGTGGTGCACGGTGCGCGCGAAACCGCGTATCACACCCTCCCCCTTGAGCTCGGCGAGTGCATTGCCGCTGATGCTGTCCTCGGCGTGCAAGACATCGAAGGCCATCGGGCCGTGCGCCCGCACACTCCGCTTCAATGCGCGGATGCGCGCATCGACCAGCGCAACGGTGCCTGCCTGCGAGTCCGTGACCGGCGCGTACACCACGCGGCATGGCGGCGTGCGAAATAGCGTCTCGCCGTTCGTAGCCGGTGCAAACACCGTGACGTCATGTCCTTGCGCACTGAGTGCGCTCGCCAGTTCGAGGGTATGCACAACGCCGCCGCGCGGATTGACCGAGTGCGTCAACAGCGCGATCCGCAATGCGTCCGTGCTCATCGCGGCACCTGATCGGCCGGGACGATAAACGACTCGCCGCTGAAGTCCCACAACACTGCCACATCGTCACCGCGATGGACGAGCGCCTCGCGCGTTGCGTCTACCGTGCCAATCTCCACGCAGGCGAGGGAGCGCGCCTCAAATCGCGCCTGCACGCTTTCGACGTACGCTTCACGCACCGAAAGCAGGTAGCCGAAACTCGGAAACGCGGTGACCCAACGCGCGAGCGGCACGTCAGCCGGCTTCGGGATCGCATCGAGATCGATGCGAGCGCCGACCTGCGAACATTCGAGCAACATCAATGCCGTGCCCAGCGTACCCGCCATGCTGATATCCTTCGCTGCATCACACAGCCCGTTTTCGGCTAACTGCGGCAGTAGCTCAAGGTCGTCGCGCAGACGCGCAGCCGGCGCGCCGACTGAGGCATTCCAGAACGGATACGGTTCCTCGAAGTGGCCGCGCAGATCGACCGCCATCAGAAGGCGGTCGCCCGGTCTCGCGTTGAAACTCGACAACAGCGCGTTAGCGCGACCCAGAATCGACACGGCCAGTTGCGCCTGATCGCTTCGCGCATTGGTGTGTCCACCGACAATCGGCACCCCGTACGCCACGGAGGCGGCCACCATGCCCGCCAGCACCTCGTGCGCCGCGTCGACGCCGTCGCTCCACAGCGCATCCACGACCGCGAGCGGCCGCCCGCCCATGGCATAGATATCGCTGACGTTGACCATCACGCTGCTGTAGCCGGCGAACCAGGGCATCGCCTGCACGAAGTCGCTGACCATGCCTTCGATGGCGAACAACAGGTAAGCGTCGCCATCCGGCAAGGCCGCGCAATCGTCGCCTACCGCCACTGCCTGCCCGAGATCGCCGGCACCGCCCGGCAGATGGCGCGCCAGCGACGACACGACGCCGGCAATATCGGTCTTGTGCCGAAAGCCGCGGCTTTCGCGCAAACCCGTGACCAGATCCGCCAGACTCATGACCCGCTCCGCGATTGCGTGACAAAGCCGCTGCGCGGTGTCGTGCACGGCGGGTAGTGCTGAAGCTGCGCCTGCATCAGATGATGCGGACGGCCGAGCATCCTTTCCTCTGCAAGTACATCCCAACGCAGACGGCGAAACAGCGGCACATTCTGGCTCTGCACATGCGCGAGGAATGTCTGACAGCCGAGCGCGTGCGCGCTCGTCACGGCGAGACGGATCAGCGTCGCACCGATCTTGCCGTGACGGCGAAACGCAGCGTGCACGGCGAGCCGCGAACCGAACCAGACGCCAGGCTTTTCCTGATGGATCCGCACCGTGCCGACCACCTGCTCCGGCATCCCGGCAATACAGCTCACCGCGACCAGTTGCTGTGCACGCTCGTCGATCTCGTCGCGGTCGTCGCCGACGAAGATGCCCTGCTCGATGCAGAACACCGCGCGCCGCAGCCTGTAGGCTTCATCGGCTTCCCACTGCAGCGTGGTCCACTTGATCCGGTATTCGGCCGGCGTGTAAAACGCCGGCGCAACATCGTGGTCGGTCAGTTCACCCGATGCCCCCGCAATCGCTTCGCCAAACATGATCACACCTCGTACGAAGACAGGGACGAGCACGCGCCGCATTTGCCGCAGCCGGCCTTGATGTCCGCTGAGCGCATTTCGGCCGCAGCGAGCATTGAGCCGAGCGGCTGCAGCACCGACTTCATGAACTCCGGCGACGGCGCCGGATGATCTTCAAGCGGCGTGCCGCTGATCGGCACGAATGGCACGACAAACGGATACACACCGAGGTCGATCAACTCGCGCGAAATCGCGAGAATCGCTTCGGCAGTGTCACCGAGTCCCGCGAGGATATAGGTGCTCACCTGCCCCCGCCCGAATACGGCTACCGCCGCCTTGAACGCGTCCATGTAGCGCGACAGCGGCACGCCCGATTTGCCCGGCATGATGCGTTCGCGCAACGACGGCGTCACCACTTCGAGATGCATGCCGAGCGTATCGATGCCGCTTGCCTTCATGCGCGTGAACCATTGATCGTCGTCCGGTGGTTCGCATTGCGCCTGGATCGGCAGATCGACCGCGGCCCTGATCGCGAACGCACTCTCGCAGAGAATCTGCGCGCCACGGTCGCTGGTGGGCGGCGTGCCGGTAGTCAGCACCATATGCTTGACACCGTCCAACAGCACCGCCGCACGCGCGACTTCTGCGAGCTGCTCCGGTGTCTTGCGCGCAATCGTGCGGCCCGCAGCAAGCGATTGACCGATCGCGCAAAACTTGCACGTCTTGCGGCGGCTCTCATAGCGAATGCAGGTTTGCAGCACGGTGGTCGCCAGCACATCGGCGCTGTGCAGCGTTGCGATGTGCGAGTACGGCACGCCGTCGAGCGTCTGCATGGCGTAAAAGCGCGGCGCCTTTGGAAAGCTGATATTCGCAATCGGAATCGTGCCACGCAACAGTGCGCTGGTGCCGTCTGCATCGGCAGGCGCGGCGACGAACGGCGAATGCCACGCCGTGTTCGTATGCACCGGCACCATGATGGTCACGCCATCCACCGTCACTGCCTTGTGATCGGACGGTCCCGCGCCGCCGCGCCGGCTGGCGACGCCGGCACCAGGATCGGCCAGCCGCAAGCCGACCGACTGCAATTCAGTCATCAATTGCCGGCTCGCGGCCGGCAAGGTCTCGCTGGTATTCATCGCGGCATCCCATGGTTGAGTTGAAATCGGTGCTGGACGAGGCGTTCCCCGCGTTGCCCGGCGACGGCATCGGCGACACTGTCGTAGCCGGCCGCTGGTTGATGGCGAGGCTCAGCAATTCGGGCCGCGCATAGTGGCCGACCGAATCCATCATGCGTTTGCGCTTGGTGATCAGCGCCATGTCGAGATCGGCGATCACCATGCCTTCGCCTTCACGCAGCGGCGCAGCCAGATGCTGCCCCTCAGGTGACACGATTGCCGTATTGCAGCCGCCACGCAGCGCCTTTTGCAGATTTGTATCGCTCGTGACAGATGCAATCTGCGCTTCGGTCAGCCACCCCGTTGCGTTCACGACGAAGCAGCCCGACTCGAGCGCGTGATGGCGGATCGTCACTTCAATCTGCTCGGCGAAAATCGGCCCCACCAGCGAGCCCGGAAACTGGCTGCAGTGAATTTCCTCGTGCTGCGTCATCAACGCGTAGCGGGCGAGCGGGTTGTAGTGCTCCCAGCAGGCGAGCGCACCCACGCGTGCCACGCCGGTTTGCACGACCTTCAGTCCCGCCGCATCGCCTTGCCCCCAGATCATCCGTTCATGGAACGTCGGCGTGATCTTGCGGCGCTTGAGCAACAATTGCCCATCCACATCGAAGATCAGCTGCGTGTTGTACAGGCTGCCGTGATCGCGCTCGTTCACCCCGAGCACGACGACCATGCGATGCAGGCGGGCACGCTCGGCCACCGCCTGCGTCACGGGGCCGGGCACCACCACCGCTTCTTCGTAAAGCCGCATGTGGTCGGCGCCGGAGGCAACCGGTGGCCGCACGAACGAAAAGTACGGGTAATACGGTACGAAGGTTTCGGGAAACACAATCAGTTGCACGCCTTCGCGCGCCGCCTGGTCGATCGCCTCACAAACCTTGTTCAGCGTGCCGTCGCTGCGCTCGAAGTCCGGTGAAATCTGGACTGCGGCGGCACGAACGATGCGTTTTTCAGACATGGTGGTGGCCGCCTGTACTCAGACCGTCCAGGTGTGGATGATCAGTGCGTTGTCCTTGCGATGCAGAAGCTGGATGTCCAGCACGTCGAGCGGACTGATCGGACGAATGCCTTCGATCAGCGACGCTTCGCCATGTCCATACAGCGCCTGCAATGCGAAGCGGCACGCATACACCTTGCCGCCCTCTTCCATGAACTTCATCAGTTGCTTGTTGAAGTTCAGATGACCCGGAAACGCTTCGTCGCCGAGCGTTGGGAAACCGCGTTGCAGACCTAGCGTCACGCCCGGGCCATAGAGCAGTACCGAGGTTTCGAAACCTTTGCGCTGCAGACGGGTGGCTTGCAGAAGATTGACGAAGCCGATCGAGCCTTCAAACGCCACCGTATGAAACGTGACGAGCGCCTTTTCGCCTGGCTCGGCCTTCACGTCCTCGAAGACTTTCTCTTCGTAGTCGACGAGGTAATCGCCCTTCTGATGCAGCGGTTTGTTGACAACTGGCATGGCACTCTCCAATGTGATTTGCCGGACGGGGAAATGAAGCGTCATATCAAGGCGCCCCTTTACGTTTGCGCCGAACCCACTAACGCAACGGCCATGCCAATGACGGTCGCCACCAATGCGATCACTTTCCGATCAACTAGACAATCATTCGCGAGGCGTCCCGAAAAATTTTCTGGCCCGAAGGTTGCATGCAGCGAGATCGGCCAACGGGCCCGGCCGGGCAGGCGTCGATCGCACCAGCCAGGTGCGGTCGTGATGGTGAAAATACGCTGTTCCGGTGCAACCATTCACCACGCTCGACCCAGTTGCCCATCCAACCAATCCGATCAAACAGAGCACGCGATGCGATCACTTTCCAGCGCTGATTCGCACATGCGTGATGTCTTTCCCAAAGGCCTTCGATTTCCATGAACACCATGAGCAGTCCGACTCACCACTGGATCAGACGTCTTGCTGAAATCCGCAAACCGGCCTATCTCGCGATCCCGGATCTGATAGAAGAAGATCTCGCGACCGGACGCCTGCGCCCGCGCGACCGACTGCCGGGCCTGCGCGAACTGGCCGACGAACTGGCACTGAACTACACGACCGTGGCGCGCGCCTATGCCGAGGCGAAAAAGCGCGGCCTGCTCGATTCGCGCGCCGGCAGCGGCACCTTCGTGCGCGGCCGAACCGCGACGCTGCCGCTAAGCGGTGGCAGCAGCATTGAAATGACGATGAACACGCCCCCCGAGCCCGCTGACCACGCCGCACTCCTGCGTGAATCCGCCGCGCGTCTGATGGCGAATAGCGACCCGTACCAACTGTTGCGTTATCAGGATTTCGGCGGCACGCCGGCCGACAAGGCGGCGGGCACCGAGTGGTTAAAGCGCCGCCTCACTCATTGCTCGCAGGACAACGTGCTGGTGTGTCCGGGCATTCACAGCGCGCTCGTCGCACTCGTCTCACAGCTGGCGCGCCAAGGTGCATCGATCTGTCTCGACACGCTCGCCTATCCGGGCATCAAGGCCATCGCAGCGCAACTGGGGGTGCGTTTGCAGGCGCTCGCGCGCGACGACGAAGGGCCGCTGGCGCATGCGTTCGAAGCGCTCTGCAAGACCGACAAGCCGAGCGCGCTCTATTGCAATCCGACGCTGCAAAACCCGAGCACGCTGACGCTTACGCACAGGCGGCGCGAGGCGCTGGCCGAAGTGGCATTGCGCTATAGCGTCCCGATCATCGAGGACGATGCATATGCGATGTTGCCGCAGCAAGCACCGGCCACGCTGGCGAGTTTCGCGCCTGAGCTGACTTACTACATGACGGGAATGTCGAAAAATCTGGGGGCCGGGTTGCGCGTCGCGTATCTGCACGCGCCGACTCCACGTCAGGCACAGCGCCTGGCAGGCGCGCTGCGCGCGACCACGGTGATGGCGAGTCCATTTACGGTGTCGCTCGCCACACAGTGGGTCACCGACGGCACGGCGCAAGAGATGCTCAGCGCGATTCGCAGCGAGTCGAAAGCGCGCCAGGCAATTGCCGCTCGCGTGCTCGGCGCGTCGTCCTATGATGCGCATCCGGACGGCTTTCATCTGTGGCTGCCGATTCCTCGCGAAGGCGGCTGGAGTGCTTCGGAACTGGCGCTGCAGTTGCGTAGCCAAGGCATTGCCGCTGTCGCCGCCGCAGCGTTCTCGACCGACGGCAATCCACCTAACGCGCTGCGCGTATGTCTGGGAGGCTCGAAGAATCGGATCGAATGCGAGGGGGCGCTGCGCGCAATCGCCGACACGCTCGAGCATCCGCATCTTCTGCATTCGCCAGTGATGTGAAGTAACCTGGTTGGCGCTGATACGATCGGATGGTGCGAATTGAAAGGCCCAGGTCATGTTAAAGGTGGCGCGCCAAGGGAAAAAGGCTGATCACGTGCATGCCCTTGTGTATGCGATTCATCAATCGCCGCGCGCACGCGTGCAATAGCGAACCACGCCCCGACCGCGCTATTCGCGAGAGGCGTTGGCCCAATCCCTCACCGCCTGGGCGAACAGTCTGAGCGCGGTAGGCGGATGCCGGTTTGCAGGGTAATAGAGGCACAATCCCGGAAACGAAGGACTCCATTCGGCCAGCACCCGAATCAGCCGCCCCGCTGCGAGATGTTCAGCGACCAGATGATCGGGCACCCAGGCAATGCCAATGCCGACCAGCGCCGCCTCCACCATCACATTCATATTGCCCAACGTCATGGGACCGTCCACGTCGACGCTGGCGCCTTTGCCGTGATGTTCGAGGTCCCAGCGATAGAGCGCGCCGCTTTCGAAGCGGAACCGGATGCACCGGTGTTTCGCCAGGTCGTGCGGCGCTTTGGGCGCCTCATGGCGCGCAAAGTACTCGGGGGACGCTACCGCTGCAAATCGCATCGCGGGGCCGAACCTCACGGCGATCATGTCGCGCGGCACATCTTCCTCGACGCGGACGCCTGCATCGAAGCCATCGGCCACGATGTCCACGAGCCGGGTATCCACGACGAACTCGACGTGAATGTCCGGATACATCGCAAGAAACCCGGGCAGCACATGCCGAACGATCGACTTCGCGGCCGACTCGGACGCACTGATGCGGATCGAGCCCGACGGACGGTCACGTGCGGAAGCGACCTCGTTCACCGCATCTTCGAGGTCCGCAATGGCGGGCCCCACGCGCCGCAGCAGCTGCTCGCCGGCTTCGGTCAACGCGACTGAGCGGGTCGTCCGGTTGAACAGGCGCACGTCGAGTCTCGCTTCGAGACCCCGCATGGCGTGGCTGAGCGCCGAAGGCGACACACCGAGGGTACGGGCGGCCGCGCTGAAGCTGCGCTGATGGGCAATCGCGACGAAAGCAGTGAGTTCGGACAGACCGGCACGCAGCATATGTGAATTTCCTTCATAACCTCATGCAATTCTAGACGCATTGTTGAATAACGGCCAACAGCCTAAGCTGCACCCTATTGATCATCGAGCGATGCGGCTCTGCGCGCCCATGGATGCGCGCCCCGCTCGTCACCTGTCGAAAGGAGAATGGATATGCAAAAGCGCACACTGGGAAACAGTGGTCTCGAAGTATCGGCGCTCGGCCTGGGCTGCATGGGTTTGAGCTTCGGCTATGGACCGGCCACCGAGAAATCCGCCGGTATCAAACTGATTCAGTCGGCTTTCGAACAAGGCGTCACGTTCTTCGACACGGCGGAATGCTACGGCCCTTTCGCCAACGAGGAACTGGTCGGCGAGGCCGTCGCGCCGTTTCGCGATCAGATCGTCATCGCCACCAAGTTCGGCTTTCAGGACGGTGATTCGAAGAAGCCGCTCGACAGTCGGCCCGAACGCATTCGCGCCGTTGCCGAAGCGTCGCTGAAGCGTCTGAAGACCGATCGTATCGACCTGTTCTATCAACATCGCGTCGATCCGAACGTGCCGCTCGAAGACGTCGCGGGCGCCGTCAAGGATCTCATCGCGCAAGGCAAGGTGAAGCATTTCGGCATGTCCGAAGCGGGCGCGCAATCGATCCGTCGCGCTCACGCCGTGCAGCCGGTCGCTGCGCTGCAAAGCGAGTATTCGTTGTGGTGGCGCGAGCCGGAAGAAACGGTGCTGCCCACGTTGCAGGAACTGGGCATCGGCTTCGTTCCGTTCAGCCCGCTCGGCAAGGGCTTCCTGACCGGCGCGATCGACGCGAACACGTCGTTCGACGCCACGGACTTCCGCAACGTGGTGCCGCGCTTCTCCGAAGAGAACCGCACGGCCAATGCGGGCCTCGTCGAGGTGCTCGGCAAAATCGCGGCTGACAAGGGTGCCACGCGCGCGCAGATCGCTCTCGCTTGGCTGCTGGCGCAGAACCCGTGGATCGTGCCGATTCCCGGCACGACCAGGCTGCATCGGCTGGAAGAAAACGTGGGCGCGGCTGCGCTCGAATTGTCGGCTGCCGACCTGTCCGCGATCGAAGCCGCACTGAAGCAGATCAAGGTCGTGGGCGATCGTTATCCGGCCCATCTGCAACAGCGCGTCGACCGCTAACCGCGCAGGCTTTCCGCGTCGCTCCCGTGCTCCTGCGCTGCCGCACCACCGTGGCGGCGGAGGACGGTCATTGGCGCCAAAGAAACGCCGAACCGGATCTCGAACCATGTCGTCGAACAATCGATCCCCTGCGTCGCCGAGAACGTCTCCCGGTGCTGCGCACGCCGATGCCCCTGCCGACGCGCATCTCGCCGCCGATCAGCACGGCCTGCGCATTCTCGCGATCCTGAGCCTGCTGATGGCGTTCGCGTCGATCTCGACGGACCTGTACCTGCCCGCGCTCCCCGCGATGGCGCTCTCGCTGCGCGCCGACGCCGGCGCGGTCGAGCTGACGATCTCCGGCTATCTGATCGGCTTCAGTCTCGGGCAATTGCTGTGGGGACCCATTGGCGACCGTTACGGCCGCCGCCGGCCGATCGCCATCGGCCTCGTACTCTTCGTCATTGGCTCGGCCGGCTGTGCCTTATCGACCAGCGCGCCGATGCTGATCGGTTGGCGTGTCGTGCAAGCCGCGGGCGCGTGCGCGAGCGTCGTGCTGGCGCGAGCGATGGTGCGCGATCTCTACACGGGCCACCGCGCGGCCCAGATGATGTCGACGCTCATGACGGTGATGGCGGTCGCGCCGCTGCTGGGGCCGAGCGTGGGCAGCCTGATCCTGCACGTCGCGTCGTGGCGGGCGATTTTCTGGACCCTGGTCGCCGTGGGACTGGCGACGCTCGCCGCGCTGCGCGCACTGCCGGAAACGCTCCCTGCGGCGCGCCGCAATCATGAATCGCTCGGGCGCGCACTCGCCGCTTACGGCGCATTGTTGAGGCATCGCCGGGTGCTTGGCTACGCGGGCACGGGTGGATTCTTCTATGGCGGGCTGTATGCGTATATCGCCGGCACGCCGTTCGCGTACATCACCGCTTACCACGTGTCGCCACAGTTCTATGGCGTGCTGTTCGCCGTCGGTATCGTCGGCATCATGCTGACGAACCAGATCAACGCGAGGGTGGTGCGGCGTTTCGGCAGCGACCGGCTGATGCGGGCCGGCACGCTCGGCGCGGCGCTCGCGGGCGTGCTGCTGGCGCTCGATGCATGGACCGGCTGGGGCGGCCTGGCAGGCCTCGTGATTCCCCTCTTCCTGTTCGTCTCGGCGGCGGGCTTCATCGTCGCCAATGCGATTGCGGGTGCGCTGGCTATATTCCCCGCACGCGCCGGCGCGATGTCGGCACTCATCGGCGCGAGCCAGTTCGGCACCGGCATCCTCGGATCGGCGCTAGTCGGTATCTTCGCCGACGGCACGCCGTGGCCGATGGGCGGCGTGATCGCGCTGATGGGCATCGGCAGTCTGCTTTGCGCGCTGTTTCTCGTGCCGCCGCATGTCGCACTATCCGGTGAGGCAACGGTGGCCAGATGAGTCATCCGCAGGTTCGCCGATCGGGTTTGGCGCGCCTGTTCACTAGAGGGCTAGCATTAGCCTGCGGCAAACAGGCGTCGTTTCTCGTCATCGCCGGCAACTTGAGAATCGCGCCAACGTGCTCTGTCGGAGAAGCTCCTCCCTCATGTTTGCGGCTCCGGTTGCGAGCGTCCCTTTTTGCCTCAATCCCTCTACCTATCCGCGTCGTTCGGCGCGTCAGGCCGCTCGCCGCATGGCTTAATACATTGGTAATACAACGTATTTCGCAATATATACAACGCTACCGGCCAGTTAATTTGACATTACGGCTATAATGTTGAAAATATGCGTGGCGACGTGCGCAACCGACACTCCCACCTCCGAGTCCTCTGTGACCGCCCTTCTGCCAACCCCCTGCTCCATTGACACGCTGGTCATCCCCCCGAACCTGGATGGCCGCGCCGGCACCAATCGCGCTCAGAACGTCATCGCCCAGATCGCCGCGCAACACGATCTCGACGCGATTCGCGCCTGGCTTGCCCGTTTCGCCGACAAGAAAACCACCTTCGACAACTACCGCAAGGAAGCCGAGCGCCTGCTGCTGTGGGCGCTGCTTCAATTGGGCAAGCCGCTGTCTTCGCTCACGCACGAGGACCTGCTCGCCTATCAGCACTTTCTCACCGATCCGCAACCGAGCGCGCAATGGACGGCAAACGGCGGGCGCAAACATCCGCGTGGCGATCCGCGCTGGCGTCCGTTCTACGGCCCGCTCTCGGCAACAAGCCAACGTCAGGCGCTGGTGATTCTCAACGTGATGTTTGCGTGGCTCGTGCAGGCGGGCTATCTCGCCGGCAACCCGCTGTCGCTGTCCCGTCAGCGCGCGCGCCGCGCGAAGCCGCGCGTCACCCGCTATCTTTCGCCCGAGCTATGGCGCGAAGTCAAAAACTGGATTCAGGCCATGCCGAAAGAGACGGATCGCGAGCGTGAGCACGCTGTGCGAGTGCGCTGGCTCTTCACCCTGCTCTATCTGGGCGGCTTGCGCATCACCGAGGTGAGCACCAACACGATGGGACGGTTTTTCTGCCGTCGCGATGCGAACGGCGTCGATCGCTGGTGGCTCGAGGTGCTGGGCAAAGGCGACAAGGAACGACTGGTGCCTGCAACGGCGGAAATGATGGCGGAACTCTCCGCCTATCGTCGTCAACAGGGATTGCCGCCACTGCCTTCGCCGCACGAAGACACGCCGCTCGTGCTGCCGGTCGGTCAGTCGCGCAAACCGCTGACGCGTGCCGCGTTGCATCGCATCGTCAAGCAGGTTTTCAGCGGGGCAGCGCAGGCACTACGTGCTCGCGGCGACGCGTACCTGCAGCGAGCTGATCAACTCGAACTGGCCTCCGCGCATTGGCTGCGGCATGGCGCGGGATCGAACATGGCGGATCAGCAGGTCGACCTTCGTCTGGTGCGCGACAACCTGGGGCATGCGTCACTCACCACGACCAGCCAGTATCTGCATGTCGACGATGATCGGCGTCACAAGGAAACCGATGAGAAGCATCGGATCGGTTGGTAATGCACGTGGCGGGGGTCTGAATTCGTCGGGCTCGCATCCCGTTCCCGAATAACGCCATCACCCGCCCCTCATAAATCCAGCACTACGCCCGCGTCCCCATCGTCTTCCGCGGGTCGTCCCACACAAACAAGCGCATGTCCGGGTTCGATATCCGCGACGACCTCTCCCTGATACCGAACCCGCCCCGACAACAACCGCGTCGAACACGTCCCGCACGTACCCGACCTGCAACTCGACGCCGCTTCGACACCGTGCGCCTCGGCGAATTCCAGCAAGCTGCCGTCGCGCGGCGACCATTGAATCGTGCGCGCCGACCGCGCAAAGGTCACTGGCAACGTGCCAGCGTTGCGCGCGCTTGTCTCTGCCGCCGGCATCTCGCGCTTGATAGCCGCGCGCTTGATACTCGACGGCCCAAATGCCTCGAACCGAATCCGCTCATCTGCGACATTCAGGGCACGCAGTCCCTCGTACATGTCGCGCATGAACTGCTCAGGCCCGCACAGATAGAAATCATAGTCATCGAACGGAAGTACGCGCTTGAGTGTGTCGATACTCATACGCCCGGCCGACACGCCCTGCATCAACCTCCCTGCGCCACTATCAAACAGATGCACCGAAAGCGCCGGATAACGCATCGCGACATCTTTCAAATGAGCGCTGAATGGCCGTTCGCCATCGCTACGTGCGCCATGAAAAAAGAACACACGTTTCGCGCGCGCCTTACCGCCGTCAGGTGAATGCAGTACGTGATGCAGCATCGCCATCATCGGCGTGATGCCGATGCCAGCCGAAACGAGCACGGCGGGCCGCTGGCTATCCTCATCGTAGATGAACGTGCCGCCGGGCCGTTTCGCTTCGATCTGCCTGCCGACGACGAGATGATCGTGCAACCAGCTCGACGCAACACCCTCGCGTTTTACGCTGATCCGATAACGCCGCGCGTCGTACGAATCGGAAAGCGTATAGGTGCGCACCCGCGGTGTACCCGATCCCGTCGCCGGCACACGAATCTGCAGGAATTGCCCCGGCTTGAAAGGCGGCAATGGCGTACCGTCAATCGATTCAAAGTAAAACGAGCGAATCGACGGCGTTTCTTCGACCACTTTTGCAACCTTCAGATTCTGCCAGGAGGAAGTACTCGTGATTGGCTGACGAACAGCAGCCGCAAACTGCGGAGCGAACTCAACTTCCGACCATCGGAACGGCAATGCACCCCGACTGTGCCGCACTTCATCGATATGAAAACGGACAAGCCGCTCCGCGCCCGCGAAGGCCGCCAGTTCCGCGCCGTCCCAGATCACTTCCGCCCGCACCGCGAGATAAAGCAGATCGCCCGTCGCAAAGTCGATGAACAGCAGACCCGCGCGCGGATCATGGAGCAGATTGCCGATCGTGTTGAAGAAGCGATTGCCGCTGTAGTCCGGGGTCGTCAGCGTGGCTGCGTTGTCGACACGAACGAAGCCAGGCGCACCGCCGCGATGCGACACGTCGACACCGCGCGCGAGCCCCGCCTCTTCTCCGAGGTTGGCGCTCGCGATGAAAAACGTATCGGCGCGCATGATCAAGGCACGATCCTCGTCGCCGAGTTGTGCAGCGACTTGCGGCTCGGAAGGCAACGGCGCACCCGGTTCAACAAAAGTCGGGGTTCTGCTCTGGATGTACTTGGGACAATTGCCGAAGCTCTGCGTCACGTCGACGAGCAGCGTTTCGCCTTCCACCAAGCTCACCACGCCGTTGATCCGGTTACGCCGCCGCGTCTGCGGCTGCAACCCAAGCCCGCCGATCATCGCGCCTGGCTGCCAGTGCCCCGCGAGCGGATCGCCGGGCAGCACGCCTGCGTCGATGCGCAGCGTCTTCGCATCCGGCGACGACACGAAGCCCGGCTTGCCCGCCCGCAGCGTCGCCCACGGCTGATCGTTCGCATCGACGCCACCGAACACCATGAACGGCTGCTCGGCAAAAAACTGTCGATGCTGCTCCGGCATATAACGCCGAATCCCGCGACGTCCAGCCGATTCCGCCTGGCTAGTCACCCCCGCGCGCTGCTGCGCGGCCACCTCGCCCGCGTGAAACGGCGACGCGTCGACGCCCCAGCCATTCAGTGAAACAAAAGCGGACATGGTCGGACTCCAGCCAAAGGTCATGCACGGCTCACGCGGCGACCAGACCCGCCCTGGTCGCCGGCATCGCAATGAAACGCGGCAACGCCTCCACACGACGCAGCCATGCACGAATGTTCGGATACGCTTCCAGCGACACACCGCCTTCCGGCGCGTGGGCGATGTAGGTATGCGCGGCAATATCGGCGATCGTCACATGATCACCCGCCGCAAAAGGCTTGCCGGCCAGTTCCTGTTCGATCACGTCGAACAGTTTGACGGCGATGTTCTTCGCGGTCTGATGATCGTTCGGCGCGCCGAATACCGTCACGAGCCGCGCGGCGCACGGCCCATACGCAATCTGCCCCGCGGCAAGCGAGAGCCAGCGCTGCACCGCCGCGGCGCCGAGCGGATCGTCCGGCAGCCACGAGGCATCGCCGTAACGCCTCGCCAGATAGACGAGAATCGCATTCGAATCGAACAGCGTGACGTCGCCGTCCTGAATCGTCGGCACCTGGCCGAACGGGTTCAGCGCCAGGTATTCCGGCTTGCGGTTATCGGCGGCTTTCATGTTCAATTCGACGACTTCAAACGGCAGATCGAGCAGCGACAGAAACAGCTTCACCCGATGCCCATGCCCGGACAGCAGCGTCGTATACAGTCGAATAGGTTGGGCGGGTTGGGCAGCAGGCATGTCAGACTCCGGAGTTCGATGGGGTACGTCGCCAGCATAGGTGCGCGCGGTCGCTCGCGGAAGCCCGATAATCCCGGAAACACATTCAATCGAAGATGGACAATCGACCATGGCCGACGTACGTGACGTAAACCTCAATCGTCTGGCGATCTTCGTCGCGGTCGTCGACGCCGGCTCGCTGACCGCTGCCGCCGCCCGCCTGGGACTCGCCAAAACCATGGTCAGCACGCACATGCAACGGCTGGAGGCGGAAGTGGGCGCGAGTCTGCTGGTGCGCACGACGCGGCGGCTCGGCGTCACGGAAGCGGGCCGCGCGTTCTACGAAGCGAGCGTGAAGATTCTGCGCGCGGCCGAAGAAGCGCTGAATGCGGTTAGCGGAGAGAGCGCGCCGGTGCGCGGCACGTTACGCGTCAGTTCGCCGATCGATTACGGCGCGCTGGTGGTGGCGCCCGCACTGGTCGAACTGCGCCGCGAACATCCGCAACTCGACGTCGAATTGCTGTGCAGCGACCAATACGTGGACTTGATCGCCGACGGTATCGACGTCGCGATTCGCCTGGGCCGGCTCGCGGATTCGAATTACCGGGCAGTGAAGCTTGGCAGCTTCGTCAAATGGATCGTCGCGAGCCCGGCGTTCATCGACACCTGGGGCACACCGCGAACACCGGCCGACCTGGCAGCGCTGCCCTTTTGCGCATTGACGGTGTTGCCGCACCCATTGGCGCTCGAGTTGCGGCGCGACGACGGCACAACGGACAGCGTGCGATGCGAAAACGCGTTTCTGGTGAACACCGCCGACGCGTGCCGCGCAGCGACGCTCGCGGGCGGCGGCTTCGGTTTGCTGACGGATTTTTCGATCGGCAATGACATCGAGACGGGGCGGCTGGTTCGTCTGCTGCCGCACTGGGCAGCCGATGCCGCGAGTATCCAGGCCGTGTTTCCGCCCACCAGCCATCCCCCGGCGAAAGTGCGCGCATTGATTGAAACGCTGAAGCGACGGCTTGCTGATCTCGCATGACGCAGTATCAGAACGAATGCCGCATGCCGATCCGCACATCGGCCTGCGTGCTGGAACTCGACGGCGTGAAGCTATAGCCGATCACCGCGTTCACGCCGTCCGACGCGCGCAGATAATCGCCGGAGAGGTAAACGTCGGTGCGTTTGGACAACAGGTAATGCAGGCCGAGCGAACCCTGATTCCAGTGATTGCCTTCGAATCGCGTGTGCTGGTAGCCGCCGTATAGCAGGAGCGCAGGCGTGAACGTGTACGCGGCGCCGCCTTCGTAGACCTGCATATGCGAGGTCTGCCCTAAGCCGTTGATGGTCGTGTACGTGAAATTGCCGCTCAGCATCACCTTGCCGATCGTGTAGGCCGCGCCGATCGCAAACGCCCCTTGCCGGTCGACCGGAAACGACGACGCGCTATACAGGTCCGTTATCGCGCCCGTCGCCGGATCGACGGAGACCGTGGGCTGGCCGAGGAAGGTATGCACGCCGAGCATCGCGAACGGATCGAACGCATAGATGCCGTATGGGTCGTTCAACTGCGTATACGCGGCGCCCATGTTGAACGCGTTGTGCTCATAGTGCGCGCCGACACTCCACGCGCTCTTCTCATGGAAATCGCCCGCGGTATTGCCGAACGAGTACATGCCGCCAAACGTCAAGCCGGAGAAATCATTCGATAGGAACTTGATTGAATTCGGCAGCCGGTCGCCATTCATCCGGTCGAAGTCGCCCTGATGGATCGCATAGCCGCTCGCCCACGCCGAGATGTTGTACAGGTAGACGAACTCCTCGGTCATGTCGAGCTGGTTGCCGAGCGACAGCGTGCCCCAGCTGTTCTTCAAACCCACATAGGCCTGCCGTCCGAATTGAGCGCCGCCGAATGCCAATTGACCATTGCCAAGGTGAAAGCCCGATTCGAGCACGAACACCGCCTGCCAATCGCCACCGAGATCTTCTACGCCCTTGAAGCCGATGCGGTTGCCATATGAAATGCCGTCGTCGAATTTGACCTGGTGGGAGCCGCCCGCGTTGCTTACATAGGTAACGCCCGCGTCCAGAATGCCATACAGCGTGACGCTGCTTTGCGCGTATGCGGCCGTTGGCGCACAGACGGCGCCGGCTGCCATAGCGAGTGCCGACAGACCCAACACATTGCTCTTCTTCATACGCTTCTCCCCGCTCTTTGCCTGTGTATTTCGCCGGATATAGCGATCCCTGCGGCACGCGATCAAGGCGCGCGCGGCATGACACGCTTTATCTTTGAACGTTAAATCGGACGAACCAAGAATACGGGTCCAGATTCATGACGAGTCGCGCGGAAGCGACATAAATCTGTCGCTCGGCGACTTAAGAAACGCCGCGATTTCGGCACAACGGATACCGCTGCTATTTCACGCCGAGCGCAGTTTGAACCGCTTGCAAACCATTCGCGCCATTGACCGTACTCACACCGTCGAGCCACGACTTCAATAGTTCAGGGTGGCGCTTCAACGCGTCGGTTGCGGCAGCGTCGACACCGGCCTTCTTCTCGTGCACTTCGGTAATCACGCCGTTTTCCAGATCGACATTGAAGGTGAGTTGCCTGAACAGACGGCCGAGATTCGGGCATTGACCGGCATACCCGCTGCGCGTCACGGTATTGACCGTGGCGCCGCCAAAGTTCGGTCCAAAGTACTTGTCGCCGCCGTCGAGATAGCTCAACCTGAACTTCGTGTTCATCAGATGCGGCTCCCACGCGAGGAACACGATCCACTTCCTGTCGCGCACGGCGCGCTCGACCTGCGTGAGCATGCCTGTCTCGCTCGACTCGACGAGTTGCCAGTTGCCGAGTCCGAATACCTTGTCACCGACCATCTTCCTGATGTTCTGATTCGCGGGCGCCCCGGGCTCGATGCCATAAATCTTGCTGTCGAATTTGTCCGCATTCTTCGCCAGGTCCGCGAACGAATGGACACCGGCGGCGGCCACGTAGTCGGGCACGGCGAGCGTGAACTTCGCGTCGTTCAGATTCGAATGCACGACGTCGATCGATTTTTCGTCTTCGAACGGCTTGACCACCGGCGCCTGCGCCGGCATCCAGTTGCCCAGGAAGACGTCGATCTGCCCTTTCTTCAGCCCCTGATAGGTGATCGGCACCGATAGATTGGCGATGCTCTGTTGGTAGCCGAGCGCCTTCAGCAACACGCCCGTCATCGCATTGGTCGCGTCGATGTCGCTCCATCCGGGCCCTGCCATGTTGACCCGCGTGCAAGACTGAGGCTCTGCGGCCACCGCGAAGCCAACGCTCGCGCATAACGCCGCCACGGCGAATACCGCGTGTTTCAAGCGCTTTTTCATCATGCCGGTTTCCTGTCGAAAGAAGAAGAAATGATCGTCACCGAGCAACGGAGGGAAAGCGCGCCATTGCTTCAAGCGTGTCGAGATCGATGTGATTGCGCATATAGCGCTGGCTCGCATCGACGAGCGGCTGCCAGTCCCATGACGCGACCGAGCCTTGGGTGGTCGCCGCGAAATGAAAGCGCCGCCGCCGCTGGCTTTGCAGCACCTGGTCGTGCAGCGCCGCGAGGTCCCAGCGCCGGGCGACTTCCTCGCGCAACGCCGCCACCTGTAACGCGTATTCGCGTCGCTGCGCGAGGTTCTCGCGCTCCAGCGGGTCGGCCTGCACGTCGTAAAGCTGATCGGGATCGGCCGGCGTATGAATGAACTTGAAGCGCCCACGCCGCACCATCACCATCGGTGCAATGGCGCCTTCCGCCAGATACTCGCCGATTGCCTCATCGTGAGCGCCGCGCGTGCCGCGCAGATGCGGCACGAGGCTCCGGCCGTCGAGCGAATCGGGCCACACGGCCGGTGCTTCGCCGCGCGCGAGTTCGACGAGCGTCGGCAGCAGATCGAGGTGCGATACCGACCCCTGCACGCGATGCGCGTCGAACTGCTGCGGCGCATGCACGATCAGCGGCACGCGGCAGCCGCCTTCGAAGAACGTCATCTTGTACCAGAGGCCGCGCTCGCCGAGCATCTCTCCATGGTCGGACGTGACGACGATCACGGTGTCTTTCGCGAGCCCGGATTGTTCGAGTGCTTCGAGAATCGCGCCAAATTGGTCGTCCACGTAGGCAATCGCGCCGTAATATGCGCGGCGCGCATTGCGGATCTGCTGGTCGGTGGGCGGCGTGAGATCGGTTTCGCACACGTGCCGTAAGCGCCTGGAGTGGGCGTCGGCTTCGTCGAGCGAATCGCGATGCACGGGCATGTCGATTTCTTCGTCGCGATACATGTCCCAGTACTTTTTCGGAATCGCATACGGATCGTGCGGATGCGTCAGCGAGGCCACCATGCAGAACGGCCGCGTCTCTTTCCCCGCGTGACGCTCACGCGCGATGTCGAACAGCTTCTGGCGAGCGGTGAAGGTGACTTCGTCGTCGAAGTCGAGCTGGTTGGTGCGCACGCAGGGCCCCGCGTCGATCACCGAGCTCATGTTGTGATACCAGGTGGGGCGCGCCCCGGGGGCGTCCCAGTTGGGCGTCCAGCCGAAATCGGCGGGATAGATGTCGGTGGTGAGCCGTTCTTCGAAACCGTGCAACTGGTCCGCGCCGCAAAAATGCATCTTGCCGGACAGCACGGTGCGATACCCCTCGGCACGCAGATAATGCGCGAACGTCAGCGTTTGCGACGGAAATTCCGCTGCATTGTCATAAGCGCCGATCGCCGATGGCAGCTTGCCCGACAGAAACGAAAAGCGCGACGGCGCACACAGCGGACTCGCGCAATAGGCCGATTCGAAGACGACGCCCTCTTTTGCGAGACGATCGAGATTGGGCGTTTTCGTCAGAGAATGTCCGTATGCGGCGAGCGCGAACGGGGTCATCTGGTCGGCCATCAGAATGAGAATATTCTTTCCGCTTTCAAGCATGGAACGTGCCTCGAATAGAATTGCAGAAGGTTGATGCAGGCGTGGAGTCCAGCAGGCGACCCCAGCACGTGCATCACTATTGCTGGTCAATTCGCCATTGTGAAGACGGCAAATCGTTATGTGCCCATAAGGGGGGCTTATGTCGAGGCAGGATCGCTTGCCGCCAATGCAGGCGTTGACGATGTTCGAATCCGCCGCACGTCTGGCCAGTTTCAGTGCGGCCGCGCGCGAGTTGGGGTCGACGCAACCCGCGGTCAGTCAGCGCGTCGTGCAGCTCGAAGAAGCGCTCGGTGCGCCGCTCTTCGAGCGCGGCCATCGCGGTGTCACGCTGACCGGGGACGGCGTGCGCCTCTTCGAAGCGGTGCGCAGCGCACTCGATACCATCCGCAGCGCAAGCGCCGACATCCGTGCGCGGCGCACGCCGCAAACGCTGACGCTGTCAACCGACTTCGGTTTCGCCACCTACTGGCTGATGCCGCGTCTCTCGCAGTTCAAGGCGCTCATGCCCGACGTCGACGTGAAGATCGTCACGTCGCAGAACGTGTTCGATCCTTCGCATGATCAGGCGGACATCGCGATTGCCTTCGGCGATCAGCACGCGGACTGGACCGCACGCGGCGCGATCAAGCTCTTCGCCGAACGCGTCACGCCGGTGTGCAGCCCGGCCTTTCGCGCCGCGCATGCGGCATTGCGCGGGCCAGCCGATCTGCCGAGCCTGCCGCTGCTGCATCTGGAGGGGACCCTGCCGGCGCGCTGGCTGTCGTGGGCCGACTGGTTCGCCGCACACGGGCTGAACGCACCTGCCGCGCACCGTGGCATCACGTTCAACAGTTTCGCGCTGGTGGCCCACGCGGCGATCATGGGCCAGGGCGTCGCATTGGGCTGGGCGCCGCTCATCGACGAACTGCTCGCGACCGGCCAGCTCGTCGAACTGTTCGATACGCCGGTCGTCACCGAGCGCGGCTATCTGCTCGTCACGCAACGCGCGGCGACACCGGCGGTCAGCGCGTTTCGCCGGTGGCTGCTCGACGAGTGCGGACTCGACGCGCAATGAGCCTGACGTTCCCGTTCCAGCGGGACGGCGGTTAGCTTCTATCCGCGAGCCCTGCCTGTTTGCTCTACTGCGACGATGGCTGCCGCGCCCCGCGGCGCCGCCCTATCGTTCAAGTGGAGAGCGCATGTCCGCCGATTTCCGTCCCGCTCAACTGGTTCTCACCGTCGCATGTCCGAGCGCGGCGGGCCAGGTCGCCGCCGTCGTCGGCTTTCTCGATCGGCATCACTGCTATATCGACGAACTGACCGTGTTCGACGACGATCTCAGCGAACGCTTCTTCGTACGCTGCGTCTTTCACGGCGTCGCGCACGATGAGGCGCTGCACGTTCCCGCACTCGAACGCGAGTTCGCCCCCATCGCCGAGCGCTTTCGGATGACATGGGCAATGCACGACGTCGGCACCCGGCCGAAAGTGTTGATCATGGTCTCGAAGCTCGAACACTGTCTCGCCGATCTGCTGTTCCGCTGGCGCATGGGCGAGTTGAAGATGGACATCGTCGGCATCGGCTCGAATCATCGTGATCTCGAACCGCTCGCGCAGCAGCATGGTCTGCCGTTTCACTACCTGCCCATCACCGCTGATACCAAACCGCAGCAGGAAGCGCGTCTGCTCGACCTGTTCGAGTCATCGGGCGCGGAGTTGATGATTCTCGCGCGCTACATGCAGATTCTGTCCGGCGCAACGAGCCGCGCGCTCGCCGCGCGCGCGATCAACATCCATCACTCGTTTCTGCCTGGCTTCAAGGGCGCGAAGCCTTATCACCAGGCGCACGCGCGCGGCGTCAAACTGATCGGCGCCACGGCACACTTCGTGACCGACGATCTCGACGAGGGCCCGATCATCGAACAGGTGGTGGAGCGTGTCGATCATTCGTATAGCCCGGAGCGGTTGCTCGCCACTGGACGCGACGTCGAATGCATCACGCTCGCGCGGGCCGTCAAGGCGTTTGTCGAGCGGCGGGTGTTCATCAATGGCGATCGGACGGTGGTGTTGCAATAAGGCAAAGTCAACGGAAAACGCCGCTGAAAAGCGGCGTTTATCTTTGGATCACGTCCGTAACGGCATCGCCGCTTCAACCAGGCGGCGATGCTTCCATACGGCGCACAGGTTCAATCACTTTACCCAGCTATCCACGCGATCGCCGTGCGCGCCGATCCACGCATCGGCAGCGGCGGTCGGCTTCTCGCCGCTCTGCGTCGCCAGCATCACACTGTCGATCTCGCCCGGCTTCCATTGGAATTTCTTCAGGAACGCGACGACCGTCGGCGCCTTCTTCTCGAGTTCCGGATTCACCACGCTATCCACGTGCTCCGCTTCGCCGAACACCTTCTTCGGATCGTCGAGGAATTTAAGCTTGTACTTCGCGAACATCCAGTGCGGCTTCCAGCCCGTCACGATGATCGGCTTGTTCGCCGCTTCCGAGCGCGCCAGTTCCGCGGTCATCGCACTGCCCGAGCTCGGCATCAGTTGATAATCGAGGCCGTAGGCCTTGATCGCCTCGCTGGTTTTCTGCATCACGCCCGCACCGGCATCGATGCCGACAATGCGCGAGCCGAACTCCGCCTTCTTCGCTTCGAGATCGCCGACGGTCTTCACATCCGCGTTGTCTGGCACGATCAGGCCGATCTTCGCATCGTTGAAGTTCGGACCGAGGTCGACCACCTTCTCCTTGAAGTTGTTCCAGTAAGCACCATGCGTGACCGGCAGCCATGCGGACAGCGTCGCGTCCAGATCGCCCCGCGCCACGCCTTGCCACATCACGCCGGCAGCGACCGGCACGAGTTGCACCTGATAGCCGAGGCGCTTTTCGATCACGCGCGCGGCCACGTTGGAGGTCGCGACGCTATCGTCCCAGCCCTCCACGTAACCGATCTTGATGGTTGGCTTCGTATCGGCCGACACGCTCACGCTGCTGGCCGCCAGCGCCGCGCTCAGTGCGCTCGCCACGAATATCTTTCTGATCAGTCTCATCGCCCTTCTCCCGTTTGCCAGTTGCCGTCATACGACCCATTGAGCATTTAGAATCGCCAACCAGAATTGCCGGGTAGCGTTGTTTTGCGACATCCAGTTGTCCGCATGCGACTTCGAGCGCGTTTGCACCCGCGTTTCTCATCTTACTTATCGACGACGAGATCGGTAAGCGGTTTGCTGCAGCACAGCAGCACCATGCCCTGATCAATTTCACGCTGCCGAATCCCGCCGGCGTGTTTCATCGCGACTTCACCGGATACGAGCTTGACCTTGCAAGTGCCGCACATGCCTTGCGTGCACGACGCAGGCAGCCTTACGCCCGCCTTCTTCGCTGCATCGAGTACATGCTGGCCACTACCGCATTCGATCTCACGATGGCTTTTGGCAAAGCTCACCTTGAAACGCGTTTCAGTTTCGACCGGCGCGGATACCGGCTCGAAGCCCACTGCTTCGGCACGCGCCTCGACAAAACCTTCCGCAATTTCAGCTCCGCCCGCCTGCTTCAATGCATCCGCGACATGCGCGGTAGTCAATTGCGCCGCGACGTCGCCCACCGTCTCGAACGAAAAGCTTTCTTCGTGATAGTGACCGCGATCGAAACCGCCCTCGTCCAGCAGCTTGCGCACCGCCTGCATATAGGGCGCGGGCCCGCATGTGAAGATCTCGCGCTCCATAAAATCCGGTGCAATCAGCTTGAGCAGCGGCAATGTCAGAAAACCGGTCACACCTGGCCAGTTCGTGCGTGCGCCGACGCGCTCACACACGAATGCGGTACGGAAATGCGCCTGATTCGAGGCAATCAGATCGAGTTCGCGCGCGAAGATGATGTCGTCCGGCGTGCGGGCGCTGTGCACGAACACGATGTCGCTATCCTCGCCGAGCTCGTGATGCGCGCGGCTCATCGACATCAGCGGCGTAATGCCCGACCCTGCCGACAGAAACAGAAACTTGCGCGCCGGATGCCGCGCGCAGGTGAACTCGCCGGACGGCCCCAGCACGCGAACCTGCATGCCCGCATGCAGATTGTCGTGCAGCCAGTTCGACACCTTGCCGCCCGGCACGCGTTTGACCGTGATCGAAATCGTATGCGGCCGCGTCGGTGGTGACGAGATCGTATAGCAGCGATTGATTGCTTCGCCGTCGATCTCCAGCTCAAGTGTCATGAACTGCCCCGGCTCGAACACGAATGCCCGCTCGGACGGCGCACGGAAGAAAAAGCTCTTCACGTCGTGCGTTTCGTCGCGCACGTGGCAGCACACCAGCGTATCGTCGGCATCGCTATTCCAGCGCGCGGGCAGCGCTTCCCAGAAGCGCGGCTGCGTGACACGGCTCACGGCGCGCGGAATGGGCGGCTCGGTGCCGGACTGAAACGTCGCCTGATCGCGCATCATGGTTTTCTCCCGCTCCTGGTTGCGGTGTCGCGCTCAGCGCATGAAGGACACGACTTTTTCGCCGTGCGAAACCGGCGCGTCGGCACCGGCGTCATCGGTTTGCGGGGCATCGCCGTAAGCCGCGAGACGGCCGATGTACCACTCGCAGAACTTCTCGACGAGGCCCTCGGTGAAAGGCGAATACGGCCCCGGTTCATACGCG
This sequence comes from Paraburkholderia strydomiana, assembly GCF_046030495.1. GTDB lineage: Bacteria > Pseudomonadota > Gammaproteobacteria > Burkholderiales > Burkholderiaceae > Paraburkholderia > Paraburkholderia strydomiana_A. Next base: position 70,828 of record NZ_JAQQCJ010000027.1, read on the forward strand.
CTGCTGGTTGCGCCGCGCTGCGAGTACTCGACGAGCGTCCGGTCCTGATCGTTGGTCGCACGCCAGACCGCGGTCAGGTTGTCGACGTCGTAGTCGATGCCTTCGCGCGCGTCCTTGTGGACGAGCCACTTGGTGCGCACCAGCGTTTTGCCGGCCGAAAGCGGAATCACCGAGAAAGTGACGATGTGGTCGCTCATGAAGTGATGCCACGAATTCGGCTGGGTCCAGAACGACAGGCCGCCCAGATCGGCCTGCTCGAAACCGCCGAGCAGCTTCTTCGATGCGATCTTTGCATCGAGCGTTTGCGACTCGCCGTCGCGATCGAGCGGCAAACGCTGCGTGCGAAAACCGGTGACCAGATCCGCCAGCCGATCGATCTCCGCCGACGGCAACTGCATGGCCTCCCATTGCGCGGTGCGGCGTGCCACGGTTTCATCGAAGGCAGCCATGCCTTCCTCGTTGGCCGGCGTGCGCTGATAACCGAAGCCGTATTCGTACAGCGAAATCGTCAGCTCCGGGTGATTCGCGACGCAGTGATAGCACTCGCGATTGTTCTCCATCGTGAGCTTCCAGTTGCCCTCTTCGACGATGTCGATCTGCGCCGCGATCTTGCAGCCGGCCAGATCGTGCGGTTGAAGATAAGGCTCCATCGCGGCGCGCATCACGGCGAAGTCGGCGGGCGGCTGCTCGGCAAGGCAAATGAAGATCAGCCCGGCGAGATTCTCGACGTGCACCGCCTTCAGGCTATGTTTGCAGCGGTCGAACTGCTCGCCCATGTGTTCGGCAAACATCAGGTCGCCGTTCAGGTTGTAAGTCCAGCTGTGATACGGGCACACGATATTGCCGAGCGAGCCTTTGTCGTGATTGCACAGACGCGCGCCGCGATGGCGGCATACGTTGTGAAACGCGCGCACCTGCATGTCGTCGTCACGCACGATCAGAATCGAATCGAGGCCGATCTCCACGGTGATGTAGTCGCCCGGTTCCGGCACGTCCGGCTCCACCGCGACCTGAATCCAGTGCTGGCGGAAAATCGCCTCCATGTCGAGCGCGAAGATGGCCTCGCTCGTATAGAACGGTGCTTCCAGCGTGTAATTCTTCTTGCGGCGTTCGATCATCGCGCGAACGTCTGCCGAAACTTTCATTGTGTGCTCCGTTGCATGTCACGTCTGGCGCCGCGCCAGGCCCTCCTGGACGCATGCTGGCCCGAACCGGAATTCAGTAATCCACAAGTTGATGCTCGCGCAAATACGCGAGGATCACTTGTGCTTTTTCGACGGAACTCCCTTCAATTACGACGCTGCCGCCGCGGCTTTCGGTCGTCGTCGCCGAGAGCATGCGGGCGTGGCCCGAGCGCTTTTCGGCGGCGGCGAGACGTACCGGTTTGGCGGTCGCGGGACGGATCGTCCAGGCGAGGTCGTCGGAGTGGCCCGCGTGCGCATCTGCCGCGGCTTGCGGCGCGCTCCGGCTGATCGAGCCTTCGCGCAGCCGTGCATACGCGTAAGTCGGCGCGGCATTGGCGAGCGGGTGCACCGCGATCAGCGCCGGCAGTTGAACCTCGACACGCCGGCGCAAACCCTTCGGCATGAATTGCCTGACTTGCGCGCAACCGTCGCGCACGCTCAGGTCGACGGCGGCGCCGACAAGCGGCATCCCCAACGCGTGAGCGATGCGATACGGCAGCATGCCGCTATCGAACGCGCCTTCCGCGCGCGTGCCGGTCAACACGAGGTCGTAACCTTGCAGGCGCGCGGCGAGCAGCGTCGCCGCGTCGGCTTGCGCTTGCGCCGGCCCGGCGGTAGTTTCGAGCACCTCGACCGAGCGTGCGCCGAGCGCCAGATACTCCCGCAACGCAGGGTTGGACGGATCGCCCGCATGCAGCACGTCGAGCGTCGCGCCGTGCGCTTTGGCAAGCGATAACGCGATGCTTAGCGCTGCCGCGTCGTTGCGGCTGTAGCGCGCGGTGCCGCTGACCGGATGGCGGCCCACCGAAACCAGCACAGCGATCTTCATGCGAGCACTCCTTCAGCGACAGCGGTCGAATTGAGCAATGCGGCGCCCGTGCCCCGCGCGCTACGTGCCGCGGCCGCCGCTTCATTGAGCGCAGCGATGGTTTCGCGCGCATCCGCGATCACGGTCAGATTCGCGCGCTTCGCGATCGGTGCGCTGGCGTCGAGATTCACGGCAATCACGTGCCGGCAATCCTTGATGCCCTGCAGATGCTGCACGGCGCCGGAAATGCCGAACGCGATATAGACGCTCGCTTCAACGGTCTTGCCGGTCGCGCCGATCTGCTTGTCGCGAGTGAACTTGCCGTCGTCCACGGCGACGCGGCTCGCGCCGATCGCCGCGCCTAACGTGGCAGCGAGCCGCTCGAACGCGGGCACGTCGCTCACGCCGTTGCCGGCCGACACGATGAAATCCGCTTCTTCGAGCGCCAGTTGGGCCGCGTCGATTTCCTCGACGCCGAGATCGCGCACGACGCCTTTCGACGCCGGAGTGTCATTGTCGAAACGCCACACGATCCGCTCGCCGGCCCCGACGAACGGCAGCTTCGGCTCGACCGCATTCGGCGCGAGCAGCACGACGTCCGGCAACGCGCGTGCGACAAGCGCCGTATTCGCGCGGATATAGGCGGCCACGTGCGCCGCGTCGATCTCGACGACGTGCGTGGCAACGCTCGCGTTCACGGCTGCCGCATAGCGACGGCCGAGGTCCCCGTCGCCGGTCGCGTTGTCGGGCAGGAAAATATGCGCCGGTGCATAAGCCGCGACGCAGGCGGCCAGTGCGTTCAATTCGTCGAGCGGCGCGAACGTGCGGCGCTCGAACATCGGCAACACGATCAACTTGTCGGCGCCAAGCGCGGCGGCGTCATCCGTGAACTCGCCGAACACGAGCAGTACGACTTCGGTGCCCGCATCCGCGATCAATGCCGCGCCGGCCAAAGTCTGGCGCGCGTGATCGTCAAGCGCGCCACGGTCGGCGTGCGCGGCCACCAGCAGCACGCGTTGCGGCACGGCCATGGTGCGGCGCGGCTTCGGCTGTTCGCCATGCACGGCGAGAGGCGCGTTGAATTCCATCACGCCCGCAACTGCGGTTACGCCTAGCGTGATGCGTTTGAGTCCTTGCGCCGTCATCGTGAACGGGCGGCGCGGATCGATTCGTTTGAGCGTGTTCATCGCGTTACTCCAGCGCCGCAGCAACCAGTTCGGCAACGTCCAGCACTTCCGGACGCGGCCCCACCACGCCTTCGAGCATCGCCGTGCAATTCGGGCAGCCCACTGCGACAATCTCCGCGCCGGTGGCGCGCGCGTCGTCGATGCGGATGTCCGGAATACGCCGCTTGCCGGGAATGTCGGTCAACGGCGCGCCACCGCCGCCGCCGCAGCAGCGTCCGCGCATGCCGTGACGCTCCATCTCCACGACCTTGATGCCGATGCTCTTCAACAGCCGGCGCGGCGCTTCGGTTTCACCGTTATAGCGGCCCAGATAGCACGGGTCGTGATAGGTGATCTTGCGTTCCGCGTATGCGGCGACCGCATGCGGCGCGAGCTTGCCGCTCGCCACCAGTTCGTCGATCAGCGCGGTGTGGTGCTGCACTTCGTAAAAGCCGCCCAACGCCCGGTATTCGTTGCGCAAGCTATGGAGCACGTGCGGATCGGCGGTGACGATCTTGCCGAACGAATACTGCGCGAGCGTGCCGATCAGCTTGTGCGCGAGCTGCTGGAACGTCGCTTCGTCGCCGAGACGCCGGGCCGTGTCGCCGGTATCGGTTTCGACGCCGCCCAGCACCGCGTAGTCGATGCCTGCGCGATTCAGCACCTTGACCAAGGCGCGCAGCGTGCGCTGATAGCGCATGTCGAACGCGCCTTCGCCTGCGATCAGCAGAACGTCCACACGACGCCTCGGCTGCGCAACCTGCACCTGCAGATCGACCGCCCAGTCGTAACGCGCGCCGATGTCGTAGCCGTTCGCGCTGCCGGTCTCACGCAGATTCGCGAGCGTGAGCGGCCCCTTGCCCGGCACCATGCCTTCGACCAGCGTCTGATTGCGCCGCATATCGACGATCGCATCGACGTGCTCGATCAGCATCGGGCACTCCTGGACGCAGGCGCGGCAGGTGGTGCAGGACCACAGCGTATCCGCTTCGATCAGGCTCGAAATCAGCGGCTTGGCGGGCGCGCCGGCATGCTTGCCGATCGCGATGCCAGGCGTCGGGCTGCCCGCGTAGTCGGCATCGGTGCCGCCGACCATGCCCGTCACCAGGTCCTGAATCAGCTTCTTCGGATTGAGCGGCTGGCCGGCGGCGAACGCGGGACAGGCTGCTTCGCATTTGCCGCATTGCACGCACGCATCGAAACTGAGCAACTGGTTCCAGCGGAATTCGACCGGCTTGCCGACGCCGTATTCCTTCGCATCGAGCAGCGGCACTTTCAGCGCAGTGGGCGGCACCACGTCGTTATCATTGCGCTGCGCAAAGCGCTCCTGACGCGGATGAAACGCGAGGTGCAGCAGACCGGCGAGCGCATGCTTCATCGGGCCGCCGCGCGCCGCGCCGAACGTCATCGTGAAGGCGCCCGCCGCGATCAGCAGCGCAACGAGCACCGCCAGTGCGCCGGACATCGCCGCCGCCGGCAGCACGATGAAGAGTGCAAGCCCGAGCGCGAACGAGCCGAGCAGCAACGGCAGTTGATCCCACGGCCCGCGCGAGAGCCGCGCGGGCACCGCCTTCGCCCCATGCCGGCGGCGCCAGACAAACACCGCGCCCACCAGCATCACGAGCGCGGCGACGAAGATCAGTTTGTCGAGCCACGGCGAGTAGATCGCGAGACCGTAGTTGACGAACACCAGCGCCATCGCGAGGATCGCACCGCCCGCGGTGGCCACGTGTGTTCTCGCGATATACGGATCGCGCGCCACTACATGATGCAGATCGACGAAGTAGCGCTTGGGAATCGCCAGCAGATTGGACCAGCCGTAAGCGCCGGCCGCGGTCGCGCGGCCTTCGCGCCAGTACGCCGCGCGTTTGGCGAGCGCAAACGCGAGACCGGCAACCGACATCCACAGCAGGACGGTGATGACAAACACGGGGCTCATCGTCAGAAATCCTTGCAAAGGCGCAGCGCGTCGTAAATCGCGCCGTGAATGTTGTGCATCGAAATGCAGTCGCCCACACGGAACAACAGAAAGCGGCCATTGCCGAGTTCTTCGCTGAGCGATGGCTGCGGCTCGGACGCGAACAGCTTGTGCACATCGACCTGCCCGCGGTTCACCGACTCCGGCTTGAGCGCCCAGTAGAGCCGGTCGTTCGGCGTGCTGCCGTTTTCGATCACCACCTGATCGACCGCGCGCTCTTCCTGCTCTTCTGTGTACTCGTTGCGGATCACAGCGATCTTCTTGCCGTCCTCCACGTAGACCTTGTCGAGCCAGTAGTTCGGCGTATGAATCACGCCTTGGGCATAGAGACGCCGGTAGAAGATCGGGAACGTGGTGCCGCCGACATCGTCGGCGACCTTCACGTCCGGCGTCACGATCTCGACGTGCGAGCCGCGGCTCGACATGAAATCGGCGACGCCCGCGCCGGCATGCGTGCTGACGCCGTCGTAGACGAGCACGTTCTTGCCCGGCTCCACCTTGCCCGACAGCACGTCCCACGAACTGACCGCGAGGCCTTCGTCGACACCCCACGCCGCCACTTGCGACGTAAACGCCGAGCCGCCCGTCGCGAGCACGACGATGTCCGGCTTCTCGGCCATGATGGTTTTCTCGTCGGCGGCGACACCGAGACGCCGGTCGACGCCGAGGCGCTTCGTTTCCATGTCGAACCAGCGCACGATGCCCGCCATCTGCTCGCGCTGCGGCGCTTTCGCGGCCAGCATGATCTGCCCGCCCACGTAGTCGTTCTTCTCGAACAGCACCACGTCGTGACCGCGCGACCTGGCGACGCGTGCCGCTTCGAGGCCCGCCGGCCCCGCGCCGACCACGACGACCCTGCGCTTCGGGCCGCGCGTCTTCGCGATCACGTGCGGCATGGTCGCTTCGCGCGAGGTTGCGGCATTCTGCACGCACAGCACGTCGAGCCCGTTGTACTGGCGGTCGATGCAATAGTTCGCGCCGACGCATTGCTTGATTTCGTCCTCGCGACCATCGCGAATCTTGATGACCATATGCGGATCGGCGATCTGCGCGCGCGTCATGCCGACCAGATCGACCATGCCGCTCGCCAGCAGCCGCTCGGCCTGGCCCGCGTCGCGAATGCTCTGCGCGTGCATCACCGGCAGCTTCACGACCGACTTGATGCCGGCCGCGAGATGCACGAACGGCTCGGGCGGCAGCGCCATCGGCGGCATGCAGTTGGCGAGCGTGTTGTGCGTGTCCGCGCCGGAGCCGATCACGCCGAGGTAATCGATCAGGCCGGTTTCGCTCATCGCCTGAGCGATTTCCTTGAGTTGTTCGTGATCGAGCCCGTCTTCATGAAACTCGTCGCCGCACATGCGCAGGCCGACGCAGAAGTCCGCGCCCACTGCTTCACGCACGGCCTTCAACACTTCGGTGCCGAAACGCAGACGGTTTTCGAGCGAGCCGCCCCATTCGTCGGTGCGGAAATTGGTGCGCGGGCTCCAGAACTGATCGATCAGATGCTGGTGCGCCGCCGAGATTTCGACGCCGTCCATGCCCGCATCCTTGACGCGTTTCGCGGCCGCCGCGAAATCGTCGATGATGCGGCGAATCTCCTCCACTTCGATGATCTTCGCGTTGCCGCGATGCACCGGCTCGCGCACCCCCGAAGGCGACATCAAATGCGGCCAGTGCTCGCCGTGAAACGCCGAGCGGCGTCCCATGTGGGTAGCCTGAATCATGATTTTCGCGCCGTGCGTGTGCATCGCTTCGGCGAGCCGTGCGAGCGGATCGATGATCCTGTCGGTCGACAGATTTACCGACTTCCACCAGCCTTGCGGGCTATCGATCGACACCGGGCTCGACCCGCCGCACACGGCGAGCCCGACGCCGCCCTTCGCCTTCTCTTCGTAGTAGCGGATATAACGGTCGCCGGGCAGGCCGCCCGGTTCCGCATAGACCTCCGCGTGCGCGGTGCTGACGATGCGGTTGCGCAAGGTCAGCTTGTTCAGCGTGAGAGGCTTGAAAAGGTTCGGGTAACGCATCGCGATCGACCTCGGAATGAATAGGCTTGTTGCGCTTTGCCGTGCTGCCGTTGCTATGGACTGCCGTGTGCTGTGCTCAGGACTTCAGCGGCGACACTTCGAACACGCAGTGCGGGTGGCCTTCGGCCGCACAGCGCGCTTCTTTCGAATACGAGGGCGGGCCCTTGCGCGAAGCATCGGGCGCGGTGTCGTTGACCCAGTCCATCGCGCCCGCGAACCAGCCGGCGAACATGTAGCAGAGCTTGCCGACCTTCTCCGGCTGCGCGAGCACGAACGACGAATGATGCAATTCAATGCGCGCACGCGAGCTCGACGGATCGGCCTCGGTGATCGTGAAGATGCCCCAGCCGCGTTGCGACAGACGTTTCAGGTAATGCTCGAATACCGCCATGCCGCTGATGCCGTGCTGTTTCGCTTCCTTGTCGCACCAGAAATAGGCGGACTTGTAGCCCGCTTTGTAGAGAATCTCCGCGTAGGTGTCGAGGCCGAGCGCTTCCTCGACGGCGGCGTGGTTGTTGGTGAAGAAGTGACGCGGCACGTAGAGCATCGGCAGCGCGTCGGTGGTCCAGACGCCGGTGTTCGCGTCGACGTCGATAGGCAGTTGGGGTTGCATGTGGAGGCTCCGCTTATATGTATACGATGGATCGATTGACTGGCTCAGACTTTCCAGACCTGACCGAACACCCGCACCCAGTTCTCGCCCATGATCTTCTTGATGCGCGTGTCGCTCCACCCTGCGCGCTCCATCGCCGCGGTCAGATTCGGAAATTCGCCGATCGTGCGGATGCCTTCGGGATTCACGACCTTGCCGAAATTCGTCAGCTGGCGATAACGGCCCTTGTCGTGCGTGATCCAGTCGAAGAACTCGGTGCTATAGCCTTGCGTGAAGTCCGTGCCGATGCCCACCTGGTCTTCGCCGATCAGATTCACCACGTAGTCGATCGCCTCGATATAGTCGTCGACGGTCGCGTCCGGGCCGCGCTTGAGGAACGGCGCGAACATCGTCACGCCGACGAAACCGCCCGCATCGGCGATCTCTTTCAGCTGCTCGTCGCTCTTGTTGCGCGGATGCTCTTTGAGCCCCGACGGACAGCAATGCGAATAACACACCGGCTTGTTCGACGCGGCGATCGCTTCGGACGACGTCTTGCCGCCCACATGCGAAAGATCGACCATGATGCCGACGCGGTTCATCTCCTGGATCACTTCGCGTCCGTAACCGGACAGGCCGCCATCACGTTCGTAGCAACCGGTGCCCACGAGGTTCTGCGTGTTGTAGCAAAGCTGCACCACGTTCACGCCGAGATCCTTGAACGCTTCGATATAGCCGAGGTTGTCCTCGAACGCATGCGCGTTCTGGAAGCCGAAGATGATGCCGGTCTTGTTTTCCTTCTTCGCGCGCAAGATGTCGTCGGTGGTGCGCACGAGCGTGAGAATCTCGCCGTACTCGCGAATCTGCTGCTTCATCTCTGCGATGTTGTCGACGGTCTTCTGAAAACTTTCCCAGACCGATACCGTGCAGTTCACCGCGGTCACGCCGCCCTTTCTCATGTCCTCGAACACCGAGCGCTCGAACTTCGAAATGTTCAGACCGTCGATGATGATGCTGTTCTCGTGCAAAGTACTCATCGTTTGCTCCAGGCGTTCTCAGTAAATGGGGAAGCGCTCGCACAGCGCGAAAATCTCGCGGCGCACGCGTTGTTCGGTGGCGACGTCGCCTTCGGGGTGGCCGCGCAGTGCGTCGAGCACGTCGACGATCAGCCGCCCGATGTCGCGAAACTCGCTCACACCGAAGCCGCGTGTGGTGCCCGCCGGCGTGCCGAGGCGAATGCCTGACGTGATCGTCGGCTTCTCGGTGTCGAACGGGATGCCGTTCTTGTTGCAGGTGATGCCCGCGCGCTCCAGCGCCTGTTCGACCTGATTGCCCTTGAGGCCCTTGGGCCGCAGATCGACCAGCAGCAGATGGTTGTCGGTGCCGCCCGTGACCAGATCGACGCCGCCCGCTTTCAGCACTTCGCCGAGTGCCTGCGCATTCGCGAGCACATTGTCGATATAGGTCTTGAAACCGGGTTGCAGCGCCTCGCCGAATGCAACCGCCTTGCCGGCGATCACGTGCATCAGCGGGCCGCCCTGCAGCCCGGGGAACACCGCCGAGTTGATCTTCTTCGCGATCTCCTCGTCATTCGTCAGCACAAAGCCGCCGCGCGGACCGCGCAAGGTCTTGTGCGTGGTCGACGTGACCACATGCGCATGCTCGACCGGATTCGCGTGGCGCCCCGCCGCGATCACACCGGCGATATGCGCCATATCGACCATCAGCTTCGCGCCGGCGCCGTCGGCAATCGCGCGCAGCCGTGCGAAATCCAGCGCACGCGGATAAGCGGAAAAGCCGGCGATCAGCAGCGTGGGCTTGTGCTGTTGCGCGAGTTCCTCGATCTGCTCGTAATCGATCAGCATCGTGTCGCGATTCACGCCGTATTGCACCGCGTTGAACCACTTGCCCGAGAGCGCCGGCTTCGCGCCGTGGGTCAGATGGCCGCCCGCGTCGAGCGACATGCCGAGCACCGTGTCGCCCGGCTTCGTCAGCGCCAGCATCACCGCGCCGTTCGCCTGCGCGCCCGAATGCGGCTGCACGTTGGCATACTTCGCGTCGAACAACTGCTTGATGCGATCGAGCGCGAGCGTCTCGATCACGTCGGCGTATTCGCAACCGCCGTAGTAACGCTTGCCCGGATACCCTTCCGCATACTTGTTGGTCAGCACCGAGCCTTGCGCTTCGAGCACCGCGCGCGACACGATGTTTTCCGACGCGATCAGTTCGACTTGCGACTGCTGACGCTCGAGTTCTTTCAGAATGGCGCCGCGCACCGCTGCATCCCGCGTGGCCAGCGAGTCTTCGAAAAAAGGATTCGGGTTCGACATGAAAGGTCCGTAGGGGCGTTGACGGAGGGCCGGAAGCGGCGCTTGCGCATTGCCGCCACCGGTCTGCATTGCGTCTATTCTTGACGCTCGGGCAGCGCGCCAATTTACGAATTCAGACGCGTTCTTTGCCTTTTCCGCCATGCGCGTCCTTTTTCGACAAGTCGGCGTGAGCGAGCCGCGAAAAGTCCCGCGAGCTTCCCGACATCGCCCGGCAAGCACTTAAGAAATGCGGGGGTTTTTGCTGCACTGCGGTTGATCGTCGTGCGCCGTTCGAGTGCAACGAAGCCGATGACGGCGCCGTTGTAGTGCCCATTTGTTTAGCTATCCGAGCTTCCTGATACCAACCAAGGGTTTAGCCTGATGGCACGGTAGTTGCACTCGTACTCAAAATTGCATGAGTCGACGCTCCCCACGTCGACGCGACATTACATAGATTCGAAGGAATCACTCCCCCCATGTCCACCGATCGCACGGCGTCGTTGTCGCACTTCGCATTCATGCCGGTTCCCAACTTCACCATGATCGCGTTCACCAACGCGATCGAAGTGCTGCGCATGGCGAACTACCTGACGGGACAGACGCTTTACCGCTGGTCGATCGTGAGCCCGGAAGGCGGGCCGGTCACCGCGAGCAACGGGCTGTCGGTCGACACCGGCCCGGTCGAATGCGTCGGCCTGCCGGATATCGTGTTCGTGGTCGGCGGCATCGACGTGCAGCGCGCCACCACGCCCGCTCACCTGTCCGCCTTGCGCCGCTTCGCGCGCATGGGCAGCGTGCTCGGCAGCCTGTGCACCGGCACTTATGCGCTCGCGCGCGCCGGCTTGCTGGCCGGTTATGCGTGCGCGATTCATTGGGAGAACATGTCGGCGCTGAAGGAGGAGTTTCCCGATACGCGCTTTCTGAAAGAGCTATTCGTCATCGATCGCGATCGCGTCACCTGCACGGGCGGCGTCGCGCCGCTCGACATGATGCTGAACCTGATCGCGCCGCGTGTGGGCACCGCACGCGTCACGCAGATCGCCGAGCAGTTCATCGTCGAGCATGTGCGCGACACCAGCGCGCAACAGAAGATGCCGCTGGTCGCGCGGCTCGGCTCGGCCAACAAGTCGCTGTTCGAAGTGATCTCGCTCATGGAGAACAACATCGAAGAGCCGCTGTCGCGCGAAGAACTTGCGCGTCTTGCGGGCATGTCGCAGCGGCAATTGCAACGGCTATTCCGCGAGCATCTCGGGATGACGCCCACCCATTACTATCTGACGCTGCGTTTGCGGCGCGCCCGTGAGCTGCTCCTGCAAACGGACATGTCGATCATGCACATCACGATGGCTTGCGGCTTCCAGTCCGCCTGCCACTTCTCGAAGAGCTATCGCGACGCGTTCGGCACGGCGCCGACACGCGAGCGGCGCAAGCAGGCGCCTTCGCTTGCCGTGGCGCCGGTCATGGCTGCCTGACGCATCTGATCGCGCTACGCAGAGCCGACTTCACTTTGCATCAGCGCCATTCATCACCGCAAAAACAAACGCGCTGAGCGGAAAACCCCTCAGCGCGTTGGTCGTGATCGTGCTTCAGCGCACGCTTGAGCGCATCGTCAAGCCGCCTTCAACAACCCATGCGGGTCGATAACAAACTTCCTCGGCGCGCCGCCATCGAATTGCCGGTAGCCATCGGGCGCGTCGTCGAGCGACACCACCGTCACGTTGACGATATCCGCAATCGGCAGACGGTCCCACAGAATAGCCTGCATCAGATTGTGGTTGTACTTCATCACCGGCGTTTGCCCGGTATGGAACGAATGTGACTTGGCCCAGCCGAGCCCGAAACGAATGCTCAGGCTGCCTTTGCGTGCGGCGGCATCGGCGGCGCCTGGATCGTCGGTCACGTACAGGCCCGGAATGCCGATCGCGCCCGCCGCGCGCGTGATTTCCATCAGCGAATTGAGTACCGTGGCCGGCGCTTCCTCGTGCGCGCCGCTGCTGCCGTGGCCGTGCGCCTCGAAGCCGACGCAATCCACCGCGCAATCCACCTCGGGTTTGCCGAGTATCTGCTCGATCTGCTCGCCGAGCGTCGCGTCCTTCGATAGATCGATGGTCTGAAAGCCCATCTTGCGCGCATGCGCGAGGCGCGCTTCGTTCATATCGCCGACGATCGTGCAGGCCGCGCCCAGCAATCTCGCCGACGCCGCGGCGGCCATGCCCACCGGCCCCGCGCCCGCGATATACACCGTCGCGCCGGGTTTCACGCCTGCCATCACCGCGCCGTGATAGCCGGTCGGCAGAATGTCGGACAGACACGTGAGGTCGCGGATTTTCGACATCGCCTGCGCACGGTCGGGAAACTTCAGCAGATTGAAGTCCGCGTACGGCACCATCACGTACTCGGCCTGGCCGCCGATCCAGCCACCCATGTCCACGTAGCCATACGCGCCGCCCGCCCGCGACGGGTTCACGTTCAGGCACACGCCGGTGTGCTGCGCCTTGCAGGTCGGGCAGCGTCCGCACGCGACGTTGAACGGTACGGACACGAGATCGCCGATGCTGAGCGTCTCGACGTCGCGGCCCACCTCGATCACCTCGCCGGTAATCTCGTGACCCAGCACGAGGCCGACTTCGGCGGTCGTGCGGCCCCGCACCATGTGCTGATCGGAACCGCAAATATTCGTGCTCACTACTTTGAGAATCACGCCATGGCCGATCGACCGCCCGCGTGGATCGACCATCTTCGGATAGTCGATCGACTGCACTTCCACCTTGCCCTGCCCGAGATACACGACGCCGCGATTGCTGCTCATTGTCCGTCTCCATGTCTTGTGAGCGGCGTGACCGAGTGCGGGTTGTCAGCGCGGCACGCCGTTCAACGAGCGTAGCGTGCACCGGCATCGAGCACATGTATCTCACGCGACACGAGTTTGGCTGGAACCGACAAGTGGTGGAACGCCAGTTTTTATTGATTGACTGTTCAATATAAATAAACTTACCATGCGTCATCGAATCCATGCGGTCGGCTCACCGTGGGTGCGCCGCCATCTCCAGCACCATGCCCAAACTCGGAATGCGCGAAATCCGCCGCGCGCAACTGATCGACGCCACCCTGCTCACGATCGGCCAGAGCGGCCTCGCGAGCGCGACGCTCGCCTCCGTCGCACAACGCGCGAGCATTTCCACGGGCATCGTCAGCCACTATTTCGGCGACAAGGACGGCCTGCTCGAAGCGACCATGCGTCACGTGCTGCGCGATTTGTGGCAGGCCACGGCGAGCCGTCGCCGGGCGGCGAAGGCGGACCCACGCGCGAAACTGCGCGCGGTGGTCACCGCGAATTTCGACGCCGCACAAACCAGCGGCCCGGTCATGAAAACGTGGCTCGCGTTCTGGTCCGAGAGCATGCACAAGCCGCAGCTGCGGCGGCTGCAATACGTGAACACGCGCCGTCTGAACTCGAATCTGTGCGCGGATTTTTCGAAGGCGCTGCCGCGTGCGGCGGCGCGCCGTGCGGCGAGCGGCCTCGCGGCGCTGATCGACGGCTTGTGGCTGCGCGGCGCGCTGTCGGGCGAACCGTTCGACACCAGGGCGGCGCTACGCGTCGCGAATGACTATATCGATCTGATGCTGGCGGCACGCAATCAGGCCGGCGGCGTTTCCTGAAAGGAGCATGGGATGGTGGTATTCGCAACGCAACGTCTGTACATAGGCGGCGCTTACGTCGATGCAACCGGTGGAGAAACCTTCGACACGCTCGACCCCGCCACCGGCGAGACGCTCGCGAGCGTGCAGCAGGCGTCGGCGGCCGATATCGAGCGTGCGGTGCAAACGGCGCAGACCGGGCAACGCGAGTGGGCCGCGCTCACGGCGATGCAGCGCTCGCGCATTCTGCGCCGCGCGGTGGAACTGCTGCGCGAGCGCAACGACGAACTTGCGTTGCTCGAAACCCGCGACACCGGCAAGCCGATCGCCGAAACGCGCGCGGTCGATATCGTCACCGGCGCGGACGTGATCGAGTACTACGCGGGACTCGCCACCGCGATCGAAGGCCAGCAGATTCCGCTGCGCCCCTCGTCGTTCGTCTACACGCGCCGCGAGCCGCTCGGCGTGTGCGCGGGCATCGGCGCATGGAACTACCCGATTCAGATCGCGTGCTGGAAGTCGGCGCCCGCGCTCGCGGCCGGCAATGCGATGATCTTCAAGCCAAGCGAGATCACGCCGTTGTCGGCATTGAAGCTCGCGGAGATCTACACCGAGGCCGGCGTGCCGGCGGGCGTCTTCAACGTCGTGCAGGGCGATGGCCGGGTCGGCGCGATGCTCGCCGCGCATCCGGACATCGAGAAGATTTCGTTTACGGGCGGCGTCGAAACGGGCAAGAAGGTGATGTCGCTCGCCGCGTCGTCGTCGCTGAAAGAAGTGACGATGGAGCTCGGCGGCAAGTCGCCGCTCCTCGTGTTCGACGACGCCGACCTCGAACGCGCCGCCGACATCGCGATGAGCGCCAACTTCTTCAGCGCGGGCCAGGTCTGCACCAACGGCACACGCGTGTTCGTGCAACGCAGCGTGCTCGAACGGTTCGAAGCGTTGCTGCTCGCGCGGGTCGAACGCATCCGCGTGGGCGCGCCCACTGACGCGAACACGAACTTCGGCCCGCTTGCGAGCGCCGCGCAATTGCAGAAGGTGCTCGGCCATATCGACAGCGGTGTGCAGGAAGGCGCACGCTTGCTGGCGGGCGGCCGGCGCCTGACCGAAGGTCATTTCGGCGGCGGCCAGTATGTCGAGCCGACCGTCTTCACCGGTTGCCACGACAACATGCGCATCGTGCGCGAGGAAATCTTCGGCCCCGTGATGAGCATCCTCGCATTCGACGACGAGGACGAAGCGATCGCGCGTGCGAACCGCACCGCTTACGGCCTCGCCGCAGGGGTCGTCACTGAGAATCTCTCGCGTGCGCACCGCGTGATTCATCGGCTGGAGGCCGGCATCTGCTGGATCAACACATGGGGCGAATCGCCCGCGGAAATGCCGGTGGGCGGCTACAAGCAATCGGGCGTCGGCCGCGAAAACGGCATCACCACGCTCGAACACTACACGCGCATCAAGTCCGTGCAGGTCGAACTCGGCCCCTATCAACCGGTGTTCTAAGGAGTGGCGGCGATGGCCTCGAACGAATACGACTACATCATCGTGGGCGCGGGTTCGGCGGGCAACGTGCTCGCGTCGCGCCTCACCGAAGACGCCGACGTGACGGTGCTGCTGCTCGAAGCAGGCGGCCCCGACTACCGTTTCGATTTCCGCACGCAGATGCCGGCCGCGCTCGCGTATCCGCTGCAGGGACGCCGCTATAACTGGGCGTACGAGACGGACCCCGAACCGCACATGAACAACCGTCGCATGGAGTGCGGACGCGGCAAGGGGCTCGGCGGGTCGTCGCTGATCAACGGCATGTGCTACATCCGTGGCAATGCGCTCGATTACGACGGCTGGGCCGCGCACCCTGGTCTCGAGAACTGGACCTATCTGGACTGCCTGCCGTATTTCCGCCAAGCCGAAACGCGCGACATCGGCGCGAACGCGTATCACGGCGGCGACGGTCCGGTCCACGTGAGCACCAGCAAGCCGGGCAACAACCCGCTCTTCGCCGCGATGGTCGAGGCCGGTGTGCAGGCAGGCTTTGCGCGCACCGACGATCTGAACGGCTATCGGCAGGAAGGCTTCGGTCCGATGGATCGCACGGTCACGGCCAACGGCCGGCGCGCGAGCACCGCGCGCGGCTATCTGGATCGCGCGAAAACGCGGCCGAATCTGACGATCGTCACGCATGCGGTCACCGAGCGCGTGCTGTTTTCGGGCAAGCGCGCGGTCGGCGTCGCGTATCTGCATCACGGCACGGCGCTCAGCGTGCATGCGCGCCGTGAAGTGCTCGTGTGTAGCGGCGCAATCGGGTCGCCGCAATTGCTGCAGCGCTCCGGCGTGGGCCGCTCGACCTGGCTGCGCGAACTCGATGTGCCGCTCGTGCACGATCTGCCTGGTGTCGGCGAGAATCTTCAGGACCATCTGGAGATGTATATCCAGTACGAGTGCAAGGAGCCGGTGTCGCTCTACCCGGCGTTGCAGTGGTGGAACCAGCCTGCCATCGGACTCGAATGGATGCTCAACGGCACGGGCATCGGCGCGAGCAATCAGTTCGAAGCGGGTGGCTTCATCCGCACGCGCGACGACGACCCATGGCCCAACCTCCAGTATCACTTCCTGCCGGTCGCCATCAACTACAACGGCTCGAACGCGATCAGGATGCACGGCTTCCAGGCGCACGTCGGCTCGATGCGTTCGCCGAGCCGGGGCCGAGTGAAGCTCACCTCGCGTGATCCGAATGCGCACCCCAGCATCCTGTTCAACTACATGGCCGATCCGCTCGACTGGCGCGAATTCCGCGACGGCATCCGGATCACGCGTGAAATCATGCGTCAGCCGGCGCTCGACCGTTATCGCGGGCGCGAGCTGAATCCCGGCGCCGAACTGGGCACCGACGCGCAACTCGATCAGTTCGTACGGATGCGCGCGGAAACGGCGTTTCATCCGTCGTGCTCGTGCAAGATGGGCTACGACGACATGGCGGTGGTCGACAACGAGGGCCGCGTCCATGGTATCGACGCGCTGCGGGTCGTCGATGCGTCGATCATGCCGCGCATCACGACCGGCAATCTGAACGCGCCGACCATCATGCTGGCCGAGAAAATCGCCGACCGGATTCGCGGGCGGGAAGCGCTGGCGCGTGTCGATACGCCTTACTTCGTGGCCAATGGCGCGGCTTCCAGACAGCGCGAGAGCACACGGTCGAGCGACGTTGTGAAGATGTCATACGGGCTCAGTGCAGGTTCGATCTGAAAAACTGAAGCGCGTTTTCATCGAACGCCTGGTGGAAGGCCACACGGTCGAAACCGTTTTCATCGGTACAGAGTTCGGGGGCGTTCTTTCTCAAGGTGGCCGAACACGGCGCAAGAAAGGCAAAATGAGCCGCGCCGGGGACGAGATGGTATTCAGGCCGCTTCGGCAGCATATTGGCCAGGCTGGAGATCGATTCGGGAAGCACGCCGTCGCCGCCATACTGCGACGCCCAAAGCTGGATCGGTGCTTTCACGTCGTTCAGATCGTGTGAAGAGGGAAACTCGTTGAGCGGGTCCGCAAGAACATAAGCTTTGATCCGGGGATCGTGAGTCAACGGCTGATTCGGAATCTCTTTGCGCTGAAGCTGTTTGCAGATTGGAAGATTCAAATCCGGACATGGAATGTCGGCGTGCAAAAAGTCCGGATTCGCGCCAGCCAGTACGAGACCGGTATAGCCGCCACGCGAAAAACCAAAAAAGCCGATCAGCTCGGGATTGATTCTGGGCATCTCGGGTGCCTCGCTCAACATGAAGTCGATGAGACGCTTGATGTCGGTTGGGCGCTCCACGAACTCAGAAATATCGGCCGCACGGCTCATGTCGGAAAAGGTATCGCCGGGATGGTTGATTGCCGCGACGACGTAGCCCGAGTCCGCGAGTACTTCCGCAAGATCATGGTGACCAAGAAACGCCCCGCCGTGGCCATGCGAGATGACGATCAGCGGTAGCGTTTCGACCGTGGCCGGACAGTCGCGCCGCCCCTTCAGCATGTAAGGCCCGATCGGAATGTCCTGAGCGGGGGCTGCGCATGGCGTCCATACGATCGCTTTCAACGCGGGGCCGTTGGCATCGGCCGGAACTTGCACGAACCTGATTCCTGCCGCATGGGAAAGAGTCGCGGATACGCAGAAAAGGACCGCCAGGATCATTGCTCTCATTGGAATTCCCTGCGCGATTGGGCGAGTCGCCAGTTTTGCCTGACGGCAACTATAAGGCAACCCCATGCACGCTGCGTGTGACGCTCGACGGTGTCGAAGATCCGGAGCGCGGTGACGACTGACCGGCCCGCCCGCTCGGCGCGTGACAGACTTCTCTACCCGAAAACCCGAGCCCACGCCGCGCGAAGGCGTCGCGCCCGATCTTCGAAGATATATGACGCGGCCAGCGTCAGGAGAGCGGAGATCACACCGGTCACGATGTGCTCCACATAGGGGATGCGGTAGTGGCTCCCGTGAGCGTAAGCGTCGCCTATCGCCGTCAGCAAACCGACGAGCAGCGCATTGCTATATCGGTGCTTATAGAATCGGGCCGCAGGCGTGAAAGTCAGCAAGACCGCCAGAAGCCCGGTCAGCAGACCGGTCTGCAATGCGATCGTCCAGTGGGGGAGGCTCATGAGATTGCCCCAGCTGCCGGGCATACAGGTCATGCACGCGCTGGTCGGCTGCCAGAAACGCTGGATAAACAGCCGCAGGCGGCGCTTCCATTCGCTTGACATGATCGATGTCCTCGTCACTGCCGACACCGCCATACGTTTTATCTGCGCGGCGTCCAGGCGTTCCAGCGAGCCTCCTCCCGGCTCATGGATCGATGTGCGCATGGGCACCCGACCCGCGCTCGGGCAGGAATCTGGACCTGGTAGCGATATTACTCCGCACCCACTGCCTGCGCGTCTCGACCGGCTCCGGTATTCAGCCTGCGGCTCACGATCCGCCAAACCAGTTGTAGCCCTGATCGACCCAATAGCCGCCCGGAAACGTGTTGGTCACGAAAATCTCCATGATGTGCTTGGGATTCTTGTAGCCGAGTTTGGTCGGCATTCTGAGCTTCATCGGGTAGCCGTATTTTGCGGGCAATTGCTGACCGTCAAAGGTAAAGGTCAACAGCGTCTGCGGATGCAGCGCCGTTGGCATATCGATGCTTTCGTAGTAGTCGTCAGCGCATTTGAAGCCGACGTATTTCGCCGACGTGTCCGCGCCGACACGCTTGAGAAACGCCGCGAACGGCGTGCCGCCCCATCGGCCGATCGCGCTCCAGCCTTCGACGCAGATATGTCGCGTGATCTGTTCAGCCTTCGGCAATGCGTCAAGGTCGGCGAGCGTCCAGTCCTTTTTGTCCTGCACGAGGCCGCTCACTTTCAGGCGAAAATCGCCGCCGTCGACGTGCGGCACATCGTCGATCCCATAGTACGCATTGAACGGGAACGGGCGTGTGATCTGTGCTTCGGTGTAGGTCGGTGCGAGACGGTTCGGGTCGAATAGCCAGCCCTGCACGCGGTCGTTCATTCTCGACACGCGCGACAGAAACGTCTCGACCGATTTATCGTCCGAGAGGCTGCATCCGGTCAGCATCGCCAGCCCACCCAGCGTGATGATGCGTTTGCCGAACAGGCGCCGTGACGGCATATCGAGCTCACGACGCACGTCGATACTGAGCGACTCGCGATCGACGCCCGATTGCGACGGTTTGAATGGCTTCACAGGAGTAGTCCTCGGTTAGCGGCCACGAATCATCGTGAGCAAGGAGCGCGGCACGAGCGCGACCATTGTCAGATGAATCACGATGAAACCGGCCAGCAGCGCCATTGCGCAGAAGTGAACGACGCGCGCGTTGTCATATCCGCCCATCAGTTCGCGCAACACCGGAAACTGCACCGACTTCCAGATTGCGAGGCCCGAGATGATCAGCACGGCTATGTCGAGCATCACGAACAGGTAGGCGAACTTCTGCACCGCGTTGTAGCGGCTCGGGTCTGCATGCGACAGATGGCCTTTCAGGGCTTCGCGCAGGTCGTGCAGGATTGCGCGCGGCGACAGCGGGAAAAACTTCGACCGGATGCGGCCCGTGACGAGGTTCATCGCCAGATAAAAGAGTGCGTTGAAGAACAGCAGCCACATCGCCGCAAAGTGCCATTGCAGCGCGCCGCCGAGCCAGCCGCCGAGCGTGAGGCCGGTCGGGATCGTGAGGCCCTGGAACACCGGGGACGCGTCGTAGATTCGCCAGCCCGACAGCATCATCAGCACCACGGCCAACGCGTTGAGCCAGTGCGCGATGCGCACCCACGCGGGTTGCAAGGTGCGTGTCGCGTCGGGCAACGCACCGGGTTGGGGGATCGCTTTCATTCCGAATCTCCGTGAAGCCTCGGGGCTCAGGTGCGTTCGCCGCAAGATGCCGGGAACGCACCTGTGTGCCTTACTTGCTCATCGCGTCGTCTTTCTTCATTGCGTCGTCTTTTTTCATCGTGTCGTGTTTCATCTTGCTGCTGTCCTTCTTCATCGAGTCTTTCGACATCGAATCCTTGGCCATCGAATCCTTGCTCATCGCGTCTTTCGACATCGAATCGTTGGACATGGCGCCGCTCGCCTGGGCGAACACCGAACCACCGCTGGCGAGCAAGGCTGCGGCGACTGCTGCGATTGCAATGCGTTTCATGGCAACTCCTGGAGTGTTGTTGGTCGGGCCGCCGTCGCTCATGGCTGTAGCTCGCGGACGGCCCGGGGGTATCAGATAGACTGCTTTGCGGCAACTACCGATGCGTCGTCATCCCGCATCTGTGAGGTAGTTCGCTGCGTGTCCCGGCCCGGTTACAGCACGCGCCAGGTTTTTTTCTCTTCAACAGACAAAAAGAACGCACGCGACGCAGTCCTCGTCGCCAACGCCCGAGGCGATGGAATAAACTCCTGTTTCCTGTAACCGACCTCCCCGATGAATCGAACTACCGATATCACCGCAGCGCAGGCAAAAGAGGCCCGTCTGCGCGCCCTGTTCCTGCGCGGCCTGGACGGCGACGCCGCCGGGTATCGGCAATTCCTCGCGGAACTGGGCGCGCACCTGCGTGGCTTCCTGCGGCGGCGGCTTCACGACAGCGCGGCCGATGTCGAGGATCTGGTGCAGGAAATATTGCTGGCGGTTCACAACGGACGGCATACGTATCGCGACGAGCAGCCGCTGACCGCGTGGATTCACGCCATTGCGCGCTACAAGCTGACGGATTACTTTCGGGCGCGTTCCCGCCACGACGCGCTCAACGATCCGCTCGACGATGCATTCGAATTGCTCGCCGCGCCCGATCTCGAACCGGCGCAAGCCCGGCGCGACGTGGGCAAGCTGCTCGAACAGTTGCCGGATCGTCAGCGTTTGCCGATCGTGCATGTCAAGCTCGAAGGGCTGTCCGTGACGGAAACCGCGCAGTTGACCGGCTTGTCGGAGTCCGCGGTCAAGATCGGCGTGCATCGCGGCCTCAAGGCGTTGGCCGCAAAGATTCGAGGAAGCCGATGAAAACGGATGAATTCATTTCTCTGCTGGCGACCGGTGTCGCGCCGATAGACCGCCACGCGCTCACGAAACGCTTCACCCTTGCGGTGCTGAGCGGCGCGGCCGGTGCGACGCTGATCATGGCGATGCTGCTCGGCGTCCGGCGCGACCTCGCCGAAGTCGCGCTCACGCCGATCTTCTGGGCCAAGGTCGCGTTGCCGCTCTGTCTGATGATCGGCTCGCTCTGGATGTCGACGCGGCTCGCCCGGCCCGGCATGCGCGCCGGGGCGAGCGGCTGGTTGATCGCCGCGCCGGTCGCGGCGGTGTGGCTGGCCGGGGCGTATGTCTTGATGGGCGCACCGGACGACGGCCGGCTCGCACTCGTGCTCGGCAAAACCTGGCGCGTCTGTCCTTTCAATATCGCGATGCTGTCGGTTCCGGGCTTCATCGCCGTGTTCTGGGCGCTCAAAGGACTGGCGCCGACCCGGCTCGCGCTGGCGGGCGCCGCGGGCGGCTTGCTGGCGGGCTCGACGGCGACGCTCGCCTATTGTCTGCATTGCCCGGAGATGGCCATTCCATTCTGGGGCGCATGGTATCTGCTGGGGATGCTGGTGCCGACGGTCATCGGCGCGCTGCTCGGCCCGCGGCTGTTGCGCTGGTAAGCGACGCGGTACACCTACCGTCTTGCCGCGCGGCGCGAAGCTTCCCCTCGCGGCGCCGAAAATGCCACCGCCCCTCTTGCTCCACAAGATTTTCTTTACCCTCGCGCAACTTATCCTCGATTGTCAGCGCGCAGCAAAACCCGGATAGTGCGACTCGGCCAACCTGCCGGCCGACATCCAGGGAAACGCTGCCAATGAAGTCCAAAACAATCAGTCTTATCGCGAGCGCCGTGTTTGCGCTGTGCACAATGCCATCCATCGGCCGCGCCGCCGATGCCCCGCTCGATCGGATCAAGCCCACCGTCGACGCAGCTATCCAACCGCTGATGGCGAAATATCGCATTGCGGGCATGGCGGTCGGCGTGATCGTCGAGGGCAAGCCCTACGTGCTCAACTACGGCGTCGCGTCGACGCAAACCGGCAAGCCGGTCACGCGCGAGACCTTGTTCGAACTCGGCTCCATCAGCAAGACATTCACGGCGACGCTCGCGTCTTATGCGGGCCTGAACGGCAAGCTGTCCTTGTCGGACCCGACGGCGAAGTATCTGCCGTCGCTGCGCGGCACACCGTTCGGCAGCGTGAGCCTGCTCAACCTGGGCACGCACACGCCTGGCGGGCTGCCGTTGCAGGTGCCCGACGACATCCACGACAACGACCAGCTGATGCAGTACTTCGCCGCATGGCGGCCCGCTTATGCACCCGGCACGCAGCGCACGTATGCCAACCCCGGTATCGGCACGCTCGGCCTGATCACGGCGAAGAGCATGGGTCAGGACTTCACCGCGCTGATCCAGCAACGCCTGTTTCCCGCGCTCGGCATGACGAGCAGCTACATCGACGTCCCGAAAGCGAAAATGCCGGACTACGCGCAAGGCTATACGAAGCAGGATGCGCCGATCCGCATGACACCCGGTGTGTTGTCCTCCGAAGCCTATGGCATCAAGTCGACTGCGGCCGACATGCTGCGCTTCGTCGCGGCGAACATGGATCTGATCCCGCTCGACAGCACGCTCCAGCGTGCGATCACGGCAACGCACACCGGCTACTTCAAAGCAGGCGTGCTGACTCAGGATCTGATCTGGGAGCAGTATCCGTATCCAGCCGCATTGAAGACCTTGCAGGAAGGCAATTCAGCGGAGATGGTCCTGCATGCGACGCCTGCCGCCGAAATCAGGCCGCCGCAGCCGCCGAGACAGGATGTATGGATCAACAAGACCGGCTCGACCAATGGTTTCGGTGCGTATGTCGCGTTCGTTCCGCAGAAGCATCTGGGGATCGTCATGCTCGCCAACCGGAACATCCCGAACGACGCACGCGTGAGCGCCGCTTATCAGATTCTGACGGCGCTCGCGGGCAGCGAGCATTGAACTCACGCTAAACGAGCGCGGGCGCTGAGCATGCCCCGCCATGCCCAGCGCCCGCCGACGCTCACTCCCGCACCGGACTCAACGCCCCATGCGGGTCCGCTTCGACCGCTTCCGACACGAGCGTTTCCAGCGCCAGCCCGCGCGTTTCGATCCCCAGTATCCACACCGCTGCGGCGGCGATCACAAAGCACATCGCGCCGAGCGAAAACACGCCGCCCTGGCCGAACACCGGCAGCACGATGCCGACCACATACGGCCCGATCAGCGACCCTACCCGGCCGATCGCGGACGCGAACCCCGAGCCCGTGGCGCGCGCGCCGGTGCCGTAAAGCTCGGGCGTGTACGTGTACAGTACCGCCCACATCGCGAACAGGAAGAACTGCATCGCGAGCCCGGCGCAGATCAGCAGCGTCGGCGTTTGCGCATGCAGCGCGGTCTGTCCGTAGACGTAGGCCATCACCGCGCTGCCGGCGAGCGACGCGATACAGGTCGGCTTGCGGCCCCAGCGCTCGACGAGCCACGCCGCGCAAATGAAGCCCGGAATCCCGCCGAGCGAAATCAGCACCGTATACAGCACCGACTTCGTCACCGCAAAACCGGCCTGCTGCATCAGCGCGCCGAGCCACGACGTCAGCCCGTAAAAACCGAGCAGCGCGAAGAACCACAGCGTCCACACCATGATCGTGCGGCGCCGGTAGGCGAGGCTCCAGATCTCGCGGAACGCGCCGCCGCCCTTCGCCGCGGCCGGTTCCGCGAGCAGGGCCGGTGCGCGCAACTGGCTCAGGCCTTCCGCGCGCATCACCTTCACTTCGATGTCGGCGAGAATCCGGTCGGCTTCGGCATGGCGTCCGCGATGTTCGAGCCAGCGCGGCGACTCCGGCACCACACGCCGCACGATCAGCACGAACACAGCGGGAATCGCGAGCAGCGCGAATTCGGTGCGCCAGCCGAAAGCCGGCAGCACGAAGTACGACACCACGCCCGAGGCGATGAAGCCGAGCGGCCAGAAGCCGTCCATCAGCGCGATCAGCCGTCCGCGCGAGGCAGCCGGCACGAACTCCGACAGCAAGGTCTGCGCGATCGGAAACTCCATCCCCATACCGAAGCCGAGCAGCACGCGATAAAAGATCAGCGCCTCGACGCTCTGCGCGGTCGAACACAGATACGACGCGAGGCCCCACAGCACCATGCTCCACTGAAAGACGGGCCGGCGCCCGAAGCGATCGGCGAGCAGGCCCGCCACCGCCGCGCCGATCACCATGCCGAAGAAGCTCGCGCTGGCGACGAGCCCCGTGGTCGCGGTCGATAACTGGAACTCGGTTTTGATCGAGCCGAGCACGAACGTCATGGTGCCGAGATCGACGGAATCGAAGAAGAACGCAATCGCGATGATGACGAAGATGGTCCGGTGATAACCGGAGAACGGCAGTCGTTCGAGCCGGGCGGCCGCGCTCGCGCGTGGCTGAAAAGCGGTAGACATGTGATCCCCTCGTTGATGCGGCGGCAGCCGCGTGAGTGTTCCGGGCAGCGTTTTCAGTAGACGTCGACATAAATCGTCCACATAGAAGGAAAACGTCATCGAAATGGAACGGGGGCGTCGCGGTGGCCGCCCGGCATGCAGGCGCGAGGGACGCAAAAAGCGCTAGAGACGCAGCCGCGCACGCGCCGCGCCGGCAATGCGCGCGAGCGTGTCCGCACTCAGGCGTGCGGCGATTTTTTCGACGTATTCGTGGTGGCGCGTCTGCAGCGGCGCGCCGAGTTGTTGCGCGAGCAGATAGCGGATCAGCGCGATGCGCCGGTGCCGCAGCACGATGCTCTGATCGAGCAGCGCGAGCGCGGCAGCGGCGTCGCCTTCATGGCACGCGCGCTCGGTGAGGCGCGCGGTGGCTAGGCGCGTCGACGGCATGGCATGGGCGGGAGTCGAACGAGACCGGATGTGCGGCGAGCGATGCGTGCGCGCACCGCTCGCCGTGCGTTATGACATCAGCGGCTCGGCCGCGTCGAGCATGATCTTGACGAAGTAGTCGGCGAAGCTGCGGCGCACGACGATGTCGAAGCTGTCCGCGCCGGTATGCAGCAACGTCATCGATGCCTTGAAATAGTGGCTCTGCGCGCATTGCCCGTCGCCGAACAGTTTTGGATGCAGGTCGAGCGGGCAACCGCGCGCCAGCACGTCACGCACGCGCGTGCCGCTGATTTCGAGCACCGTATAGCCGCTGCCGACATCCACCGCTGAGGCGAACACACCGCCCAACGCGGCGCCGAGTTTCGCCTGCAACGGCGCGGTGCGCGCGGCGTCGTGCGCGGCGGCCGAGCGTACGAGCCATTCGTCCGGGCCGAGCCACAGCATGTCGTAGCCGTTGCCGCGCGCGACGGTGTTCGCCTTCTCCGGCGGCTTGCAACCGATCACGCTCTGCACCGCGCTCACGAATGCCGCGTCGCGCGTATCGCCGCGCAGGTTCACGAGTTCCAGAAACGGCCGCTCGCTCAACCTGAAAGCGGCGGATGCCGTCGCCTGATGCTTCTTCAGCAGCGTACCCGCGCCCACCAGCGGCGACTCCTGCCACACACCCGTTTGTCCACCCACAGCGCGATCCACGATCGATACCATCCCGCCTGTTTCATTCCACATGTTGACGTGCTCCTTCGCTGTCGTAGAACACCGAACTGGTGACCGTGGCCGCAATCTGCTTGCCGCTCGACAGCGGAATCGTGACCGTTGCGCCGATCTTCTCGAGACCGCCCTTCACCACCGCCATCGCAATCGAGCGCTTCAGGATCGGGCTGTAATAGCTCGACGTGACGTGCCCGAGCATCGGCGCGGTGTCGCCCTGGAACGGCCCGGCGACGATCTGCGAGCCTTCCGGTATCACGAACGACGGATCATCCGACAGCAGTCCGACCAGTTGCTTGCGCCCCGCCTTCGCGGTGTCCGAACGCGTCAGCGAGCGCTTGCCGAGAAAGTCCTTCGACTTCGCGACGAGCCCGCCCATGCCGAGGTCGTACGGCGTCATCGAGCCGTCCGTATCCTGGCCGACGATGATGTAGCCCTTCTCCGCGCGCAGCACGTGCATCGTTTCGGTGCCGTACGGCGTGATGTCGAATTCCGCGCCCGCAGTCATCAACGCTTCCCACACCGCGCGCCCGACGTTCGCCGACACGTTGACTTCATACGCGAGTTCACCCGAGAAGCTGATGCGCATCACGCGCGATGCCGCGCCGGCCACCGTGCCCTCGCGATAGCTCATGAACGGAAACGCCGCGTTCGCGAAGTCGATGTCGTGGCAGACCTTCTGCAAGACCTTGCGGCTGTTCGGACCGACCACGGCAAAGGTGGCCCAGTGATCCGTGACCGATGCGAGCCGTACCCGCATGTCCGGCCATTCCGTTTGCAGCCAGCGTTCGAGCCACGTGAGCACGCGCGCCGCGCCGCCGGTGGTGGTCGTCATCATGTAGTGCTGGTCAGCCAGACGCACGGTCACGCCGTCGTCGAAGATCATGCCGTTTTCGTCGAGCATCAGGCCGTAGCGGCACTTGCCGACTTCCAGCTTGCTCCACGGATTCGTATAGACCCAGTTCAGCAGCTTCGCGGCATCGGGGCCCTGAATGTCGATCTTGCCGAGCGTGGACGCATCGAGTATGCCGACGCTCGTGCGCACCGCGAGCGATTCGCGTGCGAGCGCCGCGTGCATGTCCTCGCCCGCCTTCGGGTAGTACCAGGGCCGTTTCCAGTTGCCGACATCCTCGAAGGCCGCGCCGTTTTCGACGTGCCATTCGTGCACCGCCGTCTTGCGCACCGGATCGAGAAACTCGCCCAGCTCGCGGCCCGCAAAGGTGCCGAAGGTGACTGGCGTGTAGTTCGGCCGGAAGGTGGTCGTGCCGGTCTCGGGAATCGTCTTGCCGAGCGCCTGCGCGAGAATCGCCATGCCGTTGATGTTGCCGAGCTTGCCCTGGTCGGTGCCGAAGCCCATCGCGGTGTAGCGCTTCACGTGCTCGACGGATTCGAAGCCTTCGCGCGCGGCGAGAAAAATATCCGCTGCGGACACGTCGTTCTGGAAGTCGACGAACTGTTTGGGCCCGCGCGTCGCCAGCTCGCGCCCGCCGACCAGCCACAGCGGCGCGATCTTCGCCTCGCTCAGCTCGGCCACCTGCAGCGGAGCCGGCCGCGCGACGATGTGACCGGCGGCGCGCGCCGCCTCGACGCCCGCATCGACGGCAAAGCGGATGCCCTGGCCCAGCGTGAAGTCGCCCGCGCACGCGCCGACACTGGTCTCCGCCTGCATCGCCTTGCCGGGCACGAAGCAGGCCTTGTCGTCATGCCAGTGCGCCTTGCCGCCCGACTGCGCGAACAGATGCAGCACCGGGCTCCAGCCGCCCGACATCGCGAGCAGATCGCACGGTAATGCGCCCTGCTGCGCGCCGACCTGTCCGTTCGAATACGACGCCACATCGACCGACGCAACACGCAGCTTGCCGTGCGCCGCCGTGACGACCGCGCCGTTCATGACCTTGATGCCGTAGCGCCGCGCCAGCGCAGGCAACGTCCCCTTCGATTCGCCCGCACGCGGGTCGATCACCGTCACCTGCGCGCCGGCCGCCTTCAGGTCGAGCGCGCATTGATAGCCGTCGTCGTTGTTCGTAAACACCACCGCGTTGCGGCCCGGCAGCACCGCGTAACGATGCAGATACGTCGACACCGCCGACGCCAGCATCACGCCGGGCAGATCGTTGTTGCCGAACACGATCGGCCGTTCATGCGCGCCGGTCGCGAGAATCACGCGTTTTGCGCGGATTTTCCACAGCAGCTCGCGCGTGCCCTTGCGTTGCGATACCGGCAGATGCTCGGTGAGCCGCTGCGTGACCGTCACGAGGTTATGGTCCTGGTAGCCGAACGCGGTGCTGCGGGACAGGATCTTCACCTCGGGCATTTGCCGCAGTTCGTCTTCGAGCTTTTGCACCCATTGCAGCGCGGGCTTGCCGTCGATCTCCGCGCGGCACGACAGCAGCGAGCCGCCGAGTTCCGCCTGATCGTCGACCAGCGTCACGCGCGCGCCCGACAACGCCGCCGCGTGCGCCGCCGCGAGACCCGTCGGGCCGCCGCCGACCACCAGCACGTCGCAATGCGCAAAGCATTTGTCGTAGCGGTCCGCGTCGGTGTGCTCGGGCGCCTTGCCGAGGCCGGCCGCGTCGCGGATCGCTTCTTCGTACTTCGGCCAGAATTTGCGCGGCCACATGAAGGTCTTGTAGTAGAAGCCCGCCGGAATGAAGCGCGCGATCTTCTGATTGATCGCCATGCGGTCTTTCTCGATGCTCGGCTTCGCGTTCACGCTGGTGGCGACGAGTCCCTGATACAACTCCACTTCGGTCGCGCGCGCATTGGGCACCGTGTAGGCGCCGGTTTCGAGTTGCACGACCGCGTTCGGCTCCTCGACACCCGCTGTCACGATGCCGCGCGGCCGGTGATACTTCCAGCTACGCGCGACGAAGTGCACACCGTTCGCGAGCAGCGCGGAGGCGAGCGTGTCGCCCTGATAGCCCTGGTATTTGACGCCGTTGAACGTGAAACCGAGCGCAATCGCGCGGTTGATGCGCCCGCCGCTGGGCAGTCGGTCTTTCTGGCTCATGATGCTTTGCCCTCTTGTGCTTTGGCGTCGTTGCCATCCATCGTGAGCAGCGGACGCTCGAACGTCTCATAGCCCTGGATCTCGTAGCTCACCGTGTCGCGCTGCGCCTTGAACCAGCGCCGGCAGCCCTGCGTATGCAGCCATTGCTCGCGATGCACGCCGCGCGGGTTCTTACGCATGAACAGGTAGTCGCCCCATTCCTTGTCGGTCAGTTGGTCGGTGTCGAGCGGACGGGCGATATCCGCTTCGCCGCCGCAGGAGAATTCGGTTTCGGCGCGGGGACCGCACCATGGGCATTCGATCAGCAACATGTGTGGGGCTCCGTTAGCGAGTTAGTGAGCCACGGCTGCCGCGCCGTGCTCGTCGATAAGATGGCCGGTATAGAACCGTTCCAGCGAAAACGGCGCATTCAACGGATGCGGCTCGTCCTTCGCGATGGTGTGCGCATAGGCCCAGCCCGAACCCGGAGTTGCCTTGAACCCGCCCGTGCCCCAACCGCAATTGAAGTAAAGCCCCTTCACGTCGGTCTTGCTGATGATCGGGCAAGCATCCGGCGACACATCCACGATGCCGCCCCACTGGCGATTCATCCGCACGCGGGAGAACACCGGGAACATTTCGACGATCGCTTCGAGCGTGCCTTCGATGATCTGGAAACTGCCGCGCTGCCCGAAGCCCGTGTACTGATCGACGCCCGCGCCGATCACCAGATCGCCCTTGTCGGACTGGCTGATGTACGCGTGCACCGCGTTCGACATCACGACCGTATTGACGACCGGCTTGATCGGCTCGGACACGAGCGCCTGCAGCGGATGGCTCTCCAGCGGCAAGCGCACGCCGGCCATGTCGGCGAGCGTCGAGGTATTGCCCGCTGCGACCACCGCGACCTTCTTCGCCTTGATGAAACCTTTCGTGGTATCCACGCCGACCACCTGGCTGCCGTTGCGGCGAATCCCCGTGACCTGGCAGTTCTGCACGATGTCGACGCCCGCCTGGTCCGCGCCGCGTGCGAAGCCCCAGGCCACCGCATCGTGCCGGGCCACGCCGCCGCGCCGCTGGATCGATGCGCCGAGCACCGGGTAGCGGCTGTTCAGATTGATGGTCGGCTCGATTTCCTTGATCTGCGCGGGCGTGAGGAATTCGGCGTCCACGCCGTTCAGGCGGTTCGCGTTCACGCGGCGCTCGGTGTCGCGTACGTCCTGCAGCGTGTGCGCGAGGTTCATCACGCCGCGCTGGCTGAACATCACGTTGTAGTTGAGATCCTGCGAAAGCCCTTCCCACAGCTTCATCGCCTTCTCGTACAGCGCGGCCGATTCGTCCCACAGGTAGTTCGAGCGCACGATGGTCGTATTGCGCGCCGTATTGCCGCCGCCGATCCAGCCTTTCTCCAGCACGGCGACATTGCGCACGCCGTGTTCTTTCGCGAGGTAGTACGCAGTGGCGAGACCGTGCCCGCCGCCGCCGACGATCACGACGTCGTATTCACGCCTGGGCTCGGGGCTCTTCCACTGTCGCTCCCAGTTCTCGTGATACGACATCCCGTTGCGCAACAGGCTGAATATCGAATAGCGGCTCATCGTGGGTCCTTGTCAATGCTGTCTTAACTGCTGCCTGGTGTTGCGTATTCATGCTTCACTGAAACTTCAACACTCGAACTTCAACACTCGATCACGTTCACGGCCAACCCGCCGCGCGACGTCTCCTTGTACTTCGTCTTCATGTCGGCGCCGGTTTCACGCATCGTCTTGATCACGTTGTCGAGCGAGACGTAGTGCTGGCCGTCGCCTTTCATCGCCATGCGCGCGGCGTTGATCGCCTTGATCGCGCCCATCGCGTTGCGCTCGATACACGGAATCTGCACAAGCCCGCCGACCGGATCGCAGGTCATGCCGAGGTTGTGCTCCATGCCGATCTCGGCGGCGTTCTCCACCTGGGTCGGCGTGCCGCCCATCACGGCGGCGAGTGCGGCGGCGGCCATCGAGCAGGCCACGCCCACTTCGCCCTGGCAACCCACTTCGGCGCCGGAGATCGACGCGGTTTCCTTATAGATGATGCCGATCGCCGCGGCGGTCAGCAGGAAGTCGACGATGCCCGCGTCGCTCGATGCATGCATGAACTTCACGTAGTAATGCAGCACCGCCGGAATCACACCGGCCGCGCCGTTGGTCGGCGCGGTGACGACGCGCCCGCCTGCCGCGTTCTCTTCGTTGACGGCCATCGCGTACAGGTTGACCCAGTCGAGCATCGAGAGCGGATCGCGCAGCGACTCCTCCGAACGCGCCCGCAGTTGCGCGCACAGATCGGCCGCGCGGCGCTTCACGTGCATCGGACCCGGTAACTCGCCGCGCACCTTGCAGCCGCGTTCGACGCACACGGCCATCGTGCGCCAGATCGTCAGCAGCCCTTCGCGCACTTCGTGCTCGGGGCGCGCCGCGCATTCGTTGCGCAGCGTCACCGCGGCGATCGACAAACCGGTCTCGCGGCACACGCGCATCAGGTCGTCGCCGGTACGAAACGGATACGGCACCTCCGCGCCGGTGCGCAGACCATTCACGCGATCGCCTTCGCGGTTGACCACGAAGCCGCCGCCGATCGAGTAATACTCTTTCTCCACCAGCAACTGGCCGTTTTCGTCGAATGCCTGAAAACGCATGCCGTTCGGATGCACGATGCTGGCGCCCGAGACGCCCAATGTGCCGGGCACGCCCGGCATCAGCTTGCGAAAGAAGCCGAGGTGTTCGCGCTCGTCGAAGGCGACCGGGTGCTTGCCGAGCAGCGTCAATTGCTTCGTCTCGCGGATCGCCCGCAGACGCGGCTCGATCAGGTCCGGGTCGATCAGGTCGGGCAGATTGCCTTCGAGCCCGAGCAGCACCGCCTTGTCCGTACCGTGCCCTTTGCCGGTCGCGCCGAGCGAACCGTACAGTTCGACTTTCACGCGGCGCACGAAGCCGAGCAGGTTCGCGTCTTCGATGTGCGAAGCGAAGCGGCATGCGGCGATCATCGGCCCGACCGTGTGCGAGCTCGAAGGACCGATGCCGATCTTGAACAGATCGAAGACGCTGACGTTCATGGAGTGCCTTCTACGTTGCGGGCGTTGCGCTGCCTCGGTGGAGTAGTCCGTATTGCACCGCAAGGCAATCCGGATCGATAGAATAAAAACGGCATGACAGTGGGATAGTGGCGTCAAGCGGGCGGCCCGCCAAGCTCGGCGGCGTATTTGCGATGACTTCTGACGCATTTGCGACAGGCGTCCAGGTTGCGGCTGGCGATGCTGACGTTGCGCTGGATCTGCTACCAGAGTGGGCTCTGAACAGGCCCCGACGGCCCTCGTCGAACGCAGGGAAACCGCCCGATAAAGCGCACGCCATCCCCAATGCTATGCTTGACTCCACCCTCTCCTTGCCGCCCGCATGCATGAATTCCGCTGAACCGCTTCCCCCCCGATCGACCGACGGCACGTCGAAGCAGCGCATCCGCTTCGGCATCATTCTGTTGCCGAACTTCACGCTGACCGCGTTCTCGGGTTTCGTCGACCTGTTGCGCCTGTCCGCGGACGAAGGCGATTTCAGCAAACCGGTGCGCTGTTCGTGGAGCGTGCTGGGGGAAACCCTCGCTCCCGTGCGCGCAAGTTGCGGCATCCAGATCACGCCGTGGGAAACCTTCGACAACGCCGAACCGTTCGATTACGTCGTGGTGGTCGGCGGGCTGCTGCATTCGGGGCCGGCCGCGAGCGACGCGACGCTCGCGTTCATTCGCCGCGCCGCCGCCACCGACGCGACGCTGGTCGGCATGTGTACCGGCGTGTTCTCGCTGATGCGCGCGGGCGTGCTCGACGGCCACCGCATCTGCGTGAGCTGGTTTCACTACTGGGATTTCATCGAGCGTTTTCCGTCGGTGAATGAAGAAGCGCTGGTCGCCGATCGACTGTTCGTGATCGACCGGCGGCGCATTACGTGTTCGGGCGGACGCGCGTCGATCGACGTGGCCGCGGCAATCCTGCTGCGTCACTTCGAAACCGCCACCGTGCAGAAGGCGCTGCGCATCCTGCTCGTCGACGACCTGCAGAAAGGCAACGCGCCGCAGCCGCATCCGCCGGGGCTCGCGCCCGCCACGCATCCGAAGGTCAAGCGCGCGATCCTGCTGATGGAACAGCACGTGGGCCGTTCGCTGCCGCTCGACGAACTCGCGCGCAAGCTCGACCTGTCGCCGCGCCAGCTCGAACGGCTCTTCAAGGCGCAGACCGGCAAGGCGCCGCAGGCCTACGCGAAGCAGGTGCGCTTGCGCACCGCCGCGTGGTTGCTGACGAGTTCGGACAAGACCGTCGCGGACATCGCGTCGAGTTGCGGCTTTTCCGACGCTTCGCATCTGGGCCGCGAATTTCGCAAGCAGTTCGGCTTGCCGCCGGTCATGTATCGTGAGCAGCGCGGCACGGCGGCGCAAGTGGAAGACGGCTCCGGCTACGACGAAACATTTCCGGGTCGGGCTCAGGCGATTTGATGCGGGACGCTGGCGGGCGCGCGCACGGTTGCACGTTCGGTGCGAACGGTTCACGCGCGTTGGACGCAATGGCGTTCGCCATCACCCTGTCACTGTGCCTGCGCGCGGCTGCCACGGGACGCCGCCCGCGGCAATACGAACACTCAAAGCTACGAACACTCAAAGCGCTCACTGCCCCGCTATGAAAGCCTTCACCGCGGGCAACCCGTCCTTGCCGTCGAACGTCTTCACCCCCGCCAGCCACTTGTCCAGCACGGCCGGATTGTCCTTCAGCCACGCGCGCGCGGCCTTGTTCGGATCGGTTCTGTTCATGATCGGCAGCATCACGTGGTTCTCGATGTCGGTCGTGAACTGCAGGTTCGACACCAGTTTCGCGACGTTCGGACAGCGCGTCGAATAGTCGTTCGACGTGACCGTCAATACTTTCGCTTCGCCGTAGTTCGGGCCGAACACCGCGTCGCCGCCCGACAGATAGTCGATCTTCATCTGCACGTTCATCGGATGCGGCTCCCAGCCGAGAAACACGATCGGCTTCTTGTCGCGGATCGCACGGTTCACCTCGACCAGCATGCCCGCCTCGCTCGACTCCACCAGCTTGAACTTGCCGAGCCCGAACTGGTTGCTGTCGATCATCTTCCGGATCTCGGCATTGCCGTCGTTGCCCGGCTCGATCCCATAGATCTTGCCGTCGAGCTTGTCGTAATTCTTCGCGATGTCAGCGAATGTCTTGATGCCCGCCTGATACGTGTAATCGGGCACCGCCAGCGTGTACTTCGCGCCGGTCAGGTTCGGCGGGGTCAGCACGGTGATCTGACCGCTCTTTCTGAACGGCTCGATCATCGGGTCCATGGTCGGCGACCAGTAGCCGAGAAATACGTCGATCTGCTTGCCCTTCACGCCGGCGAAAGTAATCGGCACCGATGCGATCGTCTTGCTCGGCTTGTAGCCGAGTCCTTCGAGCAGCGTCGACGCGAGGCCGGTGGTCGCCGCGATATCGGTCCAGCCGACATCGGCGAAACGGACGTTGCGGCAGGTGGCGGGTTCCGCGGCAAAGGCAGACGATACAGACAGCGCGCACAACGACGCAGCCCACAGACGTTTCATGGCGTTCCCTCTCCCTCGGATGGTGGATCAGATTGATTGTGTCGATCGATCCGGCCGCACCGGATCGAAGATTTTTTTCACGCCGACAGCCGCCGCTCGACACTCGGCGCATGGCCGAATTGCGCGCGGTACGCCTTGCTGAAATGACACGGCGAATGAAAGCCGCACACCGTCGTGACCCGCGCAATCGACGCATCCGTATTGCGCAGCAACTCGCGCGCGCGCCGCAGACGCAACGTCAGGTAGTAATGCGTCGGCGAGACGTTGAGAAACATCTTGAACATGCGCTGCAAATGGCGTTGCGACAGACGCACGAGGCGCGCGAGTTCGTCGAGCGACAGCGGCTCCTCGATATTCGCTTCCATCAGCCGCACCACTTCGATCAGCTCGGCGCGCGAGAAGCCGACCCGCGCGTCGACGGGAATGTGCTGATAGTCGGTCGAGCCGCGAATCCGTTCGACGATGAACTGCTCGGACACCTGCGCCGCCACCGCATGGCCCAGACGCATACCGACCAGCTTCAGCATCAGATCGAGCGGCGCGGTGCCGCCGGTGCAGGTCATGCGGTCGCGGTCGATCACGAACAGTTCATCGGCGAAACGCACGTGCGGGTAGCGCTTGTGCAACGGCGACATGTCCTCCCAATGCACGGTCGCGCGATAACCGTCGAGCAGGCCCGCGGCCAGCAGCGCATAGGGCCCCGTGCAGATGCCGCCGAGCGGAACGCCTTGCGCGGCGACTTCGCGCAGCAAGGCGATCACCGTTTCGTCGACGTAATCGCGCACGTGCCAGCCGGCGCACACGAACAGCACGTCGGGCATGCCGGCTTCGGCGAGCGTCGTGGTCGGCTTCACCGTGATGCCGTTGCTGGCGCGCGCAGGTTCGCCGTCCGGCGTGATGACCGACCACCGGTAGTGCTGCGCGCGGCCCACGTAATTGGCCATGCGCAGCACCTCGACCGCGCTCGTGAACGCGATCATCGAAAAGTTCGGCAGCGTCAGAAAGCCGACGTGCGCGAGCCCCGCCAACGGCGAATCCGCCTGGGGCTCGACCGGTGTGAGCGCGTCGCGCTTCATCGGCGGCTCAACCGTGTTGCGCGGCCGGCGCGCGGCGCACTTTCATCACGCTGCGCAAGCCCGACAGCAGCGGCGCGCGCGCCATGCCCGGCGCGCGGCCGAAGCTCTCCGTGATGCGGTCCAGAATGATCGCGAGCATCACCACCGAGAGGCCGCTTTCGAAACCGAGTCCGATATCGAGCCGCTGAATGCTCGCGAGCACATCGTTGCCGAGCCCGCCCGCGCCGACCATCGACGCGATGATCACCATCGACAGCGCCATCATGATGGTCTGGTTCACACCCGTCATGATCGACGGCAGCGCATTCGGAAACTGCACCTTGTAGAGCAGTTGCCACGGTGTGCAGCCGAACGCCTGACCCGCTTCGACAATTTCGCGGTTCACGTGCTTGATGCCGAGCGAGGTCAGCCGCACCGCGGGCGGCATCGCGAAGATCACCGTCGACAGAATGCCCGGCACGCGGCCGAGGCCGAACAGCATCGCGGCCGGAATCAGGTAGACGAACGCGGGCATGGTCTGCATCAGGTCGAGCACGGGGCGCACGATCATCTCGACCGTGCGGCTCTTCGCCATCCAGATGCCGAGCGGAATGCCGAGCAGCAGGCTGATCACCGTCGACGACAGCGTGAGGCCGAGCGTGATCACCATCTGATCCCAGAAACCGGTGCTGTAGATCAGCAGCATCGCCAGCAGCGTGAACAGCGCGAAACGCCAGCCGACCCGCCACAGGCCGACGCCGACGAAGAACGCCATCAGCGCCCACATCGGCACGGCCTGCAAGCCGTGTTCGACGAGCGCCGCGAAACTCTCGATGACCTTGCCGATCGCGTCGAACGTCTTCGCGTCGTGGTCGAGCAGATAGTGGACGCCGTGATCGACCCAGGCGCCAAGCGGAATGATTTCAGACATGGGAACCTCGATGGCGCGTGAGAACGTTCAGCACGTTCGTCTTGTTGACCGAACCACAGTAGGAGCCGTCCGCTTCGACGACCGGCAGTGGCGCGCGGCTCGCCACCACACGTTCGACTACGTCGTCGAGCGGCGTGCTGCGGCGGATGCACTCGATCTGGTTGAGCTGCGGCGACGCGCTGCCGAGCGCATCGCGGCACACGAAGCCGCGAATCTTGCGTTCGCCGTCGAGCACGAAAGCGTAATCGGCGCTGCCGTTGAGCGTGGCCGCGACGCTCGACGCGTCGATCTGCGGCGAGTGCTGCATGAGCGGCACGGCGTCGGTCTGCATCAGATCGCCGGCGGTCAGATAGCGGCTCGTGTCGATGCCTTCGAAGAACGCACGCACGTAATCGTCGGCGGGATTCGTGATGATTTCCTGCGGCGTGCCGATCTGCACGACCCGGCCGCCTTCCATGATCGCGATACGCGTGCCGATGCGCATCGCCTCTTCCAGATCGTGCGACACGAACAGGATGGTGCGCTGCTGCTCGCGTTGCAGTTCGAGCAGCACGTTCTGCATTTCCTTGCGTTTGAGCGGATCGAGCGCGGAGAACGCTTCGTCCATGATCATCAGCGACGGGTTGACCGCGAGCGCCCGCGCGAGTCCAACGCGCTGCTGCATGCCACCCGAGAGTTGAGCCGGCAGCTTTTCCGCGAACGGCGCGAGGCCGACCTGCTCAAGCACGGTCATCGCGCGCGCTTCGCGCTCCTTGCGGCCGACGCCCGCCACTTCCAGTCCGAACGCCGCGTTGGAGAGCACGGTGCGCTGCGGCATCAGCGCGAACGACTGGAACACCATGCTCATGTCCTTGCGGCGCAGCGCGATGAGTTCCGAGCGCGGCACGCTCGCCACGTCGCGGCCGTCGATCAGCACCTTGCCCGCCGTCGGCTCGACCAGCCGATTGATCAGACGGATCAGCGTCGACTTGCCCGAGCCGGAGAGGCCCATAAGCACGAAGATCTCGCCTTCCTTCACGTCGAACGAGACGTTGTGGACACCGACGATCTGACCGGTGCGCGCGAACACCTCCTCTTTGGTTGCGCCGGCCGCCAGCATGGCGAGCGCCTCTTTCGGACTGGAGCCGAACACCTTGCACAGCCCTTCGACCACGACTTTCGGGGAATCCATTGAATGCTCTCCTTGCCTGGCGGACGTCCCGTCCGCGCTGTGCATACATAGTTGCCAGAAAAAAGTGCGCGTTGCCGACTATTTGCGACAACCACATGAGGAAATACGACACCTGGTGGCGCGCGCAGGCTCCCTCGTGGTCGCGGAAGGCTTATGGAGTAAGGGTTTGGCGGATGTTGCCCGGGCTTGGCGGGGATGTCGCGTCAAAGCAGATACGCGTGGCGCGGGCAGACAAAAGTGTGAGTGCGGCGTGCGCCCCGGGGAAACGATTGATTTGAGTTTGCCTGGAAATTCAAACGGCATTTCTCTATCAGAAATCGTGCAGTTTCAGTTGTTTTCAGAGTGATCTGATTTTCGGCCGTTCGTCGGCAACATACTCTTTTTCAGCGCTCACTTAATAAAAGGCACTGGAAATGCGAGAAAGCCGGGCTACACCGCTTGCGAGCTTGTAATGCTCGACAATAAATTGCGGCCTCCCGTTCGGATTGGTCGGATGGGTCGAGCCGCACAAGCTGTACGGCTGGGAAAAAAGTACGCCCTTTCGCTGGGCATGCTGACGGTGTTCGCGGCAGGCCTGTCGAGTCACGCATCGAGCCTGTCGGAACTGGCCGACGACGCATTCGCGCATGACGCCAAACTTGCGAGTGCCGAAGCCGCATTCCGTGCAGGCCTTGAAAAGGCACCCGAGGCACGCGCCGCGCTGTTGCCGCATCTTGCGCTCAGTGAGTCCGCCTTCAGGAATTCGATCAACGTTCCTGGCCAGCCTTCGGTCCAGTATTCCACGGTCGGTTCAACGCTGTCCCTGAACCAGTCCGTCTTCAAGTGGGACGACTGGGAGATTTACCAGGAAAGCAGACTTTCCGTCATCGCGTCGGGCATTGCTCTCGCCAGCGCAAAGCAGGATTTGCTGCTACGTGTGGCGCAGGCCTACTTCGATGCGCTGGCTGCAAAGGACGGCTTCCTGCTTGCACAGGAGCATCAGCGTTCTGTCGATGAACAACTGGCGCTCACACAGCGAAGCTTTGCTTTGGGCGTGGCAACCATCGTCGATCTGAATGAAATCAAGGCCGGCGCGGACGCCGCGCGGGCCGATCTTGTCCAGGCGCAAAGCGTACTCGCGACGCGTTACGCCGCTCTACAAAAGCTAGTCGGCCACGCTGTCGATAGCGTCGACCCGCTCGACGCCGATGCGCTCTTGCCGGCCCTCACGCCCGAGCCTGCCGAACGCTGGACGTCGGATGCCCAGGCATCCGGCCTGGACGTGCGGCAACAGCAGATCGCGCTGGAGATCGCACGGCGGGAGGTCTCCAAGGCCAATGCGGGTTATCTGCCTGCCGTGTCCATCGTCGGGAACGTCAGCCACGGCAACGCGGCGTTCATCAATGGACAGACCAACTTCAATACGGGCGCCAACCGCGCCACGTCGGGTGAGATCGGCATCCAGATCAGCATTCCGCTATTCGATGGACTCTCGACGATGAGCAGAAAGCGTGAAGCCCTCGCGTTGCGCGACAAGGCTGAAGACGACCTCGATGATGCGCGCCGCACGGCCGCTCTCGACGCACAGAACGCATTCCTCGGCGTACGCGACGGGCTCGCGCAGGTATCCGCACTTCTCACGGCGCAGAAGTCGGCCGAAACGGCGCTGCACTCGAACCGGAAGGGCTTCAAGGTGGGCGTGCGGATCAATGCCGACGTTCTGGATGCAGAAGACAAGCTATTCGGCACCCGGCGTGATCTGTCGAAAGCGCGCTACGACACCTTGATGCAATTCCTCCGCCTCAAGGCAAGCGTTGCCCAACTCGATGGCACAACGCTTACGCAACTCGCCGGGCATGGCTCCCTGTCACCGTCCGACCAGACAAAGAAATAGAAAACCACCATGTTTCATGCAATCAAGCGGCACGCGTGGCTTGCGGCGCTGTTCGGCATCGCCAGCAATCTGCTGGTTCTCGCTCCCACGCTGTATCTGCTGCAGGTCTATGACCGCGTGCTGCCGAGCCGTAGTCTGGAAACACTGGCCATGCTGATGGTCTTCATGGGCATTGCACTGCTGATGATGCTGGCGGTCGATGTCGTGCGCAACCGCCTGTTAAGCGATCTTGGGCGACAGCTTGCGGATCGTCTTGACCGGCTCGCACTGGCCGCGCGTATCGAAGCCCAGGCCCGCCGCATTCCCCGTTCCGATATCGCAACGGCGCAGGACGTCGCCGCATTACGAGCCTTTCTCTCGGGGTCCGGCATCACAGCGTTTCTGGATATGCCGTGGCTGATCATCTACCTCGCTCTGATGTTCCTGTTTCACTGGTCGCTCGGACTCATTGCAATCGCGAGCGCGGCATTGCTCGTGTGCGTCGCGCTGCTCAATGACCGGCTCACGCGAAATAGCGTGCGCGCCTATACGGCACACCAGCGTGAAACCGATCAGCTATATGCACAGATCAGCCGTCATGCGGAAATCATCACCGCGCTCGGCATGAACACCGCCATGCTTGACGCGTGGTCATCGCGTCGGCGTGTCGATCTGGATGCACAAGCGAAAGCAGCCGACACTTCGGCGCTGAACCGGAACATCAGCAAAACACTGCGCCAGGCGATTCAGGTGGTGACGATGGGCGCAGGCGCGTGGCTCGTCATCAATCAGATTGCCACGGGGGGTGTCATGCTCGCCACCACCATCCTGCTCGGTAAGGCGCTTGCGCCGGTCGAACAGATGCTGGGTAGCTGGAAGCAGTTCATCGAAGTGCGCCAAAGCTGGAGCCGGTTGGATGCGCTCTATCGCCGCCCGCCCGCATCGCGTCCTGTCGAATTGCCTCGACCTCAAGGACGGCTCACCGTTGAAGCGCTCACGTTCAACAGTCGAGGCGCGGGTGATCCGCGTGGACGCATGCTGCTCAAGGGCATTCAGTTTGCGCTGACGCCAGGTCAACTGCTCGTCGTTGTCGGTTCAAGTGCTTCTGGCAAATCTACCCTTTTGCGGTTGCTCGCTGGTTTGTGGGAGCCGCTATCGGGAACGGTTCGTCTCGATGGCGCCGATATCGCGCAATGGCCGCGTGACTCGCTCAGCCGCTTTCTTGGTTACGTGCCCCAGGACGTCGAACTGTTCTCGGGAACGGTCGCCGGCAATATCGCGCGCAATCCGGACCCGGCGGCCGCGGACGCACAGGCGATCGTGCGTGCGGCGCAGCGGGCGCGTGTGCACGAGTTGATCCTCGGTCTGCCTGGCGGTTATGAAACGGAAATCGGCGAAGCCGGTGAAACGTTATCGGGCGGTCAGCGCCAGGCCGTCGCGCTGGCTCGCGCGCTTTACGGTGACCCCGCGCTCGTGCTGCTCGACGAGCCGAACGCCCATCTCGATGTGGACGGCGAACGGCTGTTGAACAACGCGTTGCTGCAGTTGAAACAGGATGGTGTCACGGTCGTCGTCGTATCGCATCGGCAAAGCGTGCTGTCGATTGCTGATCGGGTCATGTTGATGCGTAGCGGACAGATCGAAGCCTTCGGGACGCGCGACCAGGTCGAGGCGTGGCTAAGGTCGCGGGCAAAGCCCGCTGGACCGCCTGCCAGTCAGCTGCGTCGTCCGGAGGTTTCAACGTCATGAGACTACTTCGAGTGATTCAGCTTCTTCGCGGCATTCTCACGCAGGCGTTTGCCGCTGCCGCTCCGCTGGAGGCGGCCGGCGAAGCATTGCGTCTGCCGCTAAGGACAATTGCGGCCGGATGCATTGTGCTAGCCGCCGGAGTCGGAGCGTTGACTCTTTGGGCGTGGCTCGCGCCGCTTTCGGGTGCGGTCGTCGCCGAGGGTGTCGTGCGCGACGATGGCGAACGCAAGACCATCCAGCATCAGGAAGGCGGCATCGTCAAGGCGATCCACGTGAAGGACGGCGACCACGTCAGGGCCGGTCAGGTATTGATTACGCTGGACGACGTGCGGCCCGGTTCGGAAGTCGCCGCATTGCAGTCGCAACTGGACGATGACGAAGCGAAAGCGGCACGGCTTGCCGCCGAGCGCGACATGAAAAACGCGGTCGCGTTCCCGGCACATCTCGCGGGGCGCTCGTCAGACCCGCGTATTGCCGCCTTGATGCAGCGGGAACAGACGCTATTCGATTCGGAACGGAAAGCCTTGAATGACCAGTTGGCATTGCTGCTGCAACAGGCAGCGCAGACACGTCAGGAAATCGCCGTCGAGACCGCGCTCGTTGGCACGAGTGAACGGAGTCTCGGCATTTCGAAGCAGGAACTTCAGGTCAATGAGCAGCTTCGCAGCGAGGGCTACGTCACTGAAACGAAGATGATGGAGTTGCGCCGTGCTGCGGCGGATTACCAGTCACGGCAGCAATCGGATACGGCGGAACTGATACGCGCACGACAGAAGCAGACCGATCTCGATCTGAAGATCGCGACGCTGCGCAACGACTATGTGAAAGCGGCCGATGGTCAGTTGAAGGACACGACGGCGAAAGTTCTTCAGATCATGGAGCAGTTGCGCCCGGCGCAGGACACCAACGCGCGCACGCGCATCGTGGCGCCGGTAGACGGCGAGATTGTGGCTTTGCGGGTCCATACGATCGGCGCGGCCATCGGGCCGCGCGAGCCGATTCTCGATCTGGTGCCAAGCGACGCGCCGCTGATTA
>NZ_JAQQCJ010000028.1:0-110196 GCF_046030495.1 Paraburkholderia strydomiana
AACTCCATCATATGCCGGACGCTTCATTTCGTAGACTTTGGCCATTCCTGCTCCTCAAGTTGTCGCGACTTGATAAATTGATGAAGCGCGCAGTCTGCGAATTTTGAACCATTAGCCCGAAAAAAGCACTGCACAAAAACGACAGACGCTACCGCCTGGACCTTAAGGAGACCTGATGCCCGGGAGGGGGCGATACGGATGCTCGACTCCGCTGCTGCTTCCGCATGGCCGCGAAGGTATCGCCAGCAAGACCCGGAAGGCGGGAGGCCGAAGTGTTCCGCTCGAATCACAGAGCAGTTTTCGCCTTGGCAGGCAACGTCACGGGCCGGACTACGGACATCAGGGCGCGCCAGCCGCTTTCATCGGCGGCGAGGCGGCGCGCGACATCCGATGGGCAAATCGACGCAGTGGGAGCACGACGGCCAGGCAACGCCCGCACGCAGGGTTGATGTCGAGCTTGATACGGGCCTCGTCGCTAGCGCATGGCTCACCCGAACAGCGCTATTCCACCCGACGCCGCGTCGAAATCGCCGATGCCGTCGAAATGACCAGATCGGCGAAGCGCCGCTCGTCGCGGTCGGCGTGCCAGCGCGACCTCGCCACCGCAATGTTCACGGCGCCGACACCCCGCCCGTGCGCATTAGTGATCGCCGCCGCCGTCGAAATGTCGCTGACGAAGTACTCGTCCTCGGTGTGGGCGTACCCCTGCTTGCGAATCTGCGCGATGCGGTCCTTGATCTTGCGCGGCTGATAAACGGTTGACGATGTGTAGGGCACGAGATTCGTACGCGACAGAATATCGTCAATTTCTCCATCGGGAAGCGTCGCGAGTATCGCGAGCCCAGGGGCAGTGCAGTACGCGGGCAGGCGCGAGCCCGTAATCACATGGGCGTTGAACACGTTGCGGCTGACGATCCGCAGTACGAATACGATGTCCCTATCGTCCAGCACCGTGAGATTGGTGGCTTCCTCCGTCTCCGAGCCCAGTTGCTGAAGATACGGCGTCGCGCGGCTCACGAGCTCGTTCGATGTCAGATAATGGTAGGTAAAGTCCAGCAGCCTTGGCGACAGCTCGTACTTGCGGCTGTCGGGATCCTTGAAAAGATAGCCTAGCGCGGCGAGCGTGAAGGTGAAGCGCTGCGTCGCGCTCATGTCGAAGCCGGTGAGCGACGATATCTCCGACAAGGACAGCTGACGCTTGCTG
Organism: Paraburkholderia strydomiana; assembly: GCF_046030495.1. Taxonomy (GTDB): domain Bacteria; phylum Pseudomonadota; class Gammaproteobacteria; order Burkholderiales; family Burkholderiaceae; genus Paraburkholderia; species Paraburkholderia strydomiana_A. The sequence goes on from NZ_JAQQCJ010000028.1 coordinate 1,205, forward strand.
CCGTCGAAGGCGGTGAGCACTTTCATCGCCTTTTCGACGGACTGCACGTACAGCGACGATGTACTGGGATCCACCCCCTCGACTGGCGGCTTCGTTGCCGGACTCTTGCGCTTGCGCGGGACTTTGGGCGCTTCGATCATCACATGTTCTTCTTCAGGATCATGGGTGAATTATCGCATAGCCCTAACATCCTATCGAAATCCAATATCAAACCAGCGTCAGACCGGCACTTTGACCATGCGATCCCACGCGTCGTCCACACTGCGCGGCAGCAGATGCTTCTTGATCCGCTCGCTGGCCGTCAGTTCGAAGCTCGCCACCGCGCGGTAGTAACGCGGCAACTGGAAACTCGCGAGCCGTTCGCGCGCCCACGCATGCATGATCTCCCACGCCACCGGTTCCTCCTTGAACTGCACGTTAAGAAGGATGTCCTGCTCGCCGATCGGTGATGCCACACCGATCGCAGCACTCGCACGCACCGCCGGATGCGCCGCGAAAATCCGCTCGATCTCCCACGCCGACACATTCTCGCCGCGCACGCGCATGCTATCCGTCTGCCGGCCGATGAAGAAGAGATCGCCGTCGGCATCGCGCCGCGCGCGATCGCCCGTGTGCAGTTTGCCGTTGCGCAGCGCAGCCTGGGTCGCATCCTCATTCTTGAGGTAGGTCGGCAGAAACGTGCCATCCACCTTGCTCGAGAGCACGATCTCGCCCGCCTCGCCTCCTTTCACCGGCTGGCCGTTTTCGTCGAGCAGTTCGACCTCGATCCACGGCAGCGCGCGACCAATCGACCCCGGCTTGCCCGTGGCATTCGCAGTCGCAAAGCTCGAGCATTCGGTCATGCCATAGCACTCGCGCAAGCGCACCTTGAGGCGCTCCTGCACCGGCGCCCAGGCGGCGGCGCTGACGCCCGCGCCCCACGCGACGCGCAGCGTGTGCGCCTCGGGTTGTGCGTCCAATGGCAGTTGCATGAGGATATCGAGCACGCCGCCGAGATAATGGAGTTGCGTGGCACCCGCGCGTTCTACCTGAGACCAGAACTGCGACGCCGAAAAGCGCGGCACCGCGTGCAAGGTCACCGGCTCAAGGAACGGCAGCATCAGCATCTGCGCGCCGCCAATATGGCACAGCGGCTCCCACAGGAAGAGCCGGTCGCCTTCGCGCACGTCGGCGACGCGCAGCGCGGCCTCGCTCGCGATGCGCATCATCCGGTGCGTGAAGACGACACCCTTCGGCGCGCCCGTCGTGCCCGACGTGTAGATGACGCACAGCGGATCGTGCACGCCGATCTCCGGGCTCGTGAATGCCGCCGCCGGTTTCTGTGCATCGAATGCGGGCAGATGCACGCGTCGAGTCGTCCCGCAATCGATCGCCGCAGTCAGGGCGTCGAATTCGTCCTCGATGACGAGCAGTTTCGGCTCGGCGTGCTGCAGCAGATATTCGAGGCCCGCCCCGCGCAGCTTCGTGTTCACCGGCACCCAGACCAGCCCGCTCAGCATGAGCGCATAGATCAGGTGAACGTGACCCGCGCCGTTGCCGAGCATGACGGCGACGCGGTCGCCCTGTACGAGTCCCTCGTCCGCGAACCAGCGTTGCAACTGGGCGACATGCCGCGCGATGTCGTCGCAGGTGATCGCCTGATTGTCGAAGTGCGCGACGATGCGCGACTGCTCGCGGCGCAATCCGGCCGCGAGCAGGGGCACGCAGTCGAGTTCGTCGTCTGCGTGGCGGTGAGCGAAATATGTCGAATAGCGATGCATAGTGATATCGATTGAAAAGCGGGATTCAGCGCGCGCGGCGCTTGAGCCAGGATGAAACCGCCACGACCAGCGCGATCAGAATGACCAGCGTGGTCGACACGGCCGCGAGCGTCGGCGTGATCGCCAGCTGGATGTCGTCCCACATCTGCTTCGGCAGCGTCGAATTGATGCCACCGCTCACGAAGATCGCGATGGTCAGATCGTCGAAGGAAACGAGGAACGCGAACAGAAACGCCGCGCTCACGCTCGCCATGAGCAGCGGCAGCACGATCGACGTGATGCGTCGCAACGGCGATGCCCCCATCACGCGGGCCGCGTCGTCCAGCCGCCAGTCGAAGCGCTGGAACCCCGCCGCGAGCGTGACGACCACATAGGGGATCGCAAGCACGGTATGTCCGATCACGAGGCCGAGATTGGTACCCGTGAGTCCCAGTCGGCCGAACAGATACAGGAGGCCCACCGCGACCACGATACGCGGCACGATCAGCGGTGCGACCAGCAGCGCGAACACTGGCTTGCTCGCACGGCGCGGCATGCGCGTCATCGCGAGCGTCGCGCCGAAGCCGAGCAGCAGGGACAGCAGCGCAGTGCCCAGACCCACTTCGAACGACCGGATGATCGCGCTGCGCCACACGGGCGAATCCATGAAGGTGCCGAACCATCGTGTGCTGAAGAACTTCGGCGGAAACGCGATGTAGTCGCTCGTCGTAAACGCATAGGGAATCACGGAGAGCACCGGCGCCACGAGCACGATCATGATGATGCACGTGTAGAGTCCGAGCGGGCTCGCGGCGCGCGCGGTCGTGTCCGCGTGCGCTTTGCGGCGCATCACGAATGGCGCGAAAGCCCGGCCCGCTGTCATCAGCAGCGCGAGCCTGACGCCCTGTGCGCGCGAGCCGCGCGAACGCTCCGTCACCTCGCCCGTCAACGACGTCAGCCCGACCATGCGGTCATAGACGAAAAAGATGACGACCGAGCAGATCAGAAGCACCGTCGAGAGCGCGCCGGCGAAACGCATATCGAAGAGTTCGAGCACGGCCGAGATCACGAGCTGCGCGATCATCGTTTCCTTCGGTGAGCCGAGCAGCGCCGGCACGATGAAGAAGCCGAGGCTCGAGATGAACACGAGCAGCCCCGCCGCCGCCACGCCGGGCGACGAAAGCGGCAAGAACACCGTGAAGAAACTCATGCTGCGTTGCGCGCCGAGCGTTTCCGCCGCCTGTGCGAGGCGCTCGTCGATGCCGCGCATCACGGGAAGCATCGTCATGACCGCGAGCGGCAGCATCGAATGCACCATGCCGATGAGCACGCCCGTCAGCGACGGGATGGTGCCGCTCGTCTCGTGCACGAGGCCGAGCGAGAGCGCGATGGTGGACAGCACGCCGGTCTTGGACAGCAGCAGCATCCACGCGTAAGTCTTGACGAGATAGCTGGTCCAGAAAGGCAGCATGACCCACAGCAGCCAGCGTTCACGCACGCGCTCCGGGAGCCGGCTCAGCATGTATGCGACCGGATAGCCGAGCAGAATGGACAGCGCCGCCGTCATGAACGAGATGGCGAAAGTGATCCACAGCACCTTCGCGTAGACGGGCGTGCGCGCGATGCGCTCGAACTGCGCAAAGCCGATCTGGCCGTCGGCGCTGACGAGACCGCCTTGCAGGATCTCTCCGACCGGCACGATGAAAAACACCAGCAGGAACAGCAGCGTGGGCACGATCGGCAAAAAGCGCAGACAGCGCGCGAGCACGATGGACAGGCCACGCCGCGCAGTTTCGTTCTCGCGCTGCACATGTAGAGCGATGGTCATGACGATTCCTCAGGCGTGTAACAGCGTCGTGCGGTGCGGATCCCACGTCAGGCCGACCCGGTCGCCGACGCGCGGCGTCACGCTGCGCTCACAGCGCACGGTCAGCTCCGTGCCGTCGCTCATGGCGAGCTGTACGCGCGTGTCGCTGCCGAAGAACACGACATCCGAAATCGTGCCGTCGACAAAGCCGGTACGCGGTTCAACGAGGCGCGGCGCTTCGGGACGCAGGAGCAACGTGTGACGCACGGCGGGCGCACCCGCTGCGCTCATCGGCAACGGAATGCGGCCGCCCGCCGCGAGCAGGATCGGCTCGCCGCCCGCGCCGCGCGCGGCGTCGAGCTCGCCTTCGAGCAGGTTCGAGTGCCCGATGAAACCGGCGGCGAAACGTGTGGCCGGACGATCGTAGAGATCGGACGGCGTACCCACCTGCTCGATGCGCGCCTGGTTCATCAGGCAGATGCGATCGGACAGCGTGAGGGCTTCGTCCTGATCGTGCGTCACATAGACGAATGTCGCGCCGAGTTCCTTGTGCAGGCGTCGAATCTCGGCCTGCATGTGTTCGCGCAGTTTCTTGTCGAGCGCGCCGAGCGGCTCGTCGAGCAGAATCACCGAAGGCCGGTAAGCGAAACAGCGCGCGAGCGCAATGCGCTGCTGCTGCCCGCCGGACAATTCCTTCGGATAGCGCTTTGCGTATTCGCTCATGCGCACCATCGCGAGCGCGTCGTCCACCGCGGCGCGCACGTCGTCGCGCGACTTGCGTCGCATACGCAAGCCGTAGGCGACGTTGTCCCACACGCTCATGTGCGGGAACAGCGCATAACTTTGAAACACCATGCCGATGCCGCGCTTGCCCGGTTCGACGTGCGTGACGTCGTGTCCGTCGATCTCGATGCGCCCCGCGCTCGGCGCGACGAGCCCGGAGATCATCTGCAGCAAGGTCGTTTTGCCGGAACCCGAAGGACCGAGCAGCGTCAGGAATTCGCCCGCCTGCACGGCGAGATCCGTCGGTTCCAGCGCGAGCGCATCGCCATAGCGCTTGGCAATGCCGATCGCTTCGAGTTTCGAGCTCATCGTGCCGTCCTCAGGAAATGATCCAGGAATTGAACCGCTCGGTGACCTTCTGGCGGTTGGCCTCCCACCATTGCGGGCTGGGCAGCTTCATGTCCTCGATGTTCTCCGGCGAGGTCGGCAGCAGCGCGGCGCGCTCCTTGCTAATGGTTTCGAAGGACTTCCTGTTGGTCGGGCCGTAGGCCAGCGTGCGCGTCAGCGCGGCCTGACGTTTCGCGTCGGCGCAGAAGCGTACGAACTGCCTGGCCGCGCCGGCGCGGGGCGTGCCCTTCGGGATGCCCCAGCCCTCGATCGAATAAAGGCCCTGCTTCCAGACGATCGTCACCGGCGCGCCGCTGTCCTTTGCGGCTTGCGCGCGGCCGTTCCAGGTCGAAATCATGTCGACGTCGCCGCTCTGGATCGCCTGCATCGCCTGCGCGCCCGACGTCCACCAGATGTTGATGTGCGGCTTGATCTTGTCCAGACTCCTGAACGCGCGGTCCACGTCGAGCGGATAAAGCTTGTCGAGCGGCACGCCGTCCGCGAGCAACGCCTGCTCGAGCGTGTCGAGCGGACTGCGGCGCAGGCAGCGGCGGCCGGGAAATTTCTTCACGTCCCAGAAGTCCGCCCACGACTTCGGGCCGTTGTCCTTGAACTTGTCCGCGCGATACGCCAGCACGGTCGAATACACGTCGACGCCGAGCCAGTTCGGCGTGACCGCCTCGGGCATGATGTCCGGGAAATCGCTCGCCTTCAGGCCGATCGGCTCCAGCAGGCCTTTTGCTTCGAGATACGGAATGTCCGCCGACAGCGTCAGCGTGGTGACGTCCCACACGTAGTTCTTCGTTTGCACCATCGCGGCAAATTGCGCGACCGGCTGCGATTCGCGCGCGACGCTGACGACCTTGATGCCCGTCGCTTTCTCGAACGGGTCATAGAAGGCTTCGCGATACGCGGTCGTATACGGACCGCCCGGGTCCGATACGACGATCTGGCTGGATTGAGCGCGCGCGGCAAGCGGCATTGAGCCGGCCACTGCCAGCGCGCCCGCGCCTTGCAGAATGCGCCGGCGCGTCGGGTTGAAGTCTTGCGTCATGATTCAGGTCTCCCGCACTGGGGTTGAGAGGAAACGGCTCGACTTCAGCCCGGTCTATTTGGCGCGCTTTTTGAAGAACTCTTCCATCATGCGAGCGGGCTCGCCGGAGTCGTACGCCTCGCGCTGGATACGCTCACCCGCCTCGATGCAGTCCACGAACCCCGGCTCGGTCATCTCGCGGAAACGCTGCTTGTCCAGACGCATGGCGACGGGCGGCTTGGCGGCGAGTTCGGTGGCGATTTCCAGGGCCTTCTCGAAGACCTTGTCCTGCTCGACGATGTAATGAATCAATCCGATGCGATGACACTCGTCGGCATCCATCAAACGGCCGGAGAGCGTGAGTTCGATGGTGCGCGACATGCCGAGCATCGAATTCATGATCCATGGGCCGGTCGTGCTGGCGATGCCCGCATTGATTTCCGGCTGCCCCATGCGCACGCCCGGGTGCCCCACGCGAATGTCGCCCAGCAAGGCAACCTGGAACGCCGAACCCGCGGCCGTGCCGTTGAGCGCCATCACGAGCGGCTTGCTCAGGCCGCGCAGTGTCGCGTAGTAGCGCTGCCACTCCTTGACCCACGCCACCGCGCGCTCGCCGTCGAAGTCATGCGCCTCCGCCAGATCCTGCCCCGCCGAGAATGCGCGATCGCCCGCGCCCGTCATGATGATCGCGGCGACAGCGTCGTCGGCATTGAGGCGCTCGAGCGCCGCGATGATCGCTTCGCGCATGGGTGTGGTCCAGGCGTTCAGGCGCTCAGGACGATTCAGCGTGATGACCGCAACGCGGCCGTGATTCGAAAACAGAACTTCGTCACTCATGATTTATCGCATCGCAATAGTTGATGGTGAAATGCAATATAGATTCATCAAAAATAAGGTGCAAGCGGGTTTACGCGGAAAAGTGCAACTCGGCGAAGAAAAACGCACGCGAGCGAAGCGGATGCGTCGTGCGGTCAAGAAAAAAATCGGCGGTAAACGGGCGTGCGACTGCATCGATCGGGCCACTTTCGGCCCGATGCGGTCGCCACAAGAAAGAGAGGAGGAAGCGCGGGGACGCCGCTTCAGGCACCCTGCTGCTGCACGCGTGCATTCACGCAGGCCGCGGCCGGGGCTCGCTCCGGGTTCGCCGCGTTGGTCTTCCGATTCATGAGCCGCGGGTCGATCAAATGCTTCTGCGCCGCAGGCGATCGGCAACCGCGATCAGAATCGAAATGAACACGAACAGACACGTCGACACTACGGCGATCACCGGCGAGATCTGCTTGCTGGTCTCATACCAGAACTGCCTGGGCAGCGTCGCACTCAACCCGACCGACGAGAACGGCGCCGGGGGGACAGCATCGCGCCTCTGCATACGGCAGGATGCGTGCAACCGGCCAGTTGCGGACGTCGGCGGGCGCTATCGCATAGACATTCGAATATCGCCTGCACAGAAGCAGCGGACATTCGCGCGAATTCCGTGTACGGAGGTTCGTTGGCCTTTCCAGACAATCCGGATCGTGGGTAAAGGCTGGGCAGGACCGTCATCTGGAAGTCTGCGCACCGACGCGCAGACGCATCATCCGCTCCCTGAACCTGATTGCCCGGACATATCGGACGCATGTTCTGGACGCGCCTTCAACTCGTCCCCGGCGTGACACCTGTCCGATTTCCGTCGTCCCGATCCCATGGAGGCGCCCCGCCGAACGCTTCGACCAGGAAATCGATCATGACACGCACTCTGGCGCTGAGGTGTCGACGGCTCGGGTACATGGCGAGTATGTCGATCTCAGGCAGGCGATACTCAGGCAACACGTGAACGAGCGTGCCGGCACGTAGGTCGTTGCCGATCAGGAAGGTGGGTTGCCAGATCACGCCTTGCCCGGCGAGCGCTGCTGCGCGCGCCGTATCGCCGTTGTTCGTGTGCATGTGACAGTCGACCTTCACGGAGTGAGTCTTGCCGCCACCGTCGATCAGTTGCCACTCATCGCCGGTGGCCGCATAGGTGTACCCGATGCAGCGATGGCCGACCAGGTCCGCTGGCGCTGCCGGCACGCCGGCGCGAGCCAGATAGGCCGGCGACGCGCACAGAATGTTTTGCGATGTCGCCAGCTTGCGGGCTGCGTGGCTAGTGGAGCCGGCGCGCGAAATGCGAATGGCGAGATCGTAGCCTTCATCGACGATATCGACGACGCGGTCAATCAGGCCAACGTCGAGTTCGATGCGAGGATATTTCCTCATGAACTCGGGCCATAGCGGCGCCAGATACAGAATGCCAAAGCTCACGGGCGCGTTGATGCGCAGGCGTCCGCGTGGTTCGACCGACGCGGATGACACCAGCCCCTCGGTCTCGGCGACATCGTCGAGGATGGACTTGCAGCGGGAGTAAAGCGTCTCGCCGCCCTCGGTCAGCGACAGCGTGCGAGACGTGCGATTCAGCAGGCGCGTGCCCAAATGCGCTTCCAGTTCATTCACATAGCGGGTCACGTTGGCGGCCGACGTGCCGAGCGCATCCGCTGCGCGCGCAAAGCCGCCACGGCTCACCACCGTCACGAAAACCTCGAAGGCACGCAGGCGGTCCATGCCACTCTCCTATCATTCACAAAAACTGAATGATAGGACCATGTTTTAGGCCTTTCTACCACCAGGACTGAAGCCTATATTGCTTTCACGGGCCAAGGCATAGGGCACTGGCCGATCAAATGTATCGGGAGATAGAACATGCAGCGCTTGACGGGAAAAGTCGCCATCGTGACGGGTGCCAGCGCAGGAATTGGCCGCGCTACTGCAAAGCTGTTCGCGAAGGAAGGCGCCAAGGTGGTCATTGCGGCGCGCCGCGCGGCGGAACTTGAAACGCTCGCTGCGGAGATCGTCAGCGAAGGCGGCGAAGCCGCGTATCTGGCCGGCGACGTGCAGTCGGAGGACTTCGCGAAGGCGCTGGTCGCACTCGCGGTGAGCCGCTTCGGCCGTCTGGACATCGCCTACAACAACGCCGGTACGCTGGGCGAGATGGGCCCGACCACCGGCATTTCCGAAGCTGGCTGGAACGCCGCGCTTGCGACCAACCTGACCAGTGCCTTCCTGGGAGCGAAGCACCAGATTCCGGAAATGCTGAAGCAAGGTGGTGGATCGATCATCTTCACGTCGACGTTCGTCGGTTACTCGTTCGCGTTTCCCGGCACCGCGGCCTATGCTGCGAGCAAGGCCGGACTGATCGGCTTGACGCAGGCCCTCGCCGCCGAGTACGGCGCGCAAGGCGTGCGCGTCAACGCGGTGTTGCCGGGCGCCGTGGACACGGAGATGTATCGCGACATGAACGACAGCGACGAATCGCAGGCGTTCGTCACCGGGCTGCATGCACTCAAGCGCGTTGCAAAGCCAGAAGAGCTGGCGCGTTCGGTGCTGTATCTCGCGTCGGACGATTCGTCCTTCGTGACCGGCACCGCCTCGCTGGTCGATGGTGGCGCATCGATTACACGGACGTGACCCTCCTGGCGGCATCCGACGTTCAAGCCGCGATGCCGCCATTTCTACTTCATCCATCGAAAGGACATCACTCATGGACCTGAATCTGACAGGCAAACTCGCGCTGGTGAGCGGCAGCACAGCTGGCATCGGTCTCGCTATCGCCAGCACGTTGGCACACGAGGGCGCTCGTGTGATCGTGAACGGCCGCTCCCAGTCATCTGTTGATGACGTGGTCGCGCAGCTGAAAGCGCAGACGGGCAGCGACGTGCAGGGATTTGCGGGCGATCTCAGTACGGCCGCTTCAGCGGAAGAGCTCGCGCGACGCTATCCGGAGGTGGAAATTCTGGTCAACAACCTGGGCATCTTCGAGCCCAAGCCGTTTGAAGAGATCCCCGACGCGGACTGGCAGCGGTTCTTCGACGTCAATGTCTTGAGTGGGGTACGCCTCGCTCGCCTGTTTTTGCCTGCGATGAGGCGGGCCAACTGGGGGCGCATCATTTTCATTTCGAGCGAAAGCGGGGTGCAGATTCCGGCTGAAATGATCCATTACGGGATGACCAAAACCGCGCAGCTGGCGGTCTCGCGCGGGCTCGCCGAAGCCGTCGCCGGCACGGGCATCACAGTCAATAGCGTGCTGCCGGGGCCAACGAAATCGCGGGGAGTGGGTGAATTCGTGGAGACCCTCGCAAAGGCCGACGGCAAATCGTTTGAAGCGTTCGAAAAGGAGTTCTTCGAGAAGGTCCGTCCCACATCGCTCATCAAGCGATTTGGTTCGCCGCAGGAAATCGCGTCGCTCGTGGCCTATATCGCCAGTCCGCTTTCGTCGGCCACGACGGGCGCTGCGTTGCGCGCCGACGGAGGCGTTATAAAGAGCGCCTTCTAAACTCACGCCAGCATTGGGCCGGGCTCTGCACCTGTTTCATCGATCACTATTGCGACGCAACCGGCCCGGCTGAAGCGCTCCTTTTGTGAGCCACGTGACGATCAGCCATGGGTCGGGCTGATCGTCATTCCCGTGCTGGCGTGGTTTTTTGTAGCCTATTGGCAGCCTTGGAAAGTAGCCCTGGGAAGTCGGGTAGCCGGCCGGACCCGAATGACGGGATCGACCCGTGATGGCCGAAGCGTGCGCATAGCTATTGCGGCAGGTACCAGAGTGCGCCTGCCGATGCCGTTGCGAGAACGACGCGCCATGCGCACATGCTCCGGGAAAGCGCGCTAAAGGATACTGTCCAACGCCTTGGCAAACCTGGCAACCGCACCTTCGACGTCATGCAGTTTGTCCAGGCCAAATAATCCGACGCGGAAGGTCTTGAAGTCATCAGGTTCGTCGCATTGAAGGGGAACACCGGGCGCGATCTGCAAGCCGGCATCAGCAAATTTCTTGCCGGACCGTATGCCGTCATCGTCGGTATAGCTGACCACGACGCCTGGGGCCTGAAAACCTTCGGCCGCCACACTTCTGAACCCCCTGGCGCCGAGGAGCGAGCGAACGCGCGCGCCGAGTTCGACCTGCTCCGCCCTCACTTTGTCGAAGCCATATGCCTCGGTTTCCTTCATCACGTCGCGCAGCGTCGCGAGACTGTCCGTGGGCATCGTGGCGTGGTACGCGAACCCACCGCTCTCGTAGGCCTCCATAACCTGCAGCCACTTGCGAAGATCGCAAGCGAAACTGGTGCTGGTTGTGGCGTCGATTCTTTCGCGGGCGAGAGGGCTGAGCATGACCAGTGCGCAGCACGGTGATGCGCTCCACCCCTTTTGCGGTGCGCTGATCAGGACGTCGATGCCGCTCGCCTGCATGTCGACCCAGATCGTACCGGAGGCGATGCAATCCAGTACGAACATCCCGCCGACGGCATGAACAGCGTCGGACACCGCGCGTAAATAGGCATCCGGCAACATCATCCCGGATGCGGTTTCGACATGGGGTGCAAAAACCAGATCCGGCCTGCTTTCCCTGATCGCCGCGACCACTTCGTCAATCGGCGGCGGTGCATAGGCGGCCTGCCGTCCTTGTTCGACGGGGCGCGCCTTCAACACGATCGATTCAGACGGAATGCCGCCCATGTCGAAAATCTGCGACCAGCGGAAACTGAACCAGCCATTGCGAATCACCAGACACTTCTTGCCCGTCGCGAACTGCCGGGCGACGGCTTCCATGCCGAAAGTCCCACTGCCCGGGACGACAACGGCCGACTGCGCGTTGTAGACTTTTTTCAGGGCGCCGGAAATATCCCGTACGACTCCCTGAAAAAGCTGCGACATATGGTTGATGGATCGGTCGGTGTAAACGACTGAATATTCGAGGAGTCCCTCGCGGTCGACATCGGGGAGTAACCCTGGCACGTTCGCCTCCGGTAATAGACGAATTAAGGAATCGAACACAGATTCTAACGAAAGCCACCTGCACACGGTATCGGCCGAGACGCCCCGTTACCCATCCGACACGTTTCGGCGCGGACCGCTAATAGGTGTCGACGATTTTGACCGCGTCGCCGAGTCACCGAATCTGGCCGGGTCCAGCCTGAAATCGGCCAGGCCGAACGTAACGCCGCCGACCTGAAGCCGACGGTCGTCCGCCCCGGGTATGGCCGCCGAAAAGCGGTCGCTCCACGCTGACGCTGAGCCGCAGACGGAGGTTCGCCTGCGGACGCCGGCTCGAGCGCCCGCCTGGATGGCAACTCGGCTTCCGTATGCGCTTCACTTGCGCGCCTGCCAAACCGACTCGCTCCAGGTCGGTGCCGCTGCCCGGATGATGTCGAGGACATCTGGCGGGACGTCGCCCGCCCCGGTGAGTTGGCGCACCTCCAGTACATCGTCCACACCGAGACCGCATGGCGCGCGCAATGCCCAGGAAATCGCCTCCTCGAGCGATCCAACTTCGACGATGTAAAAGCCACCGACCAGTTCCTTGGACTCGGCAAACGGGCCATCGACGATGTAGCGTTTCCCCTTGCTAACCGCAATTCGCGCTCCGGGCGCTGCTGGGTTCAAGCCTTCGGAAGCCACCAGAACACCGGCCTTGTGCATCTCCTCGTTGAACTTCATGTACGCCGTGAGAAGGGCCTCGTCCAAACCGCCGCCTGCAGCCGGCTCCTCATTGTCTGCGCTTGCTTGCGCTGTGATGATGAATCGCATCGTCGTTCTCCTGAGTTGATTGGTGCTTCAGGACCACGACGAACGAAGGGCTGTCGAATCGACACGTTGCGGCCGGTTTCGATCTTCACGACGGACTTGTGGCCAACCGCGGGCGAACGCCAAACCGGCGTCGCGCTCTGCCTGTCATCGATTCGCATCCGGCGCCGGTCGGTCGATGACAGTCGGTTACGGCCAGGCCGGAAATACTGGCGGACCCAGTCGCCCGAAAGGACAGCTGGGAAAGGCCGACGCGAAGAAGTCGACCCGCGATGGTCGGCCTTTTTCGTTGGCGTGAATATCCCAAAAACATAGCCTCCAAACGATCTGCTAGGTTTACGCCGCCACAAGCGACAGGAACCGGTGATGGGCGGCACTGAACTGAAAACAGATTCGTTGCAACGGTGGATGATGTACAGCAAGGATGCCTACGGGAGCGGGCGCATCTTTCTCACTACCGAGCAGAAACAGGCGGTCGATGAAGGCAAGAAGTTCTCCCAGCGAGCATACGCCGATGTATGGGCAAAGGATGCCGCGCTCGTGCAGCGCGTCCGCTCGTTTCTCGGGACGTACTTCCACTGGCACCAGCGGCTGGCGAAGGCCGGCACGGATCTGGAAGTCATCCAGACCTTGCAGTCCATGATTCGCGGCGAGAGTGTCGTGTTAGTCGCCGAGCAATCCTGCTCAGGTGGCTCCGTTGCGGTCGCTACCCCGGCACAACCGAAAATGCGCAGCTTTCGCGAATCGTTGATGACCGGGTACGGCATGAGCTACGACGCTGCGACGGCCTACATCGAACGCTATAACGATAGGGTGGACCGCGTTAATTCGGTTGCGGACCGCTATGCGAACGGCGGCGCTTCGTCGCTGGCCGACACCGCGGGCGATCTGACGGAAACCGCTACACCGCTAGGCGATGCGCAGCCGTTCGCGTACGGAGCAGATACAACGGTTGGCGATTCCTTTGAGATAGCGAAAACGCCGAATCTAGATGACCCTGGGTGGTACACGAACCCCGGTTCGGGCCAAATGCGTCTATTTGGCAGTGACCGAAAGCCGATAGTCGATCTGGATTTTGACCACGCTCACAATGGGCTTCGGCCTCACGCACATAATTGGGGGCCTGGCGGACGTGATTCGGGCTATGACGTCGTTCCCTTCAGCCCCTGGAACCCCTAACGGGAAGCCACGATGCAACAATACCCCTCATTTCACGATTGGTTTCTCGTCGGAATTGCAGTCGAAGCCGAGACGAAAACCGTCGTTGTTGTCTTGCACAGCGACAACAAAGCGGACCAAGCGCAGCTGGTATTCCAAGGCGCGTCGCGCTGTGTGGCGAATGGCTTCGCCGCACAGAACATCGTCTATGAATTGAAGATTCTTGATGACTTCAATTCCGCCGAATACAAATCGGCAGTCAGTGCGCTAGAGGAGGCGCACCCCTGGGGCAGCGACTGGCCCCGAAAGAAGATTGCCTCGTTTTCCAGTTCGGTTGGCGCGGAAATGATCGTTGAATTTACCTCCTTGCGAATCGAGTCCATATGACGTGGTAACGGCGGCGGCGCGCTTCCTTGAAGTGGCGAGGCTGGCCGCGCTGATCGAGCCGCCCAAGGGGTAGCGCGTCAAGCCCGCCGCTCGGCGGATCGCGAAGAGGCCATGTCGAAACGGTTGAACATGACGCGCGGCGCCCGCGAGGTTTCCGGTACCTGGGACTACCGCGACGCGAACGTGTCGTCAGGCAAATCCGCGCCCGCGAGCTTCCAAGACCAGAGACCATCGCGCGCGAAGACAAAAGTGATCTGTTCATTGCTGGACCGGAACAATAATAGAGCCGCGTTTGCCCGACGTCGCCAATTGCAGGGACATCTGCCCATGGCTTGCAACATCGTTGGCACACGCGATGGCATACACAATTCCAAAGGACAGCCACGGAGGCCCGCTGGCAAAGGCCCCGAAAGAAGACACCAGCTTTTGGTCTACCAGGGAAACCGGACCAGTAATCGATCACCGACTCTGGCTGGCGAACCGATACACGCGGGGCACATCGTATCGACCTTCAACACCAGCCTCATGCTGCGTAGCGCGGTCAAGGCCGGCCTCGGTATCGGTGAGCTTCCGATACATCTGGCTGAACACGACGGCCTCGTGCAGATATGGCCGGAACCCGCACGTGGGGCGGTCTACGAAATCTGGCTCGTCACGCATCAGGATCTTCGGCATACCGCGCGCATCACAGCGATGACTGAGCACATCGTCGCCGCGTTCGAAGATCACACAACCCACACAAAACAGGCATGCACGCGTAGCGACGACCGGATGAAGCGGTTCTAATCGGCACGATAATCTTGCGTCCGCCCGGCTTCGGAGCAAAGCAGCAGCGTTGTGTCATTTGCCGGCCGGCGCGGTGTCAGCCGATTTGTCGTCGTTACGCGGCGCGACTCGCCATACAGCGTTACCGACATCGTCGGCCACGAGCAAGGCCCCGTGCGCGTCCAGTGCGACGCCAACGGGTCGACCCATGGCGTAGCCGTCTGCCGTCAGAAAGCCGCTCAGAAAATCCTCAGGCGCGCCAGCAGGTTTTCCATCGACAAATGGCACGAACACCACCTTGTAGCCGGCACGCGGTTTACGGTTCCATGATCCGTGCTGGCCAATAAACGCGCCGCCACGATAGTGAGGCGGGAACAGCGTCCGGTCGTAAAAGACGAGACCTAGCGAAGCCGTATGATTGCCGAGCGCATAGTCAGGCGCGATGGCCCTGGCAACCAGATCGGGGCGTTGCGGTTCAACGCGGGTGTCGACGTGCCGGCCGTAATAGCTGTATGGAAAACCGTAGAACGCCCCGTCTTTTACTGCTGTCATGTAGTCTGGGACGAGGTTGTTGCCGAGATCGTCCCGCTCGTTGACTGCTGTCCACAATGCGCCGCTGTCCGGTTGCCACGAGAGCCCATTGGGGTTACGCAACCCTGTCGCGTAGGGCAGCAAGCGCCCATTGTCCACGTCGAACACGAGGATTCGCGCTCGGCCGTCTTCGGCGCCGACTCCATTTTCCCCTGCGTTGCTGTTCGATCCCACCGTGATGTACAGATGCTTGCCGGAGCGATCAGCCAGGATATTTTTGGTCCAGTGATGGTTGATCGGCCCGGCCGGCAAGTCGGCAACCTTGACGCCGGGACTCGTAATCTGGGTGGTGCCCGTCACATAGTCGAAACGCAGCAGAGCGTCCGTATCGGCAACATAGAGTTGATTGCCAATGAGCGCCATCCCGAACGGCGAGTGCAGGCCGCGCAGAAACACGGTCTGCGTTCTCGCGACGTCGCTGCCATCCACGTCGCGCAACAGCACAATGCGATCGGGGCTCGGCACACCAGCGCCTGCGCGCTTCATGACCTGCTTTCTGACCCAGCCGAACAGGCCGCTGCCTTCATCGTGTTCATTGGGCGCGTCGCTTTCCGCTACCAGTACGTCACCATTGGGCAGCGTGTAGAGCCAGCGCGGGTGCGCGAGGCCACCGGCAAACTCGGTGACGAGAAAGCCGGCAGGAGCCGTGGGTATGAAACCGTCGGGGCGCGCCCGAACGGGCGCGATGTTGACCATCGGAACCAGCCTCGATTCGGGCGCCGGCATGGCGGGCGACGCACCGAAGCCCGCATCGTTTGAACTTGATGGTCCGACCGCGCAGGAGGCCAGCGGCAGAACCATTGAAATAGCCAGACGGTTTAGCAGGCGCATGTGGGTTTCCAGCGACGAGCGTTAATTGATGATGCATGGGAGGAATAGCAAGAAGCCGGCCCGCGACCCTGCCTGCGAAGGCGCAAACTGCTCCGTGACTCCAGCGGAAGACCTCGGCCCCCGACCTCCCGGTCTTGCCGACGCTACGTTGGCGGCTGTGCGGAACCAGCAGCGGAGTCGAACATCCAGATCGCCTCTGGCGAACATCACGGTAAGTCGTGACAACTTGAGGAGCCGGAATGGAACCGGACTCGGCCTTCGGCCACGAGATGGGTGATGTGCACGGCATCCTCGCATGGGCGCACGTGGCGCCTATACGCCGCTTGCGATCGCTCCCTGCTCGATTCGCACACATTCGATATCTCGCCGATCCTCCGCGAATCGCTGCCAGCCGAGAACCTGGCGCCGGCGTTTGATTGCGAACTGCTCGCGCTCGTCGAGGACCGTCCTGTTGCAATCGAGGAGTTCGCCCGTCAGATGATCGATGTCGAAGAATTGCACGCGGGCGAGGCCGACAGGATGCTGCGCCGCTCTGGAGAAGTGACGGCATCGGCGGAACGCATGGCGGGCCCGCCCTGATCAAACGGACCATGGCGGCATGTGCGTGGCGCGCCCACGCACGATGGCGCGTCCCGTCGACCTATCTGGCTGGAAGACCCAGTATTTCACGCGCTCGTGCAGCGCTCGCCACGGGTCGGCCATATTCGCCGCATAATGAGGCCACCCGCGCAACCAGTTGCGCGTTGCTCTTCGCCAGCGTGTCCTTGTCCCAGCGAACGTTGTCTTCCAGACCCGTGCGGCAGTGGCCGCCCATTTCGAGAGTCCAGTGATTGACCTCCAACTGATGCCGCCCGATCCCGGCGGCGGTCCACGTTGCGTCCGGCAATAGCGCCTTGAGTTGTTGCACCTCGAACTCAAGAATCTCACGACGCGCGGGCAGCGCGTTTTTTACACCCATCACGAACTGAACGTGCACAGGGGATTTCAGCAGTCCTTGTTGCACCAGGTCCACCGTGCTGTACAACATCGCCAGATCAAAGATCTCGATTTCCGGTTTGACATCATAGTCGAGCATCATTTTCGCAAGCGCACGCACAAAGTCCGGCGGATTCTCATAAACAGTCGTCGGAAAATTGACAGAACCCGTAGCGAGCGATGCCATATCCGGGCGCAGATCGAGCATCGCTCCGCGTTGCTCGAACGAACGGCCACGACCGCCCGTTGAAAACTGGATGATGATGTCAGGGCAGTGGCTCCGGATGCCCTCCTGGAGAGCGGCGAAACTCGACCGGTCGGAACTGGAGTTCTCCTGCTCGTCACGCACGTGCAGATGAACGAGCGATGCTCCGGCTTCGTACGCTTCATGCGTACTTTCAATCTGCTCGGAGATCGTGATCGGCACCGCCGGGTTGTCCTTCTTGCGCGGAACTGAGCCAGTGATGGCAACGGAGATGACGCACGGTTCGCTCATGGCTCGCACTCCAGTTCAAGATTGACGTCCCATCCGTGTGACGGGCGACCATGACCGCATGCCTCGCGAAATGCCCGTGCACCACGTGTTCCAAGTCTAGTTCAAATGCGCGCAATGAGAATCGTGCCTCGGCGCGCTGGCCGCAACCCGCGTCGGACTCACGTCAGTCCGAAGGGCATTGATCTGCGCGCGGTAGCCGACAGGCTCGGTGACGTGCCGCCGAACACGACGGGTTTCTACCTTCATACGGAAGGAACAGGACAGGCGCATCGTTCAGCGGTGAAACGTCACCGGATAATCCGGGAAGAACAGCGCCCCCGGAAGTAGCTCAGTTTTTGATGTTTTCCTCGCAATCTTCCCAGTACCTCAGCGGGTCGTGATGTTGTGGATAGCGTGTGTCGAGCCATGCCGACAACCGGTTCCAATCGGGATGGTTGGTACCGGTTTGAGCCGACCAGGTCGACGACCTCTCAAGAATCTGACCGTTCCCGCGATCACGGACAAGCAAGCTGCCGAGTCCGCTTGAACTATTGGCCTGCGACTCGACCAGATACCGTGGCAGGATTCTGAGTTCAGCATCCTTGGCCCACCCGTATAAGGCGCGGACCATGCCGGACGGATCTCGCAACTCTATCGGGCCGCTTTCCGGGCGAACGGCAGTCCATCCTTCAGGAAACTCGGCGACAACCTCGTTTTTGCCCTCCCTCACCCACTTCACGCGCCATGCCCGCGCGATCGCCTCGCGCATGCGCGATACCGACTCGTAGCCGTGCGGCAACTCGATCGCCATCGGAAGCGTAATAAGGTTGTCTTTCCAGAGTTTGGTTTCGTCGTCCACGCGCTCGACCGCGTCGAATGCCCCTGCTTCGAACGGGTTCTCGGGCCGGCTCGATACCCTCGCCTTCCCCTCGGGCAGCCCCTCGAAAAGGCGCTCGGCATCATGGCGGGTAAGTTTTGTCTTTCCTTTCTTCATGGGTCTCTCTGCAGCACAGTTGTCTCGCTAACGCCAGCCCTGGTGACCGAAGTCGGGCGCCATGTCCTCTCGCGCGCGTTTGAAGCCTCACGATTCCATTTTGCGCTATTCGCCCCTTCCTGGCGTGCGCGACGGCGATGGCACGGTTCGTGCCGCGATTCCTGCCTCATGGGCGGCTCAAATCGTGGCCTGTCCGATACGTCTTGGCCACAAGGCTGTTTGCAAAGACGCAGTCTGCTCCTGATATTGCTTCGACACGACAGCGGCAGCCGACTTGAGGAAAGTGGGATGACTACGCCAACAGGCCCACCCGCAGATTCGCACCCAATATCTGCGAGTGTCAAAACAAAATTGAACCCTGACCTTGCTCGAGGCTGCTGGCGATAGCAAGGTGGCCTGAATTCATTTCAAGGATACGTTTGTTATCCGAGCAATTTGCCGGCGCGAAACTGACACCGGCCTCGTGTTGCCGCGAAGAGCAAAATGGACTCAAAAACTATGCCGCACTCCCGCCATCACGCCAAGCTGACCGATACCCGGCGCGGGGGTCGTACCTCCGCCTCCCTGGCTGACCGTATACGCCGCCTTTTCGCTATTCCACAAATACGCTCCTTGCAAATACACTGCCGTGCGCTTGGATAGCAGATACGTCGTGCGTAATGCCGCAATCGTGCCACGCGTATCGTCATGATCGTTGATGATGTGATACACCCCGCCGTCGACGACTAACGCGGGCGTCACCGGATACGACGCTGTCAGATAGAACTGATCCGAATGCACGTTCGGCGTGGCCGCCGAAACCGTGTTGACGCGTCGTCCGAGCCAGCCGCCGCCCAGCCGTAGAGCCCCGATATGGCCATAGCCGTTTAATTGCATACGTACGTCGGTGTCGCCAGGGTTGGCGAACGCGAACGAAGGCGTCCCGTCGTACAGGTTCGCGAGCGCGCCCGGGCCGCCATGCTGTTGGTCGTAGGCCGCGGCGACGCCATAGCCGTTGCGATCATAACGCAGCATCGCAGACCACTCGCGGCACGTTTGCGAGCTGCCTGGCACCGGGCCCACGCACGTACCCTGCCCCGGCGAATTGCCCGTGCCGGCCGAATCGCGGCCAAACGACCAGGTTGCGCCCAGCGTGAATCCCGCGTAGCTGCCTTTGTACGCGATGGTGTTGTCGCTGCGCGAGCTCGGCAGATACTGGTCGAACGAAGCCGTACCGCCGTAGATGTCAGGGCCGAGCAGGTCGGCATCGGCGATCGCCCAGAAAGTCATGGTGTACTGGCGTCCGAACGTCAGCGCACCATACGGCGTATTCACGCCGACCCATGCCTGGCGGCCGAACAGGCGGCCGCCCTGATTCAGCGTGCCGCTGCGCGTGTTGAAGCCGCTTTCGAGCGCGAAGATCGCCGACCACCCCCCGCCCAGCCCTTCCGTGCCGCGCAAGCCCCAGCGAGAGGGCATCTCCCCCGTGATACCCGGCATGCGCACGACGCTGCCGCCGGTTGCATTCGCGTGCGAAACGTATTCGATACCCGTATCGAGAATGCCGTAAAGCGTCACACTGCTTTGCGCACATGCAATCGTGCTCACGCCTGACAAGGCAAGTCCTGCTGCGATTCGAAATTTCATAGTCTCCATGGTTTCCCGTCTCTTCGGCCTGCCTGAATCAACACGCGACCGGTTTCTATTGGACGTGCATGACGATGCATGCTCGTCACACTCACTACATTTTGATTCGGATACCGTATTAAATAGACGCGAGATAGCCACTTGTGAGACACAAGAAATGGCTAGCAGCAACGAAAGAGAATCAACCTATCCAGCCATGCCCCTCGCGATACGGACGCACCACGAGGGACGGCCGATCAGAGCCCTTGCGCAGCGCGCGCGGCCGGGATATGACGGCGCACCACCGCGAGCGCGATCAACACCATGACCATGGCGGTGCCGAGCATCAACAGATAGCCCGACGCACCGCCGGCGGTGATGACCGCCGCGCCCGCGAACGCGCTGAGAATCGCGCCGACGCGTCCGAACGCGAGTGCCGACGCCGTGCCTGTTGCACGCACGCTGGTCGGGTAGACGTAGGCACAAAGTGCATACATCGTCGACTGCACCGCGTTGACGAAGAGACCGTGCAGGCCGAGGCCGACAATCAGCAGTGCGGTGTGTTGCGTCGCATTGACCCCTGTCAGCATCCACGCGCTCGCCACACCGCCGAGGCAACAAAGCAGCAACGGCCAGCGCGAGCCGTAGCGCCCGATGGCGAGCGCGCACAGCAACGCGCCGATTACGCCGCCGAAGTTGTATGCACTGAGGCCATAGCCCGCGAGCGGCACGCTCAACC
Organism: Paraburkholderia strydomiana; assembly: GCF_046030495.1. Lineage (GTDB taxonomy): Bacteria > Pseudomonadota > Gammaproteobacteria > Burkholderiales > Burkholderiaceae > Paraburkholderia > Paraburkholderia strydomiana_A. The sequence continues at coordinate 22,011 of NZ_JAQQCJ010000028.1, forward strand.
CTTCACTCGTCAACATGGACGGCAGCCAGCTGAATGCGGCGTACACCGCCAGCAAGCACATGAAGAACGCCCCCCAGATGGCGACGGTGTCGCGCGCGCAGCCGTCGCGGAACAACGCCGTGAAGCCAACATGCTTCTCCGCGCTCTGCTCGCGCACATCGGTGAAACTCGCATCGGCAGGGACTTCACGCGCCATGCGCCGCAGCAAACCGACGAGTTCCGGCCAGCGGCGCGGCCGGCGCGCCAGAAAGCGCGGCGACTCAGGCAGTGCGGCGAGCAGCACGACGGCCAGCACGAGCGGCAGCACGCCGCCCGCGACAAACAGGCCGCGCCAACCGTAGACCGGCAACACATGTCCGGCGAACAGTCCTGCGACCATGCCGCCAAGCGGCACGCAGAGAATCGTCGCCGTTACCGCGAAGGTGCGAAAACGTGCGGGCGTGAATTCGGCAGTCATCGTGGTCGAAGTGGGCAGCGCGCCGCCGATACCTAACCCTGCGATAAAGCGCAGCGCCGCGATGGCCGCGACATTCGGCGCGAGGCTAATCGCACAGGTTGCCGTGCCGAACACGAGCACGCTGCCGATCACGGCCCAGCGCCGGCCGAAGCGGTCCGCGAACAGACCGGCGAACGCACTGCCAATGCCCATGCCGATGAGCCCCGACGCCACCACGGGCGCGAACGCGTTGCGCGTGATGCCCCACTCTTTGGTGAGCAGCGGAATCGCAAAGCCGATCAGTTGGCTGTCGAATCCGTCAACGACAATCGACAGCGCCGCGAGCAACACCGCTATCTTTTGCAACAGCGTATAAGGACCGTCGTCGAGCGCATGACCGATGTCTACCACGCCTGCGCCGCGGCTTGTTCCCGCGAGGGTAGCGTCGTCATGCGCGGCCGGACTCGCTGCGCAAGCGGGGGGAACGTAACTCATGAGGCTGTCTCCGTTTGGTGCGCTTCGCGCGCGTTTATAGATTTCTTGTTGTCGTCAGTATGGTCAGCGCAGCAGGTTATGGGTATTTCCGATTTGCGCCAAAGCCATGACGTTTATGCAAGTCTTCAGGGACCGCCCGACTTTGGGAATCAACGTGCGCCGCGCGCGTCGACGAGCCGCACGAGTTGGAGCAGGCAGTCCGTGCATGGCACAGCAACGCCCACCGCGTGTGCCGCCGCGACGACCGCGCCATTGATTGCCTCGATCTCGGTCTTGCGGCCCGCGAGCACGTCCTGCAGCATCGATGGCCGATGCGCACGATGATTCGCGAGCGCATGGCGTACGTTGCCGACGACATGCGCTTCATCGACCGCAACGCCGCTTGCCCGCGCGACCGCGGCGACCTCTGCGACGATCTTCAGCGTCAGCGCCTCGCCGTCAGGCAGGTTCGAGAGTTCGCCCACCGTACATTGGGTGAGCGCGCAAACGCTGTTGAGCGCGGCGTTGAACGCGACTTTCTCCCAGATTGCGGACCATACGTCGGGGTCGGCCGTGCAGTTCAACGCGGCCGAGTTCAGCGCATCGACCGTGCGCCGCACGTGCGCGTGCGCCTCACCGTCCGCGTTCATCAGGCGGATCTCGCCCGCGCCATGCGAGCTCACCTGCGCGGCGCCGGGCTTGTCCGCCGGCCATGTGGTCATGCCCACCATCACGCGTTCACGCGGAACATGCCGCGCAATCCGTTCGACGTTGCCGAGGCCGTTCTGCAACGACAGCACCGCGGTATGCGGCCCGAGCAAGGCCTGGGCGGACGCGAGCGCCGCTTCGGTATGCATCGTCTTCGTGAAGACGATCAGTAGTTGCGGCGCAGCCGCGACCTGCTCGGGACGGCTCACGCACAGGTTGCTGACGACGCGCGAGCCCGTGTCCGTGGTCAGGTGCAGCCCCTCGCGACGAATCGCGTCGAGATGCGTGTCGTCGATATCGACAAGCGTCACACGGTGGTCCGCTTCGGCGAGCAAGCCGCCGAACAACGAACCCATCGCGCCCGCGCCGAGAATTGCAATGTCCAATGCCTGAAGCATCGCGGCCCTCCGGGTCAGAACGGATAGTGGCGTGGCGCCGTCTGGAGCGTGACCCAACGCAGATCGGTGAATTCCGCGATCCCCGCCTTGCCGCCGAAGTGGCCGAAGCCGCTTGCCTTCACGCCGCCGAACGGCATTTGCGCCTCGTCGTGCACAGTCGCACCGTTGATGTGGCAGATACCCGACTCGATACGCTTTGCGACGTTCCACGCGCGCGCAGTGTCGCGACTGAACACGGCGGCGGACAGGCCATACTCGTTGTCGTTCGCGCAGGCAATGGCGGCCTCTTCGCCGCGCACGCGCACGATCGCCTTCACGGGACCGAACGATTCCTCGTGGTAGATGCGCATGGCGGGGCTGACGCGATCGAGCAGCGTGGCAGGCATCAGCGTGGTCTCGCTCTTGCCGCCGCACACAAGCACCGCGCCTTTCGAGACCGCGTCGTCGATCAGCGCGTTGCAGCGCTCCACGGTGCTCATGTCGACCACGGAGCCAAGCACGACCGGCCCCTTGCGCGGATCGCCGATCGGCAACGCACGCGCGCGCACGGCGAGCTGGTCGACGAACGCATCGGCGATGCGCTCATCGACAACGATGCGCTCCGTCGACATGCAAATCTGCCCCGAGTTGGCAAATGCACCGAACACGGCAGCGTTCACGGCGGCGCCGATGTCGGCGTCGTCGAGCACGACAAGCGGCGCCTTGCCGCCGAGTTCGAGCACGGCGGGTTTCAAATGGCGCGCGCATGTTTCGGCGATGATGCGACCCACGCGCGTCGAGCCCGTGAAGTTCACGCGACGCACCTGCGGGTGTCTGATCATCGCGTCGACGATCGGCGCGGCATCGGCGGGTGCGTTGGTCACAAAGTTGACCGTGCCACGCGGCAAGCCCGCCTCCTGCATCGCTTCGACGATGAGGCCGTGGGTAGCGGGGCAAATCTCGGAGCCCTTGAGCACGACGGTGTTGCCGCACGCGAGCGGCAGCGCGATCGCGCGTACCGCGAGAATCACGGGCGCGTTCCACGGTGCCATGCCGAGCACCACGCCGGCGGGCTGGCGCACGCCCATCGCGAGGCTGCCGAGGACATCCGACGGAATCAGTTCGCCGGCGATCTGCGTCGTGAGCGCAGCCGCCTCGATCAGCCCCGCCGCGGCCAGGTGCACGTTGAACCCTGCCCAGATGCCCGAGGCGCCGGTCTCGGCGGCCATTGCGGCAGCAAACCCATCGGCCTTCGCTTCGAGCGCGTGCGCGGCCTTCGTCAACAGCGCACGCCGCTCGCTCGGGCCGAGTGCCGACCATACTGGAAACGCGGCGGCGGCAGCATCGACGGCAGCCACGGCGTCCTCGACCGTCGCGGCCGGCGCGCGGGTGGCGACCTCGCCGTCAAGAGGGTTGCGGCGCTCGAAGGTCGCACCGTTACGCGCCTGCACCTGTTCGCCGCCGATCAGCATCGATATGGCATTCATCGCCTGTCCCGTTGTTTGAATGAAAGAAATGCGCGTTACGCGACAACGACCTCGACGAGCGTCGGGCCGTCATCTGGAGCGCTTGTCGCGAGTGCACTACGCAACGCATCGGCGAGTCTGGCCGCCTCGCTCACACGTTCGCCGGGACACCCCATGCCCTTTGCGAGCATCACGAAGTCGAGACCCGGCAGATCCGTGCCCTGCACCGTCTCGTGCGGCGCGAACCCGAAAACGGGCGCAAAATCCTGCAGCGCGGCATAGCGCGTGTTGTTCAGGATGACGAACGTAATCGGCAGCTGCATCTGTACCGCGCTCCAGATCGCCTGGATCGAGTACATGCTGGAGCCGTCGCCGATCAGCGCGATCACGCGCTCGCCGGGCCGCGCCAGCGCGACGCCGACCGCCGCCGGCATACCGTAGCCGAGGCCGCCGCTGTCCATCGTCATAAACGTGCCGGCGCGCGTGATCGGCAGATAGGTCTGCATCACGGGCCGCGCGCTCGGCGCTTCTTCGACGACCACGCCTGCGGGATCACGCACCTCTGCGAGCGTCTGCAGCGCGAACGCTACCGACATGCGCTCGCTGCCCGACGACGGCGGCAGTGCTCGCGGCGGCAGCGCGCGTGGCGCGGGCAATGCACGAGCTTTCGGCGCGGCCCGCGTGAGCAGGTCCTGCACGCCGAGCCGCACGTTGCCGACCGCGGCGATGCCTTGCGGCGTCCACGCGGCGACGCCGGGGTCGTCGATCAACTGGCACAACTGTGCGCCCGCCGGCACGTGCGGGCCGGAGCCTTCGACGTGATACGTAAACGCAGGTGCGCCAATCACGAAGATCGCGTCATGCCCACCGAGCAATTCGACGATGCGCTCGCGCATCGCGGGCAGAAAGCCCGCAAACAGACGATGGCTTTCGGGGAAGCTGCAGCGCCCCGTCATCGGCGCGACGTAGACACGCGCGTGATGGCGTTCCGCGAGCTGTATCACGTCGGGCACCGCGCCCGCTCGATCCACCGCGCCACCGACCACGAACGCGGGCCGCTCGCAGGCGTCGAGCAGCGCGCCGATACGTTCGAGCATCGCAGGCTCGGGACGCATCGTATGCGCGACCTCGCTCACCGGCACCGGTTCGGCGGGCTGATCCCAGTCGTCGGCGGGAATCGAGACGAACACCGGGCCGCGTGGCTCCTGCATCGCGATTGCATACGCGCGCGCAATCGCGAGGGGCACGTCCTGCGCACGCGCTGGCTCGATGCTCCATTTCACATAAGGCTTAGGCAACTCGGTGGCTTGTGTCGCGGCGAGAAACGGATCGAACGGCAGGATCGAGCGGGCCTGCTGGCCGGCAGTGACCACGAGCGGTGTGCGGTTGCGAAACGCCGTGAAGATGTTGCCCATTGCATTGCCGACGCCTGCCGCCGAGTGCAGGTTCACCAGCGCCGCGTTGCCCGTGGCCTGCGCGTAGCCGTCGGCCATGCCGACCACCACGGCTTCCTGCAGGCCGAGCACATAGCGGAAATCCGCCGGGAAGTCGCGAAACATCGGTAATTCGGTCGAGCCGGGGTTCGCGAAGATCGACGTCATGCCGACGCGGCGCGCGAAGTCGATGACCGCGTCGCGTACGGTCCATTGGCGGGCGCCACGGGCGCCATATTCATTAACCTGCCCGTGATTCTGCTGCGGCGCACTGCCTGTCATGCGAGGCCTCCACTGTGGTGAACACGAAAAATCCGAGGGTCATTATCGTGGCAGGCCGGATGACTTTAAATTGCCTATTCCGCCAAAAGGCATTACCTTTTTGCATGACTTACAACCTTCAGCAGCTCCAGGCGTTCACGATCATCGTCGAAAGCGGCAGCCTCGGCCGCGCGGCCGAAGCCCTGCACATCACCCAGCCGGCGCTGAGCCGGGCCATCCGGCGTCTCGAGGAACAGGTCGGTGCGCCGCTTTTCGAGCGCCATTCGCGAGGCATGCATCTGACGGCAGTCGGCGAGGCGCTGCTCCCGCACGCCGTGCTGCTACAGCGCGAAGCCGAGCAGGCGCGCGAGGAAATCGACGCGCTACGGGGACTCGCGCGCGGCACGATCCGCGTCGGTGCGGTTGGCAGCATCGCGAGCCTCGTGTTGCCGCTCGCGGTGAGCGGCGTGCTCGGCAAATGGCCGAATTTGCGCGTGCAGATCATCGAGGGGGTGTGGGACCGGCTCGCCGATGCGCTCGTCAAGCGCGAGATCGATCTCGCGCTCAGCATGGCCGTGCCCGATACTGACGAGATCATGGCCATCGCCGATTGCCGTTGGGAAGATGCAAGCTACGTGGTGGCGGCGCTCGATCATCCGTTGCGGCGCAAGCCCAAACTCACGCTCGCCGACACGCTGGGCGAGCGCTGGGCCATTCCGCCGCGCGGCACCGGCCCGTTCGAGCACATGCAGCGCGTATTTGCGGAACAGGGACTGGGCCTGCCGAATATAGTCGTCGAAACGCGCTCGATCACCGCGCTGAAAAGCCTCGTTGCCCGTTCCGGTTTTTTGAGCTGGATGGCATCGACCATGTATGTCACCGAAAGCAAGGCTGGAGTGTTCGATACGCTCGGCGTGCCCGGCGTGCTCGGGCGGCGCACACTCACGGCGTTCCGGCGGCGGCAAGGCATCCTGCCGAGCCCTGCAGTGAAGCTACTGGAGCAGTTACGGCAATTGACGGCCGCCGGGTCAACTCAGCCTGAGGCATGAGGGGCGCGAAGGGTACGCGGAAGGTCGCGCTTATGGTCGACCGGTCACACCCGTTGGAAGGCGGACGATGGGCGCAACCGCAAAGGGCATTCTGCGATGTTTTGGGTGTTCCACCTCGCCCAACAAAGCAATTGCATAGTGTTCCTGAGAGATTCTGCTCTTACCTTCTGGATCGACACGCCGGTCATCTGCACAGTCCGACATTTACCCGTTCGTCGATCCATAGCGCAAGAAGCGTATATCCAGTACAGGATGATTGCGCGAAAGACTTCGGGCCGTCGCATCATGCACAATGACTCGGCCTATGCATGCCTTTCCATCGCAATGCGCAATTGTTGTGCATAGTCACGTGGCGCGTGGACCCAACGCGAGGCCTGCGGACGGGATACAGAAGCGTCACGAGCAAGTTGAGCGAACGGGGTTCCAAGCCACGCTCGCTCGGCGCACACGGGTGAAGTGGCGCTTAATGCCGGCCGGCCTGATGCCCTCAACGGAATACCGCTACAGAACACCAACCGTCGCAAAGCGCCGCCTCCGCTAATGCAGCGTCAGGTCCCAACCGGACGGATTGACAGTGCGTTTCTTACGGAGACCACGCCGGGTACACCCTTGGCCACCTCGGTTGCCCGGTCGCTTTGCGCCTGAAGAGGGACGCTGCCTTGCAACGTGACGGCACCATCACGAGCGCGGATGGTGACGTTGGACATCGCGATCCCTCTATCCTTCACCAACGCCGAACGAACCTGGCGCTGTAGCGCCCGGTTCGCCGCTTTCAGCGATTTGTAGTGCTGCCGTGCGCCAGCCGTTGTACTTGCGGGGGTCGCCGGGGCGGCCTCGCTCGACTGTGCGTAGGCATGGATCGAACTCAGGATGAGAAGTGCTGCGCCTGCGGTCTTGACTGTGCGAATTACGTTCATGCATTTTCTCCTGCTGTCAAAATTGTCAACGGTCCAAAATAGGGAACGCTGCACCGTTAAGGACTTGTCAAGCGAACTCTGATAGAACGATATTGCAACACTGCGTGGGTCAGCGATATGCAGACGCAAGCAACCGTAATCACTAAAAAAAGTCTGATGCGTCCGGTAGCAACAATACCTCAACTCTTGGCAGAGTGAAAAAAAAAAGAGGCTTTGACGCGACGTTCCGCCGGGAATCATACAAGCGTCGTAAAGCGCTTTTCATTCCTGCTGATGCACTTTAACTCAGTCTACGCGGCATCGAAGAGCTGCGGGTCGAGCGTGTGTGCGATAAGGTCAGCGCATGCTTCGCTCGCCGTATGAAAGCAGCGCCGCCAGTGTCGCAGCACATGGCACCTTGGCGAAGTGTCTGTAGCGTTGCGCGGCGAGCTTTACCGGTGTAGCACGCCGTTGATCAACACAGGACTCAACCTGAATCAACGACACCAGACCCAGCGCCCGGCGCTCCGCATACACCGATTGCGTTTGACGTCCCAAAACACGGGTCTTCTGTGATGCTGACACCGCGGCGTCAGGTGTACCTACTGTTCCCGTATCCATTCAACTCCGCAGAGTAAATCCGGTATGGGTTGCGAGAACGCGAGTTCAATGAATACGGTCGATTGCGCCTTCTGATACCAGACGGCCGTTGGGACGATGCAGGACTGGCCGGAAGTCGCAGAAACGTGAACGCGGAAAGCTCCGAACGGATGCGCACGCTCACGGCGTGCTTCCCCTTCTGCACGGACTATGTCGCTCAGGATCCTGACGGCAATATCGTAGATAGCGGTCTCCTGCCCCAGTCGACGCGATGCGTGGCATCGTACGTTGTAGCAGTTGCGGCCGACAGATGGCCCTGAAGCGCCGCTGCGGAGCGCGAGTGCCCCCGGTGGTTGTGTTTTATCCGGTGAGCTACCTGGGTCAAGCTGCCGCGGTCACCTACACGCATGTCAGTACGCATATTTTGCAGCGTATGCAGAGGGTTTTCACCGACCCCGGATCGCTTGTTTATCAGGCTCCTTGATAATAGACTTTTATATCAGGAAACCTGATAACTCGAACTGTCGGCAATGCAGCGACGTTCACACCATCCATGATCTGCACTTCGGCCGGGCACATCCATGCAAAGGTTCATCAGACTTCTGTTAGCAACCGTTTTGACCACCCTCACCTTCTCTCACGCGCTCGCTTCGGAATCGGATGCGGGCCACGCCGAATTCGAACCGCCTAAACCCGGGTTGACGTACATGGGCCGCTTCTCGGTCGATCTGACCGCGCCGATCTGGGAATTGGGCAAGACCAGCGACGCGGGAAAGCGCCGCATCATCCCGATCACGGGTGGCAATTTCAAGGGACCGCTGGTGAACGGCGAGATCCTGAATAACGGCGCTGACTGGCAGGTGGTGACGTCGGATGGACTTGCTGTGATCGACACGCGTTATCTTCTCAAGATGGACGACGGCGAACTGGTCTACCTGCAAACGAAGGGATTGCGATACGGTCCCGCCGATGTGATGGCAGATGTGGCGAAGGGCAAACCGGTGGATCCGAACAAGTACTACTTTCGGCTGTATATGACGTTCGAGACGACGTCCGCCAAATATGCGTGGCTGAATCGCGCGATGGCTGTGGGGTATGCGAGGGCGGCGTACCGGTAGGAAGCGCGATGCCGCCATTCAAGGGCGCTCTCAAAGAAGATGAAATCTGGAAAATCATCACTTATCTCCGGGTACTTTAGACCCGAAACCGCGCCGCTTTCCCGGCAAGGTGGACTGCAGGCTCACCATGCAAGGCAAGCTTGCGAGCCGAGTTTTGCCGCGCGTCAAGACTGTCCTGCGAATGCTCGCACAGTACCGCGAGGGCGAAGTCCATATGCGGGCAAGCTGGATTTGCACACGTGCTGATGTAGTTGCAAATCTCGGTGTTATCACCTCCGGGCTGGTGATCCTGGCGACCGGATGCCGGTATGCCGACCTGTTCGTCGGTCTTGCAATCAGCACATACGTGGCGAAGGAAGCGGTTGAGATCTGGCAGCAGGCCAGCAAGTCGAGCGATCACGGCTCCGCTGTCTCAGGACACTGATGTGCCAAACAGCAACCTGCGCTGCCGGTCGCTCGGCTCGAGTACGAGTGATGCCAGAATCGCACCCCGAGCGTGCACCTCCCGAAGGTAGGCTACTTCAGCGACCTGCAGTCGTGTCCGCCGTCCGACCGAACAAGAGGAGCACGATGGTCAAGACGCAGAAACCTACTCCCGCGTAGAACGTCGCAGCCGCGCCCAAGCGGTCCCATAGGGCGCCCGCGATAACGCTCGACACAAGCGTAACGATACCGCTGAGCAGGTTGAAGAAGCCAAACGCGGTGCCGCGTAGTTGCGCGGGCGCGGTGTGAGCGACCATCGTGGCCATCAACCCCTGCGTCATTCCCATGTGCAGGCCCCACAGCCCGACACCCAGGAGCACGATGCTCCAGTGCGTACCATGCGCTAGCACGACATCCGACGCAATCAACATTGCGAGGCCCGCAATCAGCAGCCTCGTGTGGTTCATCGTGTCGGCCAGTTTCCCCAAGGGATAAGCCGACAGTGCATACACGACGTTCATTGCGACCATCACGAGCGGAACCAGCGCAATCGGCACGCCGCTTCCCATTGCGCGCAACACGAGGAACGCTTCACTAAACCGGGCGAGTGCGAATACCCCGCCCACGACGACAACCCACCAGTAGCTCATGCCGAGTTGCCTGATGCTGTCCCAGCGAATCGGATTAACCCGATTTGCGCCCGGCTCCCGCGCGGGCTCATCGATGCCAAACGTTAGCAGAGCAACAGCGAACAGGCCGGGAATGACAGCAAGCCAGAAAGCGAGGCGGAAATTATCGGCCCACACTAGCATGATGACAACGGCCAGCAGCGGCCCGAGGAATGCGCCAACGGTGTCCAGCGACTGGCGAAGCCCGAATGCAGCACCTCGCAGATGGGGCGGCGTGACGTCGGCGACGAGCGCATCGCGCGGCGCGCCTCTGATGCCTTTGCCTACCCGGTCCATGATGCGCGCGGTCACCACGATGCCGATGGTTGGTGCAATGGCAAATAGCGGTTTGCTTAGTGCCCCCAGTCCGTATCCGGCGACGGCAAGCCATTTGCGATTGCCCAGATAGTCGCTGAGAGTCCCGGAGAACACTTTGACGATGGGGGCGGTCGCCTCAGCGATGCCTTCGATGAGGCCAATCGTCGCCGCACTGGCACCGAGACTTGCCATTAAGAACATCGGCAACAGACTGTGGATGATTTCGGACGAGACATCCATGAAAAGGCTGACACAGCCGAGCACCCAGACGCTGCGCGGAATTTGCCGAAGAACACTGAGCGGCAGTTCGGTTTTCATCGAAAATTCTGATTTCTGAATGCACAACGTAGATGGTCGGAGCGCCGTCGGTCAGAGGCACACGAACTGTAGATGGCCCGTCAATTTTTCGGCTCGCGTCTTTACCCAACCGCTCTCCTAAGAATTTTCGAGGCCCTGACGAGTATCGGAAATATTGTTGAGGAACTCGATTGGCTTCCGGAAAATTAACCAAATAGCTTCCGCTTTGAGCGATTTAAACGATCAAAACGAAGGTTTTTCGCTGAGACTGTTACCCAAATAACTTCCGAGGTCGCCAGTTTTTTACCCTAAAACTTCCATCATCGTAGAGGGCACGACCAAGATAGCGGTCAGCAGCTTCAAAGGCCGCCGTGAACGGCTCCGATGAATCGAGTCCGCACCGAGAGTGCCCGAGGACTCCGCCTAAGCCGCCGTTCGCATGCTGACGCTGGCATGCCCGCTCACTGCATCGCAGCAGTCGTTCGACAGCGGCAGTCGCGGAACGGCCGCTGTGATATCGGCGAACGCGTACTTTCGACCCTCTCCTGCCGGTCGGACTGGCGCCCCCGTAACGGCCGCTTCTAAGGTCCAACGGACATTCATCCCGTCGCCGTCAGGCCGGCATCGCCGGCAGTATTGCCACTGCCGCTCGGTTGCTTCCGTTGGGCACTCCTCAAAGAAACGGGCGCACTTCGACCGGCGCCCGACATGCGACGGTGACCTTGCGGTCCCACGCCAGCCCCTCATCCAGATCTGCGGCTTCCAGCACTCAAAAACCACCCACATGCTCCTTGGTCTCCAAGTATGGTCCGTCGGTGATGCGCACTTCGGGAATGTTCACGGCCGCTTACTGGAAAGACGACCATGTGAATGGTAGGAACTCGGGTTCGTCAATTGTCACAGAGACAATGTTGAACTTGACGCGTTCGGGGTTCGCCAGCGTCCGCGCTTCGTTGCTATTGACTATTTCAGCGTCGCGTTGCCATCGCAGAGGTGGCCATGTCGCCGCTTCGACGATGCCGAATGAAAAATGTAAGTAGCTGCCAGGAAAGCCGAAGTATCCGGTCTTGGAATAGATGTTGAACTTTGAGGACCCGTTGTGAGACAGCACAATCTCTCCTTCGGGAAACACGTCCCTGAAGGTGTCCCTGCCCAGCACGAACTCCAACGGATGCACGCGGAATCGATGCGGCCAGCGCGGCTTGAGCGTCGCCAAGGTCACTGCGGTAATGACGTTGTCGTCGTCGCGTTCGATCTGAAGCAGAGAATCCGCGAACCGATAAGACGCTTGCGCCTTCCATACGTGGTGAGGCTCGCCCAGCAATTCCGCGACTTTCCCGTAGTTCGAGAACGGTCGAACCACCTCCAGCAAATTCGAGGGAGTCAACTGATACCCAACTTTCGGCGGGAAGAACCGCTTGCGGGCGTATCCGAATGCGGACTTTGCAAAACCTCCTAGCCCCTTAGCTGCACCGAGTAATTCCAACGGCATGGTCTTCTCTCCGAAGTCTTATTTTTGATGCGGCAGTATCGCATGCTCGACGGTCTCGGCGGGCTACCGCTTACCTCGGGGCTTCCCTTGGACGGCCTTGGGAGCGACGCCCTTTGATGCCTTGCTACGGGTTTTGCGGATTGTCGATAGTGGCCTGTATGCCTCGGACGTCGCCGGGGTCTTAGCGGGCTTCGAGCCGTCCCATTCGGTCGGTGACTCGGGCTTGATGTTCATTCGGTTCGAAGTCATGCAGGTTGAGTTGGGCCGGTCAATTCGATCCCGTATTGCTGTCGGGCAGCGTCGATAAACTGGACGTCTGAGTCAGCGGCCAGCCTCCGACACCCAGCCGGGTCACCAGGCAGAAACACGAAGCCCACTTTACCTGCATAGAAATAGATGGCCGTCGCCCGAGTGCGTGTGTTTGCAGCAAGAAGCGTATAGCCGGCAAGCCCTTCTTCAATCGACCGCCCCACGTACACCGCTTGCAAATACTCCAGTTCTCCGGAAATTCTGGCATTCACCACTCGGGTAATCGCGTCAGTTACTGCACCGACCGTCTCGACAGACTTCTTATGACACAGCGCCTCCAATGCTTCCGTCGCGATTGCGAACCATTGCTCGCCGTCCATTGGCTCGAAAGGCTCCGGTATGAATGAACCGTTTGGCTGTTGCACCATGCGTATCTTCGGTCCAGCATACGCGCCCAACAGTCCGGTTAGCTGTCGGTAGCCTTCTGCGTCACCTATGTAGGCCCTTTCTGCATTCCGTATGCCGTCCTCTAGCGTCACCTTGTCAAGCCTCGGGCCATCATCCAGCAAACGCAGAATCAGAAAATCTGAGCGTTTGGCCTCCGGTATCTCGGTTGCCCGTTGCCGGTACTTCTCGAAAAGACGTTGCGGCACGTCAAGGTTCTGGTTCGCCTCAGTCTCAGTTTTTAGCTCGGCAATGACGTCGCAGGCCAAGCTAGGGTCCCCAGCGAACGCGACCGCAAGGCGGCCTGACAGTACGTGAATCTTTAATGTATGACTGACACCGTTGAACGGACCCTCATCGCCTCTCAATGGGACGGGTGAACTTAGCAGGGTGTCGGCAATCAAAAAGCCTATTTCTTTCGTGGCGTGTCCGATAACCAAAGTCATCTTATTGTCCTTGTTGGAGGGGGCTACTTGACGCGGTCCAGCGCCTCAAGCATAACCGGCAGGGACACAGCGAGGTGTACACCTTGCGACCACTCGACCCAAGGAAAGATGCGGAAAGACCGCTTTCAGAGAACAACAGGTCAGTCGTTTGACATTCATTTGCGCCCGCCGAAGGGCTGAAACTGGCCGATACTGTTGAAAAAGTCGCTGATCGTCGTTCTCGCAAGGTTTTCAGGGGTCTTCCTTACTTGACCGACGTTCGCGAGGGGCTTGTGGGTCAATCTGAGCGGTCGATTTTTTCGGTAGCTGATTTCAAAAGCCAGGAAGCGACTTTTTCAACGGTATCGGCCGACTGCTGCCCGACACGGCCGGCTGACGTCCACGCGTGACGGACTTTCGGCGTTTCAGATAACAACAGCCCCGTGGACGAATTTGCAGGGATTACTCGCCACCGATATGACCTGCAAGTCAATGCTACTGTTTGCCCGCCGCGTGCAGTGCGGCTCTCATGCTCAGTTCTATGTCGTGAAGTTTCGCGCCGAGCTCCACAAAGCTGCTGCGCCCCTCCCCGAATACCTCGCCGTTCATGTAGATCGTCGGCACAACGCTAATATCACGCGCCGACACCTCGCTTTGAAAAATTCCTCCGTCGATCGTAATGTTGTGAATCCGTGGATTGATCACCGTCATCATGTTCAGCCCTTGCACAACGTCCACACAGCTTTTGCAAGATAGCGAAATATAGGTCTCGAAATAGTAATCACGTTCTAGCGCGTGAATCTGTTCAATGGTCGTACTGTCGGCTATGACGGGATGTCCTCCAACCTGGAGTATTGCCAAGACAAGGGACGAAAATTCAGGCCCTGTTGGAATGGCGGCAAACTGGATACCGGGTCTTCCTCCCGCCTGCCTGATTGAAAATGATGGCTTGCGTAAGTTGCCCTGCTGCTCCTCGATTACCCTCACCAGATCTGTCAACGACGCGATTTCGTTCAACATCGTCAGCATCTCGTGCGATTTTGGACTACCGCCCTGCGACACGACCAATTCGACAGGTCTGCGAACGTTTCGCAGATACGTCTGCAGCTGTGACCTGAGGCTGACGTTTAACATCTTTCGATCCCGTAATGACTTACAAGTCTATGTCAAGAAGGTGCCAGGAGCTGAAAGAAATCTGAATAGAGAATGCAGCGCCGATTTGCCATCAGAGGCAGGAGGGTGCCAAGCCATGCTCCCTCGAACGTCGGTGCGTTTTGGTGCGCTATCGCACATATGCAAAGTGTGGGCGTTCCGGCAGCACGATTCGCTGTGACAGGCTGAGTGCGTGGAAAAAGTATGAAGTTACCGCATAGTTTTCGTCGCTCGCTTTGGCGAAGGCGGCCGGACCGGCGATGGTGCAGCTACTGGCCAATCTTCGTACCAAAGTTATAGCAAATCGGACGAGAGGGACGGTGGTCGACCCGTTCCCGCCAATCGACGCACGTTCGGGAAAGGTCCGCCCCCACTGCCGTAGATCAGACATTCGTCATCGCGTTGAGATCGCATTAAAGATCGACCGCATTCGGCCTTTCCTGGGGCGCTTGACAAAGGTTTCCATGGAAATTAGATCAAGCGGATCCACTGTGGACCCTAAGACTTCGGTAAAGCCTGCGCCCGCTCTCGAAGCGCATTTGGGATACTGGGTAAGACTCGTTTCCAACCACATTTCCGGCACGTGCGCCCGCGCGTTGCAGGAGCAAGGCTTGTCCGTCGCTGAGTGGGTCGCACTGAACCAGATCGGGAGGGGGACGACCCTGAGTCCAGCTGGACTCGCCGACGTAATGGGTATGACCGCGGGGCCATTTCAAAGGTGCTCGACAAATTGCAATCCAAGGAATGGATTTCGTGCGCGACGAGCCAGGAAGACAACCGCGTTCAGCTACTTGCGGTGACCCGACAGGGCAAACGTGTTTTGCCCGAACTTACAACCATCGCCGACGGCAACGACGAGCATTTTTTTGGTGTTCTGGATGCTACCGAACGAGCGACGCTTCAAAAGTTACTAAAGAAGCTGGCCGATGCCCATCAAATGCACAAGATACCCGTGGACTGACGCGCGACACCCACCACGCGTTCCCACAGCAGCGTTTTCCTAATGAGGAGTGCAGCAATGAGCAAGGCGATAGAGAATCTGGAGGCCGCCCAGCAGCGTGCCATGTCCGGCAGGCCGAAAGTGGGCGGGTTTCCGTACCAGGCTGATACCCTTCGGCGAGCAGGCGTGACGCGCAATGTGTGGTTCTTACCTGCATGCGAGAGCCTGTACCTGACCGAAGATGGGCCTGTCGTCATGCAGGGCACGCCGTTGGTGTCGGGCGCCGCTGACGTGCCACCTTTCGACCAGCACGCACTCGTGAGAGCGCGGCGCATTGATCAGGCAGGAAAGAACTCATTTCCAGAATTTTTGGAGGCGTCCTTGCGCGCGGGCGTCGTCCGCTACGACGTCGACCTGGTTAATCGCATCGTTACTTACTACGGGTGCCAAGACGAACAATATGTCGAGCAATACCCTGCTCCAGAAGGTCAATAACCGCGAAGACTGGAAACGCTGCGAGGCCCGTTCCTGCTGGTGAGCCAATCCCATCGCAGGCAGCCCGCTTGCAACAGTCGAGATTTCCCGACACCGCGCCGAATGGTTTTCATGGTAGCTGGACCGCTGCGCGTGAATGACTGGGTAGTTTGGAGTCCGAGAAGACTATTCTTCTAGCTTTTTCCCCTTTTATCGCATTCGTGGTGATCGAGCGTCTGGTCAGCGTGCCGGCGGGGCTCGCAGCGGGCGCGATCGTAGCCGCCGCCCTTCTGGTGCGCGACCTGGTGACACCGGGCCGCCACATCAAGCTTCTGGAGATCGGCACAGTTCTGCTGTTTGTTGCACTTACGATCTATGCGCTCACGAACAATGTGCAATGGTCGATTGCCACGGTGCGACTGCGCGTCGATGCGGGACTGATGCTGATCGTGCTGGCGTCTATCGCTGTGCGGCGGCCGTTCACACTGCAGTACGCCCGCGAGACCGTCAGCCATGAGCAATGGGACAGTGCGGACTTCGCGCATATCGATTATGTGATCAGCGCAGCATGGGCCGTTGCCTTCGGTACGCTCGTGCTTGCCGATATCGTGATGGCTTACGTGCCGGCTCTGCCACATTCGACGGGAGTCATCGCGACGGTGGCAGCACTTATCGCGGCGGTGAAGTTTACATCCTGGTATCCCGAACAGCGCAGCAACGCGGGCATGACCTGATACATCGAGGCCGGCAGGTCGACAGTTGACGGCACCCTAGTGTTGTATGTATTGGCCGCACGGACGTCCGGTGTGTCGCGGCGGATTCAACCGGTCGATGCAATAGTTTGGTGGAATCGTCCGGCGGGCGTTTCGTAGTCCAAGGTCTTTCTCGGACGCTCGTTCAATCGTCTCACCACGGCGTTGAGTTTGGCCTGCGAACACACTGACAGGTCGGTGCCTTTGGGCACACATCGGCCAGCTCGGTTATCGAGCAAGGCTGCCTGATAACAGCGGTCCCCCAATAGTCGGCTAAAAAACACGGACAGCACACCGAGCGCTTCGCAGCGCCGTCGAATGAACGGCCCCGCGAAGCCACACAGTTGCCGCATCAACCGTTGACCGGGATATCGTCGATGCGTTTCACGCGGTTGCGGCTTCGAATCCCGCAATCTCCCGGGTCAGTTCGTCGATGACCCGTTCGATCAAGGCATCCGTCAGTGCGGAGGCCTTGCTCCCTTTTTGCCGATAGATGCTGTAGTTGATCGACAGTGCCGGTTCGAATTTCTTGATGACCACCCCCTTCGCCGCCGTAGCGCTGGCGGACAGATAATCCACGACGGTGACGCCTGCCCCGGCCTGACAAAACGCGATGGCCGTCGCGGCAAGATTCGTCTCGATTGCGATCGGGATTCTCAGGTTCGCCAGCGCGGCGTGCTGCTCGATCTGGGCCACGAGCGGATCAGATGCGAGCAACGAGATCAGCGTCACGTTTTCCAGATGCTGCAGCGTGACCGCATCGACATCCGCCAGGGCGTGGCCTTCCGGCACCACGCACACTACCGGCACTGCCGGAAGCGTGCGCCGAACGACCGCCGGATGCTCGATGCTGGTTGTCACGCCGATCGCGAGATCGAGTTGATTGCGCCCCGCCCACTCCACGAGCGTCTGGGTAGAGCGGATATTGACCGTGATCCTGACGCCGGGATGGTCAGCCTGGAACTTGTGGATGATGGCAGGCATCAAGCCACTTCCTAGTGCGGGAAGAATGCCGATTTTCAGGCGGCCTGCCCGGAGATCGCCGAGATCCCGCGCCAATCTCATGATTTCCTTGGCCGAGATGAACGATCGCTCCACCTCGGCATAGAGCGACATCGCCTCGGGCGTCGGGATCAGGCGCTGCCGCTGCCGGTTGAACAGGCTGTACCCCACTTTGGCTTCAAGACGCGCTAGCAGTTTGCTGACGCCGGGTTGAGCGATATCGAGAAAATCCGCGGCTTTTGTGACCGTGCCGTGCTGCATGATTGCCGCGAAAACCTCCAGCTCGCGCAACGTAAAATCGCCCACATCACACTCCTCAAAGTCCGCGGCTTTTCATGCCCGCCAATCAGGTACCGTCGACGGCGCTTGCCGGCGCACACACGCCGGTTGATCCGATCATAACCTTTCGAGATAAAGCAAAGAAGACACCGCCCTGCGCCCACGGATTTTCCCGCCGATCTCACGTTTGCGCTGCATCTGCCGTTGCATGATGGCGCCTAGTTCCGGAACGCGACCCGCACCCATTCGCCGACACGGCGTACAGCCGAGCCGCAACGCCCCATACCTTTTTGGAATGACCGGCAAATTTTGCGGCAATTGAGCCCGCGGCCCAGCCGATCCGACAATGGTTCAACGCTGTACGACGCAGCGCCTGGCATCAGCCCGCCAACCCAGGTCGAGACTTCACGGAACCGGAAATGATGAACAACAGGATATTGAAACGCGCTGTGTGTCTGATCGGCAGCCTCTGCGCGCTGGCCAACGTTCAGTTGGCTAACGCGAAGGATGTCGTGATCGCATTTGAGGGCAGCTATACGCCCTGGAATTCTTCGAACCCCGATGGCACGCTCGGCGGATTTGAACCGGCACTGGCCAAGGTGCTGTGCGAGCGCGCCCATCTCAGGTGCAAGCAGATCGCCGCCGACTGGGACAGCATGATCCCGGCACTGAACACCGGCAAATTCGACGCAATCATGGACGGCATGGCGATCACGGACGCACGCAGGCAAGCGATTGATTTCAGCATTCCCTACGCCACCGTCACGTCGAGCTTCGTGACCGCCAAGGACCGCGCCGCCGACTTCGGAAAGCTGGGGAGCGGATTCGTAACGATCAATTCCGAGGCCGACGCGAAAACCGCGCTCGCCCCGCTTCGCACCGCCCTCAAAGGCAAGGTGATCGGTGTGCAGGCAGCCACTACTTATGTACCGTTCGTTCGCTCAAATTTCGCCGATATAGCAAAAATACGCGAATACCGCAGTTCCAAGGATCGCGATCTCGATCTGAAGAGCGGGCGGATCGATGCGTCGGTCGAGAACACCGTCTATCTGCTCAACAACGCCGGCAGTGACCTGTCGCTAATCGGGTCCGTCATTGGCGGGAAGATCTGGGGCGAAGGCGTCGGCATCGGCCTGCGAAAGTCTGACACTGCGCTGCGCGACGCGTTCGACAAGGCAATCGCATCTGTCAAGGCGGACGGCACGCTGTCGCGGCTTTCCATGCAGTACATGAAAACCGATCTGGCGCCGCGTTGATGCGCGCCGGTCGTTGTGATCGGAACCACCATTCCGGATACCGAATGTTCCCGCCAGCAATTTCCAGGCAACCACGGAAGAAGTCGTGAATGAAGAACACCTATGATTTCGCCATCGCCGGCGGCGGACTGGTCGGTATGGCGATCGCTTATGGGCTGGCGAAGCGCGGCCAGACCGTCGTCGTACTGGACGGCGAAGATGCAAGCTTTCGCGCCGCGCGTGGCAACTTCGGGCTGATCTGGGTCTCGGGCAAGGGCCGAAAGAAGCTGGAGTACGGGCGCTGGTCGCTCGAGTCGTCGCGGCTGTGGCCCGCGTTCGCCGAGGAACTGGAAGAAGCGTCGGGCCTGACCCTCGGTTATTCGCGACCGGGCGGATTAAACATCGCTTTGACCGAGGAATCGCTCGCGGCAAGCGTCGAGAACGTCGATTTCCTGTATCGCCAGGATGCCCGGCTCACCTACGACGTGCTAGATCATCGCACGCTGAAAGCGTTGGTACCCGACATCGCCGGCGACGTCGTCGGTGCGGTCTATTCGGAGAACGACGGCCATGTCAGCCCGCTTTACACGCTTCGTGCCCTGTTCGCGGCATTCGAAAGAGCAGGCGGCGACTATGTGCCGAAAGCGACGGTCAGCACGATCGAGCGGCACGGCGACGGATTCCGTATCGACACGGGATTGAGAACGTTCCGCAGTGCAAAGCTCGTGTTGTGTGCCGGGCTCGGCAATCGCAATCTCGCTCCGATGGTCGGCCTCGACGCCCCCGTGGTTCCGCTGCGCGGCCAGATCCTGGTGACCGAGCGCGTCCAACCGTTCCTTCATTACCCCACCCTGTCGGTGAGGCAAACGGCTGAAGGCTCGGTGCTGCTCGGCGAATCCGCGGAGGATGTGGGCATGGATGCTGGCGTGACCGCGGATATCGTCGCACACATCGCCCGCAAAGCCATCAAGCCGTTCCCTTTTCTACAGAGCGTGAACGTGGTGCGGGCCTGGGGCGCGCTACGCGTGATGACGCCCGACAGCATGCCGATCTACGAGGAATCGCTCGAGTGTCCCGGTGCATTTCTCACGACCTGCCACAGCGGCGTCACGCTCGCCGCCGCCCATTGCGAGCTGTTGGTGCCGTGGCTGTTGGGCGGCCAACGTCCTCCCATTCTTGATTATTTCCATGCAAAGCGATTCCATGTTTAGCCTCCTGGAAGGGAGCAAACCGAAGCTGATCCGGATTGAGATCGAAGGCAGGCATGTCGACGTGCCAGATTCGCTGACGGTAGCCGCCGCGCTGCTGTATGCCGGCGTTCACACTTTCCGGCGAACGCCGGTCGGCAATGCGCCGCGAGCGCCGTTCTGCATGATGGGCGTCTGCTTCGACTGCCTCGTGCAGATCGACGATCTGCCCAACCGGCAATCCTGCATGGTCAAGGTCAAGGAAGGTATGCGCGTGTGCTTCATGAACGGCGCGAGGGACATTCAATGACGATCGAATCAGTCGACCTCGTCGTGATCGGTGCTGGACCCGCTGGCATGGCATGCGCGCTGCGAGCGAATTCCCTCGGTTTGAAAGTTCTGGTGATAGACGAAAACCCATTACCAGGCGGCCAGATCTACCGCAACGTCAGCCGTTCGCCTCTGCCCGACCCGGCGCGCCTGGGTGCGGATTACACAGACGGCGCCGAGCTGGTGACTCAATTCAGAGCATCCTCCGTGTCGTACTGGCCCGACACGCTGGTATGGCAAGTGAGCCGATCGCTGGACCTCAGCTTCACACGTCGAAACGAGACGGCCGGAAGCGGTCAGATACACGCCAGGGCGCTCGTCATCGCTAATGGTGCCTATGAGCGCCCCTTTCCAGTGCCAGGGTGGACGCTACCCGGGGTCATGGGTGTCGGTGCGGCTCAGACACTTGTCAAATCCGCCGGCCTGTTGCCCAACGTGCCGACGGTGCTGGCAGGCAGCGGGCCGCTGCTCTACCTGTTCGCCTGGCAACTGATTCAAGCTGGTCGGCCGCCCGTCGCGATACTGGAAACCACGCCAACCGCCAATTACCGTCATGCGCTAAAGCATCTGCCCACCGCATTGCGCAGCCCCGACTATCTGTTAAAAGGCATGAAGCTGGTGCGCGCGATCAAGAAAGCGCGCGTCGCCCACATTCGCAATATCGGCGAACTCAACATCGAAGGCGCCGAGCGAGCGGAGCGGATCAGCTACCGGTCCGGAGGACAATCGGCCACGATCGTGGCAGACCTCGTCCTGTTGCATCAGGGCGTGGTGCCGAACGTGCAACTGACGCGCTCGATCGGCTGCACTCACGACTGGGACGAAGCGCAGCTCTGCTGGCGTCCGCGCACCGACGGCTGGGGCGAGACCTCTGTGCCGAACGTTTTCACGGCGGGAGATGGCGCCGGTATCGGCGGTGCGCTCGGAGCAAGAATCAGCGGGGAGATGGTCGCGCTTGCCGTCGCGCATCGCGTGGGGGCGTTGAGTACCGAATTGTTGATTGAACATGCGGCGCCACTGGGCCGCCAACGCAATCAACACAGCCGCGTACGCCCGTTTCTCGACGCGCTGTATCGCCCGAGCGCGCCTTTTCGTCGTCCATCGGACCAGACAATCGTCTGCCGCTGCGAAGAGGTAACGGCAGGACAAATCCGTGAAATGGCTCGCCTCGGCTGCGTCGGCCCTAGTCAGACCAAATCCTTTTCTCGCTGCGGGATGGGTCCATGTCAGGGCCGTCTCTGTGGTCTGACTGTGTCGGAGTTGCTCGCCGACCAGAACGGGCAGCGAATGGACGAGACGGGCTACTACAACATCCGCCCTCCTATCAAGCCTGTGAGCCTCGGAGAGCTGGCGGCTTCCTTTATCCCCGATGAAAACGCAGCGAAACCAACCGAATGGGTCCCGAAATGAGTGATGCGCCTATCCTGAGAACCTCCGGCAATGCACGAATGAGCAAGATGGTGCGCTTTGGAAACCTTCTGTTCCTGGCCGGACAAACGTCGTCCGGCCAGGAACAGGCACGCTCGATCGAGGAGCAGTGTCTGGAGGCGTTCAGCCGGATCGACGCGCTACTGAAGCAGGCGAACAGCGATAAGCGAAATCTGTTGTCTGTGACAATCTATCTGAAGGACATGAGCGATTTCGATCGTATGAATGCGGCATGGCAGCGGTGGGTCGATTCCGACTACCTACCGGCGCGTTGTACGGTGCAGGCGACACTTGGTTTGCCTGAACTACTGGTGGAGTTCAGCGTCACCGCTGCTGTCCAGGATTAAGTCTTGCCCCAGCCTGCAAAGACTGTCGGGACGCAAACACTCGAGCGGACTCGTCACGTTCTCAGCCAGCAGGGCGAGAGGCGGTTCCGCCGACACGCTGTTGAACGCGGCAATCGACTCGGGGGACGCCTCCAAGGCAGCCGGAGTCGAACCGACCTGAGAACGTCTGACGCCCTCAACTGGGTTTGAAGCCCGGTCTTTTTGCCCGTGCCACAAGGGTTCTGCGGACCTGAGTGGCATTACGGTGTCATTTGTGGAATGGCGACCATCGCGACAATAGCCGCTGGTTTGTGGCAAGGCCATTCTCTGCGAGGCTAGTCGACTACGACAGTTAGTCGGGTCCGCCAACCAGAAGGCTAAAAGCGGATTCTCTTTAGCCCTGCGCGGCAGGCTCGGACCGGGACGCCACGGGGCAGGACATGCTACCGTCCCTCATCGCGGCGCCTATCCGACCTGGATCAGTACCCGTCCGCAATCGCGCCATCGTTTGATCACCGTGTCCGGAGGTTCGCCTGGTCTGGGGCGATCGAGCGTGTGGAGCAGCGTAAAGGTGCGTGGCTTTGAATGTTCCTTTTCTAGTGATTAGCAGTCCTGCGAGCGTCCGGGCCATGCGTCAATCGAACTAATATGGAACATCTGAATTCCGGACGCCGCCCACCCGCCAAACGACTGACTGTCGAAGACGCTCCGGCAACTCGCGGACCCGGATGCTTCCTTCAAGATGAAATCGGGTTTGCCGTTGCCCCGACACCCCGATGTCGTTACACTCGATGCCTGGCCATCGCTCCCTCGCCTCCCGGCTCATGGATCTAAAGCAGATTCAGTATTTCATCGCGCTGTTCGAAGATGGCTCCGTAACACGCGCCGCCAAGCGGCTCAATATCGTGCAGCCCGCGCTCAGCATGCAGATCGCTAAGCTCGAAACGGAACTGAACAGCCGGCTCTTTGAGCGCGGCCCGCATGGCATGACGCCCACCGACGCCGCACGGCAGATGTACCGCCTCTACATGCCGATCATGCGCGACATCGACCACGCACGCGAGCAGCTCAGCCGGCACGACGTGATCGTGGCCGGGCGTATCTCGCTCGGGATGGTGGCGTCGGAAGCGCAGAGCGTCCTGCCGGAATCGCTCGCGCTATTCAACGCACTTTATCCGCATGTCGAGGTGTCGGTGGCCGATGGTTTCAGCGCGCAACTGATCGACGCGGTGGAAGCGGGCCGGCTCGACGCGGCCATCATCAACCGGCCCCGCGGGCGCCTGTCGCTCGATACCTCTCCACTGGTAGTCGAAGAGATGGTGCTCGTCACGAGCGCGGAACACGGCCCTGCGCTGCCCGACACCATGACGGCATCCGCGCTGACGGAACTCGAACTCGTGCTGCCGACGCGCCGCAACGGCCTGCGCGGCGTGCTCGATGCCGCGCTGCTGAATGCCGACATCGTGATCAAGCCGCAGTTCGAGATCGACCTGCTGACCACGATTGTGCAATTTGTCGAACAAAGCAGCATCGCGACGATCATGCCGCGCGTGGTCGTGCAGCGGAAGGTCGACGACGGCCTGCTGCGCGCGACGCCGATCTCGGCGCCGCGCATCGTGCGTCACATCGTTTGCGTGAGCCATCCGAAGCGGCCGATCGGTCCAGCCACGACCGAGCTCATCGACATCATCGCCGACCAGATCCGTCGCGTCACAACGGGAATCGAGATCGCGGACCCCGATCCGGCCAACGGCAACCAGGCGTGAGCCGCTTCGCTGGCGCCGGCCTTCCGCCGGCGCCCCCCGCGTGTCGCGACGCGCATCACTACGGGTACCGAACAGCGTGTCGCAGGTCGGCTTCCCGCGCGCAATCGAGCGATCAGTACGGGTCGCGCACCGGCGTGTTGTCGAGCTTGCCGAGCGTCTCCGGCACGACGAACGCGCCGATGAGAAAGATCACGCTGATCGCGCCGACGAACACGGCAAGCGTCATCGGCAGATCGAGTGGTGTCTTCGCGACCAGCGAGACGAGCGTGGGCATCATCCCGCCGATCGCAAAGCCGATATTCCACGACAGACCCGTGCCGGTCGCGCGGATCGCCGTCGGAAACCGCTCGTTCAGGAAGATCAGAATCGGCGCATAACCAGCGCTGCCGAGCGCGCTCAGGATGACCGCGTAGACACCGACCATCGTCATGGTCTGCGCGGTCGGCAACAGCAGGAACAGTGCGGGCAATGCAAACAGACGGATTGCGCCGAGCAGGATAAAGGTCCGTTTGCGGCCGATGAACGTGCTCAGGTGACCGGCCGCGACCGATGCGATGACCACGGCCACGCTGCACACCATAAGGATCGCAGCAGCCGTCCCATTCGGTGCGTGATTGACGACCTTGAGGAAGGTCGGCAGATAACCCGACGTCAGGTAATAACCGCTGCCGCCGCCGATCGTCAGCAGCAGGTTGACGAACAGGATCGAACGATAGTCGCGCGAGAACAGCGTGCGGATCGGCGAACGAACCACCTCGACCGGCGCGTTACGCGTCTTGTCGGCGGCGGCACGCGCGGCCTTTTCCGCGGCAAGCTTCTTCCACAACGGCGATTCTTCGAGGCTGTTGAAGACGAAGAGTCCGAGCACCGAGCTGATGATCCCGGTGAAGAACATGCAGCGCCAGCCCCACACGTCGAACAGGTCGCCGGGAAACAGCGACGACATCGCGAGATACGTCAGCGAAGCGAGCAGCGCACCAAGGCCTGCTCCGCCGCCGCCGATCAGCCCCGACACCGCGCCGCGATACTTCAGTGCAACGGATTCCGTGCCGATCGTGTGCGTCGACGCCACCACCCCGCCGACGAATACGCCCTGCACGAGACGCAGCAGCAGAAAGAGCACTGGCGCGATTACGCCCACCTGTGCGACGGTCGGCAGCAAACCGAACGCCGCCGTCGACAGGCCGACACCGACCACCGCGACAATCATCGCGCCCTTGCGGCCGCGCCGGTCCGCATACGAGCCGAACAACGCGGATCCGAGCGGCCGCATCAGCAGCGTGACGGCGAACGACGCATACACCGCGGCGAGCGACAGCATCGCGTGTTCGGAGGGGAAGAACAACCGGCCAACGACCGGTGCGACGAACAACAGGACGAACAGATCGAACAGATCGAGCGCCCATCCCAGACACGAGGCTACCACTGCGCCCATCACCTGCCGCCTGTTGATTGCGGGCACGGCGGCGCCACTTTGCGCTGCAACGGACATCATCATCTCCTAAGTTAATACGGGCTGGCCCAGATGTGGACTCACCCGATGTGCGGCGCGCTTCGGCCTCGTCAAAGGCACGGCGCGCTCTTGTTGCGTTGACGAAAATCGTTATGACGTCAGGCGAGCCAGACCGCGCTGGTCTTGCGCCGCAAACCGCGTCTTGCCGAGCATCGCGTCGGCGATCTTCTCGGCGATCATGATGGTCGGAATGTTCGTGTTGGCTGACGGCAGACGCGGCATCAGCGACGCATCGACCACCCGTAGCCCATGCGCGCCATGCACGCGCCCTTCGGTATCCGTCACGGCGCTGCGCTCGCGCGCGTCGCCCATCCGGCAAGTACCGCTCGCATGCCAGACGCCGAACACGTTCGCGCGGATGAAGTCGTTCAATGCGCGCTCGTTTGTGAGTACCGACGACATCTGCACGCCGCGCGTGAAGAAGCGTTCGATCAACGCCCGACGCATCGGTGCGGGTGTATCGAGCAGC
The DNA here is from genome assembly GCF_046030495.1 of Paraburkholderia strydomiana. Classification (GTDB taxonomy): domain Bacteria; phylum Pseudomonadota; class Gammaproteobacteria; order Burkholderiales; family Burkholderiaceae; genus Paraburkholderia; species Paraburkholderia strydomiana_A. The sequence continues at coordinate 47,998 of NZ_JAQQCJ010000028.1, forward strand.
AAACCCAGCAGCGACGTGATCGCCGCATTGGTTTTACTCAGGCGGCTCAACGCCTTCACGCGCGGCGAAAAAGCGGCGGGGAAGAAGTCGCGCTGATCCTTGCTCAGTCCCGAGGCCGCGACCACGCGCGCCAGCGTGCGCACGCCCGCGGCGAGCCGCGCGACATCGCGCTCGTCGTCGAGCAGATTGAGATCGACCTGCGGTGCGGCGAACGGATCGCTCGAAACGATCTGCACGCGGCCGCGCGAATACGGACGGTTGCACCACAGGAAAAACAGGCCCAGCCGGTTACCGAGTGCATGCCACGCGGCGCGCGTCGCGCTCGACAGATACAGATCGGACGCCTCGCAATCCGCGACGCCAGAGGTAAATCGCGCTGCCGTCATGCTGGCGCGGCGCCGCGCGAGCGGCATGCGAAAGCGCGGCTCGAGAAAATGACAGAACGTCAGCGACGGATGGTCCTGCAGATTCCGCCCGACGCCCGGCAGATCGAGCACACACCCGATGCCGAGTGCGCGCAGTTCGCTCGCGTCGCCAACGCCCGCACGCATCAACAGTGCCGGCGACTGCAACGCGCCGGCGCACACGATCGTTTCCCGCGCCTCGAAGCGCAGTCGCTCGCCGTGCGGCGAAACGGCAACCACGCCGCGTGCAGCCACCCCTTCCATCACGATGCGCTCGACGCGCAGGTTCGAAAAGATCTCCAGGTTCGGGCGCTTGCGTGTTTCTGCATCGAGATAGGCGACCGCAGTCGATACGCGCCGGTCGTCGCGATTCGAAAAGGCGCCGGGAAAATAGCCGTCGTCGAACTGCGCGTTCTGGTCCTGCAACGCCGCGAAGCCGTTGCTGCGCAATCCGTGGGCGAACGCGTTGCAAAACGGCGGCCACTGCTGCGGCATGATGCGGCGGATCGGCACCGGCCCATCCGCGCCGTGCAGCGGACCATATGGAAAGTCGACGTCGCTCTCGAGCTTGCGAAAATACGGCAGCACGTCATCCCACGCCCAGCCTGCCGCACCGTTGGCGGCCCAGTCGTCGTAGTCTCGCGGCAGGCCGCGATTGGCCGACTGCACGTTGATGCTCGAACCGCCACCCATCACGCGGCCCTGTTCATAGACTTTAGCCGCCGACTTCCGCGTGGCCTTCGCCTTGAGCTCAGGCCAGATCCAGGTCTCGCCGCAGAAAACAGGCATCGGGTAGCTGTCGAGGATCGCCTCCGGCACCGCGCCCGGCGGCGTATCCGCGCCCGCCTCGATCAATGCGACGCTCACCGACGGCACGGCCGACAGCCGATGCGCGAGCACGCATCCTGCCGACCCGCCGCCGATGATCACATAATCGAAACGCGCGCTTACCCGCTCCATGCCTGTCTCCTGAATTGCTCGATCTATGCGCTGCTATCAGCTACCGCGAAAGACGGGCTTGCGTTTGCCATGAAACGCTTCGACGCCTTCACGGAAATCGTCCGAACTGCGCAGCCGGCTATAGCAATGTCCTTCGAGTTCGATCGCGATCGAAAGCGGCGCGTCTTCGGTGTCGTTGAGCAGCTTCTTCGCGGTGCGCTGCGCGAGCGGCGAGAAGGCGCGCAACTCGTCGACGAGCGCATCGGTCGCGGCTTCGAGCTCCGCATCGGGCACGCAGTCGACCACGATGCCCCAGTCATACGCCTGCTTGCCCGGAATGCGGCGCGAGCGCATCACGATATCCTTCGTGCGGCCGACGCCGACCATCTTCTGCAGACGCGCCGAGCCGCCCGAACCCGGAATCTGGCCGAGCTTCTGTTCCGGCAATGCGTAGAAGCTGGTGTCGGTCGCGATGCGGAAATCACAGGCGAGCGACAGTTCGAAACCGACGCCGAAGCAGAAGCCTCGATTGGCCGCGATCACCGGCTTCGAGCACCGTGCGGGCGCGGCGACATTCCACGCCAGCTTCGACACGTGTTCCGGCGACGCTTCGAGAAAGCCCTTGATGTCGCCACCGCTCGAGAAGTGCTCGCCTTTCGCACGCAGCACGATGACGCGGACACGGTCGTCTTCGTCGAGTGCTTCGAATGCGGCGCGCAACTGGTCGCGTGCATGCATCGAGATCACATTGAACGGCGGGCGGTGCAGGATGATGTCGGCGCGTTCGCGCGCGGCGTCGATTTCGATCGAGAAGCCGTCGAGTTCCTGCAGCAGCGTCTGGCCGCGATGAGTCAGGTCAGTCATGTGTTACTCCTTTTGTGGTTCGGTCAGGTTGTGCGGCGCCGTGCTCCGGTTCGTACTCGCCCGCGGAAAGCTTGCGGCGCAGGATCTTGCCGACCGGCGATTTCGGAATGTCGTCGACAAACACGTATTCGCGCGGGCGCTTGAAGTTGACGAGATCGGAAGTCCGGCAAAAGTCATCGAGCGCCTGGGCTTCGACGTATTCGCTGCGCTTGATGAAGGCGACGACACGCTGCCCCCAGCGCTCGTCTTTCACGCCGGCAACGGCCACTTCGTCCACCGCCGGATGCAGCGACAACACCGATTCGATATCGACCGGCGAGATGTTCTCGCCGCCGCTGATGATCATGTCGTCGACGCGGCCCGACACGAAGAGATCGCCGTCGTTATCGAAGTAGCCGGTGTCGCCGGTGAAATACCAGCCGTCGCGCAACGACTTCGCGTTCGCGTCGGGCCGGTTCCAGTAGCCTTCGAACGACTCGTCGCCGAGCAGGTCCGCGATGATCTGGCCTTCTTCGCCGGTTTGCGCGAGTTCGTCGGGCGACGTCGCGTCGAGCTTCACGACGCGCAGCCGCGTATTGATGCCGGCGCGGCCCGCGCTGCCGGGCTTGAGCGTCGCGTCCTGATCGATACTGAACGTGTAGACCTCGGACGAGCCGTAGTGATTGACGAACAGTTCCGGCTTGAAAGCAGCCGAAAGACGCTTCAGCAGACCGTCGTTCATCGGCGCGCCGGCAAAGCCGAGTTTCGTCACCGAACTTGTGTCGGTGCGCGCGAACTCCGGCGCGGCGAGCAGATCGTGATAAAGCGTGGGCACCAGATACAGACACGTCAGCCGGTACGTGCAGATGGAGTCGAGCGCAAGGGTCGCATTCCAGCGGCGAACGCAGACGAACAGCCCGTCCACGAGCGCCATCGACAGCAGCGATCGCACGCCCATCGTGTGATAGAGCGGCATGACGCCGAGCGTGCGTTCGCCATGGCGATAGAGGTTCTGTGCGACGTGCGCGAGCGCGGCGGCGCGTTCGTGGCGATGCCGGCGCGGCACGCCCTTCGCCTTGCCCGTGGTGCCGGACGTGTAGAGGATCAGCGAGTAGTCTTCCGCGGCGGCCTGCGGAGTGGCCGCGGCCGTAGTTGCGCCTTCGTGCCGACGCTCGCGCAGCAGTGCATCGAACGAAATCGACGCGCCCGCCGCATCGTCCAGCGCAATGCGCGCAACGGCCTTCGCGGCGGCGCTTTGCGTGACGGCTCCGGCGGAAACCGGCTCGTACACGATGGCCTTGACACCCGCATCGGTCACGCAGTAATCGAGCTCGTCGGGTTTCGCCCGCCAGTTCAGCGGCACGATCGCCACGCCGGCGAACTGGCACGCCCAGTGCAGCGTCGCCATTTCCCAGCGGTTTTGCAGCACGACGAGCAGACGGTCGCCGTGTGCAAGACCAAGTTCGCGCAGACCGTCCGCAACGTTCAGGATGATCGGGTGCCACTGCGCATACGTAAGCGTCAGTTCACCATCGACGAGCGCCAGCGCGTTGGGGCTACGCTCCACGCTTTGCAGAAAGGTTCGGCCGAGATCAAGCATCGCTCGTCTCCTTCTCTTCCTGCGCCTTGCGCCGGCGCGCCGCCACATCGAGCACGGCGGCGACGATCGGGGTATAGCCTGTACAGCGGCACAGATGGCCGGACAGCATGTCGCGCACCTGCGCCTCGTTTGGATCCGGCACGCGCTTCAGATAGTCGGCGCACGACATCAGAATGCCGGCGGTGCAAAAGCCGCACTGCAGCGCGTGATGTCGCTGGAACGCCTGCTGAAGGTCGCCAAGCGTCTGGTCGGGCGCGAGGCCTTCTACCGTATCGATGCGGCGGCCATCGGCCTGCACCGCGAGCATCAGGCACGAACGTCCCGCCACACCGTCGATATGAACCGTGCAGGCGCCGCACACGCCGTGTTCGCATCCGACATGCGTGCCGGTTGCGCCCAGTTCGTGCCGCAGAAAATCGCACATCAAATCGCGCGGCTCGCAATAGCCGCTGCGTTCGCGACCGTTGAGCGTCACGGTGACTCGACGCCGTTCGCCGCGCGGTTGTATGCCCTGCGGCATGATATTAACGGGGGTCTTCGGGGTCTTGCTCACTTCGCCTCCTCTATCACGCGCCATCCCAGTTGCCGGACCAGATGCCGGCGATACGTCGCACTGACATGCGCGTCATCCTGCGCGCCCAGCTTCCAGCTCAAATCGTTCAATGCAGTACGCAGGTCGTCGCCCTGCAGACGCGTCCAGCGCTCCACCACCGGCCGGTCGGCGACGCCGCCCACTGCCAGCCGGATCGCGTTATCCGTCACCACCGCCGCGCACGACACGAGCGCGAAATCGCCATGACGTGCGGAGAATTCCGCGAAGCCGTAGCGCTCGCCCGGCTTTTTCAGCGGAAAACGCACGGCCTCGACGAGTTCGTCCGGCTCGCGCGCCGTCATCAACATTCCCTGAAAAAAGTCCTCGGCGGCGAGCACGCGCTTGCGCTTTGCCGAGCGCAGCAGCACATCGCCGCCCAAGGCTGCCAATGCGAGAGGCAACTCGGCGCTCGGATCCGCGTGAGCGATCGAGCCGCATACAGTGCCGCGATTGCGGATCTGAAAGTGGGAAATGTGCGGGAACGCGAGAGCGAGCAACGGCACTTCGTCGCGCAGCGACGGGCGCCACTCGACGCTGCCCTGCGTCGCCGCCGCACCGACAACGAGCTGCCCCGCCTCGTTGTCGACACGCACCGTATTCAACTCGTCGGTGCGGGAAATATCGACGAGCCAGCGCGGTTGCGCGAGGCGCATGTTCAGCACCGCCATCAGCGACTGGCCGCCGGCCAGCACGCGTGCGTCTTCGCCGCCATGCGCGAGCGCTTCGAGCGCATGTTGAGTGCTCGTCGCGCGCAGATAATCGAACGGCGCGGGTTTCATGTTCTGCTCCGGAAGAATGCGAGGAAGCGCGAGAGCCACGAGCCTTGCGCGCGGCCTTGATCGACGGGTTTGCCTGACGCTTGCCGGCCCAGCGATTCGAACAGTTGCCGCAGTACGACTTTCGCCGCGCCTTCGAGCATCCGTCCGCCCACTGCCGCAACCTTGCCCGACACCTGCGCTTCATAGTCGTACGACAGCCGCGTGCCGCGGTCCGCGGGCGTCAGTTCGACGAGCCCTTCGCCACGCGCGGTGCCAAGCGGCGAACTGCCGGCGCCCGCCAGCCGCAGACGATGCGGTGCGTCGATATCCGACAAGCCGATCCGCGCTTCGAAGCGCGCCTTGATCATGCCGACGCCGACCGTCACATCCGCGCGATACTGGTTCGGTCCGGTCGCTTCGAGCGCGTGGCAGCCTGGAATGACCTTCGCGAGCGCCTGCGGGTCCATCAGCACCGCAAAGATCGCTTCGGGTTTGGCGTCGAGATCGACAGTGCCCCGCGCCGTCAGCGCCTTGCCGCCTGCGAGCGCCTTGTTCGGCGCGGCGGCCGCTGCCGCTTCGAGTAACTCGGGACGTGAAGGCGGTGGATCGTCGATGCCGATCAGGTGCATCACCTTCGCGGGCGTGAGCGGCAAGCGGATATCCTCGACTCCGAGTGCATCGGCCACTGCATTTGCGATGCATGGGGGCGTGCTCATGTTGTTGCCTTCGCCGAGCCCTTTCGCACCAAGCGGCGTGAACGGCGACGGCGTTTCCAGATGCACGATCACCGGGTCAGGCACTTCGCAGGTGGTCGGCATCAGGTAGTCGGCGAGCGTGCCCGACTGGAAACTGCCGTCTGCGCCGTAGCGGAACTCTTCCATCAGTGCCGCGCCCAGGCCCTGCGCGAACGCGCCGCGAATCTGGCCGTCGGCGAGTGCCGGATTGAGCAGCGTGCCGGCATCGTGTGCGGTCACATAGCGGTCGATGCGCACGCGGCCGGTTGCGCGGTCCACTTCGACGGCGCACATGTCGAACGCGAAACCGTAGGCCGCCGATGTGTTGATGCGATCCTGCTCGTCGGGCGCGTCCATGTGCGGCGGCGTCCAGAACACCGTCTCGCGCAGGCCCGGCTCTTCGCCTTCGGGCAACAGCGCGGGCGCCCAGTGCGGCGCATTGCTCGCGACGCGCCCAAACGGCAGCGCGCGGTCTTCCTTGCCCTTCGCAAAGATGCGGCCGTCTTCGAAACAGATGTCCTCGGGCGCACAACCCGATTGCTGCGCGACGATGCGGGCCACCTTGTCGCGCACACGCATCGCTGCCAGATGCACCGTGCCGGCCACCGCACCGGCAAAACGACTCGAATAGTTACCTGCCGCCACCGACCACGCGTCCTTGTGCGTGTCGAACTCGACGTTGACGACAATGTCCCGCGGATTCAGACCAAGCACATCGGCGACGACCTGCGCGCAGACCGTCATATGTCCCTGCCCCGCCGGCGTCGATGCAACCGTCACGACCACGCCGCCGAGCAGATCGACGCTGACCGTCGCGCTCGCAATGGCGCCGCTCTTCGGGCCGGCCTTTTTGCGCGCCTCGACGGGCATCACGGTCGTGATGTAGCCCATGTTCGACACAGACGGCTCAACGATCGCCGCAAAGCCGATGCCATACAGTCGTCCTTCGCGGCGCGCAGCATCGCGACGTGCGACGAGTTCTTCGTAGCCGCCTTCAGCGAGCGAGCGGCGCAGCGCTTCCTGATAGTTGCCGGAATCGAGCAGCGCACCCGCTGCGGCGCGATACGGGAACGCATCGGCGGCGACGAAGTTGCGGCGATACACGTCGAGCACATCGAGCTTCAGTTCGATCGCGATGCGCTGCATCAGACGTTCAAGCGCGAAATACACCTGCGGTCCACCGAAACCGCGGACGAGGCCCGTCGGCGTTTTATTCGTGAGCGCCACGCGGTTGCGCACGACGAGATTCGGAATCGCGTACGCGCCCGTCAGGCAGCCGTGCATCCGGTAGAAGGTTGCAGGCTCCGGCGCCCGCAGATAGCCGCCGCAGTCCTCGATCTGGTCATATGAGAGCGCGGTGATGCGGCCGTCGCCTTCGACGGCGGCTTCGAGCGTCGTCAGGCGCGCGGTGGCCGACGTGGCCGCGCTCAGATGTTCGAGGCGATCCTCGACCCATTTCACCGGTGCACCGGCCTTGCGCGCCGCAAGGCACATCAACACCACATACGGAAACACCGCCTGTTTCACGCCGAAGCTGCCGCCCGAATCGCGCGGCGCCTTGTGCCGCAGACGATTTGCCGGCACGTTCAGCGCCATCGACATTACCGCATGCAACGAGAACGGCCCCATGAAATTCGACGTGACGTCATAGCCTTCATCGCCGGACAGATACTCGGCGATCACCACGCCGCATTCAATCGGCGCACACGTGTTGCGCGGATAGTGCGCGTCGATTGTCACGCGATGCGGCGCGCGTTCGAATGCCGCTTCGGGCTCGCCATAGCGATAGTGACGATCGCTGATCACGTTCGTGCCGACCTTCGGATGCAGAACAGGCGCATCGTCGGCGAGCGCGTTTTCGATCGACGTCACCGGCGGCAGCGTCTGGTAATCGACCTTGATCAGATCGAGCGCGTCTTCAGCGAGCGCACGCGATTCGGCCAGCACCACGGCAACCGGTTCGCCGACATAGCGCACGCGATCCATCGCGAGCGCCCACTGCTCCATCGGCGACTTCACGCCGACCACGAACGGCCGCGACCAACCCGGCAGATCGTCACGTGTGAGCACGGCGCGCACGCCGGCCAGTTTCAGCGCAGCGTCCGTATCGATGCTGCGCAGTTCCGCATGGGCGTGCGGCGAGCGCAACACCGCGGCGTGCAGCGTGCCGGGTTTCACGGCGATGTCGTCGCCGTAACGTCCGCGGCCGGTCAGGATCGCCGGATCTTCGACGCGTTCCATCGAGCGGCCCACATGGCGCTGGCGTTCAGCCGACGTTTCGGGCTCGCCAGCGGGGCGTGCCTCCGCCACCAGTTCGGCAACTGTATCGCGCTGATTCATTTCATGGCTCCCTGCCCGCGCGTGGCGGTTGCATGGGCGTCGTCGCCCTCGTCGTTCCCGCGTCGGTCGAACTCGCTGGCAAGACCGCTCCAGCGGCGCGCAATCTCGCGATGCTCGATGCCGAACAGATCCATGATCCGGCCGACCGTGTGATCGACGATGTCGTCGACGGTTTGAGGGTGCGCATAGAACGCGGGCACCGGCGGCATCACGATCGCGCCCATTTCGGTGGCGAGCGTCATGTTGCGCAGGTGGGCGAGATTGAGCGGCGTTTCTCGCGCGACGAGCACGAGGCGGCGGCGCTCCTTGAGCATCACGTCCGCGGCGCGCGTCAGCAGGTTGTCGGCGAAACCGTTGGCGACGCTCGCCAGCGTTTTCATCGAGCACGGCGCGATCACCATGCCCGCGGTGAGAAACGAGCCGCTCGCCACCGTCGCGCCGATGTCGCGCACGTTGTGGACGACGTCGGCGAGGCCGTCGAGATCCGAACGCGTGAGACCGAGCTCCTGCGCAGCGGTAATGGCGCCCGACGGCGACACGATCAGATGCGTCTCGGCCGTGCCGAGCCGGCGCAAGGCCGCCAGCAGCCGAACGCCGATAACTGCACCACTCGCACCGGACATGCCGACGACGATCCGTTCACGCCTTTGCGTTGACTGCATGGCTGTGCCTCGCTCAGACCGCGTCGCGCAGCTGGCCGCTGTGCAAGTAGGCCTCGAACGCTGCGTTGCTCGTGGCGACGAGCCGGTCGAGATCGACGGTGTCCTGCCCCGGAATCCGCACGCGGGTGAATACATGCGCCGGATAGACGACCGGGCGCGTCGCGTCGAGACCCATCTTGGCGCTGACGCCCTGCATGTGCGGCGGCGCATCGTCGGGCTGGCCGACGGTCGTCGACGGATCGAGCGGCGAGCCCTGTGCGCCGGCCACGATCACGAGATCCCGATCCGCCTGGAAGCGCGTCGCGATCGCCCATTCGATTTCGGCGGGATCGTGCACGTCCACATCCGTATCGACGACGACCACCTGCTTGATGTCGTAGTGCGCGCCAAACGCGCACAAGATCACGTTCTTCGCTTCGCCTTCGCGCTTCTTGTCGAACTGGACCCACAGGTGATATCGACACACGCCGCCCACCGACAACTCCACGTCCTTCACGCCTGGATGGCTGCGCTGCAGATGCGCCAGCAATGTCGCTTCGCGCGGAATGGCGCCGAGCAGCAGATGCTCCATTTCAGCCGGAACAATCGTGTGATAAATGGGCTGTTCGCGGTGTGTGACCGCCGTCACCTCGATCACCTCACGCGCTTCGCGCGCGCTGTAGTACTTCGGAAATTCGCCGAACGGACCTTCGGGCTCGCGCACCTTGGGCAGGATGCGGCCCTCGATCACGATTTCCGAGAACGCGGGTACACGCACGTCGTTCGTCACGCATTTGACAACCGGCAGCGGCGCGCCGTGCAACGCACCGGCGATCTCCAGTTCGTCGCTGTCGATCGGGGAAATGGCCTGCGACGCCAGCATCGTCAACGGATCGACGCCGATCGCGATCGCCACGTCGAGCGCGTCGCCCGCCGCTTCCGCGGCCTGATAGAACGCCAGCAGATGACGCGGCAACATCAGGATCGCCATGCGGTCCGGGGCGTGCACCTGAATGCGGTTGATCGACACGTTCTGGATGCCGGTCCGCGGATTACGAGCAATCACGAGGCCGGCCGTGATGTAGGGACCGTTGTCGTGCTCGCTGTGGGTCGGGATCGGCAGCAATGCGTGCAGATCGATGCCTTGGGTGCGGACGACCTGCTGACACGCGGCCTGTTCGCGTGGCAGTTCGTGCCAGGCAACAGGATGCCCGGCCGCATCGCGAAAGCGTTCGAGCAGCGCGGCCTCGGGCACGCCCATCGCTTCGGCAATCCACGCGCGCTTCGACATGAAGCCGCTCACCACCGGAATCGCGTGGCCGCCGGGTTTGAGAAAGATGGCGGCCTGTTCGCCGTCGAGCCGCTTGGCAACTGCCGCGAGTTCGTGTTCGAGCGAAACCGGCTGATCGATCGTTGCGACGCGGCCCGTTGCCGACAGGCGTTCAAGCCAGTGGCGCAGCGTCGGCGCGGTGCTCTGCGGCGCCCATGAGGATTGAGGTGTGCCGCTGCCTGCGGCATCGCGTGAGTTCATCTACGTCTCCATCGGTGCTTGCCGTCGGGCGCCGGAACGAGTCTGTCGGGCGGACATGCAGCAAGTTGGAATGAAGCGTAGCGAGAACGGGCTATAACTTCTAATATTGTTTTTTGATGTTTTTCATCATTAGTTTTGATATCAGTGTTAGCCCCGATGACGCCCTTCGGGCGCTCGGTTATCAATACGCAACGTTCCCGGTAAGGGTCTTTCTCACCTATTCAGATAGTTACGCGGTGTGCTGTTGTCACCGGCTTTCGTGAGTGACCTGATGGACCGCGCAGCGGATATCAACTTTCCTGATGCAACCCGCGGCGCCCCTGCTCGACGTCAAATGGACCTCGCATGGACCTGAAGCAGATCCAGTATTTCATCGCACTGTTCGAGGACGGCTCCGTGACGCGCGCCGCCAAGCGCCTGAACATTGTGCAACCGGCGCTCAGCATGCAGATCGCCAAGCTGGAGGAAGAACTGCATCAGCAACTGTTCGACCGTGGCGGGCACGGCATGGCGCCCACCGCCGCCGGACGGCTGATGTACCGCCTCTTTCTGCCGATCGTCCGCGATCTTGCGCATGCGCGTCAGCAAATGGTTCAGCGCGACGAGATCGTGACGGGCCACGTGTCGATCGGGCTGATCGCATCGGTGACGGAAAGCGTTCTCGCCGATTCGCTGTCACGCTTTCACGCGCGCTATCCGCATGTCGAAGTCACCGTCGCCGACGGCTACACCGCGACCTTCATCGACTGGGTGTCGGGCGGCCAACTCGACGCCGCGCTGATCAACAAGCCGCGCTCGCGCCTGTCGCTCGACTCGCAGCCGCTCCTCGATGAAGAGATGGTGCTCGTCACCAGCGCCGAACACGGCCCCGAACTGCCGCATGCGATCGAACTCGCGCAACTGCCCGAACTCGAACTCGTGCTGCCCACCAAGCGCCACGGCCTGCGCGGCGTGCTCGATACGGCCGCGCAGCATGAGGACGTGCTGCTTGCGCCGCGCTTCGAGATCGACGTGTTGAGCACGATCGTGAAGCTCGTCGAAAGCACCCGCTTTGCGACGATCCTGCCGCGCATCGCGGTTGAACGCGCAGTGCGGCGAGGGGCATTACGCACCTATCCGATTCTCGCGCCGCGCATCGTACGCCATATCGTGCGAATCAGTCATCCGCGGCGGCCGTTGAGCGCTGCTGCCGAAGCGCTGATCGAGATCATCGCCGACGAATTACGTGATGTATCGAACGAATCTGCGCCCTGTGCCACGCATGATGAAGGGACGGCTTCGTGAGTTCATCCATGATCAGTTTCCGTCCTGTAAGAACACGGCCTCAGCACTGAGAAGCGGGAGAAAAGCGCGGAGAGACACTGTCACGACACGGCCGGCCTTTGCATCGTAGACGTGACCGCCCACCGTGAACAGCGCCCGGAAGATTTGGGTTTCGTGCGGGCAACGGACAGCGAGACGAAGGGCCTCGCGCTCGAAACCCTCGTGTCGAAAGCCGAACCGAAAGGGGTCTTGCGTGGCCGTCGACGACGTTCGTTAAAGCGGCGCTTTCGCTGTCATCAGGCGGCGGCTCCAGTCAATCGCCGCGCCGCGCGCCTTCGCCGGAGCGTGTTTCGTGCTGCCGCTGTGCATACATATCGCGGTCGGGTTCGACGTCCGCCGCCGCTGCCGCGTCGACCGGATCGTCGCGCTGCCGCATCAGCCAGTAGACGCTTCCCAGCGCCACCAGCGCAAACGCAAGCGCCGCGATCTCCGCGGGTGCGCTGGCCGGGTCGAGAATGATGAATTTACGCGCGATGGCGAGCAGCGCAACGAGAACCACTGTCTTGACCTGAACGATATGATCGCGCCGCGCCATCACGCGCGTAATCGAATGTTTGAATTCCATTGCGATCAGCAGCGTCATGACCATGCCGAAGACCGTTTGAAACACTGCGTGATCAAGCGGGTTCAACGCGTCCGAAACCAGCAATGCAGTAACTGCGTGAATCAATTGCCAAAGCGACACGAGAATGATGACGGAGATCACCACGCTCAGCACATGCGCGACAAGCTGTTCAAAGCGCTCATAAAAGGTGAGTACGGCCCACTCCAGACGCAGCGCATCGAAATCCCTGCGCAGCCAGCTCTTCTTTCCGTCCATGATTTGGCTCCCGGCCGCTGCCGATACCCCGCGTGCGCACATCGGGCATGCGAATTGCACTTGTGCCGTGCACAGGTCAGATGACGATGCGGCAGCGCGTGCGCGACGGTCTTTCGAGTTCATGCTGTTTCTTTGCAGATAGCTGCCTGGAAACGCAACGGGCTGAGGTCGTTGTTGAAAGCTATAAGTCACCGCCGCCAGCGCACACCCTCGGGATCGGCGAATGCGGCATTTTTTTAAATTCGCGCACAGGAACGCGGCATGACACAACACGTACTAAGCTTGAAGTAGAAGCAGGAGCAGGAGCAGGAGTCGCAAGAACAGACCCAGAGGCCGCACCCCGACAGCGCAATATGGAACGTACCGCTTCCCTCGCCCCCCTTCAAGGATTACGCCACTACCCGCCTCGCGCTGCGTGTGTCGACCGGTTGACCGGTACACGTTCCGACATCTGCCTGCTCGTACCGGCCGACAGGACCGCCGTAGAAGCAAGCAGCCGTGACGCAACCGGCAAACGTAACCACCTCAGCGTTAGTGCACCGTGTATCGCCTTCGTCCCACCCACCGCACAATTAGCCGCGCCCAGGGACGATCCACAAGGGCTCGTCATTACGCTCGATTCGCACACGCTCGAAAGCAAATTGCAACAGGTTTTCGGAACGGCGCCCCGTAAGTTGCCACTATGGTCTCAGGCTTGGGATCCGTTCCTGCGCGCGGCGGCCGACACGCTGATTTCGCTCTCTCAAACCGCCGCCGTGGAAGTCGGCTGCCTCGAGGCCTTCGCCGACGCCATTGCCCTGCATGTCTCGTATCACTACAGCCGCAGCGCTCATGCAAGCGACCCCGAAGTACCGATGGAGCAGCAAAAACTGGCGCGCATCGACATCTACATCAGCGAACATATTGCCGAGAACATTCGCGTCGAGCATCTCGCCGCGCTGGTGCATATGAGTCCATCGCACTTCGCGCGAGCATTCAAGAAAGCCACCGGTTTCTCACCTCATTTTTATTTAACAACGGAGCGCCTGACGCTCGCCAAATGGATGCTGTCCTCCAGTCAGGTGCCGCTCGTTGACGTTGCGGCCCGCACGGGTTTCCAGACCCAGCAGCATTTCACCGAAGTATTTCATCGCTACACGGGAATGACTCCGCGCGCATTCCGGCTTGCTGCGCGAAGCGAATTGCCGGCATTGGGGAGGCGTACGCGAGGATCGCAGAATCCCGACACGTCTTGGCAGGATTGAGAAAGAAGTCGCCTATGTGGGCGCGTAGTGTTGAATGCATCGCTTCAATGGCTCCGCCCGGGGCGAATACAGTTCGTTGCTACGCGAGGCCTCACGATGCAAGTCCTGCCGGGACACGCGTGATGGGTGGCAGCGCTGCGCGGCGTCGCGGGTTTCATTCGGCTTGCTGACGCTGCGCCTATCTCGTCTCGTTCACCTTTCCGGTCGCGCTGTACGCGGCCAACGCGATTATTAGCGTGGAACGCGCGTTCGGCCAATTTCAGCGGGCGATTCCGTTGCCGTCCGGTGCCGGCCTCAATCGTACCGACACGCGCTTCGACAACGGCGCGGTGATCATACGCGACATACGCGAGCCCAAAGCGGGCGAGACAAAGCAGACCGCAAAGCAGATCGAGATCGGGTGACCCGCGAATCCCCCGAGGTCTCGCCGCGAGAAATCGTGAATCAGTGCGTCGGCGAGGCGGAAATATCCAGGATACGGACAGCCCAGCCGCCCACATCGCAACGCACAGCGCGTGGGCAGAACCTGAAGAGGAACATCATGGCCAAGTGCAGTGTTTGCGGCAAACCGGCGACTACACAGATTACGATCACCGAGAACGGCCAGCGCCGCCAGTTAATGCTTTGCGACGAACATCACATGGAGTTCATGGCACGCCATCAGCGCAGCCTGTCGCCGCTCGAGTCGCTTTTCCACGGCGGCCTGTTCGAGGGTCTGTTCGACGAGGGATGGTCGCCATTCGAAAACGGCGGCACGGACTGGGAGCGGGCCGGGCGTTCCGCGCCTCGCCGCGCGTCGGCTTCGGCCGGGTCATCCGGTCCGTCTGAAGCAGCGGGCGGCCCCGACAGCAGCGGTGCCCGCCCTCGCCGACACAGGCGTGCACGCGAGGCAGTCGACCTGCAAAGCTTTCTGAGCGAAAGCGGGCTCGACCGGCTGCATGCGGCCGCGCAGAAAGCTGTCGAGTTCGGCAAGAACGAGGTCGACACGGAACATCTGCTGCTCGCGCTCGCCGATAACAACGTGGTCAACGAAATCCTGCGCGAGTTCAAGCTCGATGCCGACGATATCAAACGCACCATCGAACAGGACGCGCCGCGCGGTACGGCCAAAGCCGATGGCGAGGAGCCCCGCATCGGCGTTTCGCCGCGTGCAAAAAGCGCGCTCGAAAATGCACTCGTGGCGTCGCGCGAGCTCGACCATAGCTATGTCGGCCCGGAACACATACTGATCGGTCTCGTCGAGGAAGGCGACGGCTTCGCCGGCGAACTGCTGCGCAAACTCGGGCTGACATCGCAATCGCTGCGCCAGAAAGCAGTGAAGGTGGTGGGCCAGGGCGCCGAAGACGGCAGCGTCGAAGGCCGCTCCTCCACCCCGACGCTCGATAAATACGCGCGCGATCTGAGCGAGCTGGCCAAGCGCGGCAAGCTCGATCCGGTGATCGGCCGCGACAAGGAAATCGAAACCACCATCGAAGTGCTCGCGCGGCGCCGCAAGAATAATCCAGTACTGATCGGCGAGCCGGGCGTCGGCAAGACGGCGATCGTCGAAGGTCTGGCGCAACGCATCGCGCAGGACCAGATCCCTGAAGTGCTGCGCGGCAAGCGCGTGGTCGAGCTGAACATCAACAGCGTGGTGGCGGGCGCGAAGTATCGGGGCGAATTCGAAGAGCGCATCAAGCAGGTGCTCGACGAAATCGTCGCGAACCAGGACCGGCTCATCATTTTCATCGACGAGCTTCATACGATCGTCGGCGCGGGCCAGGGCGGCGGCGAAGGCGGGCTCGATATCGGCAACGTGTTCAAGCCGGCGCTTGCGCGCGGCGAACTGCATCTGATCGGCGCGACTACGCTCAATGAATACCAGAAGTACATCGAAAAGGATTCGGCGCTCGAACGGCGCTTCCAGCCAGTGATGGTCCCCGAGCCGAGCGTCGAAGACACCATCGATATCCTGCGCGGCCTGCGCGACCGGCTAGAGGCGCATCACAAGGTGAAGATCACCGAAGAGGCGATCACGGCCGCGGCGAAGCTGTCGAATCGCTATATCGCCGCCCGCTTCCTGCCCGACAAGGCCATCGACCTGCTCGACCAGGCCGCGGCACGCGTGCGCATTTCGTCGAATTCGCGACCGCAGGCGCTGCACGGTATCGAGGCCACGATCCGTCGTCTGCGTCAGGAGCAGGACTCGGCGAGCGCGGCCAAACAGTTCGACAAGGCGAAGGCACTGCAGGAGAAAATCACGGCCGAGCAGGCGCGTCTGAACGAGTCGACCGAGGCCTGGAAGAAGGAGCGCGGCACCAGTTCGCAGGAAGTCGGGGCGGAAGACATCGCGCAGATCGTATCCTCGCTGACCGGCGTGCCGGTCTCCGAACTCACGGCCGAGGATCGCGACAAGCTGCTGCGTCTGGAAGACCGTTTGAGGGAGCGCGTTGTTGGCCAGGACGAAGCCGTAACGGCCGTATCAAAGGCCGTGCGACTTTCACGCGCGGGGTTGACGGAAGCGGGCAAGCCGATCGCCAGCTTCCTCTTTCTCGGACCGACAGGCGTTGGCAAGACCGAACTCGCGAAGGCGCTCGCCGCCGCCGTGTTCGGCGACGAGAACGCGCTCGTGCGCATCGACATGAGCGAATACTCGGAACGCCATACGGTGGCCCGTCTCGTCGGCGCGCCTCCCGGCTATGTCGGCTACGAAGAAGGCGGCCAGTTGACCGAACGCGTGCGGCGCCACCCCTACAGCGTCGTGCTGCTCGACGAGATCGAGAAGGCGCATTCCGAAGTGCACAACATCCTGCTGCAGCTATTCGACGAAGGACGTCTGACGGACGGCAAGGGACGGCTCGTGGATTTCACCAACACCGTGATCATCGCCACCAGCAACATCGGCTCGCAGATGATTCAGGACAACATGAAGGCCGATTCGAAACAGCTCGACTATCCCGCGCTACGCGACCGGCTGATGGAAATCCTGCGGCATCACTTCAAGCCGGAGTTCCTGAACCGTGTCGATGAAGTGGTTGTGTTCCATGCGCTCGGCAAGGAGCAGATCCGCCGGATCGTCGACCTGCAACTTCAGCGCGTGCAGCGCACCGCGGCCGCGCAAAATATCGAACTGTCGTTCGACGATGCACTGCGTGATCACCTGGCGACGGTCGGATACGATCCCGAGTTCGGCGCGCGGATGTTGAAGCGCAAGATCCGTCTGGAAGTGGAATCGGAACTCGCCGACTCGCTGTTAAGAGGCGATGTGCGCAGCGGCGATGCCGTCGAAATCCGCTGGGATGCCGGCGAAAAGGCCGTACGTGTGAAGAAGCTGGCGACGCAGGAAGAATCGACCGGAGAAGAAGCCAGGAAGGCCGCCGAAAGCCCGGCCTGAGGCCCGTATCGATGGGTGCTGCCGGCGGAGTCAACGCCGCCGGTTGTACCCGCTTACAGTGCCACTTCTCCCGCGATCATCTCGTCACGATAGCACCAGATCCACGTTTCGCCCGGTTCGATCGAACGCACCAGTGGGTGGCCGGTCGCGTGATAATGCGCGCTCGCATGGCGATCGGGCGACGAGTCGCAACAAGCTACATGACCGCACGACATGCAGAGCCGCAGATGCACCCACGGGTGGCCGAGTTTCACGCAGTCCTCGCAATAGTGCCTGGTAGTCTGTAATACGCGGATTCCATCCAGATGCGTGCAGGTGGGAGTCATGGTCAGCTCCTGGTGATGAGATTGCGACAGGGAAAGCGCACGGCGCCTCACTCATGGGGGGCACATGAAGCACATCATGTGCCACTCAGATAGCGGTGCACGAGCGCCACCGCCGTGGCTCCTTCGCCAACGGCAGCCGCCACGCGTTTGATCGAGCCATGGCGGACATCCCCGGCGGCGAACACGCCGGGCATGCTGGTTTCCAGATACAGCGGCTCGCGATCCAGCGGCCAACGCAACGTCCGGTCCGTGTCGTGCAGATCAGGGCCCGTCACGAGATAGCCGGCTTCATCGCGAGCCACCCCCACCTCTTTGGCCCAATCGGTCTGTGGCAGACCGCCGATGCAAACGAAGAGCCAGTTCGTCGTCACGCGTCGCGCTTCGCCGCTGCGGCGATCGGTGAGCGTGATTTCGCGTAGCACGTCGTTGCCGTGCAATGCGGTAACGGTTGTGCAGGTCAGCACCTCGATGTTCGGCGCGGCTGAAATACGGTCGATCAGGTACTGCGACAGTGTGCTTTTCAGCGACGTGTCGCGCACCAACATCGTGACGTGATTGCAGTACTGGGAAAAATGCATCGCTGCCTGCCCCGCCGAATTGCCTCCACCCACGATGTATACGTGTTCGCCGCGGACCAGCGACGCCTCGCTCGCTCCCGCGCCGTAGTACACACCCGCGCCGCTGAAGCGCGCTTCCTCCGGCAATCCGAGCAGCCGGTACGCGACACCTGTCGCGCACACGGACGTACGTGCCGTGATCCGCGAACCGTCTTCCAGATAGACGATCCCGTTGCCCGTCGAGAAATCCGCGCGCACGCCGGCACGGGCCAGCAGGATTTCCGCGCCGAACCGGACTGCTTGAGCGCGGGCCCGCTCGGCGAGCTCCGTGCCGCTGACACCGTCCGGAAACCCCAGGTAGTTCTCGATCTTCGAAGTGCTGCCGGCCTGCCCACCGATGGCCCAGCGCTCCACCAGCACCGTGCGCAATCCCTCGGATGCACCGTAGACCGCGGCGCTCAGACCGGCCGGCCCGGCGCCGTAAATCGCGAGATCGTATTCCGAACGTGATGGGCTGCGGAACCAGCCGAGCTTTTCGGTGATCTGCCGGATGGTCGGACATTCGAGTCTCGTGCCGTCGTGAAACTCGCATACCGGCAGGCGCGAGTCGCCAAGGTGCTGCACGTGCGCCAGCTTCACCGCCTCTTCATTGCTGCTGAGTTCGACCCACTCGAAGGGAATGTCGCAACGATGCAGGAAATCGCGGATCGCATAGCCTTGCGCCGAGCGCATGCGTCCATAGATCTTGACCATGTGTGCCTCGCCCATGTCTGTGGTCCGTGCGTGTGGTTAACAGTCAAACGGAATCCGCCGGCGTTTCGCTCTTTTGCCGGATGAAGCGACGGCCCCATTCGAAGCCGTCACGCACGGCTTCGGCCTCGGTTAGCCATTCCGGCTGCACGGTCTCGGGACGAAACTCGGTCAACACATCCGAAGCCTTGCGTACGCTGACGTTCGCGCGCCATGCGCCGAATTCGTTCTGCTGCGGTTGCACCGCGATCTCGTAGCCTCGCCACGCAAGCGTGTGTGCCTGCATACGGTGTCCGACGTCTGCCGCGACGCCGCCTCGATTTATTGAAACGCACTGGTTGACGCACGTTCGTCTCAATCCGGCAAAACGAACTCCGTACGCATGTCCTCGATGACGCGCCTGACCTGTCGAAGATAGTCGGCGCCGCTCTCATTGAGCGCGAGCATGTTCCAGTTCCGGCCGGAGGCATCGGGCGGATGCCGCTCGGGCAGCGGCACGCGGACTCGCAGATGGTGGGGGACGTCGGCTGAAAGCTGCTCGACGCGCCGTTGTGTTTCGTCGCGAATCTGTTCGGCCGTTTGAATGGACTTCGACATGGGCTTGCCCCCCGGAAGTGGCGGACGTCGACATGGAGTCACGTCGCGCGAAAGTCTCATGCGGAGATCGTGCTCCAGATGATTGAAGTCTAGTGCCTGTTCGACTAACGGTATCAGGATGCTCGCCGATTCATCTGGCTGTCGCGTTCGGGCACCATCCATACAAAATCCGCGTACAGGCACGCGCAAAAATCGGACGTCGATTCGCAGTCAGCTTCATGCTCGAGGGACCCTCAACGCGACGGCGCGCGCCGGTGGCCGCATGAAGTGCGTATCGGGCCATTACCTGATCGCGAGCGGATTCGACTATCTGGTGATGCGTTCCGGCACACCGACAATCGTAGACCGTATCGGTCGTATCGCCATTGCGACAGTAGATGCGTCACCGCCCGATACCGAACGGAGCTGTGCTCGGCCGCCGCTTGTTACCTTCGCGGCGAGTAGCCGTGACGACCGCTGCGAGCGCGATGAAAGTAGTGCTTCCTGCACGGTCACATCATCCTCCGCCGGACGGTGTTCAGGTAGCCGCGCCGCTGGTGTTCAAGCCCTCCAGTGCCTTTCTCAGACGTTCCTCCTGATCGTTCGTCAGAGACGTCTTCAATATCTTTCCACCTAGAGGTTGCAGTTCGGGCAGGACCTTGTCGAAGTTCACGCGACGCACCAGGATGAAAAGCGCGGACGAACCCGCCTCGATGTTCTGGCCTGTCGAACGCATGAAATCGTCATCGATTCCATAGTCTGACAGCGCGCCCGACAACGCGCCCGTGCCGGCGCCGACGACCATGCCTGCCGCCAGTCCGACGAGCGGATTGAGTAATAGCACACCAACCAGCGCACCTAGCAGAGTGCCCCAGGCGGCGCCGCTGAGCGCGCCTATCGTGACGAGATCCACGGCTTGCTTGAGGTGTATCTTGCCCTTCGCGTCCCGAACCACGATGCAGGCATCCTCAAGGTCAATCAGGTGCTCTTTCTGCAACTGCTGGAGCTTGTTCAACACCTGGTCGGCAGTGTCTTCACCTTTGAAACTCACAACGACTAGATCGCTCATGGACTCGCTCCTTCTTTCTGAAAGAATCAAGCGGAACACTGCCGGGACAAGATGATTGATTTGAGTCCCCGCGCCAGCTGCAACCCGGTCAGCCACTCGGCAAGGCTACGGCGGTGCCCCTCGCCCCGGCACCTACTTCCGCATCCAGCGGGGCAGACGGGATGCAACCATCAATCAAGACTAGGCTTCCGCTGACTACGCTTCTTCCGCGTTCCTGCCAAGACATGTCGGATTTCTGCAATGGCGTCGAAACTTGCAGCAGTCTTCCGCAGCGGGCTTCCGCCAATCGTTTGTCACACGACTCGAAGTGAGAGTGACGGCGCAACCTTTTCTTTTGCAGGGCAGCGTGGTCGAACGCGAGGTCCACATTTGAAAATCTTCCCAGCAAGGTCGTCGCAAGCAGCCCAGACACAACGGACGCGACCAAGCATCGTCTTGTGCAGACGCTCGACAATGCCGTTGGCCTGCGGTGACTCTTTCTTCGTGCGTGTGCGGTCGATGTTCTCGACGGCCAGATACAGCTGGCATTCGCGATATTCGGGGTTGCCGCAGTACTCGGTGTCCCGGTCGGTCAGCACTCGCGAGAGCGTAATACCATCGCTATCGAAGAACGGCACGACACGATCATTGAGCAGATCGGCTACCGGCGGAGGTGCCTCGCCACCGTAGAATTTTGCAAATGACACCTTCGAGCAGGTATCGACAAAGGTCTGCTGATAGAAGCGCCCCACGCCTTTGAGGGAACCGACATAAAAGGTGTCCCGCGCGCCAGAGTAGTCGGGGCACTCAGATTCGAACTCGCCGCGCGCCTCCCTTTTTCGCCCAAGCCCACAAAATCAGGGACCGCCGTCGATGGCCGCAGGAAGAACTTCAAGATCTATGTCAACGAATCAAAGCAAAGTGGTCTCTACGCGTCCCCATGCCGTCAACAGTTGCAGGGGCAGTTGGGGCAACACTTACGGTACGGTCAAGAGAGTGCCCACTCGAATTCGCTCCAGAGAGTCTCAACCGGTGTCCAACCCTTAGATGGTCGAACGGGGCTCGTCGTTGATGTGTCGAGCTCCATTGGGTTTTTTATTCAGGCATGGAGCGCAAAGGCCCTGCACCGGCGGATTGTTGGTCTGATTGAAGAACCTTGTAGATTAGTCTTTCGACATCGCTCGTTCGACTGACATGTGGGTCGTCATCATATTCTGGTTCGCGTTGTGCATGACCCACAGCGAAAGCCCGACGATGACAGCTATCAGAAATGCAGTACACGCAAACACTCCGGTTGCTGGCTTTCGCTCGTGTGTAGGTGCGACGGAGGCAGGTGCCGGCTAACCGGCCATAGACCGAAGCAATGCGAACGTCCGACTGCGCGTTGACCTCTAGCGTGATCCGCTTCCCGCGTCCTGCAACGACGAAACTCCAGCCGGGGCGTGCCCGAACCGTGGCTCGGCGTAAGGTTCGATGCGCGCTGCCGATACCGGCTTGCCAATGAAATATCCCTGCACGGCATCGCAACCGAGTTCTTTGACGAGGGCGAGTTGCGTTTCGGTCTCGATGCCTTCCGCGACCGTTCTCATGCCCAGCGCGCGCGCGAGCGCCACCATCGCTTCGACCATCGCGCGTGCCGGGTGACAGGTCTCCTTAACAGTGAGCTCCTGCACGAACGACTTGTCGATCTTGATGCGATCGACAGGCAGCCGTGTGAGGTATGCAAGGCTGGAGTAGCCGGTGCCGAAATCGTCGAGCGAGACGGTCACGCCGAGCCTTCGTACAGCTGAGAGCGCGCGCGATGCGGCGGCGAAGTCGCTCATGACGACAGTCTCCGTCACCTCGATGTCGAGGGCGGAAGCGCATACGCCGGCCGCCTCGGCCGCCTCCGAAACCAGTGCGGCAAGATCGCCGCTCTGGATCGTCGTGGCCGAGAGATTGACGGCGACCTTGAACGGCATGCGGTTCGCCGCCTGCCATTTTGCCGCCTGGAGGAACGCGAGGCGAATTAGCCAGTCGCCCGTCGCCTCGTAGACCGGCGATTCAAGCAGCACGTCGAGGAAGTCGGCCGGCGTGAGCAGCCCCAGTTGCGGATGGTTCCATCGCAGAAGCGCCTCGGCTCCATAGACGCGGCCAGTATGCAGGTCCAGTTGTGGCTGGTAGTGCAGTTCGAACTGGCGCGAGGCGCTCGCACTCTCCAGATCCGCGCGTAGCCGCCGGCGATGCGAGAGGCGCTGCGCATCGTCCTTGCCAAACGACCACACATGCGAACCGCCCGCGCGCTTCGCGTGATACATCGCGGTGTCCGCATTACGCAGCAGCTCGCCCGCATTCGATGCCGAGATGGGGTAGCGCGCCACGCCGATGCTCGCGCCCACCGAGGCCCGCACGCACGGCGTCTGGATTGGCTCGCGCATGCGTACTGTGACGTCGCGCGCGACGCGCGCGGCCTCGCCCTCTGGGGCCTCGACGAGAAAAATGACGAATTCGTCACCGCCGATGCGGGAAACATGGGCGCCTTCGGTAAACATGCCGGAAAGACGCTCGCCGATGACACGCAGCACTTCATCGCCCGCCGCGTGACCAAATGAATCGTTGATGTCCTTGAAGCGGTCAAGGTCGATGAAGAGCAGATCGACGGAAGCGGCCGCACCTTCGTCGACGAGACGGTTCAGGCGCAGCAGCAGTTCCCGGCGGTTGATGAGGCCGGTCAGTTCATCATGCGTGGCCTGGCGCGACAAGCGTTCGGAGATCGCGCGCGCTTCGGTAACATCGCGAACCAGCACGGTGACACCGTCGTCGCACGGGAAGGCCCGCACTTCAAACCAGGTACCGAGCGGTTCGTAGAAGGCGGTCGCGGTGCTGGGCATACCAGTCTCGGCCGCTTGTCGATAGGCCCTTTCGTAGCTCGACCCAATGAGGTCCGGGTACTCGGCCCAGATCTCGCGACCCAGCAGATCCGCAGACCGGCGCTTCAGCAATCGCGCAGCGGTGCGGTTGAGGTTTCGAAACTTCCACTCCCGGTCGAGCAACATCACCCCGTCCGTGATGTGGTCGAGCACTTGGAAATCTTTCACGCTTTTGTCTCCCTTGGCGGACCCGCGCAACGGTGCCCCCATATCTTAGATCGCCACCAGTGCGTATCGTAGGAGGATAGGCCGTGTTTGTGAACTGAAAATCTTCGCCGAACCGGCGCGCCGTGCCCTTCCGGACAAGGCTGCAGTGCGTTGGGCGTCCGCATGTCCCACCGTCGAATGACGCCAGATGGCCGCCCCTTTGTGTCATCGTCCCTCGATAAGCATTCTGACTTCGATCATGATTCTCCGTCTTCCATGTATTCCGGGCCTTTGTTCCCACCAAGGCGGGGCGTACCTCGCTCAGCCGTTGCGTGTCTCACCAACATGCCCAAAGTGCACATCTCCCTCTCGACGTCCGGCGACCACGGACGGCCGTAATTAAGCCGGATGTGACGGCGAAATTGGAGGTTGCGTGAAAAGATTGCACCGGGCGCGATCGCGATGTCGTGCGTCTGCGCTATCTCGAACAGTTGCGCTGTCTCGACGCCTTCTAGAAGCTCCACCCACAGAAAGAATCCGCCGGAAGGCAGAACGACTGACGTACCTTTGGGGAAGTACCTGGCTATCGCGGCCACCCCGAGGTCGAGTCCGCAGCGCGGATCGACGGGAATTTCCACGGCCTTCAGATGCAGGCGCCGAACCGCGTCCTGCACGGCATGGAAAGTGGGCCGTTCTAACCGGAAACGATGCGCGATCGGCGCTACGCAGGGCCGAGTTGTCGCGGCGAACTCAGCGCTCAGGTTTCGATCAGATGAAGGAACTGCTTTACGCGTGGACTGCAGTCCTCACCAAAGAAGGCTTGTGGTGTCGTGTCTTCAACAACGACGCCGCCGTCCATGAACACAACCCGATCCGCAACATCTCGCGCAAACCGCACCTCGTGCGTGACGATCAGCATCGTCATGCCCAGTTTGGCGACATCGCGCATGACGGTCAGGACATCCTCTCGCAGCGCTGGATCGAGAGCGGACGTGGGCTCGTCGAAGAATATGACTTCTGGATCCATCGCCAACGCCCGCGCGATAGCCACGCGCTGCTTCTGACCGCCGGACAGCCGTCCCGGATACTCGTTGGCTTTTGCCGCGAGGCCGACTTGTGTCAGCAGGCGCATTGCGCGCTCCGACGCTTGCGCGCGAGGGACGCCCTTGACGCTGACAGGACCTTCCATCACGTTTTCCAATGCTGTCCTGTGCGGAAAGAGGTTGAACGACTGGAAAACCATTGCCGTGCGCTGGCGGATCGCGCGGATCTTCTTCTGATGCTCGCGTGACGGTTTCGACGAACCAGCGCAATCGACATCGATTCCGCACACAGTCACGGTGCCGGCATCTGGCATCTCGAGGAAGTTCAGTGAGCGCAGCAACGTAGTCTTGCCCGACCCGGACGGCCCCATCACAACGACAACCTCGCCTCTCGATACGCTGAAGTCAACGCCGCGCAAGACCTGGTTGTCGCCAAAAGCCTTCATAAGTCCACGGACTTCAATCGTCCTGAGATCCGTATTCATACAAAACGCCTCGAAATGCGATTCTCGAGGACCGTCTGGACTATCGTGAGAATCTGGTTGATGCCCCAGTAGATCAGACCGACCATCAGGAACATTTCCATGTAGCGGAAGGTGGATGCGCCGACCTGGTCGGCGACGCGGGTCAGTTCTACCACCGTGATCGTCGAAGCGAGGGATGTGTCTTTGATTAATGCGATCAGGCGACTGCCGACAGGCGGAATGGCGACGCGTAGTCCCTGAGGGAGAATAACCCGCGACATGGCTTTCCAGTACCCCATGCCCAGCGACATCGCGGCTTCCCACTGGCCTTTGTCCACTGCGTTGATGCCGGAACGGAAGTTCTCGCTCAGATACGCCGCCGAAAACAGCGTGAGCGCAAGGAGTGCAGCGGGAACCGGGTCAAGTGTCAGACCGTACCGGGGCAAGCCGAAATAGATCAGGAGTATCTGCACGAGCAGTGGCGTGCCACGGAAGATGGATACGTAGGCGAATGCGAACGCGCGTAGTGCGCGTATGCTGGAGATACGCGCCAGGGCGACGAGCAACCCCAGCGTCGAACCGAGCATGAACGACAACAAGCCGAGAAAGAGTGTCATCAGCACCGCACTCTTTAACAGCGGCAGCGAGCGCATGAAAAGCTCGATCATGACTACTCCTTTTGCGCCTTGGCCTTGGTGATCGTGCCGGGCATATCGTAATCGCGCCCGACCCACTTCTTCGCAGTCGCCTGAATCGTCCCATCAGCCATCATGTCCGCAATCGCTTTATCGACCGCTGCAAGCAGGGCCGGTTGGCCTTTCACCATGGCCGGCGCTGACAGCTGGTAGATCAATGGTTCGCCTACTTCCTTGACCGGTAAATGGTTGACGTTGGCGTATTTCATGCCGCCGAAGTGAGAGATAATCACCGCGTCGATACGTCCATTGCCCAGATCGCTGAAGACGAGTCCCCCGTTGTCGTAAGAACGGACGTCGGAGTCATGCAGGTGTGCTCGTGCCCATGTTTCATTGCTGGAGCCAGTAACCACTCCCACTCGCTTGCCTTTAAGGGTTTCCTTGCCCTTGATATCCGTGTTGCCGGCAGGTACGAAAATGCGGAAATCTTCCACGCCGTATGGGTCACCGAAATCAACCTGTTGCGCCCGTTCAGGTGTAGGTGTGAGATCGTTCATCACAAGGTCGTACTTGCCCGTCTTCAGCCCTTCCACGAAGTTCTTGAACGAATCGGCGACGAATACGACGTTCGGCACGCCAATGCGCTTGCCGACTTCCTTTGCAATCGCAACGTCGTAGCCGACAGGGTTATTATTGTCGTCAAGCATGCTCCATGGCGGACTGCTCTGCGTATTGGCCACGCGCAATGTGCCATTCGCCTTCGCCTGCGCGAGAAGATCAGCTGCCTGCACAGTAGCGGGTGAACTGAATGCCGCGCAAAGCGTCACGAAACCCATTAACGTGGCGGCGCGTCTCCATCCATTGAGTGATTTCATTTCGTACTCACTTATTCAGGTAAGTTGAATTAAAAAAGCTATCTAGCGGGTGCTCGGGTGCGTCTGAAAGCGTCAAGACCGGCATTCAGGTCCGCAAGCAGCATCGCGGGGTCCTCCAACCCGATCGAAAGGCGCACGATGGGCTGGTCGGTAAGCGGGAACGCACGCTCGGCCTGCAACGGGGCCGGATAGTAGGCAGCGAGGCTATGCACGCCCCCCCAGCTTGCCCCGATGGGGAAATGCCGGAGCGTATCGAAGAACGCATTGAATGCCTCCTCCGGCGCGGGCTGGAGGATCAGGGAGAAGAGGCACCCGCTGCTCGTAAAATCCCGCTTCCAGATCGCATGACCGGGATCGGACTGCAGGGCCGGGAACAGCACCTTGCTCACTTCCGGATGACGTTCGAGTTCGCTCGCAATCTGCAGCGTTGCGGCGCTCTGGGCGGCGAAGCGGATCTTCAGGGTTTGCAGGCCGCGCATCACGAGGAAGCAGTCATCGGGGCTGGTCTGCTGGCCGAGAATGCTCTGCGTCTCGCGCACGGTCGCGTAGTAACCCGTGTCGTTCATGCTGATGCAGCCCACCAGTAGATCCGAATGGCCACCAAAGAATTTCGTCGCGGCTTCGACGCTGAAGTCCACGCCGTGTTCGAGCGGCTTGAAAGCGAGCGGACTTGCCCAGGTGTTATCCATCATCGTCAGTACGCCATGACGTTTCGCGACTTCCACGATCGCCGGAATATCCGGCACCTCCATCGTCACCGTGCCCGGTGACTCCATGCAGATCATGCGGGTATTGGGCTTGATGTACTGCCGAATCTCAGCCCCGATTGCCGGCGGATACAGTTCGACCTCGACGTCGAAGTGCGCCAGCCACTGATGCGCGAACGTCTTCAGCGCGCCGTAGCAGGCAGCGGACATCAGCAGGTGATCGCCGCCGCGCACGAAGCCCATCACGGTCGTCATCAGCGCGGACTGGCCGGAAGGCGTAACCACGCAATGCGCGCCACCTTCGAGTTCGGCGATGCGGTGCTCGAGTTCCCGCGCCGTTGGCGTTCCGGTGATGCCATAGCTGTAACCGTCCGGCTGCCTCTCCTTACGACGCGTAAACTCGGCCAGAGAATCGAATACGACCGTGGACCCCCGCATGACAGGGGGGGACAGGCTGCGGAACGGCTGCGGCCCTTTCTGGGTATGACTTGTCATCGTGCTCCCGGTGATGCCTGGTGGTGAATTGATGATCGAAGTTTACTTTCGGCCGGGATTGCATCAACATCGGAAATAATTAGGTCAATAAGTTTAAGTTATGAGGATCCGGGATATCGAGGTGTTCAGGGCGGTAATGACCGCAGGGAGCACGAGCAAGGCGGCAGCCCTGCTCGGCATTTCTCAACCGGCTGTAAGTCAGGCCATCAGGCGTCTGGAAACCATGGCGGATTTCGGACTATTCGAGCGGGTGCGCAGCCGACTCGTTCCTACCCAGGAAGCCGTCGCCCTGATGCGTGAGGTTGACCAGTACTTCCGCGGATTCGAGGTGATCGAGCATCGAATCCGTAGTTTGCGGTCTTACGGATTGGGCCGGATGGCGATCGCCTCTCTGCCGGCACTGGGCACAGGCTTTCTGCCTCGTGTCATTGCGGCGTTCGATGCTCCATCCAGAAACGTACAAATTTCCCTACAGGTGATGAGTTCTCGCGAAGTGCATGAGAAGGTTTCGGCTGGACAGGTGGATTTCGGCCTGATGTCCGACGAGATGTCGATGGCCGGCCTCGAGCACTCGGTGTTCGCGCGTATGCCGGGTGTCGCAGTGATGAACTCACATCACCCTTTGGCCGCGCGTCCTTTCATCGCTGTTGCAGACCTGCCCGAATTTCCCTTCATCGCGCTGAATCCCGAAGACAGCACCAGGCTGCGTCTGGACACGCAACTCACGGCGCGCGAACTCCGCCTGAAACCGGTCGTCGAGACGCCGTATTCGCACACGATATGCGAACTGGCGCTTGCCGGAGTCGGTATAGGAATCGCTCATCCGATCGTGACCTTGGATTTCGTAGAGCGGGGGCTTGTCGTGAAGCCGATTGACGTCGAGGTCATGTTCACGGGAGTGCTGGTGTTTCGCCCTGGTACGCCACTCGCGGAAACTGCGAGGCAGTTCATGCGGCACATGAGAATGCAGCTTGAACGTGACCAGAAGGCGCTCAAACTGGCGTTAGACGCTGCGGTGGCAAAGGAGGACGAAGCCGCCACTCGCAAGCGCAGTCGCCGTGCGGCAGGAGGGCGTGTCCCCCAGAGTCGCTAGTGCCCTGAAATGCATCCTGCCCAAGGAGGATCGTAGGCAACAACGCCGCGCACAGCGTTTCAACGGACACGCGAAGACTTTCGTGCAACCGGTCGACGTCCACCATACCCAGCTGCGGCACAACACCCTCGTACGGATCGACGTCCGGTCCCAGCAGTCGTGCAACCACGTGGCCCGGTAGTGCATTCGCCTTCTCGAACTTCCACAGTATCGAGACGAGGGGCTCGCATGGATCGAGCCACTTCCTGTTGAAGACGTAACCGAGCGCAGGCGTAAGCTTCCGCTCATCGACCGCGAGGATCGGAAAGCGCGGCGCCTTCAGGGGCGCCGTACTATGCTGCGGCGACGAGAACGCGACCAGACGATGATCTCCAGGGTTTATGGCCGCTGGATGCCGGAAGCAGATCGCGGTGCAGGCAGTCGCGCAGCCGCAATGTTCTCGACTCCGACCACGCCGACGACAGAATCGAGTGTGACGGAGTAGTGGCGTGAGAGTGTCATTCCTGCGGGTACTGCGGGGTAATGTGGGGGCAAGAACAGTTTGAAGGAAAACAGTCGATCGCTCGCAAACCCTTATAGAACCGAGGGCGGAAGGCAGCCGGAGTCGAACCGACCTGAGAACGTCTGACGCCCTCAACTGGGTTTGAAGCCCAGCCGCACCACCGGATACGAATGCCTTCCTTCGGTGATTGAACTACGCGTTATTCGATCAGCAGATCGAGCCAACGACTCTCCGTGCGCATCAGGTGCAGGCCACGGTGGAAGCGAGTATACCCAACCCGGTCGAAGAATTCCAAAAGCTGGATCGCGCGCTTGCGCCCCAGTCCGGTGGCATCACGAAAAGGCGCGGCCCCTACCGTGCCCACGTTCTTCTGTGCTTCGGTCGCCGCGATGGCAGCCAGCTCGCGAATCATTTCCGGGTGATAAAAGAGGTCATGCACGACCTGGAAAAGCTCGCCCTGGCGCGCGAGTTTGCGCATCAATTGACGCACACGCACCTCGGGCACACCATGGGCGCTCGCCAGATCACGCACCCACGGCGGATCGAAGCGCCCTGCCTTGATCGCCGGCAGCAGC
This sequence comes from Paraburkholderia strydomiana, assembly GCF_046030495.1. Lineage (GTDB taxonomy): Bacteria > Pseudomonadota > Gammaproteobacteria > Burkholderiales > Burkholderiaceae > Paraburkholderia > Paraburkholderia strydomiana_A. The sequence continues at coordinate 77,842 of NZ_JAQQCJ010000028.1, forward strand.
GCTGCCGCGAGCGCCCGATCGGCGTCGTCGAGCGTCACGGTGTGGCGAGGCAGATGCAGCCATGGCCCGCGCTTGACCACCGCACCGCGCGCCGCCGCCTCGTCGACGAGCGCGCGCCACAGCACATCGTCCACCAAGGGCGCTGCGATTCGCCGCAAGCGCGACACGTCCGGACCCAGTTCGTCCGGGGAGCGTTCATGATATTGCGTCAGCGTCGATATCAGCCGGTTGTCCAACGCCTGCCATGAAGCATTGGCGACCAGCAACGCATCGTGGCGAGGCAATTCGACCACGCGAGTGCCGGACGGCAACGCGAGCGCAGCCGCCGGCATGCCCGTCAGCCTTTCCAGCAACGCGCGCGACAAACCATGCGGCGCCCTCGCGAACATCGCGTCGAGCGTGCCGGTGTCGAGCATCGTCTGGATCGCATCGAGCCACGCGAGCCGCTCGGCCGAGCGCCGTTTGCGCGACGGCGCGAACGCATCGAGCACATGCCCACCGCCCACGGTTCGATCGGCCTGCGCATTGCGTACGACGAAGCGATCGCCCGCGACCGCGCACACCGGCCGCTCGAACACGAGTTGCACACGGGCGCGTTGACCGGCGCCCAGTGTTTCACCTTCGAGCAATGCGACATGCGCAACCTGATGCTGCGTGCCCAGATGAACATGCAGCGGCGCCCAATGCTCGAGCGTGAGCGGCGCATCGGCGAGCAGCGTCAGCATCACGTCGAGCCGCTCCGACGCCTGCGACAGACGCGGATCGACGATCCAGTCGCCGCGATCGATCGCGCTCTTCTCGATGGCCGCCAGATTCAACGCGCAGCGCTCGCCGGCACGCCCGCTCTCGGCCGGCCGATTCTGCGCATGAATGCTGCGCACCCGCACCGCCTGATTCTTCGGTGCCAGCAGCATCGTCTCCCCGACCGTCACGCTGCCGGCGACCACGGTCCCGGTGACGATGGTGCCTTGCCCCGCGAGTGTGAAAACCCGATCGACGGCAAGCCGGAACAGGCCGTCGGCGCGCTTCATATGCCACGCCGCGGCCGCCGCATGCAGATGCGCTTTCAACGCGGCGACGCCGGGGTCATCAACGCGCGTCGCGCAGGTCTCGAACACGGGCGCATCCTTCAGCACGCTGCCGCTCACAAACGCGGCGACCTCATCGCGCACTTCCCGCAGTCGCTGCGCATCCACCCGATCCACCTTGGTCAACGCGATCGCGCCGCGCTGGATGCCGAGCAGTTCCACGATCGCCAGATGCTCGCGCGTTTGCGGCATCACGCCGTCGTCGGCGGCAATCACGAGGAGCGCGAAATCGATGCCGCTCGCGCCCGCGGTCATCGTATGCACGAGCTTTTCGTGGCCCGGCACGTCGATCAGGCCGAGCACGTCGCCATTCTCGAGCGGCACGTACGCGTAACCCAGTTCGATCGAAATGCCGCGCGCTTTCTCTTCTTTCAGCCGGTCCGTATCGACGCCCGACAACGCCTTCACCAGGCTCGTCTTGCCGTGATCGATGTGTCCCGCCGTGCCGACGATCATGCCTTCGCGCCCTTCAGTTGTTCGGTCAACTGCGCGATCAGTTGCGCTTCATCGGCGGCTTCGAGGCAACGCAGATCGAGGCGCAGCGCGTCGTCCGCGATCCGGCCGATCACCGGCCGCGCCATCTCGCGCAGCAGCTTTTCCACCGCGAGCAAATGACGTCCGCCGCGCTTGCCGTCGGCCATCCTGACGACGAGGCCGTAGCTCGGCAGCACGTCGACCGGCAACGCGCCGCTGCCGATCTGGCTGAACATCGGCTCCGCGACCACCGCATAGCGCTCGCCGAGCGCACGCTGCAAAGCCGGCTGCACGCGCTCGGCCGCGAGCCGGATGTCGTCGGCGGCACGCGTGAGCAGGCGCAGCGTGGTCAGCCGCTCCACGAGTTTTTCCGGCGTGCGATACAACTGCAGCACCGGCTCCAGCGCCGCGAGCGTCAGCTTGCCGACACGCAGCGCGCGCTTGAGCGGATGCTTCTTGATCTTCGCGATCAGATCGCGCCGCCCGACGATCAGGCCCGCTTGCGGGCCGCCGAGCAGCTTGTCGCCGCTGAACGTGACGAGGTCTGCGCCGGCTTCGACGGTTTCGCGCACGGTCGGCTCGCGCGGCAGGCCCCATTGGCTCAGATCGACCAGCGTGCCGCTGCCGAGATCCACGGCAACCGCGAGGCCGCGCTCATGCGCAAGCGGCGCGATTTCGTCGAGGCTGGCTTCCTTGGTGAATCCGTTGATCGCGTAGTTGCTCGCGTGGACCTTCATCAGCAGCGCGGTTTGCGGACCGATGGCTTCGGCGTAGTCTTTCAGATGCGTGCGATTGGTCGTGCCAACTTCGCGCAGTTTGGCGCCCGCGCGGCTCATGATGTCAGGAATGCGAAACGCGCCGCCGATCTCGACCAGCTCACCGCGCGACACGACCACTTCCTTCTTCGACGCCAGCGCGGAAAGCGTAAGCAGCACCGCGGCGGCGTTGTTGTTGACCACGGTGGCCGCTTCAGCGCCGGTCAGCTCGCAAATGAGTTCGTCGATGAGGTCGTCGCGGTCGCCGCGCTTGCCGGTGCCGAGATCGAACTCGAGGTTGGCGGGTTGCGTGAGCGCCTTCATCACGGCCTGCACCGCCTCATCGGGCAACAGCGCGCGGCCGAGATTGGTGTGCAGCACCGTGCCGGTCAGATTGAACACGCTGCGCAAGCGCGAGGCGTTGCGCTTGCGCAGCGCGGCTTCGACCGCTGCCTGCAGCCGCGCGATGTCGAGCGCGCTGGCGGACGCATCGCCCGCTTGCGCGCTGGCGCGCCACGCGTCGAGCGCGGCACGCACCGCGCCCAGCACCTGCGTACGGCCATAGTTGCCGATCAGCGCCGCGAATTCCGCCGACGCCATGACCCTCTCCACCGACGGCACGCGCGCCATCAGCGCGCGCAGTTCCGAGCCGCTCACATCGCTCACGAAGCAATCCCTTTGAAGTGGTGTCCGGCCGATTCTAGTCGGACCCGGACTCGCCGGCGGGCTCATCCGTGTCGCCAGCCTGCTCCGGCCACAGCCACGGATGCGGCGACGCGCGCCGGTAACCCTCCGCCCCCATCAGCAGATCCAGCGTGAGGCTGGCGAGATCGTCCGCGAACGGCTCGAAATCGTAGTCCTTCGACTGAATGCCGATCTTCCGGTAAGTATGGCATTCGTCGCACGACTCCGCCTTCAATACGGCGTTTTTCGATTCGGCTTCCCGCGTCGCTTCGTCCGCGTCCGGCGAGCCGACCGCGTGATAGGCGATGCCCTTTGTCGAATCGCAGTTCGAGCATTTCGAGCGGACCATGTGCCACTCGGTTGAGCACAAGCCGCATTGCAGGTAGCGGTAATTGTCATGCGCGCCGCCCACCCGCACGATGCTCGCCACGGGATGCGAGCCGCACACGGGGCAGAGCCCGAGCGTTTCGATATACGGCACTTCGCGCTTGTCGATGTCGGCGGCGAGATCGGTCCAGACCACCTGCAGCGCGGCCATGATGAACGGCGCGCTGGCCGGATCGATTTCGTCGAAGCGCTGCGCGAAGATCGCGTCGGCCTGAGCGTCGAGCGCGGCGGTGTCGAGCGTGCGCAAGCGCGCGATCAATTCCACGAGCGGCGGCGTGAGCGGACCGGCGGCTTCGAGCTTGTCGAGCAACTGGCTCAGCACCGCGCGCCACGCGGGATCGCGTGCGCCGGAGAGCGCGGGGATCAGCGGCATCGAATGCTGCTGCGCGCTTGCGATCAGTTCGGGACTCGGCGGCTGCGCCTTGAAGCCCGCGATCACCGCCTGCTGCGCGTCAGCCAGCACGGCCATCAGGCGCAGGTAACCGGCGATCGGATTGTTGAGAGCCGCGAGCTGGCGCAGGCGTGCGGCGCGCGGCGCGAACACCGCGAGGCGTTCCGGCATGCGGATGCGGGGAATCGCCGTGTGATCGAGCGCCTCGATGTCGCCCGCTTCAAGAATGCGTTGAACCACTGTATCGACCTCTAAAAACTGAAGAGCCGCCGCGCTTCGTCGAACAAAGGCGGCGGCTCGGTGTGCAGGGCGCTGAAACGCGCTGCCTTATTTGCCGATGATTTCCTTGAACCAGTTCGGATGATGCTTGCGTGCCCAGCCGTACGTGACCGTGCCGCGCGTCATCGCGCCGATCGAGCCCTTCACCCACAACGCGGCGTATATATGCACGACGATGCCCACGATCAGCACGAACGCCGTGGCCGCATGCACCAGCGCCGCGAGCCGGATGATCCCGATCGGGAAATAGAACGAGAAGTAGCGCCGCCAGATCACGATGCCGCTCAGCAGCAACAACACGAGACAAACCACCATCGTGAAGAACAGCAGCTTCTGACCGGCGTTGTACTTGCCGATCGCGGGGAGCTTTTCCTCGCGATTGTTGAGCACGTCGTCGATCTGCCTCATCCACTGGATGTCGGCCTGGTCGAGATAGTTGTGATGCCAGAAGCGCAACGCAAGAATCAGGAACGACACGAACATCACACAGCCGACGAACGGATGCAGAATGCGCGTCCATTGCCCGCCGCCGAAGATCGCATAGAGCCACGACATCGCCGGATGAAACATGGCGAGGCCGGAGAGCGCCAGCAATACGAACGTGATCGCGGTGATCCAGTGATTCGTGCGCTCGTTCGGCGTATAGCGCACGATCAGGCTATTGCCCTTCACGTCCTTCAGCTCGGTATGCTCAGGGTGCTTCATTGGATGCCTCCCTCGAACGGCGTGCTTCGTCGGCTTCGCGTTGTGCCACGGCTTCGTCTTCCACCGTCACCTCGTTCGGACCGACACGCGTGTAATGGAAGAACCCGGCCACGGCCGCGAACGCAATACCCGCCAGCGCGAGCGGCTTAGCGAGCCCCTTCCACAGCGAGACCATCACGCTGATCTTCGGATTGTCCGGCAAGCCGTGATACAGACCCGGCCGGTCGGCATGGTGCAGCACGTACATCACGTGCGTGCCGCCCACTCCTGCGGGATCGTACAGACCGGCGTTCTGGAAACCCCGCTCCTTCAGATCGACGATCCGGTCCGCGGCCTGCTGGTGCATGTCCTCCTTGGTGCCGAACATGATCGCACCCGTCGGACAGGTCTTCACGCAAGCAGGCTCCTGCCCGACCGCCACGCGATCCGAACACAGCGTGCACTTGTACGCGCGGTGGTCCTTCTTCGAAATGCGCGGCACGTTGAACGGGCAGCCGGCGATGCAATAGCCGCAGCCGATGCAGTTTTCCTCGTGGAAATCCACGATGCCGTTCGTGTACTGCACGATCGCGCCAGGTGCCGGACAGGCCTTCAGGCAGCCCGGATCCTCGCAGTGCATGCAGCCGTCCTTGCGGATCAGCCACTCCAGATCGCCTTGCTCGTTCTCGTACTCGGAGAATCGCATGACGGTCCACGAGTGCTCGGTCAGATCGGCGGGGTTGTCGTAGACGCCGACGTTCACGCCGACTTCGTCGCGCAGGTCGTTCCATTCCATGCAGGCGGTCTGACACGCCTTGCAGCCAATGCACTTCGACACGTCGATGAGCTTGGCGACCGTACCCGTGACCGGCTCACGCACTTGCGGCGCAGGCACGGTCGTGGCGGAAATACGTCTGATATCCAGTGATTGCAGTGCCATCTCTTTTCCTTATGCCTTTTCGACCTTGACGAGGAACGACTTGAATTCCGGTGTTTGCGAATTCCCGTCGCCCACGGAAGGCGTCAGCGTATTGACGAGATAACCCGGTTGCGTGAGGCCCTTGAAGCCCCAGTGCAACGGCAATCCGACGGTCTGGACTTTCTTGCCTTCGATCGTCAGCGTTTTGATCCGCTTGGTGACGAGCGCGACCGCGAACACATGGCCGCGATTGGACGACACCTTGATGCGATCGCCGGCCACCACGCCGACTTCCTTCGCCAGATCCTCGCCGATCTCCACGAACTGCTGCGGCTGAATGATCGCATTCAGATGCGCGTGCTTCGTCCAGTAGTGGAAATGCTCGGTCAGACGATAGGTGGTCGCCGTATGCGGGAAGTTCTCGTGCGTGCCGAATGCCGCCCGATCGTCCGGGAACACGCGCGCCGCCGGATTGCTGACGACCGCCTTGTTCTGCGGATGCAGCGGGTTGTAGCCGAGCGGCGTTTCGAACGGCTCGTAGTGCTCGGGGAACGGCCCTTCGACCAGACCGTCACGCGAGAAGAAGCGCGCGACACCCTCCGCATTCATGATGAACGGATTCATGCCGTTTTCCGGCGGCTCGTCGACCTTGAAGTCCGGAATATCGGCGCCCGACCACGTCTTGCCGTTCCACGCGATCAGCTTGCGCTTCGGATCGAACGGCTTGCCGCTCACGTCGCACGACGCACGGTTGTACAGAATCCGCCGGTTCGCCGGCCATGCCCACGCCCAGTTCAGCGTATTGCCGATACCGGTCGGGTCGGAGTTGTCGCGGCGGCCCATCTGGTTGCCCGCCTGGGTCCACGATCCGCAGAAGATCCAGCACCCGCTCGCGGTGCTGCCGTCGTCGCGCAACTGCGCAAAGCTCGCCAGCTGCTCGCCCTTCTTCGCGAGCACCTTGGTTTTATCCGTCGGATCGGTGACGTCGGCGAGCGCCTTGCCGTTGAACTCCATCGCGATCTCTTCGGGCGTCGGGCTTTCCGGATTCGAGTACGGCCAGCTCATGTTGAGGATCGGATCGGGATACTTGCCGCCGTCCTTGCGATAAGCTGCGCGGATGCGCAGCCACAGCCCCGACATGATCTCGAGATCGCTCTTCGATTCGCCCGGGCCTTCCCCGCCTTGCCAGTGCCACTGCAGCACACGGCTCGAACTGACCAGCGAGCCGCGCTCTTCCGCGAAGCAGGTGGTCGGCAGACGGAACACTTCGGTCTGAATCGACGCCGTATCGACGTCGTTGAAGTCGCCGAAGTTCTTCCAGAACTCGGACGTCTCGGTGGCGAGCGGGTCCATGATGACAAGCCACTTCAGCTTGGCCAGACTCGCGCCGATCTTCGCCTTGTTCGGCGCCGCGGCGAGCGGGTTGAAGCCCTGCGCGATGTAGCCGGTCATCTTGCCTTGATTCATCAGCTCGAAGACCTGCAGCATGTCGTACGACTTGTCGAGCTTCGGCAGATAGTCGAAGCCGAAGTTGTTCTCGGCCGTCGCGTTATCGCCCCACCACGACTTCATGAAGCTCACATGGAACGCGCGATAGTTGCGCCAGTAGCTCAACTGGTTCGGCCGCAGCGGCTGCGCCGCGCGCTTCGTGATGTACGCGTCGAAGTCCTGCTCCGCTTCCATCGGCAACGTCATGTAGCCGGGCAGCAGGTTCGACATCAGGCCGAGGTCGGTCAAGCCCTGAATGTTCGAGTGACCGCGCAGCGCATTCATGCCGCCGCCCGCAATGCCGATGTTGCCGAGCAGCAGCTGCACCATCGCGCCGGTGCGGATGATCTGCGAGCCGACCGAGTGATGTGTCCAGCCGAGCGCGTACAGCACCGTGCCGGCGCGTCCCGGGACGGCCGTCGAGGCCAGCATCTCGCACACGTGGAGGAACTTCTCCTTCGGCGTGCCGCAGATTTTCTCGACCTGCTCGGGCGTGTAGCGCGAGTAGTGCTGCTTCATCAGCTGATAAACGCAGCGGGGGTTCTGCAGCGTCGGATCGACCTTGGCGAAGCCGTCGTCGCCGCGCTCGTAATCCCACGAACTCTTGTCGTAGCTGCGCTTCTCGGCGTTGTAGCCGGAATACAGACCGTCGGTAAACGAGAAATCCTCACGAACGATGAACGACATGTCCGTGTAGTTCTTCACGTACTCGTGCTGGATCTTGTCGTTGGTGAGCAGATAGTTGATCACACCGCCCAGGAACACGATGTCCGAGCCGGTCCGGATCTGCGCGTAATAGTCCGCCACCGACGCCGTGCGCGTAAAGCGCGGGTCGACCACGATCAATTTCGCCTTGCGATGCGCCTTGGCTTCCGTCACCCACTTGAAACCGCACGGGTGCGCCTCGGCCGCATTGCCGCCCATCACGAGAATCACATCCGCGTTCTTGATGTCGACCCAATGGTTCGTCATCGCTCCACGGCCAAACGTCGGGGCAAGACCTGCCACCGTCGGGCCGTGTCAGACACGTGCTTGATTGTCGAATGCGAGCATGCCAAGACTACGGATAGTCTTGTGCGTCAAATAACCTACTTCATTGCTACCGGCGGATGCGGCCAGCATGCCGGTGGTCAGCCAGCGGTTGACCTTCTTGCCGTCTTCGGTCGTCTCGACGAAGTTGGCGTCGCGATCTTCCTTCATCAGCCTGGCGATGCGGTCGAGCGCGTCTTCCCACGAAATACGCTTCCATTCGTTGGAACCGGCCGCGCGGTACTCGGGATACTTCAGACGGCTTTCGCTATGAATGAAGTCGATCAGGCTTGCGCCCTTCGGGCACAGCGTGCCGCGATTGACCGGATGATCGGGATCGCCTTCGATGTGGATGATGCTGGACTTTGCATTCTTGGCGTTGTCGCCCAGTCCGTACATCAGGATGCCGCAGCCTACCGAGCAGTACGGGCAGGTGTTGCGGGTTTCGGTTGTGCGCGACAATTTGTACTGGCGGACTTCCGCTAGCGCGGGTGCCGGCGAGAAGCCCATCAGGGCGAGACTCGATCCGGCTAGCGTGGTGGCGGAGACTTTCAGGAATTGTCGCCGGGACATATGGGTCATTTAATGGCCTCGGCTCTTTGGGGTACTGAAGGGATTATAGGGTGCGATATGACGTCGTGCAGCCAGACTTGCACGCTTGAACACCAGGGGAAATATGAACTTTTACAGCCGGTTTTAAAAAACCGCGGGCATCATTCCTGCTGCATAGATTGCGCTACTCCAACTTTAACTTCGGTAAAAGGCGCTCCTATGACCCGCCGTTCTCTGTTCCATTTCCGCCCAGGCAATTTTCACACTTCAGCGCGAGTATTGGCGCCGGCGCGGGTGGCGTCGGTCGTGCTGGGCGGCGTGATGCTCGTCGCGAGTCCCTACGGCAGCGCGCAAATTCCGCAGGGCGCTGGCTCGCAGCAGCAGGAAAATCGCACGTCTGCCATGGGGGCGACGCCCGACCCGGCGGCCTCGATGGTCCACGAGTCGCACAAACCGCAAGCCAAGGACGGCGGATCGGCCACCTCACGCGGCAAAACCGGTGAAAAGGATCACAAAACCCATGGTGCGGGCGGTTTTGACAATGGCTTGTACGGCACCGGCGCAGGCAGCAACAAGTGACAATTGACGCGAGTCAATTTGTCGCACCTTTGCGGAACGTATTTTGCGGCTTGCCCCGCATTGAGGGCTCCGTTTATTTTGAGATAAGGCACTGCGCAATAGCGCGTGGCTCATAGCGCTTTGCCGCGCCTTCCCGCGCGAGCCGCATGCGCGAGGCACGTCTGGGCAGCGCCGCGGGCGAACAACCCGCATAATTGCGGTCATCCGCAGCCCGAGACTCGCGCCAACATGACCGACACCCCCGCCCAAATCAGCTCACCGCCCCGCCTCACCAGCCTGTCGCATGGTGGCGGCTGCGGCTGCAAGATCGCGCCCGGCCTACTCGCCGATCTGCTCAAGCGCAGCGCGCCGCTGCCGTTCTTCCCCGACCTGCTGGTCGGCAACGACACCGCCGACGACGCCGCCGTCTACAAGCTCAACGACGAGCAGGCGATCGTCGCCACCACCGACTTCTTCATGCCGATCGTCGACGACCCGTTCGACTTCGGCCGCATCGCCGCCACCAACGCGCTGTCTGACGTCTACGCCATGGGCGGCAAGCCGCTCATGGCGCTGGCCATCGTCGGCATGCCGATCAACGTGCTGCCGCACGACGTGATCGCGGCCGTGCTGAAGGGCGGCGAGTCCGTCTGCGCCGAGGCCGGCATTCCGCTCGCGGGCGGCCATTCGATCGATTCGGTCGAGCCGATCTACGGCCTCGTCGCGATTGGCGTGGTCGATCCGAAGCGCGTCAAGCGCAATGCCGGCGCTCAGGCGGGCGACGTGCTGATTCTCAGCAAGCCGCTCGGCGTCGGCATCCTGTCGGCGGCGCTGAAGAAAGACCGGCTCGACGCCGCCGGCTACGCCGCGATGATCGGCGCAACGACCAAGCTCAATCGTCCGGGCGCGGAACTGGCGCGGCTGGACGGCGTGCATGCGCTTACCGACATCACCGGCTTCGGCCTGCTCGGGCACACGCTGGAACTGGCGCGTGGCTCGAATCTCACCGCCCGCGTGCGTTATGCAGATCTGCCCTGGCTGCCGGACGTGGTCGACCTCGCGCAAGCCGGCATCGTTACCGGCGCCTCAGGGCGCAACTGGGACGCGTACGGCAAAGACATCGTCTTGCCCGCCACGTTGCCGTCGACGGCCCGTGCGCTGCTGACCGACCCGCAAACCTCGGGGGGCCTGCTGGTCTCGTGCGCACCGGAATCGGCCGACGAAGTGCTCGCGCTGTTCCATGCCGACGGCTTCGGCGACGCTCGCGTGATCGGCGAAATGGTGGAGGGAGAAAGGCGCGTCGAGGTCGTTTGAAGCGTTTGAGGCGTTTGAGGCGTTTGTTTGGCGAGCTTGTCGACGCTTTTGCTCCACTCACCTGGCGCAGGCCACAGGCCGGCACGAGAACCCACGCGAACCGCCCCGCACGCCAACGCCTTTCCGCATACGCCGGCCCGCCCTGGCGGCGCATGCGATAATTTCACCCTTCCGCCGCCCCGTTTCGTCCGTACCCCTTGAAAAACCTTCTCGTCAGCCTCGAAAAAGCAGGTGATTTCGATGAAATCATCGATGTCCGCACGCCTCTCGAGTTCGCGGAAGACCATATTCCCGGGGCGCTCAACGCGCCTGTGCTGAGCAACGAAGAGCGGGTGCTGGTCGGCACGACGTACAAGCAGGTGTCGCCGTTCGAAGGCACGCGCATCGGCGCGGCACTGGTCGCACGCAACATCGCGCATCACCTGGAAACGACCTTCGCCGACCGGCCGCGCAACTGGCGGCCGCTGATCTATTGCTGGCGCGGCGGCAAGCGCTCGGGCTCGGTCACGACGCTCTTCAACATGATCGGCTGGCCGGCTCGCCAGCTGGACGGCGGCTACAAGAGCTATCGGCGCTTCACGCTCGACACGCTCGACACCCTGCCGAAAACCTTCTCCTACATCGCGCTGGTCGGCCCGACCGGCAGCGGCAAGACGCGCCTGCTCGCGGCGCTGAACCAGGCGGGCGCGCAGACGCTCGACCTCGAAGCGCTGGCCGCGCATCGCGGCTCGCTGCTCGGCGCATGGGCGGGCGTGCCGCAGCCGTCGCAGAAGCGTTTCGACACGCTGCTCGTGAGCGCGCTGCGCGAGTTCGATCCGGGGCGGCCGGTGTTCGTCGAAGCGGAAAGCCGGCGCATCGGTTCGGTCGCGTTGCCGCTCGCGCTGCTGGAAACGTTTCATCAGGGTGCGTGCGTCGAGGTGCTGTCGAGCCGCGAAGATCGCGCCGAGTTCCTGTTGCACGACTACGCCCATCTGTTCGACGACCCCGAGGCGCTGAAAGGGCAACTGCAACGGCTGATCGGTTTGCATAGCCGCGAACGGGTGACGGGCTGGCAACAGCTCGTCGACGCCGACCAGCGCGCCGAACTCGCGCACGAACTGATCGAGCGTCACTACGATCCGGCGTACGCGCGCAGCAGCCATCAGCACTTCGTCCAGTTGCCGCACGCTTTGCCCTTGACTTTCCGCCCCAACGACGCCGACGTCGTCGACCAGGCGAAAGCGTTATTGGCGCGGCTCGACAGCCGCGCGCTTGCCGCTGTGATCTGATCAAAAAACCACGCTGGGACCACTCATGCAATCAACCCTTAGACAACCTCGTATCGCGCTTGGCTGGATCGTCTTCCTGCTGATCGCCGTCGTCGGCCTCTTCTACGTGAAGTGGTTCCCGTACTACAACCGCGCCTTCGTCGCCGCGAGCCAGCACTCGATCGGCAAGTCGATCCTGATGGGCACCTCGGCGAGCGCGCCGGACGCATCGTGGCAAGCCGCGATCGACTACGCGTTTGCGTACGGCAAGGCCATCTGGCAAGCGATGGTGCTCGGCCTGCTGCTCGGCTCGGCGGTGCAGGCGCTGATTCCGCCGCAATGGGTCGCGCGCGCGCTCGGCCGGACCGATTTCAGCAGCGTGGTAAAGGGCGGGCTGATGTCGTTGCCGGGCATGATGTGCACCTGCTGCGCGGCGCCGGTCGTTGCCGGTTTGCGTGCGCGCCAGGCGGCGCCGGGCGCGGCGATCGCGTTCTGGCTCGGCAACACCGCACTGAATCCGGCCACGCTGATCTTCATGGGCTTCGTGCTCGGCTGGCAGTGGATGGGCTTGCGCCTCGCGCTCGCCATCGTGATGGTGTTCGGCCTCGGCTATCTGGTGAACCGCATGGTCACGCCGAAAGAAGCCGAAGCGTCACGTGAAGCCCTCTCGCAGCTGATCACCGCCGACGACCCCGGCACCGCGTTCACGCGCTGGATGAAAATCCTCGCCAGCATGACGCTGCGCCTCGTGCCCGAATACATCGTGCTGGTGCTGATTCTCGGCGCCGCGCGCGCGTGGCTGTTTCCGCACATCGGCCCGCACATCGACAACAGCCTGCTGTGGATCGTCGCGTTGGCGATCGCCGGCACCCTGTTCGTGATCCCGACCGCCGGCGAAGTGCCGATCATCCAGGCGATGCTTTCGTTCGGCATGGCCGCGGGTCCTGCCGGCGCATTGCTGTTGACGCTGCCGCTGATCAGCGTGCCGTCGATGGCCATGCTGGGCCGCTCGTTCCCGCGGCGCGTGCTGACCGCGGTGGCAGTGGCCGTGGTCGCGTGCGGCGTGGTGAGCGGCCTGCTTGCGATTGCTTTGGGCTTCTGAATTTCCGCTTCTTTTCCGCTTCTTTTCCGTATCGCAAGCGTATGAAACGAATCGCCGCATTCACGCTGACAAGCTGGTCGGCTGCCGGCCTGCTGTATGTCGGACAACACTCGGTGGCGCTGATCGCGATCAGTGGCGTCGTTGCGCTAGCCGGCTTCGATCTGCTGCGCCCCTGACGGCGAGCCGCGTTCCAGTCGAACTGAACGCGGCCTGCCGCGAGGCGGCTCGCCGCCTTTCCTGCGCAACCCTTCCCCGTTCGGCGCAGACGTTCAGCTCTGCGCCAGCATCGCTTCGCGCGCCGCATCACGCGCGCCTTCCTGACGCATCCGCGTGATCAGCCCCAGTGCGCAGAACAGCGTAATCAACACGTGCAACACGCCGAGTGCGACCACCGACAGAATCGAGCCGGTCGCGCCGAGCAGGTATTGCCCGAGAATCGGCGTCGTACCGGCGAACACCATGCCGCAGATTTGATAGGAAAGCGAAATACCCGTGTAACGCACTTGCACCGGAAACGACTTCGCCAGAATGCCGGCCATCGCCGCGTAGTACAGCGAGTGTGGAATCGACGCGAGCGCCATGCCGAGCATCGCGAGTTTCGTCGAGCCGGTTGCGATCAGCGAAAACATCAGCGGCAGTGCGATGATTTCCGGCACCAGCATGTAAATCACCGCTTTTTTCAGGTCCATTTTCGTCGCCAGCAAGGCGCCGAACGGTTGCACGATGAGCTGCACGACGATCGCCCCGGTGATCACCGTGAGGAACTGCGTGCGGTCGAAACCGATACTCGTCACGGCCCACGACAACGCAAACGTCGTCTTGAAATAAGTCGCCGACAAGCCGATCACGCACGCGCCCACGCCCATCGCCACGAGACCTTTGTGGTCGCGCAGCACTTCGGCGATCGGCAGTTTCGCGACCTTCTTGCGGTCCTTCAATTGCTGCATCGCGGGCGATTCGTCGACGCTCATGCGGATGAACATCCCGACTACCACCAGCAACGCGGAGAACAGGAACGGCACGCGCCAGCCCCACGTCATGAACTGGTGGTCGGGCAGCATCGACGTCAGCAGGAACGCCACGGTTGCAAGAAGATTGCCGGCGGGCGAGCCTTGCTGTGCGAAGGCCGAATACAAGATTTCCTTGCCCTTCGGTGCGTGTTCGGACGACAGCACCACCGCGCCGCCCCACTCGCCGCCCATCGCGATGCCCTGCATCAGACGCAGCAGAATCAGCAACGCGGGCGCAAGCAAACCGATCTGGTTGTAGGTCGGCAAAAGACCCATGCCGGTCGTGCAGCAACCCATCAGCATCAACGTAATGATCAGCGTTTTCTTGCGGCCCACCTTGTCGCCGAGGTGGCCGAAGATGATCCCGCCGATCGGCCGCGCCAGAAAGCCCACCCAGAAGGTCGCGAACGCGGCGAGCGTGCCGGCCAGCGCCGACGTGGTCGGAAAGAAGATCTTGCCGAGCACGAGCGCCGCCGCCGTGCTGTACGCGTAAAAGTCATACCACTCGATCGTCGTCCCGACGAATGATGCGATACCCGCCTTGCGGGCATTCCGGTGTTGCGTTTCGAGCGTGAGCGCCATCGGGGTACGTCTCCATGTTGAGTCGCCAATGCAAGCGGACGGACCTCACATCCGACCCGCGTTCGCTGTTCGATTAACGAACTTTATTTTCTCTACCGAACAGGAGGCGGACTATAGGGATCGTCGGCGATACGCGTCAATCGAGGGATTACCCTGCGACAACTTCCGGCAACACGGCAAGCGACTAGGTGTATACCCGTGCCCCTATTGCCATCGCATTATCTAAATGTCGATAATGTTCTCATGGATGTGAAAACAGCAGTACGCGTCTTCGACGTGATAAACCTCTTTGCCGAAGTGCGGCAACCCATGATCTACAGCGAGATCGCGCGTCGAACCGAGATCCCGCTGTCGAGTTGCCACGCGCTTTTGCAAACCATGGTGGCCAAGGGCTACCTGTACGCGCCGGGCGTGAAGGCCGGCTATTACCCCACCCAGCGGCTGCTGCACGTCGCTCGCGACATCTGCAGCGAAGACCCGCTGACGCTGCTGTTCCAGCCGCTGCTCAGTTCGCTGCGCGACGCCACGGGCGAGACCGCGGCGCTCGCCACGCTGGCCGGCAACCGCGTCGTCTATCTCGAGGTGATGGAGTCGCGCCAGAAGATTCGCTACAGCGACGAGCCCGGCGGCTTCATGTACGTGCATGCGAGTGCGGCGGGCAAGGCGCTGCTCGGCGCGCTGTCGGTGGATGCGCGCCGCAAGCTGCTCGACAGTTGCGAGCCGTTGACCGCATCGACCGACGGCTCGGTGATCGACCGCAAGACACTCGACGCCGAAGTCGAGCAAGGCGTGACGAACGGCTGGCATCGCTCGACGGGCGAAAACGTCGAAGACGTCGCCGGTCTCGCACGCGGCTTCCTGATTCACGGCGAAGCGTTCGCGCTGGTAATCGGCGGCCCGAAGGCACGGCTGCTCAAAAACGAACAGCGCGCAATCGAAGCGCTGCTCGACATCTACGGCCAGATCCCGCCAGAACTCCTGGCGTGACGGCGCGCCGCCACGCATCGTTCGGTATCCGAACGGTGCAGTGCGCAGGCCAGCTCAGAAGGATTTGCAATGCGCTGGAAGAACAGGCCGGAAGGCTCGAACTGGGGTGACTTCGGAGCCGACGACCAACTCGGCAGGCCGAATCTGATCGGCACGGAACAGGTACTGAGGGGCGCGCGTGAAATCCGCGCGGGTCTGAGCTTCTGTCTGTCGTTGCCGCTCGACTTTCCCGGCGACAACAAGCTGAACGTGCGCCGCCACCCGCCCGTCTTGCGACCCACGTTCAGGGACGGCCTGCCCTACGTGAACTTCCCGTTCGCGCGCAACGAACCCGGCGCCACCGACGTCGTCAGCGACGACCAGGTGTTGCTGAGCCTGCAATATTCGACGCAATGGGATTCGCTCGCGCACGTGGGCGCGCGCTTCGACGCGGACGGTGACGGCGTGCCCGAGAGCGTCTACTACAACGGTTATCGTGCGCACGCCGATGTCGTCGGGCCGATCGAGTATCGCGCCGACGAAGGCTTTGCGCCGCACGCATGCGGCGGCGAACACAGTCACGCCGACGTGCTCGGCATCGAGAACCTGGCGGTCAAAGGCATGCAGGGCCGCGGTGTGCTGGTCGATCTGGTCGCGCACTACGGTCGCGAGCATCGCACGGTCGGCTACGACGACCTGATGTTCGCGATCGAGGCCGACGGCGTGCGGATCGAACGCGGCGACATGCTCGTGCTGCGCACCGGCTTCGCGGAGATGGTGCTGGAAATGAATCGTCATCCTGACGAAGCCGTACTCGACAGTCACTGCTGCGCGCTCGACGGCCGCGACGAACGCCTGCTGCAATGGCTCACCGATTCGGGCATTGCAGCGCTCGCCGCCGACAACTACGCGGTGGAACGCTATCCGGCGCGCCCGCCCGCGACGCCGGGCGAGCATCCGCTAATGCCGCTGCACCACCATTGCCTGTTCAAACTCGGCCTGCCGCTCGGCGAACTCTGGTACTTGCGCGATCTCGCCGCGTGGCTGCGCGCAAACGGCCGCTCGCATTTCATGCTGACGGCGCCGCCGCTGCGCCTGCCTGGCGCGATGGGTTCGCCCGTCACGCCGATCGCGACCGTCTGAGCTTTCTCTCTTTCCCTTTCTGAATCTGAAACATGGCCAAAGAACGAGTGTTGATTACCGGCGGCGCCGCCGGCATCGGAGCGGCATGCGCCGCGCGCTGCGAGGCGGATGGTTATGACGTGGTCGTGATCGATCGCGTGGGCGACGGACTGATCGCCGATCTGTCGGACCCGCAGGCGACTGCACAAGCACTCGAACGCGCACTCGAAGGCGGGCCGATCACGCGCCTCGTCAATAACGTCGGTGTCGTGGTGCCGGCGAACGCCGCGGAGCAATCGCTCGAAGAACTCGAACGCGCGTGGGCGCTCAACGTGCGCTGTTCGCTGCAATGCATGCAGGCGCTGTTGCCCGGCATGAAGGCTGCAGGCTTTGGACGCATCGTCAATATGTCGTCGCGTGCGGCGCTCGGCAAGGAATTGCGCACCGCCTATTCGGCGACCAAGGCTGCATTGCTCGGCATGACGCGTGTGTGGGCGCTCGAACTCGGCGCGTTCGGCGTGACCGCGAACGCGATCGGCCCCGGTCCGATCCGCACCGAACTGTTCGACCGCGCGAATCCGCCGGATGCGCCGCGCACGCGCGCGATCATCGACAGTGTTCCGGTCAAGCGCGTCGGCACGCCGGCCGACGTCGCGCATGCCGCGTCGTATCTCCTCGATGCGCGCAGCGGTTTCGTGACGGGCCAGGTGCTGTACGTGTGCGGCGGCATGACCGTCGGCATCGCGGGAGTCTGAGCATGGCCGCTCAGAAGACGCGGCGTGCGGGCATTGTCGGCGGCGGCAGCATCGGCATTGCATTCGCGGTGGTGTTCGCGCGTGCCGGTTGGCAGGTGCGTCTGTTCGATCCGGCTGCGGAGCGGCGCGAGCTTGCGCCGGCGGAAATCCTGCACCGGCTCGAAGAGTTGACGCGCTTCGGCCTGCTCGATGAAGCAGCGAACGTGGTCGCCGCTCGCGTCGAAATCGTCGCGACGCTCGACGCCGCCGCAGCACACGCTGACCTCGTGCAGGAATGCGCACCCGAGCGCGAGGAGATCAAGCGCGAACTGTTCGCTCAACTCGATCGCGCCGCGCCCGCACATGCGATCCTCGCGAGCGCCTCGTCGTTTCTCGCAGCGTCGCGCTTTGTCGACGCTACCTTGCCGGGCCGCGGCCGCTGCCTCGTCGCGCATCCGGGCAATCCGCCCTATCTGATTCCGGTCGTCGAAATCGTGCCCGCGCCGTTCACCGACGACGACGCCGTCACACGCGCCATCGATCTGTTCAGCGACGCCGGCCTCAAGCCGGTGCGCGTCGCGAAAGAAGTGGAAGGCTTCGTCTTCAATCGGCTGCAAGGCGCGCTCTTGCGCGAAGCGTATTGCCTCGTGCGCGATGGTGTCGCGTCGGTGGACGACATCGACACCGTCGTGCGGGAAGCGCTGGGTTTGCGCTGGTCGGTGATCGGCCCGTTCGAAACCGCCGATCTGAATACGCGCGGCGGCATCGCGTCGCACGCGCAGAAGATGGGCCCCTCGTATGCGCGCATGGGCGCCGAACGCGGCCAGCACGATCCGTGGACTCATGAGCTCGTCGCGGATGTGGCCGCCGCACGCCGCAGCGCGTTGCCGCTCGACCAATGGGAAGCGCGTGTCGCATGGCGCGATCGTGCACTGATGAAGCTGGCCCAGTATCGCAAGGAATCCCTATCGAACGATTCATAGCCCGCGGCCGTTATATCCCGCCGTAATCTCCGCATGACCCGATAACTACTATTCGACCAAAGCTAGAGACAGTCCCATGCAGAAAATCACCGCGTTCTTCACCGAGCTGATGCGCAAGTATCTGCCCGACCCGTTCGTGTTCGCCATCGGCCTCACGCTACTCACGATGCTTCTCGCCGTGCTCGTTCAGGGCCAGGCGGTCACCGCGCTCACCCTGAGTTGGGGCAAGGGCTTCTGGGCGCTGCTCGCGTTCACCACGCAGATGGCGGTGATTCTCGCGATGGGCTATGTGCTCGCCACCGCGCCGCTGACCGAACGCTTCCTCGACCGGCTCGTCGCGCGGGTTCATGATCCGCGCATGGCGGTGATCGTCGCGACGCTGGTCGGCGGCATCGGCAGCTATCTGAACTGGGGCTTCGGTCTCGTGATCGGCGGCATCGTCGCGCGCAAGCTCGCGATGAGCATCAAGGGCGTGCACTACCCGCTGATCATCGCATCCGCCTATAGCGGTTTCACGATGTACGGTCTGGGTCTGTCGGCAAGCATTCCGGTGCTGATCTCCACCAAGGGTCATCCGATGGAAGCGCAGATGGGCGTGATTCCGCTCGCGGAAACGATCTTCTCGCCGACCATGCTGCTCACGAGCCTCGTCGTCATTATTACGCTGCCGCTGCTCAACGCGTGGCTGCATCCGAAGCCGGGCCAGCCGGTCACGGAAATCGACCCGGCGCTGTACGAAGCGCCGAAGGCCGCGACGCCCGCCGTCGATATCGACGAAAGCAACACGATCGCCAACCGCCTGAACAACAGCCGCCTGCTGAGTTTGCTGATCGGCGCGATCGGCGTGATTTACGTGGTGCTGTATTTCCACGGCGGCGGTTCGATGGACCTGAACCTGATCAACTTCATCATTCTGTTTCTCGGCATCATCCTGCTCGGCACGCCGATTCGCTATGTGGAGAAGCTGAACGAAGGCATTCGCACGATCAGCGGCATCATTCTGCAATACCCGTTCTATGCGGGGATCATGGCGATCATGGCATCGTCGGGTCTCGTCAACACGTTCTCGCATTTCTTCGTGAACATCGCCACGCCCGCCACGCTGCCGTTCTGGGGCCTGGTCAGCTCGTTCTTCATCAACTTCTTCGCGCCCTCGGGCGGCGGCCACTGGGTGATTCAGGGGCCGTTCATGATCGAAGCGGCCAAGTCGATCGGCGCGTCGGTGGGACACACGGCGACCGCCGTCATGCTCGGCAACGCATGGAACGATCTGATCCAGCCCTTCTGGATTCTGCCGGCGCTCGCGCTCTCGAAGCTGAAATTGAAGGACATCATGGGCTATACGGTCATCATGATGTTCTGGATCGGCATCGTGTACACGGTGGCGATTCTCGCCTGGGGTTGAGCAAGGATCCGGCCGCAAGGTACGCGGCCTCATCGATGGAGAGAAGTTTCGAATGCTATATCTGGTTCATATGCAGGTTCAGATTCCCGCCGACGCCGACCGCGCGTTGACCGATCGTCTGAAGGCCGAGGAAAAGGCGTTCTCGCAGAAGTTGCAGAACGAGGGCAAATGGCGTCATCTGTGGCGCGTGGCGGGACAGTACGCGAATTACAGCGTGTTCGACGTCGAGTCGAATGACGAACTGCATACGCTGCTCAGTTCGTTGCCGCTCTATCCGTACATGAGCGTGAACGTGACGCCGCTTGCGCAGCATCCGTCCGCAATTGTGCCGAACTGAAGGGGAGAGCCGATGCCCTACATCATCGAAACATTCGACAAGCCCGGCCATGCCGAAGTCCGCGCGCGTGCGCGCGATACCCACCTTGCGTTCCTCGAGAAGAACAAGGCGCTGCTGCTCGCGTGCGGCGCGAAGCTGAACGACGACGGCAGCGGTGCGGGCGGCGGCTTATATGTAGTCGATCTGGAGACGCGCGAGGAAGCCGAACGATTCATTGCGGCCGATCCGTTTTCATCGGTCGGCCTGTTCGAGCGTGTGACGATCACGCGTTGGCGCAAGGCTTACTTCGACGGCGAATGCTGTTTGTAGAGACGCGACGTCGACTGTTTGATTGAACGGCTAGCAGTGTTCGTACTGTTAGCCGTTTTCTTTTCGGGCACGCAAGCACTGGTGCAATGCTGCTTACTTCACCCACACGTCCCGAATCGCAGCCAGCCACAACGCCACCGCATGCGCGCCTGGGTCCACGTGACCGAGCGCGCGGTCGCCGACATAACTCGAACGCCCTCGCCGTGGATGCATCGACGCCGTTTGCGCAGTGCCTTCGGAGGCGGCGTCGACAGTAGCCTGTAGTGCGGCACCGATCTCCGTCGAGCCTGCGAGCGCGGACTGCAACGCGTCGGCAGCCGGCTTCAGTGCATCGACCATCGTGCGATCGCCCGGCCTCGCACCGCCTAACTCCATCAATCCTTCGACGCCCGCGCCGAATGCCGCCGCCCATTGCGTCGCCGTGGCGCCGCCCGACTGTTCGAGCGCAGCGGCGGCACGCAACAGCATCACCGCGTACAGCGGTCCCGACGTGCCGCCGACCACACGGCGCAGCGTCGCGGACATGCTGCGCAACACGGCGCCCGGCATCGTTGCGGCGGGATAGGTGTCGAACTCATGCAGCAGCGCGCGCGCGCCGCGCGACAGACTGATGCCGAGATCGCCATCGCCGACGCGTTGATCCATCTCGGTCAGCGTCGGCTCCGCTTTCAGCAGGCACGCGCACACCGCTTCGATCACACGACGCAGCGTCGCATCACGCGCGAGCGTTGCGCCGCTCGTACGCTCCGGCCTCTGCGGCGCGGGCCGCAACGACACCTGCGCGACGCGGCCGCTCGACGCGGGCCATGCACTCGTGTGCGCCACGGCATCGAGCCAGTCGAGCCGCTCGTCGTCCACGCGCAGAAGCGTCAACGAGATGCCCGCCATTTCCAGCGCGCTCAGGAACGTACCGGCCCACGCACGCTCCACCTTGATGCCCCGCTCCGCCAGATTGCGCAGCGCGGACCCCGCCGCCACGTTCAACTCGCTCGATGGCGTGCCGCCGAGGTTGTTCACCAGCAGCGCCACACGCTCGCCGGCCTGCAACGCGAGATCGTCGACGATTTTCGTCAGCAGTCTCGCGACGATCGCCTCGGCCGGCTCCATCGCGCCGCGTTCGACACCGGGTTCGCCATGAATGCCGAGCCCCCACTCGATTTCACCGTCGGCCAGTTCGAACCCCGGCTTGCCCGCTGCGGGCACCGTGCACGGCGTGAGCGCGACGCCCATCGTGCCGAGCGACGCGGCCACCTCGCGCGCGATCCGCGCGACCTCGCCCAAAGGACGGCCCGCTGCCGCTGCCGCGCCCGCGATCTTGTGAACCAGCACGGTCCCCGCGAGCCCGCGACGGCCTGCGTGGTCGCCGCTCGCCGTCAGCGCGACGTCGTCGGCGACGATCACCATGTCGGTCGGGATGCCCTCCGCGCGCGCGATCTCTGCGGCAAGGCCGAAGTTGAAGCGGTCGCCCGTGTAGTTCTTCACGATCAGCAGCGCACCGGCCGGGCCGGCCACCGCGCGTATCGCGTCGAGCACGGCATCCGTAGACGGCGACGTGAACACTTCGCCCGCCACCGCCGCGCTCAACATGCCGTGGCCCACATAGCCGCCGTGCGCGGGCTCGTGGCCCGAGCCGCCGCCCGAGATCAGCGCGACTTCGCCGCGCGCGACAACGGCCTCGGCATCGGCCCGCACGACGATCGTGCTGCCTTGCAATAGTGAGAGATGGGGATTGAGCGCCGCGAGTCCGTCGAGCATGTCGGGGACAACGGCGCAGACGTCGTTGATGAGCTTCTTCATTACGTCGGCTTCCTTTCAAGCTGCCGGCACCGCGTGATGCTCTGACGGCAGTTTATTCAGTTGCGAAAACGGGAATGGGAAGCCTCAACTGTACCGCGCATTGGCAAAGGCGACGCAATGCAGAGGCCGCGCACGTGCAATGGCACTCGTGACGGAGTCAGGCGACAAAACGAATGGGAGCAGTGCAGAAGGGAGAAACTGACAGCACCGTAGACGAAAGCGCAACCGCTTTCGTCTACGCCACCGATGCGTTGGTAGGCTCGATTGGATTCGAACCAACGACCCCCACCATGTCAAGGTGGTGCTCTAACCAACTGAGCTACGAGCCTTTAGAGAGCGCGAATTATAGAGAGTCCGAGCGGACAGCACAAGCCCCTATCGCTATTCAGGCCCACACGGACGAGCCGTTCAATTCGCCAGCGCCCATTCGGTGGCCGTATCCAGCGGATAAACCGGCCGCCTCACATGCTCGAAGGCGAACAGCCCGTAATCGGAACTCGTCACGCCACGGCTGTCGCACTCCACGAGCGCAGCGGCGATCGGCACGAAAACAGGCCGGCAGTACATGCGCGATTTGAGCAGCAGAAAGCGCGCGCGGCGCGGATCGATACCAACGCTCTCGAACACGCCCAGGTCCCACGGTTCGTGCGTGTGCTCGGTCATCACGAGCTTCACGGTGCCGGTGTCGAGCACCGCGGCGCGTCCCATGAAAGCGCGCTGGCCGGTGTACGTCGGACCGCTGATCACGTATTCGCCGTCGGTCAGCGCACGCACCACGCCGGTCACGGCCAGCGGCGGGCGCGGCGTCAACGCGTCGCTCGCAACCTTGTTGCCGATCGTCACGGTCACCGTGCTGCCGACGCCCGCCGACATCAACGCCGCGACCGCTTGCGGATCGCACAACGGCCCGCTGACGATACCTTCGAGCTTCTGCTTCAACGCTTCTTCGAGCAGATCCATCGTGTCGCAGGTGCCGCCCGACATGCAGTTGTCCCCGTGATCGAGCAACAGCACGGGTTTGTCGGCGCCCTGCGCGAGCGAGGCCGCTTGCGCGACCGACTCCGCGAGCGGCGCGCTGCGATAGACGAAATCTTCGCGTTCGTCCCAGATCTGCCGCGCGATGTGTTCCGCCACCGCTTCGGCCTCGTCACGCGCGCCGTTACTCACCACGACGACGCTGATGCACGGCGCGGCAATATCGGCCAGCGAAAAGCCGGACAACACCGACACCGCCAGCATGCCGTCGGCCTCGGCCTCACGCGCGGCGTCCACCGCGCGTTTCATGGCGCCTTCGGCGGTCGCACTGCGCAGCGTGTGCGTGAGCAGCGGCGGCTGACGCCATGCGATCACCGGCTTCGTCTTGCCATGCACGAGATCGAACATCAGACGCGCCGCGTGCGCGCCCGTCTCGTACATATCGACGTGCGGATAGGTCTTGAAGCTGACGATCACATCCGCGTTGTCGATCATCTTCTGCGTGACATTGCCGTGCAGATCGAGCGCGACCGCAATCGGCGCATCGGGCAGCAATGCACGCACGCGTTCGAGCAGATCGCCTTCGCCGTCGTTCGAATTCTCGGCGACCATCGCGCCATGCAGATCGAGCATCACGGCATCGCAACCGCCGGCGGCCGCCACGATTGCGTCGCAGATCGCATCGTAAGCGGTGGCCTCGACCGGTCCGCTCGGATTCGCCGAAGCGGATATCGGCGTGACGATCTCCGCATGCTCGCGCTCGGCGGCGTCGATGAACGCGGCCATCGCGGTCTGCATGCCCTTGTTGTCGTTGAACGCGTCGTCGCCATAGCTCGGGCCGTTGCGGCCGAATGCGGCGAGCGGCGTCGCCACCGGCGAGAACGTGTTGGTCTCGTGATTCATCCGCGCGATGAGGATCTTCATGCGTTTGCGCTCCCGAGCTTCCACGCGGCATCCAGCATCGCCTGCAACAGCACGTTACAACCGGCTTCGAGATGATCGGCGCGCGCGTCTTCGATTTCGTTGTGACTGATGCCGTCCTTGCATGGCACGAAAATCATCGCGGCGGGCGCGACGCGCGCCAGATAGACGGCATCGTGGCCCGCGCCGCTGATCACGTCCATCGACGAAAAGCCGAGTGCGTCCGCGCCCTGCTTCACCGCGGCGACCAGGTTCGCCGCGAACGGCTGCGGCGGGAAATACACGACCTGTTCGACGTCGACGGCGATGCCGGCCTGCTCGGCCGCCGTCGAGCACGCGGCGCGCAAGGCGGTGTCCATCGCGGTGAGCGTCGCGTCGTCGGCGGCACGCAGATCGACCGTGAGCGTCACGCGGCCCGGGATTACGTTGCGCGAGTTCGGATGCACGTCGAGCCAGCCCACCGTGCCACGGCCGTGCGGCGCGTGGTCGAGCGCGATGCGGTTCACCGCGTGAATCAGATCGGCCGCGACGAGTAGCGCGTCGCGGCGCAATTCCATCGGCGTCGGCCCCGCGTGCGCTTCCATGCCCTGCACCGTCACGTCGTACCAGCGTTGGCCAAGCGCGCCTTGCACGACGCCGATGGTTTTATCGTGCGCTTCGAGCACCGGCCCCTGTTCGATATGCGCTTCGAAATACGCACCGACGGTATGCGGTTTTCCGTTCTCACCGGCATAGCCGATCGCCGTCAGCGCATCGCGCACCGACACGCCCTCACGATCGCGTTGCGCCAGCGCATGCTCCAGCGTGAACGCGCCGGCAAACACGCCCGAGCCCATCATCACCGGCACGAAGCGCGAGCCCTCCTCGTTGGTCCACACCGCGACTTCCAGCGGCGCGAGCGTTTGCACGTTGGCCTCGGCCAGGGTGCGCAGCACTTCGAGACCCGCGAGTACGCCGTAATTGCCGTCGAATTTGCCGCCCGTCGGTTGCGTGTCGATGTGGCTGCCGGTCATCACCGGCGGCAGGTCGTCGTGCAAACCGGCGCGGCGCGCGAAGATATTGCCGATCGCATCGATCCGCACGGTGCAGCCGATCTCTTTCGCCCACGCGATAAAAAGCTCGCGCCCCTGGCGGTCCAGCTCCGTCAACGCGAGCCGGCACACTCCGCCTTTATCGGTGGCGCCGATCTGCGCGAGTTGCATGAGACTGTCCCACAGCCGCGGGCCGTCGACTCGCAGATCGGCGGGCGTCGCGACGGTTGTTGATTCATGAACTTGCATCGATGCTTCCTCGTATTGAAGACAGCGCCGGCGTCAAACGACGCCCACGCCGAGATAACGGTCCTTGATCGACTCGTCCGCGGAGAATGACGCGTTGTCGCCCGAATAGACGATCACGCCCTGTTCGATGATGTAGTGGCGGTCCGCGAGTTGCGTGCAGACTTCAAGGTTCTGCTCGACCAGAAGAATCGCGACACCCGCTTCGCGGATCAGCTTGAGCTGCGCGACGATTTCCTCGACGATCACCGGCGCCAGTCCCTCCACCGGCTCGTCGAGCATCAGCAGACGCGGGTGATTCATCAGCGCGCGGCCAATCGCGAGCATCTGCTGTTCACCGCCGGACAGTTGTGCGCCACCGTTCATGCGCCGTTCCTTTAGGCGCGGAAAGATGCGATAGATGTCCTCCAGTTGCCACGGCGAATCCTTGCGTGCGCCAAGCCGCAAGTTCTCTTCGACCGTGAGCAGACGAAAGATGCCGCGATGCTCGGGCACGAAGCACACGCCGCGCGAGGCGATCTTGTGCGGTGGCATGCCGCCGATCCGCGCGCCGCTGAACGTCACCTCGCCGCGTCTTGGCGCGACGACGCCGGCAATCGCTTTGAGCGTGGTGGATTTGCCAGCACCGTTCCGGCCTAATAGTGTGACCGTTTCGCCATCGCCAATCTGCAAGGACACGCCTTGCAGAATGTGGCTCTTGCCGTAGAAGCCGTGAATCTGCTGCACGTCGAGAATCATGCGCGGCCTCCGGTGATCATATTGCCAAGATACGCGCTGCGCACGCGCTCGTCGCCGCGAATGTCGTCCGGCCGCCCTTCCACCAGCACGCGGCCTTGCTGCATGACGGTAATCGTGTCGGAGATGTCCATCACGATGCCCATGTTGTGTTCGATCAGCACGACCGTGTAATCGTCGCGCAGGCCGCGAATCAGTTGCTTCATGTCGTCGAGATCGTCGATGCCCATCCCCGAGGTCGGTTCGTCCAGGAAAATCGCCTTGGGCCGCGCCGCAAGCGCCATGCCGACTTCGAGCCGCCGCTGCTGACCGTGCGACAGCGCGGCCGCCGGGACCTCGCTGAAACGCTGCAACGCGAGCCGCTCGAGCACGCTGTCGACAGTGTCCGCATACGCGAGCGCACCGTGCGGCGGCGTCCACGCATTCAGCGCGCGCACCGCATCGACGCCTTGCGCGGCGAGGCGCAGGTTCTCGCGTACGCTCAGATTGGCAAACAGGCTCGTCACCTGAAACGATCGCGCGACGCCGCGGCGCACGCGCTTGTGGTCGGGTTCACGCGTGACGTCGTGGCCGTCGAAGACGATCTTGCCTTCAGTAATGGGAAGCGTGCCGGTCAATACGTGAAAGAGCGTGGTCTTGCCCGCACCGTTTGGACCGATCACCGAATGCACCGTGCGCGGCATGATGCTCAGATTCACATCGGAGAGCGCGGTGAATTTGCCGTAGCGCTTTACTATGCCGTTCGCTCGCAGAATGGCTTCGCTCATGCGGCCTCCTTGTTCGCGCCGTTGCCTGTATTGTCCGGGTCATTGTCCGCATCGGCGGACGGCTTGCGGCGCAGTGCATGCCAGATGCGCTCGCCCAATCCCCAGAGTCCGCGCTGCATGAACAGGCTGACCGCGATCAGTACGATGCCGAGCAGCAACAGCCAGCGCGGCCACAGCGTCGAAAGCCAGTCGGCGAACAGCACATAGAACGCCGCGCCCAGGACCGACGCGAACAGATTGCCGGTGCCCCCGATCACCGTCATCACGAGGATCATCTCGCTCGTGTGGTAGTCGATATTGGAGAGCGGCGCGATGCCGGTCATCAGCGCATGAAGCGCCCCGGCGAGTCCGGTGACCGCGCCTGAAATCACGAACGCCATCAGCTTGAAGCGCTTGACGTCGTAGCCTACCGCCGCCGCCCGCGCCTCGTTGTCGCGAATCGCGAGCAACGTGCGGCCGAATACCGAATGCGATACGCGCATCAGCAGCCAGAACACCACGAGAAACAGCACTGCGACGAAGCCGTAGTATTGCCACGGCGAGGTCAACGGGACGACCGATTTGCCAAACAGACTCAGCGCAGGGCGTGGAATGTCGAGCAGGCCATTGTCGCCGCCGGTCAGATCGGGCGTGGTATAGGCCAGAAAATAGAAGAGCTGGCCGAACGCGAGCGTCAACATCACGAAGTACGTGCCGCGCTGGCGAATCGAAAACCAGCCCACCACGGCGGCTGCCGCGGCGCCGGTCACAGCCGACGCGAGCAGCGCGACGGGCAGCGGCAATGCGGTTCTGGTGAGCACCAGTCCCGCGCAATAGCTGCCGAGTCCGAAGAAGATACCCTGCCCGAACGATAACAGGCCTGTGTGACCGAGCAGCAGATTGCAGCCGAGCGCGGCAAGCGCGAACACCAGTACTTCCGTGGCGAGCGAGCCGGAATGCAGTGTCAGTGGCAAGACGCACACGACCAGCAGCGCAAGCAGCAGGAAACGATAGCGATGCAGCGTGTGCTTCATGCCCTGCTGAGCCGAGGAAGAGCGAATACTTTGCATGGCGGGCTTCGATGTGTCGATCATGCCGCCCTCCCGAGCAAACCGTTCGGGCGCAGCAGCAGAACCGCGGCCATCGCGACGTAGATCATCAGCCGCGCACCTTCCGGCCATAAGGTGCTCATCACGCTTTGCACGATCCCCACCAGCAGGCCGCCGACGAGCGCACCGAGAAAATTACCCATGCCGCCGACCACGACCACGACGAATGCAACCCCGAGCGCTTCGATGCCCATGAACGGATCGACGCCGCGAATCGGCGCGGCCAGCACGCCTGCCAGTGCCGCGGTTGCCGCGCCGAGCGCGAACACGAGACTGAAAACGCGCAATACGTTGATGCCGAGCAGCGACACCATCTCGGTCGATTCGCTGCCGGCACGCACCGCGCTGCCGAGTCGCGTACCTTCCAGCGCCCACCACAAGAGCGCGGCCAGCACGGCAGTGAAACCAATCACGAATAGACGGTACTTCGGATAGACGAAGCTGCCCCAGATCACCACGCCGTTCAGTATGTCGGGCACCGCGACGTTATCGCCCAGCGGCCCCCAGATCAGGATCGCGCATTCCTGCACGACGAGTGCGAGGCCCACGGTCACGAGAATATGAAACTCGTGCTGCTGCGCATAGACGTGCCGCAGAATCAGTTTCTCGACGACCCAGGCAAGCGCGCCGACAGCAATCGGCACGACGACGAGCGCTGTCCAGAAGCTCATCGACCACTGCATCGCCTGATAGCAGAAGTACGCACCTAGCAGATAGAACGCGCCGTGCGCGAAATTCACGAAACGCAGCAGGCCGAATACGATCGACAAACCGACTGCGAGCAGGAAATACAGCATCCCCACTCCGATGCCGTTGACGATCTGCAGAAGATAAACGTTCATGGCGTCCGTGCGATAGGTGTGGCAAAGAGGTGTCGCGATGCCGGCTCGCGATTGCAATGAACGTGCCGCGCTTGCATGCAGCACGAGGGCATCACGACATCTTGCAGCCGGTCTTGTCGAGCGGCAGGAAGGACTGGCCGGAGCTCACGATGTCCGCGTAGTCGTCGGCGCTCTTCATTTTGCTCTTCGCCTTGCCCTTGAGCAGATAGTAGTTCTTCAGCACCTGATGGTCGCCCGCGCGAACCTCTTCGGGGCCGGTCAAACCGTCGTATTTCATGCCCTCGAGTGCGGCAACCACTTTCTTCGGATCGACCGTCCCCGCCTTGATGATGCCGTCGAGCAGGATCTTCGTGCAAATATAGGAACCGGCGAGGCTGTAGTTAGGGTTCGCCTTGAATGCCGTATTGGCGCGTTTGACGAGATCGCGATTGAGCGGCGAATCGATGCCATGCCAATACTGTGCACCAAAATAGACGCCATCGCACAGGTCCGCGCCGAGCGATTCGAATTGCTCGAGACCGGACGCCCACGCCATCAGAATCGTGCAATTGTTCTTCATGCCGAAACTCACGGCCTGGCGAAGCGTATCGGACGATTGCGAGCCGAAGTTCAGAATCAGCAGAACGTCGGGCTTCGCGGCGACGGCATTCGTCAGATAACCACTGAATTCCTTCTCATTGAGCGAATGGTAGCTGTTGCCCACATGCTCGATGCCCTTCTCCTTGAAGACCGCTTTGGCTGCCGACAGCAAGCCGTCGCCGAAGACGTATTGCGGCGTGATGGTGTACCAGCGCTTTGCTTTCGGTAACGTCTGGATCAGCGGACGCACGGTCTGCTCGATCGCACCATAGGTCGGCACCGACCAGCGGAACGTGGCGGCGTTACAGTCCTTGCCGGTGATTTCGTCTGCGCCCGCGGTCGTGATGAAAATGCCCCCTGCCTTCTGCACTTCCTTGCCCATCGCCAATGCTTCGGAGGACAAAATACCGCCCGCAAAGAAGCGAGCGTTCTTTTGCTGCGCGATTTCCTGCACGCGGCGCACCGCGGTAGCGGGCTTGCCCTCGGTGTCGAGCACCGTATAGGCAAGTGGCTGACCAAGAACCTTGCCGTATTGCTCGATGGCCAGCTTCATGCCGAGGTCGGCGTATTTGCCATTAGCGGCGAATGGTCCCGACATCGGCACCGGACACGCGAACTGCACGGTGCCCGTCTGCGCGAACGCACTACGCGCGACCAGCGAGCCCAACGTCCCCGGAACGGCCGACAACGCGGCCAGCTTCAACATATTTCGGCGATTCAAAATGACGCTCCTTGAAAGAGACACGCACTGACCGGCTACGAAACTGCACACGCGATGCGACCGACTGCTTGAGCTTGC
The DNA here is from genome assembly GCF_046030495.1 of Paraburkholderia strydomiana. Classification (GTDB taxonomy): domain Bacteria; phylum Pseudomonadota; class Gammaproteobacteria; order Burkholderiales; family Burkholderiaceae; genus Paraburkholderia; species Paraburkholderia strydomiana_A. The sequence continues at coordinate 108,021 of NZ_JAQQCJ010000028.1, forward strand.
TGGCCGTTTGAAGTTTTCCACCTCTTCGGCTTTGTTCTATTTATCATGATAAATAGGTTGGACTTGATCGTAGGTACAATAAATTCGAGTGTCAATAAGGCAAAATTCCTGGCCGTCTCCCAGTGTCGCTCCTCACCGTGAAGTGGCCGGCGGATCGATCGGGAATCGTGCGGGACAAACTGGGAGAATCGAATATGGCCACGGACCGAACCAAGGCTCGCGCCGCGATAGAGATCAAACAGCAGAAGCGCGGCGATCTGGTCGCGGAAGAAATCAAGCGGCTCATCACAGAGAAAGACCTGAAGCCGGGTGATCGCCTGCCGCGCGAGGTGGAGTTGCAGCAACTCTTTTCAGTGAGCAAAAGTACGATCCGCGAAGCGTTGAAGTCACTCGAGGTGCAAGGTCTGATCAAGGTGACGACTGGCCCGAGTGGTGGCGGTATGGTGGTGGAAGTGCCGCTCGATCGCACGCTGCAGCTTTTGCAGAACTATCTGTTCTTCAAGGACGTGTCGATCGACGACATCTACACCGTGCGCAAATTGCTGGAGCCGGAACTCGCGGCCGGAGCCGTCCCGCATTTGACCGAGCAGGACTTCGACGCACTCGAAGCGAGCATTGCGTGTTGCGATCGACCCGCGTCTTCGCGTGGCGGCCAGGACATCGTGCGGCAACGTCAGGAAGACGTGAACTTTCATGACATTCTGGCAGCAGCGAATCCGAATCCGTTTCTGCGTTTCAGTTGTGAGCTGATCAATGAAATGATCCGGCAGCTCATCGAATTTCGTAACGACACGCCGCAAGCCGAGCATGAACGGTTCGGTCAGGCGAACGTCAAGATTCACAAAGCAATCACGAAAGCGGCGCGTGAGCGCGATGCGGAGAAGGTGCGTGAGTTGATGGTGATCCACATGACCGAGGCGCCACGCTACGTGAAGCGGATGAAGGGAAAACTGCGGGGACGTTTGATTCTGGATTCCGAGATCCGTCGACGGGTGCGGGCGCGCAGTGTGGCGCCGTCGGATGGGGATGGGGAACAGTGATGGGGTTTGTCGGCAACAGGTGACGGGTTTCGGGATGGTTGGCGTTTAACTTTCCGCAGACGTGGAGCGGGCACTGTCAGCGACTCTTGGCTCATTCTGTCATCGCCGTTCGTAACAGAAGGTCTCGCGGTGAAGCACGCTGCGCCATGGCGATTGGCCGAAACGCGTCACCCGACTGAATTGAAAAGATACGCACGGGCTCCAGCGAGGCGAGCACGATTCATGCGGAAGTGGCTGCAACCGGTGTTTTCAACCGGGAGTCGGTGGGATCGACGACGAGGGCTCAACCTTTTTCGGGCCGCGCCGTTATTGCATCTGCACAGGCACAAACACCGGACCTTCATGGCACAACCTATTCCCTTTTCCCGCAACGCAGGTGCGACGCGCGCGCGGCATGCCAAGGCCATGCTGTTGCCGATCGCCCGGCCGATCGCCGACGACCTCGCATTGCGGGTGCACCTGGCGCTCGACGCATTGCGCCGTGGCGTCGGCAGCAAGGCCGACGCGCAGACGCTTACACAGATCGTGCTGCTGACTGGCTTTTTGGCGGAGTCCGGCTTCGGCTTGATTAGCGGCGAGGAACTCGGCGCGGCGGACCGCGCTGTGTCGGCGGTGTTCGATATTGGCCGGGAGACCGGCGAGTGGCGATTGGACGGCGCGGGGTTCGCGCTTTTTGCGTCGCTCGCCACGAATTATGACCGGCAACTGCACAGTGCGCCTCTTTGGGCCATCACGGCGGCGAGCGAACGACTCAATCGCCTCGTCGCTGGTGTGCCTGATCAGACACCAGTGCGTAAGCAAGCTTAGTCGGGATGAGAGGCGATGAACTGCGAGGAGAGTTTGTCGGCAGGTTTCTGGAATCCGCCGGTGTGGGGGACTCGGGTAGCTTGGTGGTTAGCTCTTGAGCAGGTGCGGTACAAGTCGGGTTAGAGCAAGGCGCCAGAGCGGCGGGAGTTTTCTGACTCCGCGTTCAGGACGACGCGCATGCCGCGAGCGGTCCGGCCTTCAGTTGGCGGCCGGGTTGAGATGGGGGGCCGCCAGGCGGCTGATGTGCCATGCGTTGGTTGCGCGTGGCGGAGCGGGATCGGGTGGGCCTGTCGGGTGGCCTGTTACGGCGCGACGTCCGCACCTTTAAT